>CAWEDD010000017.1:0-51458 GCA_963807495.1 uncultured Peptococcaceae bacterium
TGATGCGGAAAGAGATCTCTAATTACTCCTACAATATATTTGGGTATAGTTACCTTAACCAGGAGCTCCACTATTTGGCCTACCGGGTAGCCCGATATCTCGAAGACTTCGGCTATCTCGCGTTACCGGTTCCGGCCCGTGGCGAACACTACTGGGACAAGCGAAAGCATCATGGACCGATATCATTTCGGCATGCTGCCGTGGCAGCAGGCTTGGGGACTTTTGGTTTGCAGGGCTTGGTGCTGACGCCTGAGTTCGGCCCCAGACAACGCTTTATTGCCGTTCTAACAGACGCGGAATTGGTGCCGGATGACGTTCTGGATCAAGATCTGGATGCATGCAAGAATTGCTTAGTCTGTGTAAAAAGCTGTCCTGTTGGGGCGATTAATATAAACGAGGAATGGAAAGTTGTTATCGATGGGAAACAGTTTGTCTATGGGACCGTGGATACTGATTCCTGTTCATGGACCGCCTCGGGATTTAGCGATAAGGTCTGGAAGGGCGCACCCTTCCAACCGCAGATTGAAGTGCCTCGCCCTTCTGATCTGGACGCCCGCATCATGTATGATTGTAGATGGCATAGGCGCGACCCGGCTCTCATCAACACGGAACATGGAGAAGGCACCTTCGGGGCAAGCTTCTGCGGCAGGTGTCTGATAACCTGTCACTTGGCCAGAAAGCCGCGAGGCACCGCCGGGTTAATATTCAAGGACATTTGTAATGGGGGTTAATCAGGATAAGTATCAATTCCGCTGCCCCTGATGAAAACTCGCTCAGGACGTTGAATCAGGGCCATATTAGAATACGCTCTTTAACCTTAACAGCGACTCTGGTACTGGAAACTGTTCGTTACAGATCAATACCAGAACAAACGTAAACTAAAAGTATGCGCGTACCAAAAAGCGCCTAGAAATCACGGGCGTATTTGTTTCTGTGGGCGATTCCCCCCGGAGAAATCGAAGATCGCATCCAGAGACTCATCGGTAGTGCGATCTATGACATATTATTAAAACATATTATTAAAATGGCTGACATTAATAAAATAAATAGTATAGCATAATAGATGCCATAAGCTACTTCTTATAGATTTATCTTCTAGTCAATCCTTTCCTCATTATATCTTCAGCGCTTCCTTCCAGGAACAAGATGGGCAACAGTTAAAAGGATTGAAACGACCAATTGGACAATCACCTTCAACCCAATTCTTCTACTGTGCGTTTTTTTAAAAAAGACGGCAGGATGTGAAAAGAACGGGCCACTACTCAATCTTTCTAAAACGTATTACATATTAAACCAGGAGGTGCTGCGATGTAAACGTAATACAATAACAACTTTACTAATTTGGTTCCTCAGAACTAACCGGCCATGATCGTTCCCATCACAAACCACACATAAAAATAGTGTGCCATTTTCTCATTAAATTAGTAAAACTGCGGAGTTGGTGATGATGCCACGCGGTGGTGCCCGTCCCGGGGGCCGGTCGGAAAGCCTTAGCAGGAGTCAGGTTAACTAAAGCGATCAGGTTCAGCGCACAGGAGTGGGCACAGGTTGAACAGCATGCAGAAAGGTTGGGTATTACAGCCAGCGAGTATGTTCGCCTGGCTGTGCTTAACTGGGGAAATTCCTCAATTGAAAATTACCATAAGGATGGTAACTGACATGAAAAAGACTATGGTTTGTATAGTGTTGGTACTTGCGCTGTTGGCCATACTGGCCGTCCCTAGCCTGGCCAGCGGGAATAATAGCGCCGGGTTCGTGATTGGAATGAACCAATATTTTGTCAACAATCAGGCACCCGGAATAAATATGGACGCCGCAGCGTACATCGATCCCAGCAGCGGGCGCACTATGGTTCCGGTCCGGTATCTTGCCGATGCCCTTGGCGCCACTACTAACTGGTATCCCGATACTCGGCAGGTCACCGTAAGCACTGCCGCTTACAATATCAGCATGGCCATCGGCAGCCCCACCCTGACCGTGAACGGCCAGGCACAGACGATGGATGTCGCCCCGGTAATCAACAATGGCAGGACGTATCTGCCGGCCCGGTGGGTGGCGGATGCCCTGGGGTGTCAGGTGGACTGGAACGCAACGAACAAGATCGTGACCATCTGGCCGAATGGTATGTCGGAGCCGGACTACAGCATGATGGTCGGCATGATGGGCGGCAAAGCGCAGCAAGCCAGCCAATAGGTCGTCAACTGCTTGTAACTTTTTGTTAAAAATAATTACAGTTACAAACACTTTTTTTCTCATACCGATCCATCCATCAAACTGGTGTCCGAGAGGCTGGGCCACAATGACGTGGCATTCACGGCGAATACATACCACCACGTGTTGCCCATGGTTGAGGACGAGGCGGTCGCCATGTTCGACGGCGTCCTGACAGGAATACGAACGCTACAATAAAAGTATACCAAAACTGGGGGCCGGCCGAAAACGGAATGGATGGCCGATTAAGGCTGGAATATACATCCAGGCGTTGGTGAAGATCTTTCATGCGGCACACCAGGCTCACCGCGTGCTATACTGCTTTCGTATTCGCTGGCGCTACGCAAGAAACCGACTCTACCATTTCCCGGTATATCCTGACCGCCTCCCCGGGAAATTTCGATTCGGCTGCCTTGGGAAGGGCATCTATGCGTAAGCCCTCATTTCGAGGGCTTTGTGGGTCTTGCTGCTTTCTTATTTTGCTCACATGCTGCGATGAGTTCTTCCCACGAATTGGGTGGGTTGCCGCGGTCAAGCATCTTGCGGAACACGACATACGGGTCCGATTCTGCTCCAGCTTTCCGAAGTGTATTCTCGTCATTTAGCCAAGCATATACAATCGATTTACTTTCAGAGTTATACCAGAAAAACAAGCGAAATCGACCATTGAACTTTGCGCGACACCAATGCCGTGCATCAGAACCAAGAGTATTTCCTTGCCTATATGCCTGTTTCCCAGGGTCCTGTGGCACCTCTTCAAATATAATCGAGTCTACCCGGCGCCTAAACTTGACTTTTGGATGATCAACGTCATGAATGGCATCCGATTCTTGAACTAGCTTGTTGTAGAGTGCCTGCATTTCATCCGTAAATAGCAGCTTCCAGCCGTTCGATTCAAAGGACATCGTCAGGAAACTCCTCGTCGTCGCTCACAGCCGGCACGGCGTCAGCAAGCCGTTTCGCGGCAGCCGCTATTTCTTCGGTAACAGGAACCAATCTCTTTTCTGGCGCAGCCAGGAAAGACTTTTCGATAAAGCTCAGAAACGCCTCAAGATATGGGGCTTCAGCCTCTTCAAATTCCGGTTCAGACCTTTCTACTGAGAGTAGGATTTGTCCTGGCGATAAGATGCTTGCGGAAAAACGGGCTGGAGTATTTGCAGGCAGTTTTAATGCTTGGAAAAAAGATTTTTCAAATCGGATGGCTTGAGAATTCCCCACGGTAGTCATGGAGCCTGCGTATTTCACCGCCACTTCAAATCACCTCCATGTACGTATTATTGTAATTACCTGAGTAAATTATAATATGGAAGTTCAAAAAAATGCAAGTAAATTAATGGAAGTTTTAAAACACTAATAACCATAATAAAAAGGCTGTTGACGGAACTTCTTTGTCAACAACCTGGCAGGCCGATGGCCTGCCACTGTACGCCCGTTGTTAATCGCTAGCTGCGATTTTAACGGAGATCTTATCCGGATTACCAAACTTCTTGATCGCGAATTTCTGCACATATAGAGTTTTGATCTGCGGGGGCATCTCGTCGTTCTCGACCTCTGCATACCGGATGGTATTCGATGTCTCTTTCTCTTTCACGAATTGCAGCTTGATCTCGTCCGTCACCTTCCCCCCTTTCGACCATGGCTAGTTGGTCGCCATGGCAGTCAAGGCAAACTGTTGACCGTTTCCGCCAATGCGCTTTCGAGCAGCAGGACGGGATCGCCGCGTCCCGTTTTCATCATCAGGTCGGTCTCCAGTAGAGACCGCAGGAGATTTGTTACAGAACGAGTACTGGCCACCCGGCCTGTCTCCAGAGCTTCTCCGCGGGATACGGGTCAGGGTGGATGGGACGTCCCTGAAATAGTACAGGCAGGTGCATGAAGCTGACTCAGGAACTGTATGAGCACGTCCTCCCGGACATGCAAGATGAGGTTGCGATGCTGATCGAGCGAACGCTTTTTGGGGAGGAAAATGAGAAACAAAATTAAGCTCAGGGCGACGAATGGGCGACGATTTTTAAACAATCGGCTGTCTGGTAAAATAAAACAACCCCGCAATCGCTTGCGGGGCTTGCTTTCCTCTGGAGCCCACATCCGGGCTTGAACCGGAGACCTCCGCCTTACCAAGGCGACGCTCTACCTACTGAGCTATGTGGGCATGGTTGCGGGGACCGGACTCGAACCGGCAACCTTCGGGTTATGAGCCCGACGAGCTACCAACTGCTCCACCCCGCGGTGTGTATGGTGAAGTTGGAAAGATTTGAACCTTCGTAGGCTGAGCCAACGATTTACAGAACTTCCCAACATCCTAAACCCCTCAAACCCTTGGTACAACTGGTATATTTTCCTTCGCTATGTTCAACGGTACTCGGATAAAGTGTTTTGCCATCTCCTTTTATCCGACTGATCCGTTGCACTTTGCTATTCTACCACACTGCTAACGAATATATCAACAGTAGCATGAATGCTCCTGACTGCATAAAGCACCTTTCACAGCGCCAACAGCCCCCCACAAGTCACCAATCTCAGGCCTTGAAAAAGGTAGAGGCATGGTGGAGATAGTACCTCTACCGGCTAAAATGGCTCTACCTAAAATTCATCACGCTCTTCATTCAAATAGAGGCGTAAATACAACCATTTTCTAAATTCCATCTAATCCTGCCTAGTATACGATTTTAAATATTTTCTTTAGAGAGAGTATATTGCTCTGTTGCTTTAGACCGTTAAAATATTAAACATTGATCCATGGAATAACCTCATTCGCTATATTTAACTCTCGCCAAATATCCCGTTTCATTAAAAGACATCCGCTTTAATATTTCAACGACATCAAGCGAATCGGCTTGTTTCTGATTCATTTTTAATTCTGGATTTTCGGCCCAGGGAGCTATTATGAGCTTCTTTTCGGAGTTTACAAATCCTCTATTTATTCTTATATTCTCCTTATCATCATCTGTAAGCTCCCGATTTAAATAATTGTATTCAATTATGGCAACTATTTCTTCATTTGTTGTTGTGGTAGCCTTTATATCTCCTTTTAAGGATGACTGAGATGCTCCTAATTCCCCTTCTCTTTGCTTCTTTTTAGTCATTATAGACACTCCTTTTAATATTCTGGGGATTCTAGTTCAATCGGTAAACTAAAACCGGTGAATTTCGGCCAATAAAAATAAGGATGCTTATCCCACCGGTATTTCCTTTACACACAATTATACTCTGTTCCGGAAATCATAGCTATCAGCAGTAAAACTTAGAATTATGGCCGTCGCGCCTCTCACTTGATTAAGGCCAGCAAATAACAGGATGCTTCGATCCTTGGGAATACTGAATTTTAACACATCTAAAGTTGAATGAATAGATCATCAGACTTCAATCGTACCAAGCCTTGTAGCAATTTTATAAATCCTTCCTAGTCTCACCTGGTGTGAAAATTATATGTTCTGATTTTTCCTGACAACCAAAACAGGGCAGTGGGCATAGCGCACCAAGTGTTCCGCCACACTGCCGATTAGTAAGTATGTAAGACGCGAAGAGCCATGCGAGCCGACCACAATCATGTCAGCTCCCTGTTCCTTGGACCAATCCACTATCGTCTGACGCGGACTGCCGATCACAACTTCTCCGCTGACATCCTTAATCCCGGCATCTTTGCCCAGCTGCACAATTTCCGCAATGAAGCGTTCGCCTTCCTCCTGATAATCCCTCAGGATCAGGCTTGGGTCGGTATACAACGGAATTCCGATACTGGGGTTAATGTACGATTGCATTGCGATACCGGGGTCAGTGTATGGTTGAATAGCTACATGGGCATCGATAACATTGATGACCCTGAGCCGGGCGCCGCTCATCTTTGCCAGTGCGACGGCATGGCGTCCACCCTCTAAGGACGAGAGAGATCCGTCAGTTGCCACAACAATCGTACCGTAAGAAACTCCATTTTCGTCAGCCATGAACAAACACCTCCCCCAATCATTAATCCATACTCCTGGCATATTAAGCAGGAGTTGAATTATGAGATACTAATTACTTATACTGACTGGGATTATTATCTTCGTCCTGCTCCACATGCTCACTGAGCAGCGTATAGTAATTCTTAACTTCATTGAGATGCGCCCAGGCAATTTTAGCCGTCATTACCGGGTCATCATTGGTCACATTAGTCTTGGGGTTCACTCTGCCATGCTCCAACTCCACATTGAGTCCCGCCGTGAACTCATCAATATCAATCTCATTCAGGTCAATTTCCAACTGGCGCACGAGATTAAACGCATCCATTTTAGTAAACCGCTTAGGGGCTTCATTAGCCATTAGCGTCATTCCTCCTCGTAATCTAAAACTATTCTGGGTACTTAACGATTTCTTTTGTCGAATTAGAAGGCGCTTCTCTTTGGAATCGGCTGTTTCCTCAATCTGCAGCTCGAACAGCTTTGGCATATTGACCAGGGTGGGATGCTATGAAAAAAAATGAACGCCTCGGAATCTAATGTTTCGGGGTTGGCCACGAGGTTAGTAAATTAAATTCACTTCTTCCTGTAAAAGGATTGGGCTGCAAACCATGCTGCCAGCCATCCAATCACAAATCCATAACAAACCAATGCTGCGTCTTTGAAATGCTCACCTCCGTTCAAGAACCACGCGGCGATCAACACAACAGCTATGATGATGACAATTGTTATAAAATAAGTCTTCATGATTTTGATTTGGGCCACCTTTTCTGAAACTAACTCTTAATACATTTTTTTGTGTTAAAAATATCATAACATATCTATATATCGTAAAAAATATCTTCATTTTCTTGAGTAGTTTCTTTGACTATATCTTTTAATATTCTGGTATCTTCTTCACAACATAGATAATGCATCTGCCGGGCGCTCCTTGAAAAACCGGCCAATAATCCCCCGATAATCGCCAATCGTTCTTGGTGATAGCCCCTGTGCTTGCTTGAGCGCTAAGAATTCTTCCAAGCAATCCTTACAGTACATAGAAAAATCCCTCCTCTGCTTGTGTAGTGTAAGTAAGCAGCGAAGGAATTCCGTTGTACCTGAAAGGACTTTTTGAGGGCTAACGGATTATGCTTAAACTGGGTTAAAATCTTTTCCGGCAATCTTCGGGTTATGAGCCCGACGAGCTGCCAACTGCTCCACCCCGCGGTGTGTATGGTGGAGGGGGAAGGATTTGAACCTTCGTAGGCTGAGCCAACGGATTTACAGTCCGCCCCCTTTAACCACTCGGGCACCCCTCCGGTATATGCTTTTCAAAAAGTGCCTGCAAATAGCTGGAGCCGACGAGGGGACTCGAACCCTTAACCTGCTGATTACAAATCAGCTGCTCTGCCAGTTGAGCTACGCCGGCCTTCCTTCAAGCACAAATTGTATTATACATCGGCCCGCTTTGGAAATCAAGCCGCACCGGCCGCAACAGAAAGGCCGGGGTGGTCTTCAATGCTCACGCTTCTCCAGATAACGCTCCAGTTTCCGCTTCACCCGCTGCAGGGCGTTGTCGATCGACTTCACGTGGCGCTTCAGCTCGCCGGCCATCTCCTGGTAGGACTTTCCCTCGAGGTAGGACATCAGCACCTTCCACTCCAAGGAGCTGAGGATCTCTCCCATCTTCTCCTCGATGTCGACAAACTCCTCGCGGCTGATGATCAGTTCCTCCGGGTCGCTGATGGTGGTGCCGGATATGATGTCCAGCAGCGTGCGGTCCGAGTCCTCGTCATAGATTGGCTTATTTAATGATACGTAAGAGTTGAGGGGTATGTGCTTCTGGCGGGTGGCCGTTTTGATGGCAGTGATAATCTGTCTGGTGATACACAATTCTGCAAACGCCCTAAAGGAGGAGAGCTTATCACAGCGGAAATCACGGATCGCCTTGAAGAGTCCGATCATTCCCTCTTGAATGATATCTTCGCGATCTGCGCCGATCAGGAAATAGGATCTTGCCTTGGCCCGAACAAAGTTCCTATACTTGTTGATCAGGTGCTCCTCGGCAATTCCGTCGCCATCTTTGGCTTGTTCTACAACATCTTCGTCCGGCATGTAGTGGTATGATTCAAATATTTCCTGCTGCGCGAGACTACTCATTGTGTCAACATCGCCTCCGTTAGCATTTTTATGTGTGCATAAACTATTCAGTTGTAGATTCCGCTCTGTAAAATAGCGTTGATGGAGAGCAGTAGGATGATATGAAAGCATGAGGCTTAAGATCGGGATTATTGGCTTGTCCGCACAAAAAAATTATACGTAAAGCAGAGATGAATGTCAAGGCGTATCTTTGAGGCATTTTTTGCGCAGGCGTATCTTTGAGGCATTTTTTCGACGCATCCTCTGCCTGCCATTGCTCCAAAATGCCCCTCGCTCCGTCCGGCAAGCAGCTGTCGAGGTTCTTCCGCCGAAGCGGCAACAGCCTGTCCCATCCTTCTCCTCCATGCCAAGGCACCGGTTCCGGCAGGTTCCGAGGCTCACCTTGGCGGTACTTTAGCCCGCTGCCGCAACGTTTCGAACAACAGGACCGAGCCCGCCACCGCGGCATTCAATGAGCTGATCCGCCCGTGCATGGGAATGCTCACCAACAGGTCGCAGTTCTCTTCCAGATGGCCGAGGCCTTTGGCCTCTCCGCCGATCACAAAGGCCAGGGAGCCGGTCAGGTCTGCCTCGTAGTAAACTCTTTCAGCGCCGGCTGCGGCGCCGACGACCCAGAATCCGTCCTTTTTCAGCTGCTCCAGCGTGCGGCTCAGGTTGCCCACCCGGCTTATCGGCAGGTGCTCCAAGGCACCGGAGGCGGCCTTGGACACCACGCCGGTGAGTGGGACCGCTCGCCGCTCGGGGATGATCACCCCATGTGCTCCTGCAGCCTCGGCGCTGCGGATCATGGCGCCGAAGTTCCGGGGATCCTCCCAGCCGGCCAGGACCAGGAGCAACGGAAACTCCTGCCCGACCGCCTGCGCCAGCAGCTGCTCAAGCGCCACATACGCCTTGGGGCTCAAGTAGGCGGCGACCCCCTGGTGGCCGGTGCTGTTCGTGATACTGTCCAGCGCCTCACGATCTACTACCTGCACCGGCACCCGGGCCTCCCGGGCGCGGTCGACGATCTCCCGCACCTTGCCATGAGCGCCCTTCGCTATCAGGATCTTGTTGACCTGACACCCGGATCGCAGGGCCTCCCATACGGCGTTTCGGCCCCAGATCGTCTCGTCCATCAGCTAGCACTTCTTTTTTTGTGGGATAGAGCCTGAACTTGAATGTCCTGATCAATCTTCTCACTTTGTTATATTGTACCACGAAAACGTGTTCGATGCAATCCAAGACGGCGCTCTCATCCCAATCCCCTGAGGAGATTGGTATTCTCGCGGTGGTTTTATAAATCGGACGTCTCATTTTGCTTGTTTTCGTACTAGGACTATTGTATCTGACTGTTTACAAGAGGGGAAGGGTCTGCAGGATGATCGAGGCGCGGCATGCCTATCAAACAACATGGGAGCTTTCCGGCTTTTGTGCAAATGGTTAACGCGCTCATGTTCGAAACCATTTATCCTTTGCCGGCAGCAGGCTTAGGAAGGAAATATATATGAACTCTAGAAAGTAATCAAATGAATTGACTTACATTTTCACTGCGTGACGACGTTCACCCCATCAAGAAGAGGAGGAAGATAAGATGCGCAAAGAGCGAACAGATTCCAGTGTAGAAGTGGAACCGCGAGTTAAAGATGCGGTTTTGAAGGCCGCCCTCGAAGGCCGCATCGACTGTCCCGCAGCAAGAGAACTTGCCGACAAGCTGGGGGTTGATCCCGGCGTCATCGGAGAAGCCTGCAATCAGCTGGGGATTAAAATAAAAGGCTGCGCCCTCGGGTGCTTCTGAGCAGGTCCCTGGTGCTTCCTTCTACGGATGCCTGGTGAGCCGATCATGCCCTCCCGGCGCCTGACTTCGAACGCTATAAGATATGGCATTTCTCCGCACAGAGGAGGGATTCGATATGGCCGTGACCATCTATACCAAAAATGGCTGTCCTTACTGCAAGGCAGCAAGGGAATCATTTGAAAAACAGGGTCTGGCATTTACCGAAATCAATGTGTCGAACAATCCGGAAAAAATTGATGAGCTGGTAAGGCTGGCCGGAGTCCGAAAAGTACCTGTAATCGTGGACGGTGGCAAAGTGACCGTCGGTTTTAACGGCGGCGGCTGAGGGGTGTAGGATCCGGCAGGGTGCCGGAATGAAAAAAAAACGTATACCCTATTTCTTAACTACTGTTTCCCATTAATCTACGAAAGAAGGAGCGGGGCTTTCCGCGCCAGTTAAAGATGAGCATCCTTCATGACCATTCCGGTGTCAAAGCCCTCACATTATCTTATCATCTGACTTCTCCTGGCCTATTCCTGCCTCCCGGCGCCTAACGTCATCCGCTTCCCCGCATGAGAATTCACCCTCCCAGCAGATCCCCTCGGTCTCGCAGGAGGGGCCCGCCAGGGCAAACAGCACCGGCGCCACCCGGCGCACCTCATCTCTCATGGCATATGCCAATTCCCGTATCTCCCATTGGGCGCGCCGGCAGCAGCGCAATTTAAAAAAATTGAGCAGCGAGCGGGCATTGAACGTGCATATGAGCTGCGTTTCCGCAGCGTTCGGCAGCAGGTAGCGGGCATCCTCCCTGGGCACCACCAGGGCCAACTCCCGGTAAGCATCATGCAGCCTGGCGATTTGCTCGTGAAACACCGCCGCGGCCTCCGGGTTGGCGGCGATCGACGGCGGCGTGATGTAGGAAAAATTCCTCTCGTCGACATAACGCTGGGACTTCTGGGAATAGGATGCGATCCGGTGGCGCACCAACTGGTGCGACAGCGCCCGGCTGACCCCCTCCACGGCAAAGGTGAAGTTTGCGTGCTCGGCAGGGGAGAGGTGCCCCACCGCCACCAGGTGCTGCAGCAGCGCTTCCACCTCGCTGCGGCTCAGGTTGTCTTTCAGCTCGGTGACGCCGCGGGCGGAATAGCAGAGGCGTGCCGCCAGGGCGACCGTCGTCTCCGGTTCCGGTGTATGGGCCACCAACTCCACGTGCAAGCTGCTCACCAGCCCTTCTGAATCCTCCCCCTGGCTAAAGGCAGGGGCCATGCGGCTAAGATTTGTGGTCACCCCTGACTTGGCAAGGGCTTCCTTCTCGATGTATTCGTGTCTACCACGCCTGATTATACCACAGATCACCCCCTGATACAATCATATGTTCGATGCGGCAAGCAATAATTGCGGGATTAGCGCCGGCAGTTTCATGAAACTTATTTGCAAAGTGGGCGGAAGATTGGAACATCGATTGGAAAGCACATGGGAAAGGTTTTCAGAAAAAGCATGGAAAAGGATACAGGCATCACTGGCAAGTTCGCCGGCTTTCAGACCAGGCGCCAGCGCACGCCGCGCGGCGTATCCTCCAGGATAATCCCGATCTCGCCCAGTTCGGTACGCAGCCGGTCAGCCAGGCTGTAATTTTTCTGGCTCCGGGCGGACTCCCGGGCCTGCAGCAAGGAGTCAAGCAAAGATGCGGGCTCCTGGGACAGGTCTCCTTGCAGAAACTTCCGGTCTTCCATTGGCAGGCTGTCTACGATCCGCAACAGCGCCGCAGCGTAATCCTCGTCCAGTTCCCGGCTCTCGCCGGGCAGCAACCCCAGCACGTCCAGCAGTGATGCGAAGTAGCGGCGGGTGTGGATCAGTACTGGCAGCGCTCCCGGTTCCCTGGCAAAATCATCGCGGTTGATGTAGGCGTTTATTTCCCGGCCCAGGTTGAACAGGGCGGACAGAGCTAGAGCGGTGTTGAAGTCGTCGTCCATGGCTTGCTCGAACTCATCCACCCGGGACAGCACCAGATGCCGAAACTCGCCGGTATCATGCGACAGCGTCCCTAAGGGCGCTGCCTCCTGTCCGCTCGTGACCTCGTCGATCAGTTCCAGGGTGTTGCGCAACCGGCTATAGCTGCGGCGCGCCGCCTCCAGATTCTCGCTGCAGTAATCCATCGGGCTGCGGTAATGGGTCGAGAGCAGGAAGAAGCGCAGCACCTCCGGCGGCCACTCCCGGAGCAGGTCCCGGACGATGAAAAAGTTGCCCCGAGACTTGGACATCTTCTCCTCGTTTACCGTCACAAAGCCGTTGTGCAGCCAGTAGTTGGCAAAGGGAGCATCCCCCGCACAGGCCTCAGCCTGGGCGATCTCGTTTTCATGATGGGGGAAGATCAGATCGCTGCCTCCGCCGTGAATGTCGAACCCGAATCCCAGATACTTGGTGGACATCACAGAGCATTCCAGATGCCAACCCGGGCGGCCGGCACCCCAGGGGCTGTCCCAATAGGGTTCGCCGGGCTTGGCCTTCTTCCAGAGGGCGAAGTCCAACGGGTCCTGCTTGCGCTCGTCCACCTCCACCCGCGCCCCGGCCAGCATCTCCTCCAGGGTGCGCCCGGAGAGTTTGCCGTAGCCCGGAAACTCGCGCACCGAGAAGTAGACGTCCCCGTCCACGACATAGGCGAACTGCTTTGCCAGCAGGCCACTCACCATTTCCTGCATCTCGCCGATGTGCTCGGTAGCCTTGGGGTGCACGTCGGCACGCAGCACGCGGAGGGCATCCGCGTCCCGGAAGTACTCCCGGGTGTATCGGGCTGCCAGCGCTGCGGGGTCGTCCCCCTCCTCTGCCGCCCTGTTGATAATCTTGTCATCGATATCGGTGAAATTTTGAATGTATCTGACATGGAAGCCCCGGTAGATCAGATATCGCCTGATGGTATCAAACACCACCAGGGCGCGGGCATTGCCTAGATGGATGAAGTTATAGGTCGTCGGCCCGCACACATACATCCCGACATAGTGCGGTTGCTTCGGTACAAACTGCTCTTTTTTCCTCGTCAGCGTATTGTAGACCTTTAGATCCATCTTTAACACACTCCAATTCTTCAATCCGATTTTCCAAACGGGCGATCTTGCGCTGCAGGCAGATGATCATCTCTCCGATCGGGTCTGGCAACTGGTGGTGCTGCAGGTCGATGGCATCCGGCGGCTCGGCGTCAGCAATCCTGCGCCCTTCACGAACGACGATCCTGCCGGGTACGCCCACCACCGTGCAGTTGGGAGGTATGTTCCGCAGTACCACTGCATTCGCCCCGATCTTGACATCGTCTCCGACCGTGAAGGAACCGAGCACCTTCGCCCCGGTGCTGACAACCACGTTATTGCCGAGAGTCGGATGCCGCTTGCCTTTCTCCTTGCCGGTCCCCCCCAGGGTCACTCCCTGGTAAATGGTGACGTTGTCCCCGATCTCTGTTGTCTCACCGATAACCACGCCGCTGCCGTGGTCGATGAAGAGCCCCTCCCCGATAACCGCTCCCGGATGGATCTCGATCCCGGTGATAAACCGGTTCCACTGAGACAGGAGCCGCGGCATTAGGACCATCTTCCTTAGATAGAGCCAGTGAGCGATCCGGTGCATGATGATGGCGTGGAAGCTGGGGTAGCAAAGCACTACTTCCAGCACGCTCTTCGCTGCCGGATCCCGTTCCATGATAGCCTGAACATCCTGCTTTAGCCTGGAGATGACGCCCATGTCCCCTTCGCCTCCCAGATGCTTGTTTAATATTCATTTCGGCTGCAACCGCCTGCGCGCAACGAGGCCACAACCAGCAAGAACCGAAACAGACAGCAACGATATCAACCAGGTTCAGGCGAGCAAGGCCTTCCCCTTATCAACGGTTTCACACAAACGATGGCGGCTCAACCCGAACAAAAATCTTTCGCCTCCTTGAGAGGCGAAAGATTTTTACTTCCGCGGTTCCACTCTGCTTGGGCTGCTTGAGCCCCGCTCGATGCATTTAACGGCTGCCGCCGTCGGCGTCTACTTTTTTTCAACGCCCCGGCTCCCGGGCGCACTTTCGGCGCTTCTTGACCGGAACCGCTTCCAGTCACGGCGGTTCCTCCCTGGGGGAGCAAGCACCTACTTTTCCCGTTCCTAGCCTTTGAACAGCGCTCTGTTGTCATTGATACAGTTTTGAATTTGCAACAATTATACCGGACAATCCGGATCAGAGTCAACAGATTCCTGTCGTGAACGCTGTCAAGATTCCATTGTGGAAAGGCAGGGGCAGGACCCCAGCACCTTGAGAAACACGGTGCGGAAGCCTACTCCGGCCAGGGCATCCTGCACCGTCTGCAGGCGGGTGGAGCCGATAAAGTCGATGAAGAACAGGTAATCCCCCAGCTTCTTTTTAGCCGGCCGCGACTCGATGCGAGTCAAATTGAGATTGCGCCGCGCAAATTCACCCAGGATGTGATACAGCGCCCCGGGCCGGTCCTTGATGATGAAGACGATGGACGTCTTGACGCCGGCCAGGTCGCCGGTTGCAGGAGCGGCGAGCGGTTCCCTTCCTACAACCCAGAAGCGGGTCGAGTTTTCGGGAAAGTCGTGCGTCTCATCCTCCAGCACTGCCAAGCCGTAATTATCTGCTGCGACTGCCGGGCCGAGCACCGCCCAGGGGCTGGGGCATTCCGCCACCTGTTGCGCCGCAGCTGCCGTGCTCGAACACTCGACAGTCTGCGCCCACGGAAGCCGCTGCTGCAGAAAGCCGCGGCATTGCGCCAGAACCTGTGAATGCGACAGCACCCGTTCCACCTGCTGCAGTGTCAAGCCCGGACGGGCCATCAGGCAGTGAGACACCGGGAGCACCAACTCAAAGCGCACCGCCAGGTCGAAGTGCAGGGCCAACAAATCCAGAACAACGCCGACTGCGCCCTCGGAGGAGTTTTCAACCGGAACAATCCCCTCGTCAAATCGACCGCCTGACACCAGGCCCAGCACCTGCTCCAGGGAGGTGCAGGCCACGCACTCTCCCTGCCGGTCCCCCAGGTACAGCAGCGCTGCCTGTTCCGAGAAAGTTCCCCGCGGGCCCAGATATCCGATCCTGTACTGCAACTCTGCTGTTTGATGTTGCGACTCTGCCATCTCAAATTCCTCCTCACATCAGACGCCCGACCGCCGCGGCCACCGCCCGGACCTCATTCATCAGGCGGTCGAATTCGGCGGGAGACAGGGACTGGGGGCCATCGCTCAGGGCGTTGGCCGGATCCGGGTGCACCTCGATCAGCAGGCCGTCCGCACCGGCAGCCACCGCTGCCCGGGCCATCGGAGCCACCAGGCTCCTGATCCCGGTAGCATGGCTGGGATCCACGATCACCGGCAGGTGGCTGAGGCGCTTTACCAGCGGAACGGCGCTAATGTCCAGCGTGTTGCGGGTGGCCTTCTCGAAGGTGCGGATGCCGCGCTCGCAGAGCACGATGTCGGTTGCCCTCTGCACGATATATTCGGCGGCCATCAGCCACTCCTCGATGGTGGCGGAGATGCCGCGCTTGAGCATGACCGGCTTTCCCGAGCGCCCGACCATGCGCAGCAGGCGGAAGTTTTGCATGTTCCGCGTGCCTATCTGCACCATGTCCACATATTCCAAGGCTAGGTCAGGTCGCGCTGGTCGATCACCTCGGTCACGATCGGCAGCCCGGTCTCATCCGAGACCTCGGCCAGGAGCTTCAAGCCATCGTTCTGCCAGGCCTTGAAAGCTGTAGGGCGATGTGCGGGGCTTGAAGGCGCCGCCGCGCAGCAGCCCGGCCCCGGCCTGTTTAACCCGGCGCGCCGCTTCCAACAACTGCTCCCTGCTCTCCACCGCACAGGGCCCGGCGATCACCACCAGCTTGTGCCCACCAATGACGGCGTCTTTGGCCCGCACCTGGCTCCCGTCCTCACGCGGCCTCCAGGCTGACCAGCTTGTATGGCTTCATGATCGGCACAACCTTTTCCACACCCGGCATAGCCTCCAGGCCAAGAGCCCCGGGTGACGTCTTGCCCTCGCCAACCGCCCCCATCACCAGGCGCTTCACACCATGGATGAAATGCACCTGGAAACCGGACTGCTCAAGGCGCTGCCGCACCGCCTCCACCTCCGCCTCTCCCGCTGTCAGCTTCATCACCACGACCATTTTTTGACCCTCCTTCGGTGGCAGGCGTATGCACCCGCTTCTCTGGCGCTCCGTCCTGCCTTGACATATTGACGTTGGATAAGAAAGATTCAGATACGCAAAACAGGGAAACTAAAAAGGCCCGCTGCTATCCCCTGCAGGGACGAAAAGCAGCGAGCTTCCGCGGTACCACCCTGGTTGGCCGATTACACGGCCCCCTCGATGCAAGGTACGGGGATGCCCGATCCCGCCCGGCTTGATCCGGCTGCAGCGCTGCCGAACAAAAAACCCCTCGCCCTGAAGGGACGAGAGGCCATGCCTGCCGCGTTACCACCCTGGTTAGCCCTTTCAGCGCCTTTTCATCGGAGAATCACCGACGGCACTTTCGGGCTCGCTCACTGCCGGGTACAGGAACGAGTTCCGATACCCTCTCCCCATGTAACGCCGGGAGTCTGCGGCCGGTTCTACTTGCCGCTGTAGCGGTTTCAAACGGCGTCTCCGGAGTGAACTTCAACCGGCCATGTCCCGGGAACGCTCGCAGTCAACGGCGCTCCCTCCCTGAAGGGTTGGACCCCGGCTTACTTTTCTCCTTCACAGACTTTAACATATCCAAGTATAGGCCATCATCAGTCAAAGTGCAAGAAAAAATCTTGCGGTTTGTGAACTATCCCCGCTTAATCGGGATTAAGGATCATCTGCATCATCCGTGCGTTGGCGACGGACTGTCCCTGGTAGTGGTTGTTGAAGGTGATAAAGAGGCGCTCCGCCCCCTGGGCGAGGCTGCGGATGCGGGGCACCCACTCCTCCAGCTCGGATACCCGGTAGAGATAGTTGTAGCGTTCATAGGCCTGCTCATGCCGCCACCAGTTCCCGGCGTTGCGGCCGTGGAAGCGGATATAGCCAAAGCTGGCCGTCAGTTCGGCAGAACCACCCACCAGCCCTCTGAGCCTGGGCTCGTCAACGGCCACCCAGGCCAGGCCCAGCTTCCTCAAGAACGTCCACACCGGCGGCTGCTCCCAACTGGAATGCCGGAATTCGACGGCCGCCGGCAGCCCCTGCAGCAGTTCGGCAAGCCAGGCCAGGTAATCGCTGTTTTCAGCGCTGTGTTTGAATGAGTATGGGAACTGCAGCAGCACCGCTCCCAGCTTGCCCGCCGCCAGCAGCGGCTCCAGTGAGAAGCGTAGCTTGCCGGCGTCCGAAGCAACGCTGCCCTGGCGCCCGTGGGTCAGGGACTTGAAGGCCTTGACAGTAAAAACGAAGTCAGGCGCCGTCTTCGCAGCCAGCCGGGCCATGCTCTTCTCCGCGGGCAGACAGTAGTAGGTAGAGTTGATCTCGGTAAACCGGAACTCCCGGGCATAGAACTCCAGCATGTCGCCGCGCTTCAACCGCAGTGGATAAAAAGGGCCGCGCCAGTCGTCGTAGGAATAGCCGGAAGTGCCTATCAGGATTTCAGCCGCCAAGGATCGGGCCTCCTCACGATGGTTGTACTTCGCCGCAGGTATGCGCTTTCCTGCAGGGTCCAGGAGGTCAGGTCATCATGTGGGTCAGCAGTATCACCAGGTGGGAAGTCGGGATGAAGACCAGCTGGGCCAGGAGAGTGCCGAGCAGGCGGGTGAACATCAACCAGTATGTCAAGGAAGTGATGTCCCGCTCGTCACGCAGGCCCTGTAAGGCCTGATCTGTGATCACTGCAGTCACCGGGTCGATCAGAAAGGTGGCCAGCACGGCGGCAACGCCGTTGACGATGCCGGACAGCAGGCTGGCGGTGGAGCGGTAGGAAGGCAGCAGTGCCCCTGCATAGAGGGCGGCCAGTACGGCGTTCGTCCAGATGGAGACCACTATGATGTGCACCAGAAACAGCCCGATCGGCAGCGGTCTACCCCTGAGCAGCAGGTCAGC
The DNA here is from genome assembly GCA_963807495.1 of uncultured Peptococcaceae bacterium. Lineage (GTDB taxonomy): Bacteria > Bacillota > DSM-12270 > Thermacetogeniales > Thermacetogeniaceae > Palsa-1188. Next base: position 18,070 of record CAWEDD010000017.1, read on the forward strand.
CAGCGCCTGCCGCCCCGGACACAATAGCGAGCGGCGGCTGGTCCGCCGGCGCCGCCGGGCGAGGGCAGCGGCCAGCTCCCCGGCCAGCCGCGCGATCCGGGCCGGGGAAAACGGCGTCAGCAACAGCCGGAGGAGGGAGCCTGTCCGCTCGTAGATGAAGATCGCCCGGCCCATGAAAAAGATAAAGATGGGGGCGATCATAATGGCGGCAACGGTGCCTGCCGAACCAGCCAGGATGATCAGTCTGATGCCTCCCAGCAGGTACTGCAGATGTGCCTGGTAGTTAACCTGTCCGGCGTTGATCGCCTGTTCGACGACGGCGGACAGCAGGGGGCCTGGACCATGTTGGCCACCCCGGCCAATAAAGCGATCAACTGATAGAGAGAAATTGCCGTAACCAGCCGGCGCGTTCTCACCCCGGAGAGACGCACCGGGTAGAACAGGGTATCGGTCAGGTGGATAAGGGCAGTCAGGAGCGCCACCAGGTGGATGCGGTCCATCGCCAGCCTCCGGGTTCTCTAACAACGGGTATGGGTTCAGGGCATGTCTCTTCTCTTATATGCCCGACTACCCGCTCTGAGAACCGCTGTAAACTGAGGATGAGGCAGGAAGCAGAGCGGCCTCTTGGGGAAGATGTGCCGCTGTGCAGCGATCGCCGTCAGGCAAGACCGGGATGAAGCGGAGCCGTTTATGCCTACCGGATCTAAAGACGGATCAAGCGGAACAAATTGTAGAGAATTTGACGTGCCGTCAATTTGTTCTTAGCTCCATATGATTCATCCATAATCAGGATTCCGGCTTGACCCGCGCCCCGTCGGAGAGGCTCAGGCTGCTGTCCATGACGATGACATCGCCCGGTTGCAGGCCCGAGGTGATCTCGATGTTCTGACTGTCACTGATGCCGGTCTGGACGGCCCGGCTGTAGACTCTGCCCCGCGACACCAGCAGCACCACCTGCTTTCCGGCGGCATCGGTGCGCACCGACTCTACCGGAACCACCGGCACGTTCCGGCTGGTGGCAGTCTGGATGGCCACCTGCACCTCGTACCCGGACTGCAACTGCTGCGGCTCCGGCAGGGTGATGATCACCGGCACCCTGCGCTGCACCACGCCCAGGGCCGACTGCTCCTCCTCGGCCTGGGGGTAGATCTGCTCGACCGTTCCGGTGAGGGTGTTCGTCCCGAGCAACGGAGCGGTGATGCCCACCGTCTGTCCCACCCTGACATCGGCCATGTCGTCGCTCAGGATGTCCGCCCTGACCTCCAGCTGGCCGGGCGCCGCTGACAGACTGACCAGGGTCGCACCCTGCAGCACCACCTGCTGCACTTTGACAGGCAGGCTGAGGATGACGCCGTCAACAGGGCTGGCCACCGTCAACTGAGCCTGTTCGGCCTGCTGCTGGCCCAGTGTCTGCTGCAGACCGCTCACCTGGGCGCGGTCGGTGGCCAGATCGGCTGCCTGTCCTGCCACTGTCTGCTGGGCGGTATTCAGGGCCAGGAGCGCTTTGTTGTAGTCGGACTGGGAGGCGGCCCCGCTGTTATAGAGCTGCTGGTACCGGTCAAAGTTGCTCTGGCTGTCCGCCAGTTGCAGGTTGGCGGTTTCTAGGGCGGCCTCGGCCGCGGCGAGCCCGGCCGTTGCCTGCGCCAACTGGGAGGCCGTCTCGCTCAGCTGCACGTCCAGATCCGGATCATCCATGACCAGCAGCGTCTGACCCTGCTGTACGGCATCGCCGACCGCTACGGGAACCTGCAGCACCCTGCCGTTCTGGATGGCGTCGATGTCGAAGCCGGTGACGGGTTGGACGTAGCCGGTGTCCGAGACCGCCCTGATGATGGTACCGCGCTGCACCGTCACCGTCTCCACTGCAGTGCCGCCGGCTAGATAGGCCCATCCGGCGAGGGCGACCACCACCAGCGCTCCGATCCCCCAATATATCCTGACATTCAGCTTCATGCGCACACACTCCCTAGTTATGATGAACGAGACCGACCCCGTTTCGCAAGCCGTAGGTTATACTTGTAGCGTATGACCACAAATACAGAGCTACATGCGAAAGGAGCCGGTTGCCACGAATTATAACACAAAGTATGTCGGTCTCGATGTTCACAAAGAAACCATCGCTGTTGCTGTTGCCGACTCTGGCCGGCAGCCCGCCCGTGACTGGGGCAAGATCGAAAACTCGAGAGAGGCGGTGAGAAAACTGATGTCCAGGCTCGGTTCCCCTGAAAAGCTTCAGGTATGCTATGAGGCGGGCCCGACAGGATACAGCCTCTGCCGCTGGATTACTCGGCTGGGAATCGAGTGCGTCGTGGTAGCACCTAGCCTGGTCCCGACCAAACCTGGAGACAGGGTGAAGACTGACCGCAGGGATGCCAGGAAGCTGGCGCAACTCCTCAGGGCAGGCGAGTTGACCCCCGTCTGGACACCCGCCGAGGACGACGAGGCGCTCCGGGATCTGGTCAGGGCACGTGAGGATGCGAAAGAAGATCTGCTCCGGGCAAGACATAGGCTTTCAAAATTCCTCCTACGCCACGAAATCCGTCCAGCCAAGGGAGTCAAGAACTGGAGTTGTGCACATCGCCAGTGGCTGGACAGCTTGAAATTTGAAAACAGCGCCTCCAGGGTAACCTTCCAGGAGTACCTGCACGCCATCGATGAGATTACCGGGCGCATCGAAAGACTTGAAAAGGAGATCCACGAACAGGCCGTAGAAAGTATCCACGCTCCTGTGATCCAGGCTCTGCAAGCCCTCCGCGGCGTGGCAGAGGTTACTGCTGTTACCCTGGTCTCTGAGATCGGAAAGTTCTCCAGGTTTCAAAGTCCTCGTCAGTTGATGGCTTTTACAGGGGTCACCCCCTGCGAGGGCTCCAGCGGACCAAACAGGCGACAGGGGGCGATCACTAAGACGGGCAACTCCCATGTTAGGAGAATCGTGGTGGAATCTGCCTGGGCATACCGTCATCCGCCGGCACTCAAGGCAGCCCTGAGAAAGCGTCAGCAAGGACAGGATCCGGAGGTGCAGGCCATCGCCTGGAAAGCACAAGACCGCCTGCATCGCAAGTACATGAAACTCCTTTTCAAGGGCAAGCCCAGCCCCGTTGTAACTACCGCTGTAGCAAGAGAACTGTTAGGCTTTATCTGGTCAATAGCATGTAAGGTGGAAACGATATCAGCGCTTCTTACGGCATAAGCAAAAGATAATGTAACGTGAGAGCATCAATGCGCCGCCCTTGACCTGGAGCCTCTGCAGGCTGTATTTCCAAGGGATAGCGGGATGTGGCCTGAAACCATATCCCTTGCCGGCCAGGCTAACACAGCCTGCCACTCCAGTTCAAGGGTCTCCGCTTCGCTCCGATAAACGGCTTACTTATCAGCAAGTATGATTAGGTTTAGTAGGTTTGGTTTCTTAGTTGGAATTAAGGGTGCCAAAGTCCGGCGCCGGAATAGGGAGAACTCTCGACAAAGACTATGCGCCAGGCTGACTAGCCTAATACGCGACCCTAGTTAGAGACAGCTCCCTGTCGGAGGCATAAAGTGCGGAACCAACCCGCGAATATCAGATTGCCAACCGTCGAAAGAGCCGGACTAATCCCTTTTTCCACCTGAGATACGAACGGGGGCTTGACGGGTCTCGTTCATATCAGTCTCTGGTTTTGAGGACCTCCACCAGGTCCAGGCTCTGCACGTTCCGGACCGCCAGCCGGTGGGCGATGTAGATGAAGAGCATGCCGCCCAGGGCTGCGATGATATAGGTAGACGGGTAGATCACCACCTGTAAGGTGAACAGGTCGGTGCTGGCCTTGGCGGCGTATGAATCAGACAGGTAGCGCCCGAAGGGCAGCCCGATCGCGATCCCCAGCAGCGTCTGCAGCAGGTTCTCTCTCAGCAGCAGCGCGGCGATCTCCTGCGGGGTGAATCCGATCACGCGCAGCGAGGCCAGCTCCCTCCTGCGCTCAGAAAAGCTGATCACCGAGGCGTTGTAGATGATGGTAAAGCCCAGTACGAATGCAAACATGCTCATGATGAACACGATGGAGTAGATGTAGTTCAACTCGGAGCTGTACGCATCACGCTGCTGCTGGCGGCTTTCTATATCGGCCACGTTGGTCATGGCGTCCAGCGCCGCCTGGACGCCGGCAGCCCGGCCCGGGTCCACCCGCAGCATCGCCCCGGAGACCAGGCCGCCCTCTGTTAAAATGCTGTTCACCTGGTTCAGGCTGGCGAAGGATTCGTACCCGATCAGCTGCTTGCTGATCCCGACTACCCTGATGCTGGCCAGGTGGGGCGGCCCCAGGCCCAGAATGCTCTCCACCTGCACCGCGTCGCCCACCCCGGCGCCGAGCTTGCCGGCGGTGTTGCCGTCGAGGAACAGCCCTGCCGGGGGCAGGTATAACTGCAGGCCGGCGGGGTTGAAGATCCGCTGCATGGTCGCCCGGCGGCAGGCCCACGATCGCCGAATCCTGCTCCCGGCCGTTCAGAAAGAACTTCACCGGCAGGTTGAACACCGGCTCCACCCGGTACACTCCGCCGATGCGGGAGATGTTCAGCAGTTCTTCCTGCCTGACCGGCCTGGTAAAGGTGACGAGGTAGTCGTAGTTCAGATCCTGGTTGAAGTATTGGGTAAACAGGTATTCGATAGTGTCCTTCGCAAAGAAGGAGACCACGATCAGGCTGACTGCGAAAATGACTCCGAGCAGGGTGACCGCCGCCCGCACCCGGTTGCGGTTCACGGTGCGCAGGCTGATCCTCCAGGCAGCATCCAACCGGTTCCACAGCCAGGGCCAGGCCTCGAGGGCCACCCTGCGGGCGCTGAGGGGCGCCTCGGCCTGCAAGGATTCCGCCGGCCTGATGGCGGCCGCGCCCCGGGCCGCCCAGAGACCTGCTGCGGCGGCGACTCCCAGGCTCAGGATGAACCCGTCGATGATGCGGGCGCTGTTGAAACCCCCGATCGCCTGGGGCAGGTTGAAGTACTGGGCATAGATGGCGGAGACGGCGGAGGCCATCGCCAGCCCCAGCCCGATGCCGAGCACCGCTCCCAGGAGGCCGATCAGCAGGGCATAGCCGGTGTAGTGCAGCATGATCTGCAGATCCCCGTATCCCAGGGCCTTCATGACGCCGATCTGCGTCCGCTGCGCCCTGATCATCCGGCCGAGCATGATGAACTGGATCAGGGCGGCTATCCCCAGGAAAACGGCGGGCAGAAAATTGGCGAGAGTCCTGATCGAGTCGATCTTCGACTGCAGCACGGAGTTGCTGGACTGCTGGCTGCGGGGGTAGCTGGCCAGGTTGCCGTAAGGCTGCAGGACCGACTCGATCCGGGCGGCGATCTCCTCCTGATCGGCGCCGGGCGCCAGCCTGACCACCACCTGGTTGATCTGACCGTCCAGGCCCAGGATATCCTGGGCCTGGTTGGTGGGGATCATGAAGATGCCAAAATGCAACGGATCCGGGAGCAGGCTGGCGGCGTCCTTGATCGGGTAGACAAACTCGGGGCTGGTGGCGGTGCCCACCACGGTCAGGGGGATCTCCCGTCCGGCGGCGATGATATTAACCGTATCCCCGGGCGCCAGGTGGTTGGCGGCGGCATAGCCGGGGTCCAGCAGCACTTCCACCCGTCCGCCCTGGGGATACTCGTCGAACAGCCGCCCGCTCAGCAGGCTGAGGCGGTTGACCGCTCCGGTCATCGGCAGGGGGAAGCTGGTCAGGCGGGCATCCGCCCGCGACCCGTCCGCCTTAATCACCGGCACATCCTCCTGGATGCGCCCGGTGGCCGCGATCACGCCCGGCACGAGCGCGATCTGCCTGGTGATCGACTCCGGTGCCTGGACCGCCTGAAAGTAATAATCGGCAAAGTTATCCTGCTGGTAAAAGTCCTGCTGTGCCCGCTCGAGGTTGGCATAGGCGGTGGTCATGGAGACGTAGAAGGCGACGCCCAGCGCCATCACGGCGGCCACGGCCAGAAACTGGCCCCGGGTGCTGACGATGTTCCGCCACAGCTTCCTGGTCAGTACGCCCATCACCATTCGATCCTTTCCGGCGGCGCCGGGGAGTCGTTCAAGGTGATCCCCGCCACGCTGCCGCTGCTCATGCGCACCACCCGGTTGGCCATGGCAGCGATGGCGGCGTTGTGGGTGACGATGACCACGGTGCTGCCCTGTTTCCGGTTGATCTTGGCCAGCAGCTCCAGGATCAGCCGGCCGGTCAGAAAGTCCAGGGAGCCGGTGGGCTCGTCGCAGAGCAGCAGGCGCGGGTTCTTGACCACCGCCCGGGCGATGGAGACACGCTGCTGTTCCCCGCCGCTCATCTGCGACGGGAAGCGATCGCTGCGGCCGGTCATGTCCACATCGTTCAGCACCTCCGCCACTGAGAGCGGGTGCTCGACCAGATTGGCCGCCAGTTCCACGTTCTCCCCGGCGGTGAGATCGGGGATGAGGTTGAAGAACTGGAACACGAACCCGATCTCGTTGCGGCGGTAGAGGGTGAGCTGGGCCTCGCTGGCCCGGCTGAGGTTCCGGCCGTTGAAGTAGACCTCTCCCCCGGTGGGCAGGTCCATCCCCCCCATGATGTTCAACAGGGTGCTCTTGCCGGAGCCGCTGGGACCTAGGATCACCAAGAGCTCACCCGCCATTATCTCCAGTGAGGTGGCTTTCAGGGCCTCGACTGATACCTCGCCCAAACAGTAGGTTTTAGTCACCTGATCCAGCCGCATCAACGGAGCATCCATGGGCTGCCGCCCTTCCTTCCAATGTCTCGATTTGCCCGATCTTTCCCTGATCTTCACCGGTTCGATCAGGCGATCTTCTTTCTGAAATAGAGAATGGCTATGGACAGGTATATTTGCATCTGGGTCCTAGCGATCTTGCACCTTCACACGCCGGCTTCTGCCTCCCCCTCGAAAGCGCCCTCATCTTCAGCAGCTTTCCGGCTCTTCTTGGCCAGGGCTATAAAAACATCCTCCAGGCTGGGCGTGACCGGCTTGGGCTCTGCGCCCGTGAAAGCCTGCAGGGCGGCCAGGTCAGACTCCTGTTTGAGGATCACGTGGAGCATCGCGCCATGCATGCTGCACTCCTTGACGTAGGGCTGGCTCTCGATGCCGCCGATTCTGGCCATCGGGTCAGGCAGCTCGATCTCCACCAGGTAACCATCCAGGGAGACTGCCTTCAGTCGATCGGGGGCGTCCAGGGCCAGCAGCCGCCCGCCGGAGAAGAAGGCGATCTTGCCGCAGCGTTCGGCTTCGTCCATGAAGTGGGTGGCGACAATGACCGGGACACCCTCGCCGGCCAGGTGGTGAATGATCTGAAAGAAGGTCTGGCGCCCGATGGGGCCGACCCCGCTGGTCGGCTCGTCCAGAAAAACGATTGACGGGCGGCTGATGATGGCGCACCCCAGGGCGAGCCGCTGTCTGCCGCCGCTGCTGAGGGTGGCGACGATCGCCCGTTCCTGCCCGGTCAGACCGGCCATGGCGATCATCTCTTCTATGCGGCTCCCCCTCTCTCTGCGCGCCAGCCCGTAGATGCCGGCATAGAAGGCCAGATTCTCCTGCACGGAGAGGTCATTGTAGAGGCTGAACTTCTGGGACATGTAGCCGAGGCGTTGCTTGATCTGCTCGCTCTGGCTGTAAATATCGTATCCCAGCACCGTGCCGCTGCCGGAGGTCGGCTCCAGGATGCCGCAGAGCATCCGGATCACCGTGGTCTTGCCTGCCCCATTCGGCCCCAGGAATCCGCAGACCTCCCCCTTGTTGATCTGCATGGTGACCCGGTCGACCGCAGCGAAGCTGCCGAAGAGCCTGGTGAGATCGCGAGTCTCCACTGCTACCTCTGGTGGCGCCAGATCCGGGCCCTGCCCGCGCCCGGAGGGCGACTGGCGGTCATCCTGCGGGCTCCCGGTCATGCGGGCTCCTCCTTTTCGGCCAGGTAGACGAAGACGTCCTCCATCGAGGGCGGGATCTCCCCGATTGATCTGGCCTCGATGTTCCTGGCGGCCAGGCGTGCAACAACAGCCCGCCGGGCTGCGTCGATGTCGGCCGCCATCAGGTGGTAGCGGTCGCCGTAGAGCGATGCCTCCAGGACTTCAGGCAAACCGTCGAAGAGTGAGGGCTCTTTGGAGTCGGCCCTGACCTCCAGGAGGCGATAGGGAAAGCTCTGCTTCAGGGCGAGGGGAGAGTCGACCACGGCGATGCGGCCGCGGTTCATGAAGGCGACCGTGACGCAGAGCTCGGCCTCGTCCATGTAAGGCGTCGAGATCAGGATTGTCCGGCCCTCACGGTTCAGGCGGTAGAGGACCATCCAGAAGTCCTTGCGGGATTCCGGGTCTACTCCGTAGGTAGGCTCATCCAGCACCAGGATGTCCGGGCGGGTGATCAGGGCACAGGTGAGTGCCAGCTTCTGTTTCATACCGCCGGACAGGTTGTCGGCAAAACGGTGGACGAAGGGCGCCAGCTTGGTGATGGTGAAGACCTCGTCGGCGCGCTCCCTGATCGTCTTTTTCGACAGGTGGTACATGGAGCCGAAGAAGTCGATGTTTTCCTGGACTGTCAGGTCGCCGTACAGGCTGAAGCGCTGGGGCATGTACCCCAGCCCCTCGGTTGCCTGGCCGGTCTGCTTCCTGCCAGCCAAGACGACCTGGCCGGCATCGGGGGTGATCAGGCCGCAGACAATCCGCATCAGGGTGGTCTTGCCGGCGCCGTCCGGCCCTACCAGGCCGAAGATCTCCTGCTCCCTGACCTCCAGGTTGACATCGTTCACGGCGATGTTGCTTCCAAAGGACTTGGTGATGCTTTCGATCCTGATCATGGCCCCTCCTTGTCCCTTAGTCGAAGGTGACGTCCGCCGGCATGCCGGGCTTCAGGACGCCGCCGGATTGTTTGATCAGGATCTTGACGCCGAAGACGACGTTCGCCCGTTCCTCTTCGGTCTGGATAGTCTTCAGGGTGAACTCGCCCTGGGAGTTGATCTCCTCCACCGTCCCCGGGAAGGTCGTGTTCAGGCCGCTGACAGTGAAGTGCACCCCCTGCCCGAGCCTGATGCCGGGCAGCTGGTCGGTGGGGATGTAGACCATGATATAGAGATCGTCAAGATTGACCAGGGTGACGATCGGCGCACCCATCTGGACGAACTCGCCCTGCTGGTAGTTCTTGGTGATCACGGTGCCATCGATCGGGGAGACCACTTTTAAATCGTTCAGCACCGCCTGGGCGGACTGGAGCACCGCCTGGGTGCGCTCCACCTCGTCCCGGGCAGCCGCGATGGCGTCCGGGCGGTTGCCGGCCTGCAGCAGGCTGAGCGCCGCCTGGGCCGAGTCCAGCTGGTTCTTGGCGAGGTCGGCGGCCACCTGGAACTGGGTCAACTCGTCCTGGGAGACGGCGTTTTGCTGGAACAGCTGCTGCCGCTTGGCCAGGTCGTCTGCCGCCTTGTTATAGTTGATCTGGGCGATGTTGACGTTGGCTTGAGCCTGAGCGATCTCCTGCTCCCTGGCCCCCGAGACCAGGTTGTCCAGGTTTGCCTGGGCCTCGGTGACGGCAACGGCAGCCTGGTCGGCCTGGGCGACCAGGTCGCTGCGGGAGAGCTCGGCCACCAGCTGGCCCTGTGCGCACCGAATCCCCTTCGTCGACGCTCAGGGTCTCGATTGTGCCGGAGTTCTTGGCGCTCAGGTCGACTTCGGTGCCCTCGATGGTGCCGGTCGCCAGGATCGCCCCGGTCCTGCCGGTGTAGAAGGTGCGGTAGGCTAACCAGGCGATGCCGCCCAGCAGCAATATGACCAGGATGATGATGATCGGTCTCCTTGACTTCAAGTGTTGTCCCCCTCTTTTCGGAAACATGGGTCAAGCGTCACAAGAACCTCAGGACAGGGCATAGAGGGAATATGAAAGCTGATCAAAATGCTCTCCGGCTCTTCGTGGCATGAATTAACCTTTCGTTGATAAAGGTACAACTGCAATGTTTTCTTTATGCTACGTCGTATTCCTGCCAAATTTGAAAGTATTAAGTTTTTTTTGAGAGTATCTTTACTTTACGCCCAGAAGAAAAGGTACCAGCGTCTGGAGTTTGGCCTTCTTGACGGCTCTTGAACAACACAAAAAGGCCGGTGCCCTATTTCACAGGCACCGGCAGAGTGTTGAACCCATCGCAGAACCGTCCGGGTTCCCGCGCCGGGGTACCCCGACCCGCTAAAGCGGGTACCCCGGCGGGCCGGGCACCGGGGTACCGCGAAGCGGGTCGGGCACACACTCTCCCCTCAGGTCCGGTGAGCACCACAGGTGCGCGCCGCGCACGCCGGGGCTGCCGCCAGAGGCGGGTAGGGCGGTGTCCATGGCAGTCAGTTCATTGGAAGGTTGCTGGACATGACCGAGTTGTCCAACTCTTGCTTGATGCGCTCCTCGCCTCTGGTTACGGAAGGAGAACCAACCCTTGTCCTAGCTGACAACGACCCGCAGGGGATTGGAGCTGCTTCCGACCATGCCTAGAACATAAACGGTATACACCCCTCCACCGGCCAGCATAACCGGTACGGTCAGCAGAACCTGATTGGTTCCGGTTGGGACCACCTGCAGCGTGTAGCTGCCGGTGTTCACAGAGATGTAACCGGTCCGCGTGTTATACCCGATGTTGCTGAAGAGCACCGTGCCGTCCGGCAAGGTTATATCCACATTTGGAGCATTTGGCGACAGGTGCACAAACCTGATGTAGGCCATTCCCGGCATGGCAGCCGGAGGCTGTTCACTGATAGGCACGAGAGCGACATTGGCAGGATAACCGCTGGAGGCAATTGTGTAATAGCCATTCGGAGTCAGTTCTATACTGCCGCTGATGATGGCACGATCGTGTCTTCCTGCGGGATACAGAGAGATCTCGTGAGTGCCTCCGGGAATGTTGTAGTAATCGGTTAACCGACCGTAAGGAACATTGGAAGCAATCCTTCTCCCACCGGCATAGAGATCCACATGAGCACCGCCGGGAGTTGCATGCATGAACCGAATGTACGCCATAAAACTACCACCTTCTCCCTTGTTGATAGCTGGGTAATCAATATAGTATATGAAGCGAAAAAAAATTGGTCAATGAGAGGGCGGCAGGATCTTCATCTGATGAAGGCTCATGCGATCATGGGAGGAATTCAGCCGGCGTTAACGAATATCCACAGTATATTCCGGAACTGCCGGATGATCTGGCGGCGCAACGAGGCGGTTGGCGTGATGCCGGTTCGGGTAATGGTCGCTGCCGTTACAGGAATCCCTACGGCGAGGAGTTCAAAATGAGCAAATCCTTGAAGGTATTGTTGGTAGAGGACTCTGACCCCGATGCCAAACTGCTGCTCTATGAGTTGGGTCTGGGGAACTATGATCCGATCTGCACGCGGGTGGAGACTCCTGAAGCGATGGCCGAAGCGTTGAGCAGGCAGGAATGGGACCTGGTGATCGCCGATTACGTCATGCCGCGCTTCAGCGGCCTGGCAGCGCTGAAGCTCTTGCAGGAACGGGGGCTCGATCTCCCCTTTATCATAGTCTCCGGAAAGATCGGCGAGGACGTTGCCGTTGAGGCCATGAAGGCTGGAGCCCACGACTATATCCTCAAAGACAATTTGGCCAGGCTCAACCCCGCCATCGAACGTGAGCTTCGCGATGCCGCGGTGCGGCGGGAACGCAGGCAAGCCGAGGCAGAGCTTGCAGCCACGCAGCAGCAACTGTTCCAGGCGCAGAAGATGGAGGCTGTCGGTCAGATCGCCGCCAGCATGGCCCATGAGATCAACAATCGCCTGACTGTAGTGATGGGCTATCTTGACCTCTGCCTGCGGCGGGTCACACAAAACAATGCCACGCACCAGGCCCTGTTGACGGTCCGCAAAAACGTCCAACTGGCCGGCAAGCTAAGCAACCAGTTGCTGCTCTTCGGGCAGAAACAGCTGCAGTTCAAGGCTCCTATCAATATCAATCATAATATCAGGGAAATGCGGGACCTGTTGAAAAGGCGGCTGATCGACGATAATATCTTCCTGCGGTTCGACCTCGGCAGAAACCTCTGGACGGTGTTAGCAGACAGCCCCAATATCGATCAGGTGATCATCAACCTTGTCCTCAACGCCCGCGACGCCATGCCTTTCGGCGGTATGATCAACATCAAGACCGAGAACATCTATCTAGAAAAAAAAGCCGCTACGGGCCTTGAGGGAGCACGCAGCAGCGGGAGCCCGGCACGGGCGCGCTATGTATGCCTGACCGTCAGCGACAATGGCAACGGGATGGATGAGCCCGTCCTATCCCGTATCTTCGAGCCATTCTTCACCACCAAAGAGCACGGCCGGGGAACGGGGCTGGGGCTCTCGGTCCTGTATGGCATAGTTCAGTCTCATGAAGGCTCGATCGATGTTTTTAGCCGGCCGGGCGCGGGCAGCACATTTAAAATCTTTCTGCCGGCGTTGCGGTACAAATTCCAGTCCCTGGGTGGCAAAGACAAGGAGTCGCCTCATGAGCAGTTCTATGATCAGGAGAAGAGGATCCTGCTCGTTGAGGATGATCCCGAGGTGCTTAGTCTGACCAGAAAGGTTCTTAAGAAAAACGGTTACCTGGTATTTTCATGCAGAACGGCAGCTGATGCGCTCGCGATCTTCGAGCAGGAAAAGGGCTGTTTCGATCTGGTTGTCTGCGACATCATCCTGCCCGATAGCAGGGGCACGGATCTGGTGCTCAAGCTGAGGCAGCGTGAGCCCTCCCTGGAAGTGCTGCTGGTCAGCGGCTTTGTCGGTGAACAGCCAGCCTTGGAAGAGATCAGGCAGCAAGGGATACCGTTTATTCCGAAGCCCTACACATTCGAAGACCTGTTGCAGCAAATTCGCCGGCAGAGCCTGCACCGTCAGCTCTAGCCACACGCCGACAGCCGGGCCGCGATCATCACGCATCAGGAGCATGGCTGAATTTCCGGGAAGGAGTGCTTAATTCCCGGGAAGGAGAGCTGAATTCCCTCAGGCTTCTGAAATGTCAGGCTGCGGGAAGCCAGCATGTAAAACTGCTGCCCCGCCCCAGATCGCTGGCCACCTCGATCCGGCCGCCATGCTCGGCGGTGATCCAGTGGGCGATGGCCAGCCCGAGACCGGAACCCCCGATGCGAAGGTTGCCCGCCTGGTAGAAGCGGTCGAAGATGTGTTCCAGATCCTTAGGTGCTATCCCAGGCCCAGTGTCGGAAACCCGAACCCCCCACCAGCCGTCCTCATGCAGCCCGGTCAGGGTGACCGTGCCGCTGGCGGGGGTGAATTTGAAGGCATTGTCAAGCAAGATCAACGGCAGCTGCCTCAGGTAGTCCTCGTCCCCCTGCACGACCGCATCTTTTAAGAGATCTAAGCCCTTGGCCTCGAAACCGGCCTCGCCCAGAAGGGGGGCCTGCCTGGCCACAGCCTGCACCACATCGTCCAGCCGCACCGCACACTTCTCGATGTGGCGCCCTGCTTCGGCGCGTGCCAGAACCAGCAGGTTGTGCACCAGCCGCACCATGCGCCCGGACTCGTCTGCGGCATCTGACACGATCTCCTTCTGCTCCTGGCTGCCTCCGCCAATGCGCTGGAGCAGCTCCAGGTTGCCACGGATGGTGGTCAGGGGCGTCCGCAGCTCGTGTGAGACATCGGCCACGAAGCGCAGCTGGGCGGCATAGGCATCCTCCAGCGAACGCCGTGCCGACGACAGGCGTTCCAACATCATGTTGAAGGTGGAGGCCAGCCTGCCAATCTCGTCCTGAGGCCCCCTGTAATCCACTCGCTGGCCCAGGTCCTCGGGTCTCACTGATGGAGGCGGCCACGTTAGCCATATGTACCACCGGGGACAGGGCAATCCGGGCCAGTATGAAGCCCAAACCGGCGGCAAGCACCAGCGTGATCAGGCTGGACAGGCCCATGAACTGGAGGAGATTAGCGAAGAAGGTGCGCTGCGGCTGTTGGGCGCGCCCGACCTGGAGCACACCGGCCAGCTGACCCTGGAGTAGAATCGGCAGATTGTAGATCCTGAGCTTCTCGCCCTCCACATCCACCGTGCTGAACGAGGCACGGCCGTTCCTTACAGCATCGATGGTCCTGGCATCATGAGGCAGCGTATCATCTCCGAGGTTCTGCGATTTGGTGACCACATGCCCTTGCACGTCTATCACCTGCAAATAGACATAGCTATTGGAAAAAACGCTCACGTTGGGCAGCACGATCTGCTCTACCTGCTGGGGATTGCTGATCACCAGAAAGCTGCTGCGCACCCGCATGGCGACGCTCTCCAGCATGCGATCGCTCTGCTGCTCCAGAAAGCGGTTGGACACCCCGTACAACCCGAGGCCAAACAGCAGCAGGCAAAGGGCCAGCACGCCGGTATAGTACAGAGTCAGGCGCATTCTCAGGGACAAGACCGGACACCTCTAATCTTTGAGTACATAACCGACGCCACGAATAGTATGCAGCAGCCGCCTCTCGCCGCCGCTCTCCATCTTGCCTCGCAGGTAGCCGATGTAAACCTCGAGCACGTTCGATTCACCGCTGAAATCATAGCCCCAGATCCGCTCCATGATCTCCTCACGGGTCAATACCCGGCACGGGTTCGATAAAAAGAGATGCAGCAGCTCATATTCCTTGTTTGTGATGTCCAGCAGCCTTTCGCCCCGCCGCACCTCCCGCCGGGCGGGGTCGAGGTGGAGGCCCTCAAAGACCAGGGTCTTATCTGTCTCAGGGGCATTGCGCCGCAGCAGTGCCCGCACCCGCGCCAGCAACTCCTCCAGGGCAAAGGGTTTGACCAGGTAATCATCGGCCCCGCTGTCAAGCCCCCTAATCTTGTCGGAGACCTCGTCCCGGGCAGTCAGCAGCATGATCAGGATGTCTCCGCCCTCACGAAGCCGGCGGCACACCTCCAACCCGTCGACGCCGGGCAGCATGACATCGAGGATCACCAGGTCTGGTTTAATTGCCTCGGCGATCTCCATGGCTTCGATGCCATCATCGAGCCTCCCTGACCCGATACCCGGCATAATCAAGGCTGCGCCTCAACATCGTGGAGATCTTAGGATCGTCGTCAACCACCAAAATTAACGGCTTCATTAGCATGCCCCCCTGTTCTGACCCGGCGTCCTGCATGCAGGGCCGCTGTCGGCAGTGCCCGCCGGGAGAGAGAGCGTGGAGCGGGAAGCGCGCTCGTCGTCAGCTCTCGTTATAAATGTTTTGTTTTCCATTGTCATGTAATTCCACCTGTTTTTATTTTACTTCTATTATTTTACCATTGGTTTTACCATTAAGGCATCTATTAAATATCTTGATTGGCTTATTCCAATTACTCGATTAGAATCAAAGATTCTTTCTTTTATATCCCTCATTATGACAAAATTCGAGGGTGTTGACAAGAGAGAGGGGCCTTCTCGGGCTTGCGCAAGTGCCGCCAGAGCTCGGCTGTTTTTCCTTGATCTGTCAATAATTTTGTGTTCAAGAGTTATTGACAGATGCCATTAAAGGTGTAAGGTGTAAGGTGTAAATTAAATAAAGGCATATTGGAAACATCATTAGCGCGGGAGAGGAGCCTGATCTTGGCCATCTTAGAGAGGGCAATCAAGATGGGAGCGATCGCGGCCGCCGACAGTTCACGGCGCCAGTTTGAAGCAGACGTGGACATGGCGGGGCAAGTTAACCGGGAGTTGCTGCAGCAGATCTTACAGCTAAACCAGAACTCCGATTACGGTCAACGTTTCAGGTTTGACAGGATCGACACCCGGGAAGCCGTCAAGGAGGCGCTACCCCTCACCACCTACGATGATTACCAGCTCTACATCGAACGGATTGCAGCCGGAGAGACCAATGTCCTGACCAGCGAGCCGGTTAAACACTTCAGCCTGACCTCGGGCACAACCGGCAAGCAGAAGATGATCCCGATGACTGCCAGGGCCGACCGCATCATCTCGGAGCACATGAGCCTGTTGTCACATGGCATCTTGTTTGACTCCATCCCAGCCTCCCGCAACCTGAACCGGGGGCTCAACATCATGAAGGCGGTCACTGCGCCGCGCCCACTGAAGCAGGCAGCCGACGCGAGTGATGACGCCGGCATTCCGTTTGAAGACCGGCGCCGAGTTCGCCTGGATGGGCATCCGGCTGAACCGGCACGCCTTTGCCCGGCGTCCGGAGACGTGCGGCCTGTAAAGCATATCAGCCCGTACCTGTGGACTTCGCCTCCTGAAGTCCTGCAGGTATCCAACCAACAGGATGCCAACTACCTGCACCTGCTGTTCGCTTTAGCAGAGCGCGATCTGATGTACATCTGCTCTCCCTTCTCTTCAATAGTAGCCGACCTGTTTCAACTGCTGGAACAGGCATGGCCGCAGTTGGTGGACAATCTTGCCTCGGGCCGGATCGACATCAAGGGCGGCTTGGATGTGGCTGTCAAGGAATCACTGGAGCGCAAGCTCGGGAACAATCCGGAGCGCGCCCGGGAACTGGAGACTGAACTCGCCAAGGGTTGCCAAAATATCACCAGGCGCATCTGGCCGCACCTCCTATACGTCAACTGTGTGACCGGGGGAAGTTTCAGCATTTACACCCAGTTGCTGAAGCATTACATCGACGGTGTGCCGATATACTCAGGCATTTACAGTGCGACAGAAGCGATGGTTGGAATCAGCCTCTGGCCGGAAGAGCATACCTATGTAGTGACTCCCCGCACCGCCTATCACGAATTCATCCCGCTCGGACAGATCAACGAGACCCGGCCGGACGTCCTGGATCTGGATCAACTGGCCCGCGGGGAGAGCTACGAAGTGGTGATCACCAACTGCGCCGGCTTGTACCGCTACCGGCTCGGAGATATCGTAAAGGTGGTTGATTATTACAAAGAGAGCCCGGTAATCGAGTTCCTCTACCGGCGCGGCCAGCTAATCGACCTAGTAGGGGAGAAAACCTCTGAGCAGGTGGTCAGCAGCACTGTGATCCAGGTACTGCGGCACCTGGATACTGAACTTGTAGATTTCACCACGATGGTCGACTATGAATCCTACCCCTGCCGGTACATCTTCTATGTTGAGATCCGGCATTCTGATCGTGATCGGATCGGCGGCGGTGATACGCTGCTGGAGGAGGCCTTGTGCCGGGTCAACCCGCGTTACCAGGCCATCCGCAACGCCGACAACCTCGGGCAATTAGGGCTGCGCGTGGTGCAGCCCGGCACGTTTAACAAGCTGAAAAAAATATTGATCGGGAGGGGGGCCTCTGCCAACCAGGTTCAGGTTCCCAGGGTGATCAGAGACAGCGAGATCTCCTCACTGCTATCGGCAAATACTCTGGGTGGGGGAAACAGCATGCCGCAAGCAGGCTGATCCTGTCTGTGGCGCCTGCGCAAACCGGCGCTTGATTCCTCATCAGGCAACAGAGATCTTCATGAAAACAGCCAGCCTGGATCCAGGCTGGCTGCCTACTTAGCGGCCGCTGTTGCGATCATGGTTGCCGTCTGAGGCCTGGCCCCGGCTCCATACCGCCGGGATCAAGGCTGCCGCAGGAATCTAGGAAGCTTTGCAGTTCATCCTCCACTTCAGCGAGATTTACCGCGGCAGCCTCTCCCGGAGAGATCGGCCTGCCGAAGGGAAAAGCTCCCTCTCGCTCCGCACCTTCCTTACAGGATATTGCCAAATGTTTCAGCCACTTGCGGCCGATCTGAAAGGGTGAATGGAAGCAAAACCGGTGCTGATCCCGGACGATCAGAAATTCATACAGGCTGAAGTAGTCCTCGTCTCTTTGGCAGTCGGGGCAGCCTCCGGTCAGTCGGGAGTACTCCAGGTAGCTCTTTCTTTGTTCTTGGGCCCTTTTGCGGCATCCTGGGCAGAGGCGCACCCGGGCCGGCCCCTCTATAAAATAGATCGACAGGCCGTCAGACTGGCTGAAACAGGAAGAAAATGCTGTCAATACGCGCTCTTTGAGGTCATACAGATAGGTCTCGCCAGCCTTTGCATAGTGGTTCAGGTGAAACAGGTAGTAGGCAGCCCGAAGTAGCATGGCGCTATGCTCGGGCAGTTCCTTCAGCGTTTTTAAAAAACGCTCTTTACGCATTACGGTACTGCGAAAGGTATACCAATCATTCTGTCGCTTACGGGCGGCAGCGGCCCCTCCCAGAGCTCCGGCCGCTTCATCCCAGTTTCTTAAAATGCGCGGCAGCTCCAGACGCACCTCAGCCACCTGCAGCCCGGAAAAAAGAGGCGTCACGCCGTATTTATTGCGATCAAGCTGCTTCATTTCCAGGTAACCCTCCGCCTGCAGGCGATGGACATCCCTCGGTGAGATCGCCAGCTCCCGGCAAACCTCGGTCGTGGTGAGCAGGTCAGGCAATGCGTCCGGCATTTTCGAATCCTCCTTGGTCAACGACCCCTCATAGCTGCTCTCACAGAAGCGGCAAACTGGTTGTCAGACTTTCAGCTATGCCTGCCCGGCTCGCCCGCTTCTACCATAACCTTAGCCGTGGTCATGGTCGTGGTGATGGTCATGATCGTGGTCGTGGTGATGGTCATGGTCATGGTCGTGGTGATGGTCATGGTCATGGTCATGGTGATGGTCATTGTCGTGAGCGTAGTGATGGGTATGGTCGTGAGCGTGATCGTGAATGTGGGTATGGATCTGCTCGTCCTCGGGTAAGGGAGCGCCGACGGCACATACCACCCAGCCAATCACGGAAGATCGGGCAGACATGAATAGGCCATCCCTGGCGCGACGCACCACGAATGTCATAATCCTCTCCCTGACAACAGGGGTCAGGTCCAGATACGGGTATAGCGAGTCCTCGAGCTCCGCCTGGGCCTCTGTTGGCGTAAGCTGGCGCAGGGAATAGTAGTGTTCGGTCTCCAGGTCCGGGAAGTAACCGGAGGCATACAGCCAGTGATAGACGTAAAAAGGGTCGGGGCAGAAACCCGGCATCTCTCCGAGACCAAGCTCCTGCCAGAGCTCGCGGCGCACCGGGTCCTCCCGGCGCAGGTGTCCGCCAGCAATGAACACGCCCCGGCAGGCGGCCAACATCTTCTTCAGATTGGACACACCGTTCAGGGGAGGTGCCATCAGGGCCAGCACGACATCAAAGGCGCCGCGCCAGCCTGACTCGTCAAGATTGACTTTCTCCCAGGCCTGTTGCACAGTTTTCAAATTGGAGAGCTCGGCCTCCTCGGCGCGCCGCCTCAGCGTCTCCAGCATTACACCGGAAGGATCCAGGGCAGTCACCTGATGCACCCTCCGTGCAATGGGGATGGAATAGTTGCCAGGGCCGGAGCCGATATCCAGCACCTGGGACTCCTTTTTCAAGGCGTCTTTATGACCCAGCATGTGCACGACTTTCATCACCCGGTCGACTGCGCCGTTATCCTGCGTCTGGGCGGTGAAGCGGGCGGCACGCCGGTCCCAGCACTCGCCGCCGGCCTGGCCGCGCTGCTGTCGTTGCAGCAAGGACTGGTTCCAGTCAGCCTCCCAGGCCTTCTCCCAGAACTCGGAGTCGCTCCAGGCTGCAGCTATCTGCCTGCTCAGTTCAATGCTCATTCTTCCAACCTCCCCACAACCATTCTCAACGGCCACTGCGCCTAGCATCAGCCATGCTTGCTCGAGCACCCCTAAAGCAATAGCCGCGCCGATCTGCTCAAGAACCTACGAGCCAATAATTCTGGATAGGGGAGCAACTTCCTGCCTTGTCCTGAAAAATTGCCGGGACAGCCGCCGGTCAAGCGTCGCTCGCACCAACTGTCAGCCACCGTCCAAAAAGCTCCCCTGCCTCCGGCGGGCGCCCAAAACAGCTAAATTCCCCTCGAGCATATTCTCCCCCGCATCGAGCATATTCTACCGTTCATCGAGCATATTCTCCCCCGCATCGAGGGGAAGAATAAAGCGCCCGGTGGCCCGGACGCCTGATGTTGATGCCGAGATGGAATCTTACACGGGCGGTGCAGCCGGAGGAACGGTCGCGAGCGCGCCTCTGTAAACGCTGCCAAACAGAGCAAATACAACTGAATAAACATATACCATAATATAAAACGATATAATTAAATATACAAGATATCCCAATACCGGGATAATCAGCAAAAATGATAGAATCAGCATGACAATCCATGTAGCTATACCCAGTCCGATCGAAATCGCTATAGTTATAAAGTAATTGCCTGCATTTTTAACGACGAGCGAAAAAATCTCGCCAATCTTCAGCGCCTGGCCGAAATCACCGGTATCTGCGTAAATAGAGAAACCCATTGGAGCAAAAACAGCGATAATTAAGCCGACGATGCCGCCGAGTATAGAAAGAATGGAACCCAGGGCCAATAATCCGCCAAAACCCGCATTTCCGTAAAAGGCAGCACGTGCGCCAGTTGCCAATAAACTTATGCCTATAATATAGAGCACTATTGGAATTATAAAGTATACCAGGCTGAGCAAAAATATAAAAAATCCCTGTCCAAACAAGTCCGCCCCACTCGGTCCACTCGGGAAGTTCGTAAACATCTTCCTTGACCGACGTCTTAAGGATCTTGAAAATATAACCAAGAGTAAAAAAGTCGATTATAGGAATGATCATGAGCACAGCTGCAATCAGATATTTGACCGGCCAACCCTTATCCTGGAACGGATAACTAAAAGCTTTACCATAATCCATCAGCCTCATCTCCTCTCGTTTTCATGATCCTGATCACAATTTGCAAAAGCAAGTCCCGTAAATTAAGCCCGCCGAAAAACAACACAGCGAAGCGATAATATTAGCCTGTATACAACACCTCCCTGTCGAGACAGCTGCCGGCGGCAAAGGAAAGGACACCTCTACTCATTGTGGTATACGCCTCTACTCATTATAGTATAATTCCGAGTTGGATTGGAATATAGATCCAGGTTAGCTGACACTATATCCCTGTGATTGAAAATGCGATCACAGGCCTCCCCGTCCTTGAATCCCTGCCGGCCTGCCTGCAGGAATTATCAGGCCCTGAATAGAAAAGAGAAAAAACGAACATGATTCCCATTACAGGAGGTGAAAAACAAGTGGCGGTAAATCTTCCTCCCTTTGTCCAGCAGCTCGCCGAACGGGACCCGGAACTCTTTGAAGCAGTTAAAAAGGTGACCGAGGTGGCCATGGCGCCCGGGGCGCTTGACGCCAAAACCAAGACCCTGATCGGCCTGGCCCTGGACGCATACATCGGAGCCGAGCGCGGCGTGATGGTGCTGGCCAACCGTGCCCGCGAACTCGGGGCGACCGAGCAGGAGATCTGCGAGGCCTTGCGCCTGTCCTACAGCATTTCCGGATCACGGTGCCTGGCGGCCAGCTGCAGCGCCTTCCAGAAGTGAGGTTCGAAAAAGACGGCGTGCTCTGACGCTGCAAGCAAATTCATACCACAAATCGAGCCCGGGCTTGCAGGCCCGGGCTGGCTTGGTCAGTGACGCCCTCATCTGGATCCGGGACCGACTGCGGAGCGCTTCCTGAACAAGTGCTTGCAGGTGTCGCGCCAGTTGTCTCAACGAAAAAAACATGCAAGTTATTGGCCAACTCCGGCAATAATAACTGGGATTGAATTTCACTCAAGGAGGAATTGCACTTGCAAGGCACAGTTAAGTGGTTCAACGACGGAAAGGGTTATGGGTTTATCGAAAGTGACGCCGGAAATGATGTTTTCGTCCACTTCTCCGCCATCCAGGCCCAGGGATTCAAGAGCTTGAACGAAGGCCAGCGGGTCAAGTTCGATATCACCACCGGACCCCGTGGCCAACAAGCGTCCAATGTGGAGCCGATATAACATCCTAAAACCGCCTGAAAACGACCCCTCGAGTTGCGAGCATCTCGCGGCAGCATGGGATGGCGTTCGAAAAAAAGGCCACCTTGTTATCACTCGATCATCACCTGGTTCACAGTCTGGAATCGGGGATGGCAACCAGACGGCTCGTGTTGGGCCGTATCGGCTGGCCAATGCCCTGCTTTAGCCTGGCATCGCCTCTGGCAGTGCTTGGCTGGCTATAATCCAGCTTTTAAAGACAGGGCATGTGCATGATGCGAATTTAACTCACCCGGCGAATAAGGCGCTGCGCTTCATCAAGGGCTCTGCGCCTTTCTGTTTTTTTGAGCGCTTGATGTCGCTCTTGCTAAGGAGCGGTATAATAGTACTAGACCCGCGGGGGCTTTGGTGTGAAAGGGATGAGAAAATGGGCGACGAGAAAATGGATTACAGGGTCAACATTGATGAACTGCGCCATGACTGGCCGCTGATCTTGCTGATACTGTTGTTGGTCGTGGCATCAGTTCTCGTCTATCCTCACCTGCCGGGGCGCGTCCCCAGCCACTGGAACGTCCATGGCCAGGTCGACGGGTATTCGTCACGGAGTTTTGCCGCCTTCTTCATGCCGCTCCTGACCATCTGGATCTATGCCTTGCTGGTGCTGCTGCCGCTGATCGACCCCCAGCGCCCGAACTACGCCCTCTTCGCCGGCGCCTACCGCATGCTGCGCGGCGCGCTGGTAGTGCTGCTGAGCGGGATATGGACAGTCACCATACTGGTCGCGCTGGGCTACAGCCTCGATGTGCAGATGATCGTCAGGGGAGCCATCGGGCTGCTGCTGCTGTTGTTCGGGTTCCTCATGGGCCAGATCCGTTTCAACTACTTCGTGGGGGTCAGGACTCCCTGGACGCTGGCCGACGAGCGGGTATGGGAACAGACCCACCTATTCACCGGCCGCATCTGGGTGCTGGGCGGATTGCTGCTGCTGTTGGGAGCGGGTGTGCCGGGGGACCTGGGCCTGGTGTTCTACTTCGGAGTCCTGGGGATGATGATACTTGCGCCTATCATCTTTTCATATATCGAGTACGCCAGGATAAACCCACGGTGATCCTCTATCATAATTTAAACCGGGGCGTTGGCTAGTGATCCTCGCTAAAAGGCGACGGTTGCTCTTGGTCCTTAGGATACTTAGACGGAACCACTCGCCAATAAGCTAAAAGATTGTGGCTGTAGAGACCGATGAAGACGCAGGCCAAGCTGATCAGAGTCAGGAAAAAGAGGCCCAGCCCGATGGCCATGCCGAAACCGGCGGTGACCCACAGCTCCGCGGCGGTGGTGATCCCCTTGACCTGCCCGCGGTCCCTCAAGATCACCCCGGCTCCGAGAAAGCCGATGCCGGTGACGATCTGGGCAGCAATCCGCGACGGGTCGGCCGCAAGCACGTTCCGGAGCGGGAGCACCTGTATGCCGTAAGCGCTCACGATCATAAACAGGGTCGAACCGATGCACACCAGAGAGTACGTTCTGAGGCCGGCCGGCTTGTTCCACATGGTACGCTCGAAGCCGATGATCAATCCGACCAGCAGTGAGACCACCACTCTGATCGCTATTTCCTGATTCGTTAGCACTCTCCTCACCCCGATTTCCCGTTCTTTTTGCCATTATAACCCCGAATATTATTGCAGGCAAACTTTTTCTCGTTTTTTTAACTGTTAATTGACAGTTTTCTTCTTCCTCGGAAAACTCCTGATTCCTTTGCTAAAACCGGGAAAATCGCCATATCGTGTGCGGATCGCGAATCATGTACCTCGTAATTCGGTATTACGGATTCAGAGTTCATCACCGGTCGCCGCCTGCGACCAGGGAAAGCTGCGGATGTCCTCCAGCCAGCCGGTCAGCTCGGCGATCTCCGCTCCCACCGCCGACGGGGCCGGCCCCCCCGGCAGGTCGCGCCGGGCGACACAGGCCTCGATGGAAATGTATTCATTGATATCGGAGTCGAAGGCCGGCGAGAAGGTATGGTATTCCTCGAGAGAAAGCTCCTCCAGGCGCTTCCCCTTGCTGATGCAATACAGCACCACTTTACCGGCGATCTCGTGGGCGTCCCGGAAGCTGATGTCATGCCAGGCCAGATAATCGGCCAGATCGGTGGCGTTGGTGAAATCTCCGCCGGCGGCCGACCGCATGCGCCCCACATTGGCTTTCAGCGTCACCACCAGCGGTATCAATATTTGGAGGCAGCCCCGCACCGTGTCGGCGGCATCGAAGACCGCTTCCTTGTCCTCCTGCAAATCCTTGTTATAGGCCAGGGGCAGAGATTTTAAAACGGTCAGCAGGCCCAGCAGGTGTCCGTAAACCCGGCCGGCCTTGCCCCGCACCAACTCCGGCACGTCAGGGTTCTTCTTCTGGGGCATGATGCTGCTCCCGGTAGCATAGGCGTCGTCAATGACCACGAAACCAAACTCGCTGCTCGACCAGAGGATCAACTCCTCGGCGAAGCGGCTGAGGTGCGTCATGATCAGCGAGGCGGTGAACAGGAACTCCGCAACGAAGTCCCGGTCGGATACCGCATCCAGGGCATTCCCGGTGATGCCCCTGAAGCCCAAGCTGCTAGCTGTGTATGACCTGTCGATCGGAAAGGTCGTCCCGGCCAGCGCTCCCGATCCCAGGGGGCAGAAGTCGGTGCGCTTGTGGCAGTCCCGCAGCCGGGCGTAGTCCCGGCGCAGCATCTCGCAGTATGCCAGCAGGTAATGGGCGAAGGTGACCGGCTGCGCCCGCTGCAGGTGGGTATAGCCGGGCATGATCGTCTCCCTGTGTTCCCGGGCGCGCTGCACCAGGGCCGATATCAATTCCAGCAGCAAGCCGCCCAGGGCTGCCATCTCATCCTTTAAATAGAGGCGCAGGTCGGTGGCCACCTGGTCGTTGCGGCTGCGGGCGGTGTGTAGTTTTTTTCCCGCCTCGCCGATCTTCTGCACCAGGCAACCCTCGATGAAGCTGTGGATGTCCTCAGCCCCGGAGAACTCCAGCCTCCCCGCCTCGATCTCCTCCCGGATCTGCCTCAGCCCCTTCACGATCGCCTCGGCCTCGTCCAGATCTATTATTCCCTGCCGCCCCAGCATCCGGGCATGGGCGACCGAGCCGCGGATATCCTGGCGCCACAGCCGAGCGTCAAAAGCGAGGGAGTTCAGGAACTCCTCGGCCTCCGCCGCCGTCTCCTTCTCGAACCTGCCGCCCCAAAGCTTTTTCACCGCTGATCATCCTTTCTCAGGGATATGATATCACAATCTGCAAAATCACGCCTCTTGCAACCATCCGGCTTTTCCAGGATGTAACTGTCCACACTCTTTGACATTTACTTAATCCAATTAATTATCAAGGGATGGCTTTTCTGCCTTTACCGTCAAGATCCCTGCTTTTTCCTCAAGCGTTGATTATTGCTTTGGCGGCGATCGCTTTACCTTCTGTTGCCGTGGGCAGCCACAGCCAGAAGGCCGTCTAATCGGGTAGAACAGAGGGTAGCTCCCCCGAAGGCAGATTAAAGTTTGGGCAGCAGCGGCCGATTTATTATGTAAGTTTCGGTCCTGTGCCCAAAGAGCGGCCGGTTGAAACCTGATACATCTGATTATACACATAAGGAGCAGGCAATCATAAAAAACTATTAAAGTTTAAAGATTTTAGACCGATTTATTTAGGTTAGTATTAATTATTGTACTAGTAGTAATGTCCATTTAAACGTAATATATAATATTTATGAAACGATATCATAAAAATGTTTTAGTTAAAGTTTAACCAGTTGAGACCGATTTATTATATATAAGTATAATGTATAAGTTCAGCTGTACTAGAAGAAAGGGATGAAAGAAATGGACCGTGAGGCCCAGGTTGATCAAAACAGCATCAAATTGAATTTTCGGAAATTAAACTCCCTGAAAGATCAGCAGGTGTCGGGAAGAGTGATCAGCATTCGCCATAACATGGTCTACGTAAAGATAGAGGATCATGAGTGGCTGGTCGGGCGAGCATACTACCCTCTGACGTTCGATGCCAATCAGGGAGATAATGTTTACTGTAAAGTAAAGAAAGTCGATCCTGAAAATAAGGAGATCGTGCTGGTCATTCAGGAGAAAGCAAGTTGAAACCAATTCTTCTGCCTAAGCAAGTTGAAACCAATTCTTCTGCCTAAGCAAGTTGAAACCAATTCTTCTATCTAAGCAAGTTGAAACCAATTCTTCTGCCTTGAATTAATGTGGAAATGGCACCACTATTTTTTTTGCGTTTGGCGGCGCATTCCGTTCAGCGCATGGATTCTCACGCGGCAACGCTCAAAGCGGGCCGGCCAGGCTGTGTTCCATCTCCTCCAGCAGCTGGCCGAAGCGCTCCAACGCCTGGTTGACCGGCTCCTGGCTGGACATGTCCACCCCGGCCTGCCTGAGCAGGTCCAGTGGATACCCGGAGCTGCCCCGCTTGAGAAAGTCCAGGTAGCGCGCCAGGGCCGGCTGTCCTTGCTCCAGGATGCCCCGGGCGAGGGCGACGGCGGCTGAGAGCCCGGTGGCGTATTTGAAAACGTAGAAGGCGTGGTAAAAGTGGGGGATGCGCGCCCACTCCAGGTCGATCTCCTCGTCCACGATCACAGCGGGGCTGTGGTAATCCAGGTTCAGCTGGCGGTATACCTGGCGGAAATAGCTGCCGGTCAGGGCCTCTCCGGACTCCGCCCTCTCGTGGACAGCCTTCTCGAATTCCGCAAACATGGTCTGCCGGAACAGGGTGACCCGGAACAGGTCCAGGTAGTAGTTGAGCAGGTAGAGCCGGCGCCCCCGGTCGCTGACGCTCTTTAGCAGGTGCTCCACCAGCAGGATCTCGTTGACCGTGGAAGCCACCTCTGCCGTGAAGATGGACGGCATGGAGTAGATGAAAGGCTGCTCCCGGCCCGAATGATAGAAGTGCATGGCATGACCCAGCTCGTGTGCCAGGGTGAATGCGTTGTCGATATTCTGGTGGTAGTTGAGCAGTACGTAGGGATGCACTCCGTACACCCCGTTGCAGTATGCGCCTCCGGCTTTGCCCGGCCTCTCCGCCACGTCCACCCAGCCCTCTTGCAACCCTGCGGACAGCACCTCCGTGTAAGATCGTCCCAGGGGAGATAGGCCCTCCAACACCATCCGCACCGCTTCGGCATAGCTGACCGGCCACTCCACTTCGGCTACCAGCGGGGCGTAGATGTCGTACATGTGCAGTTCCTGCAAGCCGAGCGCCAGCTGCCGCAATTCCAGGTAGCGGTGCAGCAGGCCTAGGTGGGAGCGGACAGCGCCGATCAGGCTGTCATAGACCTCCCGGGAAACGTTCTCCTGATGTAGTGCCGCATCCAGGGAGGAGCTATATTTATGCGCCCTGGCCAGAAAGAGGTCGCGCTTCACTCCGGCGTTCAAGGTAGCGGCCAGAGTGTTGGACAGCTTGCGGTAAGAGGCATAGAGCGATGTGAAGGCATCCCTCCTGAGGCGCTGCTCGCCGCTCTGCATCAGCACCAGGTAGCTGCCCCGGGTGACCTGAACCTCCTGACCGTCTTCGCCCGTGATCGCTCCAAAGGTGATGTCGGCGTTGTCGATCATCTTGAAAATCTGGTCCGGCGCCTGGAGCACCTCCCCGGCCCTGGCGATGATCTCTTCCTCGGCCGGAGAGAGGGTATGGGGACGGTAGCGCAGCAGGTCTTCCATCTCGAAGCGGTATGCCTCCAGGCCGGGTTCGCTGTTCAAGAAAGAGAGGACGATCTCCTCCGGGAGGGACAGGATCTCGGGGTCCATGAAAGCGACGGCGGCCTCCGCCTCCGTGCCCAGCGCTACCGCCCGGTCGCGCAAGCCCTGCGCCTCAGGGTCGGTGGTATCGCCGTCGAACTGCATGCCGGCATAGGCATAGATCCTGGTGCATATCTCCTGCAGGCGCTCCCTGGCCTTGAGGGCATTTAGCAGTCTTGCCCCGTCTTCACCCAGCCGGCCGCGATAGCTCCCGATAGCCTCCAATTGCTCCCTGGCGCTGATATAATCCTGCTCCCAGCGCTGCCGTTCCGCATAGATGTCCTCCAGCCGCCATCTCGGTTCGTCCAATGCATCTCACTCCCGAACGATGATTTAAACGGAAAGACTGACAGAATCAGCGCCTGATACAGATGATCTCTGTCAATTTGATGATTATCATGCCCTTAACATTCATGCTCTCTTTTTTCGCCCAGGCCTGCCTTCTGTCTCATCATGGCATGCACCTTGAGAGGCAGGCCAAACAGGTTGATGAAACCCTGGGCGTCCTTGTGGTCATACAGCTCGCAGTGGCCGAACGTGGCGAAGCCCTCATGGTAAAGGGAATAGGGGGACGTGACGCCGGCCGGGCTGCAGTTGCCCTTGTACAGCTTCATCCGCACACTGCCGGTGACGGTCTTCTGGGTCTCGTCCACGAAAGCTGACAGGGCCTCCCGCAGCGGGGAAAACCACAGGCCGTCGTACACGATCTCGGCAAAGCGCAGGGCGGCGATCTCCTTGAAGTGCATCGTGTTCCGGTCCAGGGTCAGGGCCTCCAGCTCCCGGTGGGCCTGGAAAAGCACGGTGCCGCCGGGACATTCGTAGACACCGCGGGATTTCATGCCCACCAGCCGGTTCTCCACCATATCGATGATGCCCACGCCATTGGCGCCGGCTATCCGGTTCAAATCTGTTAAAAGAGTGACACAATCGGTCTCCAAGCCGCCCAGCGAGCGGGGCACGCCACGTTCAAATCCGATCTCCACGTAGACCGGCGAGTCTGGGGCCTTTTCCGGCGGGGTGATCAGCAGCAGCACGTCCCCCGGCGGCTCCTGGGCCGGGTCATCCAGATCGGCCCCCTCGTGGCTCAGGTGCCAGATGTTGCGATCCATGCTGTACGGGCGATCCTTGGACACCGGAACCTCCACCCCCCGGGCCATGGCATAATTGATGGCGTCCTCCCGGGACCGGATATCCCAGATGCGCCAGGGAGCGATCACCTGGAGACCCGGGTTGAGCGCCTGCACCGAGACCTCGAAGCGCACCTGGTCATTTCCCTTGCCGGTCGCTCCGTGGGCTACGGCGTCGGCGCCCTCAGCTTCGGCGATCTCCACCAGGTGCTTGGAGATCAGCGGGCGGGCGAAGGATGTGCCCAGCAGGTACTTGCCCTCGTAGATCGCTCCTGCCTTCAGGGTGGGAAAGATATAATCCTCCACAAACTCTTTTTTCAGATCTTTGATGTAGATCCGGCTCGCCCCGGCTCTCTTCGCACGCTCCTCCAGCCCTGCAAGCTCCTCCTCCTGCCCCAGATCGGCAGCGAAACAGATCACCTCGCAGCCAAACGTCTCCCTGAGCCAGGGGATGGCCACCGAGGTGTCAAGCCCCCCGGAGTAGGCCAGCACAACCTTCTTCACTTCCACGAGAATTCCTCCTATCGGATCGGAATATCACTTAAATTACAAGGGGTTCGCTAAATTTAGCCCCGGGCTTTCTGTAAAAGATGATGAATGCTGCCGCCAGCATGACGGCGCACATGAAGAAGACTCCCAACGTGCTGAAGTAGTTGATGTTCATGGTCTGGTTCAGGTCTAACAGGCCGTGCACGATGATCATCAGCGGCAGGCTGCCGCCGGTTGCGTTGTATGCGGCAGTCATCAGGATGGCGCCGCAGACCAGGTAAAGAAAGTACAGCGGAAACAGGTTGATTTTGCCAGCAAACAGAAACGCCGGGATATGCCAGGCGCCCCAGATGCAGCCCAGGATCAGCCCGGCTGCCTGCGGGCTATGGCGGCGCTGCATCAGGGGCAGGGCCAAACCGCGCCAGCCGAACTCTTCTCCCAGGGGGCCGGTAGTGGCGACCAGGTTGAGCAATGCCAGCGGCAGCGCCATGGACAGCGAATAGTCGATGGCGGGGACGGCGCCGGCGCCTCCCGTCAGGTAGGTCACCGTGCGCACGCATAAATCCATGCCCACGAACAATGCGATCAGCCCCAGATACCACCAGATGCCTATGTTCCAGCGCAGCAGCCGCGCCAGGAATCGCCCCAGCCCCTGGGGGCCGTATATCCATAAGACGACGAACAGCGCGGCGATGGTGGGAGCGCAGCCGCCAACCACGTAAAAGTACGGCTGGTTTGTTATCTGGGGCGTGAAGATGGCCACGGCCCACAGGCCCCAGTTGAGGAGAAAGGCGATGCCGAAGAAGACCGGCAGCATCGCCCGGTTCATTTGCAGCTACGGCCCACCCTGCCGTTGAAGATGATGCTGAAGACCGCTCCGCCAGCCAGCACCGGTAGCAGGTCTTTTAAGGCATCCGGCCTGATGAGGGACGTGCAGACGATCACTGCCGCCCAGAGCAGGGCATTGATGACGGCAGGGTGAAGCAGCAAGTTTTTCATGGTCAGGCCTCCGATCTGGTTCCGTTGGTCAGCTGCCGGCCATTGATCCGGGTTGCCGTTCTGGTGCCTTTAGATACGTGTTTTATGGGGTCCGGGTCAAGTTAAAGCCGGGCCGGGCTTTCATTTTTTTGTTTTTAGGGCCAGGCAGAGATGATATGCATATGAAGGCGGCAATCGGCTCGCGCAGCAGCGGTTCGCCTGGCAAGCTGATGATAAGTTGGGCGGGCGTCTACATCAGCAGGGCCATAATGGCCTTGTGGGCGTGCAGACGATTCTCCGCCTCGTCGAACGCTGCTGACTGCGGCCCGTCGAGCACCTCATCGGTGATCTCCTCGCCCCGGTGCGCCGGCAAACAGTGCAGCACTATGGCTCCCGGGGCAGCCTTGCCCAGCAGCTGAGAGTTGACCTGGTAGCGGGAAAATATCTTCATCCGCTCGGCGTGTTCAGCCTCCTGGCCCATGCTCGCCCACAGGTCGGTGTAGACGACATCGGCGCCGAAAACTGCCTCGAAGGGGTCGACGACCACTTCCAGGCTCACCCCGGCGGTGGCGGCGCCCTGGCGCGCCCTCTCCAGAATCTGGCCATCCGGCTCGTATCCGTGCGGACAGGCGATGGTCATGTGCATCCCCACCTTGGGGCAGATCTGCAGCAGGGAATGGGCGACGTTGTTGCCGTCTCCGATGAAGGCCAACTTCAGCCCGGCCAGTTTCCCCTTGTGCTCCTCGACGGTCATAACGTCCGCCAGGGCCTGGGTGGGATGCATCAGGTCAGTCAGGCCGTTGATCACTGGTATCGAGCCGTACCTGGCCAGATCGTCCACATCCTCCTGGGCAAAAGTGCGGATCATGATCCCGTCCAGATAGCGCTCCAGGGTGCGGGCGGTGTCGCCGATCGTCTCGCCGCGGCGCAACTGGATGTCCTGAGCGCTCAGGAACAGGGCGTAGCCGCCGAGCTGGTACATCCCCACCTCGAAGGACACCCTGGTGCGAGTCGAGGGCTTGGTGAAGATCATCCCCAGGCTCTTTCCCATGAGGACAGGGTGGGGTATCCCGTCTTTTTGATCCTTTTTCAGGTCGTGTGCGGCATCGAGCAGGAGCCTGATCTCCTCGCTGCTGAAATCGCTGATTGACAGGTAGTCCCGCCCTCTAAGCCTGTTATCCCGGTAAGCGCCAGCCATCTTTCCGCCTCCCTCATATTGGTGTTGGTGGTTAATTCAAGCAAGCTGACAGATTCGAGAGATCTTTCCTAACCTGCTCAGTTCACAGGCCAATTGAGCCGGCTGATCTGCTCCAGACAAATCAAGAAACGGTCTCGCTGGTGTTTTTGAAAGTCCTGCTGATATTTTTGATTGATCAGGTGATCACGCCTTGCTTCGACTGCCGGAGCGCCTCTGTAAGAGTTCGTGGCCGTGCCAGGTATTCCTGCAGGCAGTAGCAGGCGGCATGAGCCCCCTCCTTCCGGAGGCGCAGCACCTCCAGCAGCGCTGCTGCAGTATCCAGGGAGGTCAGGCAGGGCACCCGGTACTCGGTAGCGGTGCGCCGCATGATGAATCCGGCCCGCTCCGGGATGCGCCCCCGGGTAGGCGTGTTGATCACCAGCTGCACGTCGCCGTCGCGGATCAGGTCGAGCGCCGTGCCCAGCCCGTTCCGCGCCCATCTCGTACCAGCCATATCGGGGGCGGCGCCGGGGTCCTCAGAGGAGACCACCACCCGGTGGTCGATCCCCTTTTTGCGCAGTTCACGGGCGGTTTCGATGGTGGCCAGGATCTCAAAGCCCAGCTCGGCATATCCGGCAAGGATCGGCAGCGCCTCGGCGCGGTCGCGCTCCGCCAGGGAGACCAGCACCCGCCCGCCAAGGGGCACGCTGATCCCGGCCGCCAGCAGAGCCTTGTACAGGGCCATGCCGTAGTCGGGGTCGATCCCCAGGACCTCGCCGGTGGACTTCATCTCCGGCCCCAGGGAGACGTCCACCTGGGTCAGCTTCTCGAAGGAGAAGACCGGGGCCTTCACCGCAACAAAGGGCGGCGGAGGGGCCAGTCCGGGAGCGTAGCCCAGCTCAGCCAGGGTTGAGCCCAGCATGATCCGGGTGGCCAGCTTCACCAGGGGGATGCCGGTCACCTTGCTGAGCACCGGCACGGTGCGGGATGCCCGGGGGTTGACCTCCAGGCAGTAGGCCCGGCCTTCGGCGATCACGTACTGGATGTTCAGCAGCCCTTTCACCCGCAGGGCAGCCGCGATGCTCCTGGTGTAGTCGACGATCTGCCGCACCTCGCCGGGGGCCAGGGTCTGCGCGGGAATCACGGCCGTACTGTCCCCCGAGTGCACCCCCGCCCGCTCGATGTGTTCGATGATGGCGGGAATCAGGGTCTGCCGTCCGTCGCTGACGGCATCCAACTCTACCTCCTTGCCCCGGATGTACTTGTCGATCAGCACCGGGTGCTTGGGGCTGATCTTAACCGCCGAGGCGATGTAGCCGAGCAGGTCCTGGGTGTTTTCCACCACTTCCATGGCCCGCCCGCCCAGCACATAGGAAGGGCGCACCAGCACCGGGTAGCCGAGCTCTTCGGCCACCGCTACCGCCTCCTCACTCGCCATTACCGTCTTACCTTGGGACTGAGGAATGCGCAACCCTTGCAACAGGCTTTCAAAGCGCCGCCGGTCCTCGGCGGCGTCGATCCCCTCCATGCTCGTACCCAGGATCGGGGCGTTGTAATAGGCCAGGTGGCTGGCCAGGTTGATGGCTGTCTGTCCGCCAAACTGTACCAGCACCCCATCAGGCTGCTCCTGGTCGATCACGTTCAGAACATCCTCCGGAGCCAGGGGCTCGAAGTAGAGCTTGTCGGCAGTATCGAAGTCCGTGCTCACCGTTTCCGGGTTGTTGTTGATGATCAGACCCTCCACCCCGGCCTCCCTGAGCGCCCAGACTGCATGGACGGAGCAGTAGTCGAACTCGATCCCCTGGCCGATGCGGATCGGCCCTGAACCCAGCACGATCACCTTTTTCCGACCTGAGGACTCCGCCTCGTTTTCCTGGTCGTAGGTGCCGTAGAAATAGGGGGTAACCGCCGCGAACTCGGCGGCGCAGGTGTCCACCATCTTGTAGACCGGGGCGAGTTCGGCCTCGCGCCGCAGCGCCCTGACCACACCGGCCTCCCGCCTGGTCAGCTTGGCGATCTGGTAGTCGGAGAAGCCCAGCCTTTTGTCTCGCGCAGCAGCTCCGGCGTCAGCTCCTCTGCAAGCAGCCGGTGCTCGTGCCTGACGATGTTCCGC
>CAWEDD010000018.1:0-294267 GCA_963807495.1 uncultured Peptococcaceae bacterium
TATAAACTGCAAACAGATACAAGGAAGACAAAATGATAGAAAATACCATCATAGGAAAGGCGATTTTCATATAATCGAGGTAAGTTATCGGGTAACCGTTTCTTCTGGCTATCCCTGCTACGATTATATTTGCAGATGCTCCGATGATGGTGCCGTTCCCGCCCAGTACTCCTCCCAGCGCCAATGCCCACCATAGCGGCATAAGAGAGATGCCTGTCATGGCGCCGATCCCTTTGATGAAAGGGATCATTGCTGTCACAAAGGGAATATTGTTCACAAAAGCGGACACGATGGCAGAAAACCACAACACCATCATGGTAAGAATAGTTACGTTGTGGCCTATCAGCTTGACAGACCACTGCGCCAGCAGATGAATCAACGCCGGTGCTGGTCAAGGCGCCCACCATGACGAAGAAGCCGAGAATAAAAAAGATCGTCGGCCAGTCTACGTTGAGAAGCGATTCTTCAATGCTGTTCTGCCCGGCTATGATGAGAATGATCGCTCCGGCTAGAGCAATGGTGGCTG
Source organism: uncultured Peptococcaceae bacterium (assembly GCA_963807495.1). Lineage (GTDB taxonomy): Bacteria > Bacillota > DSM-12270 > Thermacetogeniales > Thermacetogeniaceae > Palsa-1188. The sequence continues at coordinate 527 of CAWEDD010000018.1, forward strand.
TATCCAGATGAAGTTGACTGCTAAAGAAAAAACCGATCAGCATCAAGCCGAAAACAACCAGGCTCTTGATCAGAAGCCCCCGGTCCGCTATCTGATCCTTCAACTCGAGAGCCAGCACTCTGCTTTCTAGCCTCTTCGCTGACACTAAAGCTGTTCCTCCAGATGATCCAGAACAGAACGGGTCACTGCCAAAATGAGCAAGACGATGGGCCCAGATTCTTGATAAATTCAGTGAAGGAAAGACCCGTGGCGGTGCCTATAATAACGTGGAAGGATCCCCGATCAGGGTTGCCGTCCCGCCGATATTGGCAGAGATGATCGCTGCGAACAGGAAGGGAACCGGGTTTATGTCCAGGGACTCGGCCAGGTAGAGGCCAACCGGGACAATGAGCAGCACTGCTGCGATGCTGTTCAAGAAAGCCGATAACACGGCGGTCACGCCTGCTAATACCAGAAGGATCAGAACCGGTTCCGCCCGGGTAATGCGGGCCGACCACACTCCAATATATCCGAACAACCCGCTGTGCCTGGCAATATCGACTACAATCATCATTCCTACAAGCAGGCCCAGCGTGTTGAAGTCGATACTTGCTATCGCTCCGGGTTGTTTGACAACTCCCAGCAATATCAGTAGCAGAGAGCCGGCCAGGGCGACGACGGCTTCGTTCAGTTTTCTGGTGATGATAAAAAAATAGGCAATCAGAAAGATAACTACAGCGAGTGCGGCGTCGGCTTGAATATGCATTTTAACCCTCGTTATCTCTTTATCATCTATTCAAATTCGTGAATTGCCAAACAAGGATCCTCTTTTAGAACATAATATCTATTTTCCCGGCCGATTATATTGGCCGTCTTCAACTCCTTGAGCGCCTTCGCAACCGCAACCCGTGACGATCCGATCATATCGGCCAGTTCCTGCTGAGTGATCTTGAGATTTATGATCATCTCACGCTCTCTTGCCATCCCATACTCGCTGGCAAATCGATAAAATAGATGCAACAGCTTTTCTCTAACCGTCTGCCTGGTCTCCTCTCTCAGCTTCTGCATATTCTCGTAACGTTTCTGGCCCAAATAGCCAATTATCCTTAGTGCAAAGGAGGGATCCTGCCTGATCAATGCCTCAAACTGCTGCTTACTGAAACAACAGACGCATGCCTCCTCCACGGCTACTGCGCTTGAAGGCTGTGCTTGTTCCCGATAAAGCGACAACTCTCCCAGGACTTCACCGGGGCCGCATAGTAAGGATTGCCTCCTGCCCATCTGCTGAAGTTTGGATCAGCTTCAACTTGCCTGATTTGATGAGGTAAATGGTACTGGTCGTCTCTCCCTGGCGGAAAAGAAAGCCTCCCCTGCGCAGCCCCCTTTTCGTTGTGCACTGGCATAAGTTGGCAAATTCCCCGCCTTTCAAGCCCTTGAAACAGATCCAGCTCCTGCAGACAGACGATACATCGCTTCACGCCCTTCACTCCCGCCAAAAGTATTCTAAAGAAGATTCTACCAGAAATTGTGTGTCAACTGTATGTCCCCAAAACACAATTCCCGCCTGCCGGAAGCGGGATCATCGTGCGGTTCACGAAGTACTACAACAGCGCTTCTGCCTTTTCAGCCTTAAACAGGACCAGCTTAACCTCGATGCTTGCCCTGCCGATCAGCCGAAATCCCTTGGGGCCGCCTTCCATCGTTGCAATCAAGACTTGCATTTTACCGTTTTCCTTGATGTTTTGCTGTGTAACCTCCATCTTGTAGATACCGAAAGCGAGCACGTCTTCTTCCCTGATCTCCGCCACCTTCCCCACCACGATCAGGTGTGGTTCCCCCTTTTCAGATACGGTAACGAGGGGAACAAACGAGGCTTTCGAGATCACATCCTTGATCTCTTCAGTAATGACCATGCAGGTTCACTCCCTTTTGAAATGTATTTTTTTATACAGGGCTCAACCGGCATATACTTCGGGCTGTTCCGCCAGCGCGTTAATTAAGGCCGCAGACACATGTTCTTTGAAAATCGCAAGGTCAACGCTCTCGATTTCGATTGGCACTTGAGTGTATTCGAAAAACTCCAGGAGATCCTCGTCTTTAAACTCCGAAACGCCGGTGTCCCAGAGCAGAATTTTGTCATAAAAACCAAAATTGATCCTGGCGTCTATCTCATCCCAGCCCTGCCCCTGTTTGAAGATTTTCTCCCAGTTATGAAGCCAGCCCGGGGTCAGGTAAAAAACCTTGGCGGATTTCTCAATCTCCCTCTGCCGCTCCTTGCCCAAAATCAATTCCACACAGTTTCCGGGGGCCAACCTGACGACGTGATACTTATCCGTAAACTCCCCGATCTCAGGATGGCACATGGATCCGAATAGCAGCACTTTTTTATCTTCGGTCACCATATTTAGGGCACTGGTGATGCCATTCTTGAGTTTGTCGTAGTCCACGTGCAAGGCCGGTGGCACATAAGTTGCGTTGATTTCGTCATTGGGCAGAAGTTCTTCTCCGATCTGCTTTAATATCCGCTCCAGCTCAGGCTCGAAAATACCACAGGATACAATGCGCACCTTCATGATCAATCGCTCCTTTCGGCGCTGCTTAATCAAACGCCGTTTATTCAACAAAAAATGAACATCTGCCTTGATTCAAATGAATTTTAGCATGTCTAATAAAATTAAAATGTTAAGTACTTTACAGAAATATAAAAAATCTTGAGTCTCATTAAGCTGTAAGTTACTAATGCTTACACAGAAGCCCTGAATAGTCTTATCAAGCTGGCCTATAAAAACGGCAGGGGCTACAGGTTCGATGTTCTTAGAGCTGCTGCTGTCAAGGATCACCATAAAATTCCCGATGATAATAATGACGACGACCGACCGGGGGATCTCCTCAGACAGCTCCATTTTTTTGGATGCTTTTATAGCCATGAATTTTCCTGCCTCTTTAGATCGCCTGAATTTCCAAGTTCATTCTCCACGGCAAAACCATAATACCTGTTTCTTTCTGGCGTTTGCTTCTGAATCTTTGTAGTCCGACCGGTAGTAGTTGCTTTAGGAACAATCAAAGCGGGTCTGAGCAGGCAAGAACGAATCTTTCTCGGTTTTATCGCCCCTCGTGGTATCATAGCTGCATCCGTTTCCTCAATCTTTGCATTGAAACTCCGGGCAGCTGGCGTAATTCAGGCCGAACACCTGGAGCCTGTGACTTTCTTGATAATCGTTGGCACCGTAACGGTTTACGGTTTGTTGGCAGCGCCATTAGCCCGGCGATTAGGGGTATCAGGGTAACATGCTAGTGAGGGTTGTTGGTCCGGCTGCAGGCAACCGAAACAAGACGGCCGGCTCTCCTCCAGCCGGCCATTGTGCTCCGATGCCAAACACGACGATACCGACAACTGGCAAGCACCTGTTCTGCCGTGGGAAAGCTCAACCTTCAGGTTCCTCGCTCCGAAGAACGTGCAAGTTGTAAGCATCGACGATATCGCTCCTGGTGATCACGCCGACCACCTTCCTTGAAGCTCCTCCCTCTATCACCGGAATCCGCCCGATGGCTCTGATCGCAAACCTCCGAAATATTTCCTCCAGCGTTTCCCCGGGCGTGGCCACTACCGGGTCATTGGTCATGACGGCGCGCACCGGGGTCGACAGGCGCCGGTCGGCATCCACCTTCCGCACGTCTTCCAGGGCGATCACTCCCACCAGAAATCCATCCCTGTCAACGACCGGAAAACCGTTGTGTCTGGTCTCCTGCATCAGCCGGACAGCATCATCCACCGTGGCCTCCATGTTGATGGTAACCACCGGCGAAGACATAGCGTCGCTGGCCGTAACCGAGCGTAGCGTATGCATGTCCCAGCGGTGACGGAGGTGGATCCGCGCCGGGCCAGCCTGATCGTGTTGATCGACTCCTTGCTGACGTACCGGAACAGGAGGGTCGAGATCCCGCAGCAGATCATGATCGGCAAAATGATCCGGTAATCCTGGGTCATCTCGAACAGCATCACGATGGCTGTTACCGGCGCCTGGTTCGCCCCGGCGAACAGCGCCCCCATGCCGACGACCGCATAAGCCCCGCTGCCGGCAGTGAACGCCGGGAACAGGCTGTGGAACACGCCCCCCAGAGACCCTCCCAGGCACGCCCCGATGAACAGGCTGGGGAACAGGGCGCCCCCGGACCTCCTGAACCGAGAGTGATGGAGGTAGTGATCACTTTTGCAAAACAGAGCAAGGCCAGAAACAGGACGAGATTGAGCTGACCCTGCAGGATCTGGTTCATCACGCTCTCTCCCCGGCCCAGAGTCTGGGGGAGCAGGATGCCGACCAGTCCGAACAGGATGCCGCCGATGGCCGGACGCACCCATTCAGGAACCCTGCCCATACCGTCAAAGAGATCCTCCGTCCAGGTCAGGCTATAGGCGAACAGAAGCGATACCAAGCCTGCGGCAAGGCCCAACAATACATACAGCCAAAGCTCGTTGGGATTCACCAGGTTGTAGGGGGTGATCAGAAAAGCGGGCGCATTGCCCAATAATGCTCTGGCAACTACTGCCGCGCTGACGGATGAGATCACGACGTAGCCGAAGGTGGAGGCTGTAAAATCATTCAGGATCACTTCCATGGCAAACACGGCTCCGCCGAGAGGGGCGTTGAACGTGGCCGCGATGCCGGCGCCGGCGCCACAGGCTACCAGCGTTATGATCTGTCGCTCGGACACCCGAAGCCATTGTCCGATGCTGGAGCCGATCCCCGCCCCGATCTGGGCGATCGGCCCCTCCTGGCCCGCCGAACCGCCGGAGCCGATGGTGAGGGCGGTGGTCACTGCCTTGACCAGGACGACCAGCGGCCTGATGATGCCCCTCTCCCGGGCCACCGAGGAGATGACCTCGCCTATGCCGTGTCCCTTGGCTTCCCGCGCCAGAAAGTAGACCAGGGGCCCGACGAGGAGTCCCCCCAGGCAGCCGATAACGGGTATTCTGAGAGGGCCTAAAAAGGCCAGGAAGTTTGCGATCGGGCTGAAAAACAGCCAGTTGCAAAACTGGATCAGGTAGAAGAGGAGCACCGCCCCCAGGCCGCTCAGGATGCCTACCAGGAGGGCGAGCACGGCCAGATAGAAGCCGGTGTTTGCCGGGAAAGCCTTCCGGGCCTGCTTCAGATACGTTTTCAGTTGATCATGAACGTTCTCCATGCTCATATTTAAATATTAGTCCATTACAGAGAAGTTATCAAATACTGTAACAGCACTTTTATAGTAACAAGCAGACCGTTGATCACCCATCCACGCCTCGCATCCTCGGAATTGATGAGGCGCATCTTTTTCACCATTACCGCTGCGTTCTTGCTGATGTGGAAGAGAGAACCATCATCGATCTGTTGCTAAACCGTAATGCATCTACAGTCGCGGAGTATTTGCGGAACATGCCGCAAAGGAGCCGGATCGAGATCGTCTGTATGGATATGTGGCAGCCCTATCGTGATGCCGTCAGAAACATTCTCCTGCTGACATATACACACTCATGCAAAAGATGGAAGACGGCAGTTTTTTCTCAGACCCACATTAAACCCCGAATACCCAAAAATTTTAGATGTAATAAATAAGGACTAATAACCTGATAATGCTGGGAATATCAGTTTCATGCGGAATATCGGATCCTCCCGGAATGCGAAAAAACAGATATATTATAATAAAGAATTACAAAATTAAAATTGACAGGACTATAAAATTTTTTAATTCGAGTTGAATTTCTTAGAAAAATGTGGTAGAATTATTTAAAAATTTAAGCAACGGTCGAGATCGCTCTCGTTTCTCCCATATCATTGGCAAGCCTTGTTGCACAAGACCGATACAGGGCTTTTTTCGTATAGTTGACCAATGATAGAGAGCCAACCAGATCAGCGCCAGATCTCTCTCCAGATTATTTCAAACTGACCAACGGCTCGGACATACTTGATAGACAAGTGGCGCTAGTGAAATAACTTGACGGGAGGGGGGGAAGATGAGCAGGAACAGCGTTCTTTTGGTCGAGGACAATCCCAACGATGCGATGTTGGCCATCAATACTCTGACGCAAAACAATCTGAGCTACGATGTCATATATGCACGCGATGGAGCGGAGGCACTGGACTACCTGTTTGGTACAGGCAAATACGAAGGCCGCGATACGGCTGATATGCCGTCAGTCATGCTCTTGGATTTAAAGTTGCCAAAAGTCAACGGTTTTGAGGTCTTGCAAAAGATGCGTTTGGGCGAGCAGTTAAAAAACCTGCCTGTAGTAGTTCTCACATCATCTGATGAAGAGAAAGACATCATCGACAGCTATAACTATGGCGCAAACAGCTATGTGTGCAAACCGGTCGACTTTAACAAGTTCACCGAGGCGATGAAATATCTGGTACAATACTGGTTGTTCCTAAATGAACCTCCGATTGCGAGGAGTTAAAACATATAAGGCGCCGGGTGAGAAACTGCCGTATGAATCCCGGCTTGTGTTAGTGCATCATCCCGGGCCTGTTCTGGCAGGGATAGGCTGAAAACCAGATGGTTGTTTAAGGCTGTGCCGCCGGCGATGTATAATTTAGAGTCGATCTGTTAAACATGTTTTTCAAGGGCAATAAGAATAATGAGCAATTAAGAGTTTGTTTTTTAAAACCTTAAAATATATGGCTAAAATAGCTGATAAAAGTAAATATTGCGATGCCTCCGGGTAGCAGATCTCCGAGCTTCAGGTATACTTGTGTCTAGGGACACCCTCCGCATTTTTTACACCGTTCAGCAAGAACTCCCCCTTCCAAGGCAGGTGATGAATCGCCAGCAGTCAGAAGCGGTAGCCTTTGACATATATAAACATATGCGCGCCATAATATAACACAGTTTTACCCTTTGCATGATTCCTAAATTGTGAGCCGGAAAGGAGGGATTTCGATGAAAAGATACATGCTCAGAGCAGTCGCCCACTGCAAGGAAGGCGCCTGAAGCTTGTCCCGGGCAAGACCTGAAACTGCCCAAGAGGCTGGATAAATTTAATTGTCTGGCCTCTTTTGTCTTTACTATTATTTTTGCGGCCAACTGCAGCCTCTTTTACCAGGTTTCCAGGTCATATTTCTGGAAATGGCCAGCTGGCCGTCGCGTTACGGGCTCGTCTCGACGAGTGAGCAAGTCCGGCACTGCCAGAGGAAAAGAAGCGCTTGATGAAGAATACTATTTGCATAGCACGACTGGCATGACTGGTTCGAGACCAAAATAGAAAAAAACAAGCCAATCAGAGGGAGGGTTAAACGAATGGCCGATAACGTTAATGGCAACGAAGTCAGCGAGGAGCAGAAGAAAGCGGATGCACTTCAATCAGGGCTGAAGGACACAATAAAGAATGAGGATGATCTTCAATCCGAGCTGCAGGAAACAACTAAAAAGATGTCAGAACTGCTGGCCGCCATGGGCCGGGAGATCGCCAACAACATGTCCGCGCCGGCAGCCGAGTTGCAGGAGTCGATCAAGAAAATGACAGCCCTGGCCGAGCTGCAGAGAACCACCAAAAGAATATCCGATTCGCTGTGCGCCATGGGGAGGGAGATGAACACGCTCATGTCCGGCCCCGCCAAAGAGATGCAGGTGGCAATCGAGAAGCTTTCCGCCTCGATCGAGGTGCATGAGACCGCAAAGAAGATCTCCGACGCGCTGTCCGCAATGGGCCGGGAGATGTCCAGGAACATTTCCGCCATATCCGAACTGCAGGATACAGCCAGCAAGATCTCCGACAAGTTGGCCGCCATGGGCCAGGAGATCGCCGGCAGCATCTCCGGGCCGGCAACCGAGTTGAGGGATGCGATCAAGAAGATGACGCCGGCCGTCGAGGTGCAGGTGCGGGCGAAGAAGATCTCGGGGGCGGTGGGCGAGACGGCCAAGAAGTTCGGAATCGGAGTGGCCAGGAACATAGTAGGCACTGTAGATGAGCTGAGGGACAAAACGGCCAGGAGATTAGCCACTAAGAAGCAGGGCGATACCGGTCAAGACGGGAATGGAGATCAGGAGGACTGAAATCCTTACCATTGAGGCAGTATTCCTGATTATCGGGCAGTTTCGAAAAGCGCACGCCAAAAAAGACCCCTGCGAAAACGGGGTCTTTTCACTTTTCACCTATGGGGGAGCTGTTTAGCAGGACTTCGTGAGGCGCTCAATAACCCCTGTTTTTCGAAAAACAGTCGCTGCAATAAACCGGGCGGTCGCCCGAAGGCCTGAATGGGACCTGAGTTTCGACGCCACAGGCGGCACAAATCGCAGGGAACATCTCCCTTTGCCCGCGGCTTCCCCGGCCGTTGCCGGAGCCCCGGTTCTGCTTGCCGCGCTGCCCTGCACGACGGACAGCGGGCGGGCTCGTTGGTGAACCCCTTTTCAGCAAAAAACTCTTGCTCTGACGACGAAAACACGAACTCACTTCCACAGTCACGGCAGGTCAGGGTCTTGTCTGCAAACACCAAATTGCCTCCTCAGAAATGGAATATTGCCCGGAAATGGTTTAGGGATTCACCTTTGTTATCTCCCTCGGCCATCAGGCAATCTGAGAAGGGATAAATAGTGTGGATCTCACTAGACCCATTACCTTGAGCTTCATAATTTTAGCACTTTAAAGATTATCTGTAAAGCATTTTTCGAGAATGTATTTATAAAAAATGAGAAAATTTTAAGTTCTTTGAGAATTTTTCGGGGCCTATACAGTTAATATGGCCTCGAAAACAATGCCAAAATGCATAGACATGGTTTGGCAGAGCATCCAGTCGTGCAGCATCCTGTTCTTTGCATCAGAAAAGCTGATTCGGGCCTGTGGGAGGCATGAGCGGGCCACTAGTTGCGCAGGCTCTGAACGGGGGCAGGAATCCGCCCGCCCCGCTTGATGAACTCTTCACAGCCATATTCGTTCACCCGCATCACCGGCCCTGAACCCAGCAGTCCCCCAAACTCCACCAGATCGCCCACCTCTTTGCCCGGCGCGGGGATGATCCGCACTGCCGTGGTCTTGTTATTGACCACGCCGATGGCTGCCTCGTCGGCGATGATGGCAGCAATGGCGCTGGCGCTGGTACGGCCCGGCACCACTACCATATCCAGGCCTACCGAGCAGATGCAGGTCATCGCCTCCAGCTTCTCGATGGTCAAGGCGCCCTTGATAACGGCGTCGCGCATGCCCGAGTCTTCACTGACAGGAATGAAGGCGCCGCTTAGCCCGCCCACGTATGAGGAGGCCATGGCGCCGCCCTTCTTCACGGCATCGTTCAGTAGGGCCAGGGCGGCGGTGGTGCCGGGGGCGCCGCATTTTTCCAGCCCCATCTCCTCAAGGATGTGGGCCACGCTGTCGCCTGTGGCCGGAGTGGGGGCCAATGACACGTCGACAATGCCGAAGGGCACGTTCAGCCTTCGCGAAGCCTCCTGGGCTACCAACTGTCCCATCCGGGTGATCTTGAAGGCGGTTTTCTTGATGGTTTCCGCCACAGCTCCGAAGTCCGCACCCCTGACCCTGGTTAGAGCGCTCTTGACAGCGCCGGGCCCGCTAACCCCCACGTTGATTACGCACTCCGGCTCGCCGACGCCGTGGAAAGCGCCGGCCATGAAGGGATTATCCTCCGGCGCGTTGGCGAACACGACCAGTTTGCAGCAGCCCAGGCCACCTTTGCTTGCAGTCAACCGGGCTGTCTCCTTAATGCACAACCCCATCTCCCGCACGGCATCCATGTTGATGCCGGCCTTGGTGGTGGCCACGTTCACCGAGGCGCATAACCTGCCGGTAACGCTCAGAGCCTCGGGGATGGAGGCGATCAGCCGCCGGTCGCCGGTGGTGTAGCCCTTGTGCACTAGGGCGGTGAAGCCTCCGATGAAGTCGACCCCCACCTCCTGCGCCGCCTGATCCAGGGTGGCTGCGAATTTCACATAATGAGGCTCGTCGCAGCTCTCAGCTACCAGGGAGATCGGAGTCACGGCGATCCGCTTGTTGATGATGGGGATGCCGTAATCCTGCTCGATCTCCTCTCCTACCCGGACCAGATTGCAGGCCAGACGGGTGATCTTATCGTAGATCCGGGCTCGCGATGCCTGGCCGTCAGGACCGCAGCAGTCCCTGAGGGAGATGCCCATGGTGATAGTCCTGATGTCCAGATTCTCCTGCTGGATCATCTTGATAGTCTCGATTACTTCAAAGGCATTGATCATGGCGTTCCTCCTGGCAGCTGGTTTATGGAAACTGTTGACGGCATCCGGCACGGCAGCCCGGCCCCCCGGTCCGGTTTACAGGCGCCGTGCGCTTTTGGGTCGTGCCTGGGACCTGAAACTTCAGTCCCAGCCACGTGCATGCGTCTGAAACCGCGGCGGGGATGACAGGCGCCTGCAATCTGCGCCTCGCCTATCGTCAGGCTGTGACCTCAGATCCGGTGCATGGAGTTGAAGATATCCTCGTGCTGGATCTGGATGCTGAGCCCCATCTCAGCCCCCAAGTGTTGCAGATCCTCGGACAATTTGGTAAAGTGGATGCAAGACTTGGAGATATCCACCAGCATCACCATGGTGAAGATCTCCTGCATAATCGTCTGGGAGATATCGAGAATGTTGATGTTGGCCTCGGCCAGGATCTTGGTGACCCCGGCTATAATGCCGACCCGGTCTTTGCCGATGACGCTAATCACAGCTCTCACAGCACCACTCCTTAACAAGATTCTTTCGTTCAATAGCCAGCAACCTGTATCCCTTCCCTTTTTATCATACTTGCATGTTTTCATCCAGTCGCGCAGTGAAAATGCCTGCAAAAAATGCCCTTGCAAACTTCTGAGAAAACTCATCGAAAACTCATCCGGACCTGACTCCCCGCAGTCTATCTGTTGGCCATCGCCTGTTTTCGGAGCAGGCGATTCCATGAAAAAAGGATTCGACTTCAACTTGAAAAGATTTTATGGGCCAATAGAAAGTTCATAAATCGGCTGCCGGAAGACTCGGAAAACAATCTGGAAGATTCCCTAAATCGACGGAATGATTACGCAAAACAGGGCAAGTTTTCTTAATCAAGATTTCATAATCAATTCTGGAGAGTTAACAAATATTATTTAAAGCAATATCTATTTTGAAGCCATTCAAAGGAGGGATGAAAGTTGGTAAACGGTAATCGCCATGTTCATGTGCTCGGGTTTGCCGGCAGCCTGCGCCAGGGCTCCTTCAACCGTGCAGCCTTGCGGGCCGCCGAGGAACTGCTGCCTCCAGACATGACGCTGGAGACCTTCGATCTGGCGCCGATTCCCCTGTACAACGGGGATGTGGAGGGCGAGGGGATACCGCCGAAGGTGGCGGAATTCAAGCATCGTATAACCGCTGCCGATGCCCTGCTTATTGTAACGCCGGAATATAACTACTCTGTGCCGGGCGTTCTCAAAAACGCCATTGACTGGGCGTCACGCCCGCCCGGGCAGTCGGCGCTCGACGAAAAGCCGCTGGCCATCATGGGGGCATCCAGCGGCTATTTCGGCACGGCCAGGGCGCAGTACCACCTGCGCCAGTCCTGCGTAATCCTGAACATGCGCCCCCTCAACAGCCCGGAGGTCTTTATCTCTAACGCCGCATCCAGGTTCGATGAGGCTGGGCGGTTGACGGACGAGATGTATCGCAGCAGCATTGCAAAGCTGTTGCAGGCATTGCAGGAATGGACGATCAGGCTGCTGAGAGCCTGAAACCGGCCAAGGCCAGAGAGTGTTCAACATCAAATGCCCGGAGGAGGTCCGTCGTTTGTTCAAGCAGGTAACATTGAAGGTCCAGGGCATGAACTGCGGCCATTGCAAGATGACGGTGGAACAGGCCCTGCTTGTCAGTTCCGGGGGTCAAAGACGTGGTTGCGGATCTGAAGGCGAAAACGGTCAAGATAACATACTCTGACGGAAGAGTGGCGCTGCCAGATCTGCAAAAAACCATTGCCGATGCGGGGTATGACGTAATTTCAGGCAGCAACCCGGGCGCTTGAAGAGCCGATCTTGGCAAATGTGTTTCAGGGCCGATCTTGGTAAATCATGTTTCGCTAACAATTATTTCAGGCTGGCCGAATTGCGACATTCAATTTTTTGCCCGAGTCATTGCCAAACCTTTTTCACAGGAATATTTAACCCTTTGCACTACAAAAATTGAGCATGAAAAGGGAGGCGTAAGATGTGAACAAGGTGTCCTTAGGAGCCAAGGGTTCTGTTTGCCTGGCACCCGTATGGGTGATCGGCACTTACGACAAGTCGGGGCGTCCCAATGCCAGCACTGCAGCTTGGGTGGGGATGTGCTGCTCCAGCCCTCCCGCAGTTGCCGTCTCTTTCAGAAAAGCCACGTATGCCTACGAGAATATCATGGAGAAAAGAGCGTTTACGGCATCGATTCCTTCGGAGGAGCACTGCCAGGAAGCGGATTATTTCGGGCTGGTATCGGGAAGGGTGACCGACAAGTTCAACGACTCAGGACTTACCCCCGTTAGAAGCAGCCTGGTCGACGCCCCTTACGTGAAAGAGTTCCCTTTCATCATCGAGTGCAGGCTGCTCCAGCAGATCGAGATCGGCCTTCACACCCAGTTCATCGGGGAGATCTTAGACGTCAAGGTGGACGAGGCGGCGCTTGGCGAGGGCGGGATCCCGGTCATCGACAGGATCAGGCCGTTTTTCTTCGCTCCCGGAGGAGCTTTTTACTATGCTTCAGGAAAACAGATAGGAAAGGCGTTCTCCATAGGAAAAGCGATCCGCTGAACCGGATCAACTGGCCGCATTCAATATCTGTGGGGATTATTTGCAGCCCGCGCTACAGGAATTTCTGTATGAGGGTGCCGAAATTTCGCAGCCGGCTGCTGGAAAATTGCACAGGCTGAGGGGATGTTTATTTGGAGGCAGAGTTGGACTTGCAAGACGCCTTGACCAAGGTGATCGCCTGGGCGAGGCTGGTCGGTTCGGTTCAACGTGACAAGATCTGCGACAGGCACCTGATTGCCACCAAGACAACCCCTTTCGACTTGGTGACAGAGGTCGACCGGCTTTCCGAGCAGATGATCATCGAGCGGATCAGGGAGAGCTATCCGGGACACGCTGTCATCGCTGAGGAAAGCGGCGTTTTTGAGGAGCCGTCCGGATATACCTGGATCATCGATCCGCTCGACGGGACCACCAACTATGCGCACCGGCTGCCCCTGTTCTCGGTCTCGATCGCCCTGGCCAGGGGGCGGGAGACCTTGCTGGGCGTAGTCTATATTCCCGTGACCGGCGAGATGTTTTACGCCGTTAAGGGAGGCGGAGCTTTTCTCAATGGGGAAAGGATATCTGTCTCCAGCTGTACCGGCTTGGAGCAGGCGCTCCTGAGCACAGGATTTCCCTATGATGTCTCAGGGCGCTGCAGCGGACTGCACAGCTTTGGCCGCCTGATGGCCAAGGCCTCGGGAGTGCGCTGCCTGGGCACCGCAGCCTTCGAACTGTGCTGCGTCGCCTGCGGCAGACTCGATGCATACTGGGAACTCTCGCTGAAACTATGGGATGTGGCGGCTGGAGGGCTCATTGTGACAGAGGCCGGAGGTGCGATGATAGATATTTCCACTACGGCAGACGCGGTGGCGATCGTGAGCGGCAACCAGGCGATGTGCGACCTGCTGCTCAAAGAGCTTGCGGCTGCTCACTGACCCTGGGCAGATTTGCCTTTCAGAGATTTGCCTTTCAGAGATGGCCTTCCACCGCTATTTTTCCACCGGGCTTACGTCCAGCAGGTCGAGAATAAACATGAAGATAGGAACACCGATGATCAGGCCCCAGAGCCCCATGAAATGCTCGGAGATGATCAGCACCAGCAGCGTATAGAATACGGGCAGGTTGGTCCTTGACGACACTAGCCGCGGATTCAGGACATAGCTCTCCAGCACATGGAGCACGGCGATCATGATCACCACGGCAACCACCTTCATGATACCGCCAATGCTGAGGGCGATGATCGACAGAGGAATCAGGGAGATGAGCACCCCGGCCACCGGTGCCAGGCCCAGTATGAAGATCATGATGACCAGCCCCAGTACATGTGGAAATCCCATGATCCACAACACGATCAATGACAGGATACAGTTTATGAAAGCTATTAAGACCTGCGCTTCGATCACGTTGCCGAAAGACCGCGCGAACCTGACGCCGAGATGCTTGATCTCCAGATACAGGCCGGAGACATTGCTCGACTCCAGCCTGGACGTGAAGTGCAGGATCCGGTTCTTCTCCAATAAAAAATAGAGGCTCAGCACCAGGGCCAGGATGAAGTGCCAGCCGCGCACGGTCAGGTGATAGAATGATTTGGAAACGAAACCGAAGCCCTGATAATAATAGTAAAGAACGATCTGCCTGGTATAAGCAAGCAGTCGGTTGATTACCGGGTTGGCGTGAGGCTGGTTGTAAAAATTGATGATCTGGTTCAGGACCTGGACGCTTTCGTAGTAAAACTCCGGCACGAATCGATAGAGGCCATAGACGATTAGGGCTGCAAGGACCACGTACAAAATGACGAACATCATTTTTTGTTCCAGATGAAGGACCTTGCGGAGACTTACGGTCAGAAACTGTTGAGCCCTATACATCAGGAAGGCAATGATAAATGTGAACAGGAACAGATCCAACAGGTTCTTGGCCAGCCATAGCACCAGAATCAGCAAGACCAGGATTGCAACTCTCCTCACCCCGGTCCTGCGAAACAGTTCGCCGATCTGATCGGTAAAATCCATTCAAACTTCTCCCCAAAACTTTTCTCCAAGCAGCATGAAGCCATCTGTTCCGCAAACGCCTGCACAATCATCATATCATGTATATCTGCCTATTCAAGCGGCTGGGTTCGGCTAGCCGCCGCTCAGGAAGCCGGTGATACCGCTGGCGATCCCTGCTGCTGCCTGCTGCTGAAAACTGGACTGGTTGAGCAGGCGTTCCTCATGGGGGTTGCTCAGAAAGGCGACCTCCACCAGGGCCGCCGGAACGTCGCAGCAGCGCAGCACCGCGAACCGGTCCTCAAAGATGCCGCAGTTGTGCAGCCCGATCGAGGCGAGCAGGGCATTTTGGAGATCGTTTGCGAGGCGCAGGCGGGCGCCCCTTTGTTGTCCCAGGGGAGTGCCCGGCGGGGCGTAGGTATAGGTCCCCGTGCCTCCGATGCTTGGGTTGCTGATCCAGTTGGCATGAATGCTCACAAAAACAGCTGCCGAGTTTTGGTTGGCAACTTCAGGGCGGGAGTACAGGTCGGGGTTGGTATCGCCGTCCCGGGTCATGATCACGTCGTATCCTTGTTGCCTCAGAATCTCTGCTGTTTTCGTCGCAATCGCCAGGGTTACCCACTTTTCTTCCACGCCGTAAGGCCCGATCGCCCCGGAGTCATCCCCGCCATGCCCGGGGTCTAATACGATACAATTTTCATGCAAATTGCCCTGGGCGACCGGCACGCCTTGAGTGCCGGCGCCTTCTTGTATCCGCAGCACCAGTTCCCTCACGTCACTGCTGCTATCTGCAGAATAGACGGTATCCGATTGGGTTTGGGCGACCAATCCGGCCATCGCTGCCTGGGGCTCGCTGAGCTGCAGGCTGTTGACCCCGTCAACAGCGAACTGTTGCCGCCACCCCTGTAACCCGGGGCTAAGGCTGAAGCCTGGAAAAGTGAAATCGATCTGAGACGGTTGGGGCGAGCTGGATGCCTGGTAGTTTAGCGCAGACGTTGCCCAGATGTTGACTGTCAGAAAGTCGGACACCGGGTATGCATCTATCTTGTAGATTTGGGGCGGCACCGTGATCAAAATCCCTCCGGGCTGTTCCGGTGATTTGTAATAGGTGAGCAGCGGCGCCCAGTCCGCAAAGGAGATCTCTATCTGGGCAGTACCAGAGCTGTCACTCCAGCTCGTGGTCACCTTGTCCAAGCCTCCCGCTCCCACGTCGATCTCCAGGGGCGAACGCACCACTGTGATCCCAGGCACGGTCACCAGGAGGCGCTGCGGGGTTTGCTGCTCAGTCAATTGGCAGTATACTTCCTGGTTGACGGCGATCTCCACTTCGACTCCGTTCTGGTCCTGGCCCACGCCGACGTTGAGAACCACGGCCTGACTGCGGCTCGGCTGCGCCCCCGGGGTGCCGCTCCCGTTTTGCACGTTCCCCCCGGTCTCATCAGCCCGCGCCCCGGCCAAGGAGGCCAGTGCTTTGTTGATCAGAACCACGGCCTCCGCCCGGCTGATAACCTGATCTGGTCGCATGGTTCCATCCGGATATCCGGAAATGATCCCTTGCGCTTCCAGTCCGGCCACGAAGGGCTTCGCCCAACCGCTGATCGATCCGGCGTCGGGGAAGTTCAGGTTGCCATCACTGAGTTGCAACACCTGTGCCAGCATGCAGGACGCCTCCTGACGGTTGACTTCACGTTGCGGCCTGAATGTACCGTCGGGGTAGCCTTTCACAAAGCCATTGGCTGCAGCTGTATCTACCGAGCTGCTGAACCAGTCGCCCGGGGTCACGTCCCGGAAGTGGCTCCCGCCCTGCACTGTTGTGAGCTGGAATGCGAGATCGACCATGGTGGCGAATTCGGCCCGGGTCACCGCCGCGTTGGGCCTGAACATACCGCCGGGATAACCCTTGGCGTAACCCGCCGCGATCGCCTTGGAGATCTCGGCGGCAGCCCAGTTTCCCTGAACATCGGCCGGGCTCCCGCCGGGTGGCTCACCGGCCGATGAGGCCGGAGCAGCCGCAAAAGCCGCGCTTCCTTGCAGCCAACCGGCGGTTAACAAGCCGCCCCAGGCTGCCAGCAGTACTATGAAAATGAAGAGGGCCGGCCGGGCAGCTTTGCTGATCAAACACGCTGCAGGCAGGCCCCAGTGGACGCGATCGGGTGCGATCTTTGCGGGTGAATTTGGCATCAAAATCATCTCCAGAAAAATCCTTCTGGGTTTTATCCGTTTTTGGAAACTTCGACACTGATTGACAATATCCTGCCTACAGCTTGCTGGTAAGTTCAGGAATCATTGCAAAAACGTCGATTTTATGATGCAGAAGCCACGCCCGGCGTTGCCGGGAGCGAAAACCTCGGTTCAAGGTTTGGCAGCAAATATTTTGTGGTATATTATTGTTTAGGGAGTTGGCGGCCATGAGATTCATAGTGGACGATGAAGTCTGGCTGCGGTTGGACGATGCCTGCTTCGGCATCGTTGTAGCCGGGAGCTTGGACAATAACAGCAGACTGCCGAGCGTCGACGACCTCCTTGACGAGCGTATCAACCAGGCCAGGCAGCAGTTTGCCGGAGTGAACCTGAAAGAGCATGCCCAGGTGGTTCTCTACCGGCAGGCCTTCACCAGGCTGGGCTTCAACCCGAATAAATTCCAATGCCCGGTAGAAGCCCTGCTCAGGCGGGTTGCCAGGGGCGGGACGCTGACTCGCGTCAACAGCGTGGTGGATCTGGTCAATGCAGTCTCCCTCAAGTATATCGTGCCGATCGGGGCTCATGACCTCACAGCCTCACCAGAGGACATCGAAGTCCGCTTTTCACGCCGGGGGGATAGCTTCATTCCGCTCGGGACGGGCCGGATGGAGCAGCTGGAGCCCGGGGAGTTGATCTATGCCCGGGGGAGCCAGGTGCAGACCCGGCGCTGGATCTGGCGCCAGAGCAATGTTGGGAAGATCGGCAAGACGAGCACCGAAGCCTTCTTCCCCCTTGACGGGTTCAGGGCTAACCAGTCTGTGGTGCTGGCGGCTCGTGACGAGCTGGCGCTGATGCTTGTGGAAATGTTCGGGTGTATCGTGCACACGTATTTTGTCGACAGGGATCACCCTGCCTTGGAGCTATCAACCAAGTAGCAGTGAGGCGGTCTGATTGAACTTAACATCTCTTGGGAGGCGGAATCATGGCGGGCAAGGCTTCTGTATGTGAAACATGTCCCCACAAACACGAAAAATGCGAGGAGAAATGCCTGAAGTCACTCTTCACCGCCAGGAACGATATCAAGTCGCTGGTAGCGGTGATGAGCGGCAAGGGAGGGGTGGGCAAGTCCACGGTCACCGCCCTGCTGGCAGTCCTCATGGCCAAACGCGGCCGTAGGGTGGGGATTCTCGACGCCGATATCACCGGCCCCAGTATACCGAAGCTGTTCGGGTTGAAGGGAGGCAAGGTGCGCACCGGCCCTCAGGGCATGGCCCCTGTCATGACAGAACTGGGCATCGGGGTGATGTCTCTGAACCTCATCCTCGAGCGTGAGGACGAAGCGGCAATCTGGCGCGGCCCGATGCTGGTGGGTGCAATTAAGCAGTTCTGGGAAGATGTCGACTGGGGCGCCCTGGATTATCTGTTCATCGATCTTCCCCCGGGCACGGGGGATGTACCGCTGACTATCCTCCAGGGACTGCCGCTCAAGGGGATCATCGTGGTGCTGTCACCCCAGGATGTGGCGGTAATGGTTGTCAAAAAAGCGATCCGGATGGCGCGCATACTGGAGGTGCCGGTGATCGGACTGGTGGAGAATATGGCCTACTTGGAATGCCCTGGCTGCGGCGATGTGATGTATCCCTTCGGCAAGCCCAAAGGGAAGATGGTGAGCGCCGAATTGGGCATCCCACTGCTGGCAACCCTTCCGATCCGCAGCGAGATCTCCGCCCTTGGGGATGCCGGTCAGATCGAGAAGCTGGATGAGTCAGAATTCAACCGGCTGGCCGATCAGCTGGAAAGACTGTAAGAACTGAAAAACTGTTGGCAGGTGAATCGGGAGGAGGGGTGATGCCGATGAAGCCAATAGGCCCTTTGATGCATGAACACAGGTTGATCGAACGCATGCTCCAAGTGATGAAAAAGCAATTGGGTGAAGCGACCCGCAACAACAGCCTTGATCTCCAGTTTATCGATACAGCGGTAGATTTCATCAGAACCTACGCCGATCGGTGCCACCACGGAAAAGAGGAGGACATCCTGTTCCGGGAGTTGGCTCTAAAGCCGCTGTCGCAGGAGCACCGGCGGATCATGGGCGAACTGGTTGCGGAACACGTGTATGCCAGGAGCGTGGTCTCCCGGCTGGTCGAGGCCAGACAGCAGTTTGTCCATGGTGATATGGGCGCAGTGCAGACAGCGATCCGCTGCCTGCAGGAGTTGGTCGAGTTCTATCCCGTGCATATCTTCAAGGAGGACAAGCATTTCTTCTTCCCGATCCTGGACTACCTCAGTCCACAAGAGCAGTCGGCGATGCTGCAGGAGTTCTGGGAGTTTGACCGCAAACTGATCCATGAGAAATACCAGTCGCTGGTTGAGCAGCTGGAGAGCCGCTAGCGCGATCTAATGCATTACAAGCGGCGCCGCTGTCAGCGTTACCGATGATCGTTCGGGAAGATGTGCAGTTGAGCCAGGACCGGCTGCATAGACTTGCCGGAAGCAGGCGCCACCGCGGCCGGCTGGAGGATGCCAACGGGGTCGCTGCGGACAGATACGGCTGCGGCGACCTCATGGGGGAAAACCTTGTACAATGGTAAATAATATGTTATATTGTTTGAAGATAAGTGCAGCTTACATGTAGATACTATTCTATACTAACCACCCCCTAGATAAAGTTTTCCCAGGAAGGAGGCGACTACATGCTTAGGAAGAGGTACATGCTGAGGGCAACCGCCCATTGCAAGGAAGGCTGCAGTCTTTAGTCCCGGGCATGACGAAAAACTGCCCATTTGGAAGCGTTAGAAGCAAAGCGTCGTCAACAGTCGCGAGAGGGCTGCATCCCGCCAGTCCGGGGAGCGAGGCCTCCCGCCAGTGAATGATAAGAGCGCCGGGCATCAAAACCTGGCGCTCTTATGTATGCAGTTTCCCCTCATCAATGGACTTCGTGTTTTAACCGTAAAACGGCATCCGTACACACGCAGTAACCCAAAGCAGCCTCAACCAGAGATAGAGTTCCGAGAGTGGCGAGCAATGTCACGCTCTTTGACGTCTTCAACACTGCCGGAGGAAACATCGCCAGGCCAAGCAGAGACAAGCCAAGTCCCGCACGGATCATCTTACCTGTGTTGTCCAAGTTTTGCTTGATCGGTAATAACATGTTGTTCACCCCCAATATTTTTTGCCCAGCCTCTTTCCGTTGCTTCTTCGCGGAGACACCATTTCTTGTAGTGAATACAGGACAATTAGCTTGAAGGCAAAAAGGAATGTTCATAATGTAGGGCTGTGGTTGCAACAAGCCTCGTTGATATATGTGTTTTAAAGCGGTGATTGAAAGCCGAGAGGAATGCCCGCAATGTTAGCGGCCTCTTCATCGGTTGCAAACAGATCGCCGGAAGAGACATCACGCAGTGCGGTCTTGCCCAGCGCCCTGGCAGATATCCGCATCTCCTCAGTACATGCCCGCAGGAAATTGGCAAGATGATTGGCCCCATCCTTGGGGTTGAACTTGTGCTTGTACTTGCCTGTATTCCAGAGCAACTGGGTTGGCGGTTCAAATGGGAGCGCCTTGAAGATCTGCGTATGCGTCATGGCGATCAGGGCGATGGTGCCAATGTAGACGCCGTCTGCGCCCAGGGCGAGGGCTTTCAGAAAGTCCCCCGGCGATTCCAGGCCGCCCCCGATCAGCAGGGAAACCCGGTCGCGGACATTTTCACGATCTAGAAAACGTGATGCCCGGCAGAGAGCGAATGTTATCGGCAGGCCGAAGTTATCCATCAGGGTTGCAGGTGCGTTGGAAGAAGCGGCCTGAGCGCCGGCAAGGGCGATCACATCCACCTCTGCATTCAGGGCTATGGCCAGGTCGCGCTCGAGATACTTGCTGCAGGACAGCTTGACGCCGATCGGTACCCCTCCGGCGATGCTCCTCAGCTTAGAAACGAGTACCCGCAGATCCTCAGGCTTGGAGACCTCCGGCAGCCGGGAGTGATAGACGGCTTGCTCGCCGCGGCTTCAGTCCGAGCGCCTTGCGAACATCAGGGGGAAATTCGTTCCATCCGTATGCGCTGCCGATGCCTGCCCACCCGGCATGCCCGATCTGGATCTCGATCATGTCAGCCTGACGCAGTATCTCCGGGTCATGGTTCCATTTAGTGCGGGGATACTGCACGATCAGGTGTTTGGCGGCAGCCCTCTCCCAGTCGGTGAAGGGCCCGTCGCCGGTGTTGGTGGCGGTGCCTGCCTTGGTGGCCGCTTCCGCCAGTGCCAGCTTGGCCTGCTTGCTGAGGGCGATGCCCCATCCCATGCCGCCGATTAGGATCGGGATATCCAGCTTCATCGGCCTGGCTGCCTTTTTGCCCAGCACCAGGGCGGTATCGACCCCGGTCTCATTTTCTGTTGGAAAACGGTGCATCTGGGCGACGTTGAACCGCATGTTGCTGAAGTCGGGCATGGGGAAGGGGGAACCCAGGGGGCGCATCAGGGCCTTTCCGGACTCGGCCCTCAGGCTTGTATCCGCTATGAGAATTGAATTAGTGCGGCTCATGCTTTCATATGCTTCAAAGACATTTTCATTGTAAGGCTGCGTGAGGATCTTGGATCCGGACTGTGAGACAGAATACTTAAGCCCCAGCCGGCCTAACAGGTAGGCGCCAGCCGCTCCCAGAGCGCCCAGACCTATGATCTTGCCTACGCTTTTTATAGAATCCCCACTTTTTTTATCCATGGACAGCCACCCCTGAATGAACTAATTGTTTTTAAGATGATGGTCGATACGCCATAATGATGTCCGCAACTTTTGCGGCCTGTTCATCGGTTGCGAACATATCGTCCCGGGAGAGATCGCGCAGTGCGGTCTTGCCCAGCGCCCTGGCAGCCATCCGCATCTCCTCAGTAGAAGCACGGAGGAAATTGGCAAGGTGCCTGGCTCCATCCTTCGGGTTGAATTTGTTCTTATACCTGCCTGTATGCCATAACAACTGGGTTGGGGGTTCGGTACGGGAGTACTTTGAACTCCTGATCGTGCGTCATGGCGATCAGGGCAACGGTGCCGATAAAGACCCCGTCCGCACCCAGGGCGAGGGCTTTCAGGAAGTCCCCCGGCGATTCCAGACCGCCTCCGATCAGCAGGGAAACCCGGTCGCGCACCCTTTCACGATCCAGCCAACGGGAGGCCCGGCAGAGAGCGTATGCCGTCGGCAGGCCGAAGTTATCCATAATAGTTGCGGGTGCGCTGTGATTTGCGGACTGGCCGCCGGCAAGGGAGATCACATCCACCTCCGCCTCCGGGCGATAGCCAGGTCATGCTCGATATCGTTCCCGCACATCATTTTCACACCGATCGGCACTCCGCCGGAGATCTTCCTCAGTTCGGAGACGAGCGCTCGCAGATCCTGGGGCCTGTTGACCTCCGGCAGCCGGGCATGATAGACGGCGTCCTCGCTGTGCTTCAGTCCCAGTGCCTGGCGAACCTCGGGCGCCAGCTCGCTCCACCCGTATGCCCTGCCGGTACCGGCCAATCCGCCAGTTCCGATCTGGATCTCGATCATGTCAGCCTGACGCAGTATCTCCGGGTCATGGTTCCACCTGGCGCGGGGGTACTGCACTATCAGATGCTTGGCGGCAGCCCTCTCCCAGCCGGTGAAGGGCCCGGCGCCGGTGTTGGTGGCGGTTCCCACCTTGGTGGCAGCTTCCGCCAGGGCGAGTTTGGCCTCCTTGCTGAGCTGCATGCCATATCCCATGGCAGCGATCAGGATCGGGATATCCAGTTTCATCGGCTTGGCTGCCTTTTTACCCAGCACTAAAGTGGTGTCAACTTCGATGTCGTTGGCCGTGGGAAAGCGGTTGAGCTGGGCGCTGTCCAACCGCATGCTGCTGAAGTCGGGCATGGGGAAGGGGGTGCCCAGGGGGCGCATGAGAGCCTTGCCGGTTTGTGCCCGCAGGCCGGTATCCACCAAGATAGTTGCATTAGTACGGCTGTATGTAACATACGTATGAAAGATGTTCTCATCGTAAGGTTTTCGGAGCACCGTGGACACGTTTCGCGAGACCAACGCTTTAAATCCTAGCCGGCCGAGCAGATAGGCGCCTGCTGCTCCCAATGCTCCCCATCCTAAAATTTTGCCTGCACTTTTTAAATGATCGTAGCTTTTATTGGGCACGGATTAGCACACCCCTGTGTTTTATTCTCTCCCGTAAAAGAAAAAAAACACCAGGAAAACGCTCCGAAAATCCATCAGGAAAAATCCATCGGGATAGGAAATAAGGCCCCGATTCCATGGGGGTCTTGTATTTTTTTAGGAAATACCTGCCTGCTGCAGTCAATCTGTCCAATCATTGCCTGACATAGCTGACCGGCTGGAGAGCATGCTAAAAATAGATAATGTCATACCCAGGGGTCGGGCGATGGCGATGTTCCCTTGGCTGTTCAACCTATTCAGGCGCAAAAGGCAGGGCGGCCCCTTACGGAAGCCGTACGAGGTCGAGCCGGAGCAGGAAGACCGCGTCCTCTCCAAAAAACTGGACGATAATATGAAGGTATTGGGCGAGATCTTCGACCGAGTGTGGGGATCTGATGCAGCGCGAGGTCATCATTGGCAAACAGGGCACCACCCGCGCCCTGCTGGTATTCCTGGAGCCCCTGGCGGACTTCACGCGCATGCGGGAGAGCATTCTCGCACCGCTGCAGGGAAGCCAGGCGCCGCCATCCGGAATCACCATGGAATGGCTGATGCGGGAGGCCATACCCAACGTCGCAGTTTACGCCCACAACCGCTGGGTGGATGTGGCCGGCGAGATCACCAAGGGCATGGCGGCGCTCTTCATCGACGGGCAAGACCGGGCACTGGTGCTAACCGCTAAGAATCTTGAGATCAACCGTGAGGTTTCGATGCCGCAGACCGAGTCCGTCGCCCGGGGCTCGCTCGACGCCTTCAACGAGAACGGGCTGGTCAACCTCGCCCTGGTGCGCAAGCGGCTGCACACCACCCGCCTGGCGGTTGAAGGCGTGGAAATCGGAGAAGTCGGCAAGATGCAGATCAACATCATCTATCTCAAGGGCTACGTCTACGAGGGCCTGGTCGAAGAGATCAAGACAAGGCTGAAGCGTATCAGGATCGACGACGTCATGGCCAGCGGCATGATCGAGGAGCTGATCCAGGACACTCCCTACTCCCCGGTCAGCGGGATCGGGACGACCGAGCGGCCGGACCGGGTGGCCTCCGCCCTGCTGCAGGGCAAGGCCGCCCTGATCTTCGACGGCACTCCCTTTTCCCTGATCATCCCGACGACGCTGAACAGCGAAATGCAGAGCCCCGAAGATTACTATCACCGCTACTGGTTCTCCACCTTTATCCGGCTGATCCGCTGGGGGGCGCTCCTGATTGCCCTGCTCGCCCCGGCCTTTTACGTCGCCGTCACCACCTTCCACCAGGACCTGATCCCCACCGACCTTCTGATATCGTTCCTGGCCTCCCGGGACGGGGTGCCCTTCCCCGGCGTGGTGGAAGCGATCGTCATGGTCCTGGCCTTCGAGATCCTGCAGGAGGCGGGGATCCGCCTGCCCAAACCCTTCGGCCAGACCATCGGCGTGGTCGGCGCCATCCTGATCGGGCAGGTTGCCGTCACCGCCGGCCTGGTCTCTCCCGTGGTGGTGGTGACCATATCCCTGACAGCCATCGCCTCCTACTCCATCTCCTCGCTGAACCTGTCGACCGGCATTCGGGCGCTGCGGATCGTCTTCATCCTCGCCGCCGGGGTTCTGGGCCTGTTCGGAGTGATGGCAGCCTTCACCATTGTCACTTTCCAGTTCTGCGCATTGCGGTCCTTCGGCGTGCCCTACCTGACTCCCTTCGCTCCCCTGAGCCTGGGCGACCTGAAGGACACTTTTGTCCGGGCGCCAATCTGGGCGATGCGCATGCGGCCGCGGCTGCAGGCATACGTGGAGCCGGTCAAGCAGGACGACAACAAACCGGAGCCGCCACGGCCGAGGGGATGACGATTGCGCGCAAAGCAATTCCGGAATGGAGGATTTGCATGCTCGACAAGGGCCGTATCAGCAGCGTGCAGCTGCTCATGCTGCTGTTCACAACAGAAGCGGTTACCGCCTCTCTCTACGTGCCGCCCAGGTATGCACAGTTAGCCGGCACGGGCAGCTGGATCGCCGGTTCCATCATCCCGGCGTTTTACGGGTTGCTGGTGATCGCCGTGGTGCTGGCGCTGGCCAGGCGCTTCCCCTCCCAGGCCTTCACCGATTACCTGCCGGAGATCCTGGGCCGGGTTCCCGGCAAGCTGCTGGCTGCCGCCTATGCCTTGATGTTCGTCCACATCGGATCCGTTATCCTGAACGAAGGCTCCAGCCTGATCCGGATCGCCATTTTTACCCGGACTCCCGGGGTGGTGCTGGATGTCGTATGGGTGCTGGTGGCCGTCTACGGGGCCTACCTGGGGATCGAGGTGATCGCCCGGGAAAACCAGCTGGTCCTGCCGTTTTACCTGTTTTCGCTGGTAGCGATCCTGGCCCTGGCGGCCCAATATATCGACTTTAACAACCTGAGACCTATTTTCGAAAGCGGCCTCCTGCCCATGGCCAGAGCCGGGTTCATCGCCAGCGCCTGGCGGGGCGAGGTGTTTCTGATGCTCATGCTCTATCCCTACTTGAACCAGAAGCACGAGGACTTGAAAACGCTGCTCCTGCTGGCCGGCTTCACTCTGGCTACATCCGCCGCAATCCTGCTGGTGCTCTTGGGGGTGTTCGGCGACCTGGTGATGGCCCGCCTGATCTTCCCCTTTTTCATTCTGGCCCAGTATATCTCGCTGTTCAACTTCATCGAACGCCTGGAGACCCTGGTGGTGGTCATCTGGGTAGGCGGGGTGGCCATCAAGCTGGCGGTCTTCATTCATTCCCCGGCCATCGCCACTGCCAGCGCCCTGGGCCTGAAGAGCTACCGCGCCGCCCTGCATTCCGATCGCCGTAATCATGGTCATCCTCAGCAGGGTGCTGTACGGCACCTTCTTTAAGCTGTTGGACTTCCTGATCTATACCTGGCCCCCCTACGCTGTCATCGTGGAGCTGGCTATCCCCGCCCTCGTTTTGTTGATAGCCGTGATCAGAAGCAAAGGAGGCGGTCGCCTTGAGAACCGGTCGGACTCTTAGAATGTTCATCCTGGCCCTGGTCGCCCTGCTGCTCTTCTCCTGCACAGGGTGCTGGGACCGGAAGGAACTCAACCAGATTAGCGTGTGCACCATGATCGGTTTCGACCGGGTCGTCAGGAACGGCAAGCCCCTGATTCTGATGTCGGTGCTCTCCCTGAAGCTGAACGCAGGTCTCACAGCAGGAGGAGCAGGAGTAGGAGGAGGAATAACTAATACCCCCTCCAGCCTCGGTGTTATTGATTCGGCAGAGGGGGAGACCGCCGGCGATGCCCTGAGGAACATGAGCCTGCGCTCACCCAGGGTGATCTTCCTGGGGCACGCCGAGATGGTCATCGTTGGCGAGGACCTGGCCAGGGACGGCATCCAGCAGGTGATCGATTTTTGCGACCGCAACAAGGACATCCGCTACCAGGCCGATGTGGCCGTCTGCCAGGGGTCCGCCCTGGAAGCCCTGGAGAGCCAGCCCGAGTTTGAAGCCCTGAACTCGGTGGAAATCTTGAAAATAATCAGAAGCAGCAGTCGTCGCTCATCCAAGACCGTCCCTGCCAATCTGTTACACGTGATCTACGCCCTGATAACCCCGGGCAAGGATGCGGCCATGCCCCGGATGGTCCTGTTTCTGCCGCCGGAAAGAGGGTCTACCGTCGGCAAGGGTACGCCGAGCGGCTCATCCGAAGAGAGCGGCGGGCATGGGGGCGGCGCCGGGGGACAGCAGGGGAGCACGGGTGGTGGACAGGGGGCTGGCGCCCAGGGTGCGCAGGGGGGTGGCGCCCAGGCGGTGCAACCGGCTCAGCAGGGCGGCACTGGACTGCAGGGGGGTGGCTCCGGGGCCAAGACCAGTTCGCGCAACTGGGCCAGCAGGACAATACGGAGGCGCAGCCGGGCGGCGCCCCGGGGGGGGACTTCAACCAGGCCCTGGGAGTCCAGGAGGCGCTGCACCCGGATTGGAAAACCATGGCTGTGGACGGATCGGCTGTTTTCCTCGGGGATAAACTGGTGGGCTGGCTGAACGAGGATGAGAGCATGGGCGCCATGTTCATCACCGGTCAGGCCTCAGGCGGCGAGATCCCCTTTGCCTTCGGGTCATCGGAGCCGAACGCCACCTACATTTTCACAAGCGTTCATGCCAGTGTCAAACCGGTAGTCGCCCCCGGCAGCATCACCTATGAGGTCAACCTCAAGGGATCGGGGGAACTGGCGGAGGATAAGGACGCCGCCATCGACGTAATGAGTGAGTCCGATATCAAGGCTGCCGAGCAATTGATAGATGCTGAGGCAGCTAGACGTTGCCAGGAGGCGGTAGGGGAATGCCAATCGCTGAAATCCGATATCTTCGGGTTCGGTGACCTGCTCCACAAGTTGGACCCCGCTTTCTGGAAACAGATCAAGGACCAGTGGCGGGATTATTTCCCAACCGTGCAGGTCCGGGTGACAGCCAATTTTGTCATCGAGCAGTCCGGGGTGACCGGAGAGGCCATCCAAGTGAAGTAGACCACCGCAACTTATCGGGCAGAAAGCGGGAACGGATCGATGGCGCCGGGTCAGGGGAAGGAGCCGGGCCGGGGCGTGGCCGTCAGGAAAGGGAAAGCGTGCCGTTATAAAGAACCTTGATATAGTTCACGGGGTAGGGGAGCCCCGCCTGTGGCAACGGCGTGAAGTCTCCGTCCGCAGTGCCCACCATGATGGCATCCGCCAGCCTGCTGCTGCCGGACGTGCTACCTGACGTGCTGCCGGATGTGCTGCCTGACGTGCTACGGATGTGCTGCCTGACGTGCGCTCATCCTGCGCCTCACCGGCGGCCGATCGCGATGTGGTGGTGCTCAGTTGGGCGATATAGATGTTGTCGTTCTTGTCGGTTCCGATCAGGGCGTACTGGCTGCCGTCATCCGGCGAGAGCTGCCTCCGCCCGTCCTTGTCCACCAGATATACACGCCCGGTGTTGATGCTGTCATAGAGCAGGGCATCCTCGCTCTTCAGATTGGCGATCCGGCCAATGAGGGCGGGGGTGTTGCTTACCCTGGTCAGCCTGTTGTTGGCGTCATCGCGGTAGATGGCAGAAGTGTTGCCGCTCTTGACCTGGATGTAGACCACGTTGATGTCCGGCGAGAAGGCCACGTTGGCGATCTCCGCATCTTTGGCCAGGCCGGCGATGGTCGGTTCGATCGGTTGACTGTCGGTGATCATGTTGAGAGGCTTCAGCACTACGGTGGTGCCCTTGGAGCCGGGCTCGCTGATCCCCGCCAGGGCGATGTCCCGGTCCGGGAGCCAGGAGAAGTATGAGAGTTTCTCCGTGTCTCCGATGTCGACCTCCTTGACCAGGCTGTTGCCCGCGACCGAGTATATCTTCACCCAGTCCTTGGAGACCTCGGCCCTGTAAGATCCGTCGAATGACGGCCACTTGGAGACAATGCCGCTGGTATCGCTTATGGTAGGAGTTACCGTGACCCCGGAGACGGCGGGCACCAGAAGCACCCGGTCCAGGTAGAGATAGATGCACAACTGGAAGACGATTGCTGCCAACAGCCATGGTATCAGCTTCTTCACCGGATCACCCCTATGGGGACATTCCTCCGGGTGCCCACCCGCTAAAGCGGGTACCCGGCGGGCTCGGCGCGTCCCTTTACCTCATAATGACATTTTTACGGAGACATTCCTCATCTGAGACCTCACCGGAGACATTCCTCCAAGAGTCGTGCCCATTCCTCGTAGAGATGTCCCCATTTATCAGAACTGAACCCAGCGCCAAATGGACTGTGTCCCATTCCTTATTTGACGATAAAAGCGGTTGGCACCAGGCGCTCGCCCATCAGGTCGCAGGGATGGTTGATCACAGTGCCGTCGAAATACATGGTGGTGCTGGAGCCGCCATCCAGGTTGGCTGCCGTATATGCTCCGTAGTTATAGAGAATGTTCTGCACATCCAGCAGGGTTGCTCCCAGGGAATCTGTCTGGCGACCGTCGATCACCAGCAGCATGATGGTGCCGTCCTGCTTCTGGCCGATGGCGGTGCGCGGGGAGATGCCCCACTCACTGCTGACCGCATCGGTGATCTGTTTCTCGCCGTTGAGAATCAGGGCCTGGTTCGGCCCGAAGGAGATGCCGTCCTGGATATTCAGTTGGCCGATCTCACGCATGGTGTAGTCTCCGGTGATCAGCACCCCGTTGTTGTCCAGCCCGATCAGCGGTATCAGGCCCTGGGCGTCCGTGCCGTAGACCGTATAGCCGTTGTGGATGATTATCCCGTAGGGAACGCTGCCGTTGCCGGTGCCGGCCGGGTCGTTGAAGCCTCCGGCGTTCACCGCAGCCAACGCCCCGCTATCTTTGGCGATCTCGCTGGTGAGTTCGCCTTTGACTCCCAGGTTGGCGGCCACGCCCAGATGCACCCGGGTGGGGTCCGTGACTTCCAGCAAGAATCCCTTGAAACGGGAACTGTTGATCTGCAGCAGGGATACCTCGCTGTCCGGGCTCTGGGGAATGTTGATGCCTGGCGTACCGCCATTGTTCACAGTCATCGCCGGCGTGTACCTGGCGATCTCTCCCGGGCTCAGGAAGTAACGCAGCACGTGAGCATGCTTGGAGGTGATGATCGACCCGATGGCCGTGCCCGTGATGTTGGTGAAGGGGCCATAGAGCACTATGAAGGGGGATGTCAGCGCAAAAAGGATGATGTTGATCATCAGAAAACGCACCACCACTAGTACGGCTTTTTTGGTGGCCGCGCTTCTCCTGGCTGCCCTTCTCGTCCTCGCGCTTCTGAACGTGGTCATATTGTTCAACGACATACAAGGCCTCCATTGCCGGCCGCCCGTTAAATTCCTTAAAACCCCTGTCACCGCAGGCATTTGTGACATGTGCCGCGCCCGCCTGGAGGCGCCGCGTCGGGCAAAGGAGCACCGCCGGCAAAGGTCGCCTCCGGCGAGATGCAGCCTGCGGTGGCCTGCACGGGCCAGCAAAAAACTCTCTCCTGCTCAAGAAGCTTATCATTTTTCAGGCCTGTCGGCAAGATCATAACACCTAACCGCAGCTGCAGCAAACCGCTGGAACGGCACCAAGCAGGAAGAACCCGCCCGTTTCGGGGCTTTTGGCTGCTGCCCACCCTTTTTGGTTTAAGTCAAGATAGGCCGAAAATATGAGCTAATATATGAATAGATGATATATTTTTAAATCTGACGGCCACCGTCCAGACTAGCAGTATCCTCTTATCCTGCGGCTCTATGCCGTGGTTATGACCGTCAGCGGCAGATTTCATCTGTTGAGCCGATGCCAAAATTTAATCCTGATAAATCCTGATTATTGGTTCTTTTTGTCGAATGTTTGTGGAATTTATTTCAAGGAATTTTAAGCATCGAGGTCGAATGGATATGTCAGATATGTCATCCGTCATTTTTTTCAACCGGATCGAGAGCATCAGGTTTGTAAGGAGTGAACTGCTATCAGCATCAATGATGATCAATACCTGCTCATTGTCGACGACCAGCCTGCCATCTGTGAACTGCTGTCGGAGGTGTTTCTCGATGAGGGCTTCCAGGCGAGGATTGCCCTGAATGGTGATCAGGCTATCCAGGCGATCAGGGCCCGGAAGCCGGCCCTGATTTTCATGGATATAAACATGCCCGGAAAGAACGGCCTGGAAACCCTTAGGGAGGTGAGCGGCCTGCTCACAGATGTGCCGGTGATCATGCTCACGGCTTATGGAGAGCTGGATGAAGTCCTGGAGGCCAGAAAGCAGGGCCTGGTGAGACACTACATCACCAAGCCCTTTAACGTCCTCTTTTTGATCAAGCTCGTCCGGAGGATCATGTCAAAGCGGCCGGGATATGGGAAGCAGGCTTATTGTCAAGAGAGCGGCAGCCTCCTGAATAAGCTTTTTTGTCAAGAACAAGAAGTTGACAACGGCTGAATTGCTGACTATACTATAGTCAAAGAAAGTCACAATTCCCCAGATCGCCTGGCGAGGATTAATCCTCGCTTTTTTGTTGCGCCGGAGCGCCGGCATCACCAAGGCTAAGAATCTTGGAAAATTTTGAGGCCAAGGTTTTATTTATCTGCGCTGCGGTGCAGGTTATAATATGATCTGGAGTTCCACAAAGGTCGATGTCAGCCTGAGTGATGGCTGCAGGCCCCAGAGTTGCCGGAAAACACGGAGGTTGAACACTGTGCGGGAGCAAGATCCGATCGTTTTGCCAAATACTAATCTGCCCGCCGAAGCGGCAGCAGAGTTGAGAAAAACTTTGGCGATCGTTGCCAGGGAGATCGCATCCGTTGATATGCTGAGAAGAACTCTGTTGTTGGATTTGATCAGGCAGCAGTCAGGCATGGGAGTGGATGACTGGCTGCAGGCTGCAGAGAGCCTGGAGGTTCTCATGGATGCCATCGGCCAGCCGGGACGAATTGAGGACGCTGAGAAGAGGGGCCGGATCAGGTCCATGCTGGCTGAGTGGGGGATCAAGCTGGAGCGGTTGGCATCCTGCTTTCAAATGGCCGCTCAACTGGCAGACAACTACGTCGATGATCCCTGTGAGCTGGATGGTTCGCTGCACATGCTGGCTCACCGGGAGCGAGTTGTCCGCAGGCTGATCACTGAGATCGGGCAGATGTAGTGCGGCTAGCCTGTAAATTTTTAACATCATTCAGCGAGAAGTCCCCTTCCTCCAAAGGTAGGGGATGAATCGCCATCAGTCTCTAGTAGAAATTATTGACATTACAAACATATGTGCGATATAATAAAAACAGAAAAGACTAGGGATGGAACAGCCCAAAGTTACGCCTGAATTGAGATCGTGTAAGACGTGCGCCACGAAGGCGCAGGGCTGTCGTCAGATAGCCCAAGCCGTGCTTAACCAAAGATGAGGGTAGGCCCCTCAGAGTCGCCGTGCAGGCGGAGGCTCTAAACCACCGTAAGGCTGCTGCGGTTAAAAGCCACGGTAGTGAGCACATGCGGAAAAGGCGAGGCTAGAACTCGTCAGGTGTGTGCCGATGGAGGCGAATAAAAGTAAACCCCCGTTCAGGTGTCGTAAAATCTATCGATGTCATCAAAACCAGGGAAGTCTTATGCTCTGGGATTAACCTGAGGGATACCTGCTTACTGCTCAGGTGGTGGCCGGCATAGAGGGGGCGCGAACGCGGCGCAGGCTTTGGTTAGGAACGTGGGAACCTGCCATTCGATGCGAAGGGAAAAATCCAAGCGGAAGGACTCCACGAGGACGAAAGTACTGATGCGAATGGCAGGGGCGGAACAACCCGTAGTAGCGATGAGTCTCCTGTAACGGGTGCAGAGCGAAGGGGTTGTATTATCCAGTTTTGTTTGGTGGTCAACCGAAAGGAAGGAGCCAACGGACAAAATGAGGTCGTACGATATCCCCAAGCATATGGTACTGAAAGCGTTTGAGCGAGTAAAAGCGAACAAAGGGGCAGCCGGAATAGATGATGAAAGCCTGGAGGCGTTCGAAGCAGATCTGAAAAACAACCTCTACAAGATCTGGAACCGGATGTCCTCCGGTAGCTACTTCCCTCCGCCCGTCAAAGCGGTGGAGATACCCAAAAAGAGTGGCGGAAAGCGCATTCTCGGGGTACCCACCGTGGCTGACCGGGTGGCGCAGATGGTGGCCAAAATCTACTTCGAGCACGAGGTGGAGCTGATATTCCACCCGGACTCCTACGGCTATCGACCGGAAAAATCGGCCATAGGCGCCCTCGCAGTCACACGCCAGCGCTGCTGGAAGTATGACTGGGTGCTGGAGTTCGACATCAAGGGTCTGTTTGACAATATCGACCACGAACTGCTGATGAAGGGGGTACGGAGACATACCAGCATTCCCTGGGTTATCCTCTACATCGAAAGGTGGCTGAAAGCTCCCTTTCAGATGCCGGATGGCACCGTAGTGGAGCGCACTAAAGGCACTCCGCAGGGTGGGGTCGTCAGTCCGGTTCTGGCAAACCTGTTCCTCCACTATGCTTTCGATATGTGGATGTCCAAGAACCATCCGGACAAGCCGTTTGCCCGCTACGCTGATGATGCCGTGGCGCACTGCTATACCAGGCAAAGTGCGGAGGCACTTCTTGAGAGTCTCAAGAAACGGATGCTAGAATGCAAGTTGGAACTCCATCCGGACGAAACCCGCATTATCTATTGTCATGATAGCAAGAGGCGGGGGAATTATCCGGAGGCCAGCTTCGACTTTCTGGGATACACCTTTCGCCCCCGTATGTCCAAGAATAAGCTTGGAGAACTCTTCACCAACTTCACACCAGCAGTAAGCAACAAGGCGAAGAAACACATGCGGCAGACCATTCGGGGATGGCGCATACACGCTGAAGTCAGACAAGTCCCTTGAAGACCTGTCCCGAATGATTGAACCGATAGTCAGGGGCTGGGGATAAACTATTATGGGCGCTTTTACAAATCATTGCTTTATCCGGTGCTTAATCACCTAAACCGGTATCCTTGTCTGCTGGGCGCAAAGAAAGTTCAAGAGGTTCAGAGCGCACAGGTGCCAAGCGGCCAAATGGTTGGGCAGGATTGCCAGGCAGGAGCAATCAGATGTTCGCTCACTGGCAAATGGGGATGTATGGCTGATGATGGGAGCCGGATGAGCCGAGAGGTTCACGTCCGGTTCTGAGAGAGCCTGGGAGTGTATTCCCCGGCTAACCCCTGGCATAACCAGAGCAAGGTGATGAGCAGGAAGCCGCCACTTTTAAGTGGGGGTATTAGCGCACTAATTTGTGTCGGAAGCAATCGAGCTTGAAGCCGGGCAAAGGTCAACCCGTCGCTCATGGCCTTCGACCCTGCTGCCTGCTCCGGAGATGCGACCGGTGGCCATTTTGGAGGCGTGTGCTTGCCGGGGAGACCTTTCTGATGCTATAGTATTGCTGACGTTACAAGCAGAGCAGCACGTCATCGATGTTTTTCAGGAGTTGCCATGCGCTGGCATGGCTGACGCCTGCCTGGACGGGGCGCCGCCTACCCGGGCTGTCAGCCGGCAGCCCCCGCTTGATCCCTGCAAAAGCTGGGGGGGGGCTGCTGACCGGGGTCCTGCATGGCGGCTCTTGGATTTCGAGTAAAATTTCGAATAAAAAGGATTATCTGAAGCATGTCTTGGGGCTGCAGCAAACCTGTGCCAGAAAGGGAGGGAAGGATAATGTCCAGAAAGAAGATCTCGATAAAGGCGCGCCTAAAAGGGCCGTCTCCTGAACAGGTCAGGAGGAAAAACCTGCTGATCGGCGGGGTGATTGGCATTTGTGTGGTCGTACTGATCGCCGTGATCGCGGTCAGCTTGAGCAGGCCGGCGCCATCGACGTCGCCAGTGAAGGCAGCTTCGAGCCAGCAGTCGAGCTCGGCATCATTGCAGGTCCCTGCCGTTGCCGGGCAAAATGCTATTAATATTCAAGGCCTGATTGTTAAGGATCTTAAGGTGGGCACCGGCAGCGCAGCCAAAAACGGCGATAGTGTTACAGTGAACTATGTGGGAACGCTCACGGATGGAACAGTTTTTGACTCGAGCATCGCTAGGAATCAACCATTCACATTCACTATCGGCGCCGGACAGGTAATAAAAGGATGGGATATGGGGATAGCGGGTATGAAGGTTGGGGGCGAAAGAAAACTTGTGATTCCCCCCTCTTTAGGATATGGATCTACAGCCATGGGTAATCAAATACCACCAAACTCTACCTTAAATTTTACAGTCACTCTTCTTAAAATAAATAATTAGGAGTTCAAGAAGACAACCCGGCCGGAAGGCTCTCTCAAACGCTAATGCAGTTCACTTGACGGGGAGGAAGCAGATGTCGCAGGATCAGAACGCCAAGCCGGAACAGCAGGGGAGCCCTGAACAGGCTCCAAAGAAAATCGCCATCGACACGGCCAGGGGCCGGATCGTGCTGGAGTTATCGCCTGACCTGATGCCGGTGACAGCCGCCAATTTCAACAGATTGGTAGAGTCCGGATTTTACGATGGGCTCAAGTTTCACCGGGTAGAGGACTGGGTGATCCAGGGAGGCGATCCGGTTGGCAACGGCACCGGCGGCCCCGGTTGGAAGATCAGGCTGGAGACCAATCCACTGCTGAGCAACGTGCGCGGGGCCTTGGCCATGGCCCGGAGCATGGACCCCCATTCCGCCGGCTCGCAGTTTTATATCCTCAAGAAGGACGCCTCCTGGCTCGATGGGAAGTATGCAGTGTTTGGCAGGGTGATTCAGGGGATGGACGTCGTCGACCAGATCCAGCAGGGAGACATCATGAAGACAGTCAGAGAGGAATAGCCGCGCCTCTGTGTTCAGGGCGAGCACGTTCGGGGATTCTAGCCCTGCCCCTCATTCTGTAAGCCTTCTGCCCGCCGGTTGAGAAGAGAACATAAACACGGCGCCCCACGCGGGCGCCGGGCAGCTTCGGCTCACTACAAATCCGGCACGTGTTTGGCCGGGTAGCGGAGCACCAGGTAGAAGATCGCCATGACGAACAGAATGATTGAGGAGACCCCGAAGGTGAACCGGTAGCCGAAATCGACAGTCAGTTTGCCGCCGAGCACCGGGCCCACTGCCACCCCCAGGCCCTCGATGCTCATGATGATGGAATAGAGGCTGGCCCGCACCGAACTTGGCAACAATTGCGCCAATAGGCCGTTCCAGGACGGCAGGATGAAGCAGTAAGCAATGCCCAGCAGGATGGCGTAGGGATAGATCAGGAGATGGTTGGGATACCGGGAGACGGCCAGCAGCAGGAGACCGGCCATGAAAAAACCGGTAACCAGGAAGGGGAGGTACCCAAACTGGTCGACCATCTTTCCGACCGGAACCAGCAGGATCACGGTGATGATGCCTCCCAACAAGATCATCAATCCAAAGCCTGCCTGGGTGAGTCCATAAGCCGCCTCGGTGAAGCGCTGCATGAGCGGCACCAGCATGCTGAGAGCCATGGTCTGGGCCAGGGCGCCCGGCAGCAGCACCCGGAATTTCCAGATTTCCCGGAGCATCTCCATTAAGTGGCGTCCGGCCCCGGATTTCCTGCTGATGCGCTGCTTGGAGATCCACTTGCGGATGTTGAAGGCCAGGATGATCGGCAGGCAGAAAACTGCAAACAGGGCGAGAAGCAGGATATTTGGGCCAATCAGCCGGTACAGAATGGAGATCAGCACCACTCCGGAGCCTATTCCTGCCAGCCAGATCATGTATATAGTGCTCAGGGTTTTGGCCTTCTCGTCTCTCGGCGACAGTTCCACCAGGGTGCTCAGCACAGCCGGCCAGACCGGGGCGCAGCCCAATCCGAAGAGGATCGCCCCGAATATCAGCACCAATCCGGAGGTGCTCCAGAAGAAGGTGCTGAGGCCGATCAGTGCACAGGGAAGGCTGAGCAGCAGGGTTGGGCGCGGGCCAAAAAAATCGACCAGCCATCCCGCAGAAGGCTTGGCTAAGGTATCGGCGCCGTACATGGCGGATATTATGCCTCCGCTCAACAGGACGTCAGCCTTCAAGTGGTGGGGCACGTAGCTCGGGACCAGGGCAATGAAGATAGCACCCCGGACAAATTCGACCGAACCGATGATGCTTAGTAAAATCCAAAAAAAACGCCGGAAATATGCTTCTTTCTGGCCATGAGTCATCCTGTCAATTATCCCCTAAATCATCTTTGGCCGCGAGAGCGGTTTCGATCTTTGGCGCTGGAAAAATGCCAAGCTGTTTATCTGGGCAGAGACACCGGGCTTGCCTGACGGTCGCTTTGCCTGCTTATCTTAATATCAGCAACCAGACTGCCGGTAGCGTCCGCGGGTCAGTCGACCAAGGTTGTCATCCCTTTTCTGCACGGTCTTGGTTTCTATACGGTCTTGGCTCTCATTTCCAGATCGTGCCCCGGATACTCTCCGGCCAACAGCGACAGCAGCTTGCCGGCAGCTGAGTTTGCGGCCTCCGGATATCCTGCAGCCCTGGCCCGGGCGCACATTGCCTCATAAAACAGTTTCTGTGTCAGGATCAGATGAAGCTTGACCTTGAGTTCCTTTAAATCATAAACCGGCAGCGCTGCACCGGCGTTTACAAGGTAGCGTGTATTTTCCGTCTCCTGGCCTGGGATCGGCCGGTAGATGATCATGGGCAGCCCCATGGCCAGTGATTCTGAGATCGTCAGCCCGCCAGCCTTGGTGATCAACAGGTTTGATACCGCCATGAACTCCTCCACGTTGTCGACAAACTGATAGGCCTTGAACACTTTGGAGAACTTGCCGGCCTGCTCGGACAGATGCTGGTAGAGACCCTTGTCCCTTCCTGTAACCACCAGAACCTGCAGGGGGATGGGGAGTTCATCCAGCATCTGACAGAGTGCGGGGATCCTTCTCAGCAACCCATCGGCCCCGATCATCACCAGCAGCACAGGAATGCCGGGATCGAGCCCGAACTTGGCGTACAGGGCCTCCCGGGGCTGTGCCTGGGCGAATTTGGGGTCGATGGGAATGCCGGTGATAGCGATCCTGGAATCAGGTACACCCTGGCAGATCAGCCCCTGCCGGACATGCTCCGATCCTACCAGGTAGAGGTCGGTCTCCGGGTGCAGCCACTGGCTGTGCACGGCATTGTCTGTGATCACTGTGACGAGCGGCACATCCAGCAGGCCCATCTGTTTGACATAGGAAACGACCCCCGCCACCATCGAATAGGTGGAAACTATGAGCCGCGGCGAACGCTGGGCCAGAAAATCGAGGATCTTCTGCAGCCCGATGTTGGTGAGCCGCTTTTCCAGCAGGGAGTCCAGTTTCAGGTTATCCGAAACCCGGTAGAAATATCCGTAAAGCGAGGGAGTATTGCGAACCGACTTGTTGTAGGTGAACCTGGTGAACTTGGTAATGCCAGGACTGACCATTTCCATGAAGTCTGCGATCTCGATTCGAAGCTCGTCCTGCAAAAGGCTGAGGGACTTGGACAGAGCCAGCGCTGCCTGCCGGTGGCCACCCCCGTAGTTGGCGGACAGAATCAAAACATCAAGCATCAAGCTACCTCCAATTCGTGGGAGCGTTCCTTCTTGCTGCTAGAAGATCATCTACACCTGCATAATATCCATATTAACACTATGAGAACTTTTTCACATCTTTATCTAAAATTTATATTATTCCAAAAGCTGATTAAACAAAACTCTGCCTCTTATTCATTTACCTCTAACACTTCATTTTTATACTGAAAATATCAGAAGTGTCAAGGGGGGTGAACCGGGGTGTTGCTCCAAAAGGGCAGAATCGTAGGAAATTGAAATTACGGTGCGTTTCGGTGAGGGGGGTAGTTATCATGCCTTACGCCATCAAATTGAAGAGGGTATATGAGGAAGCTTCGGATGATGACGGGCCGAGAATTTTGGTTGAAAGGCTGTGGCCGCGAGGTGTGGCCAAGGGAGAGGCACGCATCGATCTCTGGATCAAAGATGTCGCGCCGAGCACCGGGCTGAGGAAATGGTTCGGGCATGACCCCGAAAAGTGGCCGCTTTTCCGCCGGCAATACTGGGAAGAGCTTAGAGGCAGCGGCGCTGCGTTGGGCGAACTGCGGCAGAAGCTTGAAGCT
This sequence comes from uncultured Peptococcaceae bacterium, assembly GCA_963807495.1. Classification (GTDB taxonomy): domain Bacteria; phylum Bacillota; class DSM-12270; order Thermacetogeniales; family Thermacetogeniaceae; genus Palsa-1188. The sequence goes on from CAWEDD010000018.1 coordinate 39,076, forward strand.
GGAACTGTCACGCTGATTTATTCTTCCCATGACCGTGAACACAACTCGGCGGTGGCCTTGAAGGAGTTTCTGGAGCAGTAAGCGGCAGCCCCGGGGGTTTCTGAGCGCTGTTCCTTCCAGCAAATGGACTGGCTCCTGCCGTGCTGCCTTTTTAAGGATCCGCGGCGCCTACCAAGGGGCGGGCGCTGCTGTTAAGCGCCCGGAGTCCTGCTGCCTCTGGGGGTACAATACCTGGCCCCGCCGGAGGACTTCTGCGTGACCGCCTGCGACTGCCTGCCGCAGGGTGGCTGCGTCTTGCACCCAGCCGGGAAAGCGGTTGAGCAACCGGCCCAGATGCCGGCTGAAGTGAGCGTCGCTGCCGCCCACCAGGGGCAGGTGCAGTCCGGCTGCAAATTCAGCGGCCTGCTGCTGCTTGTCGATCTCCGTGGCGTTGAGCTCCAGAGCGTCCAGCCTGCTCAGCAGCTCTGGCGGCAGCCGGCGCAGGTCGCGGCCCGGCCGCAACGGGTGAGCCCCGGTGGTCATCAGGTCGAGGAGATCAGCAGCATCCAGGAGGCGCTGCAAGGAGGGGCGGTTCCGGCCGGCCGGCCAGCCGCCGAGGCGGTCGGGCAGTTCCCTGAATGACGAAGGAGAGCCGTATACCAGGATATCAACATGCTCTCGCACAGTGATCTCCGTCCCCGCCAGGATGGTCAGGCCATTATCCCGCCAGCAGGCCTCGTCCAGGGCGGCGAAGGCCTTCCAGTAGCTTCTGATGTTGGCGTGCTCCGTAAAGGCCAAGAGGCTCACCCCCAGCAGGCGAGCCCGGCCGATAAAGCTATGGAGGCGCCGGCGGGAAAAGTGTTCCCAGCCAAAAAACTGGGTGTGGCAGTGCAGCTCAGCCAGGATCCGGGGGGCCGTGTCGTCAATCTCAGCCAACTTATACCGTTCCTTTCTTAGTAGCAAAATATTTCTGCTCTATCCTAAAAGGAAACATACTTTTTATATATAATTCAATTGTTGCGTACTCTCTTTTCATAAGTTAATGTGAAAAAATGGTCCGCTGCTTCACGGATGGTTTATGCGGCCATCGTGACCGATAAGCTCAGGTTTAAGGGCCTGTTCCGATTTGCCGCCTGGAGTTAACTTGCCTTGATCTGTCTCCGGCAATACAGCCTCCCGCAGCTCTTGCCGGAGTTGCTGATCCGGGGCATCATAACTACCACCCTCTTCCATGATTCTACACGAGTTTAGCAGCGTATTGTTAAGCTTCCTTCAAGCCCAAATTAACATCTCGTTAAAATCCCGAAAACACACCGAACTAACTGTGATGAGAAGAGCTCGTCGAACCTGTCAGTTTCAGGCTGCGATGTTTTCAAGCGCGCCCACCTTCCTGGCAATCAGGTCATACCGCAATCTACCTGAAGGTATTGATGGAGCGCGGATAAGCCATCCAAAAAATGCTTCCAGCGCCTTCTTGAGGGGGCCTAGGAGCCTGGTTGGCAATATACATCCTGTTATCTTGCTTGCATTTTCCTGCTATGGGATTCTGACGGGAAAATCGGCAGGCCTTAACAGTTTATTAATATTCACAAAATATTTATTAATATTTATACAACATTGTTTTAATGTTTCATCGCTAAAATTTTAATAAAAAGAATCTTAAGTAAAAGAAAAGAATTGAAACGTGGCAGAGGGGGGAATGCCCACCCGAACATTCCAAAAAATTAACTCGTTGAACCAAAAGTTGGAGCGTTGAGCCCGGATCACCTCGAGTCAGCCTGCACCGTAGCTGGAGCGTTGGGCTCCGATCACCTCGAATTAATTCTGTACCAGAAGCTGGAGCCTGCGGGGCTCTGAACACCTCTAGCACCTAATAGGAAGCCGCGGTTGTCAGAGCGGCGCTGTAGATTCGCTAAAGTGACCCAGAAGAGAGATTGAGTTAAAAGAACCACAAAAAAAATGCCAAGAACTGCATTTGAGGAGGGAAACATTTTGTTTAAGACTCGCAAGAGGTGGATCTCGCTGCTGGTGGTGATTGCCATGCTGGCAGCCCTGCTGATCCCCATGGTCGGCCCGGCCACCGCCACCGCCACGTACAGTATGACCAACGTTAAAAAGGTTATAGCTAATTCACCACAGAAGATTGGGGATCTGGTCATCACTATGGACACGGCAGATGCCGCTGCCGCCCAAGGCTCCTGGGTGCTGCTGAGCCTGCCGAGTTCCCCCAGCGGCTATCAGCTCTACCCGGGTATTGCTTCCAGCGTAGCTCTAGTAGGCGTCCCCAATCCTCTAGGCTTAACGCCTGGCGCCAGCAGCTTCACGAACCTAAAGGCATTGTCTGATACTGCTGATTACACCACAACTTTGTCTGTCGGTACTGCTGTTGCCGTCCCTGTAGGACAAGGCGCAGGTTGGGCACTCCCCGATACTAGCGTTCTCTTAGACGGTACCACCGCTTCTACCCACGGCGTAGAGATCGAGGACTTCTATGGTGTTACTAGTAGCAACTACGCGATAGCCCTCTATCTCAGCCAGAATATTACGTCCACCGGAAGCACCAGCTCCGTCCAGATAGAGCTGCCGTTCTACATCACGGTGCCTGGCGGTGCGACCGGCGGCGTCACTTTGACCGCCAACTCCACCTCGTCCTCCGTTCTGCCTAGCGGCACCCTGACGGTCGCCACCGTTGGCACGGCGAGTGTTTCGCTGGCCGTGGAGAACACGCCGGCTATCAGCTCCAGCGGCTCCCAAACACTGGGTATCCTCGACGTCAAGGAGGACGCGGTAGGCGCCCTGGCACCAACCGCTGCTGGCCAGGCCAGTCTGAAGTTCACCCTGCCTCCGGGCTTCAGCTGGACTGCACTCGCCGTTAACCAGGTGTGGGGCTCTACCATAGTAAATAGCCCCGGAAATGCAGCGGTTACGGCTACAACTCCTCTCTATTATTGGTACACAGATACCAATAACGATGGTCGTGAGCTCGACATCTTCACTAATGCCGGCAGCACCTCAGGGATGTTCCTGCAGCTGACCGGCAGCGTCACCGTCGACGAGAGCACCGCCGCGGCCGGCAACATCACCGTGCAAGTCACCGGCACCACCACCGCCAACCTGTTCACCGCCGTGCTCGGCACCTACGGAGCGTTTGGCATAACCGCCGACGCCGTCTCCGCCCCGAGCATCGTGGCGGGCAAGGCCGGCTCGATCATCGGCAACCTCGAGGTCAAGGAGGGCATCCCCGGCAGCATCATCGGCGGCCGGACGATCACCCTGACCCTACCCACCAACGTGGTCTGGGCCGAGTACCCCGGCTTCGACACCAGCGCCTCCACCAACTACGGCAACATCGGAGTGTCTAGCGTCGATTCAGTCGGTACCACCGGCAACATAATCCAGGTCACCTTCAGCAACGCGGGCGGTGGAGCGGGCCAGACAGCCCCCGCCGACCTCATCTTCAACAACATGGAAGTGACGCCGGCCGTAGACTTCAGCGGCCCCCTGAGCGTCACCCTGGGCGGCAGTGAGGGAGCAACCGGCACGCTCACTTTCGCCACCGTGGCCGGAGGCATCACCGCCACCGCCCCGACGCTGAACAACCTCACAATCGGCGTATCCGGGCAGGCGATCGGCACCTTCAGCGTCACTGAGAACGCCGCGGCCGAACTGGACGCCACCCCGACCGAGTCGGCACTCAACTCTACTGTCACTGATCAGGTTATTGCTGATACCCACACCCCCGGCGGCCAGGCCTACCTGATCATCACGGCGCCGGAAGGTGTCACCTTTGACACCACCCCGACCGTGACCGTGACCAGCGGCAACCTGACTCTCGGCACCCCCACCACCAGCACCGGCTCGATCACCGGCTCTATGGGAACCTACTCCCTGTCTCCGGACCAGGGGTACATCGCCATCCCGATCAAGTCTGGCAGCACCACAGCAGCCACCGTCAGTGTCAGCGGCGCGGTAGTGACCCTCGACCGCACCGTGCCCGAGGGCCCCGTCACCTTCAAGGTCATGGGCACGGCTGTAGACGAGACGACACCTTATAATGTCGGTGTCGCTAACTACACGACGCTGTTCCCGAATGATTACGTGGCCGCATCGTTCGTCGCCGCCAGCGTGGCAACCCCGGCTCCGACCTCCACGTCTGGCACCGCCGTCTTCACAATCGGCCAGACCACCTACACCGTCAACGGCACCGTCTACAACATGGATGCAGCCCCGTTCATCTCGAACAGCCGCACCATGCTGCCGATACGCTTCGTGGCGGACGCCATCGGCGTGCCTGACAGCAGCATCCTCTGGGATCCGATCGGCCAGACGGTCAACATCATCAACGGCGGCCGGGTGGTACAGATGACCATCGGCAAGGACATCCTGACCATCAACGGCTCCCCCGTCACCATGGACACCACGCCGGTCATCAACAACAGCCGCACCTTCCTCCCGATCTACTGGGTGGCATCGGCGCTCGGTCTTCCCGCTCCGGTGTGGAACGCGACCAACCAGTCAGTGACTGTCACCTACAGCAACAATGGCGCCGGTATTACCTAAAAAGGAGACCGCAGCCGTCATCCGGCACACCGCAAGCGGCGGCCGGGTGAGCAGATGACATGACAGTCGCAGCCTAGACACAGCAAGAACCGTATGAGCCCGGATGCAAGTCCGGGCTCATCTTTCTACGTGATTTTCAAGAGAGGCGTCCTTCCGTTGCCTGTTTTCTATGATCTTCCTGCTTTGGTACGTAAGCGAGGGAAGCGGAAGGTCTTAACACTATATTAATATTCAACCAACACTTCTTAACATCTATACAACATTGAATTAATATTCCATCGCTAAAATTTTAAGCGAAAAGGTTGAACGAGAAGAGGGGGGAATGCATAACCGGCCATTCAGAAAGCTTGAGGCAGGTTCGAATTCATCTTGGAGAGGCTTTCGGGCAGGAGAATGTTTTGGTGCAGCCGCTGATTTAGCGGAATTATCAAATTTAAAACTTGTAGCAGGAATATTTCAAATCATAAAATCCAAGGAGGGTAATCATGCGTAAGAAGTCAGTACTGATTAGCATATTGCTGCTGCTGGTCATGTTGGCCGCCCAGGTCACGATCGTCCAGGCAGCGGGAGACATTTCGGTGATCGTCGACGGCAGGGCCCTGGTATCCGATCCAGCCCCTTTTATTCAGAATGGCCGGGTGCTGGTGGGTATGAGTTCGATCTTCGATGCTTTGGGCGCCAACGTGAGTTGGGATGCCTCAACGCAGACCGTCACCGCCGTCAAGGGCGATACGACTGTCACTCTGGTGATAGGGCAGACAACGGCCAGCATCGGCGAGGATGAAAAGACTCTCGACGTTGCACCCCAGATCGTCGACAGCAGAACCGTAGTGCCGCTGCGCTTTGTCAGCGAGGCCCTGGGTGCCCAGGTGAACTGGGATGCTGGACTGGACCAGGTGATCATAAACTCCGCAGTCACCAGCACCGGCGGCGCTTTGCCAGCCTCTTCCACCTCCCTGAGCGGCAACCTGCTGATCGACGGCTCCACCTCGATGCAACCGCTGGAAGAGGAGCTGAAAACAGCCTTCGTGGCTCAGTACCCCGATGTTAACATCACCATCACCGGCGGCGGTTCAGGCGTCGGCATCGCCGACGCGGCGGCCGGCAAGGTGAACATCGGCGCCTCCTCCGCAGCACTGACGAGTTCGGCTCCCTCAAACCTGGTGGGCACAACCATCTGCAAAGACGCAATTGTCATTGTGATCAACCCCAGCAACCCGATCAGCAAACTGACCAGCAAACAGGTTACAGCCATTTTTAGCGGACAAGTCAACAACTGGGGGTACCTCGGAGGCACTTCAGAACAGCCGATAATGGTCTACACACGCGAGGCCGGTTCAGGCACCCTGACCTACTTTGAACAGTCGTTCCTTGGCAGCACCCCCCTGGTTTCTACCGCCAAGCAATACGATTCCACCGACCTGATCAAGCAGGCAGTGGCATCCAATCCCAATGCCATTGGCTTCGTCTCCATGGGTTACCTGGACAGCACGCTCAAGGCCCCGCCGCTGGACGGCGTCATTCCCTCCCTGGCCACTGCCAAGAGCGGCGCATACAAATACGTGCGCCCCTTTGTGATGTGCACCCAGGGCCAACCGACCGGCCTGGCCAAGGACTTCATCCAGTTTGCCCTGTCGTCTGCCGGCCAGGCGATCGCAGCCAAGGATTACCTGCCCCTTTAACACGTAAGACGGTATCTGGAACAAGGCCTTTAGCATTCAATGTGTACCCGCCTGTTTTCCAGCCGAGGCAGGCGGGTACTTTTAACCACACTCTGACGCACCACACTCTGACGCAGCAGGCACTTTTATATGACGCGGACGGGTAATTTCCCACTTCACCAACCGGAGGGAGCACGACAAAGCATGGGGGACAATTCTGAACCGGCAGCGGCCCTTGCTGCTGCAACCCCTACAACCGCCCTAAACGAGGCTCCGGGCACATTGAAGGTCAAGCAGTTGAAAGAGAAGGCGATCGAGTGCCTGCTCATCGCCTTCACCCTGATGAGCGCGGTGCTGATCTTTTTTATCATGTTTTTTGTGATCAGCCGCGCCCTACCGGTATTAAGGGCCAACGGTCTCGGATTCATTTTGCACACCGGCTGGGACGCCCAGTTTCAAAAAGCCTTTGTGGCTCCGCCTGACCAGCCGTCCTGGGTCTTCGGGGCGCTGCCCCTGGTAGTCGGCACCATCTGCACCACGCTCGGCGCGCTCCTGATCGCCGTACCCCTGGGATTGGGATGTGCCATCTTCCTCACCGAACTGTGCCCAGCCTGGCTGCGGCACTCCTTGGCCACCACCGTCCGTCTGCTGGCAGCCATCCCATCGGTGATCTACGGCCTGGTAGGTCTGATAGTGATCGTGCCGCTGATCGCCCACACCCTGATCACCAATCAGATGGCCATGAGCATGATCAACATCGCCGGCCTCGACGGGAGCAGCATCCTGGCCGGAGTAATCGTGCTCAGTATCATGATCGGGCCGATCTTCATCGCCCTATCCAGCGACGCCCTACGGGCGGTGCCCCGCAGCTACAAGGAGGCTGCCTTTGCCCTGGGGATCTCCCACTGGCGTACCATAATCAAGGTGATGCTGCCGGTAGCCCGCCAGGGGATTGTCGCCGGCGCCATCCTGGCAACAGGCCGGGCGATTGGAGAGGCGATTGCCCTATCCATGGTCTCCGGAGGCGTAGCCAACCTGCCCGATTTTCAGCACGGGCTCGTCTTCTTCCTGGAGCCGGTGCGCACCCTGGCCTCGGCAATCGTGAACAATTCCGAGGGGATGCTCGTGCCCTCCTGCCAGTCGGCCCTGTTCGCCTGCGCCACCCTGCTGCTGATCTCCAGCATGGCCTTGAGCGTGATGGCGATATTGGTCTCGGGATTGGTGCGCAAGGGGGGGGTGAGCAGCCATGTTTAGGAAGCACTGGCTTGCTTACGGAGCACTCTGGAGCACCGGCATCATCGCTATCCTGGCCTGCCTCGGGATCATCCTCTTCCTGGTGATCAAAGGAGTGCATGTTCTCAACTGGCAGTTCTTGTTTACCGAACCCAAGCCGAGTCTGAACGAGGCCTTGACGGGCGGCATCCTAAGTCCGCTGGCCGGCACCCTGCTGTTGGTCGTCATGGGCATTCTGTTCACAATACCCTGGGCGGGAGCGACCGCCATCTACCTGGCTGAATATGCCGGCGAGAACCGGATCGTAGATGCCCTGCGCACTGGTATTGACGTGCTGGCGGGCGTGCCTACCATCGTTTTCGCCATCTTCGGCCTGGCCATCTTCACCCTGCCGCAACTCTCCTTTTTCAGCACCATGGTGCAGGGGGTTGCCAACGCCCAGGCCTTTGGCAGGAGCTTCTTAGTGGCTGCCATCACCATGTCCATGATGGTGCTGCCATTTGTGATCAAGTCCATGGAGGAGGCAATCCGGGCGGTTCCACCCACATATAAGGAGGCCTCCTATGCCCTGGGTGCCAGCAAGTGGAGCACTATCAGCCGGGTGCTGCTGCCGGCTGCCAGGGCTGGCATCATCACCGGCGTGGTACTTGGGATCGGAAGGATTGCGGGAGATACAGCCATCGTCTGGCTCTGCCTCGGCGGCAGCATGACCATGGGCGGGACACAGCCCTGGTGGCAGCCGCAACACTGGCTGTCGATCTTTCAGCACACGGGCAGTACCCTGACATCATACGTCTATTTCTCCTCGCCGGCAGGTGAGGGCAACGCTCCGGACAAGGCCTTCGGGGCCGGATTGGTGCTGATCCTGATCATTTTGCTGCTCAATGCTATTGTGGATTACCTGGGCCGCTTCAGCATCGTAAAGGAGGAGGAGCATTGATATGGCCGAAGTCGATTATGGCGGGAAGATCAGCATCAATAGCCTCTCTTGCTGGTATGGTTCAAGCCAGATCCTGAAAAACATCAATATGGAGATCTATGAGCACGCCATTACCGGCCTGATCGGACCTCCGGCTGCGGTAAGAGCACTTTCCTGCGCACCCTGAACCGGCTCAACGATCTGGTATCCTCATTCCGGCTCAAGGGAAGGGTGCTGCTGGATGGCAGGGACATCTACCGCACGGACAGCGATGTGGTGATGGTACGGCGTAAGGTGGGTATGGTCTTTCAGCAGCCAAATCCCTTTCCGATCTCTATTTTCGATAACGTTGCCTTAGGAGTTCGTGAGCAGAACCCTGGGATCAAGAGGCAGGAATTGCTGGAGGCGGTGGTGGGAAGCTTGCAAAGGGTGAACCTTTGGAATGAGGTCAAGGACAAGCTTCACGAATCGGCATTGAGACTGTCCGGAGGTCAGCAGCAGCGCCTTTGTCTTGCCAGGGTGCTGGCCGTGAAGCCAGAGGTGATACTGTTAGACGAGCCGTGCTCGAGCCTGGATCCGGTATCCACTGCCAAGATCGAGGAACTGCTGCACCAGTTCAAGGATGTGTATACTTTTCTGGTGGTCACCCATAATCTCGGGCAAGCCCGCAGGGTCTCTGATTATATAGGCTTTTTTCTAAATGGCAGACTGATCGAATACGGGCAGGCGGTGGATGTCGTCGTCAATCCCCAGGCGAAAGAAACCGAAGATTACCTGGTAGGCAATTTCGGATAGGCGGTCCGGTGACCTTTTTTGACTTATTCACCCCGTCCGAAGCTGACAGTGGCCAGGGTTACAAACACCAGGGCCAGCAGGGCGATGAACAGCAGCTCATTCCAGATGGTCACCGTATGGTTGAACACCGTCAGATTGAGGCCTAATGCCTGCTTCAGGGCCGGGTTCATCGTGCCCACCTCCAGGATGATCTTCTTAAACATGTCTACTGCATAGGTCAGTGGGTTGATCTTGACCAGGAAGTTCATCCAGAGCGGCATGCCGGCCAGGGGGAAGAGGGCGCCCGACAGGAACAGCATGGGGAACACCAGAACCTGCACCACCATCTGAAAACCGGCGGAGGTCTTGATACTGCTGGCGATCAGCAGCCCCACCGAGGATAGGGTGAAGGCCACCAGAAACATAACCGGGATCAACTCCACCAGCATGGGAGGGTGAGCCTGATGCCGATGAAAGGCACGAAGACAAACATCAACAGGCCCTGGATAAAAGCCACCGTGGAGCCTCCGAGCACCTTGCCGATGGCCACCGAGAACCGCGACACCGGCGACACCAGGATCTCTCTCAGGTACCCGAACTCCCTGTCCTGCACCACGCTGAGAGCTGAGAAGATCGATGTGGTGAGAATAGTCATGCCGATGATGCCTGGAAACATGAACTGTACGTAGTTGAAGCCACTCAGCGCCGATGATGCTCCCGGCCCCGACAGCAGGGACTTCATGGCGCCGCTCATCCCGCTGCCGAAGATGATCAGAAACATGAACGGCATGGCGAAGGAACCCAGCAGCCTGGCCCTGTCTCTCCAGAATCTCAAGACATCACGGTACCATAATGCATATATGCCTTCCATGGCTGATTCTCCTTTAGCGCATTCTGTTGTGCATTCTCTGCTTCGCCAGATCACTGGCAGAAATCGACTCGTCCCGAATCTGCCGCCCCGTCAGCTTCAAAAAGACGTCGTTCAGGGTCGGCCTCCTCAGGTTGATGCTCCTGATCGGGGTCTCGAAATCCTTGATAAAGTGCGACAGAAACTCGTTGCCCTTTTCCACCCTGAAAGTCAGGATGCCTTCAGCCTCGCCGGCATCCTTGCCGTACTTGGTCATGATCTCTTCTCTGGCCGCCTGGTTGTCGGCAGTGACCAGTTCCACGATATCCCCGCCGACATCGTTTCTCATGTGGTCGGGGGTGTCCAGGGCGATGATCCGCCCATGGTCAATGATGGCGATACGGTCGCTGATCTCCGCCTCGTCCATGTAGTGGGTGGTCATGAACATGGTAATCCCGGCCTTCTTCTTGAGCCTGAGGATATACTCCCAGATGTGTGCCCGGGTCTGGGGGTCGAGCCCTACAGTTGGCTCATCCAGGAACAGCACTTTCGGATAGTTTATCAGGCCTCTGGCAATCTCCAGGCGACGCTTCATACCACCGGAAAAGGTCTCCACGATCTTGTGGCGGCGGTCCTCCAGCTCGACGATCTCCAGCACCTCCTGGATGCGGCTCTCCCGCTCGGACCTGGGCACGTTGTAGAACCGGCAGTGTAGCATCAGGTTCTCGTTAGCGGTGAGCTTCTCGTCCAGCGTGTTCTCCTGAAAGATGATCCCGATGCTCTTGCGCACCTCATCCTTCTCTCGGATCACATCGTGGCCGCTTACCCTTGCCGTGCCACCGGTTGGCTTCAACATGGTGCAGAGCATGTTGATGGCCGTGGTCTTGCCCGCCCCGTTGGGGCCCAGGAAGCCGAAGATCTCCCCCTCCTGCACGTCGAAACTGATTCCCTTCACAGCCTCGAAATCACCGTATTGTTTTCTCAGATCATTAACCTCGATGACATTGCTCATTCGGCGCCTCTCCTTCTCTCACAGCAAGATACTCCGGTTTCCCAACATGGCTTGGATGCCCCGGCCGGGTTTCAGGGCGCTTCACGATCCCGACCATGTGATAAGGCAGGCGCTGCCGTCGATCTTACAGACCCCTGACCCGCCTGCGAGTAACCGCGTTAATTATTATAGCATATATATTATGATTATATAAGTATTATATTTATATAATCATTTCCTGTCAACATCAGGCTGGAATACTCTCCAGATCAGATTGTGCGTTATTTCCGGCCTTAATATTGTTTATGCCCAAATAATTGTTATATAATAATAATCAAGTTCAGGTTGAATAAAGGGGTGAATGGGATGAGGGCGGACACTCTGGAGCAGATCACCGCCGTCTTGCTGGCGATGTTTCCGCTGTTTCAGAAAAAGTTGTTCAGGGGAGATGGGACAGAAGAAAACAGGGGGATCATCCACTCGCAAACGCATATACTCATACTTTTACAGCAGCAGAAGGCGATGCCCATATCCGAGATCGGGAAACAACTGCTGATCTCGCCATCCAACATGACCCCGCTGATCGACAAGCTGATCGATGAGGATCTGGTTGTGAGGCGCCCCGATAAGAAGGACCGCCGGGTGATCAACGTGGCCATCACCCGCCGTGGGCTGGAGCATCTGGACGCATTGAATAAGGCCAGGTTGGACAGCTTCAAGACGAAATTGTCCAACCTGTCTGATGATGACCTGAGCCTGCTGCTATCATCACTGCAAAACATTCTCAAGGTCATTGCCAAAGTCGATGCGGAACATTAAGGTTCGACCACGTGCGCGCCTAAGAGGCCGTGGGTGGAATGGAGAGTCTATCTTAATTCTATTTTCCGTGTCTTGACAAAGGGGACATATTTTTCTTGACAGGTCCGGGCGGGGGCATTAACATTGCTTTAAGGAAAATCTGTAAAATAATATCTTTTCCAGGGAGATATAATCAGGAATGAGAGAGCGTATCATCCACTCTGCCAGGGAACAGATCCAACAATACGGTTTCCGGAAATTTACTATCGAAGACATCTCTTCGGATCTGGGCATCAGCACCAAAACTATCTACAAGTACTTCCAGGGTAAGAATGAGATCATCAGCGCGGTATGCGCTGCCGATAGAGAGGCAGAAAAGAGGAGATTTCTCGAGATCCTTGCATCGGAGGGCACCTGGCTCGACAAAATGATGGCGCTCGCCTGCAAGGATGCGGGAAAGGGCGAGCAATTGCACCTGATTCTGGAACTGAAAAAGTTTTTTCCGGAGGAATGGAAAAAGAATTCTGATGTCCTCGACTCCATGTCAGAGCAGATGAAAGACTTTATGAGGCAGGGAGTGGACAGCGGGGATATCAGCCCCGATATCAATCTCGACGTGGTTGGCATAGTCATCCACGCCTCCATTCAGCGGCTGTTCAGCGCCGAGTTCGATAACCTGAGTCTGACGCAGGTTTTTGATGCCCTTAAAAAGATCGTCATGTGCGGGATCCTCAGTCCTACCAGCAGAATGAGGGAAGAAATACTGAGAGGTAAGCGATCCTAAACCTCGATCTTCGGCGCACGGTATCAGTTGGGCGATCTCTGGCGCACGGTCTCCGGAGGGTGCGTTGGCATCGCAACCGGCATTCCTGAACCGGTCTGGTTCAGAGCGCCAGGCACTAGCAAGACAAGGGGAGAGGGCAAGACAAGGGGAGAGGGATCGATGCAGTACAGGTGGAAACTTTGGTTGGTGGCGGTGGCGGCGATTGTCATTGTCTTAGTTCTGGCCAGAGACCTCAGCAGCCGAAACAACAAACAGGCTGCCGGTCCGGCGCGCCCCAAGACCGTCATCGCCCAAACCGTGGCCAAGATCGCGGAGGAACCGACACTGTCCTTGACTGGCAGCATCGAAGCCGTTCAGGAAGCCGTAATCAGCGCCCAGGTGACAGGGCAGGTGACCGGCGTCCGGGTTCAAAACGGGGAGATGGTGGCGCCCGGGCAGCCGCTGGTGCTGGTGGACGACAGCAGCTACCGGGACGCTCTCGCCATCGACCAGGCCAACCTGGAATCGGCGCAGGTCAGCCTGGAATCGGCGCAACAAAATTACCAGCGGACCAGAGCCTGTTTGACAGCAACTTTGAATCAGCCAAGGATCTTGAGAATGCGAAGGTGGCCCGAGGATACTGCGCAGGCCAACGTCGACTCTGCCGCGGCCACGTTGAACAGCGCCCGGGTCTCCCTGCAGGAAACATCCATCAGCTCACCGATATCCGGCGTGGCGGCAAACTGCAACGTCGAGGTCGGGGAATTCCTCTCTCCCGGCGTCCCTCCAGCAACATCCTTGCTGCAAGTCGAGGACATCTCCAGTGTCTATGCGGTGGTCAACATAGAGCAGGGCGACCTTCCCTCGGTCGAAACCGGGCATGGATGCCCAGGTCACCGCCGATGCCTTCAGCGGCCGCGTCTTCGACGGAACGGTGGATCAGATCAACCCGACGGCTGACACAACGACGCGCGTCTTTGAAACCAAGATCAGGGTGGCCAACGGCGATCGCCTGTTACAGCCCGGCATGTTTGTCAAGGTGGAGATCACGACGGGAGCACCCGTCGCAGTAATAGCGGTGCCCCAGAACGCCGTGGTCAGCGATGCCGGCCTATATTACGTATTCGTGGTCGACGGCGGCAGGGTGCGGCGCCAACAGGTGCAGGTCGGCCAGGTGAGAGGACAGATGGTGGAAGTTACTTCCGGCCTGACGGAGGGGCAAAAGGTCGTCCTGACCGATGTCGATACTCTGCAAGACCAGGACCAGGTAACAATTACCGGCTAGATCTCACGGTGCCTCAGGCGTCAATATCTAACGACGAAAATTTTCTCCGATGGAAATATCCGGGGCAGCAGGAGGAAATCATCCGTGAACTTGAGCGATCTCAGCCTTAAAAGGCCGGTCTTCGCCACCGTCATCATTTTGGCCCTGGTCGTGCTGGGCATCTTCAGCTACGTGAGCCTGAACATCAACGATATGCCGGACATAGACATCCCTTACGTGACGGTGGCCATCGCCGAGCCCGGGGTGGCCCCGGCCCAGATGGAGACCGAGGTCACCAAGAAGGTGGAGGACGCAGTCGGGCAGATCTCGGGCGTCAAACACATCACCAGCTACAGCAGCGAGGGCTTGACCGAGGTGGTGGTCGAGTTCACGCTGGAAACGCCCCCCAATGAAGCCATCCAGAACGTAAGGGACGAGTTGAGCGCCATCAGGGGCGATCTGCCGCAGGAGATCCAGGAGCCGGTCATCTCCAAGTTCGACATCAACGCCCAGCCTATCGTCTCCCTGGCCGTGAGCGGCAACATGCCGCTCCGGGAGATGACCAACCTGGTAGAGGACGTGGTCAAACCGCGATTGGAAAAAATCGGCGGTGTGGGCCAGATCAACACTTACGGCTACGAGACCAGGGAGATCCAGATCGACCTCGACAAGGACCGGCTGGCAGCTTACGGCATCACTACCACCGATGTGTTGAACAACCTGCAAAGCCAGAACATGGACGTCCCCGCCGGCCAGCTGATCGGCGGCCAGAGCGCGGTGACCGTACGCACGGCGGGCAAGGTCGACACCGTCGAGCAGTTCAGAGACCTGCCGGTGGCCAGACAGAACGGCGTCCAACTCTACGTCAAGGATATCGCCGATGTTCAAGACGGCATCAAGGAGCAGGACAGCCTGGCGCGTTTTCGACGGCCGGCCGGCCATCGGTCATCGACCTGACCAAGCAGTCTGGCAGCAACACCGTATCCGTGGCGGACGCGGCCAAGCAGGCGGTGGCAGAGCTGAAACAGCAGCTGCCGCCGGGCGTCACCATCGACGTGGTGCGCGACAACTCCGTCAGCATCAGGGACTCGGTCAACGATGTGGTGCGTACGATCATCGAGGGCAGCCTGCTGGCCATCCTGGTGGTGTTCCTGTTTCTGAAAGACTGGCGCAGCACCCTGATCAGCGGTGTGGCGCTGCCCACATCCATCATCTCCACCTTTTTCATCTTCAAGGTCTTGAACTACACCCTGAACACCATGACCCTGATGGCCCTGTCGCTGGCGGTCGGCCTGCTTATCGACGACGCCATCGTGGTGATCGAGAATATCTCCCGGCATTTGAAGATGGGCAAGAGCCCTCTGGAAGCCGCCCGGGACGGAACTTCGGAGATCAGCCTGGCCGTCCTAGCCACCACGCTGACCATCGTGGCCGTCTTCCTGCCGATGGGCATGATGACAGGGATCATCGGCAAGCTGTTCATACCTTTTGCGATCACGGTAGTCTTTGCCGTGCTGGTGTCCCTGCTGGTCTCCTTCACCCTCGTGCCCCTGCTCGCCTCGCGCTATCTCAGAGAAGGCGGGCTTCATGCAGGCGAGCGGTTGGCAGCCGGGTGGCTGCAAGGGTTCCTAGCCTGGTTCAACGAGCTGTTCGAGCGCCTGGCGGGCGTATACGCAGGGCTGCTGGCGGTGGTGTTGAAGCAGCGCCTGCTGACCGTTGTCTTCGTCGTCGCCCTGCTGGTTGGCAGCCTCATGCTGGTTCCTCGGCTTGGCACCACGTTCATTCCGGATCAGGATACGGGGGATCTCAGCATCGTCGCCAATGTCGATTCCGGGTTGAATCTAAATGCGGTCAACAGCATGGACGACCAGATCCTGGGTATGCTCCGGAAGTACCCCGAAGTGGCCCAGACCTACTCCACGATCCAGACCAATCAGATCGATGTTTACGTGAAACTGGTCGACCGCAGCCAGCGCAGCAGAACAGACAAGCAGATCGCCTCCGCCCTCAGGCAGGATCTGAAAGCTCTGCCAGGGATGCAGGCAGCCGTCGACACCTCTTCCGGCGTGGGCGGCGTTTCCAAGGCGGTCACCTACGAACTGTTGGGGAATGACGAAAACACGCTGCAGGCATACGCTGCCAAAGCGCAGCAGATCATGACGAGCATTCCCGGGGCCGTGGATGTGGAGAGCAGTTTCAAGCCCGGCCAGCCGGAGGTGATGGTGCAAATAAAGCAGGATGTCGCCTCCGATCTTGGGGTATCGACGGCACAGGTTGGCAACGTCCTGAACACGCTGTTCAGCGGCGTGGTGGTCGGGCAGTATGAGGATGGGCAGGACCGCTACGACGTCAGGGTGCGCCTGGGAGAGGGGCAGCGCCAAAACATCGAGGACCTCGACAACATATACGTCCAAAGCCAGTATGGCCCCTCCGGAGGAGGCTCCAAGCCGCTGATACCGGTAGACCAGGTGAGCGAGCGCACTTTTTCCACCAGCCCCAGCGAGCTGATGCGTTATGACAAGCAGGGGGATATCGAGCTTACTGCCAACCTCGAGAGCATCTCGTCGGGAGACTTCACCAGCAGCTTCACCAGAGCGGTATCACAGGAACTTAACCTGCCGCCCGGCTATCAACTGGTCGCCGGCGGCACGTCCGAGATGCAGGGCGAGAGCTTCTCCTCCATCGGCATTGCCCTGGTGCTGGGAGTCCTGTTCATGTTTTTCGTACTGTCGGCCCAGTTTGAGAGCTTCATCGATCCCTTCGCCATCATCCTTTCTCTGCCATTGGCCATCATCGGCGCCATTCTGGGACTGCTGTTCGGAGGCAGCCAGCTCAGCATCATGTCGCTCATCGGCATCATTATGCTGATGGGGCTGGTCACCAAGAACGCCATTCTGCTGATTGATTTCGCAAAAAACGAGCGGAAGCGCGGGACAGAGCGCAGCGAGGCCCTGATCAGGGCCACCCGGATCCGGTTTCGCCCCATCATGATGACGTCGCTTGCCATGATTCTGGGCATGACGCCGCTGGCCCTGAAGCTCGGGTCCGGCTCCGAACTCCGGGCGCCGATGGCCCACGCCATCATCGGCGGGCTGGTCACTTCCACCCTGTTGACGCTGGTGGTGGTGCCAGTGATCTATTCCCTGCTGGACGACGCTCAGGGCCGGATCTTCGGGAGACGCGCCGGCGCTCATCTGCCGGAGCAGCCCGGCACGGCGCAGGAACAACTGAAAGCTTGACCAGGTTGGATAAATTATTTACCCTGTCTCCAGAACTCCCGGTTTATTAGTCTGAATCAGTTAGTCTGAATCAGTTGCATCCCTGTTTTACCAGAGACAGGTTAATTGGTCCTATCTTTACAACAACTTAACACCATCTTAATACTTGTCCTGTAACATGAAATGCAATAGGCTGATCAATTCTTATATGGGGGTGTTTTTTTGTTGTTAGGTGGCATGCGTGGCATTAAAAGGTCGGTAGTGTTTTTAGCTGTTGTACTGGTTGCAGCCGTGTTATTGGCCGGGTGCGGTCCACAGCAGAATCAGACGGGTGGTGCACCGAGCGTAGGAATTGACTATACTGCTTCAGGCACCATCACGGCGGCCGGCTCCACGGCGTTGCAGCCATTGGTGGAAGCGGCGGCAGAGGCGTTCATGAACAAGGATCCCAACGCGCACATCAATGTACAGGCGGGCGGCAGCGGTCAGGGCCTGGCCTTGATCTCACAGGGCAGCGTTCAGATCGGGGATTCCGACCTTTTTGCCAGTGACAAATTGACCACCGCCCAGTCGGCGAACCTGGTCGATCACCAGGTATGCGTGGTGGGCTTCGCCACTGTGGTCAATCCCGCCGTCACGGTCAATAATCTTACCAAGCAGCAACTGCAGCAGATCTTCACCGGAAAGATCACCAACTGGAAGGATGTCGGCGGGGCCGATCAGAAGATCACCATCATAAACCGCCCGCTCAGCTCGGGCACCAGGGCGACTTTCAAGAAGTATGCGCTCGACGGCATGGAGGAGGCTCAGGGCATCGCCCTGACCCAAGACAGTTCCGGCGCAGTCGCCACGGAAATAGCCAGCACGCCCGGCTCCATCAGCTATCTGGCCATGTCCTATCTGAACAGCAACAGTTCCATAAAGGCGTTGCAGCTGGACGGAGTGGCGGCATCCGTTGCGAACATCACCAGCGGCCAGTATCCGATCTGGTCGTACGAGCACATGTACACCAACGGAACGCCCCAGGGACTTGCCTCATCCTTCATCAATTACATGATGAGCGCCAACGTGGCGCCGCTGATCACTCAGCTCGGCTATATCCCCACTTCGAGCATGAAGGTGTCGCGGACGAGTTAACTCGATCCTGAACCAAGCCTCGATAGCAAAGGCCGGTAAGCGATTCACGCACCCGGCCTTTGCTGTCTGGCCATGATCACAGCGGCCCCGGATCCCCACTGTGATGCTAGGGGACGATGTCTTCCCCCAGTGCTGTTTGGCGCAGGCTTTGCCGCATAGCGGGTGTTTGGCCTGTTTGGCGGACAACCGGCGGAAAGACGCTACCCAGCTGCGCGTACACAGCTCGCCCTCATCTTGAAAATTAATAGAATTTGAAAATTAATAGAATCTTAAAAAATGCTAGTAATTTGAGATGTTATAATCTTACGTGGACTCTATGATCCAAGGGGAGCAACAGAATATGGTAAGTCCCCATATTTCCAATAAAATCGGCAAGTATTTGACTTTTCTCTGCGCAGTTCTGATCATCACCATTACTGCGACCATCATCTTTCTGATAGTCACCAAGGGTCTGGACACTTTCATCAGAGATGGTGTTTCCCTGCATGACTTCTTCCTCACTACCAACTATGATCCTTATGCAACGAAAGCCGAGGGCGGCCCCTTCGTGGGAGCCTTGTCTTTTATCGCCGGATCGGTGGCGGTCTCGCTGCTGGCCTTGCTGTTCAGTGTCCCCTTCGGTATCGGCGTTGCCATGTTCATGGCGGAGATCTCCACCGAATGGGGCCGCAGGATCATGCAGCCCGTGATCGAGCTTTTTGTAGGGATCCCCTCTGTCGTATATGGCTGGATCGGCCTAAGCATCCTGGTTCCTTTTATCAGGAACCATATCGGAGGCATGGGATTCAGCCTGCTGGCGGGAGCGCTGGTCCTGGCCGTCATGATCTTGCCCACCATTGCCAGCATCTCCACAGACAGCTTTCGCGCCAATCCGGCCGACATCCGGGAGGCATCCCTGGCCCTTGGGGTCACACACTGGCAAACAATTTTCATGGTCATGTTTCCGGCGGCGATGCCGGGAGTTTTGACGTCGGTAGTGCTGGCGCTGGCCAGAGCATTCGGCGAGGCCCTGGCCGTGCAGATGGTCATTGGCAATGCCATCAGAATACCGTTCCCCATCCTGGCCCCCATGAATACCATGACCAGCATCATCACGATGGAGATGGGCAACACGGTGATTGGCACACTCTCGAATGATCTTCTCTGGACTATGGCGCTCATACTTCTGTTCATATCATTTGTGTTTATTATGCTGATCAGGACCATCAACAGGAGGAGAACAGCAGGATGATCAGCCCCCGCAATTCTGACAGGATAGCCACAGTGATTTTCTATCTGATTGCCGCCTTGGTGTCATCGCTGCTGGTGGCGATGATCGTCTACATTCTGTATAACGGTCTAAGGGTGATCAACTGGCATTTCCTGCTCAGTTCGCCCCAGGAGATCGCGGCTGGCGGCGGGATCGGGTCGGAGATCTTCAATTCCCTGATGATGCTTGTTTTAACCATGATCCTGACAGTTCCCCTGGGACTGGGCGTGGGCATTTATCTGTCGGAATTTGCCGGTGAGGGCGAAATCACCAGAGTGATCCGGATCTGTATCGAGACCCTGGCGTCCCTGCCGTCGATTGTCGTTGGAATTTTCGGATTGTTGCTCTTCGTCACTATCTTCAAATGGGGTTTTTCCATTCTCAGCGGGGTGATGGCTCTAACCGTACTGAATCTGCCGGTGATAACCAGGGTGTCCGAAAATGCTATAGCCAGCGTGAGTAAAGAATTGAGGGAGGCCAGCCTGGCTCTCGGCGCCACCCAGTGGCAGACCATTACGAATGTGGTGCTGGTGGCCGCCATTCCCGGGCTGGTGACAGGATTCATCCTGTCCGCCGGGCGGGTTTTTGGCGAAGCGGCTGTGCTGCTCTATACTGCCGGTGTCACGACGTCAGCCTTGCATTTCAACGACCTGAACCCCTTCGATAACAATTCCCCTTTCTACCTGTTCAGGCCCGCGGAAACCCTGGCCGTCCATATCTGGAAGGTCAACAGCGAGGGCCTGACGCCGGACGCCAAGCAGATAGCCGACGGGGCCTCGGCCGTGCTGGTCATCATGGTCCTGCTCTTCAATCTCTCATCACGCTGGATGTCGGCGTGGCTATACAATAGAAAGACAGGGCAATAGATCATAGTAAAGGGATGTGTTTGCTTCATGCAGTTGAACAAAATCAAGCGGCTGAGATTGTTGATTATCGCTCTGATGTTGGTAGCGGCGGCGGCCGGGTGCGGACGGAAACCTCAGCAGCAGCCTGCAGCAGTACAGAATGCGGCCCCGCTACAACACTTATCGGGGAGCCTCAAGCTGATCGGTGCAGCTGCAACGGTGCCCGTGTCGGAAGATCTGGCAGCAGCATTCACGGAAATGTACCCGGATGTAAAGATTAACGTCGTCGGCGGCACGACCCTTACCGGCATCAGGGCTGTCAGCGTGGGAAGCGCAGACATCGGCCTGGCATCCCGGAACCTGGCCTCAAGCGAGCAGTCGACGGTCGATGGCACCAAGATCGGCTTCGAAGGCGTGGCCGCGATCGTCCATCCGTCCAACGGCGTGAATGCGCTGACTCTTGACCAGGTCAGGCAGATCTTCTCCGGCCAGATTACTGACTGGAAGGATGTCGGCGGCCCTGACGCCCATATCGATCTGTTCACCCGCGAGGAGGGCTCCTCCGCCCGCAGCATCATCCAGGACACTGTCATGGACAATACTCAGATCAACCCAGGAGCCGGCATTCAGACGTCCATCGAAGCTATTCGCGGCGCGGTCGCTCAAGACCCGGACGCTATCGGCTATGTCTCCCTGGGCGATCTTGACCAGACGGTCAAGGCCCTTGCTATTCAAGGAGTCCAACCGAACCAGCAGACGGTTGACGAAGGAGTCTATAAGATCAGCCACCCCCTCCTTTTCCTGACCAAGGGCGAGCCCACCGGTCTGGTCAAGGATTTCATAGATTGGGTGCTGAGTCCGGAGGGCCAGGCTATAGTGGGTCAGCACTATGTAAAGGTTAATTATTAAACGGCTGATATAATAGACCAAACCATTGATTTTAGCCGCACTTCAACGCTGAAAGGGGAAACTGAATTGATGCCTGGCCTTTATACAGCAAGTGCCTTGTTTGACTTCGCCGATCGTGTGCTGCGGGCTGTTGGGGTGGATGAACAGGAAAGCCGGGTGGTTGCCGACAACCTGGTAACCGCCAACCTGCGCGGCATCGATTCTCACGGCATCACCCGCCTCCCTCTCTATGTCGAGCGTTTGGAAGCGGGGCTGATTGCTCCTCGCACCGAGTTGGAGACTGTCCGCCAGACTGCAGGGACTTGCGTGCTCGATGCGCATAACGGATGGGGGGCTGTAGCCGGAATGGCCGGGATGCGGGAAGCGATCGCCAGGGCGCGCCGGGTGGGTACCGGAGTGGCCCTGGTTCGGCGTTCCAACCATTTCGGGATCGCTGCCTATTATGCCGAGGAGGCGGTTGCGTCCGGCATGATCGGGGTCGCCATGACCAACGCTTCGGCCAACATGTCACCCTGGGGCGGCCGTCAGCCATACTTCGGCACCAACCCGATCTGTATAGCCGTTCCTGCCGGCGAGGAGCGTCCTGTAATCTACGACGGTGCGACCAGCGTGGTGGCGATCGGAAAGTTGGTGCTGGCAGCCAAGAAAGGTGAGAGGATTCCGCCCACATGGGCGGCAGACGAGATGGGACAGCCCACCACCGACCCCCAGATAGCCGTTGCAGCTGGGAACCTGCTGCCGATGGGATGCTATAAGGGCTACGGCTTGGCCCTGATGGTGGATGTTTTGTCAGGAATACTGGCAGGCGCCGCCTTCGGCCCCCACATCAGCAATTTGAGAAAGCTTGATGCTCCCCAGAACGTAGGCCATTTTTTTGCCGCTCTGGATATCGCTGCCTTTGCCGACCCGACCGAGTTTGCCAGAGAGATGGAGCAGTTGGTGCGGGAGATCAGGACATCGCCCAGGGCTCCTGGCTATGAGCGAATTTTTCTGCCAGGAGAGATAGAATGGGAGGCAGAGGACCGGCGGCGCCGGGAGGGCATCCCGGTGCCGGAGCAGGTGATGGCAGAGCTGTTACGCCTGGGTGGGCGTTATCGGGTAGCACTCGGATAAGTTAGATTTCCCGCAGGCGTGGTTGCCCGCGAAAAGCTTTAGGCGCACGATTTTATAGCGACTGGGCGTTTTTATCGTGGGACGTGCATAAAGATTAGGGAGACCCTATTGAGGGGGCGGTCCGATTGGATAGGCCTTTGGAGGCGATCCAGACCCTGATCTTTATGTCGGTCGTAGTAGAACTGCTGCTAGCCATCTTCCGCCAGTTCGTCAGCAAACAGGCCAGCCAGTTGGTGGTAGTGGCATTCGGGGTCACCCTCTGTTTTGCCTATCAGGTGGGGATCTTCACCGGTCTTGGCATGCAGACAAGGTATCCCTTTGTCGACTACCTGATCTCTGGCATTATCATCTCTCAGGGCTCCAATGCCCTTTCCGAGCTGTTCAAGCTGCGCCAAAACGAGTCAGCACCCTTGTTAAGCGCCAGGCACGCCTCGCCCTCCTTGCTCACCAAGCTGTTCAAGCTGTTCCATCTGCGCCCAAGGTGAGTTCCCCTGGAGGGAGTAAGGCGGCGCCCCCGCCCTCCTTGCTCACCAAGCTGTTCAAGCTGTGCCAAAAATGAACGACCATGCTTTTGCCACAAGCCAGCCCCCACGATTTTGCAGAGCAATCCTGCGACCATATTTTACGGCACAAACCAGCCCCCCCACAGTTTTGCGCTACCGAGTCTGCCCCCCACAATTTCGAGCCGATAAGCCAGCCCCCACAATTTTGCAGAGCAAGCCTGCGACCATATTTTACGGCACAAACCAGCCCCCCCACAGTTTTGCGCTACCGAGTCTGCCCCCCACAATTTCGAGCCGATAAGCCAGCCCCCACAATTTCGAGCCGCTGGCGAGCCCTTGCAAGGCCCCAGATGTTCTCCGTGCGGGAGGCTGCCAGGGTTGTGAAATATCTGCAGTCCTGGGTTGTGAATTATCTGCAGCCTATGCGATTGACACTCTTCCAGGAATAGGTTAAGCTAAAGCCACGATTGAAATGCGTTTTAACGGCAAATATGAACCAGAACGCCTGCTTAGTCCAGTTTTTTGCAGAAAACTGAAATAATAAGGATACTGATCATGAATTTTCTCGATTTGATCATTCTGCTGATCATTCTCTTTGGTGCTTGGGGCGGTTTCCGCCGCGGCCTGATCGTTGCCGCAGGTGATCTGTTAGGCTTTTTTGGGGGCATCTGGCTGGCCGTTCTCTACTGCCGTCCGGTTGCCCAATGGCTCGAAGTGCGGTTGGGCCTTGATAAACTGATCGCCAGAATCCTGACTCCCTTCACCGCCGGCATTCAGTCTGCGGTGCCGATGATTACGGCCCACGCCCCGGTGACGGCCCCCGGTTTTCTCCAGTCCCTATGGGAGCCTGTGCTTCAGGCCAGTGCAGGCATTCATGGAGCAGACCTGGCGCTGTCGCTGGCGGACACCATCGTCACGGTGATAGCATTTTTGCTGATTCTGGCCGCCGCCGTCTTGGCGGTCAGGACGCTGGCCGCGCTGTTTTCCAAGATCGCCCACCTGATGCTGCTGGGCGGAGTCGACCGCCTGGGAGGCCTATGCCTTGGGATCATTACCAGGACTCTGGAACTGGTGGTGGTGATCGGCCTGCTGACCCCCGTGATATTGGGAATGTCAATTAGCGTGCCAGGCACCGGAGGCCTGCTGCAGGGGTTCTTTGGCGCCTGGCACCATTCTGCCCTGATCCCGCTTTTCAATGGAGGCTGGAATGCTGTGGAGCCCGTACTGAAGAGCATGGTTCAGAGGATCTGAGTTCTGATCCAGCAGTCAAAACAGCGTTTTTCATAGCCAGGGTGTTGGGAGGTGGATCGGAGATGCATGAGCAGGCAAAACCGCCGGTGTCTGGGCAAACCCCGGAGGCCAAGCAGCGGGTCAGGCTGACTCAGTACGCCAAGGCGGCCGGCTGAGCAGCCAAGCTGGGGCCGGGAGCCCTTGCAGAGATCCTGGAACACCTACCCCGGTTCGAACACCCGGACCTCCTGGTGGGATACAGTGTGCCCGACGACGCCGGGGTCTACCGGCTGCGCCCCGACCTGGCCCTGGTGCAGACGGTGGATTTCTTCACCCCGGTGGTGGACGACCCTTACACTTTTGGACAGGTGGCTGCCGCCAATGCCCTGAGCGATATCTATGCCATGGGTGCGGTGCCGCTGACTGCCCTGAACCTAGTCGCCTATCCGTTCTGCACCCTGGGTGCCGCCCCCCTGCAGGAGATCCTGAGAGGAGGCAGCGATAAGGTAGTCGAGTCAGGGGCGGTGATCGTGGGCGGGCACTCCATCGAGGATGATGAGCCCAAGTATGGGTTAGCTGTTACTGGTGTGGTTCACCCGGACCGGATCATCACCAACCGGGGGGCACGATCCGGTGACTGGCTGATTCTGACCAAGCCTCTGGGCACCGGTGTGCTGGCCACTGCCCTCAAGGGAGGGCTGCTGGACGCGGAGGCAGAGCGGCTGCTGGGCGAGGCGATGGCAGCCCTCAACGCAGGCGCCGCCCGGGCGATGATACAAACGGGAGTGAATGCGTGCACCGATATCACAGGCTTTGGCCTGCTCGGCCATTTGAGAGAACTGGCTTACAACAGCGAGATGGACGTAGAGGTTGATGCTGCAGCCATACCGTATTTGCCTGGCGCGCGAACGCTTGCTGCGCAGGGGATCGTTCCTGGCGGGACCAACAACAACAGGAAGCACCTGGCGTCTTGTGTGGAGGTGTCAGGAGACCTGAGTCCCGCCGAGCTTGACCTGCTCTATGATCCCCAGACCTCGGGAGGCTTGTTGATGGCAGTGCCGGAGGCCAACAGGGAAGCGCTGCTGTCCGCACTGAGCCGGGAAGGGGTCAGGCGCCCGGGCGTCATCGGCCGGGTGACAGGTGAGGGGACAGGCCTGATCAGGATCCGTGGCTTGTAAACCCATTGGCTTAGACCCGCTTAATACATGAAAGACGAGCATGTTTTTTAGAAAGATGAGCATGTTCTTTTTAGGCCAACCCTGGGTAACACGAACAGAACTCGGAGGTGAAAATATGGGAAGCCGATCTGACATAGTCGATGTGCGAGGCCTGGCCTGCCCGCAACCGGTGATCCTGACGCGTCAGGCCCTGGAGATCTCTCAGCTGATGAAGATCACCGTCGTTGCCGACAGCGAGACAGCGAGAGACAACATCGTCAGAATGGCACAGTCCCTGTCTTGCGGGGTCGAGGTGGATCAGCGCGATGCAGACTTTTACATCAACATCACCAAACCGGTGGAGTTCTCCGCCGATCTTGAACCCCAGGAGCACCTGCTCCTGTTAGTGGGCTCTGAGAGCCTGGGGCGCGGCAGCGATGAGTTGGGCAAGCTGCTGATGAAAAACTTCTTCTACACCCTGACCGAACAGGGTGGGCTGGGCAAAGTGATCATCTTGATCAACAGCGGAGTCCACCTGGCCTGCTCCGGTTCACCGGTACTGGATTACCTTTACGAAATGGAGCGGGAGGGAGCTGAGGTCTTCGCCTGCGGCACCTGCCTGGAGCATTACAAACTCCGGGAGCAGCTGAGCGTGGGCCAAGTCACCAACATGTATGCCATCCTGGAATACTTGCAGAAGATACCCCGCGTGATTTACCTATAGCGTTTGTAGCGGCACATCAGGGCCCTGGGGGCGGAGACTCGATTTAACATGCGAGCAGGCGCTCACCTGGCAGCGAAGGAATGAAGCGGCGTGTCCAAGTTTCTCGGTCTCTGGGCCGGAGCGCTCACCGCGCTACCGGGCATCAATCTCACCGGATATGCGATCAAAGGGATAAGGATCCTTCTGATTCTGCTCGGCCTGCTGCTGGTGTCATATCTGGGCAAACGGCTAATCGTAGGGCTGCTGCGATCCGACCGGATCCCCGGCGTCTTGAACGAACACCGTTTCAAGACCGTACGCGGTCTGGCCATGAGCCTGCTGCGCTATACCCTCTACTTTATCGGCGCCATGATGATACTGCATGAACTGGGCGTAGAGACGACATCAGTCCTGGCAGGAGCCGGCATTGTCGGCCTGGCCATAGGTTTCGGGGCACAAAGACTGGTGCAGGATGTGGTTACCGGGTTCTTCATTCTCTTTGAAGACCAGTTTTCAGTGGGCGACTATGTATCCATCGCCGGGGTCACCGGCACCGTGGAGGAGGTTGGCCTGAGGGTGACCAAGATCCGGGAAGGGACAGGGGAGCTGCACATCATCTCCAACGGTGAGATCAAACAGGTGACCAACATGGCCCGTGGTGCGATGGGCGTAGTGGTGGACGTCAGCGTCGCCTCACATCAGGACCTGGATAGGGTGACTGCAACTATCGAGGCCGCCGCCCGGAAGGTGGCCGATGAGCATAGGGAGGTAGTTCTGGAAGAGCCTCACGTTCTTGGAGTGACCGGTTTCAGGGAGGCCGGAGTTACCTTGCAGGTCTTCGCCAAGGTGAAGCCTATGCAGCAATTGGCATTCGGGCGCCTTTTGCGCAGGGCGATCATGGAAGCCCTGGATGCTGCCGGAATCACCATCTCCGACAGTGCCGGGTGATGCTAACCGGGTGATACTAACCGGGTGATACTAACCGGGTGATACTGAATAGGGCTCCTCATTCTAAGGCGCGTCATACTGTTCAAAAGGGGAGGAAAACCCGATGATGCCCAGGGTGCGGTACAGCTTGGGTGATGTGGTGCGCATGAAAAAGCAGCACCCCTGCGGCGGCTTCGAGTGGGAGATCTTGAGGGTGGGCATGGATTTCCGCATCCGCTGCTTAAAGTGTGGGCGGCAGGTGATGCTGCCCCGACCGAAGTTCGAGAAGAGCGTCAAGGCCTTGCTGCAGTCCGCCTTACCGGAACCCCCCGTCTGAGCCCCCTCCTGAGTTTGGGAACACGCCGGATGCCTCTGCAATCATTCAGCTGTTGCAAATTTTCCGAAACGGTAACGGGATCTGCAGCGGCTCATGGTGACATTTTCTGAGACCGCTTACAGGGTGACATTATCATAGACCGACGACACACCTATGGCGAAATCGGTTGTTTTATGGTGGGAGGATGTGGTATAATCCCATCGTGTATCCCTGCCCCTACCGGGGCCGTCAGTCCATAGGGAGGAGGTGCGTGATTTGCACGCCTACGAATTGCTGTTCATCCTCAGGCCTGATCTTGAGGAGGAAGTGACGACAGCCGCAGTTGACAAGTACGTCAACCTGATCCAGCAAAACCAGGGCACCGTCGAACAGGTCAATCGCTGGGGCAAGAAGCGATTGGCTTACGAAATCAGGGATTTCAAGGATGGTTTTTACACCCTGGTTCTGTTCCAGGGTGACTCTGCCACTATCAAGGAACTGGACCGGTTGATGCGGTTGGCCGACGAGGTGCTGCGCCACATGATCGTGCGCAGAGACGCCGCATAAGCCGGAATGGGGGAGCCGAGACCATGTTGAACAGGATCGTATTGATCGGGAGGCTGACGCGGGACCCGGAGATGCGTTTTACGGCATCTGGGAAGGCGGTGGCCAATTTCACCATCGCCGTGGATCGGAACCGGCCGAACAGCCAAGGAGTGCGGGAGACAGATTTCATCCGCATCATTGTCTGGGATAAGCAGGCCGAGACCTGCTCCAACTATCTAGGTAAGGGCCGCCTGGTGGCAGTCGACGGACGTCTGCAAGTGCGCACCTACCAGGCGCAAGACGGACAGAACCGCACCATTGCAGAAGTGGTGGCCGAAAACGTGAGATTTCTCGATCGCGCCCGGGAAGGCTCGGGGCCTGGGCCAGGGCCCGAGGGAGAGAGTGGATTTCCGGATATCGGCGACGATGGCTTCAATACGGAAGAGCCTCCCTTCTGAAACCCGGGAAGTTGCCTAAAAGTTTCTTTTAGGAAGCCGATCGGAGATATGCCAGAAAAGTGTGTCGCATATTAGGCGCCCGCCGTTAACTGGGTTAAACTTTGCATCCGACGGCTGCTTAAATCTTTCTTAACGCCTTTCGTGGCTCGGCGGTTTCGGGGCGCCCGGCGCCCGGTTTTGGGAAACCGTGGCCATCATTGAAAAAAAGATCTAAGACAGGGGGTGTCAATCCTGGCTGTGCATGCTAGAGCTCAAGAATCCGGTTCTTCGTCCGCTAAACCGGGCGGCAAGATGAGACGCGAACGCGGCAAGCGCAAGAAGAAGGTCTGTAGCTTCTGCGTAGACCGCTCCAGTACCGGAATGCCGATCGATTACAAGGATGTCTATAAACTGCGCAAGTATATCACTGAACGCGGCAAGATCCTGCCCCGGAGGATCTCCGGCAACTGCGCCTTTCACCAGCGCCAGTTGACGGTGGCCATCAAAAGGGCGCGGAATGTGGCCCTGCTACCGTTTACAGTCGAGTAGGATCAGGCCCGGAGTTTCAGTGATGGGCATCTAAGGCAGTTCTTTGCCGGTTGCAGGGGGGTTTTCGCCCCCCCTTGTTTGTTCGTGGAGGAACGCAGAGGCAGCGCCGACTGCAAGGCCGAGACCGGCGCAACCAACAGCGTTGATGATCGGCCGGCGCCGCCCGCAGCAAGAAATAATCTCCTTTGGACGGAACAAAAATACCAGTGAAAAGTGAATTCTTCTTGCAGGAATCATCTCCGGGGTTGCCGAACTAAAGCCGGAGTATGCCCGGCCTGTAAGCAGGAAAGAAAGCAGGGGATAGGGTGGGCTCCAAGTTTTACGCGAGGTACAAGCGGATGCTCTTTTTTGGGTTGGGCGTCCTGATCGCTCTCAACTCCCTGGCTCTGGGATTGACCAGGTATCTGAACCTGGGCTTGCTCGCCATCTTTATCGCCCTGCTAGGCATGGGCGGCCTGGCCTACTTTGACCAGAAAGAGGATGAGGCCAGAGATGAGGAGATAAGGGCTGAAGCAATGGGCTCCCTACCTTTGCAACCGAGCGGCGCCGGGGCCCAAAACGGACGCCTGGCCCTGGCCCTGCTGCAGGTAGATGACTATGATGAGGTTTTTCAAGGCCTGACGGATGAACAGCGGCCGCTTCTGGTGGCAGCTGTAGATAAATACCTGCGAGAATGGGCGGCCGGGCTGAAGGCCTACCTTCGCAAGGATGGCAGGGATCGCTACCTGGTGTTGGTCGCAGCAGAGGAACTGGACCGCTTGGAGGATGCCGGCTTCCCGATCATAGACCAGATCCGCCAGGTGGAAGTCGGCAAGCATCTGCCGGTGACCTTGAGCATCGGCATAGGCAAGGGAGGGAGCGAACGGGAGCCGGCCCTGCTGGGCCGGCTGGCCCAGGAGGCTCTCAATCTCGCCCTGGAGCGCGGTGGCGATCAGATCGTGGTCAAGGGCCAGGACCACACCTGGTTCTATGGCGGCCGTACCGAAGCCGTAGGCAAGCGTACCCAGGTCAGGGCCCGGGTTACAGCTATGGAACTCGACCGCCTGTTGGGGCTCTGTAACAGCGTGGTGATCATGGGCCACACCGGCATCGATTTCGATGTGTTGGGTGCGGCTTTTGCTTTGGCGGAGGCGACGAGAAGCTACGGTAAACGGGCGCGGATTGTGGTCGATCACCCGGGCGGAGCGGTGGAACGGCTGCTGGAGGTGATTGCCCAGCGGGAGCCAGACCTGCTGGGGGAGGGGAAGGAGATCTCCGGGCATGTCTCACCCCAGACCTTGCTGCTGCTGGTTGATGTGCACCGTCCGAGCCTGGTGGCCTATCGTCCCTTGCTCGCCCGGGCCGGTTACATTGGGGTGATCGACCACCACCGGCGCAGCGAGGAGTTCCTGGACCGGGTCAATATCAACTACCTGGTGCCGTCCTCTTCCTCCACATCGGAGCTGACGGCAGAGCTGATCCGTTACCTGCCGGTTCATAACACAATTTCCCCCCTGGCAGCCACGGCCCTGTTGGCAGGGTTGATCGTGGACACTAAGAAGTTCACCTTTTCCACCAACTCCAGCACCTTCCGGAATGCAGCCTTGCTGCGTGATGCTGGAGCTGACCCGGCCGTGATCCAGGGCCTGTTCACCGACAGCCTGGAGGCGATGCTGTACAGGGCGCAGCTGCTCGGGAGAGCGGAGATCGTCCTGGGCCGTTTTGCGCTGACCATGAGCGATCAGGAGTTTTCTGAGGCTCAGGTGGCAGCCTCGCGGGCGGCGGACGCGCTGTTGGAGGTGAACGGCGTGGAGGCCTCGTTTGCCCTCTACCCCACCGGAAATGGCGTGGGCATCAGCGCCCGGTCGCGGGGGTTGGTGAACGTGCAGCGGATCATGGAGCAGATCGGCGGCGGCGGCGGTCACTTTACTGTGGCGGGAGCGCGCCTGGATGGGATTGAGGTTGGGGATGTGCGCCGGCGGCTGATCACGATCCTGAGCGAGCAGGAGGCAGGGCCTGAGGCGGCGCCGCAGGCGAACAGCGCGCCAGCCGGGCATCCTGCGGGTGGAGAGAAGCTATGAAATCGATGAAGATGATCCTGCGCTCAGACGTCCAGGGCCTGGGCAAAAAAGGTGAGACTGTGAGCGTTGCAGAGGGCTACGCCAGAAACTACCTGCTTCCCAAGGGCCTGGCGGCGCCCGTTTCTGAAGGCAGCATCAAGGAGGCAGC
The DNA here is from genome assembly GCA_963807495.1 of uncultured Peptococcaceae bacterium. GTDB lineage: Bacteria > Bacillota > DSM-12270 > Thermacetogeniales > Thermacetogeniaceae > Palsa-1188. Next base: position 69,912 of record CAWEDD010000018.1, read on the forward strand.
CCTGATTCAGGATGGCCGCCTGAAGAAGGAGGCCCGTATCCAGCAGAAGGCAGCCAGCTTGGCCGACCGGCTGCAGGGCCTCAGTTTGACGATCACGGCGCGTACCGGTGAGGCGGGCAAGTTGTATGGGGCGGTCACCAGCAAAGACATAGCCCAGGAACTCGAGCGGGTGTTGGGCCAGGCTATCGATAAACGCAAGCTCGAACTGCCGGAGCCGATCAAGGCCCTAGGCACATACACGGTGGCGGTGCGCCTGCACCCCGGCCTGGTAGTCACCATTCAGGTGCAGGTGGCGGCGGCTCTGACCTAGTGTGGCATAGCGACTGGAGGAGGACTGATTGATGGCGCGGCCGAACAAAAAGAGCCCGCTTGTATGTAGAGCTTGCGAGGACTCCGGTGATTTGGGGCTCCAGGGCCGTGTGGCGGCGCTCTATTCGATACTAGGGGAGATTTACGGCCCCGAGAGGCTGGTGCTGCGTGCCAGCAAGCTGGGGGTCCTGGAAGCGATGCAATCCGGCAGCCTGCCGGAGCAGGTGCTGGCGCTGCAAAAGCTGATCCAGGGCGACCCCACTCTGGAGAAGATGCCACAAACCAGACAGATCCCCAAGCTGCTGCGCCGTCTGGAGGATGCCCTGGCTCAGATTGTGGCCCGGCGAGTGGTGGAGGAGGATTTAGAGAAGAAGATCAACGAGAAGATCCAGGAGCGCCAGGACCAGTACCTTCAGGACATGAAGGCCCAGGTGCTCCGGGAAAGGGGCGGGCCCGAGAACGCCGCCACCCTCAAGAAGCTGGCGATTCTAGAGAAGATGAAGCAGGTGCGCCTCAACGCCTCGGTTGCAGAGGTGCTGCGGCCGGCCAGCCCGGAGGAGATCATCGGACAGGATCGTGCGGTGCGCGTGCTGATTGCCCGGCTGGCTGCGCCTTATCCCCAGCACATCCTGCTTTACGGCCCTCCGGGTGTGGGCAAGACCTCCGCTGCACGAATCGCACTAAAAAGCGTTCAGGAACTGAAAACGGGGACATTTCAGGCCGATGCTCCCTTTATCGAGGTGGATGGGGCGACCCTGCGCTGGGACCCCCGGGAAGCCACCAACCCGCTGCTGGGATCGGTACACGACCCGATCTACCAGGGGGCGCGACGCGACCTGGCAGAAAGCGGGGTCCCGGAGCCGAAGCTGGGCCTGGTGACCGAGGCACATGGGGGCATCCTGTTCATCGACGAGATCGGCGACCTGGACCCGATCATGCAGAACAAGCTGCTCAAGGTGCTCGAGGATAAAAAGGTCAGTTTCGACTCCTCATACTATGATCCACACGACCCTCAGATCCCACAGTACATCAAAGAACTGTTCGAGAACGGAGCACCGGCGGACTTTGTCCTGATCGGCGCCACCACTCATGAACCGGAGCTGATTAATCCGGCCTTCCGGTCGCGCTGCGCCGAGATCTTTTTCGACTGCCTAACTCCCTTGGAGATCAGGCAGGTGGTGCATCAGGCCGCTCGCAAGTTGAAGGTGAAGCTGGCCGCCGGTGTGGCGGAACTGATCAGCGATTACACGGTGGAAGCTCGCAAGGCTACCAGTGTCCTGGTGGATGCCTATGCCATGATGCTCTATCAAGCCCGACAGGGGGCACCCGGAGGCAGCCTGCCCCGAGGCCGTTCGGGAACATGGCGGGTCACCCTGGAAGACTTGAAAGAGGTGCTCCAGGTGAGCAGGCTGGTGCCTTTCATCACCCAGCGGGCACAGCCTCGCGGCGAGATCGGCAAGGTGTTCGGGTTGGCTGTTTCCGGTTTTATGGGCAGCGTCCTGGAGATCGAGGCAATTGCCTTCCCGGCCAGGGAAGAGCGCCAGGGCACCATTCGTTTCAACGATGCCGCGGGAACCATGGCCAAGGACTCGGTCTTCAACGCACTGGCTGTGCTCCGCAAGCTGACCGGCAAAGATGCCTCCGATTACGACCTGCACGTGAACCTGATCGGGGGCGGGAAGGTAGAGGGGCCATCAGCCGGCGCAGCGATCCTGCTTGCCCTTTACAGCGCAGTGCAGGGGGTGCCGCTATGCCAGGACGTGGCCATCACCGGAGAGCTGTCAATCCAGGGAGACATCCGTGCGGTGGGCAGCATCACCGAAAAGATCTATGGGGCGCGGCAGCATCGGTGCACGCAAGGTTTTGATCCCTGAGGAGAACGCCCGGGAGCTGCCTGACGAAAACTGGGGAGTGGAGATCATCAGCGTCCGGGAGATCGCCGACGCCCTCCCCCACATCCTGCTTGACAGCCGGACAAATTAGAAAGGTGTCTTTTGCAGTGGAATTCAAGGATCAGCTTCCACCTTACAACCAGGCAGCAGAGCAGGCCGTTCTCGGCGCACTGTTGCTTGCTCCGGACAGCTTTGCCGCAGCCAACGAGATCCTCAGGACCGAAGACTTCTATGCGGAAGGACACCGGAACCTGTACCAGGTGTTATACAGGCTGGCCGAGTCCGGATCCCCCATCGACCTGGTTACAGTAACCGAAGCCCTGCAGCAGCAAGGCTTGCTGGACCGGGTGGGCGGCGTCGGCTACCTGGCGTCGCTGGCTGGATCCGTACCGACTGCGGTCAATATCGGCTATTACGCCCGGATCGTGGCAGAGAAGGGACTGCTGCGTTCCATCATCAGTACCTGCTCTCAACTGGCTGCCAAGGGTTATGAAGAAGGGGTCGAGGGAGAGCGCCTGCTGGACGAGGCGGAGCGAATAGTGCTGGAACTGAGCACCCGGCGTCAGAGCCGGGGTTTCCGGTCGCTGCGGGAGCTGCTGCTGGAGGCGCTGGAGAAGATCGAGCAGCTGTACCAGAACCGCGACCGGGGGGTCACCGGCCTGGCTACCGGGTTCAAGGATATCGACCGGCTGACCTGCGGCCTGCAGCCCAGCGACCTGATCCTTTTGGCAGCCAGACCTTCCATGGGCAAGACCTCCCTGGCCCTGAACATCGCCAGAAATGTGGCGATGAACAAAGCCATGCCAGTGCCGGCGCTGGTCTTCAGCATGGAGATGTCCAGCGATCAGGTCGCCCAACGCCTGCTTTGCACCGAGGCTTCGGTCAGCCAGATGAGCCTCCGTAAAGGTTTTATCAAGGAAGATGAGTGGCCGCGCCTGTCCAAAGCGGCCACGGGACTGGCTGAGGCCCCGATCTTTGTGGACGACACCCCTAGCATCTCGCCCTTTGAGATGCGGAGCAAGGCTCGCCGTCTGAGGGCCGAGCACAATGTGGGGCTGATCGTGGTCGATTACCTGCAGCTGATGCAGGTGGGAAAACGGGTGGAGAACCGCGTTCAGGAGATCTCTGAAATCTCCCGGTTTTTAAAATCGCTGGCCCGGGAACTGGACGTGCCGGTGCTGGCCCTGTCGCAGCTCAGCCGGGCAGTGGAGCAGCGGGCGGGAAACCGCCCCCAGCTGTCTGACCTAAGGGAGAGCGGCAGCCTGGAGCAGGATGCCGACCTGGTGATGTTCATCTACTTTGAGAATCCAGACAGCAAGAGAGTGGCGGAGATCATTCTGGCCAAGCACCGCAATGGACCCGTCGGGGTCGAGCGCCTGGCCTTCCTGGAGTCGTACACCAAGTTTGTAGATTTCGATGACTCCGAACCCCCGGATTTTGGCGATGCTCTGACTGACGAGCCTGGGGATCCGGTCTTTGATGGATTCGAGGCCATCCAAACCCTTGGTTGAGCAGCAGTTCAGATCCGGAAGGAAACACTTTTAAACTTTTGAGCATCACTGAACCCAATGCCTGCCTGAAAACTATGTATCAACCCCCAGCCCTGCCCGCTCCAGACTGGAAGGACCTGCTCCTGAAGCACCCTGGTACCGCTCCTGAAGCACCCCCGGAACCGCTCCTGAAGTCCCCCCGGAACCGCTCTCCCTCCAAAAGCCATGCTCGCTGAAAACCGTCTGTCACTCCGGCATCTCCTTGCTTGACAGGTAATACTGCTTTTGTTAGGATCTACCTGTCAGGCGCTCCAGCTTAAGAGGCGGAGATGACTGGACGATAAAGGATCTGTGTGGGCTTTTTTTGTTTGGCCTCATGTTTTGAACCTTTTTGGAAACTGTATTTGAGCTTGCATCTGAAACCCGCAATGGGGAGGGGCCGAAACCGTGGCCAAGTTCGACGTGGTGATGGTTGGCGCAGGTCCTGCGGCGATCTTCTGCGCCCTGGAGTTAACCGAGCGGCATCCTGGACTGAAACTGCTGATGCTGGAGAAAGGGCGCGGTCTTCTGGAGCGCCACTGCCCATCTCAGGAGAAGCAGGCGCCATGTTTCCAGTGCTCATCATGCGCCATCGTCTCCGGTTGGGGCGGCGCTGGAGCTTTCAGCGATGGCAAGCTGGCTCTTTCCACCGAGGTGGGCGGATTGTTGGGCCAATACCTGGAGCGGCGGGAGTTTGCAGCGGGCATCGACCATGTGCACCAGATCTACTTGCGGTTTGGAGCGCCACAGGAGATCTATGGCCTGGAAAACCCGGAAGGGATCATCGATCTGCAGCAACGGGCGGCCTTAGCTGGCCTGCGCCTTGTGCCGGCGCCGATCCGCCACCTGGGCACCGGGCGCACTCAGCAGATTCTGCAGAGAATGCAGGATTACCTGCTGCAGCATGACGTGGATATCCGCACCAGCTGCCCGGTTGCCTCCCTGCTGGTGAAGGATGGGGCGGCCGAAGGCGTGGTAATCGAGGGCGGGGAGAAGATCCTCTCCACGTTTCTGGTCTGTGCTCCAGGACGGGATGGTTCGGCATGGATCTCGGGGGAAGCGGAACGCCTCGGGTTGAAAAAAATGATCAACCCGGTGGACATCGGGGTACGGGTGGAGCTGCCGGCGGTTGTTCTAGAGCCGGTGACCCGTTTGACTTACGAGGCGAAGTTCATTTATAGCACGCCTACCTTCGAGGACACCGTGCGCACCTTCTGCATGAACCCTTACGGGGAAGTCGTGATGGAGAATACCGACGGCATCATTACAGTGAACGGCCACAGCCACGCTGAGTCTAAAACCGAGTACACGAACTTCGCACTGCTGGTGAGCAAGAGTTTCACCGAACCGTTCAAGGAGCCGATCACCTATGGCAAATATATCGCCAGCCTGGCCAACATGCTTGGGGGCGGCGTCATTGTGCAGCGCCTGGGAGATTTGATTAACGGGCACCGCTCGACCAGAGAGCGCATAGCCAAGGGGCTGGTGCAGCCGACCCTGCGGGAGGCGACCCCGGGAGACCTGTCCCTGGTGCTGCCATACCGGCATTTCACCTCCATTTTAGAAATGTTGAAATCAATGGACCAGGTTTCGCCTGGTGTTTATTCCAGGCACACCCTGCTTTACGGGGTGGAGGTGAAGTTTTACTCTTCCAGGCTGGAGGTCTCACCCGAGTTGGAAACAGGGATCCATAACCTGTTCGTGGCCGGGGACGGAGCCGGGATCACCAGAGGACTTGCCCAGGCCTCCCTGAGTGGAGTTGTGGCAGCGCGGGCGATTGCCAAGCGGCTGTCCTGAATGGGGTTCAGCATAGCCGTTCGGCATCACGGTGAAGAGTTTGCAGAAGAAATCGCGATTACTGATGAGCTTGGGTTTTTTAATATACTTTGGTCAGGCCAGGGGTTATCATGTTAGTGGCGCCTGGTGCAAATCAGGCCTCGAGCAATTAGGAGGCGGTTGGGAAAATGTCCGGTGTCGTGATCGTGGGGGCGCAATTTGGGGACGAGGGCAAGGGAAAGGTGACCGATTACCTGGCGCGCTGGGCTGACTGCGTGGTGCGCTATCAGGGCGGCAACAATGCCGGCCACACCGTGGTGATCGGCGGGAAGGAGTTCCGTTTGCACCTGATCCCGTCCGGCATTTTCTACCCGGACAAGATCTGCGTGATCGGCAATGGGCTCGTCATCGACCCCGAGGTGCTGTTTCAGGAGCTGGATGACCTGCTGGCGCAGGGACTGGAACTGGCCCGGCTCAATATCAGCGACAGGGCGCATCTGTTGCTGCCCTACCATCTGCGGCTGGACGAGGCCGAGGAGGAATACCGGGGCTCTGACCGGATCGGCACCACCAAGCGGGGCATCGGCCCTGCATATACCGACAAGGTGGCCAGAGTGGGCTTTCGCACCGGGGAACTGCTGGATGAAGGCTGGGAGCAACGGTTGAACAGGCTGGTAGTGGATAAAAACAAGGTTTTAAAGCAATTATATGGTCTTAAGACCCTAGAACCGGAACTGGTCATCGATTGGGTGCGTCATCACGCAGAGCGGCTGCGGCCGTTCCTGGCGGATACTTCCCTGGTACTGGCCGAGCTGGCAGCCCGGGGCAAGCATATCCTCTTCGAGGGCGCCCAGGGCACGATGTTGGATATCGATCACGGCACCTATCCCTATGTGACATCATCAAGCCCTATCGCCGGAGGGGCCTGCATCGGCGCCGGAGTTGGCCCCACCACCATCGATCTGGCGCTGGGCGTGTGTAAAGCCTACCTGACCCGGGTCGGAGAAGGGCTGTTTCCGACTGAACTGCATGGGCCGGAATGTGACCGACTGCGCCAGCGCGGCCGGGAGTTCGGCACCACCACTGGCAGGGCCAGGCGCTGCGGATGGATCGACCTGGTAATGCTGCGCTATGCAGCCAGGGTCAACGGTCTGGGCGGCCTGATCCTCACCAAGCTGGATGTGCTGGATTTTCTGCCTACTATCAAGCTTTGCACTGCTTACCGCTGTAACGGGAGCGTGATCAGGGAATTTCCCGCCAGCCAGCGCCTGCTGCAGGGCAGCGAGCCGGTCTACGAGGAGTTCGAGGGCTGGCAGCAGGATATATCTGCCGTCAGGCGCTACGGGGACCTACCGGCCGCAGCCCGGCGCTACATCGAACGGATCAGCGAGCTTACCGGCCTGCCTGTGCTGGCGGTATCGGTGGGTCCTGACCGTGAGCAGACCATGGTCATGCAGGAACTCTTTCCAAATGATGAGCGAGCATTGCCGCGAAACTCGGCCAAATAGTAGCTTGACCAGCAGAGACGAAACCTGGATGGATAGCCTTGACCAGCATAGAGGAAAGAAAACCCTGGATGGAGTGGGCTTGACCGGCATGGATTTATATGAATGGCCCGGAAGCCCCTGCGCTGATCAGCGCGGCACTGCCTGTGTCAGCCACCTGCCCGGCAGGGCGCCGTATCCGCTAAAAACGTGCACCCGGGGCAGGCGCTGGCGGCGATGCGTGTTACCGAGCGCGATGCGATGTTGACAGCGGGCTTGCGGGTATTGTAACATTAAACAGGTAAACAGGGTTGAGCCATTAGCTCAGTTGGTAGAGCACCTGACTTTTAATCAGGGTGTCCGGGGTTCGAGTCCCCGATGGCTCACCATATATCTCATGCAGCACAAGGATTTCAGGGTTTCAGGTGAACTACCAACTGGTAACTAATGGGCTTTGATCCCAAGTTTGATCCCAATGTACCTTGTTTTAATTCTGAGCAGGATCAGCAGTGGCATGTTGTCCTGCGCACCATAGCGGCGGGAATCGGAGTTCGCTCTCATTTTCCAAAGCCGCTTTTTTCTTTCTCTCAACTGTATCGTGATTATACCCCCAGGTTGTCAAAACGTTTTCATGATCAAGATCAGCAGAGATGTCTTCGATACGATCGCCGCGATCATAGCGGGCAGTGGTGTAGTCGTCGCGAAGATCATGCAGTGTCAGCTTCTTAGCCAGGTTCTCAGGGAGACCAATTTTGGTGTAGAGATCCTTAACGTGCCTGCTGAATGTCTCTGGCGCCCACTTCTTTCCGTCATGTCGGCAGAACACCCAACCTTCATCATGATAACGATCGCCCAACGATTCTTTGATCCTTTGTTGTTGCTCTTGGAGTTGTCTCAATAGCTCAAGCATTTCGGGCCCAACCACAACAAAGGTGACTAGCGATCACTTGCCCGCCACTATCCCATTTCCAGATTCCCATATTCTTATCGCCTCCATAAAAAAGCCGACTACCCCTAAGGGCAGCCGGCAGGAGGCAACACATTTTAGTTATGCAAACATTTATTCCAAGTAGTAGATAATAACTGCCACGAACGGCAGCAGACGGGTTGGAACTTAAATCGGCTGATGCATGGAAAAATAAAGCTAAGACCACTGATTGCTTACTGGGCTCCAGTGCAGAAAGAATTCCTCTTCATTACAGATTGCTTCAAAGACTGGCCCTAAAAATAATTTGATCTGCGATCCATTCAATTATTGACGATATCCGTATCCTTTTCACCATAAGCGTTAAGAAAATCAGCCGGTGTCATTACCGTAAAATACTCTTCAATTTCCGGGGTGCAAAAGTCAAGATCCCCGGTAACAATGATATCAGGCTGGGCTACCTTTGCCGAAACCAGGATCGGTAAATCTTTCGGATCCCGTATATGTGGAACTTCAAATGCAGAAAAATCCGATGGGGTATATGTCAATTCAAACTCAAGCCTCGTCAAAAGCTGATCCCACTCGGCCAACTTATCGGGAAACCTCTTACTCAGAACCCTTGATACTTCTTCGATGGAATAACTGCAAATGATTAGCTGGTGTTCTTCTGAAAGAAGAAGGAGTAATTTCCTGGAAACTGACGCCTTGGATGTCATAGCGGAAATCAACACGTTTGTATCAACGAAAACACGGAAGAAGTTACTTTTTTCGCTCATTCCACATTTCCTCCCGGACTTGCTCCAGGTCATTCAATAACTCTTCTTCAGTAATCCCTTTTGCCTGAGCTTCCGCGCTCATTGAATCCAAGAAATCACGCAAGGCAACAACACTGGATTTGGTGATAAAGATGTTCCCATCCTTTTCAATGAAGGCGACCTTGCTGCCTTCAGTCAGGTTCAAGCGTTCCCGGACCGCCTTGGGAATGGTGATCTGCCCCTTCGATGTGACCCTGGAAACCTCCATGTCCATAACCTTGGCTCCCTTCGGTATATTTCCTTACTTTCCTTACTAAACTATAGCACGATTTGGAAAGGCATTCAACCGCATATAAACATTTATTCTATGAATAATTCTAACTGCCGTAAGCGGCAGGAGTGTTCGTATTCAGGGTTTATTTTTGATCCCGTTTGATCCCGATGTACCTAAAAACGTGAAAAATTAAACGTCATTAAACGCCATTAGAAGTAACTAGATGATATGTTCGCTCGTCAGGAGTGCTTGATTTTATTAGATTTTTTGAACTTAACGATACCAAAAGTAACTAGCTGATATTGCCCAAACCTGACTTTTAATCAGGGTGTCCGGGGTTCGAGTCCCCGATGGCTCACCAGTGATACCAAGGGATTCATGGTTTGTAGTAACAGACAAAAAGTGAAAATACTACAATTTTACTACAACCCAAATAACCCTAAATGATAAAAAAGTAACCGCCAGGGGGGTCACGACCCTGACGGTTATATGAAAACGCCGCTTGTTTATCCTTCCGTTTCGGGGGGATTTTTTCTTTGGAAAAGCTCGTTTAATGTATTTACCGCTTTGCGCTGCAATGTTAGAAACGATCTGCCCTTTCAATATCAGATTTCATGTCTTGTCTATTAATCTTTTAATTGAATCATCGACCCTGCGCACCAAAGCGGCGGGAATCGGAGTTCGCTCTCATTTTCCAAAGCCGCTTTTTTCTTTCTCTCAACTGTATCGGCTGAGGGCATTGCTGCAGCTCATGCAGAAGCGGCCCTCCCTGTTCTCGCCGGCCCTGGCCAGGCCGGTTTCGAGCGGCGGCTCACCGGCATAGACATTAGTCTCGCAGTTGCAAGCCGCCTGTTCCGACTCGCCGGCCGCATTCTCCCCATTGACCGCCGCGCCTGCCTCGCATGTCTCGCCTTGAAGCTCGCTGCCATTCGTTCCTCCGGAAAACTACCCTGCAGTCTATCGACTTGCCCATAATAATTAAAGAATAGATATTAGGTGTCGAACTATAGTAGAAGAAATATGCAGTATATCCATGAAGCTTTTATTTCATTCAACAGGAGTGATTTTATCGAGCGCTTGCTTAAATGCCTGTTTCTCTTGTTTATTTTTCTTTTTTGCTTTTGGTTTCAGGTGACGCCTTTACGATGTTGTCATCTTCCACAGATATCCGGACTCATTGGATAGGATGGCAGCAATATGAAAGAGCGGCCATGGAGGAATAAAAACATTTACGAATTCAATTAAACAACACACAGGATAACATCAACTCCGAGGGGGATATCAAATCATGCACAATCCAAGGGTCCGACGATTCTGGGTTAGCGTCATGTTGGGAGGAATGTTGTCGGCGCTGGTTTTCTCGGCCGCAGGCTGCGGAACACAGCAGTCCCTGACTCGAACAGAGGTCTTCAAGGTAGCCCAGTTGTCCACCAGTATGGTGGAGACGGATTTCAAGAGCCAGGTTACCGTGCCGGTTGCACAGTTATCGCCTGACGGCATCCAGAGCATGCAGCAGCAACTGATTGCCTTGGTGAATTCAGGTCAGGTTCAGAACAACAAAGATGCCATCACCCACGCCATGATCGATTTGCTCGTGGCAAATCCGACTAAATACATCACACCTAGTCAAGCAACAGAGAGCACCTCGGTGGAGATGATTGAGGAGGGTTCCGGGTTTTTCGTCACTCCGGACGGGTACTTGGTCACTAATGCCCATGTGGTAGCTCCTGATCAAGATGAGATCAAACAGGGGTTTGCCCAGGAAGCGCTCCAAGATTTTGTGAACAAGGACGTCCAGGATATCGAGAATGAGCTTGCGGCACAGGGTATTACCCTGAGTAATGATGAGATTCAGTCAGTGACAAAGGCTGACCAGGATTACTGCGCGGCGAACATGCAGCTCGGTGACGTCCAGACTTCGTATGCCGTGGAGTTGGGCGCCGAGGTACCAGGCGTGGCGGTCCTGCAGCAGGGAAGTCCCGCCTCAGTGGTAACAGTCGGCACGCCTGAGCCCGGGAAGGATGTTGCCATTCTTAAGATAGAGGGAAAACAGAACATGCCCACCATCTCCCTGGGCGACGACAACGCTGTGCAGGAGGGCGACTCACTTTATGTGGTGGGCTACCCCGGAGACGCCACTTTCTATTCCGTTCTGGCTCAAAGTACCCAGGTAGAGCCCACCCTCACAGTGGGGGTGCTCAGTCGCAAGGTGCAGATGCAGGACGGCTGGACGGCCCTGCAGACTGATGCCACCGTTCAGCACGGCAACAGCGGCGGGCCGGTCCTAAACACGGCCGGCCAGGTAGTGGGTCTGGCCACTTTTGGGGTAGCTGATCCACAAAGCGGTACATTGGAAGCAGGCGAGAACTTTGCGGTCTCTATAAGCCTTGTGAAAGAGTTTCTGCAGCAGGTCAACGTCACCCCGAAAGAGAGCATGACCAGCAACCTATACCGGCAGGCAGTGGTCGATATGAACAATCAGCAGTACAAGAAAGCCTTGCCGATCTTACAGGAAGTTAACGCCCTTCTGCCGGGTAATCCTTTCATACAGGCCGATATCACCTCCAGTCAGACCAATATCATATCAGGGAATGACCGCTCCGGGCCCGCCTGGTGGGCATGGATCCTTTACATCCTGGCAGCCCTGGTAGTGGTTGCACTGATCATAGCCGGGAAGCAAGGCCGGCTTGAACCCTGGCTCAGGCTGCAGCCTGGTTAAGGCAGAGAATCTCCCAGAATAAGACGCCGAAGGGCAACGCAGCTCCTAAAGCTGCAGACTCTTCAGGGGGCGAGCAAAATACTGCCGAAGTACAGCCGGTACCTGTTGCCATGACGGTGAAGGATGCCGTAGATGCAGAGACGGCCTCCACCATGAACTGCAGCCAGTGCGGGGCGTCAGTTGCCACGGGAATGCGCTTCTGTTCCTCCTGTGGCGCCCGTCTGCCGCGGCATTGTCCCAAATGTGGAACCCCGGCGACTGAGGATCAGGCTTTCTGTGGCAAGTGTGGCACCTCCCTTTAGTCGAACAGAGGGTCACAGCCCATTATTTCTTAGACCCCCTACCAGCTGGTAGGGGGTCTAATTTATGGTGCGCCTGGCAGATTGTTGTTCGGTGTTGCAGGCGAAAGCATATTCATTTCCAGAGCCGGGGGATGGAGCATGACACTATTATATTATATGGCTTATTTATAGTTAAACCGCCTCATGAAACCGTGCAACCAAGAGCTTCGGCAATGTAACGGGCTGGCAGGAAGGTTCGACCGGTGGCATTTAAGATGATCATAATTCTACAAAATAACAGATTTTATTTAGCAGGTTTATTTTAAATTATTATCGAATTACCAATCAAACCATAATAAGTTTATTAACGGCGTGCGGCATGAGTGCCGCACAAAGTTTCAAGAAGCATCTACCTTGAATAACTCGGGCTTTATGCCCGAGGATTATAATCAGAGACTCTTTTATTTTGTCAATAAATCCTTATCCAAAACTTGGAGAAAAATTCCGAGAAGTTTTATGCACTGAGTTAAAACTAAGGGCAGGCGTGGATATTGTCAAGTAATCAACTATTGAATATGAAGCATCTTTTTATATTAATTTTTATCTGCGTAATCGTATTTGTTTTGAGCGCCGTCGCCTGCAGGCTGTTCAGACAATCAACGATTACAGCCTCCCCCGGTGACCCGGCATCAACCGGTTATATTAACCTGGCTGCAACGGGTGAAGATGTTGCTTCAAATATATATCTCTCTCAATCAGCAAGTATTGAAGCCATCTCTGAAAAACCGGCTCCGCCTCCTGGGCTTCCGCTTGAGAGGCTTGGTGTGATCTGTGATGTTCAGCATGATAAAAACAAATGTGTCGCTCTAACCTTTGATGACGGCCCCTCACCGGAGATGACGCCTGAATACCTTAGAGTGCTCAGGGAAAAAGGAGTACACGCCACGTTTTTCCTTATCGGAAGGCAGGTTCAACGTGCGCCGGGCTTGGCTGCCATGATTGCAGACAGCGGAAATGAGATTGGGAATCATACATACAGTCATCTTAACTTAAAGAAATCACCACTTGCAGACGATATCAAGGATATTCTAAATGGTCAAAACGTGATCGAGCAGGAAACGCACCGGAAACCCACTCTCTTGCGTCCTCCCGGAGGGGAGCTCGATGTGCCGGTCATTAAAGTAATTCAAAAACTAGGGTATACCATCGTGTTTTGGAACATAGATCCTCATGATTGGCAAAATGGCGCCACTCCCGAAGCGATCGTCGATAACGTGATAACCAATCTGCGACCGGGTTCCATAATTCTTTTGCATGAGGGCAAACTTCCAACTCTCGAGGCACTGCCTCAACTTATCGACGAGATCAGGAAGAAGGGTTACCAGATCGATACTGTATCAGAACTGCTTGCCCCGATCCAGAGGATTCCACCTATGACCACTGTTGCCAATAAAACAGGCATGACATCGCAGAAACCTTCCGGAGGAGCTGGATAGTACAATATCGACCGGAGCCCCGTATTGGGCTCGCTATACTATGTAACAACCTTTGTTGCATGTCCCAAAACACCACATGGAGGTTTTGCAAGCAATCCCTTTCTTTGAAAATACAACCAGCAGATATAAAGCTTATTGGGTGGCTATGGCTGTTTTTTTCTGGATAAAAACTTGCATTTTAAAAAGCTTTGTATTAAGATATTCTCTAAAGTAAGGAAGAACTGAAAAGACTTTTGCGCCTCCTGTTTTACAGAAAGGGCAAGGTGCTTTGAAGGAATTCCGCTTTAAACGAATTACGGAAGGAGGCGTAAGGTGTAATGCAAGGGAAGGTAAAGTGGTTTAATGCCGAAAAGGGTTACGGATTTATCGAGCAGGACGAAGGCGGCGACATTTTCGTTCACTACTCCGCAATCCAGGGCGAAGGCTATAAGACCCTTGAAGAGGGACAGAGAGTGCAGTTTGACGTCGTCCAGGGAAATCGTGGGCCACAGGCTGCTAACGTGACCAAGCTGTAATTTTCGATCAAGCTATAATTTTGGTTATGGCAGATGCAGTAAAAGATGCAGTACAAGATTTTCAAAGACTCTTCCCCTCTTGAGGGGGAAGGGTCTTTATCTATTATTCAAATAATTCAGGCTTTGAAAATGAAATAGTCCTGTCCTACCGGGCTGTGCCTATGTTTATTCGCCTAGGCGCCTGTCGAGTACCAGGCAGGATGTAGGCCCAGTGCAACGGCTTGTATGCGGCAATGCTGGATAATCCTATCGCTTCTACCCGGAGAAACGAAATGAGAGAAGACTGGCTGACCAGACGCAAGCAGCGGCTTGTGCAATACGTTTCCCTGAGCCATCTGGCCGGACTCCTGATCTGTGCGGTGGGGCTGGTCAGTTTGGGGCGAAACCTTTACCTGACTAATGTCATCATCCCTTTTACCGGGCTTGGCCTGGTCATCTGCCTTTTTGTGGCGTACTGGGCCATGGCCTTGTATCTTCATAAAGATTTGCTCCCAGACCTGGGCCTGATCAAGGTCGATCAGGTAGCTTATGCTGTTTTAGCTGCCGCTTTCGTCCTGGTGCTGCTATTGCCGGCCGGGGACGACACCTATTTGAAACCGCTCTTGCTCGTGCCGGTGATCATCGCTGCCGTTGCCCGTGGCCGGTCGCTGGGGGTGCTCACCGCCTTTGTGGCCGGCGGCTCGCTGGTCTTGTCAGGCCTATTCCTGCCTCTACAAGAGCCCGGGCTGAGTCAGGTGTTTGAAACCAATCTCATCTTTATCAGCTTGGCACTTCTGATCGGCTGGTTCATCGGGGGGTTGAGCCATATCGAGTTGGCGCCGGAGCTCAGCGCCGCACAGTCTGAGAAGAATGGGGTTGGCCCAGGACCGGATCTGGGTCCACGCCACCACTATGGCGCAAACTACGCCAGGCTGCAGCAGGAAATGACCGAGCACGGTCAAGCCGAGGCCATCCTGCAGGCTCAGCTGCACATCTACCAGATGATGGTGGGAGTCCTGAAGGAGACTGTAGTCTTGCCCACACAGGGGTATAAGGGGATCCGCACCCTCGCAGATTTGACCGCCTCCATACAGCAGACCGGATACGAGGAGGTGGTGGCAGAACGGGCTTTGCAGGTGGCCTGCGATATCACAGGGGCGGCTTCGGGTTTTTATTTCAGCTACGATGAAAGCGACGGCTCAGTCTTTCTGGGCGGGGCTGCTGGAATGGCCGGGTGGCTGACGTCCGGAGTATGCAATGCCCTGAAAGAGATCATCAAACAGCATTATGAGTCGTTGCTTGCAGGTAGGCCTTCTAGAAGTTCTCTACACTTGCCTGACTTGCTGGATGACCCTGAATGGCGGATGTACAAAACGGCCGACGTCCGCTCCTGCTACCTGGTGCCGCTCTATTATGGAGAGCGCTCATTCGGGTTGTACGCCCTTCTCTCCAACATAACAGGCGGTTTTTCACGGGAGCGGCAGGCCCTGGCGGATACAGTGGCATCCTTCATCTCCACTGCGCTGGAGAACGCCAGGCTATTCGGGGAGGCACAGCGAGCCTATGAGCGGCTTAAATACATTCAGCAGCAGCTATTCCAGGCCCAGAAGCTGGAGGCGGTGGGAAGGCTGGCAGCTGGTGTGGCCCACGAGCTTAACAACCAGCTGTCGGTGATTCAGGCTTGCACTGATCTGTACTGCCAGCGGTCGGATCAGGACGAGGCAGTCTTCCGGTCATTTTTAAAGATCGGCAAGGCTGCCAAGGTCTCGGCCAATCTGACGCGGCAGCTTTTGTTCATGGGGCGGCAGGTGCCCCAGCATAAATCTCCTCTCTCACTGAACGAGATCTTGATCGATCTTTCAGATTCGCTCGGCGATGTCTTGAGCAGCCGCCAACTTGCTCTTGACATGGACCTGGAAGAAGGGATCTGGGAGGTCAATGCGGATCGCACCAACGTGGAACAGGTGATCATCAACCTGGCGATCAATGCCAGAGATGCCATGCCCCAGGGTGGTGTCATCACCATCAAGACCCGAAACCTGGTGCTTGACAGCTCCAGCACGCATTATCACGGGGCCTCCCGCACCGGCCGGTTTGCGATGCTGTCCGTTACCGACACGGGCACCGGAATGGATGAAGAGACCAAATCCAGGATCTTCGAGCCGTTTTTTACCACCAAGGAACTGGGCAAAGGCACCGGGCTCGGCCTGGCGGTAGCGTATGGAATTGTCCAGAACCACGATGGCTGGATCGATGTCAGAAGCCAGCAGAATCAAGGAAGCTGTTTCTCGGTCTTCCTGCCCGCCCGTAATTGATGCCGGAAGTAAGGCCTGGGCTTAAGGTGCCAGGTTTTTTTCCGGCCCGAGCTCTTGCAGGAATCAAGCCGTCAGGGCTAAGGCCAGCTGCATGCACCGCTGCAGTTCACCCATGGTCAGTGGCTGGTCGGGAGACAGGTTGCTGAGCACCAAAAAACGGGCCATACTGAGACCCCGTTAGCGAGGTGGCACCTGGTAGGCAGGTTGATCCGCCGATTGATCCGCCGATTGATCCGCCATGCCAAGCTCTCCAGTTCTTTGATATCCTCAGAAACGTTAGCCATCTGTTTTCCCTCCAACCGATTAAGTAGCCAAAAATATTAAAACAAAAGACAGCATTTTGTCAAAGGAGAGATTGATAATCTGCTGCCCTGTATTTGATAGGATGATCTTCCTAATTTATAGCGGAGATTGTTGGAGCTCCGCTCTTAGATCAATTTTTATCATGAGTCAATTTATTTTTATTCCTAAAAAAGGCAGGAAATTGTAAAAATAAAACGAATGTTATCTGGGGAATTCTTTTAACGAAAATTTGTTTAAAAAGCCAGCGGGCATTTTCTGAAAAGGCAAAAAGAGCCAACCGCTCGATAAGGAGATTCTGGTCATGGTTCATGCCACGATTCTTGGGATGAAGCAACTGCCAATTCTTGAGCCGTTGACGCAGCAAGTCTTGGAATCTATCTGCCTCTGCGCCATGTTTTTCGTGCTGCTCCGGATGAAGCTGGTTTGGTGGAAAATTATTCTGTTGGGTTTAATATTTGCAGCGTTGACTTACCTGATAGAGTTGTTGCCCCTGGTGGAAGGAGAGCCGACGATCATTCTGATTGTTTTGCAGTCTCTGCTCCTCAGCTATGTGGATAAGACATACAGCTACGTAAAGATTCTTTTCGCCGCTGTATCTGGAACCGCTATCCTGTCTCTGATAAATGCGTTGTTCAACCTCGGAAGCATCCAGGTGCTTCATATCGGTTTGGATATAGCAGGCTCCAATGCCCTGAGGTTGCTGCTCAACGCCACTCAAGTCGTCGCTGAATTCCTGGTATTACTGATCATTTACTATTGCATGCATTATCAGGATCAAAAAAAAGCGGCATCATCACCATTGGCTCCTGATCATCTACAGACGGTCACTGTTCACAGGTAGAATAGCTTCGGATTTTCCTATCTGTTGGCTTCTTAAAATCGCAGACGGTCAACACTGATGGAAAGGGACGCGATGCCTGCTTTTCCACCTAGAAGATGGCGCATGAGACGGATGGTTCAATTTGTGCTTCAGCGCAACGAGCCTCTCAATATATGCGACCGGCAGTACCCCAGGACCAGTTGATCACTGGTAAGGAGTGATGCAAGTGAGGCTGGATTGGCCCTCAAAGCTTTACAACCGTGCAATTGAAAACATGACCGCCACTCATATGCTAACCCTGCTGATCTGCATCTGGGCTCTTATCTTTCTGGGAATGCCCCGAAATTACTATCTGTCTCCATATTTCCCTCTGGTCCTGGTCGCCGCCCTGCTACTTGCATATGGGGCTGGAGCGATTTTCTTCAATAGAACCCTACACAGCTTCCGGTATAGTTGGATGTTAAATTTTATATATGCCGTTCTGTTGCTAGTTGTGATCCTCATCTTCGTTCTCCATACGGGCAATGCCAACAGCCCGGTGCGGGTGCTCTTGTTGGCGCCGGTAATTATCGTGTCCACCGTTTTCGGCAAGCGCTTGGGCGTGGCCATGGCTATAATCGTCAGCGGCCAAATACTGGTTGCCAGCCTTTTTGCATCCAACCAATCCTCGGGCCAGCTCTTTCAACTGAATATGATCTATGCGGCGGTGATGATCCTGATTGCCTGGCTGGTTGGCGATTTTACAGACATGGAAAAGGAGGTCAGGTTAGGCCTGACCGATATCAACCGGGAATTGGAACAGGCGATCTCGGATCGGACTCAGCAGCTGGCACTTGCCAATCAGGAGCTGGAGATGAAGAATTCTGAACGTCGACAGGCGGAGGGCCGGCTCAGGGAGAGCGAGGCCCGTTTCCGGACGATCTTCGACAACGCCTCGGTCGGAGTGGCCCTGCTTGACAGCCGCTCCTGTTTTTTAATGGTGAACGACGCCTTTTGCAGCTTCCTGGGCTACTCGCGCCAAGAGATCCTTTCAAGGCAATTGATGCAGTTTCTGCCGCCGGGAGAAACCGTGCTTGACAACACCCTGAATGTCAAACTGGCTGCCAGCGAGCGCCAGAGCTGTATGCTGGACCAGAGGTTTGTACGCAGGGAGGGAGACATCGTGTGGGGCCGCCTGAATGCCTCGCTGATCAGGGACGAGCAGGGGTCTTCGCGGCACAAGGTCATTGTCTGCGAGGATGTAACCACCTTGAAAACCAAGGAGAGCGAGATCGATGCTTTGAGCCGCATCTACGAGGCGATGCATAGCGCTCTGCAGGAGCTGTTCCGGCCGCCGGAGCATAAGCCGGATGGCATCGTCCCTGGGTCAGGCTTTGTATCATCTCACCATGGAGAGGGTTATGAGGATGTGGTAGCCTTCCGGGTCATCGAAGTGGCCCGGGAAACCACCGGGGCCACCATAGTGGAATATTTCACCTATGATGCATTGACTGAGACGTTGAGCCTGACCAATTGCGCGGGAAAATTACCCGAGCAGCTGCTCGGAACCAAGGCCCGGCCTAGCTTAGCGCTCAATGATGACCGGGGGTTGGTCAACCTTGTAGCCTTGCAGCGCAAACCGCTCTATGTGCCAGATGTAAATGCCAACCCCAGGTGGATACAGTTCGAACCGAACACCCATTCCTGTTACCTGGTGCCCCTCCATTACGGAGAGAGGCTATTTGGCGTATACGTACTACTTTCCGATCGGTTCAACGGCTTTTCTCAAAGGCAGCGGGCGATGGCTGACACCCTGGCTTTTTACATCTCGGCCACTATGGAGAATGCCCACCTCTTCAGCGAGGTGCAGCACGCCTTTGAAAGGATCAACTTTATTCAGCAGCAGCTTCTGCAATCTCAGAAGATGGAGGCGGTCGGCCAATTGGCCGGAGGCATCGCCCACGACCTGAACAACCAGCTCACCGTGATCCAGGCCAGCGTTGACCTGAACCTGGGGAGCACCCCTGATGGCAGCTCCATCGGCAAGGCTTTACGGAGGATCCGCCGGGCCTGTGAGCGATCTGCCAATCTGATCCGGCAGCTTCTGCTGTTCGGGCACAAACACCCCCAGTTTGTTGTCAATATCGACCTCAACCAGAACGTGAGTGAGATGCAGGAGATGCTCGAGCGGTTGTTGGGAGAAGATATGATCATAAAGCTGGATCTGGCGCCTGATCTCTGGATCCTGCAGGCCGATGCCACCAACATCGACCAGGTGCTGATCAACCTGGCCATCAACGCCAGAGATGCCATGCCCGAGGGCGGAGTGATCACCATCAGAACCAGGAATGTGCAGATTGACGAGGCTGAAGAGCCCGCACCCAAAACCGTTGGCTCCCGGAGCCGAGGGACCGTCAGCGGGTGTGGCAGCTATGTATGCCTGTCGGTGAGCGACAATGGAAGCGGCATTCCCGAGCAGTACCTACCGCACATTTTTGAGCCCTTCTTCACTACAAAGGATCCCGGCAAGGGCACGGGCCTCGGCCTGTCGGTAGCTTACGGCATTGTAGAGGCTCATGGAGGCTGGATAGATGTCTTCTCAGATGTCGGCGTCGGCAGCACCTTCGAGGTCTTCCTTCCGGTTGATCCGATCAGGGTCAGCACCATGCAAGTGGAGTCCGACCTCAGCTCTGCAAGTTACCTGCGGGGCAGCGGCGAGTTCATCATGCTGGTGGAGGACGACCCGGACGTTGCGGTTCTAACCAGGAGCCTGCTCTCTGAACAGGGATACACCGTGCGTGCATACCAAACCGTCGCTGATACCCTGGCAGCTTTTGAACAACAGGATTATAGGTGGGACCTGATATTGTGCGACGCCATCCTGCCTGACGGCAAGGGGATCGAGCTCGTACGCCAGCTACGCAAACGTCAGCCATCACTGGAAGTGATCTTGAGCAGCGGGTACAGCGATGAGCGGGCCAGCTTTTACCAGATCCGGCAAGAAGGGCTGCTTTTCCTGCCCAAGCCTTACACTGCCAAAGACCTCTTGCGCAAGGTCGGAGAGGCGCTGGAACGCAAGAAGTCTCATCAAAACGAAAACGCCGTTCATTGAGGATTTTTGGCGGCTGTCATCCTGACCCACCGCGTGCCCGCCGGGTGCCCGCGAAGCGGGCGCGGGTACGGGCGCGGGAACGGGCGTGGCGCGTCAGGTTTTCTGCCGCAGTCTTTATAAACGCCAGGTGTTTGCACCAGCGCCCTGCTTCGGGACTCGATGGCACCGGCGGACGCATGTTGGAGCAGGTGAGATGATGAGCCGGCCAACATTCAGGTTGATCAACCGCTATCCTATCTTGATGGGTGACGTAGACTTTGCCAAGAATCTGAAGCTGAGTGCTGCCTTCAACTATTTCCAGGAGATGGCGCGCCTGCATGCCGACAAACTCGGAGTTGGCATCGAGGATATCGAACTGCGGCACGGAGGAGTTTGGGTGCTGACCCGCATGCGGGTCGATATGTACAGATACCCGGTGTGGGGCGAAGAAGTGATCATCGAAACCTGGCCGTTAGTGCCCAGTAAGTTTGAGTTTAACAGGGATTACCTGATGAAGGATGCAAAGGGAAAAATTATTGCCTGTGCTGTTTCCACATGGATGGTTCTTGACGTGAGAACCAGGAGGCCAAAAAGGTCCGAGGCCATCGGGATGCCGAATCCGGATCAGGACGACGAAAGACCCAGAGCCATTAGCTGTACCCTGGGCAAGTTGAAGATGCCGGTGAATTCAGTATTGGCCTATGAGCGTGTGATCGGCTGCAGCGATATCGACAGCAACGGACACCTCAATAATTCAAAATATCTAGATTTTATAATAGACTGCTTCTCAATGGAACAACTGCGGCGGTGCAGGCTTGTCTCCGTCCAGATCAACTATCTTGGCGAGGCTTTCGCCGGTGATACTGTCGCTCTATACAAGAATTTCGCAATCCCCGAACAGTCGGTAGAGCATGAGGAGGGCATCAGGACTTTTTATATCGAGGGAGTATGTGGGAAGGACGGCAGCGTCATTTTTATCGCCCGGCTGGAGATCACTGATCAGTGAGCCGTTAGATGCGAAAATCAGCTTCCGGTTCGGAGGCTTTTTCTTTTTTTAACGGAAAACAGCAGGAACTCTCAGGAAAATGACGAAAAAAACCAACATGAGCAATCAGCGGGCAGGGGCATTCAGCTGGCAGAAGTAGTCTTTTAGAGGAGCAAGAGTTATCATATCTCTGCTATATGGCACATCGCTGTCGGCTGTCGGGATTTGCATGCGATCTTTAGATTAAACCCAGAAACCCGAAAGGATTTTTTTTGGTAACGGCTAACGCACAAGCCGGGTGTACACCAACCAGGTGTACACCAGCCGATGCACAGCGCCGGGTGGCGTCCGCGAGCTGGCACCCCCGGGGGGGCATACAGGACGGCGCCCACCAGCAACCACTAAATTAGGAGGCACCACGTAATGGTCGATATCTTCGAGAAATGTTTTCAGTATACAGATGCGAAAGAGGCCATGAAAGCAGGGATCTACCCGTATTTTCACGTCTTGGACTCAGGGCAGGACACAGAAGTGATGATCTACGGAAAAAGGGTCATCATGATCGGGTCCAACAACTACCTGGGATTAACATCGGATGTGAGGGTAAAGAGAGCAGCTGAGCAAGCAGTGCGGGAATTTGGGACAGGCTGTTCGGGTTCGAGGCTTATGAACGGCACTCTAAGCCTTCATGTCGAACTTGAAAAGCGGCTGGCTGCTTTCGTGCAGAAGGAGACCGCCCTGATCTTCAGCACCGGCTTCCAGACTAACCTGGGGGTTCTTTCCGCCATTGCCGGGCACCATGATTACCTGATTGCAGACAGGCAGAACCACGCGAGCATAGTCGACGGCTGCAGGCTCAGCTATGCCAAGCTCGTCAAATACAAACACAGCGATATGGAAGATCTGGAGAGAGTATTGGAGAATATCCCCGACAACTGCGGCAAGCTGATCGTTACCGATGGTGTATTCAGCATGGAGGGGGATATCTGCAAGCTGCCCGAAATTGTGGGCCTGGCCAAAAAATACGGAGCAAGAGTGATGGTCGACGACGCCCACGGCCTTGGCGTGCTCGGGGAGCGGGGGAGGGGCACTGCAGAGCATTTCGGACTGACTGGCCAGGTGGACATCATCATGGGCACATTCAGCAAATCGCTGGCCAGCTTGGGTGGGTATATCGCCGCCTGTGATGACGTGATCGGCTTTATAAAGCACCATTCCAGGCCGTTTATTTTCAGCGCATCCATCACCCCAGCCAACACGGCTGCCGCCATGGAGGCCCTGAACATCCTGATCGAGGAGCCCCAGCGCATCAGAAGGCTATGGGACAACGCCGGTTACATGAAGAAAAACCTCATTGAGATGGGGATAACGATAGGCCCGACGGAAACCCCGATCATCCCGGTCATGACCTATGATGACTCCAGGACGTTTCTTATTACCAAAAAGTTATTGGATGAGGGCGTATATGTAAATCCGGTTATTGCTCCGGCGGTGACGCCTGGTCAGGCACTGCTCAGAACGAGCTATACAGCCACTCACCAACGGGAGCAGCTCGACTATGCACTAGCAGCTTTCAAGAAAGTATTCGAGCGAAACTGAGAACGAACCACGTGAGGAGGGTTTGCTTTTGAGTAGCATCGATAGGGTCGTCTTGATAACAGGAGCTTCATCCGGAATCGGCGAGGCCTGTGCCACCTATCTCAGCCAGAAGGGTTATCGCGTATACGGCGCCAGTCGCCGCCTCCGGAACGGGCCACCAAACATTTGAGATGATAAACATGGATGTTGATGATGACGCCTCTGTTGCCAGGGGGGTCGGCTATATCCTCGAGAAGGAAGGCAGATTGGATATACTGGTGAACAATGCCGGTTTCGGGATAGCGGGCTCGGTGGAAGATACTGCAATCGAGGAGGCCAAATCCCAGTTAGAGACCAATTTTTTCGGTATGTTCCGGCTGTGCAGCCATGCGTTGCCACTGATGAGGGAGAAGAGATCGGGCTGCATCATCAATATCAGTTCGATCGGGGGCTTGATCGGCATACCTTACCAGGCGTTGTACAGCGCCAGCAAACATGCCGTCGAGGGACTGACCGAGGCCCTGCGCATGGAGGTTAAGAAGTACGGGATCAAAGTGGTGATGATCGAACCCGGAGACTTTAAAACCGGGTTCACAGCCCATCGCCGTAAAACAGCCCAGTCGCATGAGAGCACAGTTTACTTGGAAGATTTTACGCGCTCGCTGCAGGTCATGGAGCATGACGAGATGAACGGCCCCCCGCCTATTCATATCGCCCGCCTGGTAGAGCGCATCATAAACACGCCGTCCCCCAAACTCCGCTATATGGCTGGCCCATCCTCGGAGAAAATGGCGGTGATGTTGAAAAAGCTTCTGCCATACTCGCTTTTCGAGTGGGCTCTCATGAAATATTATCGACTGGATTAGCTTGTTGCAAGCATTGTAACCAGAAAGTGCCATGCAAACGCATCCTGGTTCAATTCAAAGCAGGAGGTACAGGCTATGGATATCTTGAAACTTATCCAGGAAAGAAAATCGTCAAGAGGACATTTCGTTTCCGAACGCACTGTGGCTGAAGAGGACCTGAGACAGATCCTGGAGGCGGCTCGCTGGGCGCCCACCGCTCACAACATGCAGAACTTTGAAATTGTGGTGGTTGATGACCCCAAGCTGCTGACGGCGATAGGTGAAATAAAGTACCAGGTGTCCGCAGCCTTCATCCAGGAAAACTATCAGCAACTGTCTTTTTCGGAAGAGGAGTTACTGAAAAAAAAGGTTGGGATTCTGGGCACGATGTTTCCGCTTTCATGGAGAACTCCTGGGGTTACACCGAGCGAGTCTGAAAAAGTGAATACAGGCTTGGGGAGAATCATTCAAACCAGTAATATTCTGCTCATTCTGGTCTATGATCCGGGCAAGAGGGCTCCAGCTTCGGAAAGGGATTTTTTGGGCATCGTCAGCCTCGGTTGTGTTTTGGAAAATATGTGGCTAACGGCTAGCGCCCTGGGGATCGGCTTTCATGTGGTTAGTTCCATCAGCTCAGAAACGGTGGAAAAAGAAGTGAAAAGCCTCCTCAAGATTCCCGAGCACTTGAAAATTGCTTTTTCAGTACGCCTGGGATACCCTGCCTCTTCGTCCGCATACCTGAGGGTGCGGCGCGAAGTGCAGGATTTCACTTATCATAACCAATATGAGAGGAAGAGCAGGGGATGAATCGCCCCGGACAGCCGGCAAATTGCCATATCAGGAGGTGCTGTGCCAAACTATGAACACCTCAGGTAATACTGTTTTGATTACAGGCGGTGCCACAGGCATCGGCTATGCTCTGGCAGAATCCTTTTTGAGCGTGGGCAGCGAGGTAATTATCTGTGGACGCAGAGAAAAAAAACTGCTTGAGGCTCAAGAAAAACACCCTGGCTTGCATGTAAAAGTGTGTGATGTTGCCAGGGAAGAAGGTCGAAAATCACTGCTTGTTTGGACAACGGAAAACTTCAGCAATCTGAACATTGTGGTTAATAACGCCGGCATTCAAAGGGCGATTGATTTTACCAGGGGCATCGAAGATTTCCTGGATGGCGAAAGTGAAATTGAGATAGACCTAACAGCGCCAATCCATATCTCGGCGCTTTTCATTCCTTGCCTGGCGGCAAAGAAAGAATCGGCAATCATCAATGTCTCTTCCGGCCTGGCAATCACACCTGCTGCCGTATTTCCCGTATACTGTGCGGTCAAAGCCGGACTGCACACCTTTACCAAATGCCTCCGGTTTCAGTTGTCAAAAACCAGCATCAAGGTTTTTGAAGTGCTGCCACCCGCAGTTGATACCGAACTAAACAAGCGATATCGAGAGCAGGGGGGCCGAGAATTTAGAGGCGTTAGTGCTGAAGAATATGCTGCCATAGTCATGAAGGGGATAGAAAATGATGAGCTTGAAATATCGAATCCTGCTGTACAAAAGTTAAAGACCGCCACCTTGCAAGATATAGATCAATTGTTCGAATCAATGAACAGCCAGTGGAAGTAAAAGAATCTTTGATTATAATCCTCGGGCATAGAGCCCGAGGTATTGTCCTATTTCATAAGGCTCATGGTACAGGAACAGCTGCAGCCTGGGCTGCAGCAATTATGAAGGTAACAGGCGCAATTGCTCCATAGACTGGGCACCGAGGCAATGATAATGAAAATGATGAAGGCAGCGGCGCTTGCGATGAGCCATCTCTTGACCATAAACATGTCATGTTGAAATATACCTACCGCAACAATGGTCAAAGATATCACGAGCAGAACAAGGAAAAGGAGTTCGGCTGCCAGCCACATGCTTTAACCCCCCCCCACTTTTATATTTTGTCCTAACATAAAAATATGCTGAGCAGAAGAGGAAAATTGCTGAAGGTTAAAATGTTCCAATACGATATCTGGGGCATCATAATTCAGCACCCGCTGCGCGGGTACCGGGTGACCACCGGGTGCCCAAAAAGTGGGCACGGGCGCGGCGGGCAGGTTTTCTGCCGCAGTCGTTATAAAAGAGATCTATCTTGATTCTGATTGGGAAAAAATGGCGCCAACCTGGACACAATTTGCTCTTTTTGAGCATTCTGGAAGGAAATAAATCTATTGTATCGAAAATAAATATATATATTATAAAAATACAGCACTTGTGTAGATGCGAGAAAGGATATCTAAAAAAATGGGCAGCATAGAAATGCTAAGACATCTCCCAATTCTTATTTTAGTGGGCGGAATTCCGGAATGTATTATAATTGTCACAATAATTTTCTTATTGCTGGGGGAAAAACTAAAATGGATACCTATTATTGCTCTTGGTACAGCGACAGCGCTTTTGTCCTATTTTATAAGGCTCTTGCCAATACATTTATATGAATATAGCTTTTTTATGATGGCGTTAATCATTATTACTTTAAGATTTCTCACTAAAAAAAATTTATTATGGATTATAATTTGTGTGGTCTTAGTGTTTTCTTTTGTAATACTTGATGATGGTATAACCGTTGCTATAATCAACAAGTTAAATCTTATGGATATTGTTATAAAGAATCCTGTGGCTCGCCTATTGCTAGGATCTATATATTTATTTATACTAATCCTCGCATTTATTATATTAAAAATTTATCTCAAAAAAGGCCTGCCGGATCTTTTCTTCACAGACAAGGAGCATGGCTTAGATGCGCCTACCAAGTGAACAGATCAGAGAGGCTAGAGAACGCATAGGAGCTGCTCAATTACTCAGTTTATTGTTGTTCGCCTATGTTTTCGTAGTTTACCTATTACCGAGTAATTTTGAATTTTATATTTATTTTATTGTTGCATTAATTTTGTTAATGCTTCTGTTATGTTTTTCAGTTTTAATTTATTTTAATTATCAATCTACTAATTATGGCAAGCCACTAATATTTTTCATGTACACAATATTTGTTTCAGCATGTTGTTTATTTCTGGTTATCTCAACTGGCAATGCCTCTAGCCCAGTAAGAATACTAATACTTATTCCTGTTCTGATTATTTCTACTTCGCAGGGTGAGAAATGGGGGTTGTTCGCCTCAGTCATCTTTGGACTTTACTTAATGATATCTACTCTATTGCTTCCAAACGCATTTAAAGATCAACTGTTTGAAAGCAATTTTGTTCTATCGGCAATCATGATCATCATAGGATGGCTAGTTGGGGGCACTATTGATATCGAACATGCTTCAAGCATTAAAATAAAAGCAAGCGAAGAACGTTTTCGAACGCTATTCAACAATGCCCCTCTGGGCATCTCCATAATCCGGGGCGACAATCTCATAGTTGTAAACCAGGCTTACCGGGATATGTTTGGTTTTGGCGGGCAATGCAATCCGGTGAGTCAATGCGCGATTAGAGAGGCGGCGGGAGAGGATGAGACGATAGAAAGCATTGGGGCGCCCTTTGATGAACAGCCTGAACCGAAAATCCGGGAAATAAAATGCGAGCGCAAAGATGGCTCACAAATTAACTTGGCGGTGCAATCGGCTAAAATTGAACTCGCAGATGGACCCGCCACTGTCAGGTTCTTTGCAGATATTACCGAGGAAAAAAAATTAAATCAAGAAATTATACGGCTGGACCGATTAAATATAGCCGGGCAGATTGCGGCGGGCATTGCCCATGAAATACGCAACCCCATAACCATCGTGAGGGGATACTTGCAACTCCTGCAAAATAGAGAAGAATTCACCGAATATAAAAAGCGTTTTGACGTGATGATACAGGAGATTGATCGCGCCAATGCAATCATCACCGAGTTCCTTTCCGTGGTAAAGGATGCTCCGGTCAAGTTTGAAAAGAAAAATCTTAACCAGATCTTACAGGCAATTATCCCGTTAATTAATGCCGATGCGGTCAAAGCCGGCAAGGCAGTGATCTTGGAAGTAGCTGGAGATCTGGAAGTGATCATGGATGAGAGGCAGATCAGGCAGCTGATTCTCAATCTTGCCCGCAATGGGTTAGATGCAATGACAGAGAAAGGGGTATTAATAATAAGAACTTATCAGAATGATCAGGAAATTGTTTTAGTTATAGAAGATCAGGGGGAAGGCATTCCGCCGGAAGTATTTGCTAAGTTGGGCACGCCCTTTTTCACGACCAAGGAGAAGGGAACCGGCTTGGGATTGGTAAACAGTTTCAGAATTGCTGAGAGGCATCATGCTAAAATTCGGATAGAAACTGGCGCCGGGGGTACAACCTTTAAGATTGTTTTTAAACGAGTGAACAATAAAAACGATAAAACATGATATTAGGTATGTTTGCAAACGTTTGTACGCATGTATAATATGCCGGGCTCTTTGACAATCAGCGGGTGGGGTGCGGTTGCAGCGGGTTAAGCGGGCCGTTGCGTAAAGCTGATTCCCGAAAGAGATTGGTGCTTCCAAAGAAGCACGTAACTACGTAGCCGCAAGGCGAAGCGGGTCACTCTCCGGGTGAGATGCCTATGGACCAGGCCAGGGTTGCACTCATGGCTGTTGCCAGGGAACTGGCGGCGGGGATTTGCGCTCGAGTAAAAAAATCCCTCCAACCTAAATTGGAGGGAGTTTTTTTTATTGCTTCTGCCTACAGGCGTTCGACGTTGCTTGCCTGAGGTCCACGAGTGCCTTGGGTCACATCAAACCTGACTTTTTCGTTCTCATCAAGAGATTTGTAGCCTTCACCCTGAATTGCGGAGAAGTGAACGAAAACATCGCCGCCCTCTTCCTTCTCGATGAAGCCAAAGCCCTTTTCCGCGTTGAACCACTTTACTTTACCTTCCACTAAGAATGCGCCTCCTTTCGTGCTAGTACATGTAAAAGCGGAATTCCTTCAAGTGCCCTTGTCCATACCACAAAAAAAAGGAGGTCGCAAGAACTTTTCAGTTTTTCCTAACTTTTTAACATGTTAATTAATTATAATCTATTAAGACTGCAATAGCAAGCAAAAAATGCCATGCCGCGGAGATCGCGCTTCCAGCGTATTTACTGTATACTAATAATATTCTTTGCCCAAAAAGACGCTGGAGGCCTGCGCAGGAATCTGATCGGAATTAAGGGAGCCGGACCATGAGAATACTGGTGGATGCAGATCTCCACCAATTATATGTGATTCGCTTGAGCTTCATAAACGAGAATCAGGCTTGCGACACCCACCTTTTCTCTGCTGTTTTAGGGCGTCACTATTAACAAGAAAATTATAGGGAAGGTGACGATATGGATCACAAATACACGAACCGGCTGATTAAGGAGAAAAGCCCCTACCTGCTGCAGCACGCCCACAATCCGGTGGACTGGTACCCCTGGGGGGATGAGGCCTTCGATAAAGCCAAGAGGGAAAACAAGCCAGTAATGTTAAGCATCGGCTACAGCACCTGCCATTGGTGCCACGTAATGGAGCGTGAATCCTTTGAGGATGAGGAGGTGGCCCGGGTCCTGAATGAGGGGTTCATCGCCATCAAGGTCGACCGTGAGGAGCGCCCGGACCTCGACCAGATATACATGGCCGTGGCCCAGAGCCTCACCCGCAGGGGCGGCTGGCCGTTGACAGTCTTTCTGGCTCCGGACCGGAAGCCATTCTATGCGGGCACGTACTTTCCCAAGGAGGGGCGCCAGGGGATGCCGGGCCTGCTGGAGATCTTAAACACATTCCGGGAGAAGTGGCTTGTGGAACGCCAGATCTTCGATATGGCCGGCGACAACATCATGAACCGACTGCAGTTCTACTTCCGGCAGTCGCAGCCCGGCGAACCGGGGCCTGAGCTGCTGGATAAGGGATACGAGCAGTTGGTGGAGCGCTACGATCCGGAGTACGGCGGCTTTGCGCAGGCGCCCAAGTTTCCCTCGCCTCATCAGCTGCTCTTCCTGCTGCGCTATTGGAGGCGCAGCGGAGCCCCCGCTGCCCTGAACATGGTGGAGACCACCTTGCAGGCGATGTACTGCGGCGGCATATACGACCATGTGGGTTTCGGATTCTCCCGCTATTCCACCGACCGTTATTGGCTGGCGCCTCACTTCGAAAAGATGCTCTACGACAATGCCCTGCTAGCTTTGGCCTACCTGGAGGCCTTCCAGGCGACCCGCAATTACTTCTATGCCGGTGTCGCTCGTGAGGTGTTCGGCTATGTGCTGCGGGACATGACCGACCCTGCAGGAGGTTTTTATTCAGCCGAAGACGCGGATTCTGAGGGCGAGGAAGGCAAGTTCTACCTGTGGACGCCGGAACAGGTCAGGCAGGTGCTGGGTGATGCAGAGGGCGAGTTCTTTTGCCGGCAATACGATATAACCGATCGGGGAAACTTCGAGGGGCGCAGCATTGCCAACCTTGTGCATCGCCGTGCGGAGCTGTTCGGTTCTAAAAGCGGAGACGACTCGGATCCGACGCGGGATGAGCGGCTGTTGCTATCTCGCAGGAAGCTGTTTGCAGCTCGTGAATCCAGGGTACACCCGTATAAGGACGACAAGGTGCTGACCTCCTGGAACGGGCTGATGATCGCTGCCCTGGCCCAGGGGAGCCTGGGTGCTGGACAACGAAGAGTATGCCGCTGCCGCTTCCAGGGCTGCAGGTTTTCTGCTGTCCCGCTTGCGGGATGCGGGGCACCCGCCGGGAGGCGGGGGGCGCTTGTTGGCCCGTTACCGGGACGGCCAGGCGGCATACCCGGCCTACCTGGACGACTATGCCTTCCTAACCTGGGGGCTGCTAGAGCTCTACAATGCCACTTTCGAGGTCAGCCATCTAGAACAGGCTCTGGCCCTGACAAGACAGATGATCGAACTGTTCAGTGATGAAGAGAACGGAGGTTTATTCTTCACCGGCAGTGATGGAGAACCTCTGCCCACCAGGCCGAAGGAGATCTATGATGCGGCTATCCCGTCGGGCAACTCGGCGGCGGCTCTCAACCTGCAGCGGCTGGCCCTCATGACCGGCGACACCGGCCTCGAAAAACAGGCAGAGGCGCAATTACAAACCTTTGCGGGGACTGTCTCCGGCAGCCCATCCTCCTGCACATTCTATCTATGTGCCCTGGACTTCGCCCTGGCAGAGCCGCTGGAGATCGTGATCGTGGGAGAACAAGGCGCCACCGATACAAATGCAATGCTGCAGGTTCTGCGGGAAACCTATCTGCCCGTCGCGGCCCTGTTATTGAAGCCGCCGGGCGAGGATAAGGAACGTCAGATGTTTCTGGCATCATACGCCTCGCAGGAGCAGGTTGCCGGCATGGCAACAGCATACGTCTGCCGCAGCCGTTCCTGCCAGGCCCCGGTGACCGATCCTGAAGCACTGCGGCGTCTCGTCTAAATTAAAAATCATGGTCTCACAAGTATCAAGAACACCTCGTCTGCGGTATCGTGATATCTCATCAGGATCTCAAGAGCCAGCCCGGTGATAGGCTTGTCTCCTTTACACAACAACGGTTATAATGTTCTCAAATGGAGAAAGCGGGTGGTCCCTTGAGCCGGGTCAGACGCCCCATCATCCTGGTGATGATGGTAGTTTTAATCCTTGTTCTGATCAAGTATGTGAGCATCTGGTCCGATTACATGTGGTTTGCATCCCATAATGCTACAGGCGTCTTCTGGACGCTGCTGCTGACCCGCTACGGGGTCGGCATTCCTGTTTTCATTGTCTTCTTTCTCTTTTTCCTGGGGAACTTCTGGTATGCCCGAAACCGCGCCCGCCTGGGGGAGCCTGTCCATCTCAATCTAACGGATCGTGACGACCAGGTAATCGATATGGTGCAGAACCCTTTTCGACAGTTGGCAGCATCCTGGGTTGGCCTGGCCGGCCTGATCTTTCTGAGCGCCGTTTTTGCCCTGGTACTGGCGGGTCAGGCCGGATCCCAGTGGGAGCTGATCCAGAAATTTTTCCATGCCACTCCCTTCGGACAGACAGACCCGGTCTTCGGCCTGGATATAGGCTTTTACGTCTTCAAGCTGCCCTTTTACGAGCTCATCCAGTCGCTGCTGGCGACGGCGTTTTGGCTGGCGTTTATCTTCAGCGGCATCAGCTACTTCTTCCTGGTCAGCGGAGAGTTTCTCCAGGGGGGATGGCGGCATTTCTCCCCGGTCAAGCTGCACCTGGCCCTGCTGGCAGCCGGACTGCTGGTGGTCCAGGCATGGGATTACAGGCTGCGGGAGTTCCAGTTGTTGTTCAACCAACACCAGGCTTTTTGGGGCGCTGGCTACACCGACCTCCACGTCATGCTGCCCGTGTTGAAGATCATGATCATATTGGCACTGGCGGCGGCGGCAGCGGTGTTAACCGGGATCATCCTCGGGAGGCTGCGGCCGATCACCATCGGCCTGGGCGGCCTGATCGTGGCCTCTTTGCTCCTGGGCGTGGTCTATCCGTCATTCGTGCAGCAATTCTCGGTCAAGCCAAACGAGTTTGATCGGGAGCAGCCTTTCATAGAACGGAACCTGACCGCCACCCGCGCCGCCTACGATCTGGACAAGATCCAGCCGCTGGCCTCGCTGCAGGAGATGGGCGACATGGTGCCGGGGCAGGTGGACCAGGCGGTGCTCGATCAGCACGAGACTACCCTGGCCAACCTCCGCCTCTGGGACGACCGGCCCCTGATCCAGGTGTATACTCAGCTGCAGCAACTGCGGCAATATTACAGTTTTAACGATGTAGATATAGACCGCTACCATTTGGGGTCGGGCTACCGCCAGGTGATGCTCTCGGTGCGGGAGCTCGACCAGGACAAGTTGCCGGACGAGGCCCAGACCTGGGTGAACAAGCGCCTGCAGTACACCCACGGCTACGGGGTGGTGATGAGCCCGGCCAACGAGATCGACCCCTCGGGTCTGCCGACCTACCTGATCAGCAACATTCCGCCGCAATCGGCCGATCCGGCCCTCGCCATCACCCAACCGGGGATCTATTACGGGCAGCTGACCGTGAACCCGGTGGTGGCCGGTTCCAGGGCCGGCGGGACTGGAGAGTTCGACTACCCGTCCGGGAACAACAACGTCTACACCAACTACCACGGCACTGGCGGAGTGCAGATGGGCAGCTGGTGGCGGCGGCTGGCCTACGCCATTCGCTTCGGAGATTTACAAATTCTGCTCAGTTCCGATATCACTCCGGACAGCCGCATCCTCTATAACCGGACGGTGCAGGATGCGCAGCGCCTGGCGCCCTATCTCCAGTATGACGCCGACCCCTACCCGGTGGTTTCCGGTGGGCGCATCTACTGGATCTGGGATGCTTACACCACCAGCGATCAATATCCCTACTCTGCCATGAACGGCCAGATCAACTACATCCGCAACTCCGTCAAGGTGGTTGTAGATGCCTATAACGGCACGATCACTTTCTACGTCAGTGATCCCAGCGATCCGATCATCCAGACCTACAGCAAGATCTTCCCCGGCCTCTACCAGCCCCTGACCAGCATGCCGCCGGACCTGCGCGCCCATATTCGCTACCCGGTCGATTTCTTCAACACCCAAACGGCGATCTACGCCAATTATCATGTGACTGACGCCCGGGTCTTCTATAACCGGGAGGATGTCTGGTCGTATCCGAACGAGAAGTACTCGGACAACAGTCAGACCATGGAGCCTTTTTACGCCATCATGAAGCTGCCGGGGGGGACACAGGAGGAGTTCGTGCTGGTGCAGCCTTTCACCCTGTCAACTCGAGAAGATAACAACCTGGTGGGTTGGATGGCCGCCCGCTGCGACGGGGATCATTACGGGCAACTGATGGTCTACGACTTCCCCAAGGATACTAACGTTTACGGCCCGATGCAGGTGGAGGCCAGCATCGACCAGGATGCAGACATCTCCCAGCAGATCACCCTCTGGGACCAGCATGGGTCCTCGGTGATCCGGGGCAATCTGATCACCGTGCCCCTGGCAGATAAGCTGCTGTATGTGGAGCCGCTTTTTCTGCAGGCCGACCAGAGCAGCCTGCCGGAGATGAAGCGGGTGATCGTCTTCTACGAGGGCAAAGCGGCGATGGCGAACACTCTGGGGGATGCCCTGAACCAGCTGTTCGGCCTCAATGGCGCGACCCAGGCGGCCTCGCCGGGATCGGCGGCCGGCGCCGGGGAACCGAGCACAGCATCCGTAGCGCCTGCAGGGATGCAGAGCCTGGTAAACCAGGCGAACCAGTTGTATGCGGATGCCCAGTCCCGCCTGAAGGCTGGGGACTGGGCCGGTTACGGCCAGGATATCGACTCACTGGGTCAGGTGCTGCAACAAATGCAGAAATAGATGCGCAGATCACTGAACAGGATTCGCTAAAGTTAACAGGAGTTCTATTTTTGATCGATTTGGAAAAAATGATATAATAATGGATAAGTTTAAGGAGGTTGAAAAAGCTTGGCAAGGCTGCGGGTAGCCTATTTCTGCGGCAATTGCGGGCACGAGGCGGGCAAGTGGCTCGGACGCTGCCCCGGCTGCGGCGCCTGGAACAGCTTTCAGGAGGCTCCCGCAAGGCCGAAGGACACAACAGGCGGGCGGGCGCGATCAGGGCAGGTGCGGCCTCCTGAACCGCTGATCGGGCCGGCCGGCTTACCGGAGCGGCGGCTGGCCACTCACTCGATCGAAATGGACCGGGTGCTGGGGGGCGGCATCTTGCCGGGTTCCGTGACTCTGCTGGGAGGCGATCCGGGCATCGGCAAGTCAACGCTAGTGCTGCAGCTTGCTGCTGCCGTAGGAGACCGCGAGGGGTTAGTCCTCTACGTCTCCGGAGAGGAGTCACGCCGTCAGGTACAGCTTCGGGCGCATCGGCTGGGCATCAGGAGCGAGCGCTTATACTTCAGCAGCAGCGCGGATCTGGATGCGCTTAAGATTTCCCTCGACGCAGTAGCGCCGACCCTGGTGATTATCGACTCCATCCAGACCATGGCCCACCCGGACCTGCCTTTGCTGCCCGGAAGCATAGGGCAGTTGCGGGAATGCACGGCAGAGCTGGTGCGGCTAGCCAAACTACGGGACTTCAGCTGCATTCTGATCGGGCACGTCACCAAGGAGGGCGCTCTGGCCGGGCCGCGAGTGCTGGAGCATATGGTGGACACCGTTCTCTCCTTCGAGGGAGAGCGCCACCAGAACCTCAGGCTGCTGCGGGCGGTGAAGAATCGCTTTGGCGCTACCAACGAGGTCGCCGTCTTCAATATGGGTGAACAGGGCCTCGAGGAAGTGGCCAATCCCTCGGCCCTATTTCTGGAGGGCAGGGCGCCTGATATCCCCGGCTCCGTGGTGGTGGCCGCCCTCGAGGGGACGAGGCCGGTGCTGGTGGAGATCCAGGCCCTTGTCTGTCCCACGGTGTTCGGGTCGCCACGCCGGGCAACTACCGGGGTCGACTACAATCGGGTGGTGCTGACCGCAGCGGTGCTAGAGAAGCGGGTTGGCTTGAACCTGGCCAACCAGGATATCTACGTGAGCGTGGTGGGAGGCCTGAAAGTGGTCGAGCCTGCAGTTGATCTGGGGGTTGCCCTGGCCCTGGCATCCAACTTCCGGGATGTACCGGTGGATGCGGAGACGGTGGTGCTCGGCGAGATCGGGCTGACCGGAGAGGTGCGTGCGGTCGGCCAGGTGGAGCTGAGGATCCGGGAGGCGGTGCGCCTGGGATTCCGCCGCTTCATTATCCCGGAGCGTAACATGGAGGTGCGGGAACGCTGCCCCGGCCTGGAGCTGCACGGAGTCAGGACCGTCCGAGACGCCCTCGATCAGGCTCTTTAGTCAGCGCTCACCTTCAGGGTCATCCTCGGTTGTCATCAGTCCCGATCATACCTCAGCCTGATCAAAGATAAAGGAGATCATCTGATCATAGATGGGGGAGATCATAGTGAAAGAAGATCTTCTGACAGATAAAGCCAAGGAGGAGCGTATGCCCAAAGCAAAGAGTACTAAGGAGTCAAGCCGGGAAAAAGAGGCTGCCAGCGAGAAGGAGCCAGCTCGTGACCGGGAACCGCTCCGGGAGAAGGAATCATCCAGGGAGAGGGAGTCTTTGCGGGAGAAGGAGGCTTTCCCCAAGGACCGGGCATTGCCTTCTATGGAGGTCCGTGATCTCAGGGAGGCCAGGGAGCCGCGGGAAGTGCGGGATGTCCGGGAACTCCGGGAGGCGCGAGAGCAACGCGAACAGAGAGACAGCCGTGAGCCGCAAGAACGCCCCGAGAGGCGCGATTCCCGTGAAGCACTGGAGCGTCCGGATAAACGCGATCCGCGGGAGGAGAAGGAGGGACCTGCTCAGATCTCTGAAACTTCTAGCCCCGGGCACACCACTTCGGGAGGGCCTGGAGAGCATCCTGCGTGCAAAGATGGGCGCCTTGATCATCCTGGGTGATAGCGCTGAGATCCTCAGCCTGGTGGAGGGAGGCTTCCAGATAGACACGGACTTCACCCCTCCGAACATCTACGAGCTTGCCAAAATGGATGGGGCGCTCATCCTGAGCGAGGATGCGCAGAAGATTCTCTACGCCAACACCCAGCTTATTCCCGACCCGCTGATCCCGTCCGAGGAGACCGGAATTAGACATCGCAGCGCTCACCGGTTTGCATGCCAGACAGGCGCCATTGTCATCGCCATCTCGCACCGGCGCGGCGTGATCACTCTTTACAAGGGCTCCTTGCGCTACATCCTGAGGGAGATCGGGGTGATCCTGTCCAAGGCGAACCAGGCGATCCAGACCCTCGAGCGTTACAGGCGGGTGCTGGACAAGGCCTTGAGCAACCTGACAGCCCTGGAGTTCGAGGAACTGGTGACAGTCTTCGATGTGGCCAAGGTGGTGCAGCGCGGGGAGATGGTGCTGCGGATCGTGAGAGAGCTGGATGGCTATATCGTGGAACTGGGGGTCGAAGGCCGCCTGGTGACCATGCAGGCTGAAGAACTGGTGGCCAATGTGGAGGACGAGATCTTTCACGTGATCCAGGATTATCAAGCGGTCAGCGATAAGCATGCGGCTGAGATCATGCAGTACCTGAGCAACTGCTCCTCCGAGGAGTTGCTGGAGTTGTCCAACTTCAGCCGCGCCCTGGGATACGGCGCAGCGGCGGGCATCCTCGATCTGACCGTGTTCCCGCGCGGCTACAGGATTCTGCACAAGATCCCGAAACTGCCGACACTGATCATCGAAAACCTGGTCCACACCTTTGGCAAGCTCCAGGATATTATCAAGGCGTCTATCGAGGAGCTGGACGAGGTGGAGGGTATCGGTGAGGCGCGCGCCCGGGCGATCAAGAACGGCATACGCAGGCTCCAGGAACAGATGATGCTCGATCGCTACCTGTAAGGTTCTGTCATACCCCTCATTCTCCGGTCGGTCCGTACTCATGTAAGGTTGAAGACTCTGAGCGTGGTACAGGTCTTATGCTCTTTGAGGAAAATGTCGTAGAGGTTTAAATCGAGAAGGTTGCAAAGAGCTGTCAGATAGAAGAGGTTCTTGCCAATTTCAGCTTCGATGATATCCCTGCAGTTGGGGCAGAGTTGGCCCTGCAGGTGGCTTTCGAAGTAGTCCTTGAGTTCGAGGAGCGATGTATCTGGCGGGATCTGTTTCTTCTTGGCCTCGATCTTGAGGCAGCCGCACCCTGTGACTGATTTGACTGTAGCCCGGTTGGTACGGGCTGAGGCCTCCTGAAGCTTTGAGAGAACATCCAGAATACTGTGGTGGCGCATGAGCAGTTCTGACACTGTATTCTGGAATTCGTCGCAAATCAGATCCTTCATTATGTCGGCCTCCTCTTTGATGTTCGCTGCCTTCATTATAGAGTGCCGCCGCTGCCATTGTCAATTCTGTCTTGGCGCTGGCCCGGGATGCCCGGCGACCGCCTGGTTGCCCGGCCCTCGCTGCTGCCGCCGCTCGCTTGATGATTGGGAATTGGTGCCTGCCCTTGCGGTGCGTTTCCGTTTTACGTATAATGATGATAGGGTTTATCCAGAATAAGGCTGCGACAGCCTTTTGAAAGGAGGTGATAGAATGGCGCGACGTATAATTCAGATCGTACTGTGCCTGATCGGTGGCGGTATCGGGTTTTCGGTCAGCTATCTGCTGAAGGACCAGTATTTCACCGGCAACTTCATGATTGCAACTCGATTACCCTGGTCCGTCATCGCCTCGGCGATAGTGCTGATCTGCGCAGCAATAACCTTTCTCATCGCTCCCTGGTTAATTCGGGTCACATTGCAGATGATCCGGTTTTTTGAGGTCACCCTGCAGCAAACACCGATGCAAGATCTCATTGGCGGAGCTTTAGGAATCATCGTTGGTCTTGTGATTGCCAATCTCTTTGGAGCTTCCCTGGCACGCATCCCAGTTATAGGCCCTTACTTTCCACTGGTTGCGAACCTGCTCCTCGGCTACCTGGGGCTGAGCGTGGGCTTGAAGAAGAAGGAAGATCTGGCCGGCCTGTTCTCCTTTTTACGGTTCAGCAAGACAAAGGGTGACACCGGCAGCCGTGGACACTATAAGATCCTCGACACCAATGTCATTATCGACGGCAGGATCGCCGACATCTGCCGGAGCGGCTTCCTGGATGGGACGCTGATCGTACCACGCTTCGTCCTGGAAGAGCTGCAGCATATTGCCGATTCGTCGGATTTATTGCGGCGCAACAAGGGGCGCCGCGGCCTGGACATTCTCAACAAGATGCGCAAAGAGTTGGGAATCCGGATCGAAATCCGTGAATTCGAGCATCTGGAGGGCATGGAGGTGGATGCCAGCCTGCTGAAGATCGCCAAGCGCCTTGATGCCCCCGTCGTAACCAACGATTACAACCTCAACAAGGTCGCCGAGCTGGAGAATGTCAGAGTTCTGAACATCAACGAGCTCGCCAATGCTGTCAAACCGCTGTACCTGCCCGGCGAGGAGATCGGGGCGGTCGATGTCATCAGGGATGGCAAGGAAGCAGGACAGGGGATCGCCTACCTGGAGGATGGCACTATGATCGTGATCGAGAATGGCAAGCGCTATATCGGGCAGAATATCCCGGTGGTCGTCACCAGCGTTCTGCAGACCTCGGCGGGGCGGATGATCTTCGCCAAGCCGAAGGTGATAACCAAGGATACCTCTTCACACCCTCGCCGCTACCATGAGGTGAAGGTGATTGGCTAAGGCCGGCGGAGTGATCCTGGCGGCCGGTCGGGGCGAGAGGATGGGGGCTGCCATCAACAAGGCGTACCTCCCTCTCGGCGACCGGCCTTTGCTTTTGTACAGCGTGCTCACCTTCGAGGAAACGTCAGCGGTGGCTGCCTACGTGGTGGTGGTACAACCGGCGGAGGTGGGTTTTTGCCGCGCCCTGCTGGCTTCATATGACTTGCAGAAGCTGGCCGGCGTGGAAGCCGGCGGAGATGTCAGGCAGGAGTCGGCGGCTGCCGGCGTGCGGGCGCTGCCGGAAGATTGCAGCCTGGTGGCGGTGCATGACGCGGCCAGGCCGTTGTTGTCTGTAGATATGCTTGAGGATGCCCTGGAGGCTGCCAGAAGCGTAGAAGCCCTGGTGGTGGCTGTGCCGGCCAGGGAGACAATAAAACTGGTGGATGAGACGGGGCTGGTCACAGGCACCCCTGCCCGAGACCGGCTGTGGATTGCACAGACCCCGCAGATCTTCCGGCGGGAATTGCTGCTTAGGGCATATGCCGCTGCAGGGCAGGATGGCTTTCAGGGCACCGACGACGCATCCCTGGTGGAGCGCCTGGGAATATCCGTGGCGGTTTGCCAGGGGAGCTACGAAAACATCAAGGTGACTACCCCGGAGGATCTGCGGATGGCCGCAGCGATCCTGCAGCAGCGGCGTTCTTCAGAAAAACCGGGCCGCGCTCACCCCTTTCATGAAATCACAGCTGCTGCCGGCGCAGAGGCTTCCACAGCCGCGCCTTCCGGATTCCCGCTGGGCGGCCGACCCGCCGGGGTACCGGCGCTGCGCGCGGGGATCGGCTACGATGTCCATGCCTTTGACCCCGGGTGCTCGCTGATGCTGGGTGGGGTATATATTCCGGAAGGGCCCGGCCTGGCCGGCCATTCGGACGCCGATGCCGCCCTGCATGCCTTGATGGACGCCTGTCTGGGTGCTGCCGGTAGGCAGGACATCGGACACCTGTTTCCGCCTGGCGACCGGCGCTGGAAGGATGCTCCAAGCCTGGCGCTGCTGGCAGCAGTAAGGAGTAGCCTGGCCGTCGCCGGTTATGCAGTCTGCCAGGTGGACCTGATGATCGCCGCCGAGGCCCCTCGCCTGGCGCCCTATATCGAGACGATGCGGCAGCGGATCGCGGCCGTGTTGGGGATACCGCCGGGCTGCGTGGGGATCAAGGCGACCACGTGCGAGGGGCTGGGCTTTGTCGGACGGCGGGAGGGGATAGCAGCCTGGGCGATCGCCACCATCGCCGGCAGGCCTGATGAGAGCAGGATTTAACGATCTCCCATGCATCATCGTCATTATCTGCACCTTTTTCTTTTCATCACCCTCTTCTTATTCCTCTTAATTCTTACCGCCACCATCACATTGTCCCCCGCTCGAGCCATAGTACTTGTCTGTCCGCGTCTTTATTGTTGGCCCGGTTTTTTAGGATTATAAAAAAAAGGCCGTTGCGGCGACAGCTTGTCGGCACGGCCCTCTCTCATTCCTTTTTTGAAATTATTGTCTCTTAGTGGTTGATCTCATGCTCCAACTGATCCAGATACTGCAAACGATGCTGCAGCGAGGGATGGGTGGAGAACAGCTCGGCCACGGTTTCACCGACACCCTGGGCGGAAGGGATGATCAGAAAGGCCTTGATCGCATCCCCTTGCCCCAGGGGCTGCTGTCTCCCCCTGCCACGGGGCTGGGAGCCGCTGATCTTGATCAGGGCGCTGCGCAGGTTGGCCGGCGCCCCGGTCAAGTAGGCGGAGCCGCGGTCGGCGGCAGTCTCCCGGTAGCGCGAGAGCGCCCTGATCAGGAAGAAGCTGACTATCCAGACCAGCACTGACACCAGGAGGATAACCCCGCTGTTTTTCTGTCGATTGCCGCTTCCAAAGAAGAAGAAGAACTGTGTGATGTAAGCGGCCAACATGGCGAAAAATGTGGCCAGGGTCATCACCGCCATGTCCCAGTTGCGCACGTGGGTCATCTCGTGGGCCAGCACCGCCTCCACCTCCTGCGGGTTCAGGCGGTCCAGCAGGCCCTGGGTTACGGCCACCACGGCATGACTGGGGCTGCGCCCGGTGGCAAAGGCGTTGGGAACCTGGGTGGGAACGATGGCCACCTTCGGCTTGGGCAGCCCGGCCTCGACGGCCAGGCGATAGACGATATTGTGCAGGTCGGGTGCCTGTTCCGGGCTGACCACCTTCGCTCCGGTGGAGAGCAGAACCAGCCGGTCTGCAAAAAAGTATTGAGCCAGCAGCATTGCTCCGACGATGATGATCATCCAGCTCAATCCGACGCCGACCTCGTATAGCACCCAGGCAAACACCAGGTAAAGAACTGCCAGCAGGAACATGGTCAAGAACATTCTGGCACTCAGCCCGTAGTCTTTCGGAACTTGTCTCATCAGTTTTCACCCTCCTTCTTGGTGAGCCCGGCGCTAATGACGCCTGGC
Source organism: uncultured Peptococcaceae bacterium (assembly GCA_963807495.1). GTDB lineage: Bacteria > Bacillota > DSM-12270 > Thermacetogeniales > Thermacetogeniaceae > Palsa-1188. The sequence continues at coordinate 111,375 of CAWEDD010000018.1, forward strand.
AGACTTACTCGCTGTTTACAGATAATCGACGGCAGCTGATGCAGCGAATAGCCAGCGCCGGGGTATAACACAGCTGTAATTAGCAGGCGCATCCGCATAAACACAGCAAAACTGCGGGCTCCCGGCATTCATTAGATGGGACTCTGCCCGCAAGTCATGAATTTTGATCATACAATGCCTTTTATATTTAAAAAACAACTGGAACAGCTCCCTGCTGTTCTACTTCGTATTTTAATAGCTACCGGGAGGCGTGTCAATTGCCGGAGCCCGGCATAATTATCGAAAAATCCTCGCTGCAGGCGTTATTGTTGGATCGATCTGCCGATGGCTAACGCTATAAGTCCGATAACTACGCCGATCAAAACAATCAAAACAATATAAGCGGCAACGGTGATCAATATCACTCCGATGGCCTGACCCGTGCTAAGCTGCTGGCTCTCCCTGATGGCCAGCACTTTGAGAACCAGGATCCAGACGGCTGAGGCGAGGCTGGCCATCCCCCCCAGCAGCGGGCCGATAACACCGCCGAGCAGCAGCGCCAGGGCAGAGAAGGGGACGCTCAGCAGAAACGGCGTTTCTGCAAACGCCAGGCCAGCCAGCATCCCGGGCAGGGTGCCCAGGCCCTTGAACATCCTGCTGAAACCGTAGAAGATGGCTCCCCCGATGAACCATACGAGGATGGTGTATACCAGCATGAAAGGCAGCATCACGCCCGGCGAATACAGAGTGGCAAGGAATGATCCTGGCAGGGGGGTAATCCCGGGCGCAGAAAGAAGCCCAGAATTCTGCAGCATGCCGGAGCGGTACTCGGCGATCGCAACCGTGGCGTTGAGCAGGGCTATTACGACCAACAGCAGCAAGCCCTCTTTCCACAGCCTCTTTTCAGCGACCTCTCGTAGCGACCGCGCCGGCTCGGCGATTACTCCTGCCAGATATTCCCACATAGCGCTTCCTCCCCTAATAGCTTAATTTGGTATAGGTTGGCGGCAGCTGTTGGGAAGAGAATCCCAGAAGCCTGGCCACAGCTGACCAGTCCGGCGCGTTGCCCTGGGAACTCAATCCCATTAAAAAGTCAGACAGGCCAGGCCTGTGATAGTCGACGACTTGTGGGCTCTCGATGTCTGCCAGCTTGGCGGCCAGGGCCTCGGCCTCATGAAGCCCGCCCAGTTCATCAACCAGCCCGAGCTGCTGCGCCTGGTTTCCGGTGTATACGCGTCCATCGGCCAGCTGCCGCACCTGATCGACCGTAAGATGGCGGCCGTCGGCTACAGCCTGCACGAACTGTGCATAAGTGTCGTTGATGATCCCCTGCATGATGTTGGCTTCTTCCGGAGTGACAGGGCGGTCAGGGGAGAGCATGTCTTTGTGGGGGCCGCTTTTGAAGGTTTCCTCGCTGTAGCCGATCTTACTGTAGAGCCCTTGAAGGTTTGGTACCGTGGCGATCACCCCGATGCTGCCGGTGAGGGTCGAGGGGTCCGCCACGATCTTGTCCGCTGCAACTGCCACGTAGTAGGCGCCGGAGGCAGCCGTGTCACCGAAGGAGGCGACCACCTTCTTACCTGACTGCCTGAGCAGCTTCACCTGTTCGTTCAGCTCCTGGGAAGCCGCAGGGCTGCCGCCGGGTGAATCGATCCGGAGCACCACAGCTCGCAGGCCGGCATCGCTGGTTGCCCGCACCAGGTCGCTCATGGTCTGGTCTGAGCTTGAGCTTCCCAGGGCGGAATCGGGACTGCCGAATCCGATCTCCCCGGTGAGGTAGATTACCGCAACCGTATTGCCGCCGCTGCGGCTCGATCCGGAAGCAGCCGACTGCCCCGCCGGCCGGGCATAGGCGATGACGAAGGCTGCGATGATGGTGATCAGAATGGCGGCGCTGAAAATAATGATGCCGGTTCGCTTGGAATCCATTGGAAGCACCTCCCACATTAGTCTCCGTCCTTTGGCAGTTTGAATCTGTATCCTGTCTGCTGTTCAATAAACAGCGGTGCCGGAGCGTTATCATTTTTCAACAGGCTTGTGCCGCGCCTGCCTGGCCGGCTGGGGCGCTCACACGTCTATATCGCCAAACGGCCAGTTTTCGGCCTGTAGATATTATGGCCGGCTGGGGCAGCAAATACCAGCTGAATATTTCCACCTCAGGCTGGCCCTCCTGGCCAGCTTGCTCTCCTGCTGCAAACAAGGGTCAATGATTATCGGCCGGCAGGAAGATATTGGCGCAGCAGCTTGGCCCGGGAAATCCAGATGTATTTCGTAACTAGCTTCTGATGCCCCTGCTCGAAGCGATGGGCGCCTGCCGGGTGGTATAAGTAAAGCAATAGATGCTGACCGATCCGTAAGAGCCAGTGTAGCACCCGGTTGGCTTGAAGCTCCCTGATCTCAAATCCCATGGACTGGGTGCCGTGGTGCAGGAGGGTGATCCCATAGTACGCCTTTATATCAGACGCATTCGGATTTGCCGCCACCACGGAGGCAAGATAGCTCAGATCCAGCTTTAATTCCTTCTTGACGGCCATGGTGGCACGGACCCGGCTGCTATGCTTGAGCAGCAGCCGGTGCGTGCTCCGGTTGGACAGGTGCAGCTCGCCAACCAGATCACCCGCTCTGACGGTAGTACCGTCGGAGAGCTCAACCCTTGGCCCATGATAGCGGTGAGTGTTCAGGCGAAATAGTCCTCCAGGCCGGATATCCTCGATATGATTTGCCAAGCCGAACATCTTTTCCCAGATCTCCCAAACATCAAGCAGCAAGCTGCGCCAAAGCGGCTCTTCCATTAGCTGCACCTGCCTGTTTTACCGATTATTCAGCAAAATATGGCATCTTTTGCTACATTTTCAACTTTCACTTATTCGTTGCTTTCTGTTCAATCTCCTGCACGCGGTGGCGTGAGCGTGTTAAGCTGTCGTAAATATTAGGGGCAATACGGTTTTTGTCTCCGGTTACGGTACCCTGCACTGCCGAACACCCGGTTAGAATTTAGCCCGGAGGAGCAAACTATTAGCAGGAGCAGACAAACCCAGGTGCAGACAAACGCAGGTGTTGACAATCCGCAGGAGGTGATGATGGATATGTTTATGGTGATCGACAGCTACACCCCGGACCTGCTTGACTTGGAGGCGATCGAAGAGGCCTCCCAGGATTACCTGAGGATCCCGGCTGCAGGAGACATCGCCGGCAACTGGTCCCGCAGCTTTCCGGTTCAGTATCCGACGCAGCGCCCCTAGGGCGGACAACAGGCGGTAAAACACCGGCTCGTCGGTCAGCCGGTGTTTTATCATTATTTCTACCCGGAATGCGGTGTGATTTGCAGCCGGTTTAATATCTTGACAACCTGCCGCCGGGAGCCTACTCAGGTTTTTGCTGTTCCTGCTGTTCCTGCAGGGCTTTCTTGGACTGCTGCCTCATGATGTCCAGGAACGGGGCGAGAAGGTCGAGCGGCAGCGGGAAGACGATGGTGCTCGACTGGTCGGTGGCGATCTCCGTCAGGGTCTGCAGGTAGCGCAACTGCATTGTTCCCGATTGGGAAGAGATGATCTGCGCCGCTTGAGATAGTTTCACCGAGGCCTGGAATTCGCCGTCTGCATGGATCAGTTTTGCCCGGCGCTCCCGTTCGGCCTCGGCCTGGGCAGCCATGGATCGCTTCATGTTGTCCGGCAGTTCGGCGTCTCTCACTTCCACCAGGCTTACCTTGACGCCCCAGGGCTCGGTACCCTCGTCGATGATCTCCTGCAGCCGGCGGTTGATATCATCCCGCTTGGCGATCAGTTCGTCCAGATCGGACTGGCCCAGCACGCTGCGCAGCGTGGTCTGGGACAATTGCATGGTCGCCCGGATATGGTCGAACACCTTGATCACGGAATCCACCGGATTCACCACCCGGAAGTAGACTATGGCGTTCACCTTGACGGTGACGTTGTCCTTGGTGATGATCTCCTGGGTGGGGATGTCCAGGGTGATCACCCGCAAGTCGACCTTCTGCATCCGCTCGATAAACGGGATCAGAATGATCAGGCCGGGACCCCGGGCGCCCACGCAGCGCCCCAGGCGGAAGATCACACCCCGTTCGTACTCCTGGACGATGCGGATGGCAGCGCCAATTATGATCAGAATAACGATTACGAGCACAACATATCCCATCTTGCTCCCTTTGAGGGTACCGCCGCTGTTCACCCTTCACAACCGCTGCCAGGCGGCAGAAGCCGGTCGCCTGATAGGCATCGGCAACCCTCTCGGGATTCACCCCTTTCTTGAATTGGATTTTAGTTGCTATTATTACCAGGAAAATTTTTAGTATGAGCCAATCTATCGAGCGCCTGCCGCTCGTGCGCTGGTTCAGAGAAACTCGCTGAATGGCCTCTGGGTTCGCTGTAGTCACGTCACAGGGTTAGCCATAGTCACTAGGGGCTCGCTATAGCATCATGGCGCATCTGGGAGCCAGCCTGGGCCGGGCAACAGTTTTGCCCTGCACACTTGCCTGCCGGGTGGTGGGCCGGCTGCAATCAACTCGAGCGCACCTTCAGTCGCAGCCCTTCCACCTTGGTGATCACCACCTCCGTTCCCTTGGGAATGTTACCTGTTTCGGATACCGCGTTCCATAACTCGCCCGATACAAAAACGGTGCCGGCAGGATTCAGGTCGGTCCTGGCTATCGCCTTTGCGCCGAGCAGTCCCTCCGCGCCAGTTCTGACAGGCCGGCGCTGCCCCCTTACCACCAGCGTGATCAACAGCCCGAGCAGCAGGATATAGAGCAGGGCGGTTATGGTGATCAGCCAGATGCTGACCCGGGGGCCGTAGGTCTGGTTGCTGAACAGCAGCATCGATCCGATGACCAGAGAGATCACACCGCCTGCCCCCAGGGCCCCGTGTGTGAATGTAAAGGCCTCGGCTACAAAAAAGCCGAACGCCAGGATGATCAATAAGATGCCTCCCCAGTAGGCGTTCAGAGTTCCCAGGGCATACAACCCCAAGAGCATACAGATGCTGCCCACCACTCCCGGCAGGATCGCGCCGGGGTGGTAGATCTCCACCAAGAGGGCGGCCATGCCGAGGATCAGCAGCAGGTAGGCCATATTGGGGTCGCTGAGCATTTGCAAGAAATTCTCCAGACCGCTCGTGGGCAGGTTGACCACCGGTGCGCCGGCGGTTTGCAGCACCACCTGGCTGCCGTCGCTCAGCGTTACGGTCCGGCCCTGGAGCTGTTGGAACAGATCAGGCAAGTCATTGGCCTGCAGGTCGATCAGGTGCTGGCTCAGGGCCTCGCTGTCGGAGTATGACTTGGCCTGAGTCACAGTCAACTCCGCAGCTTCAGGATTGCGTCCATGGGTTTCGGCCAGGGAGCGCGCCCAGGCGGCAGCATCTTCGGTGATCTTCTCATCTGGAATGTTCTGGTTGGTGTCAGTGGGGCTCTGCCCGTAAAAACTCTGGATCGGATTGCCCTCGATGACCGGGTGGGCTGCGCCGATGCGGCTGCCTGGGGCCATGGCCGCCACGTTGGCTGACAGGGTGATGAAGGTGCCGGCCGAACCGGCCCAGCCACCGGCAGGGGCCACATACACCACCACCGGGACCCGGGAGTTGGAAATCGCCGTGACTATGTTCTGGGTAGTGGTATAGTCGCCGCCGGGGGTGTCCAGCATGATCACCACGGCGCCCGCCTGGTTCTCCTCGGCGGTCTCGATCACGCGATTGATATACCGGGCGCTGATCGGGAGGATCTCCCCGGACAGGTAGGCTACATATACCGGAGGCTTTACTGCGGCCGCAGCCTGCGTCGCCGGTTGTCCGCCAAGTGAAGCGGAGGCCATAGCGGTCATCCCGCCAGTGGCGAACAGCAAGGGGAAAAAGAGGATGGCGCCCAGCAGGAAAGCGGCTAGCGCGCAGGCCGCAGGGACGGCTGGACTGCGGCTGCGACCGGACCCTGCCTGAGCATGCAGGGAACGATGACTGGCAATCATGCACAGTCCCTCCGTTTCTCAAATTTCCGAAACAAATACCCGCCGGACAGCGGCGGGTTGCAAGTTAACCTGAGCAAAGACTAACCTGTTTTGGCCGGAGCTTCAGGTTCTGTCACTGTTGCAGCCTGAACTGTTGCAGCCTGAACTTCTGCCGGCTTGGCTTTTTCCTGCAGGTCCTCGATAGTGGCGCTGGAGGCCTGCCGGAACTCCCTGATGGTTTTCCCCATGGCCTTGCCGAGCTCAGGCAGCTTGCCGGGTCCGAAGATGATCAAAACGATCAGAAGAATGAGCAGCAAATGCCATGGCTCTATGATACCCATTGATCCTACCTCCTCTGATTGGCCGATCTTGACGCCATTATATCACAACTTGTCCTGATCAACCACTAACAATTTAATCATGTTTTTTAAAATTCAGATCCGGGCTGGATAACTGCAGGGACAACCGCAAGGCGCATGCGCTGCCGGTAAAGACTAAAATATTTCATTTTAAGGGCATCAACTGCGACTTCAGCCGTAGTTGGCTATCATGGCTGGAATCGACTAGCTTGCTCCCGACCGCGGCATCATTGAACTACTGCTAGCTCCGGCGCAGAGGACTGATAACATTGACTACTGCTGCGGCTGCGGGGATTTTGACCAGTTCGCCGGGGATGAAGGGCAGCAGTCCGAGACTGAGCAGCCCGAAGCCCCAGATGCCTGAGACATGTCCGAGCCAGAGCAGGCCGCAGCCGAAGATCAGCAGGTCGGCAACCAGCATCAGCGCCATCAGCCCGGACAGCCGGTGCGTCCAGCTGAACCGTTCATAACAGTATCCGATCGCCATTGCAGCCAATACGAAGCCGGCCAGGTAACCAGCGGTGGGTCCGGCCAGGTAGGCCCATCCGGAGCCTGCTGTGGCGAACCAGGGCACTCCGGCAGTGCCCAACAGGAGGTATAACAAAACGCTTCCGGCGCCAGCCTCAGCTCCCAGTGTTGCGCCGAGGGCCAGGGCGCCAAAGGTCTGGCCGGTGATCGGCACCGGAGTCCAGGGCAGCGGGATTCTGATCTGGGCTGCGAGCCCCATCAACGCCGTACCCAGCAGCATCAGGCCGAGCTGCACCGGTATGCTGTTGTTCCTGAGCCTGCAGCCAAGGCCGCTGCTAACTCTCTCCATCGCATCCATCACCCTGGTCATCAAGATCACCCCAGTCAGATTTTCTTTATTCTACCAGTATCGAAGAGAAAATGTCAACCTCTAATATATATTAAGTTGACATTGGTAGTAGCATTAGTTAAAAGCCTCCCGGTGTTCGGCCGGGAGGCAAAAAAGGCTATTTTTTATACCCAACTGTCATGAGCTGGTTCTGAGCGGAGCTTCAAGGCCTGCCTGTTTTAGTAGTCCATCTCGCCCGGGCTGGGGTAGGGCGGCATCTTTTCCTTTTTCTGCGGGATCTCCGAGACCAGGGCCTCGGTGGTCAGCAGCATGGAGGCGATGCTGGCAGCATTCTGCAGGGCGCTCCTGGTCACCTTCAGCGGGTCGACGATGCCGGCCTTGATCATGTCCACGTACTTCTCTTCCAAGGCATCGAATCCTATACCCGGCTTCTCGTTCTTGATCTTTTCGATCACCACGGAGCCTTCCCATCCGGCGTTCTCGGCAATCTGCCGCAGCGGCTCCTCCAGCGCCCGGCGCACGATGCGGAGGCCGACCAGTTCGTCGCCCTCCAACTTGAGCTCGTTCAGGGCGGGGATGATGTTCACCAGGGTGACCCCGCCGCCGGGAATGATCCCCTCCTCGACAGCAGCCCGGGTGGCGGACAGGGCGTCCTCGATCCGGTGCTTCTTCTCCTTCAGCTCGGTCTCGGTGGCGGCTCCCACCTTGACCACGGCCACGCCGCCAGCCAGCTTCGCCAGGCGCTCCTGGAGCTTCTCCCGGTCGTAGTCGGAGGTGGTGTCCTCGATCTGTACCTTGATCTGGTTGACCCGGCCCTTGACATCTTCTGACTTGCCATAGCCCTCGACGATGGTGGTCTTCTCCTTGCTGATCTTGATCTTCTTTGCCCTTCCGAGCATGCTCAAGTCGACGTTTTCCAGCTTGTAGCCCATATCCTCGGAGATGAAGGTGCCGCCGGTGAGAATGGCGATATCCTCCAGCATCGCCTTGCGGCGATCGCCGAATGCCGGCGCCTTGACGGCGGCGCCTTTCAGGATGCCCCGCAGCTTGTTGACCACCAGGGTGGCCAGGGCCTCGCCCTCGACGTCCTCGGCGATGATCAGCAGTTGCTTGCCGGAGCGCACGACCTTCTCCAGCAGCGGCAGAAAGTCGTTGATGGCGCCGATCTTCTTCTCATAGATCAGGATGTAAGGCTCATCCAGCTCGACTTCCATGGTCTCATTGTTGGTGACGAAGTAGGCGGAGAGGTAGCCGCGGTCGAACTCCATGCCTTCGACCACTTCCACCAGGGTCTCGATACTCTTGGACTCCTCTACGGTGATCACGCCGTCCTTACCGACCTTGTCCATCGCCTCGGCGATCAGTTCGCCGATCTCCTTGTCGTTTCCGGCGATGGCGGCCACATGGGCGATCGATTCCTTGGTCTCCACGGGGATGCTGTGCTTCTTCATCTCCTCGACGGCCCGCTCGACTGCTTTGTCGATGCCGCGCTTCAGGAAGATCGGGTTCGCGCCGGCGGTGACGTTCTTCAGTCCTTCGTTGACTATCGACTGTGCGAGCACCGTGGCAGTGGTGGTGCCGTCGCCGGCGATCTCATTGGTCTTGGAGGCGACTTCCTTGGTGAGCTGGGCGCCCATGTTCTCGTAGGCGTCCTCCAGTTCGATCTCCTTGGCCACGGTGACACCGTCCTTGGTAATGGTCGGGGAGCCGAACTTCTTTTCCAGCACGACGTTCCGGCCCTTGGGCCCGAGAGTGGTCTTTACCGCCTCGGCCACGATGTTGACGCCCCTCTCCAGCTTGCGCCTGGCGTCGACATTGAAGATTATTTGCTTGGCAGCCATTAATTCTTAACCTCCTTAGGTTTTGGCAGGCTGACCCACCTGCGGCGGGTACCCGGGCTTTTCGCTTCAGGCCGGGTTCCCGGCCTGCGGGAGCGCACGCCTGCACTTAGAGTTTATTTGGGGTTTGCAGGGGGTGTTATTCCTTGATGGCGAGAATGTCGTTCTCACGCATGATCAGGTACTCGACGCTGTCGAGCTTGATCTCCGTGCCCCCGTACCTGGCATAGATCACCTTGTCACCGGCTTTGACTTCGGGCTGGATCCGGGTTCCATTTTCAAGGAGCCGGCCCGGCCCCACCGCGATCACTTCCCCGGCCTGGGGCTTTTCCTTAGCGGTGTCAGGAAGGATGATCCCTCCCTGGGTCTTTTCCTCCTTGGACAGAGGTTTTACCAGCACGTGGTCACCTAGTGGTCTGAGCATTTGCAACAACCCTCCTCAAGATGGTGGAAATGTGGGAAACTGATTAGCACTCAACCTTGATGAGTGCTAATAACCTATTGATAAATATACAAATTGAGGTGCTGAATGTCAATACCCTTTTCAACCCTTTAACTCAAGTTTAACCAACTTTATGAGGATTTAACGAAAAAAATAGTCTTTTCCGGATACGCCCTAAAAAAGCCGGGCACCTCGTGAATACCGGGGAGAGAGGAGTCGGTGCAAGGATGGTTTTCAGGGAGTGATGCAAGTAGTAGCGGCAGGCTTCCGGGCCGGGGCCTGCCCGGGTGTCTGTGGGCTCGGCACGCTGTCGGGTACTGGCTCAGGGCGCTGGTTGCTGATCGGACTGGGAGTCCAAGTTGCGCTGGGGCTCCAGATATGCAAAAATCACCGTCTGATTGCCCTTTTCCTTGGAACAGGAGGGGCAGTTGGTCAGACACAGGTAGAGGTCAAGCACCTTCCGGCCCTTTTTCTTCAGATCTCGCATCATCTTGTCGATCACCGTACCCATCTTAAAGAGAGGTGACTTGGTGACCACCGTGTAGAATGCGCCTTGCAGCCTCAGGCAGGAGCTGTTCTCGCTGTCATCCTGGCAGTTGCTCAGATTTTGTGGAGAACTGACCTCGAGGAGGATCTCTCCCCGGAACAGGCCGCTTTTCAATAGAATGAGCGGACTGCTTTTGACGATGTAGCCCTGAGTTTTGGCTTCGATCATCGCCCTGGAGATGTCTTCGCTATAAGTGAGGGGGCTGTGGAGAACCATGCGGGTGGAGATGCGGTAGAAGTAGCGCGGCTGTGCCCAGTAGCTCTCCTTCTCGTGCCAGGCTTCCATTTCCATCATCTGGCAGTAACAGCCCTTGAGCATTTTATTCCATCTCCTTTGGCTGGTCGCAGATCAATTATACCCCAGATGCTTTATCCTGCATATATATTCTCGTGAATGAAGCTTCATGACCTGGAATAGAATACTTGTAGAAAAAGAGGGGGTGCTGGTTTTGCGCTGGATAGTATTGAGGCGACGGAACCTGCAGCGATTGGCTCTATTGGCGCTAATCGTCGCGGCTGGTCTGATGCTGGCCTCAGTGCTGTCGAGCCGGTTAAACGGGGCAGCCGTGCGGCCGGACGCGCGGCTGCTTCAGCGGGCACCCGCCCAAACGGCGGGCACCCGGCGGCAGGTTCCGATCTACTCGGTGGATACCGGCGAGAAGAAGGTGGCCATCTCCTTCGACGCAGCCTGGGGGGCTGATGACACACCTCAGATCCTGGAAATTCTCAGGCAGCATAACGTTAAGACCACCTTCTTTCTGACCGGGATCTGGGTCAAGCAGTACCCGGATATGGTGAGGGCAATCGCCGCAGCAGGTCATGAGATCGGCAATCACAGCCTGACTCATCCGCACTTCAATTCACTGACCGAGGCGGAGATGAAAAAGGAGCTGGGAGACAACGACCTGTTGATCTTCGATCTCACCGGCACCCACACCAAGCTGTTCCGCCCGCCCTTCGGGGAGTATGACGACCTGGTTATACAGACAGCGCACAGCAGCGGCTACGAGGTGATCCAGTGGAGCGTGGATTCTCTGGATTGGCAGGATATCGGCAAGGAGGCGATCACCGAGCGGGTGCTGCAGAATATCCAGCCCGGAGCCATCGTTCTCTTTCACAATAATGCCAAGTACACCCCGGAGGCGCTGCCTGTGATCCTGGATAGTCTGCAGCAACAGGGCTATCAGATCGTACCGGTCTCTGACCTGCTGCTCAAGGGCAGCTACTACGTAGAGCAGCACAGCGGCATTCAGAAGCCGAAGCGACCGCAGTAAGGCCTCTTATTCAGGCCCGACTAGGCCCGCCTCCCGGGCTTAGATGCAACCAACCTCAGTTGTGCCTAAAACTGCTGCGGCCGCTTGCGCATGAAGTCATTGCCGAGCGAGCAGACAGAGGACGGCCCCAGTTTCAATGATCCTGATCCTATCCGCCCCGCCCGCAACTCTTCGTCTGAATGCCACGTCCCAGTCCCGACCGCACTCTTCAAACCAGACTCCTAGATTTCGCGCGGCTTGCAGATGATCTCCTTGACCTTGGTGTCGAAGAACTGGTTGGAGTGGGCGGGCACGATCACCACGGCAGTGTCGGCCCCCGTGCCGGAGCCGGCCACGGCGATCACTTCTTGTCCGTAAGGGATCAGTCCGGCGTCAAGGGCCATGCAGGCGATCTCTACGCAGACCTTGACCCCCTGCCCCAGCATTCTAAGGGCCATGGCGATGATCTCCGCTGGATAGACGCCGCCGAACTTGTTGCGCAGAGCCCGGTCGACTCCGGCCAACAGATGGGTGGTGGTCAGAACCCGGGCGCCCTTCTCTGCCAACCCCTGACGAATCTGAAGCGGCATCTCGTCTTCGCCGGGGCCCATGAAACCGATATGGTGGGTGACGCAGATCACCCCGATGCCCTTGTTTAAAAACTGTTCGGCGGTGTAGCCGCTGTTGGAGGCCACCACCACCTGTTTGATGCCCAACTCCTTCGCCCTTTTCAGGGCCAGATCCACTGTCGCGGCGGTGTTGACCTTTCCCTTCTGCTCCCAGTGCATACCTTCATCCTCCTCCCAATTTGTGGACATGCTCAGCTTTTTGATGCGTGTGAAAACGATTGCTGATGAATAATGCCCTGAATATAGTTTGTCCAACTTTTGCTCTGCGGTCAACCACAGATCTGCCCACCACCAGCTGCATATTTAGTATTTTTGAATAATCGGGAGAGGCTCCTGCCAAGGCTGCTGCTGGAAAATCGGGTGGATGCTGTAATTATATGTATAGTTTTTACCCCTGGACACCGCATTTATGCGCCCGTGGCGCACCTGCGGCCGTAAGAAGTTTAAAATGGTATAATAAGAAGAAGACTTCGGTGGGAATGGTGACCATCTTGGCCAAAAGCCCCTATCCTGCGAGCAGAAAAGGCCCCCCGGGCTCGACCAGGCAGCTGCAGATCAGGGCCTGGGCGGCCATGATCTGTCTGCTGTTGTTTGCCTTCCTCGCCTGGCAGTTGCGGGTGAATGGCCTGGCCGCTTTCGACAACGCCGTTACAGGCTGGGTGCGGGCCTACATGAGCCCCATGCTGACTCATGGGATGCTTTTGATTTCGGACCTGGGCGCTCTGCCCTTCATTGCCGCCCTGTCCACCCTTTCCGCAGCCTACCTATTTGCCCGCCGGAAGTGGGGGGATGGACTGGGCGTGGCTGCGGCGTCACTGGGTTCCTGGCTGCTGGAAAGTCAATTGAAGATTGTTTTTCACCGTCCGCGACCGGATCTGCCGCATCTGACCCCCGTCACCGGATATAGTTTCCCCAGTGCCCACGCCACGGTGACGGCTGCGGTCTTTCTCACTCTGGCTCTTGTTTATTGCCGTCATCCCGCCTCTGCTACAGGAAGGGCAATGATGCTGCCCGGAGCCGCCCTGATCATACTCCTGGTGGGGATCAGCCGGGTCTACCTGGGGGTGCATTACCCCAGCGACGTGTTGGCAGGCTGGGCGGCGGGCTGTCTCTGGGCGCTGGCCATCGATTTTCTGCTGGGCTTGAATGCATGATCATCCGGTAATGTTTTCCGGAGCAGTTTTTCCCGCATCCTTTTCATCCGTTGCGGTTTAGCAGCCCGTATTTGATAATGATAGCGACTGTGTGGTGATGATCCTGAAAAAAGGTCTGGTCTGTTACCTGGCGCTGCATGAGGACGAAGAGGAGATTGCCTACCAGGTGGCCGAACTCCGGGAACTGCTGGTTAATATCGAGATCGAGACAGTGGCTGTGGTGATGCAGCGCCGTCAGCCGGACGTCAACTACCTGTTTGGCGAGGGCAAGGCGCAGGAGGTCAAGCAGCAAGCTGCCAGTGAGGAGATAGAAGCGGTGATCTTCAACCGGGAACTGTCGCCCCGGCAGGTGAAGGCCCTGGAGGACCTGTTCGGGGACGTGGACATCTGGGACCGCACCCAGGTGGTGCTGGAGATCTTCAGCCGCCGCGCCCGCTCCCGGGAGGGGAAGATCCAGGTGGAACTGGCCCGCCTCTCCTATCTCTACCCGCGCCTGCTGGGTTTGGGCGGGATCCTCTCCCGCCTGGGTGGCGGCATCGCCACCAGGGGCCCTGGCGAGACCAAGCTGGAGGTGCTGCGGCGGATCATACGCAAACGCATCCACGACCTGAAAGAGGAGTTGTCGGAAGTGCGCCGGAGCCGGTCGGTGCTGCGGCAGCGGCGTCAGGACGCCGGGATCCCGGTGGTCTCCCTGGTCGGGTACACCAACGCCGGGAAGTCCACCCTGTTGAATGCCCTGACGGCCAGCCCGCACCAGGCCCTGGCCGAGGACAGGCTCTTTGCCACCCTCGACCCGCTCAGCCGCCGCCTCCGCCTGCCGTCGGGCCGGACGGCGCTGCTGACCGATACCGTGGGCTTCATCCAGAACCTGCCCCGGAAGCTGAAGGAGGCCTTTGCGGCCACCCTGGAGGAACTGCGGGAGGCCGACCTGCTGCTGCACGTGATCGACCTGGCCAGCCCCTACTTGGAGCAGCAGGCGGCGGCGGTGGAGGCGATCCTGGGCGAGCTGGCCCTGGATGACCGCCCGCTGATCAAGGTCTACAACAAGCTGGACCGGTACGACGGCTATCTACCCGCTGACGGAGCGGTGGTCTCGGCGCTCTGCGGCGTCAACCTCGACTTGCTGCTGCAGCAAATGGAGGAGATTCTTTTCCCCGAGCAGGAGGCGGAGTTCCTGGCGCCTTACGACCGCCTGAATGAGGTCGGTCGCCTGCGTGATTACCTCAAGGTGATATCAGAAGAATACCTAGGGAACGGGGTGCGCCTCACGGTGCGTGGCCGCCCGCAGGACCTGGCGCGGCTGCGGTCAGCGCCTGGAGAGCGACCGCAGTTGAAATCGTGCTGCAGTGATGCCAGACCATGTTCGCCAGGCAGCACTTGCATGCAGTGACAGTGGCGCTGTAGGGTGTGCCCTTCTCATGAAATGCCGGACCCTGTTCGCCGGGCGCTGCTGGTTGACCGCAAAAAGACACCCCCCAGTTTTTTGGGGGAGTCTGTAGAATCTGTGGAGGTCAGGGGCGCGGGTTATAAGGCTTACTGCTTCTTGCGCATGCGCAGCGATCTCGGTGTGACCTCCAGCAGTTCGTCATCGCCGATGAACTCCAGACACTGCTCCAGGCTCATCTGCCGGGGCGGGATCAGCTTGATCCCCAAGTCGGCGGTAGAACTGCGCATGTTGGTCAGGCGCTTTTTTTTGCAAACATTGATGGCCAGGTCGCCCGGGCGGGCATGTTCACCCACGATCATCCCGGCATAGACAGGTATGCTCACGCCCACGAACAGTTCCCCCCGCTCCTGGGCGTTTTCCAACCCGTAACCGGTGGTCTCCCCGTTCTCGAAGGCCACCAGCGACCCCCGCAGGCGCGTCTGAATATCCCCGGCCAGGGGGGCATAGTGGTGGAAGGACTGGTACATGACACCGGTGCCCTTGGTGTCAGTTAGAAACTCTGAGCGGAAGCCGAACAGGCCGCGGGTGGGAACGTGGAACTCCATTCGCACCAGGCCTTTGGCATCCGGTTGCATGTTGATCATGGCGCTCTTACGCGGCCCCAGGCGCTCCATGACGATTCCGATGGAACTCTCCGGCACCTCGATCATCACCTCTTCCACCGGTTCGCAGAGCACTCCCTTGATCTCCCGTTCGATCACCTGCGGCCGGGATACCTCGAACTCGTAGCCCTCCCTGCGCATGGTCTCGATCAGGATCGACAGGTGCAGTTCGCCGCGGCCGGCGACCAGGAAGGCATCAGGCGTTTCGGTTGGCTGCACTCTCAGGCTGACGTCCGACTCCAGTTCCCGCAGCAGCCGCTCTCCCAGTTTGCGGGAGGTGGCGAAATCCCCCTCCCGGCCGGCGAGCGGGCTCTTGTTCACGAGGAAGGTGACGGCCACGGTCGGCTCGTCGATCAGTACGAAGCTGAGCGGGGTTGGGTTCTCCGGGTCGGCAACGGTCTCGCCGATATTGATCTCCTCCAGCCCTGCGACCACCACGATCTCCCCTACGGCAGCCTCCTCCACCGGGACCTTTTTCAGTCCGTCGAAGATATACAGGCCCGCCAGGCGCTGCCTCCGCGGGGTGCCGTCAGTCCCCAGCACCACAACCTCCTGTTTGTTGCGGATGGTGCCCTGGTGGATGCGCCCTACCGCCTGCCGCCCCACGTAGGTATCATAGTCGATCAGGGTCACCCCCAGCTGCAGAGGAGCCAGGGGGTCGCCGGCGGGGGCGGGGATAGTGGATACGATCAGGTCGAACAGCACTTTTAAATTGGTGCCCGGCTGCTCCGGGTCAGACGCAGCCGTGCCTGCCTTGGCATTGGTATAGACCACCGGGAAATCCAACTGGGCGCTGGTGGCTCCCAGATCGATAAACAGATCCAGCACCTCGTCCAGCACCTTGGCGGGACGTGCGTTCGGGCGATCGATCTTGTTGATCACCACAATCGGCACCAGTCCTGCTGCCAGCGCCTTGCGCAGCACAAAGCGGGTCTGGGGCATCGGCCCCTCGCAGGCGTCCACCAGCAGCAGAACGCCGTCCACCATCTGGACGATCCGTTCCACCTCGCCGCCGAAGTCGGCGTGGCCGGGGGTGTCCACGATGTTCAACCTGCAGCCCCGGTAAATGACGGCGGTATTCTTGGCCATGATGGTAATGCCCCGCTCCCGCTCCAGGTCGTTGCGGTCCATGATGCGCTCCTCAACGGCCTGGCGCTCGTGAAAGACCCCGCTCTGCCTGAGCATGCCGTCCACCAGGGTGGTCTTGCCGTGGTCGACGTGGGCGATGATCGCCAGGTTGCGGATCAGGTTCTGCCGTAAGCTATCCTTTTTCATTGTCGCTTCCATAAAAAATGCCTCGCTTAGTTAATGTGAAATGCGCACAACTATTTTTATGTGCGGTTTGTGATGGAGCCATCATGGCTGATTAGCACGAAAATGGTATTTTTCAGCGCAGTGGGTGATGGCTTCCATTGGAACCCGCATCCCGCGGAAAAGCCGTCTCATACGCCGGAATCACCTGAATGAGGCGGCTTACTTGGGTCGCAGAGGTTAATTGGACTGCAAGTCGCACTAATATTGTACCCGGTATCGGGCCAGTCTGTCAATGTGAACTAAAATCTGCAGCCCCATGTTCCGGCCACGGCTTATATGGCCGATAATACCATGATTGCACCCGCATCATAGCTTTTGCCCGGGCATGGCCAGTGTTACTTATCGACCACTTCGAGGAAGAGGCCGTCGGGGGTGCCCTTCAGGGTGACCGTGCCTCCAGGCCTGATCTCTCCGGCGATGATCTTGCGGGAGAGAGGCGTCTCCACCTCCTGCTGGATCAGCCGCTTCAAGGGACGGGCTCCGAAGGCCGGGTCGTAGCCCTTCCGCGCCAGGTAAGCCACTGCCTCCCGGTCCCATTCCAGGGTGCTGTGCAGGGTATGCTGCACCCTGGTTGCCAGCACTTGCAGCAGCAGCCCGGCGATCTCCCGGATCTGCTCCTGCTCTAGGGCGTGGAAGACGATCACCTCGTCGACGCGGTTCAGGAACTCCGGCCGGAAGTGCTGCCGGAGCATGTTCAGTACCGTCTCCTTCATCCGGTCGTAGCTGCCGCCGCGCCGCGCCCCGCGCCTGCTTCACCGGGCACCCGGGGCTGGGCACCCTCCTGAAACCCCAAGATCTCCTGGCTGCCGATGTTGGAGGTCATGATCACGATGCTGTTCTTGAAGTCTACCACCCGGCCCTGGCCGTCGGTGAGCCGGCCGTCGTCGAGGATCTGCAGCAGGGCGTTGAACACATCCGGGTGCGCCTTCTCGATCTCGTCAAACAGGATCACCGAGTAGGGCTTACGGCGCACCGCCTCGGTCAGTTGGCCGCCCTCCTCGTAGCCGACGTAACCGGGAGGCGCCCCGATCAGCCTGGCGACGGTGTGCTTTTCCATGTATTCGGACATATCCAGGCGGATCATGTTCCGCTCGTCGTCGAACAGGGCCTCAGCCAGGGCGCGGCACAGCTCGGTCTTGCCGACACCGGTCGGCCCCAGGAATATGAAGCTGCCCACCGGCCGGTTCGGATCTTTCAGGCCGCTCCGGGAGCGCAGCACGGCGTCCGCCACGGCATGCACTGCCTCCTCCTGGCCGATCACCCGCCGGTGCAGGATCTCCTCCAGGTGGAACAGCTTCTCCTTCTCGCCCTCCATCAAACGGCTGACCGGGATGCCGGTCCAGCGGCTGACCACCCGGGCGATGTCCTGTTCGTCCACCTCTTCTTTGAGCAGCATGTTCTGCTTCTGCTCGCCGGCCAGGCGTTCCTCCTCAGCCTTGAGTTGGCGTTGCAGCTCGCCCTGGCGGCCGTATTTGAGCTCTGCCGCCCGATTCAAATCGTACTGGCGCTCAGCCCGCTCGATCTCTATATGCACCTCTTCGATTTCCTTCTTGATCTCCCGCAGACGGGCGATCCCCTGCTTCTCAGCCTGCCACTGCGCCCTCATGGCGGCCTCCTCGTGCTTGAGGTCGGCCAGCTCCTTCTGCAGATGCTCCAGGCGCTCCTGGGACGCCTCATCCCTCTCCTTCTTCAGGGCGGCCTCCTCGATCTCCAGCTGCATCACCCGCCTGGTGATCTCGTCCAGGGCGCTGGGCATGCTGTCGATCTCCGTGCGCAGCTTGGCTGCCGCCTCGTCCATCAGGTCGATCGCCTTATCCGGCAGGAAGCGGTCGGAGATGTAGCGGTCTGACAGGACCGCCGCCGCTACCAGGGCGGCGTCCTGGATGCGCACCCCATGGTGCACCTCATAGCGCTCCTTGAGCCCGCGCAGGATGGAGACAGTGTCCTCCACCGAAGGCTGATTGACCATCACCGGCTGGAAGCGCCGCTCCAGGGCGGCATCCTTCTCGATGTGCTTCCTGTATTCGTCCAGGGTGGTAGCCCCGATCGCCCGCAGCTCGCCGCGGGCCAGCATCGGCTTCAATAAATTGCTGGCGTCCATGGCGCCCTCGGCAGCACCGGCGCCCACTACCGTGTGCAGTTCGTCGATAAACAGGACGATCCGGCCCTCCGCTTCGCTGATCTCCTTCAGCACCGCCTTCAGGCGCTCCTCGAACTCGCCCCGGTACTTGGCGCCGGCCACCAGCGAGCCCATGTCCAGGGCGATGATCCGCTTGTCCTTCAGCCCCTCGGGCACGTCCTGGGCCGTGATGCGCCGCGCCAGGCCCTCCACGATGGCGGTCTTGCCGACTCCGGGTTCGCCGATCAGCACCGGGTTGTTCTTGGTGCGGCGCGACAGGATCTCCATCACCCGCCGGATCTCTTCGTCCCGGCCGATCACCGGGTCGAGCTTGCCGTCTGCCGCCAGCCTGGTCAGGTCGCGGCCGTACCGCTCCAACGCCTCATACGTCGCCTCCGGATTCTCGCTGGTGACCCGTTGTGAACCCCTGATCGACTTCAGGGCGTTCAGCAGACTGTTGCGGTTGACCTGCTGACGCCGCAGCAGTTCCTTGAGGTCATCCTCGCCCTCTTCGATGATGGCCAATAATAAATGCTCCACGCTCAGGTACTCGTCTTTCAGCGCCTCCGCTTCCTTTTCCGCCCGGGCCAGCACCCGGGCCAGGCCTGAGCCGAGGTGCAGCGAACCTTCGGAGCCATATACAGCAGGGATCTTATGCAGCAGGCCATCCAGGCCCTGCTGCAGTGAGGGAAGATCGGCGCCTGCTCCTGTTAAAAAGCGTCCCGCCAGGCCGTCATCCTGCCTGATCAGGGCGGCCAGCAGGTGCTTCGAAGTCACTTCCTGGTGATGCATTTCGGAGGCCAGTTGCTGGGCGGCCGCCAGGCCCTCCCGGGCCTTCTGGGTAAACTTGTTCAGATCCATACCTTCACCTCACAGAAAAAACGATTGGTCATGAGCAAGTATTAAGCTCTAATATGTGACCAGGAAATTCGGAACAATAAAATCAATCCCACCTGCACGCATATAGCAATGACCGCCAGCCGGGATGTGACAGGTGGAATCGCAAGGACGCCCAACCGGGATCAATCGGGAAGATATCACGGGGGACCGTACAGGGATCAATTGTGGTCTTTGATTGCTAACGGCCGCTGAGCCGGTCGACTTCTGCCTGCAGGGCATCGATCCGGTCTAGCAGGTCGAGGATGACAGCCGCTCCAGAGAGGTTGACGCCCATGGCCTGTTTCAAATGCAGCAGCTTGTATGCGCGTTGCAGCTGCCCCAGCCTGATGCTCTCATCCTGGATCTCGATAATCCCCAGTTCGTCCAGCATCCGCAGCAGCTCAGGGTGGATGTCCAGATCGCAGAGCGGCAGCTGCTCGTCATCATCTTCATAATGATAAAACATGCGCACGATGCTCATGGCGATCTCTTCCTCTATCTTAGAAGTGGATCCGATGCTCAACCGTAACGAAAAGCGCGGGATGAAGCTCTTAAGGCGCATTGCACTTGCCCAGGGGCCGGTAGAAATCAGGAACGTCCATCAGGCCGATGTCTCAGTTCCTTTATCTGCTGATAAAGCCGCTTTTCCTCGTCGCTCAGATCGGGAGGAATGTCGATCACCAGCCGTGCATATTCGTTGCCCCGATGCCCTCCCTTTTCAGGCAAGCCCTTGCCGCGTAGCCGCAGCCTGGCCCCGGCCCGGCTGCCCTGGGGCACGGTCATGATCACCGGCCCGTCCAGCGTGGGCACTGTTACCTTGTCGCCAAGGGCTGCCTGCTCCGGCAGCAGCCTGACCTCCACTTCTAAATCGCTGCCCTTGACGGTGTATACCGGATGGGTCAGCAGGTGGACCTTCAGATAAAGGTCGCCCCTGGCGCCGCCGCTGATTCCATCGCCGCCCTGGCCGCGCAGACGAATGCGCCCGCTGTCCCTGATGCCAGCCGGTATCTTGATCTCCAGCGTTTTTGTTTCTGGAACCTGACCGGTGCCGCCGCAACGGGGGCAAAACCCTCGCTCTTTGGCGCCGGTGCCTCCACATTCGGGGCAGACAGCCCCGGCAGAGAGCTGGATCACCTTGCTTATACCGTGGTAGGCCTCCTCCAGGGGCAGGTCGATCTCTGCCTCCACATCCTGGCCGCGCTGCGGGCCCCTGGGCGGCGCGCTGCAGCGCCGGCCTGCCCGAAGCCGCCGCCGAACAAGCTCTCGAAGAAGTCGCTGAAGCCCCCGGCTTGGCCCTGGAATCCTTCAGCACCCCCGGGGAAGCCGCCGCCGCGGTAAAAGCGCACGTTGTCTCCCCAGTCTGGCGGTGGCTGGAAGTCCTGGCCATTGCGCCAGTTGCTGCCCAGGCGGTCGTATTTCGACCGTTTCTCAGGGTCGCTCAATACCTCGTAGGCCTCGTTGATCTTCTTGAACTTCTCCTCGGCATCGGTCTTCTGTTTGCCCGTATGCACGTCCGGATGCCACTTGCGGGCCAGCTTGCGGTAGGCGCTCTTGATCTCCTTCTCAGTGGCCTCCCGTTTGACGCCTAAAATCTCGTAGTAATCCTGAAAGGCTACCGCCATCTAACTTGAAACCCCCAATTTCTCTCTGAACAGACGCGCGGTCGTGCTATTCCCATTTTCTAATTATACAACTAACCGGCGAGCGATTCATAGATGAGAGAAGGCTCGCCGGTCGATGCAACGGATTTATAACGCTTTTACTTCACTTCGTATTCGGCATCCACCACGTCAGGCCCGCCCGGGTGTGACCCGGCAGGCCCGCCGCCGGGCGCGCTGCCATAACCCTCACCTGGTCCTGCTCCAGCGCCTGCGGCGCCGGCTCCCCCGGCTGCCTGGGCCTTCTTGTAGGCCGCCTCCGACACGGAGTAGGCCGCCTGCTGCAGGTCGTCCTTCAGCGAACGGATCCGGTCGACCGGTGCGTTCTCCTTCAAGGCAGCCTTGAGGTCTGATACCAGCTGCTCAACCCGGGCCTTCTCGTGCACCGGCACCTGGTCGCCCAGGTCTCTGAGCTGGCGCTCCACCTGGTAGACCAGGCTGTCCGCCTCGTTTCGAGCCTCGATCTCCTGCCGCCTTTTCTTGTCCTCCTCGGAGTGAGCCTGGGCGTCCTGCACCATCCGGTCGATATCGCCCTTGTCCAGGTTGCTCGAGCCGCTGATAGTCACAGTCTGCTCCTTGCCCGAAGCCTTGTCCTGGGCGCTCACCTTCAAAATGCCGTTGGCATCTATGTCGAAGGTCACCTCCACCTGCGGGATTCCGCGCGGCGCCGGAGGTATGCCGTCCAGTTTGAACTGTCCCAGCGTGCGGTTGTCGCGGGCTAGCTCCCGCTCGCCCTGCAGTACGTTGATGTCCACGGCCGGCTGGTTGTCATCGGCGGTGGAGAAGATCTGGCTGCGCCGCACCGGGATGGTGGTGTTGCGCTCGATGATCCTTGTCATCACGCCCCCCAGGGTCTCCACACCCAGGGACAGGGGGGTGACGTCCAGCAGCACCACGTCTTTGACCTCGCCTGCCAATACGCCGGCCTGGATAGCAGCACCGATGGCCACCACCTCATCCGGATTGACGCTCATGTTCGGCTCCTTGCGCAGCAGTTCCCGCACCAGCTTCTGCACTGACGGAGTGCGGGTAGAACCGCCAACCAGGATCACCTCGTCGATCTCTTTCTCCGTCAGCTTGGCATCCTCCAAGGCGGCCTTCACCGGCCCCCGGCAGCGCTCCACCAGGTGCGCGGTCAGGTCGTCGAATTTCGCCCGGGACAGCTTCAGGTCCAGGTGCTTCGGCCCGGTGGCATCGGCTGTGATGAAGGGCAGGCTGATCGGGGTCTCCACCGTGGCGGACAGCTCGATCTTCGCCTTCTCGGCCGCTTCGATCAGCCTCTGGAGCGCCTGCTTGTCTGTGCGCAGGTCGATCCCGTAATCCTTCTTGAACTCGCCTGCCATCCAGTCGACGATCTCCTTGTCGAAGTTGTCGCCGCCGAGGTGGGTGTCGCCGTTGGTGGACCTGACCTCGAATACGCCGTCGCCCACATCCAGGATGGAGACATCGAATGTTCCACCGCCCAGGTCGAACACCAGGATCGTCTCATTGGCTTTTTTCTCTAGGCCATAGGCCAGGGCTGCCGCTGTCGGCTCGTTGATGATCCTGAGCACGTTCAGGCCTGCAATCTTGCCGGCGTCCTTGGTGGCTTGACGCTGGGCGTCGTTGAAGTAGGCCGGCACCGTAATCACGGCGTCGGTCACCTTTTCGCCCAGATACTTGGAGGCATCTTCCGCCAGCTTTTTCAAGACCTGTGCCGAGATCTCCTCAGGGGCGTACTTTTCGCCCCTCACCTCGAAGCGCACGGCGTCGTTCGGGCCGGCCACCACCTTATACGGCACGAGCTTGCGCTCCTCTACCACCTCGGCAAAGCGGCGCCCGATAAAACGCTTCACCGAAAACAGGGTGTTTTCGGGGTTCAAAGCTGCCTGCCGCTTGGCGATCTGCCCGACCAGCCGTTCACCTGACTCCTTGAAGGCTACAACCGAGGGGGTCAGGCGAGACCCTTCGGCGTTCAGGATCACTTCGGGTTTGCCGCCCTCCATTACTGACACGACCGAGTTGGTGGTTCCCAGGTCGATTCCAACTGATTTTGCCATGTTTCAAACCCTCCTTGAAAAGATTTAGATAGCGATGTGAAGCGGAGCGGGCCTGCGGACTGCGCCGCCTGATTGACCCGTATTCAGGCCCGGCAGCCGCAAGGAAGCCGGGCTGGGCACGATTTGATTAAAAAACCGAGCCCTTGCGCTTGTGATTAAAAAAACCTATCCAGGCCCCAGTTTAATCTCACTCCGGCTTGGCGGATACGAGAATTCAAAGTGACTTTTGTGATAGGCCGAAGATAAGTCGTATTATCATTAGTCAAATAATATCAAAATTAAATGGAGAATGCAATATCTAATGAATTACGTTAAGAGCATCTTATATTATTTGAAGTTATCTTGCCCTGGTTGGGTTGGCTCATGCCTGTCCGGTTGATTCAAGACAATGACGGTCTCATGCTGCGTGACCGCCGGGCGGCGGGAATGAAGCCGGCGCCGGCATCCCGGCGCCGTAGGGCGCACTTTGTTTTGAGCCTCGGGCATGTTCAAGTACTATCGAGTCTTTCGAGTTGGCCGCGCTTGTAGTCACCTGAGCAGTGGTGCTAGTTGCTCTCGCCCTGGGGGCGCATCTGTCCGAAAATTTTCCGGAAGTGGAAGCCGCAGACGGACATGATCACCGCGTCCGGAAGGAATCGAGGGTAGCGGAAGGTGGTTTTGAACAGGAGCTTCCAATAGTGGCGCCGGCCCTTGTCCAGAATGCCCAGGTAGAATATCGCCTGCAGCAGGGCCTTGATGTAGACCAGCTGGAAGCGGCCGGCGCGCCTCCGCTTTTGCGGTTTGAACTCCTTGAAAAACTTGTAGACCCGTTCGTAGAAGGCGGCCGGATCGTAAATGGTGGTGACGATTCGCTGGTAACCATCTACCAGTTTCTGGGAGTTCATTTTGGGGATGAAGTTCAAAGAGAGGGAGTCGCAGTTGTTCCCTGTACATTCGGTCAGCAGCCGCTTCTCCTGCTTCAGGCGCTCAAACAGCCGCGTCCCCCGGGGGGCGGTCAGCAGCCCCACCATGGCCGTGACAATGCCGCTCTGCTGAATGAAGCTGATCTGCCGTTCGAAGATGGAGGGGGTGTCGCTGTCGAAGCCGACTATGAAGCCGGCGCTGACCTCCATCCCATAGTTCTGGATCTTCTTCACGGCGCCGATCAGGTTCCGGTTGATGTTGTTGAACTTGTTGCACTCCTTCAGGCTCTCCTCGCAGGGAGTTTCGATGCCCACAAAGACGTGATTGAATCCTGTATCGCGCATCAATGTCATCAAGACCGTGTCATCCGCCAGGTCGATGGAGGCTTCGGTGAGGAAAGTAAAAGGGTAGCGGTGCCTCTCCACCCAATCCATCATGGACGGGAGGACCTCTTTTTTCAGGATGTTCTTATTCCCGATGAAGTTGTCGTCCACCACGAAGATGGAGCCCCTCCAGCCGGTGTCGTAGATGGCCTGCAGCTCGCCGAGGAACTGGGCGGTGTCTTTCAGGCGCGCCCTGCGCCCGTAGAGGGAGGTGATGTCGCAGAACTCGCAGTCGTAGGGACAGCCCCGGGAGTACTGGACGCTGAGGCAGGCGTAGTCCCTGCTGTTCAGCAGTTCCCAGGCCGGCACCGGAGTCATGTTCATGGCAGGCCGTTCGCCTGTGTTGTAGATATGCTCCGCCTTGCCCTGCTCGAGGTCATCCAAAAAACGGGGCAAGGTGATCTCGCCCTCACCCAGCACCAGATGGTCGATCTCGGGAAACCCCTCGGGCTCCATGGTGAACAGCGGCCCTCCGGCCACGGTCCTGATCCCCAAAGCCCGGCAGCGGTTTACGGTCTCTTTGACCGACGCCCTCTGGATGGTCATGGCGCTGATGAACACGCAGTCAGCCCAACAGATGTCGTCATCGGTGAGTTTGTTAACGTTCATATCGATCAGGCGTTTTGACCAGGGTGCAGGCAGCATGGAAGCCACCGTCAACAGCCCCAGCGGCGGATGCGCCGCCTTTTTATTGATGAACGGCAGTGCATACTTCATGCTCCAGAAGCTGTCTGGATACTTGGGATAGATAAGAAGCGCCTTCAATACGCATCTCTCCCTTCGAAATGGGTTTATCTGAAAATGTGCCTGTCTGATCCTGATACTATATACTATCGGATCTGATGCCGGATGACGATCCGTTAAATCCTAAATTATAACCTGATTTTATAACGAGTGCGGCAGAAAATCTGCAACCGGGTGCCCGACCCAGAGGGTGCCCCGGTGGGTCAGGATGAAAGCCGCACAAAGTTTCAAGAAGCAACTACCTTAAATACCTCGGGCTTTATGCGAGAGGATTAGAATCAAAGATTCTTTTATTACCAGGTAATATGTATATTTATATTCTACCACATTTATCAAAAGATCTAAAGCTTCTCGAGGCTCCTTTGTGTTTAAAAATTGTTAAATATTTATTTAGGGGATCAGATGGCCTGTTTGAAGACATCCTTGATTATCTCCAGGAATGATTGCAACAGCTGGGGGTCGTACCAGGCGCCCGCCTTGTTCTGCAGCTCCAGGCAGGCCTCATCGAGCGACAGGGCTTTCCGATAGGGGCGGTTGGTGGTCATGGCGTCGAAGCTGTCGGCGATGCGCAGGATCCGGGACAAGAACGGGATGCCCTCGCCCTTGCAGCCATCCGGATAGCCGCTGCCGTCGTAGTTTTCGTGGTGTGAGCGGATGATAGGGACCACCGGCAGGAAGGAGGCCACCGGCCTCAGCATCTCGCTGCCCCGGATCGGATGTCTCTCCATGATCTTCCGTTCTTCATGATTCAGACCGGCCTCCTTGTTCAGCATCATGGTTTCGATCTCGATCTTGCCGATGTCATGCAGGTAGCCGGCAAACCTGAGAATATCCTTCTCATCACCGGAGAGCCCAAGCTTTTCAGCCAGGGCCAGGGCGTAGGAGATCACCCGCTCCGAGTGCCCAAAAGTATAGCGGTCCTTGCTGTTGATCAGGGCGATAAATGTTTGCAGAGTGGGGAAAGCGTCCTGGGTCTGCATGGTGCTGATCTCGCTGATCACGGACTGGTACAGGTAGGCCAGGCCCTCGCTGTACTTGGTCCTGAACAGGTCGGTCTCCGCAGCCCGGATCAGCGGCATGGCCGCCTCCCCATCTCTGGGATAACTCACGGCGCCCCAGGAGATGTTGAAGTTTCTCCAGGCTGGTGTGGACCGGTCTTCCAGGAGAACTGCGGAGGCCCGCGCCACCAGCTTGGCCGAGATCTCCCCGGCGATGCGCCTGGCGTCTTCGACGGTCTGCCCGGGCAGCACCAGCATGAACTCGTCGCCGCCGTACCTGGCGGCGTAGGATGGCTCCACGGCCTCTTCCTGCAGCAGTTTGCCCATGGACTCCAGGATCAGGTCTCCCTTCTGGTAGCCGAACACCGCGTTGTAGTACTTGAACTGGTCGATATCAAGCAGGACCAGGGAGAGCGGCGCCCGGGCCTTGGCTGCATCGGCGAGGGAGAACGAGAGCTTCTCCTGCAGGTAGCGATGGTTGATCAGGCCGGTCAGGGTGTCGTAGTCGGCCAGGTTGGCCAGCTCCTGCTGGGTTTTCCGCTCCACCTCGATCATCCCGCCCACCAGCCAGGCAAGGAGCACTGTAACACCGGTGAGGATGATGTTGGCCTGTGTCGCCTGAACGGATATACCTCCAGCAAAGAGGCGGTCCATCAGGAACAGCAGGCCGCAGGTCAGTAGGGCCTCACCGGCGCCGATCACCCTGCCGAAGGCGGTGGCGGTGATGATGGCAGGAACGATCAGCAGGACCTTGGCCCCGATGAAACCCCTGCTGTAATAGAGGAAAATGAAGGTGATCGGAAGCATCACCGCCAGCAGCAGCAGCTCGTCGACTTTCTGCTGGTCGAGCAGGGTGATCTTGGCGATCAGCTTGCGGGTTGTATAGATAGCTATCCCGAAGCAAAACAATATGAAAATGATCATCCCGGGATAGTCGATCAGGTTGTTGAAGGCAATAGGATAGTTCCAGAAGCTGAACAGGATCATCATGAAGATCAACAGGCTGACAATGTGCGTCACCAGGATGTTTTCCGATATCTCATTCGCTCTTCTCGCTTCCCAGTCGCGCATCCCGCTCTCCTCTTCATTCTCCCCGAATACCTGTAATTCTTCAAGATATTGCCTATATTATATCACTATTTCCAAATCGGAGACAAAAAAAGAGCGCGGCACCCTTTGCACGCAAGTCGTGCCCCGGGCGCCGCGAGCCAGTGGCTGAAACCACTTCACGGGAGCCGGCCTATCTCTTCAGGGCGGCCGGCACTTCGGGCTGGAACCAGAGTATTCCTGCGCACATCGGTTTAATCACAACAATTGTGGCTACCAAGCAGAGAATGCTGAAGCAGGCGGGCAACAGACTATTCAACAGACGTCTCATAAATCTCTACCTCCTTTCCCGAAAGAATATGATCCAGCAAAGTGGCAAACCGGTGCCCGGCGCCAGTCAGGGCGAAGGCCTGCCACCAGAGGCCGAGGCTCAGGGCCAGTGCCGCCGCCGCGGCATTGGCAAAGAAGACGAGGATGAACTGCACAGCGACGATAAAGCAGGCTGCCGCCAGCGACAGCAGGCGGAGCCGATGGCGCTCCTGCAGGGATGCGACCGGCTTGGCCGAAGAGTCTGCGGGGGCACAGCGGCAGACAGCGATCAGGGAAGGGACGAAACCGGCGATGACCGCCAGGAGCAGCAGACTTGGCGCCAGGTGCGGGGCGATGATCGCTGCAGACTTTCCCAGCGCCGGGAAGACGATCAAGCTGGTCAGGGTGCAGGTCAGCGGCGTGCGGCTGTGCGCCCCGTGTGCATAAAAGCGCAGCAAGATGGCCGCCAGCGCCGCCTCGACTGTTGTCCAAAGGCAGCCCAGGAGCCACCCGGCCAGGCAGACGCAGAGGAGAGTTACAGCCGGGTAGAGGAGCGTCTGCAGCCCGAACAGGGCGATCTCCTCCTGGTCGGCCGTGAGGCCGAGCCTGTTTCCCATGTAGGCGGTAAACGCCCGCGTCCAGTTAAGCTTCATGGAGGAGCCCCCTTCTCCGGTTGTAATGGTTTTTCGCCAGGGCAAGCGCCAGGAACAGGAGTTCATAGGGCACGGCGAAGGCGGAGATCAGGAAGGGATTGTTCCTGACCGCGTTGACCGTCAGCCCGGTCAGTTGCAACAACAGTCCTGAGTATGCGATCTCCGCCAATATTGTAATTGTTATGCAGATCAACGCTGCCAGCAAGGCCTGGCTCAACCGGGCGCGGGTGATGATGAAGGTGTAGAGGGCCAGGGTAAAAATCATGATGATCGAGTGGACGAAGGCGTTAATCGGCAAGAACATGATCAGGTTGGTGACCGTTTGCAGGCCGGCAACCGCCAGGATCCAGCGCACATCGAACCTCAGGTTCAGAATGCCGAACACGAACATGGCATGAACCAGGCTCTCGGGCAAAGCGTTCAGGAGCAGGAAAAAGAAAATGTATGCCGGGCTGCCGTAGCTCAAGAATATTCTCCTTTTTGTCATTTTTTCGTTTTGTGCGATGCCGTAACCTGCTTGATCCCGACAAGTGACGCTTATGCAACTTAAATTTTCTATATAAGTTGCCGTCTGCCGCAGCCGCCCCGGCGACAGCCCGGTCGTTGCAAAGGCGCCTTAAGCCCCGGCCAGCAAACCCCGGCGCCGGTTGTAGTAGTTCTTGCCCAGAGCCAGGAGCAGCAGAAAGAGCTCGTACGGCAGGGCGAAGGCCGACCTCAGGAAGGGGTTGGCGAAAGACTCCGCCGGCGTCACCCCCGCCGCCCTGATCAGGGGCAGGGCATAGGCCCCCTCAGCCAATATAAGGACAGCAAAAGTAATCACCGCCGCCAGCAGGATCCTGCTTAGCAATGCTCTCGTGAAGATCCTGGTGTAGATCGACAGGGTTAGCAGGAAAATGATGCTGTGGGCCCACCAGATGACGGGCAGGTTCTCCAACAGGTTGGTGCAGGCCTGCAGGCCGGCGATAGCCAGCACGGTCCCTGGCTGAAAGCGCAGGTTCAGGATGCTGAAAACCAGCATGACCATGACGAGGCATTCCGGGAAGTCCTGCAGCACCATGGCTATTAAAGAGTTGGACAACGTTACATGAATCATGTTATCCCTCACCTTGATAGAATCTCTAGACACTTTAATCCGGCGCAAAATCTTGGCAGGTACAAGGCGCTACCAGCAGTCATTTTGGTCTTAAATTAAATTACTGAATATTTATAAAACTGATAAATTAAATATTATTATTCCTTAAGAATCTGCTGATCGAACTCTATTTCTGGTCCGTTTAAAAGTGAATCAGGCAGATTTATAGAGATTTACCTAGAGATTTACCCTCTTATTCAATCTTTTTGATTATTTTATAATAAATGAAAATATTCTACATAAATTTCCTTTATTCGACATGATTTAACTAAATCTTGTTTTAGAGCAAAAAACTTCTTGTTTATTTTGATAAATTCGACCATAAAATTATCTTTTCCTGCTTGTTTACAATTTTTTTACTAGTGCAAAAGTCATAAATTATTAAGGAAATAGGTCCTAATGACCTAAGGGATTTTTAAGAAAAATCTGGCGAGGCAGCAGGAAAAAACCAGGATGTCTACGAATAAGTTCAGAATATGTGGATCATTATTAACAGCGCCGGGGGATGCCACCGTGCAGCCTTAGGCAGTTAATCATCGCGGCCCACGGTCAGTGGCCATAATTTCTTTTGATGGCAAATGCCGGGGGCCCACCCCCGGCATTTGCATCGTCTGGCATGATCTAGGATTGGTACTATTCAACCGGGCATTTCATCTGCCCGCGCCCTCCATCGGCAAAGGATAGGTTAGGGCTCTTGAGATTAGCGCTTTCAGACGGGCCGCTTTTCCGGGCGCGGATAACAGGCAGCGATTGTATCTGATATGCCGCCTGGAAGAAGCATCGTCACCAGCAACATCCGGCCAGCAGGCCGGCGGCGTTGTTGCCCGAGATGCCATCCCTCTCCTCTTCGGTGAGGTCCGTTGCCGCCCATTCCTTGTAGTAGCGAGAGGGAGAGAGCAGCGGAAAGTCGCTGCCCAGCAGCACCTTATCGAGCACTCCTGCCAAGCGGGCCGCGGCGTAGACATCGGGCCGGAACAGGAACGGGGAGGCTGCCGTGTCATAGTAAACATGGCGCAGCGCTTCATGCAACTCCGGCATCAGTTCGTAGAAGAACAGGCCGCCGCCCCAATGGGCAAAAATGATCTTGTTATCCGGGTTCTGGACTGCGAACAAGTAGGCCTGCTCCGGGCCCATCTTTCCTTTGCCCGGATAGTAATGGCCCACCAGTTCGTTCGTATGCATCAGGATCGGAAAGTCGAGTTCCCGGCAGAGGGCGGTGAAGCGCCCCACCTGCCCCTGGTCGGAGATGTCGGCGTGGACGGCAGCCGGGATGATCTCTCCGGTGCCTTTCAGGCCAGACTCGTGGCAGCGGATCAGTTCCCTTTCCATGCCTGTCTCCTGGGGGGGGACTACGGCGAAGCCGATCAGCCGGTCCGGATAGCGCGCGGCGACGTCGATGATGTAGTCGTTGCTTTCTTGGCACATGCCCAGGTCGCGATAGGGAAACCCGAACACCACCGATTTGTCGATCCCGGTCTTGTCCATGTTCTCGAGCAAGGTTTCCGCAGTGGCGAACTTCGACTTGGGGTTTTCGTGCAGCATCTTGAAATGGGTGTCCCGGTCCATGTTTTTCTGAAGATCCCTGATGAAATCAGGGGACAGGATATGCACATGAACATCTAGTTTCACAATGATCGCACCTCCAGGACATTTTTTTGACTTTGATCTATAATTCTTCTTGATGCAAGAAAACCCTTTCCAGGTTTGGATGATCGGGTATTGCCCGGCTGACCCGGCAGATGAGGAGCGTTGCCATGTCCCTTGTATCGAAAACGATCATGATCGTCGAGGATGACCAGAACATTGTCGAACTCTTGAGGCTTTACCTGGTCAATCAGGGTTATCGCGTCCTGATCTCCCTGACCGGGGAAGACGTGGTGGATCGTGTCAAGAGGGAGAGGGTCGACCTGGTGCTGCTCGACCTCAGGCTGCCATCCCTGGACGGCTGGGAACTCTGCCGGTCGCTCAGGCAGGAGACTGACGTATCCGTTATCATCGAAACCGCCCGCGGCCTGATAGCAGACAAGATCAGGGGCTTCGACATGGGTGCGGACGATTATGTGGTCAAGCCTTACGATCCACTGGAGGTGGTGGCGCGGATCAAGGCCGTCCTCAAACGCAAGGGGATACAGGCAGGGGGGGGAGGTCAGTTTAACGTGCCCGGCCTCGAGGTGGACCTTGCACGCTACGAGGTGCGGGTAAACGGCCTGGTAGTGGAGCTGACCCCGAAGGAGATCGAGCTGCTCTGCGTGCTGGCATCACAGCCCAATTACGTATTCAGCAGGGAGTTCCTGCTGCAGAAGGTATGGGGATATCAGTTCAATATGGGGACGAGCCGCACGGTAGACGTGCATATCAACCGGCTGCGCGACAAGCTGGAGGGCCATAAATTGAAATGGCGCATCAAGACGGTCTGGGGAGTGGGTTACAAGTTGGAGAGCGAGCAGCCGGGGGCCCACTAGCCGTGCTGTGAAGAAGCGCCATTCAGGTGTAACTAACGGCCGCAAGTGCTAACCACCGGGGAAACACCAAGCAGGGAGGGCAACCGGCACGCCGGATGCTTGCAGGCACAAACACTACGGAAGTGGGGCTGGGCATGAGCCGTTGGGAGATCAAGGGAAGCGTTTTTGCCAAGCTGCTTCTGGTCGAACTGGCCCTGATCGTTGGCCTCGTCCTCATCATGAACATCCTGCTCACCTTGTTCTTTCAAGATTTTTTCGATCGCAGCTATGAACAGCTGCTGTGGAAAGCTATTGCCCAGGTGCAGGAGATCACACCCAATTCCCCTCTTCAAGAACCCTCCCAGGAGCAGGAGTGGAAGCGGCGCATCGCTATCATCGATCTCTCTTCCGGGGTAAACCTGGCGGTGCTTCAAGGGCGCTCGATTGTGACGAGTACGAACGACAGCATCTCTGACATTACCAGCAACGGCGCCTTCCTCAGCCAGGCCCTGACCCTGGGAGAGCAGCATAAAACCGCCACCCTGCAAGGCTTTCTGGACCCCTACCAGTCGGTTCTGGTCGCAGCCATCCCTCTCAAGACAGACCCTCCGCTCGAAGTTATAGTCTTTTCGGCCGTCAGCAATACAGGCGAGTTGTTGCACCAGACCATGATCTTCGTGTGGCTGGCATCTCTGATTGTACTGATCCTGGCCACGCCTATTGTCTACCTGGTCTCCCGCAATTTCACGCAGCCGCTGGCTGAGATGGAGACTGTCGCCGGCATGTTTGCCCTGGGAGATTTCAGCAGGCGCCTGGAGGTGAGGCGGCGCGACGAGATGGGAAAGCTGGCCGAAGCCCTGAACGGAATGGCCGGACAGCTGGAGCAGATCGAAACCAACCGCAGAAACTTCCTGGCGGATGTCTCCCACGAGTTGCGCACGCCCCTGACCTCAATCAGGGGGTTTATCCAGGGGATGCTGGACGGCAATATTGCCCCGGCCGAACAAGAGCAATACCTGTCCCGGGTATACCGGGAGATCCAGCGGCTGGTGAGGATCGTAAGCGACCTGCTCGACATGGCCAGGATGAAGGAAGGACAGATGGAGTATCAGTGGGAGTCCCTCAACCTCTGGGGGCTCTGCCAGGAGGCCGGGGAATCCATGATGCCCCTGGCAGCTGAAAAGGGATTGATTCTGTCGATGGAGTTGCCGGCCAAGGCCGCATGGATCAGAGGCGATTATGCCAGGCTGATCCAAGTGTTGGTCAATCTGCTGGACAACGCCTTGAAATATACCAGGGAGGGTGAGGTGGAGCTGTCAGGCCGCATCGAGGACAGCAGGGCGCTGGTGAGCGTTGCCGATACAGGCCCGGGCATCCCTCCCCGGGAGATTCCTTATATATTCGAGAGGTTTTACCGGGGCGGATCCACCAGAGGGACTGGCCTGGGGCTGGCGATCAGCAAGCTGATCATGGATGCTCACCAGGGGACCGTGACTGTATTCAACAGGCCGGGGGGCGGCGCTGTATTCTTGATCGCGATACCCTTGCTGCATGCTAGTGATTAATGGGGTCTGCATCCATGGGCAAAAGCCGGGTCGGCGACCAGAACCGGCGCGTCCCCTGGGCGCCTGCTGCAACCAGTATGGCTCCGAACCCGCACATGCGGCGTGGAAGCTTTGACCCAGGCAGTCAAACTGCGGAGGTACGGCCAGGTTCCGGTTGCAGTGCTCGGACTGTTTTGCTATGCTTTAACAAAAACCGGTGCACAATCCCCCTCTGCGCCCTGCTCGCAGGCGCAGGGGAAAGGATTCATAACCGGGGGTCTTGAATAACTTCAACACTACAAACTGGCCTCAAGGAGGGGTTTATCGTGCCAGAGGAACAGGGCGCCATCTCTTACAAGCTGATTCTGGTCGGGGTAGACGGATCACCGTCGTCACAGAATGCGGCAATGCATGCGATGATGCTGTCCAAGTTAACCGGGGCGCGGCTGCAGATCATTTATGTCGTCGACACCCATGTCGCCTTTCAAATGGGCACTTACCAGCAGTTGGCGATGGAAACCCTGGAACAGGATGGCGATAAAACCGTGACTGAGATAGTGAAGATCGCCAAGGATGCAGGCGTCGTCGATGTCAGCGGCGATGTGATGAGCGGGAGCCCGAGGGCGGTGATGGTCGAATGGGCCAGAGAGAACAATGCCGACCTGGTCGTTGTCGGCTCCCATGGCTATTCGCGCATCACCTATCTCCTGATCGGCAGTGTGGCCGATTACGTGGTCCATAACTCCCACTGCCCGGTCCTGGTGGTCAGGAGATGAGTTTCTAGTCAGGAGATGAGTTTTGAGTGGTGGTAATCGGCCTATGTACGCTGGAGCTGTTTCTGGGCGAGGCGAACTCTCTCAAAGATAAGCGGCGAGTTATAAAAAGCATACTGGACAAGGTCAGGTCGCGTTTCAATGTCTCCATCGCCGAGGTGGAGCAGCAGGAGCTATGGCAGCGGTCAACCATCGCCTTTACCTGTATCAGCAATGAGAGGGCGCATGCGGATAGCACATTGAACTCCGTGGTGCGGTACGTGGAGCTGTTGAACGCCCAGATCACCGCCTGCCACACAGAACTTATCTAGACTGTGGCTGGAGTCGGTTCACGGCGCAGACAAGGCTGCGCACTTGGATTTAAAATGGTTCGTCAAAATTTCATGCATAAAAGCCCTCCGCCCTTCATAGGATCAACTAGGCAACAAAACCATATTAAGGAAGGAGGGCCTCATGTGTGGAATTTTGAGCAGTTGAAGGAAAGCGAGCGGGAACTCCGTCTGTTCCGCTTCAGGGTGGTCATGCTGTCGGTCATGATCGCCGCCCTGATCGCCCTGGGGGGTTGCAGCTTGTCCCAAAAGCTGCAGTCGCTGACGGGAATGCCTTCCGGACAGCCGGGAAACCTGCCGGATCTGAGCTCAGGTGGACTGAGCACTCTGCCGCCGGTGGAAACGACCAAGGTCACGGTCTATTTCAGGGACCAAACCGGCCATTACCTGGTTCCTTTCGTCGAAGAGGTGGACAAGACGGGAGGGATTGCCAAGCTGGCGCTGGAAGGGCTGTTTAGCGGGCCTCCCCAGGGAGACCTGCTGGCAAGCGTGCCTGTGGGCACCCAGGTTAACAGTATCAACATCAAGACAAACGGCACCTGCGTGGTTGACCTGACGCTTCCCGCCCATGTCAAGCTCGATCTCACCCAGGAAACCTTGGCTGTCTACGGAATTGTCGACACCCTGACCGAGTTTCGCAACGTGAAGCGGGTGCAAATTCTAGAGTCAGGCCGAAAGAAATTGACCTTTGCAGGGAATGTCCCCATTGACGAACCGCTGATACGCAACCCGACCTTTATCAAGCATTAGGCGGGTACCTGGCTAGAAATGGAACTTGGATAGGGAGCAGAATAGGGTCGGCAGCCGGATAGGACAGCAACTGAATGGGACCAGGATCAGGATAAGTAAAAAAACCGGCAGTATTCGCTGCCGGTTTTAAATCAGCCGGGTAGGATAGGTCTTATTAGCCCAGAGGGCCTAGCGGCACCACGACTTTCTTGAAGGTCGAGTTGATCACAGTTGCCGCCGAGGCATACCATGCCAGTAAAGCGGTGATGATGCCGAAATATCCGCCGAGCATAGTGGCAAATGCAGGACCGAACGCTCCAATGTCAAGCAGGATGAAGGTGACCTCCAAGAAGACGAATACCAGCATCACTGCCACGTTGGTTTTAAACGAACCGATCATCATGTAGGTGTTGAAGATCGTGAAGCCTATCAGCAAATAACCTAGTCCCGGTGAAACTCCCTTGAACACGCCGAGAACGTTCATAAAGACAAAGAAGGCCACTGCCAGCCAGAAGGCGCCGTACGTACTGAAGGCTGTGGCGCCGAAGGTGTTGCCTGTCTTGTACTCCTGCTGTCCGGCCAGCAGCTGGGCCAGTCCGCCGTAGAAGAAGGCCAACGCGACTACAACCGTTATACCGCTTCCGCTCCAAAGACCGGCGTTGATCATGCTCAGAATGAAGGTGGTCAGTGCAAAACCCGCCAGTCCGAGTGCGGCGGGATTAGCGGTCGAGGCTGCCAAGCTTACCTGTTTAATCTCATCATCCACTTCTGTAAACCTCCTTTGCTTTCAGATTGCTCTTGACAGAGCATGATGCGCCATGTACATCAGTCGCCAAATCAGTCGTCAGTCGAAGAGGAAACCCCTACCCGGCTAATAATGACGTTTGTCTGACACCCCCTCATGATGGTCTCACAATGCACCTGGGCAACAGATCTGTTCGATTGTTGATGGTTCCTGTTTTGATGATTTCTGGTTGCGAGGCGCTTAGATAGAATGGCATAAGCAGAAGAAGATATTAGTTGATAAGAAGTGTTTTTCTGTGGCGAGATTAAAAATTAGCGCAAATAAGGTAGAATTCAAGTAATTAGAATCATTATAACTGGATAGACAGAGCTTGTAAAGATCTCCTGGTTAAAAAATTTTATGACAAGACCTTGGGAAGTATGCTGGAATCCCCAATGTCGGGACAGATTATCAATTTGAACGATCCATCAGATAATACCAAAACCAAGGCCAGGTGGGTGCTGAAAACCAAAATCACCCGGTACGGTTTCATTGCCCGGTATAGCCCGAAAGAAAACCCGGTACACTTTATGTGATATTTTGAAGTGATGTTGCAGTGATGACCGAATAGAAATAACCGCCCACGGCCTTGAGAGGCTATGGGCGGTGCAGGCAGGCGCACCTGCGGCATACGTAGGCTGAGCGTACCAAAAAAGAGGACAGCATCGAGAGCCGCAGCACTGCTGTGCGACTATTGTTGGTTTACAGAATCATAGATCATTTTTGATATATTTGCGATTACTGTTGGCGCCTCTTCTTCATTGACACCCTTTGACATGACAGCTACGATATAAGGCTTATCGGCGAAAACTATGCCAATATCATTGACGACCCCCACGTCGTTGCCTATTTTATGCGCTACCTTGACAGATTTAGGAAGCAGGGCCGGCAGCCTATCATTATAAAGATTGGTGTTTAAAAAATTATTCATGAGTTCGTTCCCGAGTGTTCCACTGTTTTCACAGAACTCATATACCAATTTCATATAAAGCCCCATATCCCGTGGGGAAGATACATTCTGGCCATCGACTACTACCTGGCCGCCTACCTGCTGCATGTAATCCTTTATATTCTGGATGCCTAAAAACCTGACCAGCATGTTAGTTGCAACATTATCGCTATCAACGATTGAGAGCTGCGAAAGCTCTTCAATGCTGTATTGAGTACCAACTTTTTGATACTGAATGCTCCCTGTACCATCCTCATAATCCTCTTGCAAATAAGTCAGAGTCCACTGAGGATTTACAGCGCCTGCTTTTATTTGGTTATACAGATAAAGGTTTATGGGAACTTTCTCAGTACTGGCGCCTGGATATTCATCTTCGTCATTTATCCCAAACTCCTGGCCGGTTGTAAGATCATAATAATATACTCCATATTGTCCCTGATAGTTTTTTGTATAATCTGCTATTTCTGTCTTTAGTTTATCAAGGCTCTCCGATTCTTGGATTTGCTGATGCAAGTTTTTAGCAGATACCAGGTCATGCAAAAAGAATGCTGTAAATAGTAATGCAAGTAAAATTAAAATAAATCTGACCCTATTTAACAGCAATCTTCTTTTTTTCTTTCTGATTCTCCGGGGATAATAATAGCTGTTATACTTTTTCATATCATTCTTATTCTACCTTTCTATGATAAAATCCTGCCTCAACTATTCAGCTTAAAGCGATTCTGCCAGTAAGGGTCGACAGGATTTTTCCTATAATAAATATATATTAATTCGCTTGACTGAAGAAAGCCTTAAAAAAAGATAAGATTTTTAGCGCTTTCCCCCTTAAGACCGCACAACAAGCATGTACCTTGAACATTAACAATCATGTAAGGTTAGGGCTGGCTCCTCTAAAATCCTTTGTTCATCATAAATGATGGTGCAATCAAGTCCCCAGCGAATTCTCTAACTTCCATACCAAGCTAATCGCCCTTTTTTTGGGATCGCTTGCCCTTTTCTCTATAAAAGACTTTTAACGTGAAAATGGCACCACTATTTTCATTTACGGTTGTGATGGAGCCATCATGGCTGGTTAGTCAACAAGATAGAGGTTTGGTTTTCAGGACTGCAATTGTCTATGTATGTTGTTTCATGAACCTCCATGCCCCGGCTGTGGCCGGGGCTTCTTCATTTAAGAGATGATTTCCATGCTGAAGATGATATATTCCCCTAAAAGACGATGTTAGCAAACCGTTAAGAAGGTTTTTGGAGTGATTGCAGCGCAAGGGTTTCAGAACCGGAGAATATTTTATGTTATAATCTTTAGGAATTTGCATTAAACTTTTGGGGACGGCGAAAACCTTCCTTCACTGCCAACCAGGAGAAATGCAGGGAAGGCATCGATCGGATGCCCCTGGTGAAGCGGTTCAACTGTGTGTCTGGAAATGGAGATGAAGTTGTTGAGCAACAGTCAACCCATCGGGGTCTTCGATTCCGGCGTGGGTGGTTTGAGCGTGGTCGGGCAGATGTTGAAGCAACTGCCGGATGAGAGCATAGTCTATTTCGGTGATACGGCCAGGGTTCCCTACGGCTCGCGCCAGCCCGAGGAGATCGTCGGCTTCGGCGATCAGATCCTCTCTTTTTTGCTGAGGTTCGATGTCAAGCTGGTGGTCGCTGCCTGCGGCACCAGCTGCTCGGTATCGCTGCCGTTGCTGCGAAACAGGTATCACCTTCCGATCCTGGGTGTGCTAGAACCGGGGGTGCGAGCGGCGCTGAAAGCTACACGGAACAGGCGGGTAGGCATCCTGGCCACGGCTGCCACCGTCAACAGCGGCTCCTTTCCCCGTTGCTTCCAGGCCTACGGCCAGGGAGTGGCCGTGTTCACCCAGGCCTGCCCCCGGTTTGTACCGCTGGTAGAGGCAGGGATGATCGAGGGCCTCGAGATCAGGGACGCTGCCAGGCAGTACCTTCAGCCGTTGCTGTCGGCTGGGGTGGATACCATAGTGCTGGGCTGTACCCACTATCCATTCCTGGCGCCGGTAATCCGGGAACTGGCCGGGAAGTCGGTATCGGTGGTGGACCCTGCCGATGAGACCGTGAAAGAACTGGCCGCGCTGCTCGCCTCCCTGCCAAATGCCGGCAGTGAGAAGGCCGCCGGCAAAAACGGCCAAGGCTGCAATGACTCCGCGGGCGCAGGCGGCACAGGCCGGGTGCTCCCTGAGTGCCCACCGGAGGCAGGCTCCAGTCTAAAGAGGGAGCAGCCGGAGCACCGCTTCTTCGCCAGCGGCTCCACGGACTCGTTCTATTCGTCAGGCAGGCAGTTTCTTGGTGACTTTCCGTTTCTGGTGGAGCACGTGGACCTGAACGAAACCGGCAGCACATACAACACAGGAGGACACTAGCTTGCGCGAACTCAGCGCCGACCGGATTGCGGCAATGGTGGCCGAGCTCTGCCGGCAGGCCAATTGCGACCTGCCGGAGGACGTGCGGTCATCCTTGGAGGAGGCAGGGCAGCGGGAAGATTCTCCCGCCGGGAAACTTATCATCTCTGAGCTTTGTGCAAACGCCCGGCTGGCTGCGGAGGAGAGGATCGCCATCTGCCAGGACACAGGCATGGTGGTTGCCTTCGTGGAGGTTGGTCAGGATCTGCATGTAATTGGCGGAGCTTTGGGGGCTGCTATCAACCTGGGGGTGGCCCAGGGTTACCGGGAGGGCTACCTGAGGCCATCGGTGGTAGCCGATCCCTTGCGGCGGGTCAATACCGGAGATAACACCCCGGCGATCATATACTACGACATAGTGCCAGGAGACGGATTCCGGATCACGATCATGCCCAGGGGTTTTGGCAGCGAGAACTGCACCGCGCTGGGCATGTTAATGCCATCCGATGGGGTGGCCGGCATCAAGCAGTTCGTAGTGGATGCCGTCGACAGGGCCGGAGCCAATCCCTGCCCACCGGTGGTGGTGGGGGTCGGCCTTGGAGGAACCGCCGACAAGGCCCTGCTGCTTGCCAAGCGCGCACTGTTGCGGCCGTTGGGCCAGAGGCACACAGATCCGGAATTGGCCGCCCTCGAATCTGAATTGAAAGAGGCTATCGACGCTCTGGGATACGGTCCCGGAGGACTGGGCGGCCGGGTGACTGCCCTGGCGGTCCATGTTGAGACCTATCCAACTCACATTGCCGGGCTGCCCGTCGGGGTCAGCATCGGCTGTCATGCCCTGCGCCACCGGACCTGGGTCTGGCAGCAGTGAGCGCGAGAGCTTATACTAGCATTCCGTAGGAAGGGCCAGCCAAGACCGGGATGAAATTGCCATCTGATAGTTAGCTCGGAGGAATACTAAGATGGATGGATGCAAAAGTGATGAATGCAGACTGATAGATGCGCCCTTTGACGCCGAGACGGCGAGAGAGCTGCAGGCCGGGCAGCGCGTGCTGCTGACAGGCGTGATTTTCGGCGCCCGCGACCAGGCCCACCAACGCTTTGCCGAGGCACTGGCCAACGGGCAGCGCCTGCCGGTCGATCTGCGAGGCCAGGTCATTTACTATGCGGGGCCGACCCCCGCCGCTCCCGGACGCGCCTGCGGTGCTGCAGGGCCGACCACCAGCGGCCGCATGGATGCCTTCACACCGGCGCTGCTGGCATACGGCGTACGGGGAATGATCGGCAAGGGCAACCGCAGTCCGGAAGTGATAGCGGCAATACAGCAGTACGGCGCTGTCTACCTGGCGGCTGCCGGCGGGGCGGGCGCCCTGCTGTCCAACTGCATAGAAGAAGCGCAGGTAGTAGCCTATTCAGACCTCGGCCCGGAGGCGGTGTGGCGTTTCGTAGTCAGGGAATTTCCCGCCATCGTGGCTATCGACAGCCGGGGGCGAAACCTCTACGAGATCGGCCCCGCCTGTTATCGGCAGGCTGCCGGATAATTGCAGATTGTAATCGGTTCGATTGCCTGCAGCATATTCTAGACATTCAGTCTAAGCGGCCCCGTTCGTTATCAAAGGACAGCACATTTGGCCCGGGCCAATTAAAAATATGTGGCTGTCTTTTCACTTTGGCGAAGAAGATTCACTTTGCGACAAGTAACATGCGGATCGGGCCACCCATATACTATTACAGAAACAACGGCAATGGAGACCGCCGGGTTTGCTATCTCATATAAGGGAGGCTGCAACATGTCGCTAATCAAGATTTGCGCTTATGAAATCACCAGTTTCGACCCTGTCCTGCCCATAACGTTATCCTGCTGCGACCCCTGCTTTACGCCTGTAGGGCCGGGTAACCAGTGCAATGTTTGCTGTTACAACGCCAAGGTAGATCTGAAGACCGACTCCGCCCACCCTGCGTTTTTCCATGATGCGCAGTTCGAGTATGCCTATCTCGACAATCACCACTCCGGCAAGGATGAAGTCGATCATAAATGTGGATGTTCATGCACCTTCCTGGATTTCTGCAGCATAATCGGAGAATCCGCCTGCATCACTCTGCCTGCAGGAAGACCCACCCTCTGTCCCTGCGGGTGCGGCGAGCCCAAAGGTGAGCTGTTCTGCCACTTGCAACCCTCAGAGCATTATTACCACGCCCACTTGTGTAACCGGACAGATAACGATCTCGCTCAAAAGTTACCAACCTGTGTGATCCTACGACTGTCTGCGTGGAAACCGTTCCTTGCTGCGATCATAAAATTAAATATTACGTTGAATGATTAAATTCATCTAACCGGCCATGATGGCGAATCACAAAACGCAAACGAAAATAGTTGTGGCCATTTCCACATTAATAAAGAAAACAATTGCCAAACTCAAGGTTGATTGGCGATCACTAAATTATAGAAGTTCATGAAAAGTGAACGGATAGCCCGGGATCAAAATGAACTGATCCCGGGTTTTTTTGATGTTTTTACCGGCATGAGATTCAAATGGCAAAAGGGGCACGGCCCATGAACCGGACACACGAAATTATGCCCTATTCTCAAATTATGCCGGGTGCCATCAAGTAGCGGCCTGATGGCCGCGGCAGAACGTCTTGATGAGCAGGTCGATGGCCTGGATGATGCTCGTGAAATTCCGCGGTGCGGGCTCCCGGACAATCTGGTCGCAGGCCAGGGCCAGTCAGCGCAGGCTATCGTCGAAGCTCAGCATTCTCGAACAGGTCTTGGATGCTGCGCTGAGGCTGACCGAATTCAAGAGCCCTTCCTGTGTCAATATTTGCTCTGCCGGGATGTCCAGTTTTTTACCTTAAAACGATGATGCCTTCGATCGCCTGTTCCGGTCCTCCGGGCTGCTGTGCGGCTTTCATCAGGAGTTCCAGCGCCTCGGCAACATTACCCTGTTGGGTCAGAACCGTCCCCAGTGAACACATGGCCTTGAAGCTGCCGGTTCCCGGATTGGCCAGGTGCTTCTGCCAGGGGGTGTCGCCTTTTTCCAGGCAACGGCGCAGCATCCTTTCCGCTTCTTTGGTGTTCCCCATCATGAAGCGGGCGATTGCCAGCAGGTATTGCAGGTCGGTGTAGTCCGGATATAGATCTGCGCCCTCCTCCAGGATCTTGGCTGCACCTGGGCAGTCCTGGATATTGATCAGGGCCAGCGCATGGTAATAGAATAATTCGGGCGCGTAGGCAATCTCGCACTGCTGGCGGCAGTCTTCAAAGCGGCTGGCTGCCGCCGAAAAATCCTGGGAGTGGAAAAGCTCCACCCCAAGCAGATAATTGAGCAGCACCGGGTCCTCCCGCAGTCCATGGTTGATGGCGTCGATCTTCCACCGTCTTTTCTGCGCAACATGTTTCGGGTCTGATTGATAGTGCAGGTGGTTGACGGCGATCTCAGCCAGAACAACAGTTTTTCCAGATGCAAACAGGGATGAGGCCACCTCTTCACCCACCGCTCCCCGGTAGCGGGTGTTCCCGCCTGGTTCCAGGTTCGGCCCGGGCGCCCTCCGGACGACCTGCAGCTGCCACCGAGGTGGCAGTTGGCGAGCTGCTGCATGCTCCGGGTGCGGCTGCCGTCGATGAAGGTGCAGACTTTTAAGATATATCCAGCCACATCCGGCGGCGCATGCTTCAACAGCTCCACGATCTGCTTCGGGCTTTCTTCAGGCAGCACCTCATCAGCGTCCAGGACCAGGATCCACTCCGATACGGCATGATCGAGGGCGAAGTTGCGCACCTCGGAGAAGTTGCCCGGCCAGTCAACGGCGAAGACTTTTGCTCCGTGCTGAAAAGCCATGGCGGGAGTGTCATCGGCTGAGCCAGTATCGACGTAGATCACCTCCCGGGCGATATCGTTGACGCTATGGATGCAGTGGCGAATACTGCCCGTTGCCCTGCCGATGACACAGAACTGATGCCGGGGTAATCGTGGAGAATGGTGCGCCCCTGCAGCCAGTCCCTGAATTCTTCAGCGGGGGCGCCACAGTAGACTGTTTCCGTCGGATACCAGGCGGGGGCAGGGGGCATGGCGAAATATTTCTGCAAGCAATCGCATGATTGTGAGTACCAGCCGCAGTGGAGATAGCAGAGCGCTTCCAGAAAAACCAGATCCTTGAAGTCACTGTAAATGCTCTGGTAGTACTTCAGGTGACCGATGGCATCACGGTACCGGACAGTTCCATAAAGGTGGTGGCAGTCTAAGGGCCAGGATCGGAGCGTATCCCAGGTTGGCTTTCGTCAGTTCCCAATAGCCTCCAGAAAACAGCCGAGGGCATTTTCTCTTTCCCTGAGGCGAAGATGCTCTACGCCCAGATTGTAATAGAAAAAACCGTTCTTTTCAGTATCGGGCAGGCTCTTGAGAAGCCTCAGGTTTCTCTTGATTTTTGACTGGATGTTGGCTTGCCGCCCGTCGTATCCGTGATGGATGATGGAGATATCGCACTGGCCGATGCTCTGCTGTCCGTGATGGGCGAGGATCGAGGTGGCAATCTGCTCATGGAT
This sequence comes from uncultured Peptococcaceae bacterium, assembly GCA_963807495.1. Classification (GTDB taxonomy): domain Bacteria; phylum Bacillota; class DSM-12270; order Thermacetogeniales; family Thermacetogeniaceae; genus Palsa-1188. The sequence goes on from CAWEDD010000018.1 coordinate 155,022, forward strand.
CTTGCCCTCGAATCGAAATATTTTTCTGTTTCTGAAGAGCCGGATGCTAGGAGCGAGAAGCTTGGAGTTTACTTCCGTAAGGTTGGTGACTTGGATGAAATAAGCTTCGTAAAGGCTATCCCGGATCAGCGCCCTTAGTTCCGGGCCGCTCCCGGAGCGAGTTCCTCGTCGCAGTCCAGAAAAAGAATCCAGTCTCCGGCAGCATACTCAAGAGAAGTGTTGCGGGCGAGGCTGAAATCATCCATCCATTCGGACTCGATCACCATCGCTCCCCAGGCTCGGGCGATGTCTCCAGTATCATCGCTCGAACCGGTATCGACGACGATGATCTCGTCACGTAATCCTTGGCGCTCAGCAGGCAGCGCCCGATATGCTCGGATTCGTTCTTGGCGATCATGCAAAGGCTCAGAGTCGGCTGTTGCATGGCACACCTCAAGAAGGCGAATGGTCGCCACGATTGGCTGGCGCAGCCGGGGCACTCGCCCGACACCCGGCCGTCCTGGGCGCGCCCGGGGGTTGATCAGCAGAGGGGGATATAGAGGCGGGCATGCCCGGTACCGGTGTTGCTCAACGCTGAGGAAAACAGGCCTTCATAGCCAGCCTGCAGGCCCCATTTGGCGAAAAACAGTTGTTTGTTCTTTTCCAGCAGCCGCGAAAAGGCCTCCGGTTGTTTGTTGAAGGACATGCTCCCATAGTGGTGCACGAAGACATCCTCGGCGATGACCAGTTGATAGCCAGCCAGCCTTGCCCTCAGGCAGTAATCGTCGTCATCGAAGTTGCCCAGCCCGAAGATCGGGTCAAAGCCGCCGATCTGCTCGATCAGCTCTCGCCTGATCATCATCAGAAATCCCACCAGCCTTAAAGTCGATTGCCGTGAACCGGCATGCCTGCCATGCCATTGCTGTGACCACTCGTTCAGAGTGGTCTCGTCGTAATGGCATTCTCCGACCAGCTGTACGCCGGAAACGTAGTTGGTGCGCGGGCCGACTACGCCGGTCAGGGGATCACCGGAGAATGCGTCCATCATCAGGCTGGCCCAATGGGGCGTCACCAGCACGTCGTTATTCATGACCACTGCGTATCTTCCCCGGAAGGCGCCCAGGCCCTGGTTGCAAGCAATCGGGTAACCCCTGTTGCTCTCGTTGTGAATCACTCTGGCAATTTCCGGCGCTGGCTCTCAAAGTCTGCAATTACAGCCTGGCACTGGTTATCGCTCCCATTGTCTATGATAATGATCTCGTATGGAGTATCCGTACAGGCGACGATTGCCTGCAAGGCTTTATTCGTCACTTCGGCGCCGGCCCAGACCGGCATCACTATGCTCAGCCGCTCCGTTTGCATCCCGGACTTGCTCTCGGTCAGGATCTCCGGGACGGCTGACTCAGTGGCTGCGGAGTCATCCACGCATTCATTTACTGCTTCGGAATTCACCCAGTTCACAGCTTCGTCTTCTGAGTCCCCCTCGCTACTTGCAGCTTCGGAGTGCCTCCGGTTTTCAGCTGCGGCTGCGGAGTTCATCCCGCATCCGTCTGCTGCTTCAGTCTCTGCCACACATTCCGGCATGGCTGCAGAATCTTCCTCGTATCCCCTGCGCAGCTGATCTTGTTGGAGCCGCTGTGCTTTATGCCTCATGGATGTTACCCTGAACAACTCCTTGCGCATTTCCAAGTTCCCGTCATCCAGTTTCAGCATTCGGACCAGGTGCTGCAGGCACTTGCTGGCAAGCTGCTCCAGGGCGCAGGCGGCATAGAGCTCGTTTCCGGCTTCCTGCATTCCAGCCCGGGCGAAGTGCATGAAGGCCTCGTCGGCCCTGCCGAGGCCGGCGCATGCCTTGCCGAGCAGGTAGCAGACACCGGCTGTGGCCATACCGCTGTATAGGGCGCTTTTCACATCCCGCAGGGCCTCCCGGCTTAAGCCTACCTTCAGGGCGTAGTTCTCCAGGACCTGGCGAGCTTCATCCGGGGCGTATCCAGCCTGGGTGGCCGCCAGGGACGGGTCGCAGTCCCCGGCCAGAAGTGCTTCGAGGACCAGGCGCAGGATCCGTTCCTGTTTCATGCCAAAAGACAGCCGGGCAATAGTCGGATGGTCAAGTCCGAATCCGTCTTCCAGGTACGCTGCCACCCCGCTCCCATCCAGGCCCTTTTGCTGAAGCAGCGAACACAACTGGGCAAACAGCTCGTAAACAGGCCTGATTTTCAAAACCTGTTCGAGATAGGCCGCAGCCTCCTCGAAATTTTTTTCGCGGGTGCAGACCTCTGCCAGATTGTTTAGCGCCAGGTGGCCGGTGACCCCCTCATTGGTGACATATTCCGGAAGTGTCTGTTTGAAGCGGAGACACTTTAGAAAATTGGCCTTGGCCTGTTCAGTCATATTCAGGTCGCAGTAAAGCTGCCCCTTGATGAAGTACAGGTCAGGGTAGTCGGGGAAGTAAGCAAGCCCTTCGTCGGCCAGGTCAAGCGCCTGCTCATAGTTGCCCAGGTCTTCCAGGCAGATGGAATAGTTCCGGAAAAGGGCGGCAGCAAACCCATCGCGGGGGTCGATCAGCCGCCTGGCTGCTTCGTAATAGCGGGACGATTTTTCCAGTTCGCCAAGGGCATAGTAGCTGAGGCCAAGATTATAATTCGGAAACGGATCATCGGGTTTTTCTGCCAGCGCCTGCTCGAGGATGGAGATGTTGCGCAGGGTCTTCGACTTGCGCAACTCTATACCCATGCTATATCCGTTGTGTATGATCTCCGCATTTGCATGCATAATGGCGGCATCCGGATTTGCCCTGAGGATGCTGGGCCTGATCTGTTCGTGGAGCCTTCCTTCGAAGAAATAAGCGTCTCTATTTTTGAACATGCGCAGACCGGGGTGCTTTATCCGCTGGCCAGCCCGGTCTGAAGAGCAGGGGCTGATGATCGTGAAAGTCCAGGCCTCTGCCTCGCTGCAACAGGTCAGGCCCCTCAGGCTTCCGGCCGTTTCCGGGGGCAGCTCCTCATCGGCGTCCAGGACCAGCACCCACTCCCCGATCGCCTGTTTCAGGCTCTCATTCCTGGCCTGCGAGAAGTCGTCCCGCCAGGGGAGATGAAGTATACGCGCTCCGTAACGTGCGGCTATGGCGGGAGTGTCATCCCGGGAGCCGGTATCCACGATCACGATCTCATCCACGAAGCCGCGGGCGCTCTCCAGGCAGCGGCCCAGGGTATCTTCCTCGTCCTTGACGATCATGCAGAGGCTGATAGTGCCTTCGTGATGATTTTCCATGCTTCCACACACCGTTTATCGAGAGTCTATGGCTACCTATTACGATATGAATTTTTAGGAGAACTGTTACTTCTGGTGACATGGCGCGGATGTTTACTCGTTTTCCCGGCCAAAAGAGTTTGGATTTAAAAAACGAAAAGTTTTGTTGAAATCACACTTTTTTAGTACTGCCATATAATGTATTACCAGTCATCAACAACCATTTGACTGTCGAACTCAAAAATATATGAATCAGGAGGGAAGCTTTATGCCAATCACACCGGGAGAATGCGGGTTCACAGTGATTGCAGGAACGACTATACCCACTTGTCCGTCGTTTACCGCAAAGGACTGCATCCTGGTCAACAAGGTATATGACCAGTGCTATACCGAGGAACTCGTCACCGATCAGATACCGGTGGCATCGCTTTGCCCGGGCGTCACCATACCGCCGGGCTCCGCTGTCGCATGCATCCCCATCCCGGGTAGCGCAAGCTGCGTCTTCGCCGGGACGGTGGCTGTGACCCCCCCGCTGACGCCGTTTTTCGAAGAGGTGCTGGTGTTAAACTCGTTCCAGCTCAGTGCTCCGATCATTTCACCGGCTGGTGTGACGGTCTGCTCGCCCACTGTCACCCTGTTTGGGGCAGCCCGGGCGGATCTGTGGGTGCCGCCTGGAACCAATGTCACATGTGATATCCTGGCCTTCGGCGACTGCACCTGCACGCTGCTCGCAAGTCCGACAGGCCTCCCAGTGATTCTTGCCTGCACCGGCAAGGTCTGCAAGGAGATCCAGGTGACGGCCCCCGTGAAGCTGCTGGTGCCGACCTACGGCTTCTGCGAGGTTCCGGCATGCACCTTTTCAGCGCAGCCCGGGTTTGCCTGCCTGCCTGAGCCGCTCTTCCCGCCGGAGCGCTGCCAGGCGCCGCCGACGGTTACGCTGATGACGGCCGGGGATGCAGGAATATCAGGAACAGTGGTTACCGTCTTGAGGTTGGGCTCAGTAGTAGCCTCCGCCACGACAGGGGTTACCGGATCGGTGTCTTTCCCAACAATCGGCGGCTTGGAGGGCGCCATCGATATCGTCACGTTCCTCGCCCCTAACGGCAAGCTGGTGACCTTCCCGATCCCGATCGAATTCACCGATATCAACGGGATTACTCACGACAGCGCCACGACCTGCTCGCTCACCTTTGTTGCAACCGTGGTGCCGGGGGTCTTTACCGTCATCATCAACGGTTTCACGCTGAACACGACAATCGACCCCAGATAAAGGTCAAGTTGCCTATGACATGAGAGGCAGCGGGCGACCGCTGCCTCTCATTGCTCAAACCCCGTTTCATTTCATTTTGGTGTCATTTTTGGCGCGTGAGCACCGGCGGCTTCTCAGCAGGAGGGGAGATTATACTCTTAATTTTACTGGAGTCCGCCCAACTGGGGGGTTTGATGCTATCTCCTCATCCGCCGGCAGAAGGCGGTTTCGGCGGTGGATTATGGATATAAGCCTCCAAACCGGGCCGGCTGGGGATCTGTTCCAATGGTTTCTGAACAGGCGCCTGCGGGTGAACCACCCGCTCCGGGTGCCGGGTGCCATCTGAGTGGGGCGTGTTGAAATACGGCTGTCGTTCTCCAGTTCGATGCTGCGATCTGTCATATTCCTGCCTGGCCCTTGCAGCTTCGCGTGTGTGCAGGATATTTAATACCAACTCGGTCACCTTTGCCATATTCACTTCTGGCTCCCCTTGATCAGGCCTCATTGATTCAAGCCTCTCCATACCTGATTGCTCTTGGTCATTAGGGTCCTGGCGGGCAGCCTCTTTTATGCCAGCCCTGTCTTCCTCACGCTGGCCGATGATCTTCTGCACCTGCTCGGCCAGTTGCTCTAGATTGACGGATGCCCTGTCTTCCTCACGCTGGCCGATGATCTTCTGCACCTGCTCGGCCAGCTGCTCTAGATTGACGGATGCCCTGTCTTCCTCACGCTGGCCGATGATCTTCTGCACCTGCTCGGCCACCTGCTCTAGATTGACGGATGCCCTGTCTTCCTCACGCTGGCCGATGATCTTCTGCACCTGCTCGGCCACCTGCTCTAGATTGACGGATGCCCTGTCTTCCTCACGCTGGCCGATGATCTTCTGCACCTGCTCGGCCACCTGCTCTAGATTGACGGACGCCCTGTCTTCCTCACGCTGGTCGATCATTTTCTGGATCTCCTCAACCAGCATCTCTAGGTCGATGGCAACCTCTTTTTGCTGTATGGCCATCTCATCTTTTACTGCGGTTGTGATCGCCCTGGTTTGCGACGCCAACTCCTCAACTTCCAGTTCCAGATCGGGAGATGCCGGGACGGCCGCAATCTTAACGGCGATCTGGCCCTCTACCTGTGCCTCAACCCATGTTTTGCCCATGAGCCAGCTTGTGAAAGAATCCCATAACTTTAAGTTCGATGGCTTTCCGACCTTAATATGTGCATGCAGCGGCTGAATGAAATAAATCTGTATTTCAGAAGCGTCTCTGAATGCTGCCGGTATTCTGGCTAGCTGCAACGGCTCACAGAAAGAGCGGGTAACAATGGCGGGGGCGTATGCAGGATCAGGTGCGAGTTCTGAATTTCGAAGGCAGAAAACCAGGTCGTATTTGCCAAAAACAAGGACGGTCTTGTCAACGAGTTCGCTCAACAAACTGATGTTGTCGATTTTGCAGGCAACTGGGTAACCGGAAAGAGGGATGTAAAATGTGGACAGGAAGTCCTTTTTACCAGGGATGCCAATCTTTCTGGCCACTATGCTCACCTCGCTTCGCAAAGACTGAACACTATCGACACTTTTATGCATTCTCCGGTTTTCAATATAAATATATGATTCTGATGCAAGAAAGTCTCTTTTACTTCAACTACTATGTTTCAAAAGTAGCATCTATTTAAAGTAGTTATGGTTTATGGCAGCAGTATTTTTAAAATAGAGGTTCCCGCAGAGGAAGCATATGGAATAAGGGAGGAGCATATCCTCCCTTTGCTTCCTGTTGGTTGCCACCGTGTCACCAATAGTCAGCGGCCGGGCCTGCGGCAGTTGCAGGTTCTGGGTGTGGTATAAACAGGGCGTCCGGGGTTGGCAACGATCTGTGCCGGTGAGGCATAAGCGGGGCGTCCCGCGTTAATATTGGCTTGTACCGGAGCGCCATAAACAAGGCGTCCGGGGTTGGCAACGATCTGTGGCGGTGCGGCATAAACAGTACGTCCGGGGTTGGAAACGATCTGTGCCGGTGAGGCATAAGCGGGGCGTCCCGCGTTTATATTGCCCTGTACCGGAGCGGCATAAGCGGGGCGTCCACGGTTTGTGCCGATCTGAATAGTAACGGCATAAGCGGGGCGTCCACGGTTTACATTCAGAACGGGAGGCCGCGAATTGTATTGTGCCAGCACTTGCTCCGGTGTGACCGGTATTCCATTTTTCACGACAATTGGATTCGAACATTCACAGTATAGTTCTAGCTCATCCAGCTCCTCTTGGGGCTGCAGCAGATCGCAGTTGGGGCACTGCTGCGTTTCGGCCGCAGCCGGCGCCTCTTCCTGCTTCAGCTTCTCCCCCGGTGTTTCTGGCTCATCCTCTTCTGACTGTGGCCAAGGGCATTTGCATCCTGAATTCTGCTGCGTTTCGGCCGCAGCCGGCGCCTCTTCAAGCTCTGCTTCATTTTGCGCGGGCGGGCCGTTAGTCCAAGCGCCCTGCGGGTATCCCTGATATTCACTGTCGTTCACTGCTGAGGTAAGTGAAGCCTCAGATCCTGCCTCCGGTGAAGGTTTGCTTTGAGCCATAGGCGAAGCCGGGGTGCTCGCCGAAGCGGGTCGGCCTGCCTTTTTATTAGTGCTTGCTTTATCTGCGAATGAGTCGCTGCTGGCCTTGTCTTCGGGCTTCATCTAGAATCCTCCTTAATATTATATTTCAAGCTTTAGAATGGGAGTGTTTCCTGGTTAGTATATGTAACACTGGAAAAATTGTTACATTATTTACCTCTTAGTTGGTTGAATTAATCTTGCCTGAATGGGAAGTTCATATAATTTTTCTGTCTTTATCTATTTCTATACCATATAATGGCTGCTATCCTTTTATCAGGGATATTAATTTAATATGGTAAAGGTAACCATATAATGGCATCCCGCATATAATGTGGGTGGAAGCAAGGACAATAATCGGGGTTTTAAATATGATATAAGGAGTGGTGCATGTGTCTAACCTGATACAGAACCCCAGTTTTGAAGAAGGGCTGAACTTCTGGAGCGCAAATAACGTCACTGTTACAGACGTTAATCCGTTCGAAGGAACGGCGGTCGCGCGCCTGGGGCCTGGAACGGCCAGCCTATCCCAGGATATATTGCTGGGCATCCCCAGGGTCCTCTCTTCTGTTGAGCTTTGCAGTAGAAGCTCCTTTAACCACCGATCCGGGCAACCTGACGGTGACTGTCAAGTGGCTGGATAAGCATCACCGGGAGATCGGAACCGCCCTGAGCATGTTCATTTGCTCGGCGACCATTGGGAAGCAGATGCTCTGGCTGTCCGAGGTCAATGCCACCGATCTCGCTCCAGATAATGTTTACAAGGCGCGGATCATCTTCAGCAAGCAGGAGGGCACATGTCCCAATGACGTCATCGATCTCGACCTCGTCGTATTGACCAAGGTGGCCATGCTCGTGCTGGGGAAGGTGAATTAGATGACACCGATGCCCATGGAGCAGGAGACCAGCAAGGCAGATCTCTATCTGGAACTGCAAAGAGAATCGAAGTCCGACGTCCTGGAACGTTTATTGAGAAAGAAAGAATCGACAATCGAACTGGTAGCCAGTTCTGAAGAAGCAATAACAGAACAAAATTACCAGCAGATAATACTGTAACTCCTGATTCCAAAAAGATCGGCTATCAAGGGGGGGCCAGATGGGGGCTCTCTCCTTTTTTGCCTGGTAAGGCTGTGAAACAAGATGAGTTCCGGATCGGGTTTTGAAAGTCTGCAAGGAGGGTCCGGGGCTGTGGCCTAAGGCGATATGAAGAACCGGCGCATATATTAATCATGTAGCATCCCAAGTCTTGTCTCGAATGAAGGGGGTCAGAAGGTGAGAGGACTTATTTTCAACGTAAGAAACTATTCATCGCCCAGATGCCTTCTAGGGCAAGGACTGCAGGAACTGCGAAAGAGGGTCGGGGAAGGATTCGCCGGCCGGCTGTCAGGACGGCGCCACGAGACCTCCGCATCAGGGGTCAATGATGACAGAACAAGGGAAGGCAGAGACCTCACGGCTGTTCCCGGGCCTGACCAGGTGGTACTCATAGCGATGGAGCAGCAGCCCTGGACGCAGCCGCCCGGCCTGTCTGCCTGTGTCTCCGCATCAGGGGTCAATGATGACAGAACAAGGGAAGGCAGAGACCTCACGGCTGTTCCCGGGCCTGACCAGGTGATACCCATAGCGATGGAGCAGCAGCCCCGGACGCAGCCGCCCGGCCTGTCTGCCTGTGTCTCCGCATCAGGGGTCAATGATGACAGAACAAGGGAAGGCAGAGACCTCACGGCTGTTCCCGGGCCTGACCAGGTGATACCCATAGCGATGGAGCAGCAGCCCCGGACGCAGCCGCCCGGCCTGTCTGCCTGTGTCTCCGCATCAGGGGTCAATGATGACAGAACAAGGGAAGGCAGAGACCTCACGGCTGTTCCCGGGCCTGACCAGGTGATACCCATAGCGATGGAGCAGCAGCCCCGGATGCAGCCGCCCGGCCTGTCTGCCTGTGTCTCCGCATCAGGGGTCAATGATGACAGAACAAGGGAAGGCAGAGACCTCACGGCTGTTCCCGGGCCTGACCAGGTGATACCCATAGCGATGGAGCAGCAGCCCCGGATGCAGCCGCCCGGCCTGTCTGCCAATCTCGTCCGGGAAAATGATGTCACCGTAGTCCAGGCCAAACAGCATCCCTTCTGCAGTTTGAATGCACACCAGGAGGGCGCCCGGCAGGCGCCCGCCATGGGCACGCCTGCCGATGCTGTTGAGTCTGACCAAGACCGTGCCTCAACGATCTCATGCCACAGCGATTCAATCAGCCAGGAAGCAATCGGCAGCAAGGCGGACCTATGCCGTGACCCCCAAAAAGAGGAAGTGGTCAACGTCTTGCGGCACCTGATGGATGGCAAGCGAACCTTGCCCAAAGGGTCGTGATCGTGGTTTTAGCCCAAACCCTGATCAGCAGTGCCGGCAATCAAGTTTTTACAACGGCCTATCCTTCAAGCCCGGAATATCCAGGCTTTGAAAGAGTGCCTTCATGGCTGTGGAACCGGATTGGTTGCAAGTAGTCCATCTGAACTCAATGGGGGGGGGCGTTTTCGAACATTGGGCAACATGCTGGCATATATTAGACATGTGAGTTAATTTTGCAATCCATGAGGAGGAAAAAGATATGGGCAACATTGTTGATAATATGCAATGCCTGGCTGGCGAAGTGATCGGATCGTATATCAAGCGCAGGCAAGATCTGCAGAAGCTGGAACGGGAGGTCAACGAGATGATAGCCAGTTTTGAAGCGGAACGCCTAAAAATGGGCGCCGAGCTTCAGAAAAAATTGGCTGCCTATTTAGTGGACCTGGAAAAGCGCGTACAACAGCTTTTCAAGCAATTTGAGGCAGAGCGGGCGGCTACTCAGAAAGAGTTGATGACAGCGGCGAAAATCTTTGCGGAAATGGAAGGCAAGATGGATCGCTTGAGAGAAGAAGGCAAATTTCGGCAGGTGTAGTCGGTGACCAAACCGAGCCAGTCTGATTGTCTATCGCCCGGGGTTTTTCCCGGGCTTATATCAGAATGAGGTGATTATATGATCAAGCAGAGCTCTCAACCAGTGCCATCCTTCAGGCTGCAACGGGATTTTGTGGTCACCGAGCACCTGAATAAGATCATCGGCAGAGCACTGGCTTATCTGGATGCAGGCTTTCCCATCCACTTTCAGGGCCCCTCCGGAACCGGCAAGACCTCACTTGCCCTGTACCTGGCTCATTGCCTCAACCGTCCGGTGATGCTGGTTCACGGGGATCATGAAATGAGTTCCAGTGATATGGCCGGTGGCCTGATAGGCTTTCACGTCCGTTTTCTGGTAGACAATTTTGTCCACTCGGTATTGAAGAGAGAGGAAGACATCGAACGGCGCTGGACGGACGGCCGGCTGACAACAGCTTGCCAGGAGGGCATGACGCTCGTCTATGACGAGTTTACGCGCTCGCACCCGGAAGCCAACAATATATTGCTATCAGTGCTGGAAGAGAAGGTTTTACAACTGCCGGGACTGAAGCCGGGGGAAAAAAGCATCAGGGTGGACCCACAATTTCGCGCCATCTTCACCAGCAATCCCGAGGAGTACGCCGGAGTTTTCAAGAGTCAGGACGCCCTGCGCGACCGGATGATCACTATCGAACTGGGCCAGATGGACATGGAAACGGAAGCCACGATAACCGCCAACAGGTCCGGGTTGTCCTTGCCGGATGCTGCCCGCGTGGTCGATATCGTCAGGCGCTTCAGCGCAGCCTTCCCCGGCTTTACTACCGCCTTGCGCCGCAGCATTATCATTTCCACCATTATCAAACAGGAACATATTCCGCTGGGCAGCGATCTGTTCGGCGCCGTGTGCTTGGATGTGCTCGGCTCAGAAGTGAACAGGAGAAATGGCAACCAGGTAAACCGCGACATTCTACAAACCAGGTTGCATGAAGCGATCGGCCAGGTTTTAAAGTGTGGGGGCGCGCCGTAACGGAACGGGAACCATATCATCAGGACGGGGCACACGGCCTTAGGGATGGTTGCGCATCATCAAGGGGGCACACGGCCTGAGGGATGGTTGCGCATCATCAAGGGGGCACACGGCCTGAGGGATGGTTGCGCTTCATCAAGGGGGCACACGGCCTTAGGGATGGTTGTGCATAATGTCCCATAACCTGGAGAGATGGGGGGTGTGAAGATGGGACCCGGCAAGGCAGTATCCGTTGTCAGGTTGCAGCCGGCGAGAATTAACGAGGGCAATGTCTTTTTTGAACTGCACAGATTGGCATCGGAGCAGAACCGGCTTCTGAAAACACGTCATATACTATTGAAGCGCATTGAGGATATCGACGAGCGCATGTCGGAGATCACGGAAGCCATGAAGATGATTAAAGCTGAACACGGAGTCTGAAGGATCATGGGAGGAGGTGAAGCATGAGCTTGGATAAGCTGTTTAAGGAGCTGGGTGGCATCGTCCGTTTTCTGCAACAGGCTGGCGATCAGGGATTGGAGATCAATCGCAGGGGGCGGCTGGGTGAAGGGTCTGATGACCGGGAGGCAGCCGTCTATGATGTGCAACTGCGCTTCGGAACATTATTCGGCCAGGGAAAAGACAAGCAAAGGCCGGATACTTTCGCGACGAAACCACCCGCCACACTCGAACCGACCTTTGATCTCTTCGATGAATCCCAGGAAGTAGTGATCGTTGTCCAACTGCCGGGGGTCGCCGCCTCGGACGTTCACCTGAAGATGCAAGGCAGCGACCTGATACTCGACGCCGGAAATGGGGAACGGCAGTTTGCCCGCCAGATTCACCTTCCCTTTGCGGCTGACCTCGACCAATCGTCGATACTGTTTGCAAACGGCATTCTGGAGATACGATTGCCGAAACAGCCTGTCTAGCAATGCCGATCGTTGCCAACCGATTGCAAGGGGGGTAATTTTTCTTGACTGAGCTCGTTCTCAGAACTTCAGAGGCCATGGCCAAGGACGTGGGAAGAGGGAACGTTCGGCTTGACCCGGCGGATATGATGAGGGCCGGGCTGGCAGTGGGAGACATCGTCGCTATTACCGGGAAGCGCAGCACTGCTGCCAGGGTCTTGCCAGCCTACCCTGAGTATCGCGGCCAGGAGATCATGCAGATAGATGGCACCATCCGGCAAAATGCCGGCCTGGGACTGGGCGAGAAGGGTCGCATCAGTAAAACTGCCATCCAGCCGGCAACTCAGTTGATCATGGTGCTGAAGCAGCGCCAGGTGCATTTCGATCAGGGCAATCGCCAGTTGCACCGGCTACTGGAGGGCTTGCCTGTTACCAAGGGCGATCGCTTGAGAATCGGCTTTTTCGGCGCCACCATCGAGTTGCGCGTGCATGATACCGTGCCGGCGGGGCCTGTTATGGTAGAAAGCACCACCGCCATCAGGCTGAAAGAGGATCAGGGCAACGACGCCTGCCCGGCGGCAATTACCTATGAAGATGTGGGAGGGCTGTCGAAGGAGCTGCGGAAGATCAGGGAGATGATCGAGCTTCCGCTGAGGTTTCCTGAAGTGTTCACGCATCTGGGCATCGAGCCGCCCCGGGGGGTCCTGCTCTATGGGCCGCCGGGAACCGGCAAGACGCTGATAGCCAGGGTGATCGCCAACGAGACCAAGGCTAATTTCTTCCACGTCAACGGGCCGGAGATCATCAACAAGTATTATGGTGAAAGCGAGGCCAAGCTCAGGGAGATCTTCGATAACGCTCGCAGCCACGCACCCAGCATCATCTTTCTGGACGAGATCGATGCCATTGCCCCACGGCGTGAGGAGGTCAGGGGCGAGGTGGAGAAGCGGGTCGTGGCACAGCTTCTGGGCATCATGGACGGCCTGGAATCCCGCGGCCAGGTGATCGTCATCGCTGCCACCAACATCCCCAATGCCCTCGATCCTGCCCTGAGGCGACCGGGTCGGTTTGACCGTGAGATTGTCATCGGTGTTCCGGATCAGAATGGAAGAAGGGAGATCCTCCATATTCATACCCGGGGCATGCCGCTCGCAGATGATGTGCGTTTGGACGAAATTGCCCGGGATACCCACGGTTTCGTGGGTGCCGACCTGCAGTCGCTCTGCAAAGAGGCGGCCATGCTGGCCTTGCGCCGGGTGCTTCCCAAGCTGGAACCTGGGACTGGCGGCACATCAATGGATCTGATCAGTGACTTGCAGGTGAGCCAGGAGCATTTTCTCCTGGCTCTGTCAGAGATCGAACCGTCTGCGATCAGAGAAGTCTTGGTGGAGATACCACACGTTGACTGGGATGAACTCGGCGGACTGGTGGAGATCAAACAGGAACTGCGAGAGGCGGTGGAATGGCCGCTCTACTATCCCGATCTGCTGCAGCGCCTCGAAGCCAGGCCTCCAAGGGGTGTGCTGCTGGTAGGTCCACCCGGCACTGGAAAGACGCTGCTGGCACGCGCCGTGGCCTCTTCCAGCAAGGCGAACTTCATCTCCATCAAGGGGCCGGAACTCTTCTCGAAATGGGTGGGCGAGTCAGAGAGGGCAGTGCGGCAGGTCTTTCGCACAGCCAGGCAGGCCGCCCCCTGCATCATTTTTTTTGACGAGATCGACGCCCTGGCCAGCCGGCGCGGCCCTGGCAGCGATGATGTCAGCGACCGGGTATTGGGGCAACTGTTGACCGAGATGGACGGCATTGAGGCGTCACGGGGCATCATCATCCTCGGCGCCACCAATCGTCTCGACCGGCTAGACGCCGCCCTGCTCCGGCCCGGCCGGTTTGACATCGTGTTGACCCTGCCGCTGCCTGACCAGGCCGACCGGGAGTCGATCCTGCGGATTCACACCAGAAAAAAGATCCTGTCCACCGATGTCGACCTGCAGCGCCTGGCCCGGGAGACGGAAGGTTTCGCCGGGGCAGATCTGCAGTACATCTGTTACCGGGCTACCTGGCTGGCCATCCGGAGGTACCTTGGTGCTGCTGCCCAGGCGACAGATCTATCCCCCCCGGAGATCACCGGCTCCGATTTTCACGAGGCAATATCGCTCCTGTTGCACCGGCCCGGGTTAATTTAGCGGGCGTGCACGACATATAAATAGTAGTACCAGGATTTAAGAAAGGGGATCGTCTGGATGGCAGCAAAACTGCAGCCGAGCCGGGAGCGCGGGTCGGCCTGGCCGATGTCGTGGATCTGATCCTCGACAAGGGCCTGATTATCAACGCGGACATCACAGTTTCCGTGGCCGGTGTTGAACTGCTGGGCATCAAGATCAGGGCGGCCCTGGCTTCCTTTGAAACGGCGGCCCGGTACGGGCTGGAATTCCCCTCGGGAATCAACCGCGAGAACCTGGCCTGGCAGGAGGCCCAGTCAGTTAAGGAAACCTGCCCCCAATGCTGCAAGCGGGTGAACGCCGCTGAACTGCTGAACGATCATTGTCCGTGGTGCGGTTGGGAAAGCGCCCGGGCGCGCCAGGTCAAACAGCGCCTGGCGCCGTTGCCTGAGGGCTACTGAGGAAGGGGAGAGAGATGGACGCGCCTGACGCTGCTGATACTACTGCTCCTGTTCCATGGGGATGCTATATCTATTGCGTTACATTGGTGCTTGACATACCAGGCCTGTCTCTGCAGGGCCTGGATGGCGCCGGTGTCTACCAGATAGCTTTCAGGGATATCGGCGCCATCGTTCATGATTGTCCTCCGGTTCCCTATTCAGGTGAGAGTGAACAGGCGCAGGATTGGCTGCTTGCCCATCACAATGTCATCGATACAGTCTGGGAACAATCGGGAGTGGTGCTTCCCGTGACCTTCGACGTGATCATCAAGGGCGACTCCGGACAGCACGCCCGGGATCAGGTTGTTGCCTGGCTCGAAGAAAACTACGAGTCTTTCCGGGATAAGTTGGACAGCTTACAGGGCAGGGTGGAACTGGCCATTCAGGTAAACTGGGACCGGGCCTCTGCTTTGCAGGAGATAGTGTCTGCGGACGGCGAAATCGGGCAGCTCCAGGAAGAACTGCTGGGTAAGCCTAAAGGAATGGCCTTTTTATACCAGCAGAAGATAGAAAAGCTGATCAGGCAAAAGTCCGAAGCTAGAGCCGGGGAGATCTGCAATTCCTATCTTCAGAGAATCCAGGCCTTATCCGTACAGACCTGTGTCAACAATCTGAAGCGCCTGGATAGCCTGGAGATGCTGCTCAATCTATCGGTTCTTGTTGACAGGGAAAAGATTTCAGAAATAGGCCGGGTTCTGGGTGAACTCGAGGCGCTGCAGGGGATCGACGTACACTTCACTGGACCATGGCCGCCATATAGCTTTGCTATGACGTCACAGGCGTGCGAGAGGACCGATTGCATAGAAGGAGGTGAGGGCATGGAAGGGCAAAAGACCGGTGGGGATGTCGTGGCTGCCATACTGCGCCTGGCAGGCAAACTTGAAAGCGACGGGCGGCTTCACGAGGCCTGCGAGTTATATTTCAAGGTCTTGAACAGTTCAGCCGGCACAAAAGAGGGTCAAACGGCCAGGAAGGCGCTCATGAACATCGCCTATGAGTATGAACGCAAGGGGCTGGTGCATATGGCCCTGGACCTCTATGAAAAGCTGGGTTAAGGCGAGGACTCGTCGCTCCCTCGCTCAATCGGAGAGGTCTCAAAGCCTCAATCGACATAATTTCGCTGATGCCCGGGGCTTAAATACTACTGGTTTCTGTGTTTCAGTTACTGTACCATGTGCTGCTGCTTCTAACTGCTTCTTATGCCCTGGCTTCTGCTTCTAATACTGCTGCTTCTTATACATCAGCTTGAGCTTCTGTATCTGATGATGCTGTTTTGTTGCCATCTTCTTCTGCATCTAAAAGTGCTGCCTCGGATCCTGCCTCTTTTCTATATCTATTCTTGTTTGATCTTCAGTTTCTTCAGCTTCTGCATCTAATGCTGCTGCTTCTTCAGCTTCTGCATCTGAAAATTCCTCCTCCTCATCTTTTTCAGTATCTTCTTCATTATCCGGCCGCCCTGATTGTTGTGCGGCTTGCAGTTTTTCTGACAGTTCTTGATAGCCTGATTCGTATTCGGCCTCGTCTATCTCTTCGAGTTCATAGAGAAGCTGTAACTCTAAAAGTTTGGCCAGAATGTACTCAGGATCCTCAAGCTCCCGCCTGGCTGCGGCAGAGATCGCCTCGGCCATATCAAGCAGGCCACGAAAGGGTGCCAAGAGAAGATTGCCGAATATAATCATCATTCTCACCTCCTGTTGATGTGCAGCCGTGCTTTCAGCCTGAAACAAGGCTTCAGTGGCTGCCAATCGTGTGACGATCCAGTTTGATGTCGATAAAGTTATAGGGAGGCCAAGGCCCGGAGTACATGAAACCAAACTGCTCATGATTCTTTTCATAAAGCTCGTTCACTTTGGCGTCAAATTTCAATTCGAGATCTCTGGAAATCAAAAAGGCGGCATTTAAAACCATGCGCTCGTTTAAAGGTTTATTAAGCCTGGCGTCCAAAGAGATCGCCTGCAGCGGTGAGTATATCTGCTCCTGGTAAAAAGACTGCATCTCTTTCATGGCGGCCTCCACGCTCTGCCCCAGGAGAATAGCTGGGCCATAGGCACTGTTGGAAGGCAAGCTCAGGATTTCATCCTTAAAGTGTTTTAGATGCTCATAATCTCTCTCCAGCTTGCTTACAAGAGCTTCTTTTTTCCAGATCACCTTCAAACCCAATTCCAGCTTGTTATCAAGCTGTTCCAGTGTTTTCTTGATCTCCACATAAGCCGCTGTCAACAGCCCGGTCATCTCTCTGGTTTTGTTAAAAATAGTTCCGAAACGGAAGGGGATAATGGTCTGGTTCTTCATGATCCGGGCGATCATTCGATGATGGGCGATGGCGTTTTCTTTGCTCAACTGCCATGAGGAATCGGAGACCTCTCTAAAAACCAGGGAAAGGTCGCGAAAACTAACGTATGATATGTTCTCCTGAGGAATATTGAAGCAAATCCCGGGATCTTCAATTTGAATGATCCCGTATGCATAGTAGAATCTCCTGGATGGCATAGTTACCACTCCCATAAAGAACTCATTTCGAAAAAATGTGTCGAGACAATGTTCTGTCTCGACAGTAAGAGGTCAGAGATCATCATATCTGGATTAAACGATTACAGGTGCGTGGGGGTGTGCAGCCATCTTGGTGAGGCCGATTGCCTCAGCATACTTAAGATACGTCTCTACTCCGGCGAGGACTACCCTTGCCTCTATTGCAAGCAATTCGATACCTACGAGCGATACCCTGACGAAAGCATCGATAACCAGTCCCTTATCCAGGATGCGGTCTATCACTTCTACCAAGCTGCTAGCATCAATACTTTTGGTGACTGCCATCTTCCATCTTCCTCCTTTTCCCTTTTGTTTGTACTGATATTTTAGCTTTTCTGAAGTCAACCGAGGAGGCCGTGGTCAGCCCCATGATGGTTTTTCCGGCCGTCTTTGACTTCGATAACAATATATGAGAGCTTTACTCAAAATGTGTTTCTGAGGCGGATAAGATTACCAGATATTGATGCGGTAATATCAGTAACCATCAATGATTGTAAGATTATTCACTCAGATGACGGTTTGTCCATTTGGCTATTTATGGATGTCTTCAGACCAGCGTTCCGGGTTGATAACGCGATCCAACAGATCGTCGATCAGGTCGTCAAGACTCCAACGAATATCCCGCACGACTTTTTCGAGGTCATTATCGATCTTGATCTGCTTCAGGGCGTCATTAAGCTCGATCAATCCCTCTCCCAACCGGTTGATCTCCTGTTCCGTAAGCCTTCCAGATTCCATTCGCCTCAACGCTTGCATTGATAATACATCTTTGACCAGTTCCACCAGTGCTACCACCAGTCCCAGCAAACCCTGCTTCAGGTTGTCTTCATTGATCTGTATGGGCAATTTAATGCTTACCTCCCAGCCAGCTCATAAAACCGTAGTCGAGCATTGTTTCCAGAGCGGCGATGACTAGCCGGAGATTGATCCCAATCAGCGGGATATTGGCAACTCCGATGATCAGGTCTATGTCAAGATACACACCCTTGTCCAAAAGTCTATCCAACACATCTGCAAAAGCACCCGGCCCCTCTCTTATCGGCTCCATACTGCACCACCGCGAACAAATTTGCCGTATTCAAGAATGGTCTTCACAAGACCCGCTGCTTTTTTTGCCATTGGCGGGTATATTTGCACTCTTTTCTTATTAAGTAAATGCAGGCTTAATAATAGGCCTGATAATATCTTATGAATACGGATAGGAGGATAACACAATCTGATTTCTCTGAAAATCAGCCATACTCAGGCGGTGATCAGGATTATCGATATTATTTATCTGCTGCAGATTCAGGCGGCAGCAAGGCATTAAAACCCATTTATCGCCGGCAAGAGTGGGCCGCTCAGAATATAAGAATGCGCTCAGAACATGAATGGCCGCTCCGACACAGAAGGGGGTGCTCAGAACATGAATGGCCGCTCCGACACAGAAGGGGGTGCTCAGAACATGAATGGCCGCTCCGACACAGAAGGGGGTGCTCAGAACATGAATGGCCGCTCCGACACAGAAGGGCCGCTCCGAATATTTTCGGAACAGCCCATAGGCCCTACCGTCAACCAAAATTTGGGACATGATTTTGCAACTACCGGGAGATATTTAACTGGCGAAATAGCAGCGAAACAAGCGGCCCCGACAATCTGATCAGCCCTTTCAGGTCTGAATAAATTCCTCCACGATCATTTCAGAGCCATCATCGGAGATGACACCCACGCCAACTTCATTGAAGACCGGGTCAAGCATGATCGCCCGGTGGGCGGGGTCGGACAGGAAATCATTGTTAGCCACCGTTACGTTTGCCACATCTGCTATGTTCTCGCCCATGGTCTGATAGGTCACGCCATAGTCGGTGAGCAATTGACTGGGAAGGCCGGTTGTCGGCGATATATCGTTAAAGTAATTGTTGGTTATCATATCCTGGGCTTTTGCCGTGGCGGCTGCCACGGCTTGCATATTAATAGAAACGGGGTTCACACCATTTGCCTCGCGGGACTGGTTAATCAGATCATACAAGGTTGTCTCATCAGCAGTCAGTCCTGCTGGTGCAGGCTGAATCGGCGCTGTAACGGGCTGAGTGGTTGTGGTTGCAGTAGTAGTTGCAGGAGTTGAGTTTTGAACGACTACCGGCGTTGGCGTATAGCTCACCGGCAGTGGACTTGCAGGACTGTTCTGAACAACCGAAGTTGCCGGAGTAGTAGTAGTGGTGCCAGTAGTAGCCCCAGTCGTTGTAGTACCGGTAGTTGTGGTACCCGTTGGCTGAGTAGTGGTTGTGGATGTCGTCGTCGGTGTGTTTTGAGTGACTACCGCTGTCGGCTGGTAGCTCACCGGCAGTGGACTTGCAGGACTACTTTGAATTACAGTTGATGGCTGGGAAGTAGTCTGGGCAGTTGGCTGCGTCGTAG
The DNA here is from genome assembly GCA_963807495.1 of uncultured Peptococcaceae bacterium. GTDB lineage: Bacteria > Bacillota > DSM-12270 > Thermacetogeniales > Thermacetogeniaceae > Palsa-1188. The sequence goes on from CAWEDD010000018.1 coordinate 174,491, forward strand.
ACTGGGTAGTCGTCGTAGAAGTGGGCTGTTGAGTAGTCGTAGTAGAAGTCTGAACAGTCGAAGCAGTCATTGTAGAAGTACTGTTTTGATCAACCACCGGCGTAGGCTGGTAGCTCACCAGCAGCGGACTTGCAGCAAAGGCGGATGACACGGAAAAACATAACAAGAGAAGACCAAACAGCAACAGGGGGATGGCAAACTTCCATATGGTTCTCTTCAAAAATTCTCACCTCTTTCTAAATATTACAATAATATATAACTTTGTACCTATATTATAGCTTTGGGCTTTACTGGGCAGCAAACCTTTATAGCGGAGGAGAGAGCAGGCTTGTCTTAAAAGACAACCTTATAAATACATACGAGTTGTATTTTCATAGAAATAAAGCAGCATGGAATACTTTGGAGTCGCTTGAGACTTTCTGGATTCCATGCCCCCGATGCAATTTAACTTTTATGAGCGAGAAGTCCCCCTATCCTCTTAGGTAGGGGATGAATCGCCATTTTCCTTAGAAGCTCCGACTTCTGAAGTCGGAGAGGATGCTTCCTCTAACAAAATGTGGTAACATATATACGAAGCGGGGGCTTCCGGCAAAACATCATTGCGTTGGTTTTTACAGATGGAATATTGCCCCGTTCCCTGATTTGGGCGGCCTTGCCTGGGATGTAACAGGGCTGGGCCTATATTTTTCAAGGTCTATATATTTTTGGAGCTGGCTAACTGGCCATCGATGTTGAGATCAGGATTCAGGAAAGATCCGCCGCTTATCCCCACTTGCTTTTCCTTAATAGTTGGTAAACGCTGTGAATGTTCCGGATTTCTTCCTCCAGAGTGGGCACGGTGGTGGCAGCGGCGCCCTGCTTCAGCCGGGACAGCAGTGCATGGTCGGCAATCAGTGCCGATACGCGCTCACGTAGCGCCTCCTGATCGCCGATATCGATCAGGTACCCATTGATGCCGTCTTTGACGATCTCCGATCCGAAGAATCTGGTGGCAATTACAGGTATGCTGCGGGACAAAAACTCGCGCAGCACACGCGAATAGCCTTCAAAATAAGAGGGGACAATGCCTACGTCTACTTCTGCCATTATTTCATCGATGTCGTCAAAGGCGCCCCGGTGTTTCACACAGGGGAGTTTCACAAGTTCCTGCGCCGATGCGGGGTCGTAATGATAGCCATAGATGAGCAGTTGCGTCAGATCGGGTTCGATATTCTGGAATGCATGGGAGAGGAGTTCGATGCCCTTGCGGATGACAGTCGACCCGATAAAGCAGAAGGTGACTGGCTTGTCGTAATCGGAGGCCGGATTCCGGATGTCGGATGCCCTCGCAATGTTCGATTTGGGGGAAATTGCTATTGCTCTACAAGCTTCGCAATTGGATTCGTGATTTTCTTCGAACTTCGAACCTCTAAACTCGAACCTCGAGGATGATTCTGACCCCTTGCCTACGACCTCTGAAGATACAGCAGGCCTGCTCCTTGGTGGCCGGATGCCATGAGGCACAAGGAACGCTTTATGCTCCGGAATTTTTAAAAACTGGGTGAAGAAGCCCTGGAACACGCCGGAGGCGAAGAACACCCCATCTACTACCTCGTTGTAGAGGAGTTGGATATACTGGCGCCAGGCCTGAATCTTTTCTGACAGCGCTTCCTCGTCCAAAGGGATAGATGGGTTTGGCCCCAGGATATACTGAGAGATGCACCGGGCGCATTTCGTCGGATTGGTGGGCCCGTGCATGGCTGACGCAATTCGATCAGAAAGGGTTCAACCCGCAGGCATAGCTCTTCAGTATGGAAGGCGTGGCGCATGACGATCGCTCCGCTGTCCGCGGCGACCTGCAACACCTGGGGAGGGAGAAAAACATAATCCACAACATGAGCGAAATCCGGCTTAAATTCTTGCAGCACTTTTTTAACGGGTTGGAGCAGCGTCATGTCCTTCAGGAAGGCGCTGCCGAGGTTGAGGCTGAGCTGATTGAAACCCCTGACCCGGTATATCCTGATTCCTTCCTGCTCTTCGATCTTGAACGGCCCGGGAAGATTCAACCGGAGTGAGATTGGGAATCATGACTCCCACCCGGTACCCCAGTTCCTGCAGCCCCAGGGCATAGTCTCTGGTGACCAGCGGCGTTCCTGAATACTCATACGGTGGGAAGCTGTGATTGATCAACAGCACCGAACGCCGGTTCATGCTTTGAACACCTCCAAGAACGAAATGATATTATCCTATGCTGACAATGATGTTCTGGCAGCATAGTGCTTTCAGGAAAACCTCGCCCTGCTTCTGACATCATCTTCCTGCAGAACTTTTTTTAAGGTTGCCCATCCTCTGCTGATAACTTCTTGGTGAACCAATACAAGCAATTGATCCCCCTACCTCAGAGGATAGGGGGCTTCTGGCTAAGATTGTTAAAATATGATTTGTTGTACAGCATGCTCGGGTGCGTCGGGTTATAAGAAAGGGCGATATCATTATGCCGGCGCGCCTTTTCCAAGTTGCCCAGGCGGTCATTGCAGACACACAACTGCAGGTGGGGAAGCCACGACCAGGCGGCGCGCTCTAAGGCGCCCATTGTCTCCGGCGGCTGTTTCAGGTTTGTCGCCAGCTCATACCAGAATATAGCTCTGTCCAGCTGGTTGGCATTGAAAAAGAAGGCACCGATCTGGCAGCAGGCTTCCGCCCGCGGCAGGTCATATTCCATTGTTCTGAACAGTGATTGCAGTTGCTTGCCGGGCTGGCGCAGATGCCCGCAGCACTCTGCCATTCTTAAGCAGGCGGCAATATTATCTTCGACCCAGCCCTGTTTGCTGTCCAGGAATTTTTCATAATACAGGACCGCTTCTTCATAGGAGGCGTTATCTTTCAGTTCGTTGGCAAAATAGTAGAGATCGCGTGGAGAGAATTCCTTCCCAGTCTCCAGCCGTCGTCGATAGATCCTCAGGTTGCGGTCGGTGTGAGTCCTCTCTTTCTTATGCCTGACTGCTATATCGCTGTTGATGATCTTGCCACCCACCTCAAGATACTCGTGCACCGCTCCAATCCAGCGAAAACCACAGGCCCGCCGTACCAGCCGGTTGCGCCGGATACTGTATGTCGGATTGCCCGCCTCGTCGCAATCGAGATGATAGGGCATGGTAACACTGTCAACCGTGGGGTCGAGTGTCCGTTTCAATTCCCACAATAGCCGGCGGTCACTTTCTGCGAAGACATCATCCGCATCCAGCCACAGGATGTATTCCTGTTTGGCAAGGCTGAAGGCATAGTTGCGAGCGGCGGCAAAGTCGTCAATCCACTGGAAATCATAGATCTTGCAGGTAAACCTGTCAGCGATCTCTTTTGTGAGGTCGGTGGAACCGGTATCCACGATGATGATCTCATCGGCAGTATCCTTTATCGAAAAAAGGCAACGGGCCAGCACGTCTTCTTCGTTTTTGACAATCATGCACAGGCTGATCGTAATTCCCTCTGCCATTGTTTCCGCCTCTCCTCTTTCAGTTAAAAAACAGAGGTCTCCTGTACAAGTTGTACAGAAGACCTCCTTCGCTCAGGAGAGTTTTTCTATGACAATTTCAGCGTTAACCCCGGTAAGGAAAAGGAAGAGCCCCAGCCCCGTTTGGACCAATTGCAGTGTGCCGGTTGAGGTTGCTTGAAATAGCACCTCTCCCGTCAGGGGGGCGCCTGCCGAGGCAAGCGCGAAGAATTGGGTATTGGGGCTTGGAGTGGCTGCACCGCTATACTGCACTGCAACTGTTCCGAGCGGGGAAATCACTGTTGTGTATAAGTTGAAACTCACCTTATAATAACCGGTTTGGTTGATGCTGAACGTGGTATTGTTTACAACGGTAATAGCGGTTCCAAATTGAACGCCGGGGGTATTGAATTGAACAGGTATGTTCAACCCAATGATCACGAGACCAGCCTGATTCGTCCGGCTCGCAAACGCCGACAAACCGGCGCCTGATGCTCCCGTGGCACCGGTTGCTCCCGTACCGCCGGTAGCTCCCGTGGCTCCAGTTGCGCCTGTTGCTCCCGTAGCGCCGGTTGCGCCCGTAACCCCAGTCGCTCCGGTAGGACCCGGTGGGCCCACCTGATGGTCCAGTTGCCCCGGTCGCCCCCGTGGTACCGGTTGCGCCCGTACCGCCAGTAGCTCCCGAGGCTCCAGTTGCTCCGGTCGCACCGGTGTTTCCAGTGGCGCCTGTTGCTCCCGTAGCCCCGGTTGCGCCCGTAACCCCAGTCGCTCCGGTAGGACCGGTGGGCCCACCTGATGGTCCAGTTGCCCCGGTTGCCCCCGTGGTACCGGTTGCGCCCGTACCGCCAGTAGCTCCCGTGGCTCCAGTTGCCCCAGTCGCACCGGTGGCTCCAGTGGCGCCTGTTGCTCCCGTAGCGCCGGTTGCGCCCGTAACCCCAGTCGCTCCGGTAGGACCGGTGGGCCCACCTGATGGTCCAGTTGCCCCGGTCGCCCCCGTGGTACCGGTTGCGCCCGTACCGCCAGTAGCTCCCGTGGCTCCAGTGCGAGTCGTGCGCCGGTTGCTCCCGTAGCCCCGGTTGCGCCCGTAACCCCATATATGGGTACCCACTTGGATCCGTTGCAGCGATAGAGGATATTAGTACAGATATCCAGGAAAAGGGCGCCCTCATTGCCTTCGCAGCAATCTGGCCTTTCCGATAGCTCATCCTCCTGGATGGAAGGCGCCCCTCCATTATTTTTTACAAACTTTTCATTCTGGTCGGGGAACCCTGTTGGCGTTGCTTTTGGTTCTTCATTCATCTCGCTCACCTCTCTCGATATTAGTTGGGCTGCTGAAAAGGGATCGGCAACAAAAGGTGGTCATCAACCCTGTAATCCAAGGAAGAACTGCCTTAATATGGTATGATATGGATATATAAAATGTCACTTTGCATTGGCTTTTTTATGAGGGAGGAAAAGCGTATTTTGTCAGCTCGCGTACGACTGCAGACGCTGCATGATTCCAGGTCCACTTCTGGCACACATCCGCCCTTCCCTTTGCTCCCCTCGCTCGCGCCTCCCGGCGGTGCTCATAGACATGGCGCATCAGCTGGCGGAGGTGCTCTGCGCTCGGTTTTGCCCACTTATGGCCCGAGTAGAGCAGCGTATTGCCAGGCACATCTTCGAGGCCTTCAATTTCTATCAGATAGCTGTTATCCTCGTTCATGAACTCCAGATTGCCGCTCCAGTTTGTGCCGATCACTGGCAGTCCGCAAGCCATGGCTTCCATATACGGCCGGCCCCAGGATTCTCCACGCGAGGGCAGGACAAAGGCATCGCATGCAGTATAGAGGCCGGGCATCAAGGCGCTGGGCATCTCACAGTCGAGGATGCGAACCTTGGGAAAGCTCTGCTGCAGTGAGCCCATCCGGTTCTTTAGAAAGTGCTTGAACTCCCCACTGATGGAGCCGGGAGTACAGTACTTGTATGTCTTGATCAGCAGCATCACCTCCTCTTTTGACTTGAACTCGTCGTAGAAGGCCGTGAGCAAGATATCCCAACCTTTACGGTCAGCCCAGTCAAATACTGACAGGAAAACGAAGCCGTTTCTATTTCCCAGTGCCAACGGCGGTGCTGAAGGATGGTAGGCGTCAATGTCTACCCCCCCCGGGACCACTCGTAATTTATCATGGGGAACGCCGGAACGGTTGAAGGTTTCCATGTTAAAGCGAGAGGGCACCCAGATCTCGTCCATCAATCTGCACTGTTCGACCCAGTCATCCGGAATGCGGTCGGTCTCGAACATGGTCCGGCCGATATTCACCCGCCCCCTGATATCCTTGTCGAACTGGAAGGCGGCCCGGTGCTGTATGATCGCAGCCTTTGTCGCTTCGACAGGCGCTCTTTCCAGTAGCGCCAGTCTTGCCTCCATTTCATTAGTTAAAATGCCTTCAACTTTACCGTAGAAAAGTGAAATTATGCCGAGGTTAAATAGGCCCGGGTCGAGAGCGCCGATGAACCCTCTCGCTTCTTCACCGTAACCGGTGGGGTTGTAATACTCGCTCACCCAGACCAGGTCTAATTTTTTTTCGCCTTTCATGGTTCATCCTCCAGCAGTGGGGGCAGGGTCGAGTTCATCCGTATTTAGCTAGTTCCCTCATCACCACAGATGCCGCATGCCCCCAGGTCCACTGCCCGCAGACATCCTCTCGCGCCTTCATTCCCTTGGCCCCCGCTTCCTGGCGGTGCTCAAATACGTGGCGCATCAGCTGGCGAAGGTGCGCCAAGCTGGGTTTCGCCCATTTGTGACCCCGATAGAGCTTCATATCAACATTGCTTGGAATATCCTCGAGCCTCTCTATCTCTATCAAATAGCTGTTCTCGTCGTTCATGAACTCCAGATTGCCGCCCCATCTCGTGCCTATGGCAGGCAGGCCGCAGGCCATGGCTTCCAGGTAAGGGCGCCCCCACGCCTCTCCGCGGGACGGCAGGACAAAGGCATCGCAACCTGTGTATAGGCCTGGCATCAGACTGCCGGCCATGCTGGAGCTAATTATGTGAAAATGCGGGATCGCCTGTTGCTTCAAGCCCAGGCAATCGGTAATCCAGGTGATCTGCTCCTCAATAGGGGTGGGATGATTTATATAGTCAAGAGTCTTGATCACCAGCATTACATCCTCTTCCGGCTTGAATTCGGTACAGTAGGCCGTGAGCAAAAGATCCCAGCCCTTATGGTCAAACCAGCCGAAGACTGAGAGAAAGACAAAGCCCTTTTGCCTCTGTTCCAGAGGGAGTGCTGCGGGGTGAAAGGTATTCACGTCTACTCCGCCTGGAACAACGCGGAATTTATGCTGGGGCACGCCTGAACTGGCGAAGGTTCCTGCGTTATAGTGACTGGGCACCCAGATCTCATCCATCCGGTTGCATGGCTCCACCCAGTCCCCTGGTATGCGGTCGGTCTCGATCATGGTCCGGCCAATGTTGATTCGGCCCCGGACCTGTTCGCCAAAAAAATTGGCGGGGAAATGATGGACAGCGATTGCCTGGCTGGGATCGAGGTCGGTTCTTTCCAGTTCTGCAAACCGAAGCAGCTGTTCGGAAGTTAATAGATCTTTTCCAAAATAAAAGGACCGTGGGCTTATTTTGAGATTTAGGCGACACTGATCGAGCGCCCAGATGAATCCTCTCGCCTCTTCACCGTAACCGGTGGGGTCGTAAGGGACGCCCGTCCAGATCAGATTTATCCGCTCGTTGTTTACCATGTTTTCCGAAACCACCTCCGTCATTCCGACCTAAGATTGCTTTACCTGCCGTATTGCCGATCTATCGTCAAGAATTATTTTTAGCCGCAGCCACTTTCAACAGCAAGTTGATCCCTGTAACTGCATAGTTAACCAGTTCTTGATGGGATAGCTCCTTGGTCCGGATTCTGCACTCCAAGGCATTGTACTTGGTAAGGTCGCAACTGTTGTCATCGAGCAGGCCAGCGGCAACTACCTCATCATAGAGGCTGCTGCCGGGGAACGGCGTCGCCACGTTAAAGCCGCCAAAATCAGGTTTGATCCTGGTCACCAGCAGATAGGTGTCGTTGATGGTGTGCGGTGTATCTCCGGGATAGCCGACTATGAAAGAACCAAGGCTCTTGATGCCGGCTTCGGCAGTAAGCCTGAATGCCCGTTCGATTTCAGCGACGGTGGTCCGCTTTTGCATGCCGTCCAGGATGCCTTGATTGCCGCTTTCCACACCGTAGAAGATCAGCCAGACGTTGGCAGCCTTGGCCTTCGCTATGATATCCTCGCTGACCATCTGTTCGTTGACCCGGAACTGCACCCGGAAACGGGTGACTTTGCTCAGGCCGGTACTGATCAGATGGTCGCAAAGATCTGTAAACCATTCTTTTCTGGAGTTCAACGTATCATCCTGGAAGAAAATCTCTTTGGCGCCGTAGCGACGCACCAGCATTGCAGTTTCAGCTATCACCGAGTCGATGCTGCGGAATGTGACTTTGCTATGCCAAATCGTTGGGGAGGAGCAGAATTTGCACGCAAAGGGGCAGCCCCGGGTGCACATGATATCGAAGGACGGCTTGAAGACGGTAGGATAGGCGCCTATATAGCGTGTAATGTAGTGATCGACAAGGTCGTAGTCCGGCAGGGGGAGCATGTTTATGTCTGCGATGCGCTCGACCTGATTCTGCTTCACCGCACCATCCTGTGTGAAGAGCAGGTTTCTGACCTGACTGATGGCGCATTTGCCTTCTAAATGATGCACCAGGTCAAGCATGGCGTACTCCCCCTCGCCAACAACGGCGAAGTCTGCGCCCGGTACACAGTCAAAAATGGCAGCCCCTACACACGAGACGAAGGGGCCGCCGATGGCCACGGGTATGTTCAGGCCGCTGGCGCGCAGCTTCTGCACGTACTCCCGGCAGTACTTCATCTGATAGGCGTTGACGCTGATACCGATCAGATCGGGGTGGATAGCCTGCACCAGTTGTGCAAAAGTTAACGCCGCGTAATCGTCGAGGGTCCCGTCGATGTAGTCGACTTGATGGCCTTCCTGTTTCAACAGCGAGGACATATACATGATGCCGAGCGGGGGATAGATTGCCCACAGCCTGTTTCCTATTTCCACCGGAGGGATAACGAATAAAATATGCATAGTATTGATACCCCTTTCTCTGTTTCTGTATGATCCCGGTATTGTTTAGAGTATTCACTCTGAAGGAAGATGTTACCTATTTCCTGCACTGACGCCGCAGAGCCGCCACGCCGCTAACAGCTGTATTTTAATAACTCGACCCGGGCGTTCTCCGCAGCCTGTTCCCAGGTCCACTGCCGGCAGATATCGACACGCCCTCGTTGCCCCATTTCTTTTGCCTCTAGGCGGTGTTCGAAAACATGGCGTAGCAGTTGCCGGAGGTGCTCCACACTCGGTTTTGTCCATTGGTGACCGATCAGCACCGGTACGTCGACATACTGCGGAACATCTTCCATGCCTTCAATCTCGATCAGGTAGCTGTTCTCATCGTTCATGTATTCCAGATTGCCGCCCCACCTCGTGCCGAGCGTGGGCAAACCACAGGCCATGGACTCGATAAAGGGCAGTCCCCAGGCCTCCCCTCGCGATGGCAGCACGAAGGCATCGCAGGCCGTATAGAGCCCCGGCAGTATGCTGCTGTGCAGGCGCGCAATTATAACGCGGTGCCGGGGTAGCCGTTGCTGGTTAAAACGAGATGAAATGAAGTACCCAAGCCGGGCTCTGATGGATGCCTTATCGCCGTATGTTTTGATCAACAATGAAACATCCTCCTCCGGTTTGAACTCTGTAAAGTAAGCCGTTAGCAGCAGGTCCCATCCTTTGCGGTCGCTGAAGACAAAATTAGACAGGAAAGTAAAACCCTCTTTAGGCCCCAGATCCAGCGGGGGTGCTTCCGGGTGGAAAACGCTGACATTGACGCCGCCAGGGATCGCTCGCAGCTTGTGACGCGGAACGCCGCAGGCGCTGAACGTATCTACATTGAAGCTACCGGGCACCCAGACCTCATCCTGCTGACTGAGCGTTTGCACCCAGTGATCCGGGATGCCGGTAGTCTCGAACATCGTCCTGACGATATTGATCCGGCCGCGGATTTCCTTTTTGTATAAGTCGAAGGGGACGTGCTGGATCACTGGTACCTGGGAGATGTCGACAGGTAGGCGCTCCATAGTCTGCAGCAGCGCCAGTTCTTGGGGAGGCAGCAGGCCATCCTCCTTGTCTCCCAAAGATATTACTTTGAGTTGCAAGCCGGACCGGTTGAGGGCGCAGATGAGAGACCGGGCCTCATGGCCGAAGCCGGCCGAGTTATAAACCAGGCCCGCCCAGGCCACACAGAGCCCTTTGCTGTCGGATTGAGCTTTTTTTAACTCAGGAAGGCGAGCAGCCAAGCCGGAGTATTGCTGGCTATTGTCACAATGGTGCACTACTGCATCTTCCCTTCATGATCGAGAACTTATCGAAAATCCCAGGCGCCATCACCCGCTTGGCTTTTTTATGATCAATCCGAGGGAGGTTGACGCCCACTTAAGAAGTTGCAGCCTGAGGTGCGGGTTGAAGGTGTAGGGAGGCAGGTCGACGCAGGCGTTTTTTAACTCTACGCCTGAGTCCAGGTCGATATCGATCCCGTGTCCCAGGGCTCTCAACGTTTGCGCTATATCTTCGATGTCCCTTTTTCTGAACAGCACAATAAGGCCCTGTTCAATCGTCTCATCGTTTGAAGAAAGGTTGTATTCCGTGGTATGAACCGCGATGCCTCCAGGCCGCAGGCATTGCATCTGATTGATCAGGAATCTCTTGCCCAGTTCGATGGAGCCGCAGTGCTCGAAGCAGCAGGATGACCAGGTAAAATCGAATTGATGGGCATGTTGATCCGGAATCCGGTTCATGTCGACATTTTCAAGGGTAACCAGCCTATCAAAAGCAGCCGGATCGCATAGGCCATATTCATTCATGCAAGGGATGCCGTCAGCATGCTGATCGGAACCCGCCCATCCTGCATTCTGAGCGCTTTCCAGATCCAGATCGGTGGCTGTGATTTCACAGCCGCGAGATGCAAACAACGAAACCAGCGGCTCCCTGCCCACCCCAAACCCCAAGCCTCTGCTACCGGGAATCAGCAGACCTCTTTCCGATAGCGCCCGGTAAATGTAGCAGAATTCCCACAACTTGCGATGATATAAAATTGGAAGCAGTGCTTTTGCATCTAAGTGATGGAGATTGGTCTCAATGTAATGACGGATATACACCTGAAAAGGTTGAAACAGAAACGTTCTGGCGTCGTTAAACCATTCAGCATCAAAGTCGCTCTCTTTACAAAGTTGCGATATCAACAATTCCGACTCACTCCCAGCCATCGACCATGATGATGTTTATTTCCTGATTTATGCTATTGACTGGATTATCCATCTTATCCGCCAACTGCCTGCTCTCATCCGGCGGACATTATCCGAAAGATGATTATTTTCTCAGTCTTCATCAGCTCAGAGCAAATTCAACTCGGTTTTACCAGATGTTGCCTTTATACAATATGTCGGCCAGGATCAAGGCGTTACCCTTCTTAAACGCTGCGAGTCGGTTTATTCATAATCGGAACAGTCTTTAAATTAAAACAATCGCTAATTCAGCTTGATCGGACAGTGAGGCCGAGCCAGGGGGAATTGGAACGGAGTCGTCCGGAAGCTGGTGATGAGGAAAGTCTAAAAATGATGCCCCCAAGTGTAACTGCTAAATAATGGCATGCATATTATGATCAAGGTTTTTTGCGCATTGCTGTCAGCGGCAAGGATCATAAAGACATGCTCTCTCGCTGCGGAAAATAGCTGCTGCCCGGCCTGCTCGCGCGATCGCTTGAAGTCAATCATCTATGCATCGGGGGAGATCGAGTTGAAGGTATTGATTACAGGAATAACCGGGTTTGTAGGCAGCCACCTGGCCGAACTGTGCCTGCAAAAACCGGGGGTGAAAGTGTACGGAACGGTGCGTACCCGCAGCCGTTTGAACAATATCAGCCATCTGATCCCCAGTTTGGAACTGCACGAGTGTGACCTGCGGGACCCTTTCGCAGTGAGGAAGATGCTGGAGGAGTTGGCCCCGGACTATATCTTCCATCTGGCCGCCCAGAGCTTCGTTCCTGCTTCCTGGAAAGCGCCGGAGGAGACCATCTCCACGAACATCCTCAGCCAGCTCAACATATTTGAAGGAATGCGCCAGCTCAAGCTGGAGGCGCGGGTGCAGATCGCCTGCTCATCCGAACAGTACGGCATGGTTTATCCTGACGAACTGCCGATCAGCGAGAGCAATCCGTTCCGGCCGCTCTCTCCATATGCCGTGAGCAAGGTCGCCCAGGACCTGCTGGGGTACCAGTACCATGCTTCCTACGGCCTTGATGTCGTGCGCACCCGTGCCTTCAACCATACCGGGCCGCGGCGGGGCGATAGTTTTGTGACCTCCAGCTTCTGCAAGCAGGTGGCGGAGATCGAGGCCGGCAAACGCCCGCCGGTGCTGCGCTGCGGGAACCTGGATGCCCGCCGGGACTTCACCGATGTCCGCGACATGGTCAGGGCCTACTGGTTGGCGCTTGAAAAGGGTGAGCCGGGAGAGGCATACGTGGTTGCTTCCGGCAGTGCCTACACGATCCGCGAGGTGTTGGATGTGGTGCTGGCCAAAGCCGGATGCAGCATCGAGGTGCAGTTGGCGCACGAGTTGATGCGGCCTTCAGACGTGCCGGTACTGGTCGGGAATGCCGCCAAGTTCCGCGATCTGACCGGCTGGGAGCCGCGGATTTCCTTTGTCGAAACCATGAGCGATCTGCTGGATTACTGGCGGACGGCGGTTAAGCAAGAGGATGCATATAAAGCTATGGATAATTAAGATTCACGGCGCAGCTTGAGTGCAGCCGGTTACTATGATAAGATTTGGAAAAATAGGTTTAGGAGTTGGTGTCATGCGCCGGGAAGGAAGAAAACCGGACGAAATGCGGCCTGTTACGATGCAGCGCAATTTTCTCAAATATGCCGGGGGCTCGGTACTGATCACCATGGGGGAAACCAGGCTGATATGTGCTGCGAGCGTGGAGGACAAGGTGCCTCCGTTCCTTAAGGGAAAAGGCAGAGGCTGGGTAACCGCAGAGTACAGCATGATTCCCTGCTCCACCCAGGTGCGCACGCCCCGCGACATCACCAGGGGCCGGTTGAACGGTCGGTCCTCAGAGATCCAGCGCCTGGTGGGGAGATCGTTGAGGGCGGTAGTTGACCTCGATAAACTGGGGGAGCGTACGGCATGGATCGACTGCGACGTCATCCAGGCGGACGGGGGGACCCGGACGGCGGCGATCACAGGCGCCTACGTAGCCCTGGTTGATGCCCTGCGCGGGCTGGCGGCCCAGGGAACCATCGGCGAGCTGCCGCTGCGGGACTACGTGGCGGCAATAAGCGTGGGCAAGGTTGGAAAGGAATTGCTGTTGGATCTATGCTTTGAAGAGGATTCCCAGGCAGAGGTCGACATGAACGTGGTGATGACAGGAAGCGGGCAGTACGTGGAGATCCAGGGCACCGCTGAGGGGCAGCCATACTCCGGAGCGGAGCTGCTGGACATGCTGGCCTTGGCAGCCCGTGGAACGGAACAGCTGATTGCCTTCCAGAGGGAGCTGCTGGGTCCGAATGATGAGCACCGCGTACGGTTGGGGCGATAGTTTCAGCGGACGGCTTCTCAGGTAAGCTTTGAATGGAACGGTGATCACAGATGGCCGGATACGCGGCGTGCGTGCTTATCGCCAGCCGCAACGCGGGCAAGATCGCTGAATTTAAAGCACTGCTGCAGGGTGGGTACCCGCCGGGTGTCTGCTCTAAAGATCGCGGGGCGCTGGAGATTCGCTCCCTGATAGATTACCCGGGACTGATGGAAATTGAAGAGACCGGGGCCAGCTTCCAGGAGAATGCCCTGCTGAAAGCCAGCGCCGCAGCAGTAGGCACAGGGTTGGTGGCGATGGCCGATGACTCCGGGCTGGAGGTGGACTACCTGAAGGGAGCCCCCGGCATTTACTCGTCACGCTACGCCGGCCCGGAATGTGACGACAAGGCCAATATCAAAAAACTGCTGGAGGCACTGGATGGTGTTCCCGCAAGTCGGCGCACTCGCGCTTTCGCTGCGTGATCGCCATCTGCACGCCGGCGGGCGGTGAATACCTGAGCGAGGGCGTCTGCGATGGCCGGATCACGAGGGAACCTCGCGGCAGCGGAGGCTTCGGCTACGATCCGGTATTCCTGGTGCCGTCCCTGGGCCACACCTTTGCAGAGCTGGGAAATCCGGTCAAAAACCGGATCAGCCACCGCGCCCAGGCGATGCAAAACGCCAGGGAGATCCTATTTTCCTTGTTGCGGGGCGAACTGGAGGGGCCTGAGGGTGCGAGTCGGGGTTTTGAGTGATTCGCATGGAGACGTCGGCAGGGTAGAGCAGGCGGTCAAGACTATGGGGGCAGTCGAACTGGTGATCCATGCCGGCGATTTCTATAGGGACGCCCTGTACTTGGCGGCAGAGTTCGGCCTTGAAGTCAGGGCGGTGGTCGGCAACTGCGACCGCTACGTTCCCGGACCCCGCGAGGAGTTGCTGGAGATAGGCGGCAGCCGGATCTACCTGACCCACGGCCACCTGTACGGTGTGAAGCAGGGCCTGTTGCGTCTGGACTACCGTGCACGCGAGATCGGAGCTGACATTGTGATCTTCGGTCACACGCACGTGCCCTTGAACGAGGAGATAGGGGGCATCCACTACCTGAATCCGGGGAGCGTGGCCTGGCCGCGCATACCGGGTCAATACACTTGCGCCTCGATGGAAATCCGGGAGGGCCGCTGCGGGGTTGAGCTATTCAACCTGGCATGATATATTAATGTCGCCGGGTGCAGCGCAGTTAGAGGCGCTTGGTGCATTCGCACATCCCAAATATACTTTTGTAAGAGGACCAAGATCGAGGCCAAAATTGTTATCTTTTCATTTAGCATAGTGAAATTAAATAAGAAGATGAACCAGGTATATCAATAAGAAAATGGTAAAATAGGGATAATTCTTGCGGGGTGTAGCGCAGTTTGGCAGCGCGCTTGGTTTGGGACCAAGAGGTCGGGAGTTCAAATCTCCCCACCCCGACCAGTTGATAAGCAAAGGGAAGAGTATAATGCTCTGTCCCTTTTTTATTATACTTCCGTTGATCATCAAACATCTCACTTCTGGTGGTTAATTCTGTCTTTGATGACGCGAGAAGATAGAAGATAGACAGCTAATTGGTTCAAGCTGACATTTTCCTCTTGTGCCCGGGCAACTAATTCTCGATGCAATGATTTAGGTATTCTGACATTGAACCTTCCGCTGAATTGATCATTATTTGGTTCTGGTATTTCCTTTCCGTCTTGCAGAGCAATATCGATCCAACCGGCTTTGGCGTCTTCAATCATTTTTATAGCATCATCCAAAGTATCACCCTGGGTTAAACATCCCGGCAATTCGGCTATTTTTGCCACATAGCCGCCTTCGGATGATGGCCTGACAATTATTGTATAGGGTAACGACATGTAATACTCAAAAGTTTTCATTCCAATAACCTCCCGATCTTTGGTGGGCACTCAGTCTTTTTCGTCATCAGTGAAATAATCACCGATTAGGTCTATAGCTTCTAACACATAGGTATCTAAAATATAAGGTTTTCTGAATGGAACTGAGATTGTTTTATCATCTTTGGTGTAATAGAAATGGCTTGACCCTTTCTTTGACTGTCTTCTTTTAAATCCCGCCCTGATAAGCAATTTGTCCAGTTCTTCAAACCTGACAGTTTTAGGATTATTCTTTATCCCCTCCAGCAGCTTTTCCAATTTGGACAAAGGAACCAACTCCTATCCCTTAAATATGATACCATATATAGTACCATATGTAAAGTTCCTCACTTATTGCTTTCCAAAATCCTTCTGTCCCTCTAATGAAATCCATGATATTTATATTACCAGTTACTTACATAAAACAACAGATTAATCCGATTTACAGGTGAATGGCAATAAACGCTTTTAATGGCTAACAACACGATTTTCCGAAAAGCCTTTATTTTTAAATCAGCTCTCCTCTCTTCTTTGCAAACAGCCTGACTGCAAGCTTTAGTCGTCTGTAGTTTTTATCAGGCTGGCATGAATACATAATCTCCAATGCGCATCTCTATAAGCAGCAGGCCGCCCGGCAGTCTGAGGCTCAAGAAACGGGCCCAAGACACCTCGAATAAGCGGAGAGCGCTCCATGAGGCAGCGCTCTGGCCAAGACTTGACTGGCAGGTTTGCCGGTGTACTTGGCCGCAACCGTTGCCGTGTAGATATTCATATGCTAAAATAATAGGT
This sequence comes from uncultured Peptococcaceae bacterium, assembly GCA_963807495.1. Taxonomy (GTDB): domain Bacteria; phylum Bacillota; class DSM-12270; order Thermacetogeniales; family Thermacetogeniaceae; genus Palsa-1188. The sequence continues at coordinate 190,343 of CAWEDD010000018.1, forward strand.
GCAAACATGCGGGTGTAGCTCAATGGCAGAGCGTCGGCCTTCCAAGCCGAGTACGCGGGTTCGATTCCCGCTACCCGCTCCATTATTTTAAGAATTGGAATAGCTAAGAATTGGAATAGCAATGAACCCGTGGCATCGATCATCCGTCCCAGTAGCTCAGCTGGATAGAGCATCGGACTTCTAATCCGGCGGTCGGGGGTTCGAATCCCTCCTGGGACGCCAGATATAGCAAGGCTCCCGAGGTTCGGGAGCCTTTAAAATTTCCCCTCAGTATAGCAGTAGTATAGCAGTAAACCTTTTTAATCTTTTTTTTGGGGTGTCACCCCCATCCAACTACTACGTTGTTCCCCCTTTTGCATGTATGACCGTCTGGTAAATCCGATAGTCCAAGTGCGCCTATTCAGAGAAGGAGAACTTATGATGGGCAACTCTACGGAACACCCAATGTGTTGATACTCCTGAACTAGAGTCTTTTTACAAAGTTCCTTTCACGTAATAGCGAAACATGTACTCAGAGGTTCTAAGTGAAAGAGGTAGTTCAATGGTGGCCAAAGGCATGAGAACACTGGAAATTATGATACCGGAAAACCATCCCCTTTTCGGTCATTGTCCCCGTTCACGGGCGTGGGTTGCCAGGGAGTGGCTGCCATTTGCAACCGGGTTTGCAAACAGTAGGCAAGAGTGAACATTAAAATTGATCGCGGATCAATGCATCTATTTTATTATATTGGCAAATACAGCGTTTTGGTATTTTAGCGAGCAGTGTCAACAAGACACATATATCGTCGGACGAAGGTTGTGTCCTGTTCAAAACCGCAGCTTCAAACAATAAATTTAAGAATAAAGAGCCCCCTTGCAATCTGTATATACATATGTATATAATTAGCATATGGAAAAAATGCAGTTTTCAGGCTTTCAATGGGATGAGGGTAACCGCGCAAAGTGCCAGAAACACAGCGTTTCTACCACAGAAATCGAATTTGCTTTATCACATGATTTTGCTGTTTCACCGGATGTAGCACATAAGAAACTATCGTTTTCAGGCTATTGGCAAGACGGAAGAAGGTAGGTATCTGTTTATTGTCTTCACCCTGCGCCAGCATGAGGATGATACCCTCATTCGTCCAATCAGCGCCCGCTATATGCATAAGAAGGAGGCTGCCTATTATGAAAAAGAAAATACCGACGTTTAAGACCGACGAAGAAGCCGAAAAATTTGTTGCGACAGCAGACTTGACGGAATACGATCTTTCCGGCTTTAGAATGACAAGGTTTGAATTTAAGCCCAAAGATAAGGCTATCAGCCTGCGTCTGCCAGAAGATCTTTTCAAGGCTGTGCAGGATAAAGCGAAGCGCGAAGGAATCCCTTATCAAAGGCTTATTCGTCAGGCTATCGAGAGAGAAGTTTTGTGAGAGTAATTGACCACAATTGTGCATTTTAACTGGCTTGAAATTGGCAGCCATATCGTCGGAGGTGACACCAATGTTAGATAAGGAATATATTAAAAAGGCAATCGAGCTTGACGATGCCGCATCCGAAGCAGGCGGCTACGTTAAACCAATGTACGAGTTGCCACCTTACAGAATTGCCGACATGATCAAATGGGCCAGAGCAAACGGCAAGGATGTTGAAAAATTGACTCCTGCCGAACGCGAACAATTCGCTATAAAGCCTAAGAAGCAAGCCCTCTAAGAAGAGCTTAGAACACAAGGGGCCTGTGTCCTCCCCGCTTCATCCGGGGGGGCCAGGCCCCTTTTTTAATCTCACCCTGCATTTAAGCCCCTGGGACTTGCCAGATCCGCCGCAACTGTGCCAGGTATGGAAGAGGCCATCCGGGTAGCATTGTCAGCGATTACGACGGCCAGATTGCCGTTCACTCTCCTTCATCGTCAGCCGGGATGGCAGCCTTGATGATCCGTGCTATTCTCCGCTTGTCTTCCGGCGTCATTCTTTTGCCGGACCCGCGAAGGACACTGGCGACCTCTGGCCATTCCTCATCCAGGGTGGGCACGGCGGGCGAATCCTCGCCCAAGTAACCGGCAACTCGCATCAGTTCTCTGTAGGTGACGCCCAGCGGGGCGGCCAGCTTCTTGAGCACATCCGGTGACGGGACGCCTCTATTGCCGTTCTCGATTGAGATAGGTAGACGTGGGACACCCCCGACATGGCATCCAACTTCCGCAATGACAATTTATTAGCCTCTCTCAACTGCTTCAAGTATTCCTTGAACTCCATGCCGCTCACCCCACCTTGTTCGCCTTTGTTACCACAAGTATAACCCATCACACGAAGAATAAGCAAATTCTTTGTGAAATAATGGTTGCATATGCACCCGAGTTCTTGCTATAATGTTAGCAAACGAAAACATTATACAGATAGAGGTAGCTTTAGCAGCCATTTAGGAGTTTCCCGAGTTTAAAGACGGAGAGGAGGGAAGCTGGTTAATGAGCAACAAAAATGGTAATACTCTGCAGACAGTGAACAAAGGCATGGACTGGGATTCGCTAGATGCGATCCTGACCATTCCGGAAGCCGCCCGCTTCTGTAAAGTCGGGTATCGGCGGATGCTGGAAATCTGCCATACCAAAGGCGGCCCGGCCTTGAGAGTGGGCAGGGGGTGGAGAATTAACAGGGATGCCCTGCGCGCCTGGTTCGAGCGGCAGACAGCATGACCTGGTATTCTCGGCTCAGGGAGTAGTGGGGTAGTATGAAAAGCGGCATCCCCCGAGTAACGATGTGAATATTTACAAACAATTGTTCTGGTATTATAATTATTACATGATTGGAAAAACGAACCACTGGATCGAGGGGGGTTGCAATAATGCCGAAAAAGAAGGCGCGGCGGCGGGCGAATGGCGAAGGCTCTATCTACTGGTTTGAAGCAAAAAAATGTTATGCGGCAGCGATCACCGTGAGCCATGACCCGGTTACTGGAAAGCCGAAGCGCAAGGCGGTATATGGCAAAACGCAGGTGGAAGTCAAAGAAAAGCTGCTCAAATTAGAGATGGAAAAGAGCCTGGGCACCAGGCTGGATCAGGATAAGGTCACTGTCGGTGAGTGGCTTGACCGCTGGCTGGTGAATTATAAGAAAAAGCAGCTCAGGAAAACTGTTTATCCGAGTTACGAGATGAATTTCCGCCTGCATGTGTCTCATTTAAATTCGCTCCCTTCTAGTTTCTTTCTAGAGTTTCTTTTTAGGGAAAGGCTAATTCTTTTTCATCATAAGATCCATCGTGGGCCGGTCTGGTTCTGCAATCAACCGGCCTGCTTCCTGATATCATGTCTTCTTTCTAATCCGGCGGTCGGGGGTTCGAATCCCTCCTTGAATCCACTTAAAACCCTTGCCCCGCAAGCAATTGCGGGTTTAATATTTTGCAAAAAAATGTCTTATCGATGGCTGTCGTTTAACTGGCAGGCCTGCTAGCAGAATGTTTTGTTCAGTGATTCCGCCATTTAACTCACTCCCGGTATTTGGCTTGTGTGGTGTTGCAAAGGGACATTCCCTCGAAGATGGTGTGTTCCCTTACCTTAAAGCGGTGTATCCGATACCTCGTAGAGGATGTATCCCTTTTCCACTATCTATTTCGGTATTGCCCCTTTGACCTTAACCCGGATGCGCAAAATCGTCATCAAACAACCGCAATGTTCGACAGGAGCGGAACAACCGGGTAGAATATACCGAAGTGATAACTGTTTCGGAGGCAGTTGCTTTCTTTCTTGGACTGTTACGATTATTATCTCAATGCAAGCCGTGGCTTTTGCCACCTGCTTCAGATTAAAGGCTCATATCGAGGAGCAAGGGGTTTTGGATATTTTTCTGAAAAGAGGTAATATTTAAATCAACGAATTTTTATGGAGGTAAGTTGCATGGATGAGACCGTGGACAAGCTAATATCTGAGAAGGATTTCATCCCAGGCACCAAGATGAGGATTATCTCCAGGGGCAGCCTATGGGAGGAATGTGATTCAGCCATCATCTGGTGCGGCAAGTGCTCTTCGCATGAAGGAGTCGAAATGCAGGCGGAAAATGTATATACCCTTGGTTCTATTAATAGAGAATTGAGTGAAAGGGCTTACCTGGAAATTAAAAAACATATCCCCAAGATTATTAAAGAATATATTCCTGTAACCGAAAAAAAAGAAAGCGGTGCGCAAAGAGTCCCATGATTTTAAGGTGTATGCGGGCAAATCACTAAGAACCATGTGCGAAGAAATTGTCATGTTCAGCTTTTATCTCGAAGACAAGGAATTTCACGGCAGGGTGTTATGGGGAGGGAGCTTGTCCACAGAGAGCCTGGAAAAGGCTGTGGTTCAGCTAAGAAGTCATATCGATTCTACGCACAGCCAGAAGAATCACATTTTAAAATATTCCACGCAACCTGATTACCTGTGACACTCACTAACCCCTGAAGGGGGCAGGCTTCTAAGCAACTCCTACGGTATGGCCTGTCTCTTGCGTGACTCCGTTTCCGGGCGGTTTGACCCGCAGGCTCTGCTCAACAATTTTGGCCCGTGTCCAGGCTACTACTACGATTTGATGGGTGCTTTTTTTCGTGAATAGGTGCTGCAGATGCGGCGGGCACTTGGAGGGAGCGCTTCCTGAGAGGATGCAGCGCTCAATGAAACAGGAAGCGGGGTTTTTAGAAATGAAACCCCCGGAGCATATCGAAGCCCGGGGGTTTACAATTTTCTACACCGGTTGCGACAAATAATTATGGGTTTTTAGCTTCTGAGGTTTTCTTGGGCCTGAAGAATAGAGGTAAATTATCTCCAAGATGCCTACCGTATTCACAATGAGCATAACCACGTACCAAGCAGTTTGACCATTACGCGTGCTGCGTGCCACAAAGCGATCCCTTTCCAGACAAGGCTCCATATAATCAAGATGCTCAGAACCCATGGGTTAAAGTAATTGAAAATATGGACATGCATCGTGCACCTCCTCAGTCTTTATTTAACCTTTTTCGGCAAGAAGTCTCCCATCCTCTAAGCCTTACGGTAATATGTCAAGATCCAAGGACCAAAATATCTAGGTAATTTTTCAAATAAAGCGCAGCAATCACTAAGCTCGTTTCCGGAGGCAGATGGGAAAAAGCAGCATAAGTGGATCTTCAGTTGTGGGTCAATGGCCAGATGGCGATTTACTGCTTCACGTACTGTCGCGTCTCACCCGCTGCGGTCTTTCAGGATAAACCCTACAGGACGGTCGATGCGGGATATATGAAGCCGCCGCTATATGCAGCAGGGAACCCACCCTGGCCGGCAACCTAAACCACCTTTCTCTGCCCCTGAGGCAAGTATAGTTGGTTGCTGCGTAGCAGAGCATCAACCACCCGCACAAGTTTTCGTGCGGTCAAAACTAAGGCACGGCGATGATGGTGAGTGGTACTCTCTTTAAACTTTCGGTGATAGAACTCGGCAAACTTGGAATCACGAATGCGAACACTGTTGGCTGCCAGCACAAAGTAATTGCGCAAGTATACATTTCCGGTCTTCGTAAGCGGTGTGTCGTCGGCCTCAAAATCGCCCGACTGGTGTCTCTTCCAGGTGAGGCCGGCAAACTTGGCCAGGGCGGCCTCGTCATCGAACCGGTGGATGTCACCGATCTCGGCGATCAGCCCGGCAGCGCATACGGGTCCGATGCCTGGTATCGATTGCAAAGTGTTCTGAAAGTGTGACAGCTCTTTCTCAATTGCCTTGTCAATACCCTTTACCTGCTGTTCCAGGGTACGGATGGTCTGCAAACTGGTGGCCAGAACCAGGTTAATTGGCTCTAAGAGGCTCGCATGCAGCTTGTAGGCTTTGTTGGCAGCAGCCTTTAATGCCTTGGCCGTGGCTTCGGGATCGGTGAAATGACTTCTTCCCTTCTCCATCAGGATATCGATTAACTCGTCCAGCGGTCGTGCCGCAATCTCTTCCGGAGAAAGGAACTCGGTCAGGATCGCCTCCGAGGCGGCTCCGAAGGTGTTGCTCAGCACCTTGTCCTGGCAGATGGTATTGAACTTGAAAAACAGGTTGCTCAGAAAGTAGTTCTTCTCCCGGGTGATGGTCTGGACCAGGTGGTGGCGGAAACGAGTCAATCTCTGCAGCGGCAGGTAGCGGAAGTCCACCTGGCAGCTCTCGGATAGTCGCCCGAACCTGAGACGGTCGGCGATCACCAGACAATCGAACCAGTCATCCTTGGGCGCATCGACGTATTGTTTTCTGAAGTTGTGGACCACCTTGGGGTTGATCACATGCACCTGGGGGTGGAAGGGAACAAACGAGGGCTCGCCGGCCAGGTGCATCTGCAGGTGCCAGCCGTAGACCGAGGTGGCCTCCAGTCCGATCCGCAGGCAATCAACATCTTTGGCGCCACAGATCTCGACCAGATACTTGACAAAATTCTCGGCGCCCGGATCGTCATTCTTGCAGCGAATGCGCTTGGCGACTTCCTCGCCTTCGACATCGAACATCCGGGCCTTGAAATCTTTCAAACTGACATCGATACCGACAAACAGTTTCATCAGTTTCACCCCCTCCCACAGGAGGATTTGTGAAAGATTATGCGGGGTTCCAGGCACCATAACCGGTCAACAGCCTCGCCAGAACCAGCACTTTCCGGTCAAGACCTTGCTCTACCCAATCTGCTACCATTGGACAGGATCTTGACAGGTTGCGCAACTTACGTGTTAGGGGTTCGGGTTATGGGCTGGGGGTCAGGCTTAGATAGAGGTCGAACCTCAAGGTAGGACATACCTTCCCAGAACATAATCTCACGACTACATTTTGCCTGTGACCCCGACAAAAGTGAATACCCAATTTCCAGTTGTCAAAGAACGTTTTTGATCCTTGTTGGGCTACATTGAGAGGTTGAATGATTTAACGGTACTAAACTTATTGTACGAGGTGGGAGATGAATTGCCTCCGCCAAGTATTGGCGATATGGGAACATATATGCTATAATACACTCAGCCGTGTATTAGTGAAAGGCTGATGCGATGAAGAAGCTGGACAACAATAACCATTCGGTATTCTTGCTGACCTACCACCTGATTATCTGTGTCAAGTACCGTCGCCAAGCAATTGATGAGCAGATTGCCACCCGGATCAAGGAGATTGGCGAGTACGTCCAACAATTATCACATCACTTTTCTGGAATACAACCACGACAGGGATCACATCCACATTCTATTCAAAGCCCATCCCAATACCGAAATCTCCAAGTACATCAACGCATTCAAAAGCGCTTCTTCCAGACTGATCAAGAAGGAATTCCCATGGGTCCGTAAGATGCTGTGGAAAGAGATGTTCTGGTCACCAAGCTATTGCTTGCTCACCACTGGCGGAACACCCCTGGAAACACTGAAAAAGTACATCGAATCACAGGGGAGGAGTGAAACCGTTGCCGGTTGTCTACCGGTTTGAGATCCGGCCCACCTGGGAGCAGGAACAGAAAATGTTCCATACCCTGAAGCTCTGCCGGCATCTCTATAATAAATCTCTTAAAGAGCGGATCGCCACCTACCAAGCTACCGGCAAGGGTGTCACCTACTCCATGCAGCAGAACTCCCTGCCTGCTCTCAAGAAAGAGATCCCGGAATACAAGACCGTTCACTCCCAGGTTCTGCAGGACGTGCTCAGGAGGCTCGATCATGCCTATCAGAATTTCTTCGAGGATAGAGCAGGCTACCCGAAATTCAGGAACAGGGACAACTACCGGTCATTCACCTATCCCCAGGTAGACGTTGTCAGGGAAACGTTTCAGCGAGAGGGCTTTGTCTATCTCTCGAAGATCGGCTTCGTGAAAATTATCGCCCATCGTCCATTCGAGAGCGAGAAGGTATTCCAGATCAACGTCATCCGCAAGTCCAACAAGTGGTACGCCAACCTCACGGTGGAACTTCCCGATCCAGGACACACCATGAGAGATATTTACAAGAGTATCGGCGTCGATATGGGGCTGCTCCATTTCTACGCCCTGTCTGACGGAACCACCGTCGAAACTCCCAAGTTCTTGAGAAAGTCCGAGCAGAAGCTGGGCAAACTCCAGCGCCAACTCTCCCGCAAGAAGAAGGGATCTAAAGAACCGCAGGAAAGCGAAAACAAAAGTTGCAAGATGCCACGAGAAGATCGCCAACCAGCGCCAGGACTTCTTGCATAAAGAAGAGCTATCACCTGGTTACCGGCCACAATGTCATTGTGATGGAAGATCTCCAGGTCAGAAACATGGTGCGAAATCGCCGTCTGGCGAAATCCATCCATGACGCTAGCTGGTCAGCCTTTCAGAAATACACCGAGTACAAGTGCCAGAAGTTTGGCAAGCAATTCGTCAAGGTTGACCCGAAAGGCACGTCACAGAGATGCACCTGCGGATATCCGGTATTCAAGGATCTCTCGGTCAGGATACACAAATGTCCCCTGTGCGGCCTGGTAGAGGACCGGGACGTGGTATCCGCCAAACTGATCCTGGAGCGAGGCCTGAAAATACTCACTGCCGCCTAAAAACCAAATATTGCTTCAGGTAGGGTTGGTTCACCCCGAACCTAACGCCTGTGGAGATTGTGTAAGACGTGCGCCACGAAGGCGCAGGGCTGTCGTCAGATAGCCCAAGCCGTGCTTAACCAAAGATGAGGGTAGGCCCCTCAGAGTCGCCGTGCAGGCGGAGGCTCTAAACCACCGTAAGGCTGCTGCGGTTAAAAGCCACGGTAGTGAGCACATGCGGAAAAGGCGAGGCTAGAACTCGTCAGGTGTGTGCCGATGGAGGCGAATAAAAGTAAACCCCCGTTCAGGTGTCGTAAAATCTATCGATGTCATCAAAACCAGGGAAGTCTTATGCTCTGGGATTAACCTGAGGGATACCTGCTTACTGCTCAGGTGGTGGCCGGCATAGAGGGGGCGCGAACGCGGCGCAGGCTTTGGTTAGGAACGTGGGAACCTGCCATTCGATGCGAAGGGAAAAATCCAAGCGGAAGGACTCCACGAGGACGAAAGTACTGATGCGAATGGCAGGGGCGGAACAACCCGTAGTAGCGATGAGTCTCCTGTAACGGGTGCAGAGCGAAGGGGTTGTATTATCCAGTTTTGTTTGGTGGTCAACCGAAAGGAAGGAGCCAACGGACAAAATGAGGTCGTACGATATCCCCAAGCATATGGTACTGAAAGCGTTTGAGCGAGTAAAAGCGAACAAAGGGGCAGCCGGAATAGATGATGAAAGCCTGGAGGCGTTCGAAGCAGATCTGAAAAACAACCTCTACAAGATCTGGAACCGGATGTCCTCCGGTAGCTACTTCCCTCCGCCCGTCAAAGCGGTGGAGATACCCAAAAAGAGTGGCGGAAAGCGCATTCTCGGGGTACCCACCGTGGCTGACCGGGTGGCGCAGATGGTGGCCAAAATCTACTTCGAGCACGAGGTGGAGCCGATATTCCACCCGGACTCCTACGGCTATCGACCGGAAAAATCGGCCATAGGCGCCCTCGCAGTCACACGCCAGCGCTGCTGGAAGTATGACTGGGTGCTGGAGTTCGACATCAAGGGTCTGTTTGACAATATCGACCACGAACTGCTGATGAAGGGGGTACGGAGACATACCAGCATTCCCTGGGTTATCCTCTACATCGAAAGGTGGCTGAAAGCTCCCTTTCAGATGCCGGATGGCACCGTAGTGGAGCGCACTAAAGGCACTCCGCAGGGTGGGGTCGTCAGTCCGGTTCTGGCAAACCTGTTCCTCCACTATGCTTTCGATATGTGGATGTCCAAGAACCATCCGGACAAGCCGTTTGCCCGCTACGCTGATGATGCCGTGGCGCACTGCTATACCAGGCAAAGTGCGGAGGCACTTCTTGAGAGTCTCAAGAAACGGATGCCAGAATGCAAGTTGGAACTCCATCCGGACAAAACCCGCATTATCTATTGTCATGATAGCAAGAGGCGGGGGAATTATCCGGAGGCCAGCTTCGACTTTCTGGGATACACCTTTCGCCCCCGTATGTCCAAGAATAAGCTTGGAGAACTCTTCACCAACTTCACACCAGCAGTAAGCAACAAGGCGAAGAAACACATGCGGCAGACCATTCGGGGATGGCGCATACAGCTCAAGTCAGACAAGTCCCTTGAAGACCTGTCCCGAATGTTCAACCCGATAGTCAGGGGCTGGATAAACTATTATGGGCGCTTTTACAAATCATCGCTTTATCCGGTGCTTAATCACCTAAACCGGTATCTTGTCCGCTGGGCGCAAAGAAAGTTCAAGAGGTTCAGAGCGCACAGGTGCCAAGCGGCCAAATGGTTGGGCAGGATTGCCAGGCAGGAGCAATCAATGTTCGCTCACTGGCAAATGGGGATGTATGGCTGGATGATGGGAGCCGGATGAGCCGAGAGGTTCACGTCCGGTTCTGAGAGAGCCTGGGGGTGTAATTCCCCCGGGCTACTCACCCCCGGTACTCCGGGGCAGCGGTCGAGGAAGCAGGAAGCCACCGGCAATGATGCTTTACTCGGAAGTCCCCGCTTCTGAGCAGAGCGGAGGCGGGGGTAGTTCACCTCATAAGCAGTATCTCTTCCAACTGCCTATAACGAATATTATGAAAGCATTTTATCTGACGTAAAATAAGCTACAACCATTATGTAACAAGGATTGCAGCCTATTCCCTATTTTACAACTTCCAATTTTAAGGGGGGTTAAAATCTGATCAGGGGTAAAAGCTATTTATGGAATCAATTCCGGGTTTTATGTTTCGTGGGTCATTAACTGATTTCATCAACTATATATAGGTGTAACATTATTGATCAAGAAGTAATATGCAAAATACGTTATTTTTATAATGATCATATTCATTAAGATAGTCATCTCCATCTGAAAGTTTTTGTGTTGCATCTTCAACCATCGATGTATCATTATTGAGCATTCCACTTTCCATCTCTTTATTGCCATCGTAATAATCATTAAGACATTTAATGTAAAGATCGAGACAGTATTTCACATCGGGACTAGTTGTTGTATAGGAAGAAACACTGCTTCGCAATGTATCGATTTCTGCAATAACTTGACCCTGAGAGGTCATAAAGCCACTTTCATCCCCAGTTTGAATTTGGATTAATGCATCATCTGCATCCATATTAATTTGATTTAATGATATCTCCCATTCTTTATCATTTGTTTGAAATCTAGCAATCTCATTTTTATCTTCTTTTGGAGGGTTGCTTTTTAACGAAAAATATGCATCAATTGGAATAGCGAAGTTTAAATTCTGAGCTTCTTCAATTGAAGAAGTTGTAATACCAATGACATCACCATCTGTTGTCAATAGAGGACTGCCGCTGTTCCCCGGAGAGACCGGGGCAGTCATTTGTATTTGATTGACATCATCTATTGTGCGAATGCCGCTGATGATACCTGTTGATACTGAGTTCTCAAAACCAAAAGGATTTCCGATAGATATAACATCTTGCCCTACCTGCAGTGTATTAAACGTTTTATAACTATAAATAGGTCTAAAGGTATCGTTGGTGTTGTCGAGTTTTAATATTGCAATGTCTTCTATAGGGTCTAGGCTTTTAATATCTGCTTTATAAGATTTATTATTATATGTTGTTATTTCAATATCACCGGTTCCGCTTATAACATGAACATTGGTGATAATCTCACCTTCATTTGAGAAGAAAAAGCCACTTCCCAATGAATCTCCTTTCTTTATTTCTACAAGGGAGGACTTCACTAGGTTGAATACATCCTCTGCAGATGAGGTTTCCTGCGATGTAATAGAGACCACCATGTTAACTGGATCCCAATCTACATTACAACCCAACGATTCAGCTATGAATCGCAGAGGAACCATCGTCCTGCCATCGATAATTTGGGCAGGGACATCCAAGGCAACGGGATCGTGGTTACCTTTGTAAGCAACTATATTTCCAATGGTGAGCCAAATTTTGTGAGCTCCCCTAGAACCATAAACTTGATTATTTACTGAATCCCATTCGACGCTGCCTCCAAGCGCATCAAAAATGTTTTTCACTGGAACCAATACTCTTCCATTAACAATGATAGGCGGCACATCTGTATATATCAGCCTCCCGTCCATCGTTATCTTGATGTCTGCAGCATGTGCAACGGAAGGAGTTAATAAAGCTAAAATAATAAAGACAATAAACAAGGTTGACGATAGCGTCCTTTTCATTTTGAAACCTCCTGAAATAATATAACTATTTATTTAATTGTTCTTTAGATACTTGAGGGGTCAAAAGTCCTCCTGATTCATTTGGCAGGAGCGGGTACTCGCGCACAGTGCTCACCCGAAGCTCATCTATGGCTCGGCAAACTTCGTAAAAGGGTACGATCTCTCCGCTTATCAATTGTCTCCCGTCTTTTTTTTGTTCCTTACGGTGCGCTCCTCGATTTTGGAGTTCCCCCGGTTAATTGGACAGCAAGTTAAGCAACTTTAATCTTGCTCTCGTAGTTTTTTGAGCTCTCAACCATTATCTTCCTGTTCATTTGGTTGAATTAGCAGATCATGAACGTTATCGTCTAGAAAAGTTGAAGCATCGACGTTTAACTCGTTAAAAAGACGCACTAACCAATAGCACCAGACAGAATCTCTTTCACTAACGGCTTTTTCTGCCGCAGTCTTTAAATGAGGAAGCAAAACAGGGCTATCAATTGTTTTGAGTATGTCCTGGATTGTTGATACACCTGGCCAGTTCATATCTTGAAACCATTCCAGAAGATATGGAATAGCCAACCTGATACGTGGATATCCGACGTCTTTTAAAACCAAAGCTGCATTATGCCAGCAAAACTTACTGCATAGTTCTGACTGGCGAGCCAATAAAATAGCTTCCTCTTCGTTAACGTTTTTCAACTTATTCATTGCGTTTCTTTGAACATCTTCTGGATTGTGCCAGTTCAAATCCATGATTAATTGTTCAATGTTATCCATAAAAAAACACTTCCCTCAAGCAGCTTTTTTCTGGTTCTCGAAGTTTTTCTCGAAATCAACCGGACTCTCATATCCTAGAGTTGAATGCAGCCTAATCCGGTTATAGAAGACCTCGATGTACTCGAAGATGGCCAGCTTGGCTTCTGAACGGGTTTTAAAACGGCAGTGGTAGATAAGCTCGGCCTTCAAGGTTTTAAAGAAACTTTCCATCGGGGAGTTGTCCCAGACATCGCCCTTGCGGCTCATGGAACAGATGAACCCATTTTGCCAGAGCAGCTTCTGATAATCGGCACTCGCATACTGGCTGCCGCGGTCGGAGTGGGCAATCAACCCCCAGCCAGGGTGACGGCCATTGATCGCCATCTGCATAGCCTCGATGACCAGCTCCCGGGTCAGGTACTTCTGGATGGAATAACCGACGATTCTTCTTGAATAAAGATCCATGACCGTCGCCAGGTAGAGCCAGCCCTCTGCGGTTCTGATGTAAGTGATGTCGGACACCCAGCTCATGTTAGGACAGTCAGCGCTGGATTTACATAGTCTACGAACTTAGACGGCAACCATGTCGCCCCTAAAATTTATCAGACAACATTAATATCTTTCGCCTTTATCCACTATAGCTCCTGCCATATATATCTTCGTATGTATAGAATATCTTGATATCGGGAACCTACATACCTGCAATGGACAATTGTCGTTACCCCATCGGTAATAACCCCTATGGGAGTTTGGTTACGAATGGTTGCCTTAATAGAGAGTCTTAATTATCAATTTGACAAGAACAGCACCGTCCTCTTGGGTCAACCAAGAGTAACAGGATAAAACATCCCCTGCGCTTGGTAGGGCCACCGACACTAAAAAAAGTCGTGTATATATATTTATGATAAATGACTGCTTATAATGAATGCTATAAATACATTCCATCTGACGTAAAAAATAAGCTACAATCCTTATGTACCAATGATTATAGCCTATCCCCCAGCCAATCTGCTAAAGATGAATTTACATATCCCCTACCCGTTATAGAACCAGGCAGGTGCCTCTCCTCACTTTAGTTGGACAAAGAGATTAAGGTACTATACTAAATCAGGAAGGCGCTCTGTCAATAGAGTCAAATGACATTATAATGAAGAATTCAAGAGAATTAAAGTGCAATGCCGTAGAACTGTGATAATAACTCAATATGCCATTATGCTGGAATGCGCCATATCCTAAACCAAGGTAACATTAAGGTATGGAATATAGATAAATTATTAATTGTCATATTATAACAGATTGGAAAGGGAAAATGAAATGAGAATTGCTGTTATCGGATCGGTGGCTGCCGGAACCAGCGCTGGTGCAAAAGCTCGCAGAATCACAGAAGATGCCGGGATCACCATATTCGAAAAAGATGTCGACATCTCTTATTCTGCCTGCGGGACACCCTACTACGTTTCCGATCTGATCACCGACCGGAAGCTGCTGGCCCCCAGAGATGTGACCTTCTTTAAGGAACGCTACAATATAGATATTCTGATCGGCCATGAAGTATTGAAGATCCTGGCTGGTGAGAAACAGCTGGAAGTACAAAACCTCGCCACCAGGGAGACTTTCAAGCATCCTTACGACCTGCTGGTGATTGCCACCGGAGCGGTCCCGTTCTTGCCGCCCATCAAGGGCGCGGATGCGCCCAATGTCTTTTCGCTTCGCACTGTGGCGAGCGCAGACAAGTTAAAGATGTTTATCAAAGAATCCCGGCCCGGTCAGGGAGTCATCATCGGGTCGGGATTCATCGGCATGGAAATGGCTGAAAACCTGGTCCAGCTTGGTATCAAGACTGTCATCGTGGAGAAGGCCGCCCAGGTTGTGCCCTCCCTCGATCCGGATGTTGCCAAATGGGTGGAAAGGCACCTGATCGAAAAAGGGGTCGAGTTATTTTTGGACGATGGATTGGCCGCCCTGGAAACGAACGAGAGCGGCGTGTATCAGGTTATAACCGAATCTGGCCGGAGTATCCCCGCCGATTTTGTGATCATGGCGATCGGGGTGAAGCCGAACGTGGCATTGGCCAAGGCTGCCGGGATCGAGATCGGGGTGACCGGTGCGATTAAGGTGAACAAATACCTGGAGACCAGCGTCAAGGGGATATACGCTGCCGGCGACTGCGTCGAGTCTTACTCGCGGATCACCGGCCGCCCGGTCTACTATCCGCAGGGGTCGATTGCCAACAAGATGGGGCGAATTGTGGGCCAGAACCTGTTCGGTCCCCGGATCGAGTTTCGGGGAGGGCTGGGCACAAGGATCTTCAAGGTGTTCGACCTGGCCGTGGGACAGACTGGTTTAACAGAGAATGAGGCAAAACGGTTGGGTTATGATGTGGCAACCGTGCATAACATCAAACCCAACCAGCAACCCTACTACCCTGGTGGGAGCGAGTTCCTGATCAAGGCGGTGGCAGACCGCCATACAGGTAATATGCTGGGTGCGCAGGCAGTCGGCAGTCACGGGGTGGATAAGAGGGTCGACGTTTTTGCCACCGGCATCTCCCTGGGGATTAAAGTGGACGAGTGGTTTCAAATCGATCTGGGCTATGCCCCGCCATATGCGACCAGTAAAGACCCGGTAAATTATACCGGCATGATTTTGACCAATGAACTGGAAGGTAAAGCCATCCTGATCTCGCCGTACGAGCTTGAACAAAAAAGGGTGGACGGAGGCCCTTTAATGATTATCGATGTGCGTGTTCCTGAGGAGTATGCAGCCGGGCATGTGACAGGTGCGATTAACATACCGCTTGCCGACCTGCGCCAGAGAATAGAGGAGCTTGATCCGGAAGTGGAGACGGTGACCTACTGCAACGCCGGCACCAGCGGCAACGCCGCTCAGAACATTTTGCTCAACCATGGATTCAGAACAGTGTCTAACATTTCTGGAGGCTACAAGAACTGGAAAATACTCAAGGGCTTAATCTGACATCTGCTTGTCTACCAGAAAACTATCTTAAACTTGTTTGCCATTAAATTGGAAGTACCTTATCAGGCAAAACCATGCGCTATGTTATTTTCATCATATTTGGCGCAGGAGACCCCAACTTCTAAAGCCGGGGAGGAATGCGCCTTGCCCACTTTCGCAAAATGTGGTAACATATGGATATGCAGAGAACAATTCGCCTCAAACTTAACCCGACAATCGAACAATCTGAGATGCTTCTCGAAACCTTACGCCAGTATGCCGCTTGTTTTAACGCGGTTGCATCTTACGGTTGGGAGCATTCTGAGAAGAATGGCGTTAAATTGCATCGGGCTACCTACTATGATCTTCGGGCGCAGTACCCCGAACTTCCCTCCCAACTGGTGATAGCGTCCCGAGTTAAAGCAACCGAGGCGGTTAAATCTGCTCTTGTTCTCCGGAAGAAAGGACATAAAACATCTTGCCCGTCTGGAACGCTCGTACCGATCCGTTATGATGCCCGCACTTATAACATCAAACAGGAAGCTACCGTTGTCAGTCTCTCGTCCACTGCCGGAAGAGAGAAAGTCGCCTTCTCTATCAATCCTCACGCCAATAGTATTCTGGTTAAAGCCACCGGTTTTGACAGCGCCGATCTGATCTATCGCCAAGGCGCTTTCTGGTTGCATGTGGTGGTCACGATTCCCGATGTTGAATTTGAATCGTCGGGAGATGTGATCGGTGTTGATCTGGGTTTGAACCGTCCTGCCGTCTGTTCTAATAACCAGTTCTTTGGTGAGAAGCGGTGGAAAAACATCGACCGCCGGTATTTCCGATTGAAGCGCTCGCTTCAGGCGAAAGGCACCAAGTCCGCTAAGCGCCATCTTAAAAGGCTTGGCGGAAAGGTTAACCGTTTCCGCCGTGATTGCGATCACGTGCTCAGTCGGCGCATTGTCGATTCCGTTCAGCCTGGCAGTGTAATTTCAGCTGAGAATCTGGTTAACATCCGTGCCCGTGTCCGGCAACACGGCAGGAATCGCGCCGTCGTCTGCACTCCTGGAGCTTCGCCCAACTCCGGGCATTCCTGGGGTACAAGGCTGAAGCCAAGGGGTGCCAGGTTGCCGGTGTTGACCCTCGCCATACCTCGCAAGAGTGTTCTCGTTGCGGGCACCTCCATCGCTCCAATCGCCGTTCTCAATCACGTTTTGTCTGTCGGGCATGCGAATTCGAGCTTAACGCCGATTTGAACGCCTCTCGCACTATTGTCCGGAAATACCTTGCCTGTAATGCTATAAGTGTTGCTGGCGGGCCGTCGTCAACCGGCCTATCGCGTCAGCCTGCTTTGGGTTAGGCGCAAGCCCCCACCCTATAGGTGGCTGGTGGTTGACAACTCACTTGCTATTTATTTCCATCCAGACAACTGACCTCTTTCTTGATCTTAGGCCAGAGCGTAAACTGTAGGAAGTGCCATGCCTCTTCCCCGTCGTGATCCATGAGAATCCCCTGTAGCCTGACGATCTCTTCCGGCTCCAGGACTACAAAACACTTTTTCATAGCACGAACTCCTCCCCGGCGGGCAGTTGACCCCCGAAGTAATCGTCGAGCAGCTTCTGGATCGCCTGTCGTTCCTGCCCATGGGACACTTCTTTTAAAGGCGGGCACTGTTTCATCTCGCATTGCTCCTGGATCAATCCGGTGGCAAACGCCAGGCAGGTCATCTCACCACACTCCCTGCAGTTGGTCCTGGGGAGATGTTTGTATATGGCATAGGGGCTTAATTGCAGCCGGGGTTTACTTGAAGGTACAATGTTGTCCCGCTCCCGGGCGACCTTGTTGAGGATCTTGATTACGTTATCCAGAATTTCTTTTGCTTTATCAATGTTTTCGGTCTTGCCCAGGATTATCTGCTCCGCCTCTACCACCACCGGACGCTTCTCGTAGGAGAAGGTAAAAGTTTTTCCTTCCTGTTGATAGCTGCCCCTAAGTACTGCGTTCAAATAAGGCAAGAGTTCTTCGACGCTGCGCGTCAGGGAAGCGATCACCCTGATCTTATGTGCATCTGTAAAGCAGGGTGAAGTGCGCTGGATTTTGTAGCCCGAAACGAAGTCCCCTGTTTCCGCTGCTCCAGCCTCTCTCTGGGAAAAAGCTGTCTGCCCGGCCTTGGCGGCAATCTTCCTGACGGCATCGATGAAATAATCGGTCTCTTCTGGCGTATTGAAAAAGCCCGGGCTGACGCGCACCGTTCCGTGTTCGATGGTGCCAATCGTCAGGTGGGCTTGGGGAGAGCAATGAAGCCCGGTGCGAACCATGATGTTGAACACCTCGTCAAGCACCGTGCCCACTTCTTCGGGGTCAACTGCTGTCAAGTTAAAGGAGACCACTGCCACCCTGCAATCGGGGTTGTTGGGGCCATAGATGATTATGCCGGGTATATGGCCGAGCCGCTCCAGCAGTTGGACTGTCAACTGCTGTTCTTTCCGGCGGATGGTTTCAATCCCGGTGTTTAAGATGAACTCAACTGCCGCACCCAGCCCTGCCAGCCCGGGACCATTGGGGGTACCGGTCTCAAACCGATCTGGCAGCACATCAGGCTGGTAAGGAGAAAGCGAACTGCTTCCAGTACCCCCTTCCAGCAGCGGCTCTAATTTCAACCGAGGCGAAATATATAAGGCGCCAGTTCCCTGAGGCCCAAGCAACCCCTTATGACCGCTGCATGCCAGTATATCCATATCGAGATTCGGGATATCTATCGGGTAAACACCTGCCGTCTGAGCTGCATCAACCAGGCAAACGGCATTGTGAGCATGGGCGATTTCGATCAGTTCTCCAATCGGGAAGATAGTGCCTGTAACGTTGGATGCATGCGTGAAAACCAACATCCTCGTCTTTGGTGTAAACGCTCGCTCGACATCAGCTGGATTGATCTCGCCCTGCCGGTTGCACATCACCTGGGTTAGGGCGATCGCCCCTTTTCGCTCCAGCGTCTTTAGGGGTCGCCAGACAGAGTTGTGCTCCATGCTGCTGGTGATCACCTGATCGCCCTGCTTCAGGAGTCCCTTGATTGCCAGGTTTAGAGCCTCTGAACAGTTCTTGGTAAAGACGAAGCGAGATGGATCATCAACGTTGAATAAACGAGCCAGGTTTTTACGGCAGTTTTCTATGATACCGGTCGCCTCGAGGCTGCGCCGGAAACTCCCCCGTCCCTGGCTCGCCCCATATTGGCGCAGGTATTTATCCACTGCCTCATAGACACATTCCGGTTTTGGCCAGGATGTGGCGGCGTTGTTCAGGTAGACCTCCATGAATGATAGGTCCCCCCTCTCTCATAAAGATCCCGGGTGATAAAGGTATCCACCTAGCACTTATCCGGGTACTGAGCGAGTTGTGGCAACGGAAAAACCATCCAGAATCCCTGGCATATCTGATCGCCGATGATGCTATCCTGCCAGGATAGCTAGCAGGGCAGCCTTCACTTTCTATCGGCCATTTCGGTCTCTTTGATCAATAAGTACTGGTAAACATCGTGGTGCTCTCCGGGCATAACCTGGTAGAAATAGAAGCAGCCCCAATATTGCAGGGACTCTTCCGGGGGAATAACCCGCTTGAACTTAAAGCAGCGGACAGCACCCTCCTGCTCCGCGCTCTCGCCCAATGCGCAAACCCGGCAATTTTTCATGAGCGCATCTGATATTTGCTCATGCAACAGAGACACCTCCCGTGTTTTAATTAACAGGCTCACCGTCGGGCGTGAAGTATTTCTCGGAAAAACCCAGAGCTACGTTGACTAGGCCGATCATGACCGGCACCTCGATCAGGGGACCGATGACCGCAGCAAAAGCCTGCCCGGAGTTGATGCCGAAAACAGCCACCGCCACCGCGATCGCCAACTCGAAATTGTTGCTGGCGGCGGTGAAAGCCAGGGAAACTGTCTGGCCGTAGTTGATGTTAGCCTTCCAGCCGATGAAGAAGGAGACGAAGAACATGATCACAAAGTAGCAGAGCAGCGGGATGGCGATCCGTATCACATCCAAGGGGAGATTGACGATAAACTTTCCCTTCAGCGAGAACATGATGACGATGGTATAGAGCAGGGCCATCAGAGCAACCGGACTGATCCTGGGGATGAAGCGCGTCTCATACCAAATCTTGCCCTTGACGGGGACCAGGGCAAACCTGGTGACAATACCGGCCAGGAAGGGTATGCCCAGATAGAAAGCGACGCTCTTGGCCACCTCTGCCATGGAGACATGGATAACCGTTATCTGGTGGAATATACCCAACCACTGAGGCATCAGTGTGATAAAGAAGTAGGCATAAACGGAGTAAAAGAAGACCTGGAAGAGCGAGTTGAAAGCCACCAGAGCCGCAGCGTATTCGGAGTCTCCCTTCGCCAGGCTGTTCCAGACGATGACCATGGCTATGCAGCGTGCCAGTCCGATCAGGATCAGGCCCACCATGTACTCCGGGTACCCACGCAGAAAGACAACAGCCAGAATGAACATCAGAACGGGGCCGATGACCCAGTTCTGCATCAGCGAGATTATGAGCACCTTGGTATTTCTGAAGACCTTCCCGATCTCCTCGTATCTTACTTTAGCAAGAGGCGGATACATCATGACGATCAGACCGATAGCAATGGGAATCGAGGTGGTGCCTATCTGAAACCTGTTCAGCAACTGGGCAATGCCGGGAAAGAGATAGCCGCCCCCAACGCCGACGGCCATGGCCAGAAAGATCCACAGGGTCAGAAACCGGTCCAGGCAGGAAAGCCTGACTGTTACTCGCTCAGGCAGGTTGATCTCCTCCCATATTAATGCATTTTAAGCTGTAGTATATTGCTAAACTCGATTCGCTAACATCCACCATGCTCCAGCATATGTAAATTGCAGGTTAAAGCTCTTAAAACACAAGAACTGCCATTAAATTCCGGCTCTGCCATGCAAAGCGATAAGGGGCTAGAGCATTATTATTTACTATCACGATCGATGTCATTGCATGCACTATCGCACAATGCGTCATCGACGCAGGCAGGATGCTGCCTGATCAGGCTTCCGCCGGCATCCTTCAGATGTCTGGCAGGCTGGAAGAGCATCCTGTCCAATAGAGTTGCGGCAGACTCCAGCGCTTCAGGATCGAGCGAGTAGAAGATCCATTTCCCTTGACGCCTGTCATTGATCAACCCGGCTTGACGGAGTATTCTCAGGTGATGGGATACCGCCGGTTGGGAAACGGGCAGGGCTTCCATGATCTCGCAGACGCACATCTCGCCATCCTGAAGCATGGTCAGGATCATGAGGCGCGTCTCATCAGCCACGGATTTTAACAGTTTCGCCAAGAGGCGCAGTTCATGACTGTCAGAAACAACTCCAAGAATCTTTTAACACCACCCTCGCCTCATTTCCAGCCGGTAATTAGAGCTGATAATATATTGCTGTTTTGATCGCAAGAGTTGCAGCAACCCATTACGTCCGTGTGGTGTAACTGATTGCTATCTCCATATCTTAATCCCCCTTAATGTTCCATAAACGTATTCATATATGTTTATATGATATATCGATCATTTAATCTTCGTCAAGAACTTTCGTGATGCTGCCACCTCAATATTGGCAGGTCTCCCTCCCTTTCTTCTCGACTAATTGGGCAACCACTGCAAATATTAGAAAATTGCTAGAGAATGATATGGATTAGCTTTTAACGATCCCCTAAAGCTTGTAAAGCTATTTGTGCGTAGAGGCGTCAAAGAAAAGAAAAGAAAAGGCCTGCACCCAAAGTTAGTTACAGGCCAAGGTAAGATCAAAAGGATTCCCAAACTCTAGGCCATATGAAAAATGGTCTCTCCATATGGATTCTTGTCACGTGACGTCCGGTTAAGAACCGGACGCTTGAATTCCTGGATTATTTTCAGGCATGCACGATCGGCGATCTCGGGGTAGAGCCCATGCTGGTCGTTGGCCACGATAAAGATGTTGCAGCTTTCGGCAAGGTATTTCCTGCAGTTTATCAGCACATCGCTGATGTCCCGGACATAATCCTGCCTCGCTTTAACCCCCTTGCCCCTGCTTGATTTGCCTATCTCTGCATCGTCTCTCCTGGCATAGCCGAAGAGCTCATAGGCGTACTCGTGCTGTTCGTGATAGTCCAACTGACCCACATAGGGCGGTGATGTGAAGATGCCCTGGATCTTCTGCTTCGCTAGCAGATCGTAAAACGAGGGATTCTTGGAACGAACAGAGGAGAGGATATCGACAGTCCTGGAGTCCCCGTCCAAGAGGGTATGGTAGGCGCCGGTCCGGACTGCTTGGAACTCCCCTACCCTTCTGACGGTATCCTTATAATACCGGGAATACTTGCCCAACATGGAGAAGACCGGGCGGCACACCTTCATGTGCTTATAGCAGTAGTATGGCCTGGAGATCGGCTCCTCCAGATTCTCCAGTTGATAGTGCGGTGTCAGGCGGCACGATCGCAGTGACCGGGAGAGGATTATCGTCAGCAGCTTTTTCTCCGCGTCTGGCATCTGCTGAAGGAAAGACCGGGCTGCCAGCGCCTCTTTCAACACAGGCGCCGCATACCAGGTATCCAGGAAGCTGGAGCCGGTCAGCTCGGTATCCAAGGCCAGATCGTATTTCCTGAGCAGCTTGTGCCAGCTCCGATCCGCTTCAGCCATTGCCGCCTGAGAGATAGCCGCCTCGTTCAGCTCCCCGCGAGATATCTGGTATCTGTAATCGCTGGCGAAATATTCCTTGTTGATGCCGGCCAGCGAATGATCCAATTCCTTTTCGATGGCCGAAATGCCGGAGTTGTCGTGCTCACTCTTAATGCAGCGGTATAGTTCCTGGCACCTGGCAAGCACGGAGCCCGGATCGTAACGCTCCAGTTTGGACTCGGCGATCAGACAGTTGAAGTGGGATATGTCCAGGCCGATGGCGTGCATCCCCAGTTCGTTGGCCTGCACAAGGGTGGTACCGGAACCGGCAAAGGGGTCCAGGACGATATCGCCCTCGTGGAAATAGGTCTCACGTTTGAAGCTGTCGGTGTGTCCGTCAAGAAAGTACTCCACCAGCTGGGGGATGAACTTGCCCTTGTAAGGGTGGAGCCGGTGAACGTGCTTGGTGGTCTCGGCCTCTTTGACCTTCGAGAAAGACAGATCCCAGTTGATGTCATTGCCGAGGGTGTTCTCGAATTTGTTCCGGACGCCGTTTATGTACTGTGCATAATAGTCTTGCAGTTCTTTCAGAGCGACTTGGGCTTTGCCATTCAGCTGATGCCTCTGAATCTTGCCGTACTGGATGAGATAGGTGATGTTGTTGGGTGTCACATTTTTCTTCGTAAATTTGGACGCCCATGCCGCCGCCTCGTTGATGGTAAGCGTGGTCATATCGTCCTGACTGCTTTCCGGATGATATACCTCGAAGTTATCAGTTCCAGCTAAACCTAATCTAGTGTCCTTCCTCTCCGCTGTCACATTAGTACACCTCAAAAAGAGTGAAGGCCAGGCAACCCGCTGAATCGGGCTTACCCGGCCAAATGTCGCAAGAATTGCGGTACCTGTCCACCAGCGCACCTCGCCTTGACAGATAATGTTTGCAAATGCAATTCTATTATGGTGAGCTATTTTCCTGCCATGCAGGACTTCACATATATTAACGCCAAAATTACAAACCTACCCCTAAATTTGAAGCACGCTCGTTGCAAACCATGCATCAGGACTCTCACTGATTTTCAGAAGCCCAACCTCTTCAGATGGTTGGGGAGTGTCACATCTGGTCTCCGGCGCCTAGCTGCTGCACTTTTAGATGTCCCCAATTAATCAACTTTTACAGGTTGCATGAAACAAACGAAAACCCCAGAGGTTGAATTCCGGGGTTTGTCGTCAATCTGAGGGCTGTCTTTGATTATTGGCTATTCGGGGTTTAAAGTGTATCTGAGAAAAAACTACCATCTTCCATTTTTTGCATCAGTGTGTATATGTCTACGCCATGATCCCTGATCTGGGAATCCTCACCAAACCAATCGCCACAAATGATGTTAGACATCATTTGTCCAATCCTACCGTCATCATGTTTGCTGAACTTCGGATAAGTTTTCTTATGCATACCGTCAGTGAAGAGAACTTTAGCTCTCAATACATCGAACTTGTAGCCTCTGCCGTTTTTGTTGGCTAGCTTGATGAGATTGTTCAAAGCTTCTGTATAGGCGTTGGTAATTTGGTTGGGCAGGAGATCGAAGTATGAGAATATCTCTTCATGCCAGTTTTCTACAGCCCTTGTCAGGGGCTCAAAATAAGGTTTGATTTCAGGTGTAATGCCTTTCAGCCAGCCATCATACTCAATCTCTGCTACTTGCCTGTTGACACCGTTATCAAAGAGATTGTAAAAGCCCTCTTTGAGCCCATAAGCCTGTTTCATTGGAGGGTATGTTAACCAGTAATCAAGCATAAGTTGCTCGTGCACGTTCAAGCTATGGTGGCGCTTCAAGAGGACAAACCTATCACGCTTCAATGTCTTGCGTTGCTTGTCAGTCAAAGTTTTTCTGATCTCTTTTCTGACGGCATCCAGGGCATCTGACGCATATCGGACTATGTGAAACTTGTCAATGACGATCTTGGCTTTAGGAAGGATGCTCCTGACGGCATCACGGTAGGGCTGCCACATATCCATGCAGACTATCTTGATCCGGCTCCTCTGCGGCATGTTCCTCAAATATTCCGCCACGGCGTATGCATTACGGTTTGGCAGCAGATCGATGATGGCTCTCTCTTCCACATCGGCAAGAACGCAGCGGTACTTATGAAACAGATGCGCCTCGTCGATTCCGAGAAAGCGAGGCGTGGCCGGGTGATAGGTTTCTTGTTTGCGGTTTACGTAATCCTTGAAGATCGAGCGGACGGTCCATTCATTCAGACCTACTTCGCCGGCTATCTTGGTGAAAGGTTCATATAGCGCCCGGTTTTCGATATAATCTATCAGCCTTTTTGTGGCGCGATGCTTGTCATCCATATCATCCAGCGGTTCAAAAAACCTTGAGCCACAATCATTACAGCGCAACCGCCGTCGCTTGACATGCAGTCCGAAGCGCTTACCGTGCATCGGGGTATCCATAAAGAGTTGCAAGTCACGGCCATAACCCACAATATTGGTTCTGCCGCAACACGGACAGAAAGACGGCTTTGCGACCGTCTCTACAGTACAGTGATAGTCGAAACCATTTTCCTTCATATCGAGTACTGTGAAGGATGGGAGGTTGAGAATATTGATCATTATTTCACCAGATTCATCAATTTGGATATATATTCTTAATTTATGAATAGGTTGCCTGGGATAGATAGATCAGCAGCATTTATATTATCGTATGGTTTATCGATATATTAAAAGTAATAAACTGCCTAACATAGCTTGTAAAACTTGGGGAAGGTTGAAAGGGCAATTGCTACATCTCAACTGGGGCGACGCTGGCAAAGAATATCGAGCCAAACTATATAATTCATCAGTATCATGTTTGTACCATAAGTGCATGGTACGGCGCAGAATGCGTAGCAACGCCCACTGCTATATGCTGGAGACCATAGAAAGAATTTTTTGTGTTGAAGATATCGGCATAAAAGAACCTTTCAGTTGTCGAAGCTGTTGACAAAGTTAACGTCAACAGCCTTGTTTTATTAATAATGAGCCGACAATTAATGAGCGTTTCTTAGCTTCTTTTCTCTTTTTAACCAGCATAACTGCTTTTCGGCATTGTTCGACAACCGCGCAATTGCCTGTTGACATTGGCAACTATTTCAGTAGTGGCTACTCTTGCATAGGACATGTAGCTTTAACTTTCTATATTTGTAAGTTCTATGCAATAAAATATATGTCTAAATGAGTCGGAAAGCTTTTATATTTATGAGAAGGATAACCATAATAAGCATGGTATTACTTATAATAGTATTCTTAGGCAAATTATTTCAGATAAGGATGGATGTATGAAAAACGCTACTTGTTGGCTGTCAGGAAAAAAACACTCCCCGGTGAACTAAGGCCATCAACCACCATTCACCGGGGACGAGTACCCTTCCTTTGCAGGGCAAAGGTGCAGGCAACTTTATTTTAACCTGACATCCCGGCCTTGTAAAGAAATGGCCGAGGGGAGGAAAACATATCTTTGCTTTAAAGTGAACGTTTGGCTGTTATCATTTTTTTGATTCATGTTGACCGAAGTGCGGCTTGAAAGAAAACTAAAAAACTAAAGGAGGAAATGATAATGGTTAGAAAGATCAGCTTAACTTGGCAAAGGTTGATCGTGGTCGCATTATTTATTACCATGCTGTCTACTTCCGCTTTGGTGGGAACAGTAGCGGCACAGCCTGCCGCTAATGCTCTGACAGGCACAGTGATACACTATAGCGACAAGCAAGTACTGCCAGACGGTGGCATCGATTATGTTTTTAACGTTAACGGAGTTCAAAATGTACTCCATGAACCCCCAGATGGCTTTACCCCTGTCACGGCAACTGCTGCCCAGCTTGCAGAATACGGCTTTCCGGCCAGTCCAAAAGACGAAGCAGGATTAGCTGCATGGACGGCCAAATGGAGCCGTTTTAAAGTTAAGAGAAGCTCTTCTGATCCAGTCCTCACGCTCATGCCGGCAATAGAATCAGCCAACACAGTCAGCCCGCAAGTCAATCCGCCGGCGCACATTGGTTACCCCGCAACTTGGTCCGGTTATGGCGACTACGATGTGGGCGTTAACTACTTCCACGACGTGACCGGCGAGTACTATCAGCCAACGTACGGCTCTTCTTCGTCATCCGGTGCCCAGGAATTAAGCTTTGTCGGTCTGGGAGGCTATATGGCGAAGTCGTCGTTAATGGTCGGATCGGGAATGCAAGGACCGGCGAGTTCTCCAAGTTATTATGCCTGGTATGGGTATGCGAATAGTTCTGGAACATCGACCTTTCTTACATATAGCGGTGCAGTTAATGCCGGCGACGATATAGACTTGCAGACATTTTGGCAACCAAATTCCAACTATCCTGCCGCATTCTGCTTTTTTGATTTCAATACCATGACCAATTTCTATATTACGTCTCAGCTAACCTCTTCATATTATGATGGGCAAACCGCAGAGTTCATAGACGGACGGCCTAGCGTGGCTGCGCCTCATACTGCCAGCTCGACTCCTCTTGCTGATTACGGTACCAATACCTGGACAGGCTGCGATTACTGGACCGCAGCAGGAACTGGCCAACCGGGAACTGGCTTTGCAAACATTAATGAGAATAATCCGAATACCATGGGTTACATGGAATTTGTCATGGAGGATGCAAGCGGAAATCAGCTGTCCTCCCCCACATCCCCTCCATCTTCATCAAATGGTTTCACAGACAATTTTATTCAAGGCTCTTAATGTAAACTGATTGTCCCGTCTGAGCTTTAGCGTTGCCCTCGCCAGGTTGCCCCTGGCGAGGGTAAGCTATTGACAAAGATTATCATGTTACGACGAAATCACCTGCCATGGAATTTCTTATCTTCTTTTAAGGATCTAAACAGCCATGATTAATATGATAGAAATAAATAGCACTACAGTAAACTGTTGCTTGTCTGAAAGACGTTATATGGTGGGTGTTGCGCCAGGAAAGGTGTTTTGCTGAGAATTGAGGCCCCAAATAATTATTGAATGACTGGGAGGGAGAGAATTGCTTCTTGGAAAGCGCTTCAAGTATTTTTCCTTGTTATTGGTCATGGCAGTGTTCGCTTTCATGCTGCTCGTACACATTGGCCTGGCATCGGCTTCCAACGCCCTGCCTGCGCCACGCATCAGCCCCAGCGGGGGTAGCTACCAAAATCCGGTGAGTGTGAACATCTTCGACGCTGCTGTCGGAGACCCGATCTACTACACCACGGACAGTTCCGATCCGGAAACGAGCGGCACCCGCACGCTCTACGCCGGAGCCTTCATCATATCTCACTCCGAGACTGTCGAAGCTGCAGTCTATGACACTCTGTTCGGCTGGAGCAGCGAGGTCTCGGCTGCCTTCACCATCAACTCCACCAGTTCGGGCCAGGAACCGGTCATCTCCCCCGCCGGCGGCAGTTTCACCACCCCCCAGACCGTGACCATCACCGGCATCCCCAGCGGGGACACCTGTTATTACAGCACTGACGGCACTATACCAGAAAACGGCAACACTCCCTACACCGGGCCCTTCACCGTCAGCCAGTCGGAAAGGATCAGCGCCGTCAATTACAGCCCTGCCACCGGGTATAGCGGAGCGACCCAGGCCGATTTCTACATCAACAGTTCCAGCCTGGTGGCGGCGCCGACCATCTCTCCCGACGGCGGCAGCTTCACCGCCCCCCAGACCGTGACCATTGATGCTCCTGCCGGTGAGTGTTTCTACACCACCGACGGGTCCGACCCGCGCACCAGCAGCACCAGCATTTCGTATGAAGGGTCCTTTACCATGTGGTCGGGAACTGTCAAGGCGGCCAATTATAGCGGCCTTTTTGACCAGTGGAGCAGCGTTACTTCGGCCACCTTCACGGACAGCGGCTATTCGCCGCCCGCGGCGCCGTCCATTTCCCCAGACGGCGGCAGCTTCACCGCCCCCCAGACCGTGACCATCACCGGCATCCCCAGTGGCGACCTGTGCTACTACTCCCTCGAGGGCAACCCGGTGGACTTCCACACACAACGCACCCTCTACACCGGGCACTTCACCGTCAGCCAGCCTGAAACGCTCGAGGCCGCCAATTTAAGCATCAGCCCTTACGGATGGAGCACCACGACCGTGGCCAACTTCGTGGTCGTCAGCTCGCTGGCGATCTCCCCGGACGGCGGCACCTTCAGCGGTCCCCAGACCGTGACCATCACCGGCATCCCCAGCGGGTGTGGATGCTGCTACACCACCGACGGTGCGGACCCGGTCAACGGCCCCCTCGGCGACGGCTACTCATACACCGGGCCCTTCACCGTGTCCAAGTCCGAGACTATCAAGGCCGCATTATCCGGCATGAACGGCCTTATCAGCGAGGTCTCGGCCACCTTCGTGATCAACGGCTCGCAGGCGGTGGCGATCACCCCAGACGGCGGCAGCTTCGACACCGCCCAGAGCGTGACCATCACCGGCATCCCCGGCGGGGACACCTGCAGCTACACCACCGACGGGTCGAACCCAACCACCAGCAGCACCGCCATCCCCTACAGCGGGGCCTTTACAGTCAGCCAGTCGGAGACGGTGCAGGCGGCCATCCATGACCCGTCGTCCGGCTGGGGCGGCGTGACCACAGCCACCTTCACCATCGGCGGCGTCCCGTCATCCCAGGCGCCGATCATCACCCCGGACGGCGGCACTTTCACCGCCCCCCAGACCGTGACCGTCACCGGCATTCCGGACGGGGATACCTGTTACTACAGCACCGACGGCGCTGCGCCGCGCTACGGCAGCGGCACCCCTTATATCGGGCCCTTCACCGTCAGCCAGTCGGAGACGGTGTACGTGGCCAATCAGAACCAGGCTGGCGGCTGGGGCGATGCGGCCTCGGCCACCTTCACCATCAACAACCAAGTCACGGTTCCTCCCGCCAGCGCTTTGACGCCGGGGGAGATCACCACCGTGGCCGGTAACGGCGATGTGGGTCACTCCGGGGACAACGGCCCCGCCACCAGCGCCTGGCTGGATTCCCCCAATAGTGTGGCCGTGGACTCATCCGGCAACCTCTACATTGCCGATACGTCCAACAACTGCATCCGCAAGGTGGACACCTCCGGCATCATCACCACCGTGGCCGGCAACGGGACCGAGGGCTACTCAGGCGACGGAGGCCCCGCAACGAGCGCCGAACTCGACCGCCCCTACGGCGTGGCGGTGGACCAATCCGGCAATATCTACATCGCCGACACCTACAACAGCGCATCCGCAAGGTGAACACCTCAGGCATCATCACCACCGTGGCGGGAAACGGCTACAACAACGGAACAGGGGCTTTAAACGGCGGCGGCTACTCCGGCGACGGCGGCCCCGCCACCGTCGCCGAGCTGAACGCTCCCCTGGCCGTGGCAGTGGACGCCTCCGGCAACCTCTACATCGCTGACACATACAACCAGCGCATCCGCAAGGTAGACACATCAGGCACTATCACCACCGTGGCCGGCAACGGACAGGGGGGAACTTTCGGAGGCTACTCCGGCGACGGAGGGCCCGCCACCGGCGCCGAGCTGGCCCAGCCCACCGGCGTAGCCGTGGATGCCTCTGGCGATATCTACATCATCTCCGATCAATACAACAACTGTATCCGCAAGGTAGATGTATCCGGCACCATCACCACCGTGGGCAACGGAGGCCTATGCCGGGGTACGCCAGTCATCAGGTGCTGTCCACCAACAGCGCCGCCGTGACCCTGCCTGCCGGCATTGCCGTGGACGCCTCCGGCAACCTCTACTGCACCGACGGCTATGATTGCGTTCGCGAGATGGATCTTGCCACAGGCGCTATCACCGTCGTGGCGGGCAAGGTCGATACAACCGGCTACTCCGGAGACGGGGACCGGCTACAGCTGCCGAGCTGAATTGCCCTGACGGCATGGCCGTTGACTCCTCTGGCGACATTTTCATCACTGATACCAATAACAACCGCATCCGCGAGGTGAAAGCTACCGGATCGTCGGCCACTTCGACCGTTGAGGGTGATCTGGCCAACTTTACCGTTGGCCAGAGTTCCTACACTGCAGGAGGTCAATCCTTTGCCATGGATGCCTCTCCCTTTATCTCGAACGGACGCGCCCTGGTGCCGGTGCGCTATCTGGCTGACGCCCTGGGCGCACAGACTGCATGGGATGCATCTACCCGGACCGTCACCGTCACCAAGGGCGGGACAACGATGAACTGTCCGTTGGCAGCACGTCCATCGCCACCAATGGGAAGGCGGGCCAGATGGATGCGGCGCCCCTTATCGAGGACGGGAGGACCTACCTGCCGGCCCGCTACGTGGCAGAAGCCCTCGGCTGCAGCGTCTCCTGGAACGCGGCTGCACAAACGGTAACAGTGTCTACGACGTCTACCTAAAAAGCAATACACAAAATTTATCCGGCTTCATTAACAGCGCTTCCGGCCATAGATTAAAGCTTCAAGGTGACGCGCGAAGGATAAGGATGAGGCAACTGTTGCTATTTACACAAGATGAAGGTTTTCAAGGATTTAAGCAGTATGCCACTCCTCTTATTGCAGTTCTACAAAGGCATCTAAAAGGCTGCAGGCCATTTCTCCTGCAGTCTCTAAATTTAACAATACATGTAATATCTAAGCTCAGCCTACCTGTTTGTCGAGTTCCGGAACCTTCATGCTAAGCGCTGTGCCGCGATAATTTACCAACAGGAAAGAGAAGATCAACATTAAAACCCGATTTATGAATTACGTGGTCGGATCTTCATCAACATTAAAACCCGAATAGCCTGATTATTTTGAAAGATTTATACTGAATCTTTTTGACCGAAGAAACCGCTGTATTTGCTATACACGTTGACATACAGGTCGCCCGCTTTGGGGTTCGCCCAGCTATGCATCCATTCGGAGACGGTTTGCATCCAGGTGCAGGGCACGACTCCGGCCTGAATCATACGCTGCAGGGCTATGTTGTGAGCATCTAGAGATTCTGAGCCAGCGGTGTCCATCACACCAAATACGTCGAATCCAGCCCGCAAGCCATGGAGCGAGGTCAGGCTCATACACATGCTTGTCCACAGACCAGAAAGCACAATCTGCTTTTTGCCGGTCCGGTTTACTGACTCAAGAACATCCTGGTCCTCAAAGGCATCAAATGACGGTATTTTGCGGTCAATAATCGTTAAGCCGGGAAACATCTCTACAATCTCGGCTAAAAACGGCCCATTTCTCTCGGCGCCAATAGTGGTCAGAACAGTTGGAACACCTAATATTTGGGCGCCTTTTGCCAGAGCCATAACGTTATTTTTGATTTCCGTGCGACCATGTGACTCGATCCCGTAAAACATTCTGGCCTGATAATCTACCAGAAGCAAGACACTGCTGCTTGCATCCATGGTTTTTGCCGCTTTGTTCTCCATTTTCTCTGCCTCCTTATACTGCGGTTTAAGTCTTACCGGGTTGCTGAAATCTGAATCCTCAGCTTGAATTCATCCGGCTCATAAATCCACCATCCTTCAATTATCACTGAATTTAACCAATGGCCTCGGGTTCGATGAAGTTGAGGGGAGAACTGCACTGTTTCGAAAAGTTTTAAAGATAAAGTCATCCGGCAGCTTCTCTCTGGTCATGATGCTGTCCGTCTAAACTGTGGGCGAACTGGTTCTCGTGTCGCTATACCTGCTGCGCCACAACATCTTGCTTTGCAGGGGTCGCACACGCGATCATAAACCTATACGTAGTGGCGGCGCTCCATGTTAGTACTAGTGTCGAGGGTTAGACAACCTAATAACGCCCTATCATTCCTCGCAGCGCTGCCTCAAACCTCTCGTCATCCACCCTCGTTCTCTTTTTCGGTCCAGGAGTTCTCCCTCCTGAACGTCTGATCTTCTGGGAAATGTGGCGCTCCAGGAGAATTCTGTCCATATTTTCGTGTGAATAGATCACTCCGTTTTGATTGATTGCCTGGGCGCCCTTTCCGAGCGCCATTGCCGCTACTCCATAATCCTGCGTGACAACGATATCATGGAAATTCGTCCTGTTAATCAGGGCGATATCCACCGAATCACACTGCTGGTCAACCGTAACCATCTCGGAATAACCATCGTTTAGCTGGTGGCTTGTGTCGATGAACATGATGACTGGTAGTTTGTGATCTTTGGCAACCTTGATAATAATATGCCTGACCGGACAGGCGTCTGCATCTACGAGTATTCTCATGTTCCTCGATCCTGAAATCCTATAAGTAATATGGCTGAGATGAAGCGTAATTGGGATGTATATTACGAGGCCAAGCCTGTTTTAAGATTTGCGATGACGGTTATTGAGAAAATCGTACATATCATCGATATCTGTGAATTTCAGTTGTTCGGCCATTTTCTTGGCTGTAGAGGGAGATACGGTGGTACCATCGCCATGGCTATGCACAGTTGTTTGACGATATTGGCCGTCCGGTCCATACCCCACGCCAAAGCATGCTACCTTTTTGATCCTTTGATAAGCCAAGCCGTCTGCAAATTGATTCGATATCCCCGAAGGTAAATTGTGGAGGCACTTCAGACTCCTAAAACTTTCTTCACTTTGGCGATATCTCCGCTACAGCGAGCAATTCGACGGAGGTATGGGTAGTGAGAAAGACGGTTGACCATTGGAGACAGGTAAAACGATAGCTCGGAGAAATACAATTCCGCATATTCGCTGGCCGCAGTAGCCAACACTTCGGTGGCTTCCTCGCGAGTCTCGCCATAACCAATGACATCAATTTCATCAAGGGTTACGGTGAGCGAACCGTCCTCGTCCTCCTCCCATTTTGGAGCATAGATAAAAGAATTTGTCAGTGAGTCTAGCAACTCAGTGGAAATAATGGAAATTAAGGGACTATTAAGCTGCTTGCTATCTTCGATAAGAATTTCCTGGCCTTTTAATGCCTCACGCCGAAGTTCGGCAAACCGGTCACGAGCTATACTGGCAGGAAGCATCTGCATCATTATTTATCACCTCTTGCTTATATTATATCCGAACCAAGCCATTTACGCCATATGCGCCATATAATATTTTTGGGAAAATTGGCCAAGGCCGGCTCATGTTGTAGCCTGAGCCGGCTGCACAAGGAGAATGTGCCCGGAAGCCGTACGTGCAGTAGTTATTAATGCCGGTAAGATTGCCGGATTGACCCGGAAATTTTACCGGTATGTCCTTAGACATGCCTTTGCAACTACTTTTGGTGTCGTAATGGTGGTGATAGAAGATAACAATTCTAAGGAAATGAGCTTTTAAGCTTGGCAGTGCGCTGCCGGGCTTCTTCGAAATACCGCCGGTCTTCATCTGTTTCCAGTTTCAAGGGAGGAATACTGGTGGGGCGCCCATTACGATCTAGGGCAACCATAAAGAAGTAACCTTCTGAAATTTTCTTAATCACGCCGCTTTCCAGGTGTTCCGCCTGGACGCTCACATACACTTCCATAGATGTCCTTCCTGTATATGTGATTCTAGCATAGCAGATTACAAGATCGCCAATGAAGACCGGTTCGACAAAAGACAACTGTGTGACACTGGCTGTAACAACGTTGTGTTGACAGTGGCGGGTTGCCACAACATAGGCGGCCGAATCCATTAACTTCATCATTTCGCCCCCGTGCATCCTTCCAGCCGCGTTGGCATGGAAGGGCAGCACCATCTGAGGCATGGTCAAACTGGACTCGGAAGCGGTTTTTTCCTCATGATCCATCTTCAAACCTCTTTTCCACAATTCTGGGAAGAATGGCTAAACTATCTCTTATATCATAATATATTGGCAAGTGCGGTAGTACAAAACTTTACTGGACATCTTGTCGAACTTTGGCATACATGATAAGTCGCCGGAGCACCGATAGATAGATACAAGGAGAACACTACTACCTCATACTCTTTAACTAATAAGCAGTATGGCCAGATAATCTGTATACTATAGAAATGTATTTCCAACTGCTTATAATAATATTATCCCGGCTCTTAATTGCATAAAAAAGGCTGAGAAAAATCCGGTACTATCTCATTAATTATTACAAATTCATTTTATATTGCCTTGTACTATTGAACAAAATGCTTACTATCCCGCCAGTTTTCTTTCGTGACAGCATAAAAAGGCTGTTGACGTGAGAGTTTTGTCAACAGCCTGCGCGCCTGTGCAGGCGCTTTTATTCCTCGGGCACTAAGTTGTTATCAACTTAGTCCACAGGTCAATAATTAGATATGCTAGGATGTTTGTAATGCTCTGCATAGAAGAAACGCGCATTCGTGAAGAGACTGTTCGCAATTTCGTGTATACAGCCTAAACCAATTTTTATATATCATTCACCTCATCACAAAGCGAGGGCACTTGAAAACTGACCATAAAAGTTGTCCCTCTCTTGCCTGTCTTTATTTCAATCCTGGCGTTGTGGCTCTCGGCTATCCGGTAGCAGACCGGCAAGCCCAACCCCGCTCCCTTCTCTTTAGTGGTAAGGAAAGGCGCGCCGAGCTTATCCAGCACGCCCGGCGGGATGCCCTTCCCCCGATCTTTTATGATCAGGACAACCTTGTCTTTATTCTTGCGTGTTTTAATCGTCAGTTCTCCCCCATGTCTTGGCATAGCTTCTATGCCGTTACGAACAAGGTTGAGAACGAGCTGCCGGATCTCCTTCTCATCCAGGTTGATTTCAGGCGTATCCGATAAGTTTAAGCTTATTGCTATCCCGTACTTGGCGGCATCAGTTTGGATCAGGGGCAAGAGGGCGATTAAAATGCTATCGATGCTTTGTTTTTTAAGATCCGGCGGAGCGTTTTTGGCTAGAGAGAGGAATTCGGTAATAATAGCATTTGCGCGGTCAAGCTCCTCTATCATCGTAGTAAAGCGTTTCTTATGAGAGGCAAATTCCTCTTTGAGTTGAAGTATCTGTAGGTATGCCCCTAACCGCCGTCATCGGGTTCCTGATCTCGTGAGCTATACCCGCCGCTATCTCCCCCACCAGATTGAGGCGATCCAGCCGGGCCATCTCTTTTTCCATCTGCTTGCGTCTGGTGATGTCTCTCCCTATAATAACAAAGAACATGGGGTTGCCGTCGACATCTGTAATAACACTTGCAGACATTTCGGCAGTCAACAGATGCCCTTCCTTGTTCATTATTTCAAGCTCTATATTCAAGACAGGATGATGGATAGCCTCTCTAGCTATTTCGTGTGCCCTTGGCAAGTCCTTTGCAAAAATAAAAGAGTTGATATTCTTGCCAATTAGATCATCCCTTGAGCTTCGATATATATTCAGACTGGCCTGATTGCATTCAACAATGGCGCCATCCAGATCCATAACAATAATAGCGTCAGGACTCGACTCCAGAATCAGCTGCAGCTTATCCTTGGATTTGCGCAGCTCCGCTTCAATTGTTTTAAGTTCGGTGAGATCTAGCCCCATCTCGAAAACGCCTAACAAATTCCCGCTCTCATCCTGAATCGGGTAGGCTCGCGAAAGCCGCGATATGCCATCGGGAAAGACGTGCTCCACTATCTGAGGCTGACATGTTTCGATTACTTTTCTTACTCTGCAATTGGGGCATGGCTCATTTCGACCCTGAGAGACTTCATAACAGTACCTGCCCACCATCTGCACTGGAAGCATGTCTTTCATTTCTGAGCCTGTTTTGTTTATGTACAATATTTTTAATTCTGGATCTACGTATAATATTGCTTCCCTTACCTGATCGAGAATGGCATTCCTTTCATGCCTTGTTCTCTGCAGGGCCGCTTCTCTGTTCTGATAATCGGATAAAGACCCCTTTAACTTTGTGTTTTCTTGCTTCAAACGATTCATTTCTTCAAGCAGAAGGCTGATGTCAGTGTCTTCCGGAAGTCTATTATCGGTGTCTTCTTGCATTATTTACTCGGCCTCCCATAATGCAGAAGTGCTGAGAAAATATTCTTCAAAAATTCTTTTTAACCTTTAAAGGCTTATCAATTAATTTTCTTATTAACAACGGGCAATTCTATCCGGGTGTGCAGATCGATTCCAACTTCTTATAATGAACAAAGCATTTTATCTGATTAAAAATAAGAAAAATAAGCTACAATCCTTATATAATAATGATTGCAGCCTATCCCCCAATTATACATTATCCCATTTTAATAATAATTATGTTAACTATCCGTTCATTCGCTCATGATGCTGCAGGATGACCTCAGCAATCGGCCAGGTAAATTCTATGGTTTTCACAATGTCGTGTCCTGCCTGAACATGGCTCTGAATCCTCTATGAGCAGGATTTTCAAGGGCGTACCCATTCAACTCACCTCTTTAAGGGCGGGGGCTCATTTAATATCAGCCAGTATAATCCCAAGTGCCTTACCGCCTCGGAGAACTGTTTAAAGCCCACCGGCTTGCGGATATAGCTGTTGGCTCCCAGGTTGTAACTTACAGCAATATCGTCTTCTTCGCTTGAAGTGGTGAGGATCACTACGGGAAGCAATTTTGTTATTTTATTGGAGCGAATACGCCACAGCGTCTCAAGGCCATCAACTTTTGGCATCTTCAAGTCCAGTAAAACAACTACAGGCATGATGCTCGTGTCACGGCCCTGGTACGCGCCGGTACCAAACAGGTAGTCCAGTGCCTCGGCCCCATGACGGGCCACAATAATCTCGTTAGTAATATTGCCTTTTTCTAGTGCACGTATGGTTAAATTGGCGTCTTCGGGATTGTCCTCAACTAGAAGTATCACTTTTCCACCCACGCTTATCCCCTCCCAGAAATTTGTCTGTTCAGCGTGAAATAGAATGTCGCCCCTTTTTCTACGACGCCTTCCGCCCATACCTGTCCTCCGTGTCGATGAACGATGCGCTGGACAATGGCCAGGCCAACACCGGTACCTGGAAATTCGTCAATCGTATGCAGTCGCTGAAATGCTCCAAACAACTTTTGAGCGTACTTCATATCGAAACCAGCTCCATCGTCGCGAACAAAGTAAGCCTTTTTACCACCCTTCTTTTTAACACCAAACTCTATCTTTGCCTGGGGCTGTTTGCTGGTAAACTTCCAGGCATTATTCATTAGGTTTTCTAAAACGGATTGGATCAAATGTTTGTCTCCGCGCACTTCGAGGTTGGGAGTGATGATGAAGTTCACCTGACGCTCCGGCTCCCTCCTTTGCAATTCTGCAGCTATGCTTTCAGCCAATTGACTTAAGTTCACCTCTTGCAACAGCATTTCTTTACGTGACAGGCGGGATAGATCGAGGAGGTTATTTATGAGCTCTCCCATGCGTTGGCACTGTGAACGAATAATCTGGATGTTTCTCATGCCTTCATTACCAAGGTTTGCAAGACAATCCTCTTCCAATACTTGGCTATATCCATCAATTATCCTGAGAGGCGCACGCAAATCGTGTGATACGGAGTAACTGAAAGCCTCTAGTTCCCCATTAATCTCCTTTAGTTCCGCTGTCCGCTGCTCCACCAAGTCCTCAAGGCGCTCCCAGTATTTTTTCAGCTCCTCTTCGGCCTGTTTTCGCTCGGTGATGTTCCTTACAACTACAACGACCTGATCCTCAAGCAGAGGTAGGAAGCGTGCCTCAAAGAGCTTATTCTCTCCACCAATGGTGAATGCATACTCAATCATAACCAGGGATCGCGTTCGCAGGGTTTGGTCGATTGCCTGCTGGAACTGCTGGGCTAACCGTCTTGAAGTATCCTGGATCCGCTTCCCGAGCAGCTCCTCTATTGGCAGGTATAAGTCAGAGAGACTGCCTGCCTGCACATCCAGGAATGTGCCATCTGCGCTGAGCCTGAAGTAGAGATCCGGAAGGGCCTGAAAGACTGCCTGCAGCTCCGAGGCGGTCTGCCGCAGTATCTCCTCTATCTGCTTGAGCCTTGTGACATCGATGACAACTCCCACCAAGCCTGCAAGACGACGCGATAAATCGTTGTAGGTAGCCTTGTGGAATATGACATCATGATCCAGGCCATCTGCAAAACGGACCTTGTAGTCGTAGACCTGTACCCCGGGCTTTTTAAATAAGGCCAGATCCATCTCCCGATACTTGTTGGCTCGTTCATCCGGTGAAGCCCCAAAGACACTCTTTCCGATTATATCTTCCTTGCTCATACCCAGCATGGAAGCGAAAGCGTTGTTGCAACCCTGGTAGATTCCCTCTGGATCTTTGTAAAAGATGGGTATAGGGATGGCATCGATTAAGACTTGCAAAAAGTGCAGTTGTTCTCTGGTTTCCTGTTCTGCCTGCTTGCGCTCGGTGATATCCCGGCCGCCAAAGATGGCGCCTGCAACCATTCCCATATCGTCAAAAAAGGGCTTGCCGACAATCTCCACCCAGAGGTAGTGGCCGTCAGCGTGTTTAAAGCGAAACTCGAATTTCCCTCCCAAAGAAGCATTAATAGCTGTTTGAAATCTCTGAAAGGCAGTTATTGCCTTTTTTAAATCATCAGGATGCATGAAATTAAACACAGGCTTTCCTAGTAAATCTTCGGGTTTGTATCCCACAACACTCTCATTTGAAGGGCTGGCATATTGAATAATTCCTCTTGCGTCCGTTTGACAGACCATGTCAAGCATATTATCAGCGATCCATCGAAACTGTTCTTCGCTCTCCCGCAGGGCTGCCTCTGCGTGCTTGCGCTCGGTGATATCTAAAAAAGAGAGTACGCTCTTCTTGGTTGCAGGGATCATGGCTGCAGTTATCAGGACGCTTTTATTGTTGCCATATCTGTCTATGAATTCTGCTTCGTATTGCCTCGGGACGTCATGTGAACCGGACCTGCGTATTCGATGATACTCCTTCATCATCTCCAGATAGTCATATCCGGCGAACTCGCTCCAGCTTTTTTTGCCCTCAACCTCTTCAATTGAATATCCTGAGAGCCTGGCAAACTCCTGATTGGCCAGGGAAATCGTGGTGTCTTCCTCGACGATCACTATCGCAGTACTGGTAGTTTCGAAAATAGTCCGGTACTCCTGTTCTGATTTCCGCAGCCTCTCCTCCATCTGCATGCGCTCGGTGATGTTCCTTACAACTACAACGACCTGATCCTCAAGCAGAGGTAGGAAGCGTGCCTCAAAGAGCCTCTTCTCTCCACCAATGGTAAATGCATACTCAATCATAACCAGGGATCGCGTTCGCAGGGTTTGGTCGATTGCCTGCTGGAACTGCTGGGCTAACCGTCTTGAAGTATCCTGGATCCGCTTCCCGAGCAGCTCCTCTATTGGCAGGTATAAGTCAGAGAGACTGCCTGCCTGCACATCCAGGAATGTGCCATCTGCGCTGAGCCTGAAGTAGAGATCCGGAAGGGCCTGAAAGACTGCCTGCAGCTCCGAGGCGGTCTGCCGCAGTATCTCCTCTATCTGCTTGCGCTCGGTAATATCTATGAATACACCTACCAAGCCTGCAAGATATCCGGTCAGATTCTTGTAAGTGGCCTTGTGGAAATTTACGTCATGAATCAAGCCGTCTGCAAACCGGACCTTGGAGTCGAAGACCTGTACGCCGGAATGGCTCAATAGCTCATTATCCATCCTATGGTAGATGTCAGCCAGTTCTTTCGGCCAAATATCATAGGCGGTTTTTCCGACTATGTTCTCCTTTGGCTGGTCGAGCATGATCTCGTATGCCTCGTTGCAGCCCAGGTATATCTCATTCGGATCCTTGTAATAAATGGGCGTAGGAATAGTATCTATCAATACCTGTAAAAAGTTCAACTGCTCCCGGACTTCCTGTTCCACCCGCTTGCGCTCGGTGATGTCGCGGATGGATTCGATCGCCCCGATCACAATACCTTCACTGCTATAGAGAGGCGAAGCCTTGCCCCATAAATAAGCCCCCCTCCCTTCATATAAAGAAGGTATAAACGTCTCGGCATAGAGGGTATCTCCTGCCTTTTCTGTGTATGTATACTTTTGAGCAGTTTCCCTGTCTTCCATAAAAACCAAGTCAATTAGTACCGGCCTGGGTTCTCCATAAAAAGGCAAGGCATATGCGTAGTTGCCCTTTCCAATAATCTCCTCTTTGCGAACCCCTGTCATCTCCTCGATAGCTTTATTCCAGGCAATCACCCTTCTGCCCTTATCGATAACAAAGGTGGCATCGGGCAGGAATTCGATGATCTCAGAGAGCTGCTGATGTGCAGCGCGAAGTTGATCTTCAGTCTGCCTGCGCTCAGCAATTTCCGCCCGAAGGGCCTCGTTCGCCCTGGCCAAAGCCGCGGTTCGCTCCTGAACCCGCCTCTCCAGTATGCTGTGAGTTCTATGCAACTCTTCTTCTGTTTTTTTGTGTCCAGTAATATCATAAGCCAAGGCAACAACGGCCGGCTCCCCCTCCCAATCGACTGCCCTTGCATTAAGCTCGACCCAGTGCTCCTGGCCATTTTTAGCGACTACCTTAAATTCATAACGCTCCGGGCACTTGTCCCCTCGTTGCCGTAAAAAATGGTTCTCCTTCACAAGCTCCTTAAATTCGGGATGTATGGGATCCCAGAAGTCCATCGTCATCAACTCTTCCCTCGTGTAACCGGCAAATGTCACCGAACCAGGGTTGATATAAACAAACTTGTTGCCCTGGGTTACATGGATGAAGGCAGGGGTGGCCTCCGCCAGCATGCGATACTTTGCTTCGCTCTTCTTTAGCTCCTCTAAAGAAGATTTCGTCTCGCCGAGCTGTTGGCGCAGTTCTGTGATTTCACTTATAAGTTGTTCTCTTGGCTTATCTTCATCTTCCATTAACGTTACCTCCAGCAATTTTAATTAACTTTTGAGGCGTTTTATCATATATTTATTTCGATACTTATTTCCTGGAAGAAAGGTTGATTGCCGAGTTTATCTACGTATATTCCATCATCCGCGAGCCTTGCTGAGAATGTCCCCCTGCAGTCTGCCTTGGGTATCTGGGCAGGATTACCCGTTTCAGCGAAGCGTTTCTTTATCAAACCGGTTACCTCTAATTCTTCCATTTGGTTTTCCCCCATAAATTGCAGCTAATTGCCGCTAATGGTTGTTTCGTCATTATATAACATGTTCCTGCAGAAACAGTTGTTCCTTTGACAGGAAATGCAATATAAATATAAATATTTCTCGTAAGGTAGTTTACTTGAAAGGGGAACCCATTCGAGGTTTCTATGAGGACGGTCGAATAGAAGTTGAAACATGGTCCGTACCCGATCCACTTTGGTCAGCATGCCGGGCGCACATAAAGAAAGAGCGTACCCAGATTTCTGAGTACGCTCTTTT
Source organism: uncultured Peptococcaceae bacterium (assembly GCA_963807495.1). Taxonomy (GTDB): domain Bacteria; phylum Bacillota; class DSM-12270; order Thermacetogeniales; family Thermacetogeniaceae; genus Palsa-1188. Next base: position 232,069 of record CAWEDD010000018.1, read on the forward strand.
GGGAATTAAACTTATCCTAAGATGGTGAGCAGCTTGTAAACCATAACCGCTGCCTGGGCCCTGGTAGCGTTGTCCAAGGGGGCAAGCGTATCTGCAGTCATACCGCTGACGATATCTGCCTTGACGGCTTCTTCCATCCCAGTCACGGCCCAACTGCTGACAGCCGATTTGTCGCTGAAAGCATTCAGCTCGGTGCCGTTAACGGCAGGGGCCTTGTTCCCCAAAGCTTTGGTTACCATCACGGCCATCTGTTCCCTGGTAATCAGGGCGTTTGGAGCAAACAGGTTATCGCCCGTGCCGGATACCAGACCTGCCGAAGCAGCGGCATTTACGGCGCCATAGTACCAAGCATCTGCTGTAACGTCCGTAAACTGGGCGGTTGTTCCGGTAGTTTTCAGGCTGAGGGCTTTCGCCAGCATGGTGGCAAACTCGGCCCTGGTGATGGAGGCATCCGGCTCGAAGGTTCCGTCCGGATAACCGGAGACAATGCCCCTGCTGCTCAGGTTGGTGATGGCATCGTAGCCCCAGTAGGTGGCGGGTACATCGGAGAATACAGGTGCCGCAGGTGTGGCTTTCACTGTTGCGGTTGCTGCCGCGCTGACCGTATCTCCTGTCACCTGGGCGGTTACGGAGATGCTGTCATTCGTTTGCAGGGCGGACAGGGAGCTGACGGTCCAGTTCCCGCTTGCATTTGCTGTCGCTGCCTGCGCCATCCCACCATTGACGGTGAGTTCAATGGACGCGCCTGCTGTCGCTGTACCGCTCACGCTGGTAGCTCCGGCGTAGATCGGGGTGGCGATGGTCGGCGTTGGCGTCTGGGCTGAGGCCGCCTGCACCGTTGCGGTTGCTGCCGCGCTGACCGTATCTCCTGTCACCTGGGCGGTTACGGAGATGCTGTCATTCGTTTGCAGGGCGGACAGGGAGCTAACGGTCCAGTTCCCGCTTGCATTTGCTGTCGCTGCCTGCGCTGCCCCGCTATTGACGGTGAGTTCAATGGACGCGCCTGCTGTCGCCGTACCGCTCACGCTGGTAGATCCGGAGTAGATCGGGGTGGCGATGGTCGGCGTTGGCGTCTGGGCTGAGGCCGCCTGCACTGTTGCGGTTGCTGCCGCGCTGACCGTATCTCCTGTCACCTGGGCGGTTACGGAGATGCTGTCACCATCAGCCAATGTCAGGCCATAGACAGTCCAGTTCCCGCTTGAATTGGCTGTCGCTGCTTGCGCTGCCCCGCTATTGACGGTGAGGTCAATGTACGCGCCTGCTGTCGCCGTACCGCTCACGGTGGTAGATCCGGCGTAGATCGGGGTGGCGATGGTCGGCGTTGGCGTCTGGGCTGAGGCCGCCCCTACCGTTGCCGTCGCTGCCTGGCTGATCGTAGCTCCTCCCACCTTGGCGGTTACGGAGATGCTGTCACCATCAGCCAATGTCAGGCCATAGACAGTCCAGTTCCCGCTTGCATCTGCTGTCGCTGCCTGCGCTGCCCCGCTATTGACGGTGAGTTCAATGGACGCGCCTGCTATCGCCATACCGCTCACGCTGGTGTTTGTGGTGTAGACAGGTGTGGTGATGGTCGGTGTTGGTGTCTGGACTGGGGCCGCCTGCACCGTTGCCGTCGCTGCCTGGCTGACCGTATCTCCTCCCACCTGGGCGGTTACGGAGATGCTGTCACCAGCAGCCAATGTCAGGCCGGTGACGGTCCAGTTCCCGCTTGCATTTGATATCGTTGTCTGCACCGTCCTACCATTGACGGTGAGCGAGATGCCGGCATTGTCTACCGCCGTACCGCTCACGATGATGTTTGTGGCGTAGACAGGCGTGGTAATGGTCGGTGTTGGCGTCTGGACTGGGGCCACCACCACCGTTGTTGCCTTTGCCGTGCTGACCGTAGCTCCTCCCACCTGGGCGGTTACGGAGATGCTGTCACCCGTAGCCAATGTCAGGCCGGTAACGGTCCAGTTCCCGCTTGCATTTGATATCGTTGTCTGCGCCGTCCCACCATTGACGGTTAGTGAGATGCCGGCATTGCCTACCGCCGTACCGCTCACGCTGGTGTCTGTGGCGTAGACAGGTGTGGTAATGGTCGGTGTTGGTGTTATTCCTTGAGCAAATGCCACACCCGAAGGTATGCAAGACAAAATGAGCATGACAGCCACAAGGACTACAAGGATCTTTCCTCTCTCTTTTCTCATCAGTTTTTCATCACCCTTTCTTCCAAATAATAAATACCTAAATATACCAATTGACCTTTAACTCACATCGTTGATTTGTCTATCGCCTCCCCCAAAAAAAACAGTTAAGCATATCTAAACCAGAGGCCTGCATCTTAAAAACGTAAAGGTAACTTCGGGGATGGAGGGCACCCACCGGAGATGGGCCGGGATTTCTGTAAGACATCTTTTTAAAAAGGGACATGGGATCATGAATCAGGAATCTTGTGATTCAGTCACGGAGGGTTCAAAAAAGAGATAAGTCATGAATCATTTTTTAAACCGTATGGTTAATGATTCTCACCACATCGTTTGATACAACGATGATCAAACGCCCTAGTGGCACAGAAAGCCGCCCTCCCGGGTTAAGGAGTTCTTTTGTGATTGCTACTGGACGGATCGGTAAGGAGACCAATTGCTCCACTCATAGCAGGAAACTTATTAATACCGAATAGCCAATTTTTTAATTTACCAGGAATTAATTCACGTGAGATAGTATGGAAGGATAATAGATAATAGAAGTGGGATCTATGCTGTTATTATAGAACTAACGGCAGATAAGTGTCAACACACGGTCTCCCGCTCCGCCTGCCCCCTAGTCCTGAACTGCTCGATCGTCCTGGCGGCCTCGCTGCTCGTAAAAGTTCGTTGGCCCACCATAGCCACCGTGAGGATGATCAGGTAATTGCCGATCTTCAGCACCGCGCGTTGGAAATAGCTGACTGTGAGACCACGCCGTTAAGCTGCTATCTGGCTTGTGTGTCTTCGTAACCTGAATCCCAATATCATAAACAATACCCCAAACAATATGGCATATATTCCGATAACCAAGACGATGGCAAGTGCCCCTGTTCTGGGAAATACTGCCACCAGGGCCCCAAAAATGATGGAGATAATACCGGCGAGAGCCATAAGCCACTCACCTTTTAGAGCCCTGCGAAGCCTTATGGCAGTCCCAATTTCAAGCACCCCGGTTATTACTGCCCAGGCCGCGATTATGTATATAAGTACCAACGCTGTAATGCCCGGCCAGAAAAAGGTAAAGACTCCGGCTGCGATGCCAATTAACCCTTCAAGTGAAAGAGTGAGCCATTTCTGACTTATACCATGGACGACGGCCCAAATACCATCAACAAATGCAAAGGCTCCAAAAAACAGAACCAGCACTCGGAAGGTAAACCCGGGCAACATCAAAGCTAGGATTCCAAAAAGAATTGCGAAGAGGCCCCTTAGTGCTATTACCCACCAACGCTGGGAAAAAGTATTGTTCATTAGAGTATCGTTCATTATTTTCACATCCCTTCTGATTTTTTAAACTTACTTCAATATAGGCCGGTTTGATTCACTGCCGGTGAGAACTTAGACTTTTGCTTCCGGATGGTCGGCGAGCGCCTCCGGCGGCAGGAAGTCCGGCACGTCAAGGCGTGCCACGCCGATCCGGTTGTCGGCCATCCCGTAATAAACGTCGAAGCGGTCTGGTGTGCCCAGATCGAGGCGTTGGTCGATGCCGGTGGGAAACACGACGTCGGCGACGGTCCCCTGGCGTTCTTGCGGCAACGTCGGCGTCAGCACCGGCCTCTGTGAACGATAGCAGATCTGGCGCGGATGCGTCTTCGAGAGCACCATCACCCCGGCCGAGTAGCACAGATGGCGGCCCTCGCTGCTCGACTCCGCCACTTCGCTCACGCCGTGGTAGACGATCAGCCAGCCGTGCCGGGTCAGGATGGGCGGGGTGCCGCCGCCGATTTTGAGCCGCTCCCAGGATGATACCGGACTCGCCAGCCGGTGATGAGAGGTGAACCGGCCGAGGCGATATGGCTCATGGCTCTCCATGGCCATGGGGCAGTATGAAATCCAGATGCTTTCCCGATGAAGATCCACCGTACGGAAGGCGGGGTAGCGTGCGGTTTCCTCCGGACGAGTCCCGGGAAAGAGCGGCCGGTGGAGCATGGCCAGTGCCGGTTTTCCGGTTGGATCGTTAATGGCGACGGGGAAGATGCTGGCATCTTTGTTGTCCTCGCCGTCAAACTCGATGCCTTCATGCGGACAGAAGGTCGCCAGTCCCAGACGCTGCCAGTGGAGCAGGTCTTTTGACAGGGCCAGGGCGATCCGTGGGCCTTGGGGCGAAAATGCCGTGTAAGTCATCATATAGAGCTGGAACGGCTCGAAGAAAGTGATACGCGGATCCTCGCAGCCGCCGCCGTCTGGCCGCCGCTCGTAATCCGCTTCCGGCTCCAGCGCAATGCCCATCCGCTCGACACCGGCCGGGTCGCCGGCCTTATTGAACCGCACCCGGGCAATCCCGATGCGCGAATAATTGCCTCGCGCCACGAGCCGCGGGAACAGGTACAGTTCACCATCAGGGCCACGAACGGCAGCCGGATTCAGGACGCCTTCGGCCTCCTGGGGATTGCCCGGCTCCGGCTCCATCACCGTCCCCAGGCGCTGCAACTGAAATCCGCTCATCGACTCTCCTCCTCACCGGGTCTCTGTCTGCTGAACGCCATCCAAACAGGCGATGATGGCCTCGATAACCCGTTTCGTTTCATCGGGATCTCGGACTTGGATACACACAACGCCTGTCTTTCTCGCCGGATAGTCGTTCCCGCCAACAAACAGGGCATCCCCGATAAAGATCATCTCATCGATCGCAATGCCAAGGGTGTCCCGGAGTTTTCCAATACCGTAGGCCTTGTCAATGCCAGGCTTGGTGACATCGATAGATGTCGTGCCGCCCAGGCCGACAGAAAACTCAGGAATAGAGGGGTCAAGGATCGCCTTGATCTGCTTCCGCTTGGCAAAATCCGGGTCCCATTTTTTCTTTTCCTCTAAGGGGGCCTGCTGACCTAATGCCGACCAGGTGATCTGGCTGCCCCGGTCTTCAATCTGCTCTCCCCAAAGCCTTTCGAACTTGAAGCCCGATAAACCGATCGCCTTCTTCAGTGAATTGATAATCTTCTCTTTCTCCTCATCGGTGAAGTCTTCCGAATAGAGTTTTTCCCAGCCTGATTGATATTGGTAGAACTTTGTTCCACATGTAGGAATGAGAGAAAGATTCTTCAGGCATTCGTCATGGGGAAGGTTGGAGAGCACTTGTTTTTCGAATTGCGGCCAGTTGCCGCCGGAAATAACAGCCACCTTGACAATGCCGAGAAGAGCGCTGAGCAAGCGTTGACATCTCGGCGTCGAGAGACGATTTGCTCTCGGCAAGCGTGCCATCCAGGTCAAAAACAATTAGTTTTTTCATTTTTTCTTTTTCACCTTCGTTTAACTTTATGTTCAGCATGGCCTGTTCGCAAGTCGACCGGCCAAAAACCTCGGGCTATATGCTTCCGGCAATGCAATTTCCAACAGGATCACTGCACCGCGCGGCTGGAAGGAACACGCTCCGACCACGGCCGGCAAGAGCAGCACGTCGCCTTTGCCGACGGCATAAACGGCGCCGCCGTGCTCTAACTGGCCCTCGCCGGCGATGCAGACCAGCAGGCGCGGCGTTCCCGCCGCCCCGACCATAAAGGGCGAATCTCCGCGGAGTCGCCACAACCGGAAATATTCACAATTAAAGAGCCTCTCCCGCAGCACCGGCGTCGCTGCCTCCACCACCGGCGCCACCGGACCGACCACGGCTTGGGCGAAATCGATGCAGGCAATGCGCCTGCTCGACTTGCAGGTCTCGCGGCTGGCCCGTCTTGGCGTCGACGCGGTCCCAGTCGTACAGGCGAAACGTCACGTCGCTGTTTTCCTGCACCTCGAAAACCACCAGCGCCGCCCAGCGAGTGCACGGTCCCGGCTTGCATGAAGACGCCGTCGCCGGGCTTCGGCGTGAAGCTGGCCAGATGGTCCGCCACCGTCCGGTTCGCCAGCGCCTGCCGCAGAACGTCTGCAGTGGTGCCTGGCTTCAGTCCCGCATAGATCCGGCTTTCCGGCCCCGCCTCCAGCACGACCCAGGCTTCGGTCTTGCCGTGCTCGCCCGCCGGTAGATAGTCCGTCTGCCGATCCGATGGATGCACCTGGACCGAGAGCATCTCACGGGCGTCGAGAAACTTCAGCAGCAGGGGGAACCGTTGGAAACGCCGGGCCAGCTTTCCCAACAACTGCTCCGGAGACTGCTCGAGCAATTGCCTGATAGTCAAGCCCTTGAGCGGCCCATCGGCGACGCGGCTGGGATGGTCATCGCGGTCGCTCAATAGCCAGGCCTCGCCGATGGGGCCGTCGCCGGGCAGCGGCGCGGTGAGCAGGTCGGCCAGGCGCCGGCCGCCCCAGAGCCGATACTGGTAAATTGGCTCAAATCGCAGTGGATACAGCGGTATTTGACTCATGGCATATGTCCATCAGGATGCTCATCTCTCCGAACTGGATGCGGCTGGGTTGGTTCCCATTTCCAGTTACGAATTTCCGGCAGGTCTTGGCCATGCTGGTCGATGTATTGTTTGTGCTCGACGAGCTTGTCCTGAACCATCTGCTTCAGATAGGCCCCCTTGGCGCCCAGCTGGGGCAGGCGATCGACCACGTCTTGCACCAGGTGGAACCGGTCCAGGTCGTTCTGCACCCTGATGTCAAAGGCCGTCGTGATCGTGCCCTCTTCCGTGTAGCCCCGGACGTGCAGGTTGCGGTTGGTCCGGCGGTAGGTCAGCCGGTGAACCAGCCAGGGGTATCCATGGAAGGCGAAGATGATGTGCTTGTCTTTCGTGAAGAGCGAGTCGTAATCAATGTCGCTCAGCCCGTGCGGGTGCTCGGTGCTCGGCTGCAGCTTCATCAGATCGACGACATTGATCACCCGGATTTTCAGGTCCGGCAGATGTTTGCGCAGGATGGAAACGGCGGCCAGAACCTCCAGCGTGGGCGTGTCTCCGCAACAGGCCATCACCACGTCCGGCTCGGCGCCCTGGTCGTTGCTGGCCCATTGCCAGATGCCGATCCCTTCGGTGCAATGCACGACCGCCTCGTCCATGGTCAGCCATTGGGGCAGGGCGTGCTTTCCCGCAACCACCACGTTCACGTAGTGCCGGCTGCGCAGGCAGTGATCGAAGACCGACAACAGGCAGTTGGCGTCGGGCGGCAGGTAAACACGCACGATATCGGCCTTCTTGTTGATGACGTGGTCGAGGAAGCCGGGGTCCTGGTGCGTGAAGCCGTTGTGATCCTGCTGCCAGACATGGGAGGCCAGCAGGTAGTTCAAGGAGGCGATCTTCCGCCGCCACGGCAGTTGCTGCCGTGACCTTCAGCCACTTGGCGTGCTGGCTGAACATCGAATCGACGATGCGGATGAAAGCCTCATAGCTGTTGAACAGTCCGTGCCGCCCGGTGAGCAGATATCCTTCGAGCCAACCCTCGCACTGGTGCTCGCTGAGCATCGAGTCCAGGACGCGTCCGGCCGGCGCCAGCAATTCGTCATTCTCTACTGTCCGGGCGTCCCACTGACGATTGGTGACCTCAAAGACCGCTCCCAGGAGATTCGAGACCGTCTCATCGGGACCGAAGATCCGGAAGTTGCGCTGATCCTGATTCAGCTTGACCACGTCACGCAGGAACCTGCCCAATACGAGCGTATCTTGCGCCTCAACCACGCCGGGTGCAGGCACGTCCACCGCGTGGACGTGGAAGTCCGGCATGCGCAGATCGCGCAGCAGAATGCCGCCGTTGGCGTGGGGATTGGCTCCCATCCGTCGCTCGCCTTTAGGCGCCAGTTCGGCCAATTCCGGCAGGAGACGGCCGCTCTCATCGAAGAGTTCCTCTGCCTGGTAGCTTTTCATCCAGCTTTCAAGCTGCTTGACATGATCGGGATGATCGGAATCCACCAGCAGCGGCACCTGGTGCGCCCGGAAGGTGCCCTCGACCGGCAGGCCATCGACTACTTTCGGTCCCGTCCAGCCCTTGGGTGAATTGAGGACGATCATTGGCCAGCGCGGCCGGGTGGTGTCGTTTTTGCTCCGCGCCTTGCTTTGGATTTGCCGGATCTCCTCGATGGCCTGGTCCAAAATGGTGGCCATGAGTTGATGCATCTTTTCCGGCTCGTCGCCTTCCACAAAGTAGGGCGTCCAGCCGCAGCCTCTTAGGAATTGTTCCAGTTCCTCATGCTCGATGCGGGCCAGGACGGTCGGGTTGTTGATCTTGTAGCCGTTGAGATGCAGGATCGGCAGCACGGCCCCGTCGTCGATCGGGTTGAGAAACTTGTTGGACTGCCACGCGGTCGCCAAGGGGCCGGTTTCCGCTTCGCCGTCGCCGACGATGCAGGCGACGATCAGGCCGGGGTTGTCGAAGGCGGCCCCGAAGGCATGGCTGAGCGAGTACCCCAGCTCGCCGCCCTCGTGAATCGACCCCGGCGTCGTCGGCGCAACATGGCTGGAAATCCCGCCGGGGAACGAGAACTGTGTGAACAGCCTCTTCAGCCCGGCCTCGTCCTGGCTGATGTCCGGATAGACCTCGCTGTAGGTGCCTTCGAGGTAGGTATTGCCCACCAGCGCCGGGCCGCCGTGCCCGGGACCGGCGATGTAGAACATGTCCAGGTCATACTTCTTGATGACCCGGTTCAGGTGCACGTAGATGAAGTTCTGGCCCGGCGTCGTGCCCCAGTGCCCGACCACCAGGGGCTTCACGTGCGACAGCTTCAACGGCTCCCGAAGCAAAGGATTGTCGTAGAGGTAAATCTGGCCGACCGACAGGTAGTTGGCGGCCCGCCAGTAGGCGTTCATCTTTTGCAGCAGATCGGGCGGCAAGGGATTGGCGATGTTCCCCTCAGTCTTCTTTTCCGCATTCATAAAGATGCTCCCTTCAAGCACTTTTTTGTGTTAATGATTATGCTCATTTTCAATTTTTGACCGGTTCTTCATTCTGCTATCTCCAATCCGAGTCGGGCCAGTTGTTTGCGCGTCGACGTGCAATCAATGTGATGAATACCGCGGATTCCTTCCGCCTCCGCGACCTGGACAAACATCGGCTGGTCATCGATATAGACCACCTGTTCTGCCGGGACCTGAGCAATGTCCAGGGCCATCCGGTACATATCACTGTCGGGCTTGCGCAGGTGGATGAAGCAGGATGAAATAAAAAAATCCACGAACTCATCCAGCTTGAACTTTCGAATCCGGTACGAATTCAACTCCCGGCCCTCGTTGCTGACCACAGCGATCTTGAGTCCATACTGTGCTTTGAGCTTGCGGATAAGCTCGATCATCCGGGGATGCGGCTGCGACTGTTCGAACATGAATTTTCGGAACTCTATCCGTGAGAATGTCCTGCTCCCGGTAAAACACCACCAGGCTCAGGTATTCTTCAAGGGTGAGTCTTGCCCACCTCGTACGTTTCAACGGTCAGTTGATGGCGATCATTGATCTCAGCCAGGTCCAGATTGAAAACCGTGGCCGCCAGCGCCCGGGATTGATGGTCCCAGCCATCGGTAAGCAAGACGTCACCGATGTCAAGAAACAGCGCCGCAATCGGTGCAACTTTTTCCATGATGCTCCTTTCATCCATTCATTGGCTGTCGCCACCAGCTCATCGTTGCCACCAATTCTGCGCTGGCTGCAGAGGGTTTTCCTGCAAGGGAACTCGCGTTCAGGGCTTCCCGCTCTGATTCTGCGAACACGCCTTAACCAGGGTCTCCATCAGTTCGTCGAACGGCCGGTTGAATTTCTCGACGCCTTCCTCCTCGAGCTGCTGGGTCACCTGGTCGATGTTGATGCCGAGCGCCGGCAATTGCTGCAAAACCCAGTAGGCTTTATCGGTATCCTGTTCGAGGCGGGCCTCCGGTTCGCCGTGGTCGCGGTAAGCGTCCAGGGTTTCGACAGGGGCCGTGTCCACCGTATGCGCTCCGATGAGCGCCTCAACGTATTTCACGTCGCTGTAGTCCGGGTTCTTGGTGCCGGTGCTGGCCCAGAGCAGCCGCTGCACACGGGCGCCATGGGCAGTCAGTTTCTTGAACCGGTCACTGCCGAAGATCTCCTTGTAGCTTTGATAGGCTATCTTGGCGCTGGCGATGGCAACCTGCCCGTGCACCTGCTTCGCAAGCTGCGCCTTATCGCCGCCCTGCGCCATTATTTCTTCTAGCAGCGGGTCCACCAGCGTGTCAATGCGGCTCACAAAGAAACTGGCCACCGAGGCCACATGCTGCACAGGCTTTCCTTGGAACAGGCGCGCTTCGATGCCGGTGATGTAAGCTTCCGCCACCTGCCGGTAGCGAGGCAATCCAAAGAGCAGCGTCACGTTGACGTTGATTCCCTCGCTGATGAGTCGTTGGATGGCTGGCAGTCCTTCATTCGTGGCCGGGACCTTGATGAAGACGTTGGGGCGATTCAAGGCAGCCCATAAGCGGCGGGCTTCAGCAACGGTGCCGCTGGTGTCGTGCGCCAGGTGGGGATTGACCTCCAGGCTGACGTATCCATCTTTGCCGTCAGTCTCGTCGTACACAGGCCGGAACTCGTCGGCAGCGTCCTGCACATCACGCTGGCTGAGCGCTTCATAAATTGCCTTGCAGTCTTTTCCATCAAGAGCCATCCTCCGAATGTCCTCATCGTAAACATGGCTGCCCGCAATCGCCTTCTCAAAGATGGACGGATTCGAGGTCATCCCCCGCAATCCATCTTCCTCGATCAGGCGCCGAAGCTCGCCGCCGGCGATCAGATCGCGCCGGATGTAGTCCAGCCAGATGGACTGGCCGAGCGTTCCCAACTGTTTCAAATGATTTTCTTTCAATGATTCTTCCTCCTTGTTTTCCAGTGCCGCCACTTTGGCCAGGCGGCGACGATGGCGCTCGGCGCCGCTGAACCGCGCCGCGAGAAATGTTCTGACCAGTTCCCAGGCGAGCGCCTGGCCGACCACGAGGCCGCCCAGGCAGATGACGTTCATATTGTCATCCTCGACCCCCTGGTGTGCCGAAAAAGTTTCATGAATCAAACCTGCACGTACGCCCGGCACCTTGTTGGCGGCGACGCACGCCCCCACGCCACTGCCGCAGACGGCCACCCCGCGATCCACTTCCCCGCTGGCGACTGCACGGGCCAGGGGCACGACAAAATCCGGATAATCATCGTCAGGCTGCGGCTGACTGTCGCCATAATCGCTTACTTCATAGCCGGCCTGGCGCAACATCCTTACCAGTTCCTGCTTCAGCTCGAAACCTCCATGATCGGCGGCGACTCCGATGCGTTTCGCCATCCCCGGCAGCACTGTCATGGGATCAGTCATTGTTCTCTCCTTTCAACAAGGCCAATGCTCGTGCACAAACGTCATCTATATGGAATCTGCACTGTGCATCACAACCGGTCCAGGGGCCGAAACACCAAAACGCTCCACCCCAATCGCGGATTACGCACCAGGCGATCTCACAGACCACTCTTTTGATGTAGGGGTTCTCCCTGGTGGGCGGCGAAGGGACTTTTTCCCCCTGCACTTTCATTGTTCCAGCGCTGAGTCCAGACTAATAAATGGACCAGGGGTTCCAGGTCCAATCTTTATAGTGGCGGCCCTCCTGCAATTCAAGGAACTGAGCTTTTAACCCTGGCAATGCGCTGCCGGGCTTCTTCGAAATAATACCGGTCTTCATCTGTTTCCAGTTTCAAGGGAGGAATACTGGTGGGGCGCCCATTGCGATCCAGGGCAACCAGAAAGAAGTAACCTTCTGAAATTTTCTTAATCACGCCGCTTTCCAGATGTTCCGCCTGGACGCTCACATACACTTCCATAGATGTCCTTCCTGTATATGTGAGTTTCGCGGAGCAGATTACAAGATCGCCAATGAAGACCGGTTCGAGAAAAGACAACTGGGTGACACTGGCCGTAACAGCATTGTGTTGGCAGTGGCGGGTTGCCACAACATAGGCGGCCGAATCCATTAACTTCATCACTTCGCCCCCGTGCATCCTTCCAGCCGCGTTGGCATGGAAGGGCAGCACCATCTGAGGCATGGTCAAACTGGACTCGGAAGCGGCTTTTTCCTCATGATCCATCTCCAAACCTCTTTTCCACCATTCTGGGAAGAATGGCTAATCCATCTCTTATATCTATAATATATTGGCAACGATGTAACCGCTCCCGGAGTGGAGTCCTTGCCGGTTGTAAGGAGTTCTTACCTGCCCCGCAAGCTCTCCACGGCCCTTTTAGCCCAGAGCGAATCGGCCACTATTGCCCGGCCCACGCCGATCAGGTCGGCCTTGTCTTCCTGCAGCAGTTGATCGGCGACCCTGGCATCCCTGATGCCGCCGGTCAGAATGACCGGGAGGCTGAACACCTGCTTTAAGGCTTCGGTCAGAGGAGCGAGATATCCCTGCCCGCTCGCACCAGGGGGGGTTCTGAATCCGCAGAAACCACCGGAAACATCCAGAACGTCTATCCCTGCAGCTTCAAGGGCTTTGGCTGCAACCCTGCAGTCCTCGATAGTGGTTCCGCCCTCACAGCCATCAGTAGCACTGAGGCGAAGAAATACCGGATAATCCTGACCCACGGTCTCCCTAACTGCCCTGATAATCTCCAGGTGTATTCTTACCCGGTTTTTTACATCCCCTCCGTATTCATCGTTGCGCTTGTTGGTTATGGGGGAGAAAAACTGGTTGAGGAGATAGCAGTAGATGGAGTGAATCTCGACTCCGTCAAAACCGGCTTCCTTGACCCTGCCGGCAGCAGCGGCAAAGGCCCTTACTATTCCCCCAATCTCTTCTTTGGTCAACTCCCGGGGCACTGAATTCTTAACGGGATTGCTGACAACGGATGGGGCTACAGGTACCGTGCCAATGATATCAATGCTGGTGGCGCTGCCGGCATGGTTGATCTGCATCACCGCTTTTGATCCCTGGCCGTGTATGATGCCAGCCAGTTCCCTGAGTCCATCGATTGCCGAATCGTCTGCCACGCTCAACTGACGCTCGCTGGCCTTGCCTTCGAGGCTGACATAGCCGTGTTCGATGATGACAAGCCCGATGTACCCGCCGGCAGATTTCTCCTTATAATAGGCCAGTATTTCCGGGCTGACATGTCCGCCCGGCAGGGCCCTGCCGGTGGCCATGGGCGGCATGACCAGGCGGTTGTTAAGGTGCATGTTCCTGATAAAAATTGGTTCGAGCAGACGAGTTGCCACGAAAGTCCCCTGCCTTTTTTAATGAGGCGTCACTATCGATCTTGGATATATCGCCCGGGTTAACTGTCGATTAACTGTTATATGTCAGCGTAATAACACCGCTTTTTTCTGCTAGATTATCCTTGCTCACCGAGAGTTCATTCATCTCAATTTTTCGATCGGTCGCTATTTCCAGAAAACTATCCGCCCTGCTTAGCAGCAGTCCGAATAGCCCCGTTGCCTTCGTTCGGTAATGCATCGGAATCGTGATTACTGGCTGGATCTGCGCTCTAACAGTTGTGGCGTCGCATGCCCCGATTGTAAACCTTCCCCCGACTGGCAACAGGAGAATATCCACCTTCCCTATATTTTTAATCTGATCCGCAGACAAAATGTGCCCAAGGTCTCCAAGATGACAGATTGCGATTCCGTCGACGGTTAGTATGAAGACGGTGTTTTTGCCCCTTCTCTTGCCTCCAACATTGTCATGGCAGGTTTCCACCCCTCGTATTTTTACACCCTGCAATTCTTTTTCTATCGGTTTATTAAATACTTCGAACTTACCTTTTAAGGCTTTTGTGTTGTTATGATCCATGTGCTCGTGGCTTACCGTCACGATGTCGGGCTGTACATCCGGCAGGCGGTAGCCAACCTTTTCGTCGAAAGGATCTGTTATTATGGTGACACCGCTTTCTTCCGAGGTGATCAGAAAGCACGACTGACCAAACCATTTAATTTTCATTCAATCTCCCCTCTGCGATGCGCAGTGCGAAATTGTGAGGTCTCTGATGTTTACTATAAAAATTGAAAGGAATTTGTGTAAAATATTTTACATATGTTTAAATAGGGCGAGCTATTGTTTGTTATTTCTACAAATATCCCTACAATCAAAATATCGCTTAGATTATTTCGCAATAATTTTACAAATGTTGTAACCTCAAAAGTTATTGTTTTCCTTGTTTTCCTTTTTGCGCGGATGATCTCGCTTATTTTATACTCAGACCATTATCCTCTTAGAGCCAGCCCTGTTCCTTCCAATAGCGGCATTCCCAATCCCACTGGTCTTGACGATTCATGATAACCTCCCGGAAATATCTACGTTGCTCCTCATGCTCCTTCAACTGCTCAGGAAATACAGCGCCTTCTTCGATGGCGTGAGCGATCGCGATCCCCAAAGATTTTGCCTCACGTAGTGGTTCTGCATCCTCGGGAATAGGCCCCTCTCCCAACCGGCAGACCACCCTCCCCACCGTCTGTGCTCCCATATGCCTGAGCAGCCACTCCAGGTAATCAGCCGTTTCCTTCAGTCCGGAGCCGCCGGTGGTACTTACTACGGCGCCGTATTTACCCAACAGGCGCTGGCAGTGAATAGTATTTCCCAGATGGTCGATCCAGTTTTTTAACAGGCCCGTGACGTGGGAAATGTACACCGGACTGCCTAGCACCAGGCCGTCTGCCGCCATCATTTTCTCAAAAATAGCGTTGAAATCATCATTCTGGGCGCACTCTCCCAAGTGATGGCAGCGACCGCAGCCGATGCAGTAACCGATCTTCATGTCAGTAAGATCGAAATAATCGATATCGGCTCCGAGCGACTGGGCACCGGCCAACACCTCCCTGATCAGATGCCCTGTCCGGCTTAGCTTTTTTCTGGGACTGCCACTTATACCGATGATCCTCATTTGCGTCCGGTTGCCGTTTCGGCAACCGGCTTCACCTCCTCGTTTTTATAAAGGTTTTCAAAACCTCGCGCTTTTCGAGATAAGCCCTGCTCTTTATTTCTTCTTTGGCCACTGCTTTCCTGCATGCTCGGAGAGAACTTTCTTAAATCCCACACCTAACATAGGTGTTCGCATCCAACATATTATGGTATATAAAAGTATTTCAAGGTTAGCCCCCTTTATGGTAACATATTTATATATTTGTGCTAAAAAAGAAGTCAGAGCTAACCAGACCAAAAAGAATGAACGGTCCTCGCTGACGATTAGCATAGAATATAGGCATTTTAGGTATAACCTATTTCAAAAAGCAATTGCGGTTTTAACTTGAAGGCAATAAAGTTAAACATCGATTCTAAACCGGGGGTAGATCATGCGTGACTAAGAAGAAAGAAGCCCTGCGACAAGGACCACCCGGGGCACAGGACAAGCCTGACCATAAAAAGCATAAAATCGCTCAAGAGGACACGGCCGGTTTTACAGTTGTAGGCATAGGGGCTTCAGCAGGCGCCCTCAGGGCCTGCCAAGGCTTTTTCACGAACCTGCCTCCCGACAGCGGAGCAGCTTTTGTGATCGTGATCCACCTGGATCCCAGCCACTCCAGTATTTTCGTGGAACTGCTGCAAAAATACACACAGATGCAGGTGTTCGAGGCGGCAAACGGGATGACGGTCGAGCCCGACTGCGTCTACGTGATCCCTCCCAAGGCTGATATCACCATACAGGATGGGAAACTGCAGCTGCTGGAACCGTCAAGGCCTCGCGGTGTGCACATGGCGATTGACCTCTTTTTCCGGTCGTTGGCAGAGGATCAAGGAGAAAACGCGGTTTGCATAATCCTCTCCGGCACTGGCACGGACGGCACATTAGGGCTGAGAGCGGTGAAGGCGGGACTCGGGATGGTCATGGTCCAGGATCCGGCAACCGCGGAGTATGACGGCATGCCCAGAAACGCAGCGGATACGGGGCTTGCTGACTATGTATTGCCGGTTGAAGCAATCCCGGCACAGCTGATCGCCTACATGCACGGCTCTCGCCAGAGGAAGAGCAAAAGGGCGCCGGCGGTTCGGGAAAGCGGGCGTGATTCCCTGGTCGAGGTGCTGGACCTAATGCGGATACGAACCGGGCATGACTTCTCACTGTACAAGAAGGGCACCATCGGGAGGCGCATCGAGAGGCGGATGAACGTCAACCAGATCGCTAGCATCATGGAGTACGTCCGCTTTTTACAAGATAACCCCGGAGAAGCACAGATCCTCTTCAGAGAACTTCTGATCAACGTCACCAGTTTTTTCAGAGACCCGGAAGTGTTTGCCATCCTGAAAGAACAGGCCCTGCCGCAACTGCTCGCCGGCAAACCGGATGATTACACGCTGCGGGTGTGGGCGCCGGGATGTGCCACCGGAGAAGAGGTCTATTCCCTGGCGATCGTCCTGCGCGAGTGCCTGGATGCCCTCCGGCGCGAATTCAAGGTCCAGATTTTTGGCACGGACTTGGATGAAGATGCGATTGCGACGGCGCGGCGGGGCGTGTATCCGCTAAATATCGGCGCCGATGTCAGCCCCGAGCGGTTAAACAGCTTTTTCATCACGGAGAACGAGACTTACAAGATCAGGAAAGACATCAGAGACGCAGCGGTTTTCGCAGTCCATGACGTTGCGAAGGACCCTCCCTTTGCCAGGTTGGACCTCATCTGCTGCCGCAATCTCCTCATCTACCTGGAACCACCCCTGCAAAAGAGGCTCCTGTCATTATTCCATCACCTGCTGCAGCCGGGCGGGATCCTCTTGCTCGGAACTTCCGAAACCCCCGGGGAACTGGCTGACTATTTCACGGTTATCAACCAGAAGTGGAGGGTATTCCAGCGCCAGGAGCCCCCGGATCTGCCACTGGCAACAGAGGTTTACCCCATTATTTCCTCGAGTTCGGCCGGACAGGGTCAGGGATCATCCCGTTTCAACACTCCTGAAGTGGCCAGGCCGACCATCTCCCAGGTGCTGGAAAAAGAACTGCTGGAAAAGTATGCGCCGCCAAGCGTGGTGATTAACGACAAGGCGGAGATCGTGTACGTGCATGGCCGAACGGGAAAATACCTGGAACCTGCTCCCGGTCAACCTCCCTGGAACATCCTTGCTATGGCCCGTGAGGGGCTGAAATATGAATTGAAGTCTGCCATTCAACAAGCGACTGCCGGGCAAGCGGAAGTGGTGCGCGAGAGGATCCTGGTTGTGAATGACGGCAGTGCCGAATTCATCAAGTTGACGGTAAGGCCGATAACCGGCTCCAGGTCTCTCGAGGGTCTGTTGCTGGTGATGTTTGAAGGTCAGGGACCGCTCGAAAGTCAGACCCAAGATGCAAAGCCTCAGCCGGTCTCAACCCCAAACGAACGCGCTTCCCTGCTGGAGCAGGAATTGAGCCAGACCAGGCAGCTTCTGCAGGCCACCGTCAAGGACATGGAGGCGTCATACCAAGAGGTGGCCTCAACCAACGAGGAATTGCTGTCCACGAACGAGGAACTGCAGAGCAGCAATGAAGAATTGGAGACATCCAAAGAGGAAATGCAGTCTCTGTATGAGGAACTGATGACGGTCAATAGCGAGCTCCGGATCAAGATCGATGAGCTGTCGCGATCAAACAGCGACCTTAATAACTTTCTGAACAGCACCGAGATCGCTGCCATATTTTTAGACAACGAACTGAAAATCCGGCGCTTCACGCCCCTGTCGACCCAGATGTTCAATCTGCTTCCGGTTGACGTGGGACGCCCGCTCGAGCATATTGTCTCTAACCTGGTAGAGGCAAAAGTGATTGAAGACGCCAGAGGGGTTTTGAGCACTCTGGTGTTATCACATAAGGAGGTGCAGACAAAGCAGGGGCTCTGGTATATGATGAGAACTTTGCCGTACCGGACTGAAAACAATGCGGTCGAAGGAGTGGTGATCGCATTTACCGACATCAATGAGCCAAAAAAAGCCCTGGCTCAGACTATCAGCGTCAACAAAGAGCTCGCATCTTTCTGCTACTCGATATCGCACGACCTGCGGGCGCCCCTCCGGGCCATCAACGGATTCAGCCAGATGATTTGTGACAAGTACCAGGACAAACTGGATGAGGATGGTATGAGCCTGCTCCAGACCGTGCGCTCCGAGTGCAATCGCATGAGCAAAATGATCAATGACCTGCTCGCTCTCTCGCGCCAGTCCCGCAAAGATCTGAGCCTTGAAGAGGTGGATCTGAGCTCCATTGCTAAAACCATTACAGCTGAGTTCCACAGGCTGGAGCCGGAAAGAAAGGTGGACTTCATTATCCCCCCCGGAATCAAGGCAAATGGAGACAGGCAACTGCTGAGGTCGGTTTTACAAAACCTCTTGGACAACAGTTGGAAATTTACCGGCAAGCACCCACAGGCCAGGATAGAGTTCGGCGTTGCTGATTACGACGGTAAAAAGACATATTTTGTGCGTGACGACGGGGCCGGATTTGACATGAAGTACGCCGATAAGCTGTTTGGCACGTTCCAGCGCCTGCATAACACGGACGAGTTCCAAGGCAACGGCATCGGCTTGGCCATCATCCAGCGCATCATCCACCATCATGGAGGGCAGGTCTGGGCAGAAGGTGAGGTTGAAAAGGGCGCAACCTTTTATTTTACATTGCACGATCAGCCACCATGGGACGAGGAAAAGGAAAACTAACCCCGGCCACGAGATGCTGCCGGGGTTAGTTGTCTTCGCCCATGGCCAGGCCGGGCTGATTTTGCTGTTTCCGGTCAGTTTCTTGTAAGCCCTGAGACTAGGGACCTGTGGCTGTCGTTTATCATCGCTAAACATCGTAAATAAGGTGCAGTATGATGTGGAGATCATCGAGATGCCAGCCTTTTAAATCAGATCGAAGGGGGAACTTGAGTGGACGTGATGCAGGCGATCAGTGGCAGAAGAAGCATCAGGGTGTACAGTCCAAAGGAGGTTGAAGATGACAAGCTGAGGAAGGTATTGGATGCCGGGAGGCTCGCACCATCGGCCGCCAACATGCAGGATTGGAAATTCATCGTCGTTAAAGATGGTGCAACCAGAAAAAGGCTGATGGAGGCTGCCGGCGGGCAACACTTTGTCGGAACGGCGCCGGTCGTGCTGATTGGATGCGGCACCGTTGAAAGAGTAATGAGCTGCGGCCAGCTCACTTATCCGATCGATGTCGCCATAGCCCTGTCTTTCATGATTCTGGAGGCCTATGAATTAGGGCTTGGCACGTGCTGGCTGGGTCATTTCGATGAAAATGAGGTCAAGCAGATTCTCAACATTCCGGAGCAGGTCAGGGTCGTTGCCATGTCTCCGCTCGGTTATCCGTCTGAAGAACCTAAACCGCGCCCCAGAAAGGAACTGAGCGAGTTTGCCTCTTTTGAGACATACTAGCTGACGATCTGGGATTGCCCAGGCTTTCCGCAACTGGTGGGGTGTTGTTTTGATCATTCAGGTTAGAGTGAAGTAGAAGGCGGCTCCTTTCTCCACGTCGCCCTCAGCCCATACCCTTCCGCCGTGACGATAGATGATGCGCTGGGTGGTCGCCAGGCCAATGCCGTTGCCGGGAAACTCGTCCGTGCCATGCAGGCGCTGGAACGTGCCGAACAGCTTGTCGGCGTACTTCATGTCAAATCCGGCCCCATCGTCACGAACAAAGTATATCTTGTTGTCTTCCTGTTCGGTGACCCCGAATTCTATCCTGGCCCTTTCATGCTTGCTTGTAAACTTCCAGGCATTATCCAGGAGATTTTGCAAAACCGAATGGAGCAGCAGCTTATCACCATCCGCTTTGATCCCGGGCGTGATTACGAAGTCTGCCCGGCGCTCCGGTTCCAGCATTTTGAGTTCTGCCGCCATGTTTTCAACCATCAAACTCAAGTCGACCTCTTCCCGTTCGACCTCTTTGCGTGAGAAGCGCGCCAGGTAGAGCAGGTCGTTGATGAGGTTGCTCATGCGATTGCACTCTGAGCTTATGATCTGGAGGTGCTCCTTGCCAATCTCGTCCAGCTTGTCGTAGTACTCGCCTATGAGCATCTGGCTGAATCCGTTGATTGCCCTGAGGGGCGCCCGCAGGTCATGGGATATCGAGTAGCAGAAAGATTCCAGTTCCTTGTTGATGCTGGTCAGATCTACAGCGCGTTGGATGAGATCCATGTTCAGCTTCCTGATCTTTTCCTCAGCCTGCTTACGCCCGGTGATGTCCCGCCAGGCCATTGCAAAGCCATCCCCCAGCTTTACGGCCCTGGCATCGTAGATCTGGATCTCATTTGAGAAAGCATCGCGGACGTAGGCCTCTTTAACAAGGGATTCTCCGGTTTCAACCAGCTTGCAGTATTCATCGAACCGCTCTGCACCCCTGAGGCTGGGGAACAGGTCAAGCAGGCGCTTTCCGACCTGCTCCTCCCTGGTCATACTGTTGTCTTTGCAGGCGGCTTCGTTGACATACTCGATCAGAAAATCTTCGATCTCGCCAGCCTCGTTGCGAATAGCCGTATATATGCTAAAACAGTCAAGCATGTTCTCTATGGCCGTGTGGAACCGCTCCTCACTCTGCTGGAGTTCCTGCTCATAGAGTTTTTTCTCGAAAATATCCTTCGCTATGGCCAGCCTGCAGTTTTTCCCATCGAAATTCATCAGCGCCAATCCTCCCTCGAGGAAAATTATCCATATCCTATAGCTGCACCGCCCGCACCGCCAATATTAGAAATTATTGTTAGAAATTCGCTTAGAGTATATAATTCCTTAACTATGTAAGGCAACGGGTCTGTTAGGAGATTGTTTGAAAGCTGGTTCTGATGCGCTTCGTTCATCTTCAGATCTGTCCGTAATATATATCGGACACTCCTCGATCTGACCTGAGACCGGGCAGGGTGGACAGTAAATGGCTCAGCAGCCTCCTGGCCCCGTCAGCCAGATTGAAACCTGACAACTCATCGAAAGAAGCCCAGGCGGCCTCGATGGCATCTGTGCCCGCCGCAAGCTCGCCTTCCTTATAGTCGGCTAGAAAATCGATCAATACGTAGTGATACTGAAAGCGGCCGGACCGGTCGCGGTAAATCGCATCAAAAACCGCGGCGATGGGTCCCACCAGGATCGAGATGCCGCACTCCTCAAGCACCTCTCTCTTTAAGGCAGCGGCCAAACCTTCGCCAAGCTCCACGGCTCCTCCGGGCAGGCTCCACAGACCCTGGCTGGGGGGAGCGCCCCGGCGCACGAGCAGCAGCTCCTTTTCCCTCACAACGACGCCTCCGACCCCTACCAGCGGCCGGCTGGGATAGGCCCTCCCGTTTGCGTCTTTTTTAGGCATTTTGGCTCCCTAATTTAACCTATTTCGGCAAGAAGCCCCCACTTCTGAGTGGAGCGGAAGCGGGAGTAGTTCATAATTAGGTGTTATGGGCCAGGATTCACACGGCCGCCATTCATCGCAATCAAAGCTGTAATAGGCGCTCGGCATTTTCATACGCTATCTTCGCCAGGTCACCAGGGCTCAGCGGTGCGGTATCCAAGAAATTGCGCCCCGCCGTATTAGGGCTGTATGGGTAATCCACCGCAAAAATGATGCGGTCGGCTCCGAACACCAGCAACGCACACAGCAGGGGCTGCAGGGCGAAATAACCGCTGGAGGTGATGTGGAAGTTGGCATGGAAATAGTCCGAAACCGGTCGCTGAAGGTGAGTTGTTACCGGACTCAGCCTTTCCTCCGCTCGGGCGAGAGAAAACGGGATGTTTTCTCCCATATGGCCGATGATAAACTGCAATTTTGGAAAAAGGTCGAATACCCCGGACGCTGCTAGGCGAAGACTGTGGAGTCCGAGTTCGGCATGCCAACCCCAACCTGCCGTGGAGAGGGCATCGCCGACGCCATCCGGGAGTCCGCTGAAATACGCCCTGAGCACGTCGGGTGGAGGCGGACCCGGGTGTAAGTATATGGGAACGCCCAGCTTTTCCGCCACCGATAAAACTGAATGAAAACCCGGGTCGTCAAGGAAGCGGCCGTTGATTGTCCCGCTGACCATCGCTCCCTTGAATCCAAGCCGGTTCACGCATCGATCCAACTCGGCAGCGGCATGCTCAGGGTCCTGCAATGCCAGATCCGCGAAGCCGGCAAACCGGTCCGGGTGTGCGCGCACCGCCTCGGCAAGCACATCGTTGCAGTCGCGGGCTAGCGCGGACCCGGTGGCCGGATCCAGCTTATCAAGCCCGATTCCCGTCAATGAAAGCACCTGCATGTCGATGCCGGCAGCGTCCATGTCGGCCAGGCGTCCATCTCCGAGGTCGAGCAGCTTTTGAAAGACCGCCTCCATATGCGGTGGCGGCGCAGACATGAATTGGCCGCTTACTTTTTTCATGGCCTCCTGGTACTGAACTGTGGAGAAGTGCTCCTCAATGGCAATGGTTCTCATTGGAATCCCTCCCTGCTTTATGGCTCCGTTATCGATTTTCCCCAAGGCAATAATTCTCTGCAACTGAGAACCGGCAGTCCCAAAAAAGGTCTGTCGCTTATTAAACATCTCTAAAAGGATTTATCGAATTTACTGGAAGAAATGTAAGAAATCCACGTCAGATCCGATCACAAGCCGAACTGACATGATTGACACAGGGCCAGATAGATATAATATTTTAAATGCACAGCCTTTTCATTTCTATATTTCCTCTCCTCTCTAATTACCACTTTAATTATACTTTTAAACCCAATCCGTCCAATCCCTTGGAGAGCACGATCGTTTTATATTTATCATATTAAATAATTATTATTTATTGGCATAAAATGCCTTTTAAAAATTTAGCATTGTTAGAAAATTGCGATGCTGATTTTAGGAGACGGGCGTTAAAAATAAAAACGGGGTGATGAAATGATAATAAGCATCTGCAATCTGGATAAGATTAGCAAGACCACTTTCAGTGTCAATTTGGCAGCAACATTTGCGCAAAAATACCGTGTATTGATCATCGATACCGACCCGTCTGACAACAGCCGGATCTGGCTTGATGCCAGCTCCTCAGAAAAAGGCCTGTTTGATCTGTTGCTCAATAATGCCCAACTATCAGAATGCCTGGTAGCGGCGCGGGAAAGGCTCTGGTTGCTATCATGCGGCGGAAAAAGCATTTCGACAGCATTGCCTCTGACTCAAAATGAAAAAAATCTCGCTCTCAAATTGAGATTGAACCTGGGCAATGCTATGCCGCAGTTCGATTACATTATAATTGAAGATAACCCTTTGAGGCCGTTTTTACACAATCTGGCAATACTGTCCTCGGATTTCATCCTGATAACTGTCAACTTGAAACAGCTTTCCGAGGCCTTGGAGACTGATCTGCAGATACACGATTCGATACAGAAAATTGTGCAGCAGTATAAGACTAAGGCATTAATAAAAATAGTCCTGACTGACGACAGATCGCCCCGGGAAAGAAAAAAGTTCAATGACCTGCTGCTGGAGAAGTTCGGAGATATAATTCTGGGAGGCACCATTACGATAAGCAGTAAGATCGCCGAGGCTCCCACAATTTTTGAAATGAGGCCGGTAGACCAGGGCCTTATTTGGGATTTCTATTCTCTGGCAAATCAGATAATCCGCACCGGTTATATCCATTCCGGCCGCAGCAATGCCGGTAGATATGCATAACACAGAATGGCAAGCGCATGGAACTGGATGACCGTCTTGGCCATGGCCGCTATCTGCAAACATAAAAAAGGTTGATCATATCGTGGGAATATACCCTGGCTGAAAAATCCTGGGCCGAAAGCGGACTCAGCGGACAAGGTAGAGTATAGCTACTGCAACCCCTATCAGCACCACAATCTGACGCAGCACATCCGGTTTCACACGACCCGCAATTTTTCCGCCCAGCGCTCCCCCTCCTAGCGCCCCGACAAACATCACCAGCGCCGCGGGCCATACCACCTTGCCTGAAAATACGAAAAATACCGCTGCAGCCACGTTGGTGCTGAAAGAGATCACCTGCTTGAGAGCGTTCAGCCGCGTGCCAACGAGTCATCGATGGCAAGCCCTAAAAAAGCCAGCACGATCACGCTCAATCCCGCACCAAAATATCCACCGTAGATGGCAGCCAACCCTACCGGCAGCAGCCCCCACGTATCTGAGCTGCCTGGGGATCCGGCTGCCTCTGCACGGCGGGTCAGCCAGGCGCGCACCCATTTTTGCGATGCCAACAAACCGGCAGCTATTAATATCAAGTATGGCACCAGTTCACGGAAGACATGCTCAGCTGTTAATTGCAAGAGCAGGGCGCCGATCAACCCACCGGCTACGCCTGCCGGGATGAACATCCACATTCGCCTCGTTTGCCCCTGCAAGTCTTTTATCTGTGACAGAATGCCTCCCAGGTAACCGGGGCACAGAGCGACGGTGTTGGTCATATTAGCTGCTACTGCAGGTATGCCAAGGGCAACCAGGATGGGGAAGGTGATGAGGGTACCGCCGCCGGCGAGGGCGTTAACAGCACCGGCCGCCATAGCTGCCAAAACTATTATTGTATAATCCAAAAAGTTGAACATCTTGTATTTCCTATGCTGAGTCTAGCTTAATCGGCGATCTCCCGTTTTAGGGCCACAAACAGGCTTAAAGAGATTCCAGCTATGAAGATAATACCCGCAAACGATTTCGCATATGCAAGAACTGCAAGGTGTTCGATGAGTTCGACCAGAACTGTGGTTATGGTCACACCCCAGAATACATGCCAATCTCCACAAAAAAAGTTAAAAACTTCTTTGAGTACACGAAGGATGATATTCATTATCGAGTCTCTCCTGTCCCAGCCCTGAGTTTAAAACGGCGTGCGGCAGCACAAAGTTTCAAGAAGCATCTACCTTAAAATACCTCGGACTTTATGCCCGAGGATTAGAATCAAAGACTCTTTCATTTTGCGCAATTCCATAGGGTTTGAGCCACCAAACAATTACGGCGCTCAGAATAAGGTAGAATACGACCAACATTAGCAGGAAAAGATCGGAGAACAGCCATTGGATGCCTATGCCTTCCCCGGCCCAGAATGTTCCGAATGTGACCAGCATGATTCCGACCATGAACTTGAGTGTGTTTTCCGGGATCCTGGTGAGTGGGCTGCGAATTGTGAGGCCCAGGGTAACGACAACCAGAAAGGCTAAGAGGGCGCCGATCGACGCCTGAAAGATTCCCTCAAACTTGTTGCTTGCAGCGGCAGCGCCAAAAGTGATAACGATAAAGGCAACTTCAAGTCCCTCGAGGAGGACGCTTTTAAATGAGGCCAGAAAACCGAATCCGCTAAACTTGCCAGGGTCAATATCGCCGCGGTCTTTAAGTTCGCGTATCTTGTTTTCGTAGATCGCCGCTTCATCGTGGAGGGCCTTCAGGCTGCTGTAACGGAGCAGGGATTTTTTAAGCCACTGCATGCCGAAGAACACCAATATGATTCCGACGACAATGCGCAGGATGTCGATGGGAATAAAAAGGACCAGGGTGGTGCCAAAAATGGCAACCATGGCGATCAGGGCGAGCATGGCAGCGCCTGCCCCCAGCAAGCTGCTTTTCCAATTGATAGTGACCCCGATGGCTATCACAATCGTTAGAGCTTCAACAAATTCAACCATCGAGGCGAAGAAAGCCGGCAGTATAGAGGGCCATACCATGATGATTTTCCTTTCAATTTGGACTGCCTGAGGAAATGACCGGGCGCATTCAGCAGCGACGCTTTGTTCAGATAAATGGCGTTATCATACTGGCCCGAACATCTTTTACAGGATCCCGAAAATATATCTATATAAATATTATCATAGATATCTGTATAATTATTCAAGAAAGATGGCCTTTGCCTTCGTGGCTGTGTCCGTCCGCACGGGACGAATTATCACCGGTAACTCAACATCCCGGCTCGCCAGGATGACCGCAGCAGTGGCTGTGCGTGCGAATTTTTATCAGGCTGTTCTGTATCACCAGTTTTAGCTTGGTAATTAGAGGGGCATCAGAGTTGCGCCAGTTGCTTGCAAACGCGGACATGCTTGGAACGGGACGCTCGGGCATGGCAAGCTCCCCCCTTCGGTTCGTGATGCGGCCGTCATGGCCGGTTAGCAATAATACCTTGAAACAATAATAGGCTATTCGTGTTGAAAGGCCTGACAAAACTGTTTAAAAACATTTCAACATGTCAAACTCCTTGCTCAAGATCCTTTTATTCAATCTGGCTGCTATAAACTATCATCTTTTTTTCATCGATCGTTGCCGGGTAACCGGCGGTTTGCAGCTCTTGTTGAGCAACCCTGAGCCAACTGCCAAAAGAACCTTTTTCAAGAAAATCAGGATCGATTGAGGAAAGGTTGATGTGGCCCATGTTCTTGGCAGTAGGCATCAATATATACTTGGCGCCCCAATAGTCGAGGGCGGCCGGGTCAGGGCTGGCTGCGATGACGCCGACCCTGACCGCCTCTTCGTAGTCGGTCCAGGGGCCCTTTCCGGGGGTGGCGTTAACCCAGATGGCATCAAGAATATTCAGATTTGGCAGCCTTGTTTCTGCCATCTGCGTCCCCATGCCTCCGCGGATTACAGTCTCATGTGAGCGGCTGCCAAGCTTCCTCGTGAGCTTATCCGAGACCACCCCCATGTAATGCTTCATTGATGCTGTCACCCCGGCTATAAAATGGGCCTTAAGGACCGGAACGTTGATTACTTTAAGCCGGTCGCTGTTGTATTGTTTGCTTTCAGGATCCCAGACGCCGTTTTTAAAACTGATGAAGGTGCCATGGCTGGTCCTGAATTTGGGATATGAAAAAATGAGGCCGGTCCTGGGGTTTGGCGCAGAGCCGGTTACATACCCGTCCTCCTCATCGTTCGCTGAGTATTCCTGTACCCTGTTCGTTGTTATGGTGTCCCATTGATAGGTGGAGACCCTGTAAGAGCCTGAAAAATGATCGGCAACTTTTTGCATAGATTGTGAATGATCTTCCGCATTGTTGTTGGTATAGTTTAAAGACCCCCCCATCTGGGTCGAACCGTATTGCGCCTGGCCGTTGTCGGCGATAACGACCTCGCCCTGAAAACCCTCAGGGTGGTTCACCAATGCTCCAATGAGCGACCTGATGACGTCGGTGTTGGTACCACCCCTCTGATCCCACTGGCTGTTCACTTTGATGATAACAACATCTTCAGGGGAAATGAGGCCATTAGCCTGATCGCTGCCCGATCCCGCCGCATAGAAGGGTTGACCATTCTCTTGCATCAATGACAGCAGTTCTTTGATGCCCTTGTCGACGGCTGATATGCCACGCACTGCGAAGATGCTCGAGATCCCATCACCCTTGGCCTGAGGCATGGTTGCCCTCCCTTTGGTCATCACTATTCATGCTAGCAATCGAAGAGTCCCAGCTCCCGTTATCAGTCAGCGCCTATGGAAAATTATCATTAAAAGTTAACTATCAGTCATTTAACTTATTTGCCATTAGTTCCAGTTCTCTGCCATAATGCTCAAGAGACATTAAATAATCGTTGATAATTTCAAGGTTCAATGCATATTTAAGCTGATTCTTATCAATATAGATCTTGTCATCATGTTGTTTATTCTGCGCTAAAGCGGTATCAACAATAACAATCTTATCTGGTCTATCACCCAGTTTATATGAAAAATCGGACAGGATGTTGGCTATTGATTTTAACCTATCTCTTATTTCATTAAATTCCTGATCAAGTTTTTCTTTACGCTTTAAAACATCCTTACGCTCCTCTTTTTCCATGTAATAGTCCCTCCCCTATATTATTATCACTTACAATTGATGCCAAATGATCCCAAATGATTTTTCAACTTTATTTGTTTCGAAGCGGACTGAAAAATGCCGATAACTTCGGTAACTCAGATATTTACTAATGTATTAAATATTAAATTTCATTCAAGAGCATCCAATATAATCCCAGTTGTTTCGCCGCATCAATGAAATCTTTAAAATCTACAGGCTTGCAGATATAGCTGTTTGTTCCCAGGCTGCAACTCTCGATGATGTCCTGATCCTCTGAAGAGGTGGTAAGAACTATCACCGGCAGGTGTTTCGTCAGTTTTTTCGAACGTATTATTTTCAGAACCTCGAGCCCGTCCAGCTTTGGCAGTTTCAAATCCAGGAGAATAGCAGCCGGCAGTATTGAGGTGTCCCGGCCTTCGTAGTTGCCAGTCCCGCTCAAATAGTCCAGGGCTTCTGCCCCATCGCGGGCCACTACTATCTCGTTGATGACATTGCAATCTTTGAGGGCAATGATCGTCAATTTTTCATCACTCGGATTATCCTCGACCAGCAGTATGCTATTTTTTTTCAAACTCCTCACCTGCCCTTTTTAATATTACCAGACCTTTATTTTACAATTCTTTGCGGTGAGGCTTTTATTACTCAAAGCTCAGGGCTTCAGCCGGGTTAAGGCGCGCTGCCATGCTGGCAGGGTAGTAGCCGAAGAAGACTCCTATCAAGAAGGCAAAACCTGCCGATAGCAGAATGGAAGATAAGACAATCGGAGCTGGATAATCCGCGAAGAGGGAAAAGATCTGGATCCGCCGATGCCCAGTATGATCCCGATCGCGGCGCCCGACATGGTTAACATCACCGCTTCCAGCAGGAACTGCCTGAGAATATCCTGCCTGGAAGCGCCAAGTGCCATGCGCATCCCTATCTCCCTTGTTCTTTCGGTCACGGAGACCAGCATGATGTTCATGATGCCGATGCCTCCGACGATCAGAGAGATGGTGGCCACACCGGCCAGAAAGAGGGTCAGAATACCGGTGATGCTGGAGGCAGTGGCCTGGATCTGAGCCAGGTTCGTGATCCTGAAGTCATCGGCAGCGCTCGCTGCCAGCCGGTGGTTCTTGCGCAGCAGCGTCTCCATGGCGCTCTGCACGCTGGTCATTTCGTTACTGCTCGCTACTTGCACGTAAAGCAGGCTGATCGTCTGGTTGGTTATTCCCAGCAAACGGATCATGGCTGTGGTTACCGGCATGTAGATGACGTCATCCTGGTCGCCTCCTGCCCCCGATGCGCCTATCGTATTCAAGAGACCGATCACCGTGAATTCCACACCCTTGATCCTGATCTGAGTTCCCACCGGATTGCCTCCGTTGGGATACAGGTTGGTATATACCGTCTGGCCGATGACTGCAACCGGAGCGATGCTGGTCATGTCGTCCTGTGTGAAAAAACGGCCCTGATCGATGGTCAACGAGGAGATAGTGGCAATTTCCGGTGAGCTGCCTGTGAGCGTGGTCGTCCAGCTCTGATCGCCGTAGGTGGCCAGGACGCCTGACCGTACCTCCGGCGAGACCGCGGCTACCCCGGGCAATTGGCCGATGTCATTGGAGTCCTGGATACTCAAGGTGTTCGTCGTAGCGGTGCGCACCCCGAATTGCCCGGCTGCCCCTGGCATCACGATGAGCAAATTGGAGCCCAGCCTGTTGATGCTCGAGAGCACCTGCTGCGATGTGCCATTGCCTATGGAGAGCATTAGAATAACCGCCCCTACCCCGATGATGATGCCAAGCATGGTTAAAAAAGAGCGCATCTTGTTGGCCATTAAGGCGCGTGTTGCGAAATCGCTCAGGACGCCCACTTTGACCGTCATATCTTACACACACCCCCCGACTGAGAGTTAATCGAATGATGCTCTTGAAAAATCTTAAGGGCAGCCTTCTCTTCAGGGATGATAAACGCCAAACAATACAAAGGTTATTGTCAGAATAACTATTATATAACTGTTAATTGTGGGATTAAGAATGACAAAGGAGAGTTAAAGAGAGGGTGAGAAAAGAAATTTCAAATGCAAGTTAAATATATTACTTTTTTAAAACAATGTCAAACGCATACCTTACTCTGGAATGCAAGCATGGTGCATTTTGGCATCGTTTGGATCATCCTCGACTAGAAGTATGCTGTTTCTGTTCATCTTCTAAGCTGTCCCCTTTACACTGATCTAGTGTGAAGTAGAAAGTGGCCCCCTTTTCGACAGCTCCTTCAGCCCAGACATCTCCGCCATGGCGCCGGATGATTCGCTTGATGATAGCCAGGCCGATGCCGTTGCCAGGAAACTCATCCACTCCATGAAGCCTCTGAAATACGGCGAACATCTTGCCTATATAATTCATGTCAAATCCGGCTCCGTCATCCCGCACAAAGTAGGCCCTCTCCCTTTCCGGTCGGTGACACCAAACTCTATCCTGGCCCGGGGATGTTTGCCCGTGAACTTCCAGGCATTCTGCAGCAGGTTTTCCAACACCGAGCGGAGCAGCACCACGTCTCCACGCACACTAATCCCGGGGGCGATTACGAAATCAACCAGCCTCTCCGGTTCATGTGCCTGAAGTTCAGCCGCTATGGTTTCGGCTATCGCACTCAAGTCGACCTCTTGACAGGCGATCTCTTTACGGGACAGCCGGGATAGATCGAGCAGGTTATTGATCAGTTCTCCCATCCGGTTGCACTCGGAGCGGATGAGCTGAAGGCATTCCCTGCCCGTTTCGTCCAGTACGTCCTGGTACTTGTCAAGGATAATATGGCTGAATCCGTTGATGCTTCGAAGCGGGCGCGCAGGTCGTGCGAGACGGAATAGCTGAAAGCTTCGAGTTCCTCGTTGGTATTTGCCAGTTCATTGGCCCGGTGGTGGAGTTCATTATTCAACTTTTGCAGCGCATCGTTCTTCTCCTCAAGCTCGATGGTCAGGGCGATCACGCCGCGGTTGGTCTCCTCCAGTTCGGCCTGGAGCAGCCGGTTCAGTTTCATCGCCTCTTTTAGATGTTTCTTTAGATAATCTGTGTCTTCTTCGGCCATCAGCAATCACCCGGTCAAATAAGAATATTTCTCACCACGATGACTGTGGCATCATCATTACCTGTCGCCAGTTTTTGCAGAAGCCTCTGCGCAGTATAATCCGCCGTCGCTCCGGCAAGTTCGGGAAAGTCGCTCCAGTTCTTCATCGTCTTCAGGCCGTCGGTGTGCAGCACCAGGACATTGTCCGGGCTCCAGGGATGCTCGGTGATAACGGGGTTAGGGGCATTGAACCCCATCACCCCGCGGCGCACTCTGAAAGTTATCGGGGTTGGACTGGCGAACACTCTCGCCTCGATATTGCCTATGTTGGCGAAGGTTAGTTTGATGGGCGCCATATTGAAATCAAACCGGGCCAGAACCATCACCACTCCCCGGCTGGCGTGGCAGGCCCGGCCCACTCCCCGAAAAAGCGACTCCAGCGGTTGATCGTAGTGTTTCTCGATGTATTCCTTGGTCGTGTTAGCAGCCTCGCTGGCGTTTTTGCCGTGCCCCAGTCCATCGATAAGGGCAACCAGGGCCGATTCATTCCAGGTTCTTACGACAAAAGAATCCCCATTGTATTCCATATTGCGGTAGGCGCGGGTGGCGACCCCAAAAGAGAGTGGGCAGGCGATTGTTTTTCGAATAGGTTCACGTTTCCACCGCAGGCAGGTAATCTGGGTGCCGGTCTTGCCGTCAACTCGCGGTTGAATCTCGAATTCATCACATAGCCGGTTGACAGCGCCCAGGCCGCAACCCAGGCTTCCTGCAGTCGAAAAGCCATTAGCAATTGCCTGTTCAAAGTCGACAATGCCTGGGCCATTGTCCAGCGATTCTAATCTGATGCCCAGACCCCTCTCATCTTCCACCGGGGTCACCGTGAGCAGCCCCCCGCCGGCAGCGTGCTTCACCAGATTGGACGCCAGCTCGCTCACTGCTATGGCGAGTTCCTCGATCTCCTTTGTACTGAATCCCAGTTCGTTGGCCAAGGTTCTGATCAGCCGCCGCGACTCACCAACATCGCTTGCATGCGAGACTGGAAGTTCAAAGCCAGGTGGATGAGGCATCCTTATTTCCTCCTCCGCCATTTCCTGACAACGACAGTGGTGCCCTCGCCAACATGGGAACTGATATCAATTTCATCCATCAGTTTCCGGGATCCGGGCAGTCCCAGGCCCAGTCCGCCGCTGGTTGAATAACCCTCCAGCATCACCTGTTCCAGGTCGGCGATCCCGGGGCCGTGATCCTCGAAAATCAGCTCTATTCCTACTGTATCATTCCCATCAAGGGAGCGCCACTTCAGTACCCCGCGGCCGGCATATAAAAAAACGTTGCGGGCAAGTTCTGAGGCGCAGGTGACGATGCGCGTCACATCAGTGAGGCCGAAGCTCAACCTCACTGCCGCTTCACGAACTGTTTTCCTCACCAGGATGATGTCGGTCTCGGCAGCGATAGCAACCTCTGCTTGAACATCTTCAACCATGCTCATTCCCTCCGTTGGAAGGATGTGCTGATCATATCCAGGGCCAGATCCGGATTCAAAGCAGTCATGGTGTTTCCGAGCTTCAAGCCCAGCTGTGTGGCGGTGATGGCCACACTGGGCTGCATCCCGGCGATGACTGTCTTTCCGCCCATTAAGACCACCATCTGGGCTGTCTCGGCGATCACCCTGGCAAAAAATGAGTCCAGCGTTTGAACGGAGGAGATGTCCAGCACCAGGCCCTTGACCCGGTATCGGTCCATGTCGTTCAGGACCTTTTCCTGGAGGATGGTGATGGACGTATCATCAGGATCCGGCGGCATCGTCACCAGCAGCACGTCGTGTATCTTTATCACCGAAATGCCTTCGTCGCTCATTGTCTAATACTACCTCCTATAGGCGCTGTCAGTTCAGGGAAGGTTGATAACCTGCAGTTTTAACAGGGACAGGGCAAAGAGCAGACCTGAGGAGAAGGAGGAGCGGGTGTTCACGCTGGATAGATTGATGCCCAACTGGACGAGCGTCCGGGCGATCTCCGGGCGGATCCCGGTTACCACCACCTCCGACCCCAGCAGGTGCACGGCGCTGATGGTCTCGAGCAGGTATTGGGCTGTTTTCGAATCGATGTTAGGAACACCGGTTACATCTAGAACAGCTACGGACGAGCCGGTCTCAACGATCTTCTGCAACAACTGCTCCATCAGCTGCTGCGTCCGTATGCTATCCAGGGTGCCGATCAGGGGGACGGAAACGATGCCTTCCCAGATCTGGATTACCGGGGTGGAAACCTCGAGGATCTCCTGGGCCTGCCGGGAGATGATCTCCTCGGCCCTCTTGCGCTCTTCTATTTCTCTTCGCAGCGATTCGTTCAGCTTTTCCAGCTCCGCTGTCCGCTCGCTGACTCTTGATTCAAGTTCCTCATGGGATTTCCGTAAAGCCTCCCTCGGCCTGTTTGCGCTCGGTGATGTCCTGCCCCTGGGCGATCGTGGAGACTACAGTCGTGCCGTCGGCATCAAAGAGGGTGGCCGAGTTCCAGAGCACCGTCCGCACAGTCTGATCGACGCGGGCGATCGGGATCTCCACGACCTCCCAGCGTTCTCCCGTTGCCGTGAGGCGGATCAGGGCCATGGATTCATCCTTCTGGGAGGCGGGAAAGAGGATCTCCAGGGATTTGCCGATCACCTCATCGGCGCGGTGTCCGGTCAGGCGCTCGAAGGCCTGGTTGAAGCGGATTATCCGGTAATCGGGATCCCAGACGATGATCGGGGCGTTGGCGTATATGATCAGATTTTCCAGGTAGGAGTTCGACTTGCGGAAAGCCTCCTCGGCCTGTTTGCGGTCGGTGATGTCAATAATGGCCAAGACCGATTCCCGAGTTTCCGGAATCAGGCCGGCGGTAACCAAAGCATCGATAAAACTGCCGCTTTTTTGGATAAATCGCGCCTGATAGCTATGGGGTGCACTGGCAGGGTCAATTCTTCTCAGCCGGTGGTAATTCAGTAACCGGTCTCTATCTTCCGCCGAGCAGAGTTCGGTGAACTTGAGTTTGCCTTCCGTCTCCTCTTTGGAATAGCCAAATAGGATTTCAAACTGCGCATTGACGTGACTTATGGTTTCATCCTCTTCTACTATGGCGATGCCGGATCCGGAGATTTCAAAAATGGCATGATATTTCTTCAACTCCTTCAAAAGTTCCTCTCTGCTTTTCAGTTCATCACCAGTCTCCATGGGACACCTTCCTTTACATATTTTAATAAAACCGGAATAACTGACATCAATTAGCGGCTCCTGGGCTTTAAATCCTCGGGCTTTAAATCCTCGGGATATAAATCCTCGGGATATAAATCCTCGGGATATAAATCCTCGGGATATAAAGTCTGGTTACATAGCAGGTTGCTGGATAATCAGGAGGTAGATCCAGAGGTCTTTTTAATATATATCGAGGCTTTAACAAGCTGTAAATAAGGATTAATATGCCAATAAATATGGTTAATAATGGCCTCATCCTATTTATCTCTCTTTTTTCTTGCCGGTCATCATAATTTTTGCCTTGTTGTTTTCAGTTCGTCACTTGAAAAAAAAGTCCTCTAACAAATTATAACAAGTTCGAAGCTTGTAAGTTCAACATTCTCAAACAGGGTAATTTCTCAAACAGGGTAATTTCAACTGATGGTTTTTAAAAAAACTTCAATCCGGGAGAGCGAGAACAATAGGAGGCTCCTTGACATATCCTGATATTAACAATGCATGAAAGGAGTGGATTGGATTGTGGGAGCAGTTGAAGGCCTACCAAGACAAAGAAATCGTACTTGGTCTGGCCAACGGAACGACAGTTGCCGGAAAGGTATTGGAGGTGGAGCGGCAGCTCGTGCGGCTTGAAACTGGCAAGGGTACGGTTGCAATCCCGGCGTCTGCAGTTCAGAATCATCATGGAGCCTGCGGAACGTTCGTTGACCCAGGAGCAAATGGATCAGAATCGCAAAACAGATGAAGGATAGTATGGATGCGAACCTGGCCTGCTATCCCACGTTCTATTGTCCGGGCGCCTATTCTTGCATGCCGCCGCATAGCTGTTTCCCCAATTTTGGCTGCGCCCCCGGGAGGTTCTCTCAGGCGGGTTTACCACCGGGATGTTTTACGGGCTATCAATGCGCTGGCACATTCGTGGGCGCCCAATGCACCCCTCCGGGATTCTATGCGGGCGGTCCCGGCGGTGGTTACGGGGAGCCGGGCTTAGCCCCCCCCTATTGCGGTCCCTACCAGTTCCACCAGCCATGCGGAGCATACCAGTTCCACCAGCCCTGCAGTCCCTACCAGTTCCACCAGCCTTGCGGTCCCTACCAGTTCGGCCAGGTCTGCGGGCCCTCCCAGTTCTACCAGCCCTGCGGGCCGTACCAGTTCAACCAGGCTTGTGTTCACTATCCGTTCAGCGGGGCACAATGCTTTCCTCCGAGGTTTGCCTGTCCCAACGTCCAGTTTTACGGCAAGCCAATAAAACCTCATGTAAAGGCAGCCGGTGAACCTGCCCAGGGAGACGAGAGCAAGGGGAGCCAAGAGGAGTAATGATGGAAGAACTAGAACAGCCAACTTGGATTGAACAGATAACTGCTTTTATCGGGGAGTACATCAGATCAAACTCTGATTACTCCCCCGGGGTTTTTAAAGAAATTCTCATGCCAGAAATATTATATCAGATCTGAAGATGCCGAAAAATTGGCGCTGCTCGCAGCAAGGGAACTGGCTGCCAGCGCCATCGGCCTGGCAGCTTTGGAATTGAACCTTACTTTCAACTGCAACCTGATCTGCGACTACTGTTTTATCCGATGTAAGAGCCCGCATGAACGGATGTCGTTCTCGACCGCCCGGCGGGCGATCGATTTGCTGATGGAACGAGCGGCATGGCCCGGCGTAAACATAACTCTAATTGGCGGAGAGCCCCTGCTGGAATTCAAATTGATAGAAAAGATAGTTCCATATGCCGAACAGGCTGCATGGAAACGAAACCTGGCCATTACCTGGTCTGTGACTACAAATGGCACGCTGTTGAATGAGGAGATACTCAAGTTTTTTGCCCGGCACGGAGTCAGCATATTGCTGAGCATTGACGGGGGCCCGGAAACACACGATCGCTTCAGGAGAACGCGGAATAAAGAGGGAACATGGAGGATGATTGCCGGCGCCATCCCGCTGATCAAGGTTTACCAGCCTTGGTTGGGGGCCAGGATGACTGTCAGCGCTGAAGCTGTCGCTAAGATGAGAGAGGACTTCCATCAGATCGTGGACATGGGAATCAACCAGTTCATCATAGCTCCCGCCCAGGGAGCCAGCTGCTGGAGCAAGGAGCAGATGCAGCGATTCGGGCTGAATCTTGTAAAGATCCTTCAGGACTATCATCAAATGAAACGCAGAGGGGTTCCCGTTTTTATTGAAGAGTTTGAAAAAGACGAGAATGATTACCAGGGCTGGGGCTGCAGGGCCGGCAAAACCTCTCTGGCCATTGCTCCCAATGGAGATGTCGGCCCCTGTTCAAAACTGCTGGGTTTAGCAGAAGAAAAGGGCAGGTATATCATAGGCAACGTGAATTCAGAGATCGATTTTAACCTGTTGGAGCCCTTCCGCAATCCAATCAGCCGTCAGCCGGGGCGCTGCAGGCGGTGTCGCCGGCGATGCACCGGCGGTTGTTATGCCGTCAATTTTGAACAAACCGGCGATCACTTTCTGCCATCGGAAGAAAACTGCTTGCTCTGGGTGGTCTGCCAAGAAACTAAGAGGCTGTTCAAATTATTGAGCATGGGCGCTGCGCAAGACGGCTGTCATTGATGTTGGAAAACAGATTGACTATTGTTCCAACAGCGCCTGTTTTTGGGCAGATATCTGTTCTGACGTTGGCACCTGTCTGATGCGGATACCCACGGCCCGGTCAACGGCTGTCAAAGAGCCGGCCAGACACACATTCAAACTGATATACATATAATGGCACACGAGTTATTAACTAGAAAGGGGCCATTGACATGTATGAGCATTTGAAGAGCAATATAGGTAAAAAAATTGTGGTGGAGCTGGTTAACGGAAAACAGGCGGCGGGTACGCTGGAATCTGTTAACCAGCATGATATACGCCTGAAAACCGACGAGGGAGTTTGCATCATTCTGGTTTCAGCAATCCAGGTCTTCTGGGAGAATGAGATTGAATTTCAGCAAAGGGCTATCCAGGAAACAGATAACAGTTACGACCTGCTGCAGCATTGCCATGTAGGATATACAAGGCCGTGCCCGCAGCCGTTCCACCAGCCGTGCCCACAGCTTTATATGCAGCCTTGCTATCATCCTTTCACTCAATCCTGCATGGGGCCTTATGCTCAGCCTTGCCTGGGGCCATACACCCGGCCCTGCATCCAGGCCTATACCCAACCCTGCCCGCAGCAATTCATGCCCACGCCCTATGAAGACCCATGCTTCGGACGGTTTGGCTATTATGGACACCACCGCTGTTTTGGGCGCTTTTTTGGGATCGGTTTCCCATGCTTGCAACTATTCGCATATCCCTATCCCCCTTACCCCTATCCTCAGTACCCCTATCCTCAGTATCCATATCCTCAGTACCCCTATCCTCAGTATCCATATCCCTATCCTTACGGCGAGGCATCTCAGCAGACGCCTGCCGCAGCGGCGGAAAGCAAGCCAGATAACGACGAGGACGCGGATAAAAAATAGTAGAAAGAACCGGAGCGATTGGGTAACCAGATCAGTGGATTGATTGCGGAGTACACGGAAAATGGTCCGGGTACTCCTTTTCTATAGTAACAAAACCCCAGCTGCTTAAATAATATATAAAACAGGAAGTGAGTTCCATTAACAAGTTCCGGATTTTCTGAGCCACTCTTGAGGAGGATCGATCATGGAATACATACAATACAGCGCATCGTCCCGCCAAGAAATTTCCCGCGTAGGCGCCCGCTTCAGGCGCCCGCATGCGGATCAGGCCAAAATTCAAGCGATGGATGCCTTTACAGGGTTGCCCCTTGTTTTTGTTCCTAATCACGGACAGGCCCACCCCAAGGTCTCTTTTTATGGGGAGAATTCAACATACAAGGTTTTCTTCACGCCTGAGGAAGTGGTGTTGGTCTTCGCAGAAACATCTCCTGTCGGCGGGATCAATGCACCGTCTCATTCCATAATTGGAGACTGTGACAGAGAAATAGGCTTATGTGTAGAGGGATTTGCACTATACCTGAAGTTTACCGGAGCCAGCCCAACCATTCCGGAAGGACAGCTCGAGAGCCAGGGGACGGTGAACTACTTTATCGGGGATGACTCCGGCAAATGGTGCACCGGTCTCCATACCTATAGGGAAATCGCCTATCGAAACCTTTGGCCGAACATAGATCTGGTATTTCGGGAACTCGGAGGGGAGCTCAAGTATGAGTTCGTTGCGCATCCCGGGGCTGACATTGGGGATATCGGAATTGCTTACTCAGGGGTAGATGAACTGGTTTTGGACGAGAGCGGAAACATCCTGATCAAAACCCCGTTTGGCATACTGACTGATAAAAAACCGGTCAGTTACCAGGTAATAGGAAGCAACAAGGCCCCGATCGCAAGCAATTTTGTTATCGCCAAGAGCCAAGACGGGGCAAACCTGTGCCGGTTTGTTATAGACGACAATTACAGCCCTGATCACATCCTGGTGATCGACCCGGGTCTGTCTTTTCCTCCACCCTACCCGAAGAAAAGAAGAAGCCTGGACATGGGCACCGCCATTGCCGTCGATAACAATGCCAACGCTTATGTAACAGGCCTTACCGTTTCCATTGATTTTCCGGTCACCCCCGGAGCCTTTCAGGCCACGTTAAAAGGGTCGGAGAACGCCTTCATAACCGTGATCAACGCCTATGCCTCCGGCGCCGCCTCCCTGCTGTATTCCACATACCTGGGGGGAAGCGGCGTGGACCGGGGCCTCGGCATCGAGGTAGACAACTCCGGCAACGCCTACGTGACCGGGCTCACCGAATCAACCGATTTTCCTGTAACCACCGGAGCTTTCCAGTCAGCATTGAAGGGGCATGGAAATGCCTTCATAGCCGTGATCAACACCTATGCCTCGGGTGCCGCCGCTCTCGTCTACTCCAGTTATCTTGGAGGGAGCAATTTTGACGCAGGCTTCGGAATCGCCATCGATAATTCTGGCAATGCCTATATAACGGGGCTTACCCAATCCCCCGATTTTCCATACACTCCCGCAGCCTTCCAGACCGTGCTAAGAGGGCCTAAGGACGCCTTTATATCTGTTGTCAACACCGGGGCCTCGGGCGCCGCTTCCCTGTCCTACTCCACCTATCTCGGCGGGAGCAGCTCTGATGAGGGCTATGGCATTGCCGTCGACTCCTCAGGCAATACCTACGTGACCGGATACACTCACTCCACGGACTTCCCGGTCACCGGCACCGCTTTTCAAGCGGTGTTAAACAGTGTTGACGGCGGCGCCAATGCTTTTCTATCGAAGATCAACACCGCCGCCTCGGGCTTGGCTTCCCTCGTCTACTCCACCTACCTGGGCGGGAGCAGGTATGATCAGGGATGCGGCGTTGCCGTCGACGCCGCAGGCAATGCCTATCTGACCGGATTTACAAAATCGTCCGATTTTCCGGTAACTTCCGGGGCCGTTCAGGGGATATTGAAGAACATATATGGCGGCGCCAATGCTTTCATCTCCAAGATCAACACCCTGGCCTCGGGATCGAGATCGCTGGCCTATTCTACATATCTGGGGGGAACCAGCTATGACGAGGGCCATGGCATCGTTATCGACACGGCCGGCAACGCATACGTGACCGGATATACATATTCCAGTGATTTTCCGGTCACTCCCAACGCCTTTCAACCCATGTTGAAGAGCATCTATGACGGCTCTAACGCATTTCTTTCCAGAATTAACACCAACGCCTCCGGCTCGTCATCTTTCGTCTACTCCACTTACCTGGGAGGGGAATATATCGATGCCGGCAATGGGGTTGCCCTGGATAGATTCGGCAATACCTACATGACCGGACGGACACAATCCTGCAATTTCCCTGTCACTCCAGGCGCCTTTCAGTCCAAGTTGAGAGGGGAAATGAATGCCTTCGTCTCCCTGATCGATACCAATCATTGCGATGTAGCATCGTTTGCATACTCCAGCTTTCTGGGAGGGAGCTGTGCCAACGCTATCGACCCCTGATCGGAATCGTCCCTACAGGATTCCACTTACAGGATTCCTCCAACAAGTGAATATCAACTGGCCGGACAGTAAACCGCTGCCCGGCTGCCTTTTGACTCCTTGCCTGCCGTTCGTTGTGCTGTCATTTCTGTCATCGACTTTAATCCTGCCTGATCCCGCGCATTTTTGGATTCCTGCATTAACCGCTCTTGATGGCGCCATCACCAACCGCACCTGAAAATATCCATTTCCACATCGATCGCACCTGAAAATACTATTTTCACATTAACCGACCATAAGTCACAAAAAAACCGGATTTACATATAATGGCCTTGGAAGGTTATTCCATGAAAGGAGCAGTGTAGAATGTTTGAGCAATTGAAGAATTATAAAGGCAATAAGATTATTGTGGAACTGGCTAACGGGAGGCAGATAGCAGGTATAGTCGCTGCTGTTAACCAGCAAGATATACGATTGGAAACTGATGAGGGAAACTGTGTCGTTCTGGTTTCAGCCATTCAGGTCGTCTGGGAAAACATGACCCGCACACTACAATTGAGAGCCGCCGGAGAGGATAGTGCTTCTCTGGGAACCCACCTGCCTTGTTTTATGGCATACACAGCGCCTTGTACCCAGGCGTTCGGCGGGCCATGTGGCCAGCCGTTCTGCCAACCTTGCACGACATCATATACAGAGCCGTGCCCGCAGCCTCCATGCCCAGATCCGTGCTTCGAGCGTTTTGGATACTCCGAGCATCATTGCCTTGAAAGATTTTATGGACAGCATCACCCAGGTCCCGCACCATCCGTATCCGTATCCGCCCTATCCGTATCCGCCCTATCCACCTCCGTATCCTCCTCCCCCCTATCCACCTTATCCCTATCCACCTTCTCCGTACCCGCCTCATCCCTATCCCTATACCGGAGACCAGGGAGCTGGAGGATTATCACAGCAAGCGCAAACCTCAACCGCCGGTGACGGGGCAGCAGGCGAAAAAGACGCCAGTGATTGATGAATCGGAACCCTTGCCTGGCGATTGTTCAGCCAGTTAAGCCTGAGGGGAGTACAGATGCAAAAAGCCAGGTGCTCCCCTGGCTTTCATTTCGGCATCGACAGTTGATCGCTGCAGAGCTTATGTTGTAGTAGCGTCTTCCATAGATTGCCGGTTTGCGCTGTAAACCCCTTGCTTCAGAGATGAGGCCTGAGGCTCAGCGGCCCGGGGTTCATGCTCCTCAGACGTACTGTTGGCTTCTCTTCCGGAACTTTGAAAAAGCGCCATCATCGCAAACCTCGTACTCTTGCTGTCCAGTAGCTTGTTCCGGTACATCATGTCTTCAGCTTCCTTAAAAACAAGCTCGAAGGGCTGATCCGCCCTTTTCTTGGTAGCCGCGCCCAGGGCAAAACTCATGGGCACCTGCCCCTCACCCGTCGCTTCGCTGCTGTTCCGGATGCGTTTGCACACCATGCCACAAGTTTCTTCGTCTGCTTTGGGCAGGAGTATGGCAAACTCGTCGCCCCCCCAACGGCTGATCATGTCTTCTTTTCGGCAGGTACTCCGTAGGATCTCAGCGGCCCTGATCAACAGTTTGTCGCCCTCCTGATGGCCGAGAGTATCGTTGATCAGCTTGAGGCCGTTCATATCGCCTATGATGATGCTTAAAGGCAGTTGTCTCTCGACGTTTAGTCTTTTCAGCTCCTCCTCGAAATAGGAGCGGTTGTAAAGGCCGGTCAGAAGATCATGGAAGCTCAAATACTTAAGGCGTTCTTCTGCCAGTTTGCGCTCGTTTATATCCGTGAGCATCAAAAGCACGCCCGAATATGATCCGTCATCGTTAAAAAATGGGGTCATGGAAATGAGCGCCCACTGCCAATCGCAATTCTTGCCGAGAAATTTGACTTCATAGATATTTTGCTGGTGCATCTCTATGTTTCTTATCAAATAGTCAGACCATTCCTTTTCCAGAAAATCGGTAAATTGCTGCTGCCCCATCTCCTCAGGGTTGGAGCCGAGCATCTCGCAGAGTTTTTTATTGGCAAAGACCGTTTTATGTTCGGAATCGAGTATCCAGATCCCCTCATTGGCGGTTTCCACTATGCGGCGATATTGTTCCTCCCGCTCCTTCAAAGACTTCTCGGCCTGTTTGCCCTCACGTCTCACCCGGACCTCATCGAGTTCCCGCTGGATGGCAGAGTTGAGCCTGGTCAGATTGTCTTTCAGGATGTAGTCGTGGGCGCCGGCTTTCATAGCCTGGACCGCCACGTCCTCGCCGATCTTTCCCGATACAACGATAAAGGGGAGATCGAGGCCTCTATCCTGTATCATCTTGAGAGCATCCAGTCCGTTGAACCGCGGCAGTACATAATCAGAGATGACCAGATCCCATTCCTGTTTTTCCAGTGCGCGCTCCATCCCTTCCTCAGTATCAACCCGTTCGCTAAGAGGATGGTAACCTCCCTTCTGCAGTTCGTGGATCAGCAGTCTGGCATCGATTTCAGAATCTTCAATTAACAGCACTCTCAATAATTTCTCCACAGGCTGATACCTCGCATTCTCCCCTTCTCTTCTGCTCACGGACGGACATGCTCCTTGCCTGAAAAAACTGTTATTGTACGATGACTTCTCCTATCATGTAAGGATGGATAGAACATTTATATTGATAGGTCCCGCTTGTATTGAAAGTGTACTTGAAAGTGCCTCCGTTACTCGGGGTCCGCTGGCAAAGGCGGCATCCAATGCGGTGACGGTATGATCGACGTT
This sequence comes from uncultured Peptococcaceae bacterium, assembly GCA_963807495.1. GTDB lineage: Bacteria > Bacillota > DSM-12270 > Thermacetogeniales > Thermacetogeniaceae > Palsa-1188. The sequence continues at coordinate 274,760 of CAWEDD010000018.1, forward strand.
GTCCTGGTTGACCCACGTAACAGTCTGGCCCACGCTGATGGTGAGTGTGCCCGGATTGAACATGAAGTTCTGGATAACGACGGTGTTGTTGCCGGTATTGGCGGTGTTGCCGGTATAGTTTAAGGTTACGGTATTCGTGGCCTGATCATAGCTTGCTGAATAACCAAGAATCTCGGCCACATATCTTGCCGGCAAAAAAGTGCGGCCGTTCTGGATCAGGGGAGCCACATCGATCGATCTCTGTTGATTGTTGACCCTCAGGATCTGGCTTCCGACGGTCAATACGATATCTATTCCGTTGTAGTCAATGGTGACCGTTCTTGCAGACGGATCCCATTGGATGTCCTGATCCGGGATCCCCAATGCATTTCCTAAATATCTCACGGGGACGAATGTACGGCCGCTTTCGATAAAAGTGGCTGCGTCCATACTGTATGCCTGCCCGTCAACCCTGTACCGGTCTTGTCCAATTGCAAACATGATGCTTTGCGGGTTAGCTGTCGCCGTCTTTTCATAAACGAACTGAAGCGATATCGTTGCCAGCAAGCTTACCAATACGAATAACCCGATAAAACGAGCAGTTTGGTACCCCTTTCGCGCATCACTCATGGTCATCCCTCCCAGATGGAAATATAATGCAATTCAAACAGGCCACCGAGGTGGCTTCTGGCTCGTTTTCAGTGCGCAGCATAGTTCTAAGAACATAACATGGCAAGTAAAAACAGTTATTCCGGGTCGCCGGGCAGGCTTGCCGCTTTTGGTCTTAAACAATGGCTGGCCGGGAGAAGATCCGTCTGTGCTTTGAAAGTTCGGTTTTTGCAAGGGCTTGGTTTGTTCAGTGAAGGAAATAGTGAAGGAAATAATGCAAAATGGATGAAAATCTGAGGGATATATAAAAATTATATTTTTTATCCCGAGTGTTGTCAAATATTTTGAGGCATAATTATGAGAATTTGTTTGAGAAAAGAGAGCTCGCTGTCATACCTCAAGTATGTTCAGCACATGACCTTTAAAATCACTGAAGCAGAAAATATTATAATATCACTGAAACAGATCCAGATACTCGCCATAGCCCTCTTTTTCCAGGTCTTCCTTGGGTATAAAGCGCAGTGCGGCCGAGTTGATACAATAGCGCAAGCCGGTCGGCGCCGGCCCGTCGTCAAAAACATGGCCCAGATGAGAATCGGATCCCCTGCTGCGCACTTCCGTGCGGACTATGTAATGGCTCCGGTCCTCCTTTTCGATGATGGGCTCCGGCCGCACGGGCTTGGTGAAACTGGGCCAGCCGCAGCCAGAATCAAACTTGTCCCGGGAACTGAACAAAGGTTCACCGGATACGATGTCGACGTAGAGCCCCTCCCGTTTGTTTTCCCAAAATTCGTTCTGGAACGGGGGCTCGGTGGAATTGTTCTGAGTCACGTCATACTGCATTTTGGTCAGCTTGCTTTTTAGCTGTGCCCGGTCAATCCCCTGTTTGCCCCAGTGCCTCGAGATAAAGTCATCCCGCCCCGATCCGCTGCGGTATTGACAATAATGGGCCGGCTGCTTGTTATGGTAGTCCTGATGATAATCTTCGGCAGGATAGAAGGTGGTGGCAGGCAGCACCTGGGTAACCACGGGCTTGTTAAAACGTCCGCTCGCATCAAGGGCCTGCTTGGAGGCCAAAGCCTGCTGATGCTGCGCCTCATCGTGGTAGAAGATGGCCGTACGGTAGGAAGAGCCCCGGTCGTAGAACTGACCGCCTGCGTCAGTGGGGTCGATCTGCATCCAGAACAGGTCGAGCAGTTTCTGGTAGGTGACGACAGCCGGATCGAAGGTGACCTGCACCGCTTCGTAATGACCGGTGGCGCCGGAACAGACCTCTTCATAGGTGGGGTTCTCCTTGCTGCCTCCGGTGTAGCCGGACACTGCCTTGATAACTCCCGAAACTCCTGCAAATGCAGAATCGATACACCAGAAACAGCCCCCCGCAAATGTGGCTGTCTCATAGGCAGCATTCTTCTGAACGTCGCTCACAACTGGCACCTCCCGGTACTTGGCTCGACAACCAGGTTTTTGCTGAAAACTAGCATTATCATGCGACAGAAACGGAATTTATAACGACGTGCGGCAGAAAGCATGAATCTCCTGTGTCCGGACGAATGCCGCACCAAGTTTCAAGAGGCAGCTACGCTTAAATACCCCTGGTTTGATGCCTAGGATTAGCATAGAAGATTATTTTAAAACCGTACAAAGGGGAAGGGCTGGAGAAAAGAGCGCTTGATCAGATATAATTAAATCAGCCTATGAAAGGAAGGAAGTGGCAGCATGAGCAAAGCTAAGGCGGGAGTTCTACTTTTGGCGATCTTGTTTTCTGTATTCCTTCCGGGATGCAAGCCAAGCTCGCAGTACCTGGGCAAGGACGAGATAACCAATTACCAGGGAAAGAATTTGAGCGTGCTGGCGCTGGTTCCGGTGACCTCCATCAAGGGCACGCCTGCCATAGATATGAACACCTACCGCCTGCGCATCGATGGCCTGGCTGCTTCTCCCCAGGCCTACACCTACGACCAGGTATTGAGCAAGCCCCATTACACCAAGCTGGTGGTATTGAACTGTGTGGAGGGCTGGAATGCGACCATTCTCTGGGAAGGCGTGAAGATCGACGACCTGATCGAACCGGCCAAGATCGATCCCCGCTGCAATACCCTGATATTTCATGCAGCCGACGGTTATACCACCTCGCTCCCGCTGGATTATGTCAAGAATAACAACATACTCCTGGCATTCAATGCCAATGGAATCACACTGCCGAAGGATCTTGGCTACCCCTTTATCGTAGTGGCAGAGAACAAGCTTGGCTACAAGTGGGCGATGTGGGTTACCGAGATCGAGCTGTCCAGCAATGCGCAGTACAAGGGATACTGGGAGAAGTTGGGATACAGCAATGAAGCAGATGTTCAATAACGAGATGAACGATTGCCGAACGCTCGGGCCTGCGCATTGCGCAAGAATTCAAACGCCCCGTTTTGAACCGTACATCCAGAGATAAAAACCCTTAGGGAGAGGGTGTTTATCACCTGATCTGAGGGCTGATTCCGGACGGTGGGACAGAATTGGTGCCGGCTTCTCTCGATGCCAGGTGTGCTGCTGGACTAAGCGGTCGATAATGGATGGATAGTTGCTTAAAACAACCCGCGGCGGCGCCCTCCAAGCTGAGGTCATCCGCCCCCTCCCCTTTCATTTTGGTACAAGCCGCGCTGAGAGTACCAATTTTCAATCTCGTTCAGGTCGGACCTCCGCAGATGGCCGGGCAGTTCGCGTGCGTCATCCGTGTAGCTTATACCGCGTCTTGCAGCCTGCCGGCGTCCACGGCGCGAGCCATACTCATAAAAGTTCTGGTTGAGCTGCCCGTTTCGCGCTGCGCGGCTGTCCCTGCCATTACGATCATTTGTCTTTTCGAAAGGGCCTCTTGTGAGATTGAAAATCTCACCCTCAACCTTTAAAGCCATGTTGCGATCCCCCCCGTTTATATTTAGACTGGAATGCGCTTTTTGAAATTTCATCACAATCAGCTGCAATCTGCTTCACAACATTTGGCGCGATCATCCGATTCTGAACAGCCTGAACCAAAGACCCGCACCCAACGTGCCGTGGATCACGGCTATCACCAGAATCGTGTAGCCGATGACCCGGTGCCAGACCAACCGCAGCTTCAGCAACCTGCTGCCGGTGAAGACCTGAAACAGGACCATCAGAAACAACAACATTCCCAGCCATAAATGCAGCGGTAATCCAAAAATTATTGGCACAGAAAACATCGGCAGACACCCCATATTCTCAACTACGGATCAAGCGATCAGTGATCTGTGGCCGGTTCGATTCTGAAACTGGATCAGTCTGTTCCCTTTAAAGCTAAGCTAGAATTAGATAGCGATCCTGGATCCGAGGACGCGCTCAGCCAGGTTAGCATATTGCTTTGCCATATACGGCCATTTAATTCTTGCACCCAGCCTGGCCGATCTCTTCTCTAGCGTGGTTTTGAGGCCTGGCTCGGATAAGATGCGGTCAAGCAGTTCGACCAGTTCCCTGGTGGTGGCATCGGTTGCCACCAAGCCCCTTTGGCCCTGGGAAAGCATTTCCAGTGCATAAGCGTTCGGCGTGGAGACGATGGCCCTGCCGCAACCGAGGGCGTAAGCCAGCGTCCCGCTTATGGCCTGATCCAGTTTCGGAGAGGGACTGAGATAAATATCGGTCATGTAGAGATATTCATTAAGTTCCTCCGGTCCTAAAAATTTGTCTATGAACTTGACATGATCTTGCAGACCTGAGACACGCACCAGTTCTAGGAGCATCTCCCGGTAACGATCTCCGAATTGCTCCCCCTCATGGTTCATCACCATCGGGTGGGTTCTGCCCACAATCAGGTAGATCAGGTTTTTATGCTTCATTATCAATTCTTTCATTGCCAGGATGCCGATCTCGATGCCCTTGCCCGGGCCGATCAGGCCGAAGGTGGTGATCAGTTCGCGCCCTGCAAAGCCGTACTCCTGTTTCAGCAGCTTCCTGTCTTTAGCTTTAAAGGCAGGCACTCCATGGTGTATGATATACACCCGTTCGGGCATTACTCCGTAGATCCCGATCAACAGATCGGCTGAGTTCCTGGTCATGCAGACAATAGCCGCCGCCTGCAGGCACAGCTTGTTCAGGATCTCCTTGCGGCCTACGGACGGTCTGGATGAAACCGTATGGGCAACGAGCAGGTAGGGTTTTTGCAGTTGTTGCGTGAACTCTAACAGGTAATCACCGTCCATGCCGCCATAGATATCATAGTCATGCTGGATAATGACGAGGTCGATCTCATCGTTTTTATTCACTGCGTTCGCCGTGTTGATATAGTCCCCCATTTCTTCCTGACGGATGACGTATATCACTTCGTCCGGATAGGAGTATGTAAAATACGGGTCAGACACTGCGGCTACGGAAAAGCGCCTTCCCAATCTGGACATATTGCTCCCCAAATTCTTGGAGAATGTTGAAGTACCACATTGTCTCGGCATGTAGGTGCCCAAAATTAGGCAGTGCATTCTGATCACTCCCCATCGAGGTTTTATGGGGCTTCAACCCTCACTGTCGCATTCACATCTCAGTATAAGCTGCCGGCAAGTGGAAACGTGCTGTTGCCTTAAAAAGACAAGCTTGCAGGCAGAGTTCTGATAGTGAACGTGCATAAAAAGAGATTGCCAAACAGATTCTTAACCCCAAACAGATTCTTAACCCCAAACAGATTCTTAACCCCAAACAGATTCTTAACCAAGGTAACGAGGCTGGAAAAAGAGAATGGCGAAAAGGAGGGAAATAAAGAAGCGGAATAGACGATCTTGATGATTATTGGTATTATATTTCCTGTCCAATTAAATGTCAAGTATACCCGATCACTCTGATAATACGAACTCATGTTTGGCATCCAGTTTGAACAACATACAAATTAAGATTTTACAATTTCAACTATTAAAAAGCTTATTCACGCAAGGGGTGTTCATTTACCCCAACCTCATTATGTCATATAATGATAGCGTGATCTCGCGCAGACTCCCCTTTCTTGTAATAACAGCATTTGCAAGGATAATTAGAGCAGCACCGGGAGCCGCACTGCCCCATAGGATGACGCGGATTCAAAAGATCGTCTGGGTCGGGTGAACCTCTAATAAAATGTTTGCGGCAGCGGCGTCCTTCAGTTTGAGATCTATGTGGGTGGGGCGCCGGCTCGATATAAGTTGCTAAAAGGAAAAGGACAGGCAGGTATTTTCTCCTGACATGGAGAGTAGTCATGATCGGACCTCGGAAATGGAACCTGAACATATGGCGCATACTGCCGTGGCTGTTGTTGGCAGCTTTTGCGTGGCTGGTGGCGAGCCATATCCAGGAGATAGAAAGACTGGCCCGGAGCATCGTGCGCGGGTCCTGGCAGTTGATTCTTTTCGCCGCACTGCTGCAGGCGGCCTACTACTTGCTCTACTCGCTGCTCTACCAGACAACCTTTGCGATTGTCGAACTCAACGACAGCGCATGGGAACTGCTTCCGGTCCTCCTCTCCTCACTTTTTATAAATGTGGTCGCCCCTCTCGGCGGCATGGCGGGGATCGCCCTCTTTGCAGATGACGCCTCTCTGAGCGGCCACTCACCGGCCCGGGCTACAGCAGGGATAATGCTAGTCAACCTGGTGGTTTTCGTCGCCTTCTCGATAATACTGATCGCAGGCCTGGCCTATCTCTTCCTGCTTAAGCATCTGCAGCAATGGCAGACGGCGGCGGCGCTTATCCTGCTGCTGAGCACCGTCTGCCTGGCTTTTCTGCTGCTGTTGGCACGCTGGAAGCCGCGGCTTCTGGAGATGCTGCTCCTATTGATGCAGAAAGTAGTCGGCTGGATCTCCTCCCGCATAAAGCGACAGTCCCCCCTGGGTGGCAACTGGGCGGTAAAGAACACCGCGGAGTTCACCTCTGCGGCAAGGGCTATTGGCATGAAGCCATGGATTCTGGGGCTCAGCCTGCTGATAGCTTTCATCGCGCAACTGACAAGCATGGTCAGCCTCTACGTCATCTTCCTGGCTTTCCGCAGCACGATCAGTTTTCAGGTGCTGGTTGCCGGGTATTCCATGGCGATCCTTTTCACTATCATCTCGCCCACGCCTCAAGGAATCGGATTCGTGGAAGGGATAATGCCCCTGGTCTTCAGATCCTTAAGTGTGCGTTATAGAACCGCCCTCTGGGCATCCCTCACCTTTCGCAGCCTCACCTTCTGGATACCCATGATTATCGGCTTTTTCCTCTTTCACTATATCAGGACCTTTAAAGATAGAAAATAGATCCTAAAACTGGCCCACCGGGGTACCCGACCGGGGTACCCTCTGGGTCGGGTACCCCGGTCGGGTACCCGGCAAACCGTGATGTTGTACGGAATGGAATGTGTCGGGTACACCACCCGCTAAAGCGGGTACCCGGCGGGTGCAGTCAGAATCAGGCAGAATAGATGAGTAGTAACTATTTTCTTTTTAATGTAATATCCTCATTTAAATGGACCATACGGTCCATTTATCTACGTCTTTCGGTAGTATTTATCCATCAAAAGATAAATTATGGTATTCCATAACATGTTGCTATTATTCTTTTTCTGTTACAACATGCTTTAATATTTATTTCCTGCAAATATTATGTGTTTTGGCGTCAAATCACTAGTATCTTATAGCCGCTTCTGCTCAAAATATATTTAAACAATCTGAAGAAAGGAGGTGTGTATTAATGGCTCGTAACACGCTTCTTAACCCCAATGCAAGGAAGGCCATGGATCAGTTCAAGTTCGAGATCGCCAACCAGGTGGGGGTTGATTACAACCAGGGATATTTGGGCAACGTTTCGTCCCGTGACAACGGTTCCGTTGGTGGTGCCATGACCCGGAAAGTTTGGCAGCAGTATCAGAACGGCATTGCCAAGTAATGGCTTCTCTTCCGGGCTAACCACGAAACCAGGCGGCATGTGCGCCTGGTTTCAATTTGGGCATTCAGTCCCGAAATCCAAGTCAAGCATTGTTTTTCGTCACGATTCGAGACAATTCGGCTTATTATGGAAAACATATTTCGAGGATAAAATCTTATCCACAATTACCGGCAGCAATTTTTCTTCCACGTATGCAAAAATATGATCCGGGTGTTAATAAGATGTTAATATCTGCAATGATGGGGTTTGCTATATACTGCCTTTTGTGTCGAATTGCATTGAGCTCGCTCATTGGCGTATCTTTAGATGCCGGCGACAGTCTCTTCTGATACCAGACTCGTCAGAAAATGCGGCAGGATCAGGCGATAGTCACATCGGGATTCAGATAGACGTCCTGGATGGCGTTAAGCAGTTTCACGCCTTCATGCATCGGCTTTTGAAAGGCTTTGCGCCCTGAAATGAGGCCCATGCCTCCGGCTCGTTTGTTGATAACAGCCGTGCGCACCGCCTGTGCCAGATCATCCTTGCCGGATGAGCCGCCGGAGTTGATCAGGCCCGCCCGGCCCATGTAGCAATTGGCTACCTGGTACCGGGTAAGATCGATCGGGTGATCGGATGTTAGCCGGGAATATACCTTTTCGCTGGTCTTTCCGAACTTCAATACTGTAAAGCCGCCGTTGCACTCCGCCTGTTTTTGTTTGACGATGTCAGCCTCGATCGTGACAGATAGGTGATTCGCCTGGCCGGTCAAGTCGGCAGACAGCTCATAATCGACGCCATCGATAATAAATGCCGGATTGCGCACGTAAGCCCAGAGAATGGTTACCAGCCCCAGGCTATGGGCATGAGCAAAGGCTGTAGTAATTTCTTGAATCTCGCGGCGGCTTTCCTCAGAGCCGAAATAAACGGTGGCGCCCACTGCTACAGCTCCCATGTCGAAAGCCTGATCGATTCCGGCAAACAGGATCTGGTCGTATTGATTGGGGTAGGAAAGGAGTTCGTTATGGTTGATCTTGAGGATAAATGGTATTCTGTGAGAATATTTTCTAGCCACCGCGCCCAGGGCTCCCAGCGTGGAGGCAACAGCATTGCAGCCGCCTTCTATGGCAAGCCTAACGATATTCTCAGGGTCGAAGTAGACCGGATTGGGCGCAAAAGATGCTCCGGCTGAATGCTCCACGCCCTGATCCACCGGCAGGATGGAAAGGTATCCGGAGCCCGCCAGGCGGCCGGTGTTGAAAAGCAACTGCAGATTGCGCAACACCGCCGTAGGCCGGTCCGAAGGCACCATGATCCTGCTCACAAAATCATTTCCGGGCAGATGGAGATCCTCTTTAAAAATGGTGGCAGATTTATGATTCAATAAATAGTCTGCCTCGCTGCCCAACAAAGAAACGATATCCAATTTCATGCAACCGCCTCCCTTATAATATGCTCGATCTGAATCCTTTTTAGAGGGCCCCTTTTCCCGAAACCCTGCTCTCCCTCCATTTTATCAGGATCGTTCACTCTATTGCCATATTTTTATTGAATCAGACGGTTCTTCACCATGACCAGCGGGATGCGCAAGGTTAAGAGCGCCAGGGCTACCAGCCACAAAAAATCTTTCAGGACGTCCCAGGATGCCGTCCCCAGGATCAGCGGCCTCACCACCTGTACGGCATGGTATAACGGGGTAAACCACGCCAGGATCCGGATCCCGGCCGGCAGGACTGAAACGGGAAAAAAGACGCCTGAGAAAAAGAACATGGGAGTGATAAACAGTGTAAAGAAATATCCGTAAGAATCGAATCCGGGCGCAATGCTCGTCCAGATCATCGACAGGATCGAAAATATCAAAACCATGAAGGCTATGGGAATGGGCACCAGCAACGCCCAGAATGACCTTACCAGGCCATACAGGGCAACCACCACCAGAAATACAATTCCGTACAGGACGCCCTTGAACACCCCGTACATGATCTCACCCATGACCACATCGTCCATGCTGACCGGGGTCGCCACCATGGACTGGAAGATCTTCTGCACCGCCATTCGGGTGTAACTGCCGTAAGTCATCTCGTACGTGGTGGCAAACATACTTGAGGATGCGATCAGGGCCGGGGCCAGGAAGCTCACGTAGGGCAGCCCTTCGATCCGGTTCACAAATACACCCAGGCCAAAACCGAGCGCCCACAGGTAGATGACCGGCTCCACGAAGTTGAACATCAGGTTGGCCTTCCAGGTCTTTTTGAAGATAAGCAAGTTTCGGCTGAAGACCTTGTATACGAGCGGCCAGGACAGATCGGGCCAGGCCATCAAGCCTCTCAGCAGACCGGAGTCAAGCACTTCTCTCCCCTCCCCCAGTCCCCACAACCGGTGCCGTGGCATCATCTGTCAGCGGCTCACCGGTAAGTTGTAGAAACACATCCTCAAGGTTGGACGGCCGCAGCCGGCGATAGCGAAGGGCAATGTGCTGTCTGGATGCCTGTTCGGATATTCTTTCCATCAACTCCATGCCGCTGTCGGTGAACAGCACCAGGTCGTCTCCCATTCCCTGCCGGCCTCTGATCAGCCCCTCGCTACCGGCGAACAGGCTGTCTGGACCGCCATCAGGCTTCTGGTCGCTACCGGGAAGGCCTCTGCCGGGAAGCAGGCTGCCAGCAGGGTGAGGCCCTCCTATTCCCAGCTCCAGGGCCTCTTTCCCTAAATGAAGGTTAATCAGCGTTTCCGGCTGGCCTTCTTCCACGATCCTTCCCTGGAAGACTATGATCAACCGGTCGCAGAGTTGGCTGGCCTCTTCCATATAATGAGTGGTCAGCAGTATGGTGGTGCCGCCCTCCTTAAGCTGTCGCAGGCGGCTCCAGACAAGGTGGCGGGCATACGGATCCAGGCCTGTGGTCGGCTCGTCGAGCAGCAGGAGCTCCGGCTGGTTGATGAGCCCTCTGCCCAGGGTCAGCCTTCTCTTCAGGCCTCCTGAAAGATTTTCCACCGGCTCGTCAGCTTTATCAAGCAGGTCCATGAAGGCGAGGGTCTCTTCCGACCGTTTGCGGGCGATGTCCCTGCGCATATTAAAGTATCCGGCATAGACCAGCAGGTTCTCCCGTACCGAAAGCACCGGATCCAGGTCATCATCCTGGGGCACCACCCCGATCCGGGATTTGATCGCCCTGGGCCGGGCCATGATATCTTCGCCGAAGATCTCGAGCGTGCCGGAGGTCACCGGGGAAAATCCGTAGATCATCCTGACGATGGATGTCTTGCCGGCTCCGTTGGGCCCCAACATGCCAAAGCACTCTCCCGGGTAGACGGCAAAGCACACACCCTTCACGGCCTCAAAATCGCCGTATTTCTTTACCAGATTGTTGGCCAGCACTACCGGTGTCCGTTGTTGTTTAATGCTCATGGCCTCTCCACAGCTATCAGTATTGCACTGAAACCATAATAGCAGGAACGCAGCGGCAAGGCCAATCGTTTTCTGCGGCATACCGCTAAAATAAAAACGCCGCATCGTTCATGCGGCGCTGTTAACGCATTGACAGGCGGGAGAATGGCGCTGGACTTAAAACCGGTACAGTTTTTGCTTTACCCTGTGTCCTTACTTCAGTCTCCAGACCAATCCCACTTGCTTGATCCGATTTGCCTTCGGTGAAGAACTCAATCGTTCCATCCTTGCAGGTGTTACGCCTTGCAGGTGTTGCAGGTCTTACGCCTTGCAGGACTTACCCCTTACAGGAAGATAATCAAGTTCTCCCGCCTGCTTGTGTTAATCATATCACAACAAGAACCTAAAAACAAGATCAATAAAATCAGGGTACCGTGTCAAGAAATAGTAGGTGAACTCTCCCCAAGATGTTTTTAAGTTATGCCAGACCAGTCACTGTGTTGATGATGTGCCGGATCTTATTGCCCGTCAGATAAGGAGTGTCTAGTGCCGGCACATGTACCCGGAGCCATGATTGTATATCTTCCAAACCGAAAACCTTGCTGCCGTCCATCACGCTCGCTGGCTGGAATTCAGTCAGCTTTCCAAGACAGGCTTGGCAGTAAGGGTTATTTCTTGACTATTTTATCTAGATAGAAAACCAATGCCGAGTGCACCAGTTGACCCTCATGACTGGTGGTCTCATATTTGATATCCAAGACATAGTTCTTGCTTGCAATACTCTTTAAGAAGTCATTAACTTTTTGTTCGAGAGTTGCGGTTTCAAGTTCACTAAATAGTTTGATCATGCATGATTCTGTTTTTACCATATATCCCATAATATTTCTTCCCATGATATCCCTCCTGTAGATATTCATTATATCGAGCGAGACATCATATTTCAAGAAACAGTTCACTTAGAATCAAGCTTCTGAACTCCTGCAATCAAGGATATGGAGCACCGGAAGCAAGACCGGGGGGTTCATCTAATATCATGGTTCTGGAGCACCCGGAATCATGCAGCCAAGAATAAATTCGGCAGCCTTCTTGTCCAGGGGCTGATTGTTGTTTCCGCATTGCGGAGAGATGATGCAGCCCGGGCATCCACGCTCGCAGCCGCAGTCCCGCACTAGCTCGTAGGTCATCGCGGCTATGTCCTCAAACAGTTCGAAGGCTTTCTCCGACAGCCCGATCCCTCCCTCACACCCGTCGTAGATAAAAACTGTTGCCTTGCGCGTATCGTAATGAAAGGGGATCGAGACCCCCCCGATATCGCGCCGGTCGCACATCACCTGAAAGGGCATGATGCCGATCATCGCATGCTCGATCCCATGCAGGCCGCCGGCAAAATCAAAGCCTCTCTCCATGGCCTTTCTCTTGGTATCTTCTGTAACCGTGAACCAGATCGCGATTGTTTTGAAGCTGGTGGCGGGCAGGTTCAGGGGCTGGTAACCCAAGACGCTGTCGTACTTCCTGATCTTGTAGCCGGTATACTGCTCGTTGACCACCACGCTGCCCAGGACGGCCTGAAAGCCACCGACGGATTTCTGGGCATGTTCCTCCAGGACCTCGATATTTGAGGCCTTCAACGGTTCGGTGAAGTAGTCCACGCCGGAGCGTTCAACGTACACGGTAACGGCGTCCAGATCCAGCTTCTGGACCAGATAGGTTTCTCCGCGGTGCAGCAGAACTGCTCCCTCATGGGCCTCCCTGAAAGCGCGCGCACGGTCCATAGTTTCGATCACCTTCCCGCTGCAAACAACTTTAAATACCTGCGAAGAGAAGGAGTCCAGCGACACCACGTCTGCAGGTCTGCTCTTGCCCGAGTATACGTAGCCATCGTCCGTATGCCGCAGCAATAACTCCCGTTCAAGCGGCTTGACCAGATCTTGCCAGCCATCGCTGAAAAAGACGCCATCAGCCCCGGGCAGCAACGGTAGCTCTGAGGCCGCGCACAGCAGGTGGCCGGACACTATGTAGGGGTTGGACAGGCTGATAATGGCGTGTTCAAAAGGGTTTCCAAAAAAAGCCTCAGGATGGTGCATTAAATACTGATCGAGCTGGTCCTGAAAAGCCACCAGTACGGCTATGGCATCGTCCGTGCCCCGGCCCGCCCGGCCCGCCTGCTGCCAGGTGGAGACGACACTGCCCGGGTAACCGGAGATGATCACGCCGTCCAGCGCACCTATATCTATTCCCAACTCCAGAGCATTGGTAGCGGTGACAATTTTCAACTCGCCGCGCTTGAGCCTGTTTTCGATCGCCCGGCGTTCCACCGGAAGGTAACCGGCCCTGTAGGAAGCGATCAGATCCGCCAGGGCCGGGTTGTTTGCGGCCAAGTCGTTTCTCGCCCAGAAAGCAAGCAGTTCGGCCATTTTTCTGGAAACAGTGAAGCACAGGACGTGCAGGTCGTGGGCGAACGCCTCCATCAGCAGCCGCTTGGTCTCCTGGTGAGTGGATGGTTCTCTGGCACCTTCATAGAAAGGGTTGTAGAGCACGAAAAACTTGTTGCCCCTGGGGGAGCCGTCGTCGTCTATCAGTTCGCAATGAAGCCCGGTCAGGTTCCGGGCGAACTCGAGCGGGTTGGCGATGGTGGCAGAACTGAGAATGAAAAGGGGCTGCGCTCCATAATAGCTGCATATCCTGCGCAGCCTCCTGATCAGGAAGGCCACGTTGGATCCGAAAACGCCCCTGTACTGGTGCGCCTCGTCGATCACCACGTACCTCAAACGCCCCAGGAACCGCCGCCACTTGTAATGCCATGGCAATACCTGGTGCAGTTCGTACGGATTGGTGATGATGATCCTGGAGCGCTCTCTGATTCCCGGCTTCCGGCCAGAGGGGGTGTCGCCGTCGTAGATCTCCGGGTAGACCCTGATGCCGGATGCGGCCTCCATCAGCCTGATCGACTTGAGCTGGTCGTTGGATAGGGACTTGGTGGGATAGAGATAGAGGGCCGTGGCCGCCACATCGGAATGCAGGCCTTCGAAAACCGGAATGTTGAAAGCGAGGGACTTGCCAGAGGCCGTCGGCGTCGTTATGATCAGGTTCTGGCCAGCCCGGGCCTGGTTGATGGCATGGCATTGATGGCGGTAGAGCCTGGTATCGCCGAGACTGCTGCCGATGGCAGCCGGCAGGTCATACTCCAGTTCACCGTAATCAGGTTCACGCGCCTGAATATTTTGGATAAAGGCAACCCTTTTGCTGTAGTATTGGTCTCTGTTCAGACGATCCAGCAGCGACGCTACGGACATGGCGACAGCTCCGCCGATAGTCTGATGAAAAGATTGACCAGGCTGACCAGGTCCTGCTTGTTATGCTCCAGGATCGGCACCAGTGGCCCCGGGTTGCCGGTTCGCAGGTAGGTCTCATAAAACTCAGGCACCAGAGCCGAAGGAACGTCATCGAACCTTTCCTGCCCCAGCAGGTGCTGCTCAAGGGTGCAGAGGCGGCAGTCCGGCAGTTGCTCGCGGTAGTAGCGCCTGGTAAAGTACAACAGATCGAAGTTCGGAAGTCCCAGGTCTGCAACCAACCGGTAGTAGGCAGCCCGCTCTTCGAGATAAGGAAGATCGAAGTGCCTGCCGTTGTATGTCACAACCCCCGCCAGGCCCTCGAGATGAGAGAGAGTGGCGCAGATGGCTGCAGGCTCCTCCCGGATATCCCGGGCCAGGTACTGGGTAACCTGAATGCTGCCGTCCTCGACCACGGCCACCCCGATCAGGATGATCGGGCGCTGAAACAGGCCCATGGTCTCGATATCCAGGAAAAGAAACCGTTCGATCCTATGCATGCCGGACAGTCCAAGCAGGTGCGGATGCGATCTGGTGTGCCTGAAAACGACCAAGTTAAACAGGTCGGGCAATGCCCCCTGATGGAGCAGGTTCATTACCTCCCGGGCTCTATCTCCGAAGCGCGGATGCGCGGCCAGGTCCTCGATGGTGCGGTAGCCCGCGCTCTTCAACGCTCTTTCGGTCTCTTCCCTGATCCCGAACACCAGCTTCAGGTCTTCCAGCATCAGGTCTAGCACCGCTTTCGATTCCTGCCGGCTGTTCAAGACAACCGCAACCTGATCCTGTAGGGCCAGGCAGCTTCCCTTCGCAGTTATGGCTGCCCGCCCCCTGGTGATCTCATCGATGCTGCTGCCCCGATACTGCCTGAGCAGCTTCTGTTTCAGCCTTTGGGCGCTGTGGTATTCCTGGTCGAACAGGTAACCCGCTCCAGGAAGCCTCTGGTCATCGGGAGCTGGTGCAGGGGTGATCAGGTACTCACCTTGCTGTTCGAGCTTTCCTCTCCATAGCTTGCCGATCAGCCCCGCACCGGGCTGTTGCAAGCTGCCCTTGCCGTCTGTCTTTTCCACAGGAGCCTCCCGAAATTTCGCAAAACCCACGATGCTGACGCCGGCCTGTTCAAAGATTAGGGAATAAGCTTCCGGAACAGTTCATAGCTGGCCTGCACTGCGGGGCTGTCAGAGGGCAGATCCATCAGCGGTCGATCATGGAGGTCGTAACTTGCCAGTTGTTCGTCAAAGGGAACCATCCCGAGCAGTTCCAAACCCGCAGATTCGATCTCACTTTGTAGGAGTGATAGGTCTGAAGTCTTGGTTACAATCAGGCAGGCCCTGCCGAAGTCTATGTTCAGTGACTTGGCGAGCTCGTATATCCGGCCGGCGGTGCGTATACCCTTCACCGTGGGGTCGGAGATCACCAGCATGATCTCCACCTCCATGATGACTTGCCGGCTCAGGTACTCCATGCCCGCCTCGTCGTCGATAATCATGTAGTCGTACTGATCGTTGAAATTTTCCATGTTGTTCTTGAGAATCGACATGGGGATGCAGTAGCAGCCCTCTTCCTGCGGCACACCAACCACCAGCAGATCGTAATCACCGGTCCGTTGCAATCCCTCTTCCGGCAGCTTTTCCTTGATGTAATTGCCCCTGACCGCGTTGTCGGTGGTATCTATGCTCTTGGCCTCGTTGAAAATATCGGAGATCGTCTTGCCGATCCCGACGCCCAGGGCGCAGTTCAGGGTGGAGTTGGGATCGGCGTCGACGGCCAGGATGGAGCCCTTTCGGGATTCGATCAGGTAGCGTATCAGCAGTGCGGCGATGGTCGTCTTGCCTGTGCCGCCTTTGCCGGCCAGTGCGATACGCGTGGACATCTCTGCAACACCCTTTCATAAAAAAGACGGTATTTGATGCCTGCAAGCCCATCAGCCTGTTGGGTCATCCTATTTGATCAAAACAACGTTGATCGCTTTGATCAGGGCTGTGGCCGTATCGCCTGTTTTAAAGCCAGCCTCGGCAACCGAATCTGTGGTCATTACCGAGGTGATCTCTAAATCCCCGGCCGTAATGGTCACCTGGGACATGATGTCTCCTTTTTTTATCTCCGAGATCTTGCCCTTAATCTGATTGCGGACGCCTGCTTTCATTTGAAGCCCCCCTATTTTTTTAAAGATGAAAATAGATGCGCTGATGTCGTCAATTGAGCGCTTTTTTATTCTACCCGGAAGAAATTTTGTTAAGCGCAACCCGGCTTAGTTAAGCGCAATCAGGGGTTCTTGAACCTGATAATCTTTTTAATTCAGAGCGTAGATGCTGGCCGGTTCGTCGATGCTGGCAACCCCCAGGAGCCAGTTCGGTGAAGTTGTTTCGGCGAAGTAATATTTCAAACCGTTTGATCGATAAAAGGTCAGATTCCGTTTGCTGGGCACCTGGTTGTCGTTGAACGCTATGCCTACTGCCATGTGTCCTGATTCTCCATTTTCCGGAGCGAATTCCAGGAGAGCGACCTTATAGGAAAGGTTTTTCAGAATTGCCGCCAGCAGGATCGACTTGTCCTTGCAGTCACCGTTGTCTATGATTGTCTGGCCCGGCAACTCGGGATCGTCTGTCAGCTGGTAAGGTACGCCTCCCCCTACAAAACTCTGAATAAATTCTGCGGTGTGAAAGTAATCAAGCCCCTCGTCAGCCGCGCAGACGGCCAGCCTTGAGGCCAGGTATCCGGCCCAACTGCTGTTGTCCGTATCGTCTACCCAGGGAGCAAGATCGCCACCGGCTTGCACGGAATCGGAAAGTGCCAGCTGTTTTAATGTATCCGGCATGTCCTGGGACATTTCCTGCTGCGAAAAACTTTGGCTATAAAATTGTTCCACCAATTGATTGACCTGACGGTCCCAATCCAGCATCTCCTGGGGAACCTCTACGTGCCAGGTGTAGGTTTCACCGCCGTATCTCCAGGACAGGTCTCTGTCCGCAGTCAGAACGGAACTGTCGTAGCTCAGCGGGTCGAGGGTATACGCCGCATTTGATGAGACCGCCTCTTGAACCTGCGGTTCACCAAGGGTTATTGTCAGCGTGGCAGGGTTCCAGTCGACTTCGAGCCCCATGGCCTCAGCCAGAAAACTTACGGGAACCATCACCCTATTCCAGCGGATCTCCGGCGCGGCATCCATCTGCAGCGATAACCCGTTCAGGAGCATGGCTTCGCTTCCAACGACGAACTTGACCAGCCGGCTGCCCTTGGTTATGGTTACCTGGCGCTCTGCGGCACTCCACGAGATGTTGTCCGGAGCCACACCAACAGCTGCGGCTGCAAAGCGAACCGGAAGAAATGTTCGCCCGTTTTCGATATAAGGGGCCACATCCATGCTCTGCTGCTGACTGTCCATCGTATATGTATTCGAGCCGATGCTGAAGCAGGCTGCACCGTAGGCGACGCCGGGCCATGCTGCCAGCATTGATAAACAGAGAACGGCAATCAACATTTTCCTTGGCATCCCGACATCTCCATATGGCCACACCGCTTTTAAAAGGCGGGGACCGCCTGGCGGGTTTTATCCGGTTGTTCTGATCGAGTAGTGGGGCCTATTCCCGATGTCTTCTTCAGCGGCCGATCTTTTCAAGATATCGTTTGGCATGGTTGGCATCCTGATGGATGCGATCTCATGGAGCTCTGTGGCCGGAGATTCTCTTCGATGCTCTAAAATCACTATTCACCATCACTGCGGGAACTCCTGCAGCAGATTTTTACAGGCTGTATAGCGGCGCACCCTATGTAACCTATGTTTAATCAGATGTTTAGCAAGTGCCAGTTTTTATCGGCGTCAAGTTCGACAATCGTCCGTCTCAGAGTATCGAGCACCGCTGCCAGTTCATCCCGGTTCTTGTATGCGTGCCGCGGCCAGAGGAATCCTCTCAACCCGTCGCCTTTGCGGCGCGGCACTATGTGCACGTGAAGATGAGGCACGCTCTGGCTGACACGATTGTTGACAACAATGAGTGAGCCCTCGGCCATCAGTCCCCGCTCCATCGCAGCAGACAGCAGCTTGGCATTCGTGAACAGGGGCGCCACCAGCACGTCAGGCAGATCCGGAAGCGTCTCGTAATGGCCCTTGGGTATCAATAGGCAGTGGCCCGGAAACAGGGGACGATCATCAAGGAAGGCCAGAGTTTCTGCGTCCTCTAAAACGATATGGCTTTCCAGCTCGCCGCGGACGATCTTACAAAACTTGCAGTTTTCAACGCTCGGTTCGATGTCTCTTTCCCCCTGCCTTAGTTCCCGTCAGCCGCCGCTCAGGCACCGGCCGGACAACCGGTTCTGCGGCGCAGTTCCTGCCACACCTTGCGCTCCAAGAAACTTCCCGGCACGTTCGCCTCCATCTCGAGTCCCCTATCGAAGGGTATGGCAAAACTCAAGATGTCCGGGTCCAGGAACTTCCTGACCGTAACGTCGGTCAGGCCGATGACGCCTCGCCTCTTGCCCATTCCCTCCAGCCGCGGGTGCAAGACCAGGCTGGAGCAGCCCGACCCGAACAGCGCAGTCACACCTTCGTTGCCCGGCAGGTCGTAGTTGGCGAGCACCACCAGAGCCGACAGTTGGTCGGGGTTGACCAGGAAAAATATCGTTTCCGGCCTGTCCTCCGCAGTCAGCTTGGAATCCGGCTTGAACAGGCAGTATTTCTTGGGCGCCTGCAGGTGTTCTCCCACCTGCCTCATGGCATCTACCAACTCCGGCGTTTTTTTGTAGCCCTCCCCCTCCAGCTCTCCTGGGA
Source organism: uncultured Peptococcaceae bacterium (assembly GCA_963807495.1). Lineage (GTDB taxonomy): Bacteria > Bacillota > DSM-12270 > Thermacetogeniales > Thermacetogeniaceae > Palsa-1188. Next base: position 293,690 of record CAWEDD010000018.1, read on the forward strand.
TGCCGCAGGACAGGAAATACCGGAACTGAGGCCCCATTTCGTGAGTGAAGCCCAGGTGGTAGCCGCCGCCAGGGCAGCCGTAACAGTCGCTGCCGACGGCGGAGGGCCTGCTCTCGTAGACAGCCTTTTTCACCAGGGGGATCATGCAACCCCGCCCGGCGTCCTGTTTGTAAGTGAAGGTGTCTTCGGAGATCACGTCGGTCCAGATAACGGCCACCGGTTCACTCTGCAGGCATAAAGCCTCTCTGATCCTGTCAAACATGATCATCGCTCCTTTGTTGAAGTGGTCTGTGCCGGCACCGGCAGGACACCGGCGCATTTTTACCTCTGGATTTTTGACTTTGCCATGCAGCCGGCCTCCCGCCCAGATCGGCTTTACAGGCGAGCACGGGCGATCACGGGCTGCTAGCTTTTTAGCTGGGATCAGGCAGTTGGGCATTCAGCTCCCTTTCAAAGACCGCCAGGCTGTCCGCACCGAACAGGCAGAACACCACTCTCTCCAGTCCGGTGCCGCCCAGCAGATAGGCGATCACCTCGGCGAGCATGATGTGTGCACAGCGGTCGACCGGGTAGCCGAA
>CAWEDD010000019.1:0-7788 GCA_963807495.1 uncultured Peptococcaceae bacterium
TAAATAAAGACTGAGGAGGTGACACGGATGCATGTCCATATTTTCAATTACTTTAACCCATGGGTTCTGAGCATATTGATTATATGGAGCCTTGTCTGGAAAGGGATCGCTTTGTGGCACGCACGCGTAATGGTCAAACTGCTTGGTACGTGGTTATGCTCATTGTGAATACGGTAGGCATCTTGGAGATAATTTACCTTCTATTCTTCAGGCCAAGAAAACCTCAGAAGCTAAAAACCCATGATTATCCTGTCGCAACCGGTGTAAGAAATTGTAAACCCCCGGGCTTCGATAATGCTCCGGGGGTTTTCATTTCTAAAAACCCCGCTTCCTGTTTCATTGAGCGCTGCATCCTCTACGAGCGCTCCCTCCAAGTGCCCGCCGCATCTGCAGCACCTATTAGCAAAAAAAGCACCCATCAAATCGTAGTAGTAGCCTGGACACGGGCCAAAGTTGTCTGAGCAAGCCTGCGGGTCAACCACCCGGAAACGGAGTCACGCAAGAGACAGGCCATACCGTAGGAGTTGCTAGAGAAGCCTGCCCCCTTCTGGGGTTAGTGAGTGTCACAGGTAATCAGGTTGCGTGGAATATTTTAAAATGTGATTCTTCTCTTGGCTGTGCGAAGAATCGATATGACTTCTTAGCTGAACCACAGCCTTTTCCAGGCTCTCTGTGGACGAGCTTTATTCCCATAACACCCTGCCGTGAAATTCCTTGTCTTCGAGATAAAGGCTGAACATGACAATTTCTTCGCACATGGTTCTTAGTGATTTGCCCGCATACACCTTAAAATCATGGGACTCCCTGCGCGCTTCTTTTTTTCGATTACAGGAATATATTCTTTAATAATCTTGGGGATATGTTTTTTAATTTCCAGGTAAGCCCTTTCACTCAATTCTCTATTAATAGAACCAAGGGTATACACATTTTCCGCCTGCATTTGACTCCTTCATGCGAAGAGCACTTGCCGCACCAGATGATGGCTGAATCGCATTTCCTCCCATAGGCTGCCCCTGGAGATAATCCTCATCTTCGTGCCTGGGATGAAGTCCTTCTCAGATATTAGCTTGTCCACGGTCTCATCCATGCAACTTCCCTCCATAAAAATTCGTTTATTTAGATATTACCTCTTTTCAGAAAAATAACCAAAACCCTTGCTCCCCAATATGAGCTTTAAATCTGAAGCGGGTGGCAAAAGCCACGGCTTGCATTGAGATAATAATCAGTAACAGTCCAAGAAAAAAAGAAGGTGGTTGGGCTGACGGCTTACCGGCCACTTTTGTAAACCGCACCGCCCCGCCTGCGGCGTTAGATTTCATTGGCTTCATTGGAAGAGGGATTCGCAACCCCGGCGCCGCCGGGTAGCTTTCCCCGACTTACTCCACGCCCTGCCGCCCATATCCAAGGCCAAGACCGGTCGCTGTGAAGCGACCACCGGTTGACCAATTCTCCCGATCCAATTCCTGAAACAAAACAGTTGCCACCCACTCCGGATCGACATCCAGTGTGTCTGCCAGCAGTTTGGCGATCTCCCCTGCCAGCCTGCTCTTCACGCTGGCATCGCGGCCACGGCCAAGCTGTACCGTCACGATCGGCATAGCGCAAAACCCCCCGAATTGTTTTGTTTTTATCTAATGTTCCGGCTATCGCATTGATCCAGTTTTTGTCCAGCCCGTTTGTGTTGGCGCAGATATGTCAGCAATAATTCTGGCAGAAATCTCCCGTTCGGATTTTTGAAAAGCAGTTACCAGGACATAGTGGCCCGGCACTACCATTAAAAAGAGCTATTCCGATGCCTCCTTGAGAAACAGTTATCCCTTCGGTATATCCTACCCGGTTGTTCCGCTCCTGTCGAACATTGCGGTTGTTTGATGACGATTTTGCGCATCCCGGTTAAGGTCAAAGGGGCAATACCGAAATAGATAGTGGAAAGGGGATACATCCTCTACGAGGTATGGATACACCGTTTTTAAGGTAAGGGAACACACCATCTTTGAGGGAATGTCCCTTTGCAACACCACACAAGCCAAATACCGGGAGTGAGTTAAATGGCGAATAGAACAGAGGCAGTTGCATTTCCTGCAGGCCCTGATCGATGCCATCCGTCACCCAGCTATTTACAACCTGGACTGGGTCTTCGAGGGATGCAGCAAGGCTTTTGCAAATGTATTCGGCCTCGCGAAAGAAGATATTATCGGGAAGACTTCCTACGATATTTCACCGAAAGAACTGGCCGATAGTTATTATAAGATGGACATGGGACTTGTTAGGAGCCCGGAGCGTTCAAAGCTTCGAAGGCACTTTGCGGGTGCTCCGGATTGGCATCAATCATGACATTCTATGTTTTCACAAGGCGCCGTATGAAGATATTGAAGGGCGCCTGGCGGGCATGGTAGGAGTGATCATTGATGTCACCGAGAAAAAAAGAGTCGAGGCGCAGCAGATATTATCACAGAAATTAGAATCGATCGGACGACTCTGGCGGCGAGGATCGCGACGAGATCAATACCCCATGCAGTATCTGGGTGACAATACGCGCTTTTTACGTGACGGATTTACCGAATCTGCAAGCTGATCGGGGCCTACAGGCATCTGATCGCTCCGATAGAAGAAAACATTCCCGCCGGCCCTCTCGCCAGCGTGAGAGAACTGGAAAAGCAGATCGATGTCGGGTTTCTGACGGCGGAGATCCCCCAGGCGATCGACCAATCCTTGGACGGGATCGCCCGCGTGAGCAAGCTCGTGTTGGCGATGAAGGATTTTTCCCACTCGGGCAGCCGTGAGAAAACTTTATCAGATATCAATAAGGCAATTGAAGGAACCGCTACTATTTGTAAGAATGAATGGAAGTATGTTGCCGATCTGGTCTCTGGATCTGGAACAGGACCTTCCTCTAGTGAACTGCGTCATCGATGAGATCAACCAGGTGGTCTTGAATATGATCGTGAACTCTGCCCAGGCGATCGGCCATACCCGCGGCGATTTGGGAATAGACGGCGGTCCCGGGAAGGGCAGGATCACAATCAAGACCAGAAACAGCGGGAACGTTGTACAGATCGTCATCGGCGACACAGGGATCGGTATCCCTCAATTGATTATGCACAGCATATTCGACCCCTTTTTCACCACCAAAGAGGTTGGTAAGGGCACCGGCCAGGGACTGGCCATCGCTCACGATATTATTGTCAACAAGCACGGGGGGAGCATCCAGGTGGAATCGGAAGTGGGAGTTGGTACCACTTTCACCATCCAGCTGCCCCTACGTAATAGCCTGAATAAAGAGCAATAAGGGAGATTGCTATGAAAATCAGCGTCCTTTTCGTCGATGATGATCCCGATATCCTCCGGGGATTGAAGCGGATACTGCGAAGCAAACAGGGATGGGAGACCTTTTTTGCGGAAGGCGGCGCCAAGGCGCTCGAGATATTGGCAGAGCATGATATCGGTGTTGTGGTGTTGGATATGCGCATGCCGGGCATGAATGGGCTGGAACTGCTAACAACGGTTCAGGAGCATCATCCCCACGTTATCCGCATAGTGCTTTCCGGTTATACAGATCAGGAAGTAGTACTCCGATCTGCCAAACTGGCACATCAGTTTTTTGCCAAGCCCTGTGAAGCTGACGTGTTGATCAAGTCCATAGAGCATACCTGGTTGCTCCGCGATCTGATCAACAACGAGAGGTTGAGGGATCTGATCACGGGGATAACAGACTTGCCAAGCCTGCCGAGCGCCTATGTGCAGCTCATAGAGTATATGCAGAGTCCCGATGCCTCGATCAGGCAGATCGGCGATATAATCGCCAGCGATATGACAATGACGGCAAAAGTTCTGCAACTGGTGAACTCCGCCTTTTTCAGTCTGCCCCAGGAGGTGGTCGATCCTTCACGGGCGGTGGCTCTGCTGGGAATGGAGAACTTGAAAGCTCTCCTGCTCTGTGTCCATATATTTTCGACGTTCGACTCTTCAAAAGAAATCAGGCCTTACGTCACTGATTTATGGAAGCATAGTATCATGGTTGGCAGCCTGGCAAGGGAGATCGCTGTTATGGAATCCAGCGTCCAGGCAATAACAGAGAACGCTCTGACCGCAGGGGTACTGCATGACATCGGCAAGCTGGCCATACTGCACGCTACAGGACAAAAAACAGGTGTTGATTACGTTTCCATTGCAGATGAGCAAGATCTCTTTGCCGCCTCTCACCCTGCAGTGGGAGCATACCTGCTGGGTCTATGGTCAATTCCAGCCCCCATCGTGGAGGCGGTCGCCTTTCACCATCGTCCCTCCGAGTCAGGAGATGATGGATTCACTGCATTGACGGCGGTTCACGTGGCAGATGCCCTGGTATCCAATGACGCTTCCGACAGCAGCTTGATTCCCGGCCTGGACTATGGCTACCTGGAAGCCATCGATAAAGCAGACAGGCTGCCGCAGTGGATAGAATGTTATAAAAAAGTGAAAGAGAGGTAACAGGTATCGTGAGCGAAAAGGTTTTGTTGGTGGATGACGATCAGAGTATCCTCGACGGCTACTGCAGGGTCTTGCGCGGCTCCTTCGATCTAGTCACCTGCAACGGGGCCAGCGAGGGGTTGGAGGCCATAGCAAAGCATGGGCCTTTCGCTGTGGTGGTGTCTGATTACCGGATGCCGGAAATGGATGGAGTTCAGTTTCTCTCCTGGGTCCGGCAGGTTGCTCCTAATACAGTCCGCATTATGTTGACGGGACATGCCGACCTACAGATGGCTGTCGATGCCATCAATGCCGGCAACATCTATCACTTTCTAACCAAACCCTGTTCTTCAGAGCTTCTTGCTAAAACCTTGGAACATGGCATCGAGCATTTCCGGCTGATTACATCCGAGCGCAAGCTCCAGAACCGAAATTTGAGAAAAGCGGTCAGGCTGCTGATCGATGTTCTGTCCAATGCGCCCATTGGCATTGCTATATTACACCACGGTCTGATCATATTCGTCAACGAGGCCTTCCTGTACCTGTTTGAATTCAGGGGTGCCTCTGAGCTGTACAACAGACCACTGGGTGAATGCATCGCAGCCGACTGCAGATATGAATTCACAGAGAGACTGATCGAACTCGGGAAGAGCGCGCCAGTGCCGAGATTGCTGGAGACGACCGGATTGAAGAAAAATGGCAATGCCTTTCCGATTTTCGTTGAGTTTGCCACGATCAACGTATCAGACAGGTCTGCAAGCGTTATTTTCTTCCGTGATATCAACGATCGGACGCCGACAGAAGAGAAGCTGTCGCGCCCCGAGATTACAGGGGGCTCTCTGACAAAATCAGCCAGCGCTTTTTCTCCACATAAAAAAACAAGAGGAAAAACAGATCATGAACAAAAAAGTGCTGTTAGTGGATGATGACAGGAATATTCTCGACGGTTGCCGGAGGGTTTTCCGCGGCTCCTTTGATCTGGTCGCCTGCGATAGCGGCGCCGAGGGGCTGGAAGCCATAACCGAGCACGGGCCGTTTGCTGTGGTGGTGTCTGATTATCGGATGCCGGAGATGAATGGAGTCCAGTTTCTTTCCAGGGCCCGGCAGGTTGCCCCTGATACGGTGCGGATCATGTTGACGGGCCAGGCTGACATGCAGGCTGCCATTGATGCCATCAATGACGGCGCCATCTTCCGCTTTCTCAACAAACCCTGTTCGACCGAGCTTTTGACCAGAACCTTGAGTGACGGGGTGGAACAGTTCCGGCTGATTACGGCGGAACGCGAACTCCTTGATAAAACATTGAAGGGAGCGATCGGGCTGCTTGCCGATCTCCTGGCAGTTACAAACCCTGTCGCTTTCAGCAAGTCGTCGCGCATGTTGGCCCTGGCAAGAAGAATCGCCTCCCGCTTGAAGATGGAACTGTGGGAGATAGAAATTGGCGCCATGCTTTCCCAGATAGGATGCATCACAGTTCCCGCTGCAATTTTAGAAAAGAAATGCCGGGGTGAATCTCTTTCAGAAGAAGAGATGGATTCTTTCTTAGCGCACGCCCAGGCGGGCAAGTATTTATTGATCAGCATCCCCCGCTTGGAAGGAATAGCAGAGGCGATCGGTTACCAGTTCAAACATTTCGATGGCGGGGGAATGCCTAAGGATAACCGGGGCGGAAAAGAGATACCAGTTCTGGCGCGCCTCCTCAAAGTCATCTTTGATTATGATGAATTGCTGCAATTAAGAAGAACACCGGAAAGAAGCCTTGAAATATTACAGGGCTGCCAGGGATACTATGATCCCGATATTCTGGCCGCCCTCGAATCAGAGATACTGGACTTGAAGGAGGGTTACCTTATCAGATCCGTGAGCCTGCAGGAACTGGCGCCCGGAATGATCCTGGAAGAGAATATCACAGACATCAGAGGATTTGTATTGATTTCCTGGGGTCACGAGAATCACTGACGTATTAAGAATGAGGCTCCTGCAATTTGATGATATTAAGGAACCGATCAGGGTGTTAGTTCCCGTTGATTAATCACTGAACAAAACATTCTGCTAGCAGACCTGCCAGTTAAACGACAGCCATAGTAAGAACATTTTATGGAAAATAATAAACCAGCAATTGCTTGCGGGGCAAGAGTTTTAAGTGGCTTCCAGGAGGAATTCGAACCCACGACCGCCGGATTAGAAAAGAAGACATGATATCAGGAAGCAGGCCGGTCTGATTGCAAACCAGACCGGCCCGCAATGATCTTGATAGAAAAAGAATTAGACTTTCCTTAAGAATTAGCCTTTCCTTAAAAAGAAACTCTAGAAAGAAACTCTAGAAGGGAGCGAATTTAAATGAGAAAAGTGATTATTCCCCCGCTTTTGCTAGTGTTGCTTTTGTTTGTGTTAGTATTACCCGTTAGTGCTGAGCAGGATCATCCCGTTTTGCCCACTCCCATGTCTAACAAAGGTTTCAGCTCGGTAGTGACCCTGGATGCGGCTGAAACCCCACTTGTAACATTTACTGTGGGTATTAACACTTACTATACTAGTTACCTTGCCAGACAATATAACGGCAATACTGGCGGCGCTACCATGGATGCGGTACCATTTATCTTTGGGGGTCGTACTTTCGTCCCAGTAAGGTATCTAGCCGAGGCCCTAGGCGCTAATGTATCCTGGGATGCATCGTCCCAGAAAATAACCATCTCTTACCCTCTTGTTGTGACCGAAGTGCTGGTTATTGGCAGTACCACCCTTATGACCGGGGGTGTGCCCAGCGAAATGGATGTTGCGCCGATGATTGTCAACGGGCGCGCTTATCTGCCGGCCAGTTATGTGGCCGATGGACTAGGGTGCCTTGTACTCTGGTTTCCCGCATCGCAGTCCATCACGATCTATAGTAAAGCTGCCCTCACGGCGGCAGGTTTTACCCAGAGCGACTATAATCTTTTGTTTAGTGGGACCTCCTACGCCGTCTATTAATAATTGTACTTTTCTAGATAGTTCTCCCGAAAACTCGCATGAAAAATTCAAAGATCTGCCGGTTCTGTTGACGATTTCAAGGCCGAATAGCGTAAATGTTCACGTAAACCCTGGGCTTTGGCAGAGGGTATCTGTCAAGGAACAATTGGAACTTCTCAAAGTTGAAGCTCTTCTTCTGGCTCCTTCTGTTCAACCACTTGTACAGGAGTTTCCGGACTTGCCACTGGAATTTCGCATCGGTTACCCGCTTTGCTCCAAGGCTGGCTACGGGTGGTTGGCTAGTCCTTACCCGGCGGGATTCGCACCCGCTAAATGACGCGACCTTGCTCGGCCGCAACTCACGTGAAATAATCTGCCCGGGCGCAATGT
>CAWEDD010000020.1:0-24313 GCA_963807495.1 uncultured Peptococcaceae bacterium
CAACTGCCACGTCTACGTCATCCAGCATCTCTCAGCAAGTTCAGACAGTCGCATCTACTGTTTATGATTCTCACCTCAAAGCTCGACCAATTCCGTTGTTAATTCTGTGCACTCTGCAGTATATTCTACTGGCAACCAGTTCAATGTCAAATCGTTTGGCGCCGTTGGCGATGGTCGCCATGATGATACGGCAGCCATTCAAGCTGCTGTCAATTACGTAGCCAATGTACCCGGCGCCGTGGCCTTCTTTCCTCAAGGAACATACTTGATAAGCCATCCTATTACTATTCCTTCAAATACATCATTATTAGGCGTTGGTGCTGACAGTGTGATTATGGGAAATCCTTTGATTGGGTTTCCGACGGGGTTGTTTTTCGTCGATACCGGCACAAGTTCCCAGCAGAATATCAGCATCGCCAATTTGACTTTCAATGGTGCCAGCAATCTCTCCAAGTTACCTTGGTAATATTGGTATTCACATTGGTTACCCATCCCAAGTCATGGATTTAATAATATATCAATAACAAATAGTATATTTCAAAATTGTCAAATAGCGATCACGGTTGACGACCATTTGGCCTCGGGAGCATTACAGTCCAATCTCACCATCTCTAATAATAAAGTTTATAACACAACAAGATTCGGTTTTGGCGAGATCGGCAACGTCAATAATTTGACAATTAGCAACAATACATTATCTAATATAGGTCACGATCCAGATCCTAGCCTAACACCCTGGGCTCCGGGATCATACTGGGATGCGATCTACGTTCAGAATGGCTCTAACATTACTATCGCCAATAACAACATATCCAATTTTGGTGACGATGGAATTGAAGTTGGCCACTACCCTTACGCTCCTAATGTGCCTGCTCCAAGCGACATAAATATAACAAACAACAATATAGAACAGTCCACGGGTGGAAATGATAGTGGAGAGTGGTATACTTGATATCGTGTGCTGCAAATGTCAATATATCCAGCAATACAATAAAAGATATGAACCTGTGGGGTATCCATGTCAGGGATAGCTCCTACACAGGCGATAACATTCCTACAACAAAAGTTACCATACAGAGCAATACTATTGAACACACAACTACATATGAAGGCATAGATATTGATCTCAGTAATTATGGTGCCGTTCCTAATAACGACATTACAGTAACTAACAATACTATCACTGATATCGCCAGCACTGGTATAACTATTAATAATAACCAAAATATAAATGACTAATGAATATACAATCTCTAATAACAATATTAGTAATTGTAGTGGCAACTTCATAAATGCCTTTTCGGGAGGAGGCACAATATCAGGTAATATATGCAATAATTCACAGCAAGACGGCTTATACACAGGACCTGGTGTTGAAAATATGACCATAAATAATAACCAGGTTTACACCTATGGCTAGTCACAAAGTAACAGATATCATGGAATATTGATGACGGATGGAGCCAATAGTGTTATCTCATCAAACAAGATTGATTCCGAAACTAATATTGGATATGTTGGTATTGGTGTTCACAATGCCTCAAATACTTCTAGCAAAGTGACTTATAATACCATATCTCATGCGTCAACGGCAATATATAGCACATCACCCTTAAATATAATTAATAACAACACCGACACCTTGACCGCCACGAATGTGGCTGTCACCGGGGTCGCCATCAATAAGACCAGCGACACGATCACGGCCGGCAACACCGACACCTTGACAGCAACGATTTCCCCTGCTAATGCCACCAATCAGGCCGTCACCTGGACCACCAGCAATGCCAGTGTAGCCACCGTAGCCGGTGGAGTAGCGACGGCAGTGGCTGCCGGCAATGCCACCATCACGGTGACCACCACGGATGGCAGCAAGACCGCCACCTGCGCTGTAACAGTTCAGGCTGCATCAGCCCTGGCGAGGCTGACCATTGCGGGAACAATACCTACTATGTCTGTGGGGGGCAACACCTTTAACCTGAAGGGACTTGCCTTGGCCGGAACCGACCAGTACGGCAACAGCTTCGGCCTCACCAGCCTCACGCCCACCTGGGCCATGCGCCAGCGGCACGTCGTATGCATCCCTCATCGGCACCACCATGACGCCGGTTGCGGTTGGCTCCGGCACGGTCACGGCCACCATCGGATCGGTGACCAGCAACGCACTGCCTTTTACGGTAACACCCCCTACCACTTGCCCAGCTTAGCCCTAACTCCATGCTTCCGGCGAAGGCAGGAACATCTTACAGCCAGGCCTTTACCGCCAACAGAGCGCACAGGGCCATACACCTACACCGAAAGCGGGAACGCTTCCCACAGGGATCGACCTTCGCCAATGGCACCCTGGCCGGTAAAACCTCCAAGACGGGTGCTTACCCGATCACGATCACGGCCACGGATGCCAATAAGTTTACCGGCACCGAAAGCCTGACCCTTGCGGTAACAGCACCCACAATCTCTATCAGCCCCACAACCTTGGCATCTGTAACTGCCGGCAAGCTATTCTCGCAGGCCTTTACCGCCAGCGGAGGCACAGGGCCATACACCTACACCGAAAGCGGAACGCTTCCCACAGGGATCACCTTCGCCAAATGCACCCTGGCCGGTAAAGCCTCCAGACGGGTGCTTACCCGATCACGATCACGGCCACGGATGCCAATAAGTTTACCGGCACCGAAAGCCTGACCCTTGCGGTAGCAGTATCCCATTAGGTCGAGTAGACGACGGCCTTTCAGTCTCTTTAACCGTGGTCTAGGCGGTATCCAACCCGCGAATACCAGACTGCCGACCGTCGTCAAAGCCGGTTTTGACCCCTCTTCCACCTGAGATACGAACGGGGGCTTGACGGGTCTCGTTCATATCAGTCACGAGTGTGCGACCGGGAAAGCATCAATTCTTGCTATTGGATGGTTATGGTCTTGCTGGTATCATCCCAGTTGACTGTATGGCCAAGGTTCTCTGCCACAAATCTCAACGGCAGCATGGTTCTTCCCGTGTCGGAAATGAACGGAGCATCATCGAGCGCCTTGTCAACCCCGTTGACAGTGGCGCTTTTATTTCCGATCCCGAGCACGATATTTGTATTATTCAGCGTTATGGTCAATGTCTGGCTGGAAGCACTCCAGTCAACTGTTCCACCTCAGGGCTTCGATGATGGCTCTGATCGGAACAAACGTCCTTCCATCATGAATTACGGGAGCTGTCTGGTATCCTGGATCTATATCATAGACCGCGCCGTCTACAGACATTTGAGAGCTGCCTATGCTCAGATTGATGCCCATATTGATGAAGGCCGCATCCTTGATCTGCAAGCTCACGGAACTGAGCGGCGCTTTTGTTGTTTCCCAGGCCACGCTGATCACGTCCGTGCCAGTCAACGGCACTATTTTGCTCGGATCTGTGCCAAGCTGCTTGAAAGACGTGAGCGGTATCACATAGTGCTGCCAATCCGATCCTGGCGTGATCACAAACTGGTGGAAGTCATGCGAGTTCTCATCTCTGACCGTCTTCTGTTTCCAGTTGCACGCTATAGGAACTGCCGTCTCCCTGTGCCCAGAAAGACAGGGTATCATACTTGCTGATGTCCTCCGGAAGGCTATTTGGATTTAGGGTGCGCGCCAGGCCGCCCCAGCCGTTGGCGGGGACACTTCCCTGTATTTCGGCGCTCCCAGAGGAAAAGTGCCCAACGAACTCAGTGAATTAGCTTATTTCTGGTTGTTGAACGTCGGTCTCGTAATTCCTTTCCCTGAACTATTAAATGCCAGCCAGTACCCTTGCCCAACATAAATCGCATCCTTAAAATCATTTGTCTGAGCATATAAAGTACAGTCTAGTATCGTTTGAATATACATGGCATATTAACAATATTGACCCCGGGGGTAATTACTTTTGTAAAGCTGAAGTTTATGAAGTTACTCTTATTGTTGTACTGTCTTAGGAGCCAGAAAAGTTGAATGTCTGATCCTGAGACAGGAGATTCTCCACTGTCATCTGGAAACATTCCCATTTTGAATGATAAAAGAGGGTGTGATCGGGGTAGTATTCTTATATATGACCTGCCAGCCGTTGTAACCATATAGCTTGGCTAAAATGTTAGATACAATATTGGAGGAATCTTGCTGAGATACCGACCAGACCTCGAAATTGAATATATAGTTATAGTCAGGGTTTTTCGGCACCTGTAAGTCTAACGGCCACCAGACAGAGTCCACTGTGAATGTCTTATTCGCTTCATTCACGTAAACCATAAAGGTGAAGGCCTTCTCGACAATTCCCTGGTTAGACATGGATGTGTACCAGAACTGGGGAGCAGGTCTGAACCGTATACTAAGCCTGGAATGCTCATGGTATAGGCCTCATCGAGTGTGTATCCGCCCAACCTATTGCAGTTCATTAATGTATGCCCGTAAGGTGCCTTTACCGTCACTGCGGCAAATATGGATGCCTGGTTCAGAGACGTGTCTTTATCGACAAAATCTACCGCTGCAGCGTCCACCGAATTGGATTGCACTTCATTCGGCCCTCGCTGGAACACTGAAGACAGCTTGCGTATTGTCAGGCCCCTGGATATTGAGAACGTCTCTGATGTCAACCAAAGGTGTATAGCCAAGGCCCGGATACCCCGATGCTGTATCTGCGGATGCCGGCGCAGCCAGGATGGAACTGAAGGTTCCCACTAACATAACCATAAAAACAATAAGTCACAATAGTGCTGCGGACATTCTTAAACGAGCAGCCTGATGAAGAATTAAACAAATCCGAACCCCTCCCATTTGTCTGTAATTATCCCGTTGCCGTTTCCTTCATGTTTCTTGCCCCGGGTTCAATACAATATATTTTGCTTTTTTTCGCCAGAATCCTTCATAATGAAAAGAAAGCCTACTTAATACCTCAGGGTGAACACCCTTTATTGCCGGGAAAACCAATGCCGAGGAGGCCAGGCTAGTGATTGCCCTGCAGGTTCTGCCTGATAATCACCGTCTTGGTTTTATCGTCCCAACTGACAGTGTAGTCAAGCGCCTGTGCAACGTAGCGCGCCGGCAGAAAGGCCCGCCCATTTTTGATAGCTGGGGCAACATCAAGTGTATTGATTTTTCCATTGACCATGATTTTCTTGCTGCCGATGACAAGTTTGATCGTAGTCTTGCCCTTTGTCAGCACGACTGTTCTGGTCGTCTTATCCCATGTTGTCTTAACTCCCAGGGCATCTCCCAGGAACCTGACCGGCACCAACACCCTCTTGCTGCTGTCGAGAAAAGAGGCGGTATCGACAGCATAGACCTTTCCATTGACGCTGTAGTTCTTCTGCCCCAGGACAAACTTGACCATGTTGGGGGCAGGTGTTTGCGCTGCAGGCCTGTCATACTCCAGGCGATAGACTCCCTTGGCCGAGGCCAGGACGATCACCTTTTTACCCGCCTGGCTGCACACAATATCGATCACTTCACCCATGAAATTTCCTGCTGCCGGCTTCCAGGTCTGTCCGTAGTCTGACGAGACCAGCACGCCATGCGCCGTGCCTACAAAAGCCAGGCCTCCTGGCGCCACTGCAGCACAGTAGGCAGTTTCCGGCTGGCCTCCCTTGCTCATCACAAAGCTGGCACTGTCGATCTTCTTCCACGACTTGCCGTCATCCCGGGAAATGTACAGTAAAGCGCTGCCTGAGGGACTGAGGGCGACCGCGAATCCCGGCACTGCAGCCACCCTGCCATACAGAAATTCACCATCCGCATAGCTGGTAACCATCGGCGCCGTCCCCAGCTTGATACCCGTATTCACCCAGGTCTGCCCGCCATCGCCGGTGACTTCCAGGGAATTGTCATTCATGATGGTAAAATATTTATCTCCGTCTGCCGCCGCCAGGCAACCCTTTTCTAGAACTACTCCGTACGTTATAGTACCTGTCCATGTCTGGCCGCCATCTGTCGACACCTCTATTCCCCCCCCAAAATTGCCCAGCAGCTTGCTTCCTGCATTGACAAGAATCACCGGGACGGCCACGCTGGTAGAGAAAGGAGGAGCGACGGCGTCAAAGTCACTGCCGTCATCGGCGCTCGAATAGAGAGACATCTTGTTATCGGACTTCTGGGTGGGGACACCGCTGAGCAGAAAGATGCCTCCCCGTTCAAAGGCTAGGTCGTTAAACTGCCCGATGCCCAGGTTGCTCCAAGTCTGGCCCCTATTCGTGCTGATATACAGGCTTCCATCAATATAGGCAAAAGCCAACCCGTTATACGGCGAGATGTATAATTTTGCGGCAGGATATTGGTAACCTAGAACTAGTTCGAAGCTACCAGCCGCCCAGGCGCCGCCGCTGAAAGAAAACAAGAGTACAGCCGCTAAGAAAACGGCCAGGAAGAGTTTCTTATAGGCCATTTCTACTCCCTCTAACAGGTCACAAAACTGGATACGGAACGCTGGTGTTCTATGCCTTTATTCTTTAAAACAATTAGCAATTCCTTCTTAATACATTTTGCATTTATGCTTTTCTGTTCAATATCCTATAGGCCCGTTACATCACTGGTCACCAAAATAATTGAATGTTGCTCCCACCTGCCAAGAATCCTGCGGTCTTATTGCTAACATGGTAAAAACAGGCAGCAAATGCCCACTGGGGGGACATTTTTGAGAATTATCAGGCCAC
Source organism: uncultured Peptococcaceae bacterium (assembly GCA_963807495.1). Lineage (GTDB taxonomy): Bacteria > Bacillota > DSM-12270 > Thermacetogeniales > Thermacetogeniaceae > Palsa-1188. Next base: position 6,644 of record CAWEDD010000020.1, read on the forward strand.
GCGTTCACGAAATATCCGTTATAATGTTGATGTGGTGGTGAGATGCGTTGAAACATTCCGTGGGGTTGAGGTGGCTTGTCTGGGCTGGCGCCAGTTTACTGGTGGCCGCCCTGTTGTTGGTGGGGGCCAACTGGACGGAACTGGCAACAACTCTGTCTTATAGCTACATCGTCTCTTTCCACCTGGCGCCTTGGGGAGTCCTGGGGCTTTGTGCCCTGATGTGCTGGTACAAGCGGCAGGCTATCCGCTCGGGAATGGGGTTGGCGCTTTCGCTGCCCTTTATCATTGCCGGCCTGGTCTTGCTTGGCCTGGCGTTTGCTGTCCCGCTGTCGGCTGACTTCTTCCTGCTGCGCCTGCTGGTCGCCTGGGTCGGCCTCTTTGCCGTCTGCTTCGGGCCGGGCGCTCTCATCCCCCTGGTCCTGCTGGCCACTTATGCCTTTACCATCTATTTTCCCATTCTGGTCGACAATTACCTGTCAGTGGGCTTTATCAGCACCGCCGTGGCGCCGGTTGCCTGGCTGGCGCGCCTCTCCGGCCTGCATATCGTATCCGGCAGCCAGACCTTTCAATTTCTCCTGCCCTCCGGCCAGCCGATCGTGGTGCAGGTTGCCAGCGCTTGCGCCGGGCCTACCACGATGGCCGTCTTCGTGGTGATCTTTGCCCTGATGATGCTCGATCTGCCCCTGCCCTGGTCAAGGGCGGTCCCGGTTTTCCTGTTTGGAGTGGTGGGCACCTGGCTGCAGAATGTGATCAGGATCATCATCATCCTGGGCTGTGGCTATTTTTGGGGATAAAAGCCCTGGAAGCAGCCCACTACTGGACGGTCTACATCATTTTCCCCTTGTGGTACCTGCTCTTTGCGGCTGTCTATTTCCGGGTTGCAGGCGCCCATGCGGCGGCTGTTGCCCGGAATCTTTCAATGGATATAATTCAGACGCCTGTAAATATATAAGGGTACGACCACTCGTCGTACCCTTCAACTTTTGATTTTCTTAATTAGAACTGTTCGAAGTAGCTCGGGGTCGCCGAAAGGATCGGGAAACTCTCCGTTCCCGGCCCATTGTTTATTAAGGTGATCTCGTCGAAATCATGGGCTATCAGTATATACTTATTGCCATCGGTAGCTTTATAGACGAGCGTAAGCGTTTTGTAGGTGTTGATCAGGGGATCGGCGACTCCCAGGTTGGGGGTACGGTATATGGTGCTGTTTGTATATGCCGGGAGAACATATATATATGGACTCGTTTGAAATACAGTCGTAATGGTGTTCGCGACATCAACATAGTAAGCTTGGCCGACGGTATAGTTCGAGTTTGTTTCATCGTAGCCATAAGAGTCTGTACAGCCCGTGTAGACTGCCCCATATTGCGCACTAACGACTTGCTTGAAGTTGCTGATGCTATAGTTTTCTTGTCTGGGAACGGGCTGTTAGATCCAATATCACTGGTCGTCACACCGGGTGGCAAAGTACCGGCCGACACCACTCCTGCGAAGGCAAAGGAACAGACCAACATCGCTAAAAACAGACACACAGCTAGCCTCGTGACAGACGACGTTCTCCTCTTACTCATTGATCCACTCTCCTTTTCGTGTTTTGACAATTTACATTTCAACCAAGGTTTCAAAAACAATTTATTAACTGTCCCCCGAAAGGCCTTGCTGATAAAAGTCAGGGGTACTACTAACTGGCCGCACCCCTGACTTCACCTGATCAGGAACCTTAGAACTGTTCGAAGTGGCTCGGTGTGGCATTCAGGATTGGGAAGCTCTCCGTTCCTCCACCGCCTAGGGGAATAGCTGCACTGAAGGAGAAACCGGCCTGCACCGTTTCCCTGTCGGCATAGAAGATGTCGATGGGGTAGGTGCCGGGACTGCAGGTTGATCGTGCCGCTCGCTGCATTGCCGCTGCTATATGCTTTGATCCCGCCGTCATCGACGACCAGCGTATGGTCGACGAAGAGCCAGGCGTCGTCGTCGGAACAGATGTTAAAGCCGACTGTTCCGGTGTTCGTCACCGTCATGGTGGCATGCCAATGAACGGCCGTATAACCGTCATAATCACTACTGATTGTATTGCCGTTGTTGTTCACTTCAGTACCTGCTAATACGGGTCGTGCACTAGTATGTCCAATGAGCGGGAAGAAGTCATTCTCTGGAATGGTGGCGAGGCTCCCGTCATCCCTTGAGAAGACCAAGTAATTGGGGCTCCACCAGTCAAACTGCTTGATATTCTGTTCTCCCGTTGTTGTCAATGTTGGCAATAGTGTTGTCGAATCCAGGGCGCTGTTTACCCAGCCCTTCTCTACAACACCTGCGTATGACACCTGCAGGTCAGGGTGTGGAATGGGAAAGGCGTAGTAGTAGCCCGTAAAGTCACTGATCGAGCCGATGGGCTGCGGCGGCGACGAGACTGCCAAAGCCACCCCACTGGCCAGAACCATCGATGCCATCAGGATGCCCAGCAACAACGGAAGTTTGAAGCCCCAATGCTTAAATAACCGCTTTCTCATTAAAACATTCCCCTCCTTTTAACCTGTTTCTTTTTTTGACATTTAGGTTTTTAAAACTAAAAGTTTTCAACCGTCCTGGTCAGATTCTCTTCAAAAATTTACCCGTTATAGAAAGACCCCCCTCTCTATCTCACTCACTGTCCTTTCCATCCGTCTCCAACCAGCGATTTGGGGGTTTGGAGATGGATGCTTGGACAGAGTTGTTTTCCTTTATGCCGTCCGCACCTGATGGCGCTTTCTCATCCAGAAGTAGCTGGCAGAGCATAATCCCAGCACCAGGATGCCCGTGAACCAGGCGGGGAACTCCGGGATGTTCGAAGTGTTGACAAGGAATGTTGTGCTGGCCAATAATTCGCTACATTCCGGATTACAATTCTGGCAATTCTGAGAACCGTCGGTTTGTCCGGAACCACCATCGGAATAGAGAAGAACCGTCCATGTCCCAAGGTATTTAGCCGCAGTGTACGAACTGAGATTGAATCCGGCAGCCTCATATGTGCCGTCTGCAGCGGCTTTACATCCCACGTCCTTGTTGATCACCACGTTGCCAGGATCCTCGTACTCCAGGGTGTACAACATGCCGGGAGTCAGGCCGGTGCACTTGACGTATGCCGTTGTGCTGGGGGTTCCCGTTCCCCAGGGCACTGAGTACTTGCTGTCGCTGTAGACGGCAATGGTGATATAGCTGAACTTGTCTTTGCTGCTGGTAGTGCTGGTTCCGTACTTCGTGGTTACGGTCACGTCCACCGTGCCGCTCCCTGCCGGAGAGGTGGCGGTGATCGATGTGCTGGAGTTGACTTTGACCCCGGTGGCCGCATTGCCGCCGAAATTGACGGTGCTCCCGCTGATGAAGCTGGTGCCGGTGATGGTCACCGTGGTGCCCCCCTTGGCGGGCCCGCTGGTGGGGCTGATGCTGGACACAACCGGTGCCGGCACGTAGGTAAATTTGTCTGCAGAGACCTTGCTGCTGGTGCCCCCCGGCGTGGTCACGGTTACGTCCACCGTACCGCTCCCTGCCGGAGAGGTGACGGTGATCGATGCGTTAGAGTTGACTGTGACCCCGGTGGCCTTGTTGCTGCCGAAATAGACAGTGGTATTCCCAATAACGAAGCTGGTTCCGGTGATGGTCACCGAGGTGTCCCCGGCTAGCTGCCCCTGGTTCGGGCTGACTTTGGTCACGGTCGGAGCGGCCAGGAAGGTGAAGTAATCGGCGCTGCTCTTAGTGCTGGTGCCCCCCGGCGTGGTCACGGTCACGTCCACCGTACCGACGCTCTCACTGGGAGAGGTGGCGCTGATTGATGTGCTGGAGTTGACTGTGACCCCGGTGGCCTTTTTGCTGCCGAAATAGACGGTGGTGCTCCCGCTGATGAAGTTGGCACCGGTGATGGTCACCGTGGTGCCGCCGCTGGCGGGTCCGCTGGTGGGGCTGATGCTGTTCACCACCGGCGCCGGCACGTAAGTAAATTTGTCTGCACTGCTTGTAGTGCTGGTGCCCCCTGACGTGTTCACGGTCACGTCCACCGTGCCGCTCCCTGCCGGAGAGATGGCGGTGATCGACTTGGTGGAGACTGTGAGCACAGTGGCCGGATTCTTGCTGCCGAAATAGACAGTGGCATTCCCGCTGAAGTTATTGCCTTTGATGGTCACCGTGGTGCCGCCGCTGGTGGGTCCGCTGGTGGGGCTGATGCTGGACACAACCGGCGCTGGTGCATTTTGCGCCACCGCAGTCCTCATGAGCGGCAGCAACATGAGCACCGCCACCACTGCCAGGATGGCGCAACAAGATAGGGCTCCTATGAGCGGTATCCTGGATTTTTTCCTGGGTATTCTCCCTAAACTTTTCATCTATCTCTTCCCCCTCACCGGTATCGGCACCGAAGTCATTGATCTATCTCTAACTCCCGATCAGGATCATGATCACCTTGGTATAGACCATGGCGATGAAGATCACCAGCAGGATCCAGGTCAGTGGGCTGACGTCGAAGGCCAGGCGCTGTATCTTTCTGGAAACCGTACCGCCGGATACCTGATCGCTGGCTGCCGCCTGGAAGAGTTCCAGGAAGATCAGGAGGCAGATCAGCACCAGGGAGCAGACCAGGCCGACGTTCACGTAGGTGGATTGCTGGAAGCTGCTCTTGTAATAGGCGGCTGAGGCCATGGATGTCATCATCGTGGTGGAGAAGGCCGCAAAGGATACGAAGCTGGATGCCAGTTGCGGCTGGAAGGGCGGCGTGGTGACCATCCTCTCATAGTCTCCGTTGCTGCCTTGGACCTTGAGCAGGAAATTGACGTTGGATCCAACAGCCAGGTCGCTCGGGTAGATGTACTCATACTGCTTGCTGTCATTCGGGGCGAGCACGACAGTACCGCTCTTCAAGAGCTGGCCGTCCCTGAACAACTGGTAGTTGTTGGTGGAGGCTACGGCCGCGGCGTTGTTCAGCTTGAAGGTGACGATCACCGGCTGGCCCGGCTTGGGCACCTCCGGCACCACCGCCAGTGAGGCCAGGTCGTGTGATCTGAGAGTCGTCAGGTAGAAAGTGCCCAGCAGGACGATCACCAGCCAGATAATGGCCACCCTGAACTTGAGCTGTCTCTCCCTTGAGTTGGTCCACGGTCATTTCCTCCCCTATCTGGAACATTGCTTAAATTCTATGCCTTTTAGTATGAAACCAGACGTTCTAATGGTGTCAAGCTTGGTTATCAAATTATTGCAGTTTATAACTCATGCTCTTACGATGATCCGCTAGACAGGTTAAAAGTGAACGTTGCCGAGCAGGTACGGCACTACCGCCACCAGGATCACGTTGCCCACGCAGTGCATGACCATTGACAACGTCAGGCTCTTCGTCCGGTAGTAGGCGTAGCCGAAGATCAGCCCGGCCAGAAAAGTGAAGCCCAGCTCGGGCACCGAGCGCCAGGTCATGTGCATGATGCCGAACAGGAGGCCGGCCATCAGGAGCCCCCAGCCATCACCCAGCAGCCGCATCAGGTCGTTCTGGATCAGCCCGCGGAACAACAGCTCTTCCCCGACGGCGACGAAGATCCCCATGAACAGGGTCTGCTGCAGCAGGTAGGAGACCTCGAAAGTCGGGAAGGCCGGCGCCGGGCGCAGCACCAGGTACTCGATGACGCCCAGGGGAACACCGACGATAATGCCGATCGGCAGGTACACGATCAGTTTCTTCCATTGAAAATTGAAGATCGCGGAGATGCTCAGTTGCCGGTGATAGATGTAGAGGAAGCAGAGGATCAGCACCACGGAATAGACCGCCGGGATCAGGTACTGCTGGTCGATGAAGAACCAGGGCAGCGAGGAGGTGAACAGGATGTAGAGCGGGATCAGGGCCAGGGTGGACAGGCACACGCTCATGGGTGTGTCCGGAATCAGCAGGGCGTTGACCAGGTAGATGGCCAGGGCCAGGAACAGGGCGATGACGATCCCGTAGGCGACGTCCCGGTAGACAAAAACCCACTCGCAGACCGCGACCGCCGCCAGGAAGGATAAAATCGGCATCATGTCCGCCCAGAGGCGGCTCCTCTGCCTGGGGACTGCAATATCGGTTATTCTGTTAGTGATGGCAAAAGATTCGACTGCCAAATGATTGCTACCTCCTGGTAAAACTCAGAACCTACTGCAAGTTATAGTGAAGCCTCTCGATCGGCTGGTTGCTGCCCTTGGGGTAGATGGCCGCATCCAGGGTATGATCCTTCCCTGTCTGCCGTTGGAAGTGCTGGATGTAGGTGTACTCACCCTGTCCCTCTACAGTCACCTCATCCTGATATAACTGGCCGTCCTTGTCCACGTTGATCTGATAGGTCTCGGTCGACGTCGTCATTATTGATCAGCTGAACTGCAACACCCATTCCTGATCGCTCTTGATCAGGCTCTCCCGCTGTACATCGTTGTAATGCGCCCCCTTCGCCAGGGGCTTGAAGACAGTCAATGACACCATCAATCCCAACAGAATCAACGATGCGATATAGATTATCTTCAGTTTGGACACGGGGCTCCTCTTTGAGTTGGCAATTTTTACATTGTTCAGAAATATTTATCTATAATAAATATACTAGATAATTCTGTAACTAGAAAGATAATCCTTGTTAATAACTAATTTTGAATCTTTTTACCTATTAGATGTAATTATTCTGATATATTAGGACTTTCTCTTGTATGAGGACTCTCTCTTGACCTGACAGACGCTCAGGAGCAGAATAGCAGCCTTTGAGGCATTCCAACCTGTGGCTATGCCAGCCGCTGTCTTGCGACCTCTGATCACAGGACTTCCTGCAGTATCAGGCATGCACAATATAACAAGCTGAGCTTCTCGCCGTACTGGAGGGGTGATTGAAGTCGATAGACGCGCCAATTGCCCACGACTCCAAAGGTTAGACAGCATTCCCCGGAACGAGGCCGGGGGTTCGCAAAAACGCAACTGACAGATGCATGCTCCCTGTCTGCTGTCTCCTCTTTTTACCTGGCGACCTCGTGGCTGCTTGCCGGCCAGGAATGACACGGTGCGGCGCAGCCCCTCTTCTAAGCTGACCTGCGGCGCCCAACCCAACTCCTGCTGCGCCTTACCGGCATCCAGGTAGACCCGCCGTAGTTCCCCTGTTCTCTCCGGCCCATGGGTGGCCTCGCCCTGGAACCCGGTGATCTCTTTAAGGATCGCAAACAACTCGTTGACCGAAGCGCCACGCCCGGTGCCGATGTTGAAGGCGAAGTCGTTGATGGCGCAGCCGCCAGGGTCGGCGCCGCAGGCGCTTCCGCTCAGCAGGCGCTCCAGCGCCAGCAGGTTCGCCCGTGCCACATCGCCCACGAAGACATAGTCCCTCAGTTGCTCCCCGTCGCCGTAGATCACCGGGGTCTCGCCCCGGAGCAGCTTCTGCCCGAAGATGGCCACCACCCCCGCCTCCCCGTGCGGGTCCTGCCGCGGCCCGTAGATGTTGCCGTAGCGCAGGGTGACGTAAGGAATGTTCATCACCTGGGCGTAGTAGCAGAGGTAGAACTCCGAGGCCAGCTTGCTCACCCCGTAAGGAGAGAGCGGCCCCTTGGGCAAGGTCTCTTTGGCCGGCAACTTGGAGGGTTCACCGTAGACCACGCCGCCCGAAGAGGCGAAGACGACCCCCCTGACCCCGTGGCGCCGGCAGTTTTCTAAAATGTTGAGCAGCCCCAGGATGTTCGTCCGGGCGTCGTCCTGCGGGTCCGCCACTGAGTGCCGCACGTCGATCTGGGCGGCGTGATGGTTGACCAGATCGGGACGCTCCCCGGCGAAGACCTCATCCAGCCCCGGGTCGCAGATATCCAGTTCGTAAAACCGGGCCTTGGGGTTCAGGTTCTCCCGCTTGCCGCTGCTCAGGTTGTCCACCACCACTACCTCGTAACCCGCCGCCAACAGCCCGTCCACCAGGTTGGAGCCGATGAACCCGGCCCCGCCAGTCACCAGTATCTTCATTATAAAGATGCCCCTTTCTTCCCTCAGAAGATCGGATATCTCTTCGGAAACAATTTTACCACGTAAGTCCGGCTGCACGTCCTTCCGGTGCGCCGCGAGCGGCTGCGGCCTCTGCTGCCGCAGCCTCAGGCTCTGGGGGGTTATTTTCTGGAGTTCCGTGTTCTAACATGCGCTCAAAACAAAAAAAGCCCGCCCTGGAGCCGATGCCTGCTAGCTTTGCCTCGTGGGCGTGGCATGGTAAAATATAGCCAGGGGTGTTTTTATGGCGCCTTTAGATCAGGTTTTGGATGCGGATGCATGGCAGGTTTGCTCGTTGATAGGGAACAGCAACCTTGGGCGTAATTACTACCTGGCCGGCGGAACTGCGCTAGCCCTTCAGATTTGCCACAGAAAATCAAACGATCTGGATTATTTTCAACGAGGCAATGAAGAAAAAATCAACTTCGATCAGATCTACAGCGAGATCATCAATTATATTCCGGAGAAAAACATCCGGGTGGATTTCCGAAAAACAGATCAGGCAACTATGTCGGTTAACAATACAAAGGTAACTTTTCTTGCTTATCCCTATCCTCTCATGGAATCACTTGTAGCTGGAGAGAAAATCTGCAAGGGCCGGTTAAAAGGCATAAAGCTTGCGTCCCCTGCAGAAATTTCCCTTATGAAGGCCTATGCCATAGGAAGGCGGACGAGCTGACAGGGATTACGTAGATCTTTATGAGTTGTTACGCACGGGCAAGGTTACCCTTGATTACATATTAAAGAAGGCGCAGCAAAAGTATAATACTGGAGGGGAGATCTTATTTTCACCCAAGCTCTTCCTGCAGCAACTCGTGTACACCAAGGACGTTAAGGATAAAGATGTTGCCCTGCAATCAGTTCTTGGTAGCACTGTAAGCAGCGAGGCAATAGATGAGTTTTTCGGTCGTATTGTTTCTGCCGAATTAAAGTCCCAGACAACCATCAAAAGGAAGGGGACAAGGCCTTGAAGCTGCCCAAGATGTTGCGCGCCTCTTTTTAGAAACTATCAGATTGGCACAATAGATCCCAAGCAGCATATTGACTTGATAGTAAAAACTGCGTTAGTGCACGGCGCCTGGGATCACATTTTATGGCTTTTCGAATATTACGGAGCAGACCGAATTAGCGAGGTATTCCTGGAGGATTTCTATGGAATGCGAGAACTCCCTGAACCTGTTGTCAACTTATGGGGGCTGCTCTTTCTTAGTAGCACTGATTATTGGATGGAAAGGAAAGCCCGGGAGAGCGAAGTCCGAACATTTAGAGGCCGCAGGTCTATTGTATCGCCAGAAGGAGACTCCCTGACATCGAGCGCGCGGTAGTCCATCAGCAATACCGGGTAATACCCGGCGTGTTCATGTTTTTTGGTATTTGAGCACAAATTCTTTAAAAAGAGGATGATATAACTCATAGTTTCCCCGCTCTTGTTTCGTTATCAGTCCTTTTTTTAGTAACCTGTTAAGTAAACCGGAGCCTTTTTTTCCTACTGTTTCGACTAGGGATTCCTCCTTGCTTTTAGCGGCTAGGGCCAGTAAAACATTACGTTCCGCAGGAGTAGCATTTTTCCATTCCATGTGGAACTTGTCATCTTGTAAGTGGGCAAGGGTTTCCTGCCAATTTTCCATTACATCCTTTAACCTTATCGGGCTGCGTTTTTGCAAATAGAGATGCCGATTGACGAGATCCCGCATGATAAATGTCAAGAAAAACGGGTGGCCAAGGCTCTTTTCCCATATCATCGTTATTGCGTCTTCCTCAACGGATATTCCAGTATTCAACTGTCTCAAAGGTGTTTGGATAGCTTCTTTTGTGTCTTCCAGAGAAAACATTCCTAATTTCATGCGTTCGAAAAACCTGGTCACCGGTTCTGCCACGTCCCGCGTGGCCAGGGTTACGTAGGGACATGTTCATTACCTGGGCGTAGTAGCAGAGGTAGAACTCCGAGGCCAGCTTGCTCCGACCCCGTAAGGCGAGAGGGTCCTGGAGAAACAGCCTCGGCGGCCACCAAGAAGGGTTTGCGAGATTAAACTGCCCCTCTGACCCCGTAACGCCGGCAGTTTTCTAAGAATATTGAGCAGCCCCAGGATGTTTGTCCGGGCATCGCCCTGTGGGTCCGCTACCGAGTGCCGCACGTCGATCTGGGCGGCGTGATGGTACGACCAGATCGGGGCGCTCCCGGGCGAAAACCCGATCCAGCCCTGGGTCACAGATGTCCAGTTCGTAAAACTTGGCTTTGGGGTTCAGGTTTTCCCGCTTGCCGCTGCTCAGGTTGTCCACCACCACGACCTCGCTAACCCGCCGCCAACAGCCCGTCCACCAGGTTGGAACCGATAAACCCGGCCCCTCCCGTCACTAATATCTTCATTATAAAGATGCCCCTTTCTGCCCTCAGATCGGATATTGATTCCGACCTGGATGTGGCCATCATCGTGCGTGATCTGACCAGCGACCAAAAAAGGCAGATCCTGCAAAAAGTAGCCGAAATCGAAGTGGAGCACCTCTTGCCGATGTCCACCCTGGTTCTTTCAGAAAACTATTATGAGCATCTGAAAAACAGGGAAAGAAGGTTAGCGCTGGATATCGAGAGGGATGGGATCTCTCTATGACCGAACACAACAAAAAAGAGAACATCATTGAGGAGATAGAGAGGGCGGCCACACTGTTGGGTGCTGCTGATCTGCTCTTTGCAAACGGTTATATCAACGACGCCGTCTCCAGGCTGTATTATTACATTTTTTATCATGTCCGCGCCTTGCTGTTGACCGAAGGCATAGAGCCAAAGTCGCACGAAGCCGCCCTTCGCTTGCTGGGATTTCACTTTATTAAGAAGGGGATCATGGAACCCAACATTTCACATCTTCTTGCCAAGCTTATGAAGTACCACGAGGAAGCTGATTATAATCCGGGCGTTGTTTTTACGGAAGAAGATTTTCCTATCTATAGGCAAGAGGCAATGGATGCAACAGGGCAGATCTGTAGCCACCTGAAGGAACGTGGCTATCTCTCCGCCGCCGACAACCCCCGCAACGAGGCCGGTGGTTCGCAAAAACGCAACTGACAAAATTGAAACGGAAAGCGATTTACATCAAGCCGGAAGGCAGCGCAGTTCCGGAAAATAGCTTCGAATAAAGCCTAGATCATGGGAAAGAAGCTGTTCCGCTTGTACCTGTGCATGGGCACCCACCAGGAAGTCTGTGAGAATATGTTGCCGGACCAATATTTGATTTTGACATTCCGGGCAAAATGCCTCCGTCTGTCCCCCACACCTTGGACAGACCAGTTTTTGCGGGCGGCGCTTATTGTAAATCTGCCAGGCTTCACCGGCTAGCCAGAGGGCTTTTTCGCCAAATGGCTCTATCTTCTGGATTCCACTGGCAACAAGAAACTCCCGAAGTTTCTGTTGTTCACCGAGCAGAGCACCTAATTCGGCGTAAACCACAGGAGCGATGATGAGAAACCCCTGTGACCGTGCTTCTTTTAGAAGTTGTCTGCTTAATGCTTGACGAGAGCTATTGATTACAATGTCTACGAGGAGATTGGTGTCAACTGCCGTGATCAATTGCGTGGTCCTCTCAATTGTCCCATAATTTCATCCGTTTCCTGTTTGGTTTTAACAATGCCGATAAACTTTTCAATTTCCCGGTCATCAACCACTTTTTGCAGGCTGATGGTACCGTCGGGATTGAGAATCCAAGCGATTTTATCTCCCGGCGCCAGACCTTTTTGTTCGCGGATTTTTTTTGGAATTGTTGTCTGGTTTTTTCTTGTGAGCAGGGACACCTCTTTATTTACCTTGCCCATTTACAATCACTCCTCTTACGCAGAAGGTACTACCGCTAAAATAATACTATATAGGTAATACCATGTCAAATCATGCAGCCATCCCGATGCCCCCCGTTCGGCCTCATTCGGTCTGCTTGCTCCTGATCCTGGTAAACGCCTACTCCACCACGCCCACTAGGGCGCCTGCGAAGGTGCCCGTGTCTTGCTGGCAATATCTCATCGGCGATGCTCTGCCTGCGCAATGCATCCCTGGCCCATTCAAATTGAGCGCGGGTAGTCCATTTTTCTACATTGGCATAACCCGACATATCTTCACCCGGGCGAAGCCAGCCCGATCATACCGCTTTTCAGCTAAAAAAATACCGCCTACACGGCGGTGTGATGATGCGCTATTCCTCTATGCGTTTTTGCGCCATGATATATGCCTCGTCATCTGCTCTTGCTGAAACAACGATAATTTGCATGGTCAAGCGCTCTCTACAACTTCGTAAACCACTTCAGCCCCAATTTCACCAGCTTGATCTTGCAATCCTGCCAGATGCTTGCCACCCTTATGCTAAGAGGCTTGCCATAACCACCCTCTGCCCGTGGTAACGGATTTACGGCTGCCTTGCCAATAGCTTTGATTACCTGCACACGCTGTGATTGGTCAAGCCTCTTTATATCCTCCAGCGATTCTCTTAAATATTCTACTTTCCACATGCCTACTCGATCTCCACGTCCGAATCGTCCAGATCAGCCTCGCTGATGCCAAGCTCCTGCATGGCTTTTTCAGTTGAAAGAAAATCCTCTGCCTTTGCTTTTGCCATACGTTCCTCGGCCTCCAAAAGTAAACGGTAGTTTTCCACAGTTTCCAGCATCTTCTCATAGGTTTCGGGCGTGAGCAGCACACAGACCGGTGAGTTGTTTTTGAGCACGATTTTGAAGCCTGTTTCATGTACTTCCTCAAAAATCTTATTGGCCTCTCCCTTGTTGAAACGGGAAATCGGAACCAGGGCATTCATGATACGGCTTATAGAGATATTATTGAGCATGACATCAACCCTCTTCGTCTTGCTTAATTAAGACTGATGTATCCTTCTTAATAATATTCTATTATTTGTTAATTAATTTGTCAATTTATTTATCGATATTATCCTTCCCTCTTGCTGAGCAATCAGGCCGTATTGGCTGGCTAATGAGGCATTTTTGACAATGAATTGTACGAAATACTATCCTGTTTACTGGTTATCCATTATCACCCATTCCTCAAACCCAGGTCTCTCGATAACTCAAGGGTGGCCTATTTTTACCACAGATGGCTATCCGCTCTAATGCCCCCGCTTCTACAAAGCGGTGGGATAAGAGCGGCTACGCCACTGTATTAACTGGGTCTTGGCTTCAGTGGGGGATTGCTTCCCCCACTGAAGCCAAGACCCAGTTGAATGAGCATAAATGGTTACTGCCATGCTCTCTGCCGGCCCCCATCAGCATGAGCATCTCCAGTCAGCTTCACCACCCCTGGCGAACAACCCGGCGGAGGAACGTCTGTACCAGGGCATGTTTTGATGTTGAACTTGGAACAAAAATCATTTACAATGGATACCAAAGTAAAACATAAAGGTGGGGATGTTAATGTCAACCGTTATGATTTCTACTAAAGGGCAGATAGTTATACCATCTCATTTACGGCAGAAATACGGTATTAAAGCACCGGGAAGAGCCCTGATCACTGAAAAAGATGGACAGATTGTGATTGTGCCTCTTCCTACGGATCCGATTATAGGGGCGCGTGGCATGCTAAAGTCTGATCAATCCTTGACGGAATCCCACGCTGCCTACAAACAGGAGGAACGTCAATTGGAGGAAGTTCATGAAAAACAACTTCCCTAACCGGTATGTTCTTGATGCCTATGCAGTGCTCTGCTACCTTGGGGATGAGGCAGGGGCCGATCAGGTGGCGATACTGCTGGCAAAAGCAAAGGAAGAAAGTATTCTGTTGTATCTAACTTGGATGAACCTAGGAGAGGTCTATTACCGGACTTATCGAAAGCACGGGTCTGTTGAGGCCGAAAAGGTATTGTCGACCATCAAAAAATGGCCTTTGGAGCTTTTACCTGGAGATGAGTCTTTGACGCTGGAAGCATCCAAAGTAAAAGCCTTGCACCAGCTTTCTTATGCCGACGCCTTTGCCATTGGGGCAGCGCTGAAATATAATGCTGCTGTAGTTACCGGCGATCCCGAAATAAAGGCAGCAAGCGCTAAAATTGGGTTTCCATTATTTTGGCTGGAACATAAACTCCCATCCTGACCAAGTACAAATAGATTGGTGTCAACTGCGTGATCAATTTCGTGGCCTCTCAACTGGTTGTTTCCCGGCCAGGTATTCCACGCTGCGTCGCAGCCCCTCTTCGAAGGTGACCTGCGGCGCCCAGCCCAACTCCTGCTGCGCCTTACCGGCATCCAGGTAGACCCGCCGCAGCTCCCCCGTTCTCTCCGGGCCATGGGTGGCCTCGCCCTGGAATCCGGTGATCTCTTTAAGGATGGCAAACAACTCGTTGACCGAAGCGCCACGCCCGGTGCCAATGTTGAAGGCGAAGTCGTTGATGGCGCAGCCGCCAGGGTCGGCGCCGCAGGCGCATCCGCTCAGGAGGCGCTCCAATGCCAGCAGGTTCGCCCTGACCACATCGCCCACGAAGACATAGTCCCGCAACTGCTCCCCGTCGCCGTAGATCACCGGGGTCTCGCCCCGGAGCAGCTTCTGCCCGAAGATGGCCACCACCCCCGCCTCCCCGTGCGGGTCCTGCCACGGCCCGTAGATGTTGCCGTAGCGCAGGGTGACGTAGGGAATGTTCATCACCTGGGCGTAGTAGCAGAGGTAGAACTCCGAGGCCAGCTTGCTCACCCCGTAAGGAGAGAGCGGCCCCTTGGGAAAGGTCTCGGTGGCCGGCAACCTGGAGGGCTCACCGTAGACCACGCCGCCCGAAGAGGCGAAGACGACTCCCCTGACTCCGTAGCGCCGGCAATTCTCTAAAATGTTGAGCAGCCCCAGGATGTTCGTCCGGGCGTCGCCCTGCGGGTCCGCCACCGAGTGCCGCACGTCGATCTGGGCGGCGTGATGGTTGACCAGATCGAGCCGCTCCCGGGCGAAGACCTGATCCAGCCCCGGGTCACAGATGTCCAACTCGTAAAACCGGGCCTGGGGGTTCAGGTTCTCCCGCTTGCCGCTGCTCAGGTTGTCCACCACCACTACCTCGTGACCCGCCGCCAACAGCCCGTCCACCAGGTTGGAGCCGATGAACCCGGCCCCGCCCGTCACCAGTATCTTCATGTCAAGATGCCCCTTTCTGCCCTCAGATCGGATATTCGTCCGGGAACAATTATACCACGCAAGTCCGGATGCGCGCCCTTCCGTCATCCGCAGCATAGTGGTATTCCCAATTTGCAGCACCTTCCCCGAAAGGGACCGCGCATGAAACTTGACTGCACCTGATTGTGGCATCCAGCACATTAGCCTCTTGACATGTTTTCCTGGTACACAACCACTAAATGGACAAAATATCTTGATACTCTGTTTATTTAAAAGATAATTCCTTATAAATATATAATTATCGTCCATTACAGTTAATAATACGGTTATATGACATTTGATTGTCATGGACAAACTGATGATAATTAAATTGTATATAAATTTAGGTCAATAGTCTTACTGCAATACTTTTAATTCTAGTGCGGCACGGTTAACAATTTAACTGAAAAAGGCAAACCCGGCGAAAGCCGGGGACGCAAAGCCAAACGAGTCTAAAGCCTGAGGGCCATGACGGTCGGGTTGCCAGCGAGAAATTTGGGAATTGATCCCTGTTTCGGCAACCCCGGAACAGGGATTTTTAGTTCCGACTCAGAGCATCCAGACAACTTAACTGAAAAAGGCAAACCCGGCGAAAGCCGGGGACGCAAAGCCAAACGAGTCTAAAGCCTGAGGGCCATGACGGTCGGGTTGCCAGCGAGAAATTTGGGAATTGATCCCTGTTTCGGCAACCCCGGAACAGGGATTTTTGTGTTGATTGAGCGCAGCGAGAATCGAGGGGGTGTTGCAGGGTGTTAAAAAAGAGGCTTGCCTTGTTGCTGGCGATGATCATCATCATGATTCCCTCTTGTTCGTTTGGCGCCATCGCTGCACATGCCTCCGACAACGACGCCGCTTCAAGCGCCTTGGAGACAATACCCCCCGTTTGTGTAAGTGATGGCATCGATAAAACCTTTAATTTCAACTACGAAGGCCATGCTTATACCTGGGATATTCAGGTCCCATCCGATCTGGTCAGTTGGGACAGGAGCATCCAGGACACCCTGAACGCTTTTTATGCCAATGGCGGTTCTGCGCAGGGATCGATACTCAAAAGCGCACAAGAGTGATATACTGCAGTTGATCCAGGCCACCTATCCAACGAGCTAATGGAAACGATATGTCATGGGTTGATGAACCTCAGAATGATGCCTATGTCCGGCAACTTTCCTCGGCGCTTCTAGCGCAGGGAGAGAAAGATCAATTTAACAGGTTTCAGGATGCCGGGCTCGCTTTAAGCCTTGTCCAGTCCATCCCTTACGTGCCAAACCAGTTCCCGAGACTGGCGGCCCAGACCCTGGTCGATAATGGTGACTGTGACGACAGATCGATCTTGCTGGCGGGTTTGTTGAAGGACATGGGCATCGACAGCGTCTTGCAGTTATATACGCCCCAAACCCTGGGGCTGTCCTTCGGGCATATGAACGTCGGGGTAGCCGTGAACATTCCGGCCGGCTATTCTTATGACAGCTATTCGGAGTATGCCGGCAGCCGCTACTATGTTGCGGAAACCACCAACCGCACTCCGATCGCCTACACGTTTGCGGAAAAGCCAGACTACACTACCGGGTGATCTGATCCCTTCACGGCCAATTCCGTGAACAAAAGAAAGGGGCCTGTTTCCCGCTCCAGCGGGTAGAACACAGGCCCCTCGAAGTTTTTAAAACTGGAACTGTCTATTTTGTCGGCGAATAGACCTTCAGGAAGTTGCTGATCATGGCGCAGGCCTCCGCCCTGGTGGCGCTCGTTCCAGGCTCGAAGGTGTTGTCCGGATAGCCGCTGACAATGCCCTGCTGCAAGGCTACATAGACGTATCCTCTTGACCACCAGGCGATGTCGTGATCATCCGCAAACGTTGGTCACAGCCTGAGCGTTGGCGTTAGCCAACTGGGACTTGCCCAGCGCCTGAACCAGGACGCAGGCGATCTCCTGCCTGGAAATCGGTGCATTCGGACGGAACGTGCCGTCGCCGTATCCCTTGGCAATCCCGGCGTAAACAGCCGTCTCCACCGCCTGGTAGAACCAGTCGCCTGGGTTGACGTCGGTGAACGTAGGCGTCTGCGGGGTGTAAGGTGTCAGGTTCAGCACCTTATCCATGACGGCGCAGAACTCCGCCCTGGTGATCTGGTTGTTGGGCATGAAGGTGCCATCGGGGTAACCGCTGACGTAGCCAAGGCCGCTCAGGTTCTCAATATCGCCGTACGCCCAGAAGGAATTGGGCACGTCGGTGAAGATGACGCCCTTGACCGGGTCGGAAGGCACGGAGGCACCGTATAGGTGAACTGGTCGGCCGGTGCATTGACAGCGCTGGTGCCACCAGGTGTGGTAACGAACACATCCACAGTGCCTGCAGTTTCTGCGGGCAAGGTGGCCGTGATCGTACCATTGCTGTTGACGGTAAAGCTGGTTGCAGCCACCGTTCCGAACATGACGGCAGTCGCACCGGTGAGGTTGTTGCCGCTGATGGTCACCGAGGTGCCTCCGGCCATAGTTCCGGTGTTCGGGCTAACACTGGTCACCACTGGTGCCACTGACAGCGCCGCCGCCTCCACCACCAGCAGGGGCAATGGTGTTTGCG
>CAWEDD010000021.1:0-89902 GCA_963807495.1 uncultured Peptococcaceae bacterium
TTGATGGTATCGCTGGCTACCAGGCTGTTTCCGTCGGTGATCAGGGACCTGGCAAATGCCCGTGAAGCGCAGCAGTTGCGAGGGGTCGATTTCAACTCCGGCAACCTGAGAGAGAGGGTCAGAAAATATGCCCGGGTTTTCCGTGTGGTGCTGGTATCCACCCTGGAAGGATCATTTGAGACTGCCGAGGCCATGCAGGCACGGGCCTTTGGCGCTGGACCGTGCTCCAGCTACAGACGGGAGTTGTGGAGGCCGCGCGACTCGATCTGCCTGACAGCGTGTTCGCTGGCTTTGGCCATGGCTGTCTACGCCAAAATCAGGGGTTACTGTGACTTCAATTATTATCCCGGCCTGGGAAGACTGGTAGACAATCCGATGGTTGTGGTCTGGCTGGGTCTGATTTTACTATGCCTGGCATTGCCTGCAGCGATCAGTTGGGGGTGGAAGCGATCTCCCTTTTTGAGATCAAGAATATGACCTACTTTTATCCGGACAGCCGTCTGCCGGCGCTCAGCAACATCAACATGTCCCTGGAAAGAGAGGAGTTTTTGCTGGCGGTGGGGGGATCGGGATCGGGAAAGTCAACACTGGCAAGAGTATTGGCCGGGCTGATACCAGATTACTATGGCGGCAAGATCTGCGGTCAGATCTTCTTCCAGGGCAAATCCATGCAGGAGATAGACCGGCGCTCTCTGAGCACCCAGGTGGGAATCGTCTTTCAAGACCCCGAGAAACAGTTGGTGATGACATCAGTGGAGGCAGAGATCGCCTTCGGTCTGGAAAATCTGGGTCTGCCGCAGCAGGAGATGTTCCGCCGGGTTGCCGAAGTGATGAGCTTTTTGAACCTGAGTCCTTTAAAAAATGAATTTACAGCCAACCTTTCGGGCGGCCAGAAGCAGAAAGTGGCCCTGGCCTCGGTTCTGGCAATGAAGCCCCGGGTGTTGATCCTGGACGAACCAACATCGCAGCTCGACCCGGCGGCTGCGGATGAGTTTCTGTACCTGGTGGAGCGCTTGAACCGGGAGATGGGGTATACCGTCGTACTCATCGAACAGCGCCTGGATCGGTGCTTCCATCTGGCTGACAGGGTAGCCATGATGGCGGGGGGCGAGATTTTGCATATCGGTGGCGTGGCTGAAGCGGCGCGCTGGCAGGTGCGGCACTCCCTCCCTTTCATACCTCCGGTATCCAGGTTCTTCGTTTCCATGGGCAGCGATGTGGTGCCCCTGACCGTCAAGGACGGGCGGAGGGAACTGGAAAAGTATTTTGCCACACCAGCACCGTCAGCAGGAATGCAGGAACAGTGGATTGCAGATCCCGACCGGTGGAGTGAGGGGAAGCCCACGGTGTTGGATGTTGCGGACGTCTGGTTCACTTACGAAAATGGCAGGGAGGCCCTCAAAGGGGCCAGTTTAACTGTCTCCAGGGGTGATTTCCTGGTGATCCTGGGAGAGAATGCGGCAGGCAAGTCAACCCTGCTGAAGCTGATAACGGGCATTTTGAAACCGGGACGGGGCAAGGTTGCGGTGATGGGAGAGGACACTAGGCACAGCGTTTTAGCCAAGATGGCCGAAAGGGTCGGATACCTGTCGCAGAATCCTAACGACTACCTGTTTGAGGATACGGTAGAAAATGAACTCCGGTTTACCCTCGACAGCTTGGGCAGGGTGGATGTAGGAATTATAGATGATACTCTCGATAAGTTGAGCTTGACCAGTGTGCGCATGGCCAACCCGCGGGATCTGAGCGGCGGTGAACGCCAGAGAGTGGCGTTGGCCTCGATCCTGGTCGCCAGGCCGGAACTTATTCTATTGGATGAGCCGACGCGAGGGATGGACTCTATCTTGAAAAATGAGCTGGGCACCTTGCTCCAGGGCTTAAACGAGCGGGGATTGACAACCATTCTGGTCACCCACGATGTGGAATTCGCCGCGGAATATGCCAGGCGGGTGACGATGATGTTCGACGGCCGGATCACCGGCGACGGTTCGAAGTACCAGGTTTTAAAGGGTTCAGCCTTCTATTCGCCGCAGATGGCCAGGCTGTTCAACAACATCAGGAATCATGTCCTGACTGTCGACGATGCCATTAAATCGATGAACGACATTACCGGTCGGGGTTGTTGCCCATCCGGCAGGGCTGCCGGCAGTCCTGCCTCAAGCGAAGGGGCAGCGATGTAACATTCGGAATATCGTGTTGATTGATTGACAATTATATTAGATGGGTATAACGTCAGTTTGGGACAAGTAAATATTGAAACAAGGGCTCCAGGTGCCCTGGTGTGATAACCGGGGAGAATAGGGAATCAGGTATACAAATCCTGAGCGGTGGGGCCGCTGTGAATGGGGAGCTATTCCAAAACCACTGGATGGAAACGTCCGGGAAGGCGGAAACCAGCGATGATCCATGAGCCAGTAGACCTGCCTGGAGTTTCAACAAAGAGCGCCTCCCATCCAGAGGACCGTGTTGTTGTTTAATTTGTTTTTCACGATCCCGGTTTCTATGAGGCCCGGGATATTTTATTTGTAGCATTATGCTTGAAAGTAAACACTCTCCTTTCTTGAAGCCTGGCCTGGAATGGCGCCAGGCCAGGCATATTCTTTCTGGATTGGGGATTCTTACTCATGGATGTTCTCGGCCTCCCATATCTGAAAGTGTTACAGGTCAAGGAAACCGGCACCGACTATTACATCACTGCCGAGACGGTCGACAGGCCGTCTCTATGCCCTCATTGTAATGCTTCGAGTCCACAACTAACGGGCCATGGACGCAAAAAGCAGATCTTTCAGGATGCTCTCATCCACGGCAAGAGAGTGGCAATCCTGGTGGACCGTCACCGCTATACCTGCCAGGAGTGCGGCAGGACTTTCCTCGAGCAGTTGGTTGACATGGATGAAAAGCGCAATGTCACCAAACGTCTGTTGCACTATATCCAGAACCAGGCGATCATCAACACCTTCACCGGCATCGCCAAAGAGATCGGCTTGGACGAGAAGACCATCCGCCTGATCTTCAAAGATTATATCGATGAAAAACTTGAAATGTACCGCCCAGAAGCTCCGAGATGGCTGGGCCTCTATGAAGCTCACCTGCTTCATGATGATCGCTGTGTGCTGGCCAATATAGAGGCCTCAACGATTTTGGACATCCTTGAGAACCGCAAGCAGGCCACTGTTTCGAATTATCTCTCCCGGCTTACCGGCAAAGAGCGAATTGAGTACGTCTGTATGGACATGTGGCAGCCGTATCGAAATGCTGTCAACCAATGTTTGCCGAACGCCAAAATCATCATCGAAAAATACCATATCATGCGCCATATCAATAAAGCCCTCGACTCCATCAGAAAGGCTAGCCGG
Organism: uncultured Peptococcaceae bacterium; assembly: GCA_963807495.1. Taxonomy (GTDB): domain Bacteria; phylum Bacillota; class DSM-12270; order Thermacetogeniales; family Thermacetogeniaceae; genus Palsa-1188. Next base: position 3,357 of record CAWEDD010000021.1, read on the forward strand.
GGAGGAGTTAACGCCTAGGCTGAGCGCAGGGTATTGATGCACGGTCGCTTCATCTTCTTAAAGCGCTCCTGCAATCTCACTTCTATAGAACACCAGAGACTGCGGCGTTGGCTATGCGACATGCCGCTCCTGAAACTGGCCTACGAACTGAAGGAAGAGTTCTACGACATCTTTGATAAAAGTGCCAACAGGGACGAGGCCGGGGGACGCTATGATCAATGGGTATCCCGAATCACCCCCGATCTCGAGAAATATTTCAACTCCCTGGTAGCATTGATAACCAAGTGGAGGAGGAGATCTTCAACTACTTCGATGCGATCGACGATCATCCGTTGCTAAGGTCTGGCACCGAACCCCTGGGCAGACTGATCAAGCGCTTGGAATGTACTGGCGGGGGCTATAGCTTCACCGTTTTGAGGGCCAGGATTCTGCTCACAGTTTTTGGAAAAATGCAAGCTGCATCCTCATCCAGGTCCAGATATCAGAAAGAGGATTTTATCTGCGGCCGGGCACCTGAGAACGTTGATGATCATCAGCAAAACATGGGTATCCATCTGCCCACACTTTTGAAGGCCTTCAAATCTGATCGTGGTAAAATACAGTCGTGATTTGCGCGTTTTGCAATCCTTTCGCCGTTCTAATTGAACAGATGTCTGAATTGCATCACCCATGAACTTTCACCGACAGTAGGATCGAACAGGTTGATGTTTCGGTGTCAGCATGTTAAGTTGTAGAAAAGGTGCTTCCCGGTCTTAGATGATATTTTACCTGTTTTACAGCAGGCCGAAGCAATCACTCCCCAGCCAAACCCGGCGCCGCGGCAAAAACGTATAGTGAGGATAAAAATGAGATGAGACTTGCATGAGATGAGAGCGGCATTATTGCATTTGGATGTGAGCGGGGGACCGGAGAGAGCCAATCTGACAGCACTGCAGCGAGCCATCCGTCTAGCCGCTGCAGAGGGAGCGATTCTGATCGTCACTCCGGAAATAGCGGTGCAGGGATACTTCTTCGCTGAAAAGACCGGCGTGGCGCAGATACCGCTACAACCGGACCGGTCTCTGCAAGAAGTGATTCAGTTGGTCGTCAGGCATCAACTGACTCTTTTCCTGGGTTGTGCGGAGCGGGATGCCGAGACAGGCAGTTTGCATAACAGCTGTCTTGTCATCGGTCCCGAGGGGCGGATCCTAGGTCGACACCGCAAAATGCGGGTGCATGGAAAGGGAGCCGAGGCCTGGGCCACGCCGGGAATGGCGCTGGAACCCATTTCCTGCCCGGGGTTGAAAGCCGGGGTTCTGATCTGCGCCGATTCCTGGTTTGTCGAAAACGCCGGGGCTTTAAAGAAAAGGGGGCCGAAGTCATCGTGGTGCCATCGGCATGGCCACCGGGAGAGTGTGGGCCGGGCGACTGTTGGGAAAAGTGTTCCCAGGAGACCGGGTTGCCGGTCTGGGTCTGCAATCAAACGGGCGTTCAGGAAAAACTGGACTTTAGCCGGGCACAGAGCGTGGTGGTCTTCAGCGGCCGAACGCAGTTCAGCTACAGCGGTTTGCAGCCGGCCGTGTTGCTTTTTGACTGGGACTGCAGCCGGAAATGTGCCATCTCGACGCAGTTTACAGTGATTGCTGCCGGCTGAAATTTCATTAGTAGTTATGAGAAGTGAGCCCAAAGATTGAGAGTACGGAGGCAGCTCGGGGGAGGCATTTAGTACTAACGACGGATCTGGTCAGGGCAACCACTTATCGGTATGAAGACTTATATGGTGGTTTTGGTCAGGGCGCTTGATCAGCTGCATATCCGGAATATCGTGTTGACTGATTGACAGTTACCCATAAAGAGTCATAATATCCACATTAGCCAAGTAAATATATAACAACGCTCCAGGTGCCCCAGTTTCACAAACCGGGGAGAATAGGGAATCAGGTTTATATCCTGAGCGGTGGGGCCACTGTAATGGGGAGCTGCTCCAAGGACCACTGGATGGAAACATCCGGGAAGGCGGAGCCGAGCGATGAGCCATGAGCCAGGAGACCTGCCTGGAGTTTCAACAAAGAGCGCCTCCCATCCAGAGGATCGTATTGTTGTTTGTTTTGCGCCGATCACGATCCCGGTCTCCGAGGCCCGGGATATTTTTATAAGAAATGCAGAATGTCGAAGGGGCCCATAGAGCGTTTTTATCAGGCAGATTACCTGCGACGAACGCAGTTGGAAGATGGTTAAGACTTTAAAAAGAACTTTAAAAAGAAGGGATGAGGAGCATGAAGGCGGAAGACTACATTAAAAAGGCTTCTGAGTATTATCATTGTGGCATGTTCGAGCGGGCTTTGGAGAGTGTCGAGAGGGCATTGTCGTTAGACGAAAAAAATGCTGACGGATGGTTGAACAAGGGAGTGACGCTGGAAGGACTTGAACGGCATGAAGAGGCGCTTGCAGCGTTCTCGAAATCTCTGGAGATCGATGACACGAATGCTGATACCTGGTTTAATGAAAGCGTCACTTTGGCGAGGCTTGAACGTTACTCAGATGCTCTGGCAGCTATAGATAGGGTGATAGAGCTGCAAACGGGCGATGCCGAAGCTTGGGATTTTAAAAGGAACATCTTGAATAGACTGGGTCGCGACGATGACGCGGAAGCACATGATAATGTATCGCAGACAGCAAGCGACAACGAGACGAACAATAGAAGCATCATAGATCGAACCCAGCTCGTTGGAAAATATCTTCTCGTCGGATTAACTACCCTAAATGATGAGTGCGTTGTTGATCAAAAACAGATACATGGATATATCTCAAGATTCGATGAAAGTGAAGGAATAGTAATAAAATTAGCGCACTCGGAAAAAGAATATGCTTTTCCTCCAGATCTATCGGCTTTAAAAACGGCACACCCAGGAAAATACCATTTAAAAACAACTGGAGAAATAGTTGTTGATCCTGATTTGACTGCAACGTGGTACGTTATCCAGAGCGATTAGACATATCGACGATAGCACCATATCTGTGCATGATTTCCACCACCTGGAGGCATGAAGCCTGCATGTGGTGGTGTTTTTATCTGGGTGAGCGGAACATCCAGGACGTCGTCAACCCAAGAACTGAACTGTAAGCTGCCCCAAATGATTAATTTTTTTTTGGCTAATCGGATTTAATTGGGTTTAAACGGATTATATTGTTGGTTAGCATCCTCTCAACTGGTAATAGAACAGCGGATAGGTATGATTCCGGTGTTATCTTACGAAAAGCCGGCTTATCAGTACTGCTATACCGAGAATCCAGCAATAATAAGCAAAAGGCTTCATGGCAGTGATTTCATTTTTCTTAAACCAGCGAATCAGGATGGTCACGCTGATATACGCAAACAGACCTGCAGCAAGGCCACCGATCAAGGATATCAGAAATAAACCATGAACCCCTGACTTCGCCAATTTCGGAACCTCTAGCAAACCTGCCGCAGCGATAATGGGTGTCGCCAAGAGCATGGAGAAGCGGGCTGCCTCTTCATGCTTTAAGCCGGCCCAAAAACCCGCCGTCATACTGGCGCCGGAACGTGAAAAACCGGGTACTAACGCCAGAGCCTGGGATAACCCTATAACAAGAGCTTGTCTGTAGCTTAAATCATCAATTTTCTTTTTACCCCGGGAGCGTAGTCTTTCACCGAAGAAAAGCAACAGACCGTTGATGATTAAGAAAAAGGCCGCGCTTGTGACATTGGCATATAGATTGGTCAGTGGCTTTTCTAGCAATACCCCAATTAGTCCTGCCGGGATGGAGCCGACAATGATCAGCAGCAATAGACGCTTCTGGCTGTGAGTGAAGAGAGAGCGGATAATTGCTAGCCACTCCCTCCAGAAAAAAATAAGAAGAGCCAGGGCTGTGCCTAAATGAAGCATGACCAGAAAGGGCAGGAAGTGTTCGTTAAGAAATGCCTGACTGAGGTTCCAATGAAAGATGTAAGGCGTAAGAACACCGTGAGCCACGCTGCTTATCGGAAATAATTCGGTTATTCCTTGGACTATGGCCAAAATGAGAGCTTGTAAAAGTGTCATATCAAGTCCTGCCTTCTTATGTGTTTTTAGGAGCATGCTTAAGATGTCTTCAATCACCTCAAGGATGCTCTGCCTTTGCGAAGCCAGCTTATAGCACGAAAAATGCAGTTCGTTCGTAAGGTCTTCAATTTTCTTACAATGCCGCCCCCTGCATGGACTCATGCCTGTGCAACCTACCAATTAGAAATATTCACTAGGCCACTGCTTATTCCTGCATAGAGTTGACTGAGCCGAAGATTACAATTAGGCATTCACATGCCCACACTTTTACAGAAGATGGAATCTAGTGATAATAGACCAGAAAACACACTATATTCCGATTAGCCAAAATATGTTAAGGTTAGCCGCATAAAAAATGCTTGACTTTCACAACCATTTAGAAGTATTATAATCATGACCACGAAGGTCTCGAGTCTCATTGAAGTGAGGCGGGAACTTCGTGGTTTTGATGTTCTAGTTGTCAAGGCAATTCCTGGAGAGGATGGTCATTTCGATCATCTTGGCAATCAGAGCAATGTTTAAAAAGATCTTGAGGCAGTTAGGATCGTGGAGGTATGACGGCTTGTAGGGAACAGGCCCTAACCGCGGTCGTTAAATGCATATTTAACCTCCTGCCATACTGTCTGGCACGGCATAGCCGGACAGCAAGCATCACCAATTCTTCCCTCTTTCCGCCTAGCATGGAGGCAGAAGCCTTCATGTTAGGTAACCCTTTATTTTCATCAAGAAACACTTGATTTTTGCCCGAACGCATACTCCCTTATGGGATAGGATGAAAAGAAATTATGAAAAGTAAATAATTTATAGGGAGTGTTTAAGAGTGTTTTCTATGCGCGCATTCAAATGCCCTGAGTGTAATGCTAAGATTTCATTGGAATGGTTGATGATCGGAGATAGTCAAAAAATCTATGAATGTGGAATATGCAATAAGAAATTCAAATATAATGATAATGTCGCAAAGTATTATATATATCTATTCATTATCACCTTTGTAATTGCATCTGCACTTTTAGCTATATATAGAAAAACCTATCTTCATATGAAAACATTGCCTATATTGCAAACGATCGAATTATTTATTATATATTTTGTAGTATACATTACAATATTTTCTATTTTTAGATCTATGTCTTTAATTATAGTGCCAAATCAATATAAAATCATTGAAAATTATATTAAAGATAATTTAAATAGCGATACACCATCCAATATTCAGGTGAGAAAAAAGAGATCTCGCAGAAAAATGAAAATAGGGTTAAGCTGATAGAATCTCTTCCTTATTCAAATCGGCTTTGTAATATCAAAAGAAAACAGAATTATTATCTCCATACTGGCCATCGATAACCTTTTTTCAAAGGTGATGCCTTTCGGTTGCTTTCTTTCCTAATTGAAAATCATGAGCCTATGCCTGTCTGGTTCGACTCTTATTATGTGATATCAAAAAGATTTAGACTTGGCGATAAGATGTTGATGTTGACAACTTTGAATTTCAGTGAAATAATTAAAATCAGAAATTGACCACGAAGGTCTGATCTCTCATGGAAGCGAGAGGACCAGTGGTCTTTTTGTTGCTGGATGCTTACTGGAGCATTGAGTGTTATGTGGCCGGGTGTTCCCTGCCCGGAATGTTGCAGGCCTTCTAATAGACAGCGTGCTTATGCCATATGGATTATTTAGTAATATAGAAGTCGATGAGAGAGAGACGGTCAATGAGCAATATCTGCGATACCACCGACCTGATGGTGCATGGCCATGTACCCTGGCTGGAATTGCCGGGCAGCCATGTTCACGCCGGAGGCCATGCTGAGGTCAGACTGTTTTGGGGGCGGGACATGCAACCAGACGGGCTTATGCGGCGTCCAGGCCTAGCCGCATATGCTCTGTCGCCGAGCGGAACCAAGCAAGATATTGACGTGTTCGAACAAGGGCCCGAACTATTACAGCCTGTTTTTCAACGCTCAGGAGGAGGGCTTATACCAAGTTGTTGCCAAACACTACGGCAGCTTCATCATAGACAGGGAAGGAAATTATATTTCAGGCACCCGCAGGGAACAGCCAGATGCCACACATGGTGTTTGCTGTATTCAATACGCCCAGGTTTTCGTGCCGGTGGGGCATTGCATGTGCGGCAAACCGCGGCCGGCTGGATTGCTTTTGGAGTTAGTGCCGGATTATTGGAAACAATGGCGGATGGGTGATGAGATCGGCATGCAAGCGCAATACAGCAAAGAACCGTTGGCTGCCTTACGTGTCGACTTGGCCTGCGACGGCGGACTGAGCGGATGGCGGCATTGGCAGGAAAAAACAGATGTGGATGGCCGGTTCAAAATAGTGCCCCGGGAGGCCTGCCGCTATCTGGTCACAATGCGATACCAGGTGCTATGGGAAAATAAGGAGCCTCTTAACAGCCTGCAGATCGCCACAACCATGTCGTTTATGGCACTCAAGCAGGAGTGCCGGCACGAAGCTAACACAGAGCAAAAATGTCAACGAAATATCATCTCCGGACAGGGGATACAGCATTCAAGCCTGTTACCTTGCCCAATCACTTATTGAGCACCGCATAGTTTGGGGCTCCTGACAGAGGTGATCGATGGTAGAAATTCAGAAACATATTTTTACAAGTCTTTTATTTAGCCAGGCGCATGACAATGTAGAAAATAAAAATATTATTGAAGTGAATTAAAAAAGGGAGGGATTCACATGGAACACGAACATGAGCATGAGCATCCGGCTGTGACCCATGAACACGACCACGGGCATGCTCCAGACAAGGCTCACGAACATGAGCATGAGCATCCGGCTATGACCCATGAACACGAACACGAGCATGCGCCAGGAATGGCTAACGAACATGAACATGAACATGAGCAAAAACATGAGCACGAGCATGAACAGGAGCTCAAACATGAACACGAGCACTCGCATCCCGGGTTAACTCACGAACATCCCCATGCACACACTGAGGAAAGTCATGACCATGAGCATGTGCATCCTGCCTATGCACATGAACACGAACACGAGCATGCTCCGGACAAAGAACAGCAGCATGATCATGTCCACGAGCATGACCATGGCCATTCGTGAACGCATGCACGACCACAGGGCCGGTTTCCTTTATGAGCTTTATCTACAGGTTCCGATTAGGTAGCTCACCGCCGTCTAAGGTGCATTGTCGGTCGACACTTATTTTATCAAAAAAACATTGACATATCGCCAAATTGAGCTTACATTAGCATCAGTGATATACAGATAATAATGACCACGAAGGTTATCCTGTAGAAACGGGAAAAGCTTTGTGGTTATTTTTATTATTCAGGCATTTACACCAGAGGAATAGTACAGAGCGGTTGTATTAGGGTTGCAGGGACCTGGGCGGCCGCCAGTGCTATCGATACACCTCCCACTTTCATGCTGCCCGGGCTGGTAACCCGGGCAGTACTTTAACATGAAGCCTCAGTATGCAGTGGATAAGCAAAGCGGCTTTGCAATAATCCACTGACCAGATATCGAGGCAGGCTGCCGTTTGTCAGAACAGCCTTATCTAATATTTTTTGAAATATATTTATGGGGCATTGCCAACAGCGAAAGATCTCTGTGAAAATAACCGCTATCTGGGAGTTCTGTGATGATAACATACCTGCAATTGACGAGACACCAGGGAAATCAGCCGCTATTTCTAGCTGTTGAAATGTCCCTGATCTCTACACTGAGAGGCCTGCCACTCCATCTTCACGCAGAGGGGCTCAGAGGGACCGGGAAGACCACCATCATGCGCTCGATCAGGCAACTGCTCCCCAAAATCATCCGGGTTCAGGGCTGTCCTTATAACTGTGACCCCGATCTACCACACTGCCCCTTGCATTCAGGCATGTCCCCGGCGCAGTTGGAGGCCCTGGGGAGAGAGGAGATTCCTGTGCCGTTTCTGGAGATATCGCACTCCGCCAAGATCGGCACGGTCGCCGGAAGCATCGACCTTTCCAGACTCACCAACCCCGCCAGACCTGAAGCCGCATTGTTGCCCGGAGTGGTCCCACGGGCTCACCGCGGCATCATTTTTGTCGATGAGATCAACCGGCTGGCGGATACCTCCCCGGAGATCACCGATCTGCTGCTCGACGTGATGGGAACCAAACCGGGGCGTGTGCAAATTGAGGAGACCGGGCTCCCGATGATCGAAGTACCGGTGTTGGTTTCTGTCTGGGCGGCATCCAATCCGGACGAGGAGCCAGGGGCACTCTCCGAGATCAGAAGACAGCTTTCGGATCGATTCGATCTCGTGATCCCGATGGGAAGGCCAACGAGTCCCGAGGCGGTGGCGGATATCCTGGCCGCCAAGGAAAAAGCTAGAAAAGAGGTTTTGTATTCCTCACCGGCGGAGATCTCCGGACAGAGCCTGAAACAGTCGCAGGCATTTCAGCAGAATATAGAAAACATCGCTTTGCGACAGGGCGTCAAAATGCCGGCCTATCTGATCGGCTTGCTGGCTGACATCTATATTCGATATAATATCGAAAGTCTGCGAGCCCTTGAAGCGATAACTCAGGCGGCATATCTGCATGCAGCGCTGATCAAGAGAGACCAAGTACTGCCAGGGGACGTCCTAGCCGTGCTCCCGTTGGCCTTGAACCATCGCACGGATCCTGCCGTGTTGGCAGAGATCATGAACACGCTAAAGAAGCGGACGCAGTGAAGCTGAGAGAATGGCTCCTCACCAGCCCCTGGTGTATTCACCGGCACAGGGAATGCAGGCCGGTTTGCCATCCCTCATCCGCGCCCTGGCCTCGGAGACCGTCTCACCGCAAAAGGCGCAGGTGACAGAGTCGAAGATGCGCGCCGGCGACGGCAACTCTTCTTTGATATGCTGCACGCTGCAAAATTTTTCCTGCTGCATATCGAGGATCTGCTGCGTTATCTTTTGCTGGTTCTGGGCAAAAAGGCGCCGCTCCTCTTCAGTGGCGCTGCCGCCGAACACCTTGGAACGCAGCGAACGCATCTGCTCATCCTGCTGCCAGGCCCCGGATTTGCGCAGATGCGAACCCCTTCTCCGCTGCCGCGGCTCATGAAGGTGAAGGCATGCTTGCCGAAATCACGGTAGAGCAGGTTGCCCTTGCCCAGTGTGCAGCCGGTGACGACCATCACGGCGTCCACGCCGCAGGCGTCGGTCTCCGCGATGGCCACCAATTCTTCATCTTTCGCCCGGCTTCCGGCTAGTTCCTCCAGGCCGATCTGCGCCGCCCGGTAACCTACCGCCAAACCTGGGCAAACGTGCCCGTGAAACTCGGCGCATTTCTCCCAATCACTTTTTTCCATGCACATCATCATCGCTCCTCGCCTATAATTTTTTTCCACCGCTGTGAGTGGCTATCCATGCCGGAGTGTAAATAAAACCATGAAGCCTCATGCCTTGCTGCAGCAGGGCAAGAACCTTCATGGTTCTTATTTGCACTTCAAACAGCCCGTAAACAACTGGTTTAAAGTAAATTCTCCTTCTATTTTACGATTTCCTGCTGCCGATCGCAACTCGCTGTTGCTGAACTGACCGTTACTGTTCGAATCCGGAATTCCTTGCGTAGCTATTGATGGTGATGATCTCAGGCAAGACTCTTCAATCTCTATGGGACGACACCGGTTCACTGGCGCGATATTGCAGACCTCTCTTTCGGGTTCCCAAGGCCAGATTGTTGCGAATGTTAAACATTGCCTGTAGGTTGTCTCTCATAATGCCATCATCAATTAATCAATGTATGTACCACCGAGCATGCCCTAGAATGACATAGAACTATATTTTTATCAATAACATGCCAGCATTAATATCAGGACATCTTTACCCTGTAAATAACACTTTAACGAGTGTTAAATTTTAATTCAAGATGAGATGCGTTATAATTTTGAAAGTGACTACTATATTTCACACATCTTTCTGCAGCCAAATATATAGAGAAAAACTGGAGGCATTGACAAATGAGTTGCAACAAATACTGGTCCAAAATCTCAGAGATAGCCGCACATCTGAGCAAATATGACAGTGATGACCTCCAAAGAAGCTCCCTCGACGAGATTGTCCCGATGCTAGACGCGATCGAGGTGATAGCTCATGATCGGACCATCGATATTGATTCTGCCAGACACATACTGGATAACCAGAAGATGAACGATGCTTTAAAAGTGATTCGCCGGTTCTACGTGAAGTTGGGCACCAGGCTCGAGGCGCAGAACGCCCATGACATCATAGAGTTTGAAAGACCATGGGCGAAGCTGGAATCCTTTCATTTCTACGACAGATATACAGTGCTGGTTCGCAACGAAGGGCATATGGCTAGTTTTGCGTCAGGCGACCGGGTCGTATTTATCGGTGGCGGGCCTTTGCCGCTGACGCTGATCCTGCTCAACAAATATTTTGACGTAAAGGGCATCAGCATTGAGATACTGCCGGAAATCGCCGATCTGTCCAGGAAGGTGGTTGCCAAACTGGGGCTTAGTTCGGAAATAATAATTGTAGACGGGGATGAGACCGCCATATCCCGGCTGGATTACGATGCTGTGATGGTAGCTGCCTTTGCGGAACCAAAAGAGCGGGTTTTCAGGAATGTTAGAGATGCCGTCACTCAGGAAACCAAAATCTTATACAGGACATACAGCGGCATGAGAGCGATTCTGTATGCCCCAGTGATTGAGGATGACCTGAAAGGTTTTGAGAAACTCGATCTGATCCTGCCTACTGGCAAAGTAAATAATACCTCTGTAATGATCAGAAAGTGCCCGGACGCTTTGACGCAATCAGAAGCGCTGGATACCACCTGCCGCAATCATCCGTCTATTACCGGCACACGCAATCAATAGCAAGGGGAAGCAGGAATCGGACAACAGATAGTGAATAGCTACTTAATACAGAACCACGACGGTTCTTTTGCTGCAGAAGCAGTGAAGAGGCTCGTGGGCTTTCTATTTTACGAAGGCCATGATCGCGGATCCTGCAAAAAAGCCATGAAGAACTGCAAAGATGGATAGCCGGACTTTTTCACTATGGTTGTGGAGCCTGAAATGTTTGATATGCCGCCTTTATGTAATGCCACCATCATACAACATGCAGGCCGGAACAATTTTCTGCCTGTTAGAGCACTGGCCTTCACAATGATCGCGGAGGTCTATCGACGCCATCTCCACTCACTCTGGGACAGAGATCTGATCAACTTTGCTGCGGTTTATCTGGAAACACCTTGGAATACCTTTCTGTCGGCATTAAACGGGGAGCAAATTTCCGGAATCTTGGCCGTTCGCCGGTACGATGGTAGAATACAGGCATTGCCAGGCGCCTACGATCTTGCTACCACTGCCGAGTTGGCGAGGTGTTTCGTTATCGAGACGACCCGCAGGCAGGGGATCGCCTCCTTGCTGCTTAAGGAGTCCGAACGTTTCTGCGTGGCATCCGGCTTTACCACGCTCTATCTGCACACACATCGCTTCTTGCCCGGTGCCCTGGAGTTCTGGTGCGCCATGGGTTTCCGGGTCAGGCTAGAAACAAATGATGCACTGCAGACGGTGCATCTTGAAAAAGCAATTGGCGACAACGCATGAAAAAAGTTTTTTGAAAAATAATCAGTAATTACTGACTTAATATGTCGTGTATTGTAAGCTTCACCAAAGATAACCACAAGGGAGGAACTCTTTAGTCAAAATCCTTCGATAAAACATCCGTTCCTGGGCGATCGCTTGTTTTTGCTGAAAGAAGCACCCCAGACTCAAATTATTATAGCGCACTAATAATTATTTTCTATTCTTGAAGGAATAATAAAAAAGAAGTAGAATAAAATAGCTGGAATATTAAAGATACTAGGTCCGAGCGAATGGATCATTGTTTTTTAAAGAAATATTATGAAGCCAGCATAGCAGAGAGTCAAGGATAGCAGAATAAAGGCGAACTCTGACCACGAAGGTCTGGATGCCCTGTAGAAACGGGGCGGATGGCACCGTGGTTTTTTATTTTGCAAATCAGCGTGAAACGGCGCCTTGTAAAGTCATGATGCCTAGGGGGAATACCATGAGGATAGCCATTATCGACGGTCAGGGAGGCGGGATCGGCCGTCTCATCACAGATCAGATCAGAAAGTCGCTTCCTATGGATATAGAAATAATTGCCCTCGGCACGAATGCGATCGCCGCGTCCCTGATGCTCAAGGCAGGCGCAAACGAGGGAGCCAGCGGAGAAAACGCCATCGCGGTCAACGTGGAAAATGTAGATGTAATTATAGGGCCGTTGGGAATTGTGCTGGCCAATTCCATGAGCGGGGAGCTAACTCCAAGGATGGCGGAGGCTGTGGCGAAGAGCAAGGCACGAAAGCTTCTGATACCATTGACCCTTTCCAGGGTGGAAGTGGTGGGAGTAGAGGCAGAGCCCCTGCCTCACCTGGTGGATAAGCTGATAAACAGATTAAAAGGACTGATGGGAGTTGAAACGGAATGTGTGAAGCCAACGTCTGTTTACGCAAAGGCGAGGTAGAAGAGCTGGTTTTACAGAGTGTGTCGCGTCGAACCTACGGATGACATGCTGTTGCTTGAGAATATTTTTGGACAGCGTAAGATCTTGAGGGCGCGCATCAAGGAGCTTGCCCTGGGGTGCCACAAAATCATCCTGGAAAATATATGATATTCCAATTCAATCCTGTTGTGTTAAAGGCAACGCCGTTCGTGGGGGTTTGCATGGCCTGGTAGAAACCGGCCCTAACCATGTTCGTTGCATATTTTAAACTTCAAAAACTGTTAAGGGTTTCGGGAAAACCCAAACAGCAAAACCGACCCCCCCATTCTCCTCTTTTTCTGCTTAAAGGGGGGCCGCGCCCAGGGGGCACCCGGCTAAAGAGGGTACCCGGCAGGCTCGGCATTGAAGCCTTCATGTCAGGTAGCATTTTTAGACCCAGGAGGTGACGAATAACAACTATTAAAAATTAAATTAACAATAACTTTTAATTCGAGAAGCATGTGTATCCCATGAAAAAGAATTGCATCATGAAGATGCTGGGATGTGTAATCAGATTTTGGCGGTCTTTTTTTATGAAATATTCATTTCAAAAAGAAAGGATGATCTGCGTGCATATTCCTGACGGATATCTCAGCCCGGCGACATGCGTGGTCGGGTATGCGATCATGATTCCATTCTGGGCGACCGCGGTCAAAAAAGTTAAGGCGGTCCTCAATACCAAGCTGATCCCGCTGATGGTGATCGGGGCGGCCTTCTCATTCGTGCTGATGATGTTCAACGTGCCGATCCCGGGCGGCACCACCGCCCATGCGGTGGGCAGCGGCGTCCTGGCGGTGATCCTGGGGCCCTGGGCGGCCTGTATCTGCACCTCCATCGCCCTGGCCATCCAGGCGCTGCTGTTCGGCGACGGCGGGATAACTACCTTTGGCTTCAACTGCTTCAATATGGCCCTGGTGATCCCCTTTGTCACCATCTGGATCTACAACGCGTTTGCCGGCAAAACGGAGGCCACGTCACCCAAGCGCTGGATCTGGGCCGCCATTGGCAGCTACATCGGTATCAACGTGGCCGCTGCCTGCAACGGTACCGAGCTGGGCCTGCAGCCGGTATTCTGGCATACCGCAGCTGGTGTGCCTCTATATGCCCCCTATCCCATCACTGTCTCATTGCCGGCCATGCTGCTGGCTCATCTCTTGATGGCAGGCCCGGTTGAGGCAATCGTTGCCGGCCTGGTCACTCGCTACTTCCAGGTAACCAACCCGTCGTTGATCGCCGAGCAAATTGCTTCCAGGGTAGCGCCGGTCAAGGCGGCATTCAACAAAATGTGGTATGTTATCATAGCCCTGATCATACTCGTTCCGCTCGGGCTGCTGGCTCCGGGAGGCGCCTTCGGGGAGGGTGCCGCCTCGGATATCAAGGCGGCGTTTGGTTTTGTGCCGGCAGGTTTCGCAGCCTTGAGTGGCCACTGGCACGGCTTGCTGCAGGATTACGGCGTCCCCAACTCGCCTTTTTCCGCTGACGCCCCTGATCTCTTTCACCAGAGCATAGGCTATTACGTGGCGGCTGTGGTGGGGATCGCTATTATCGCCGGTATCACCTTTCTGGTCACCAGGCTGATCGCTGCCAGAGAAGCTAGAGAAGAAGCCAAAAAGTCGGCATGACGATTATGCAAGAAGCCGGGACAGGAAGGGAACTGATCTTGCCATGGTAGACTTTCAGATACCGGAGTGGCTCCTGCAATCGCAGGGGCCGCTCCTCCCCCCAACAGGCAACAAAAAAGCAGGGCGCAGTTTTGCGGAGAAGTCCATCAATGCCTTCTCGGGCTTCATCATGGACGATTTCTACGCCGAACGGACTGCCGTCAAGAATGGCCTGATGCAGGGCCTGCATCCCGGCATCAAGGTGGCCACCAGCCTGCTCCTGATCATTGTAGCAGTTTCCATGCACAATTGGGTATCACTGCTCTTGATCAACTTGTACGTGCTGCTGCTGGCCTATATGTCGCGCGTACCGCTGGGCAGCTTTCTGAAGCGGGTCTGGGTGTTTATACCGATCTTTACCCTTATCATCGTCCTCCCAACGCTGTTCAACGTCGTCCGTCCGGGGGACCCCCTGGTGGTGTTGCTGCAATACGGCCATCACCAGTTGACGATCACCCGCCAGGGGGTGCAAGGGGCGGTGGTCTTCGTCCTGCGTGTGTCGGCCTGTGTCTCCATCGCCGTGCTGTTGACCCTGACCACACGCTGGGCCTACCTCCTGAGGGGGTTCAGCATTGTCCGGGTTCCAACGATATTTATCAACATCCTGGAGATGACCTACCGCTATATCTACGTCCTGCTCAAGAGCGCCAGCGACATGTTTGAGTCCCGCCTGAGCCGCACCGTCGGCCGGACGAGTACCAAGGAGCAGCAGCAGTTTGTGGGCAACACCATGGGCGCCCTGTGGATGATCGCCTTCGCCCTCAGCGACGAGGTCCATGCAGCGATGCTGTCCCGCGGCTATGACGGCACGCCGCGCACCCTGACCAATCCCAGGATCCGGGGCTTGGACTGGGTATGGACATTCTTCATTATATTGATCTCGATAATTCTAATTGGTGGTGATCGGCTTGTCAGGTGACGAGATCATCTTTGAATTAAAAGATGTCAGCTTCACTTACCCTAGCGCCGGTGAAAAATCCCTGGAGGGGATCAACCTGGCGATCAACAGGGGCGAGAAGGTGGCCCTGCTGGGAGCCAACGGGAGCGGGAAGTCCACCCTGCTCAAGCTGTTGAATGGCCTGTTGTTTACCAAGGAGGGAACCCTCGAGGCGCTGGGGCAGGTGTTAAGCGAGG
Source organism: uncultured Peptococcaceae bacterium (assembly GCA_963807495.1). GTDB lineage: Bacteria > Bacillota > DSM-12270 > Thermacetogeniales > Thermacetogeniaceae > Palsa-1188. Next base: position 18,713 of record CAWEDD010000021.1, read on the forward strand.
AGAGCATGGCCAACGAGGAATTCTCCCATGCCTTTCGCCGCCGAGTGGGATTCGTGTTTCAGAATTCCGACGCCCAGTTGTTCAACTCCAACGTCTGGGAAGAGATCGCCTTCGGGCCGGTGCAACTGGGCTGGCCGGCAGCCGAGGTCAACCGGGTGGTGGATGACGTGATCTCCATGTTAAACCTGGAGCATTTTCGCCAGCGGCCGCCGTTCAAGCTGTCAGGGGGTGAAAAAAGACTGGTGGCGCTGGCCTCGGTGCTTTCCCTGAACCCGGATGTGCTGCTGCTGGATGAGCCCACCAGCGGACTCGACCCGCGCACCCAGCGCAAGGTGATCCATTTTATGCAGCAACTGCATGAGGCGGGAAAGACGATCATCACCGCCACTCACAATCTTGATATCGTGGAGGAGATCGCCGATCGCGCCCTGATTTTCAGTGAGGACCATCAAATGGTGGTCACTGGGCCATGTGAGGAAATTCTGGCCAACGTCGATCTCCTGGTCAAGGTAAACCTGGTCGACGAAGAGTTCCACATGCACCCCCACGGACGGCAAACCTTGATTCACGCCCACGAGGAAGAGAAGAAGTCGGCTCTCTTAGCTTAGACAGGCTTAGACTTATCGGGAATAACACCTAGTGGTTGAAAAAGGCTATGCCACAATAGCCTAACCACGGCGCTATCTATACACACCTCCCACCTCATACTGCCCGGGCCGAGAAAACCCGGGTAGCACTAATAGGGGGCATGATTGAGTTGTGGGAAATGCGATAACACCCCAACAGCTTGCCTACTGTTTGCTTGGAGCTTCTTGGGTGTGCCTATTTATTGGAATATTTGAACTTATTATGAGAAAGGATGAACCTAAATATGGTTATCTGATTTTGATGTTCAGCATTCTCTTGTTCTTGGCAGCACTTCACAAATATTACTACAACTCACTGTTTATTTTTAATATATTAGGTTATTTAAGTACAATCGCGTTCTTTATCATTGCATATATCTTAATCGCGAGAAAGCATGAATAGACCGTCCAACCAAAAAAGTTCAGTAATTATACCATTCCTTCCAGCATCCTCTTTTTATTTAGCCTGGCATACACATCGGTTCGTATGCCAGGCAGTTCTTCTTTGTTTCAGGAACTCAAAATTAGCAATAATATCACCTGCCCCTGGTATACTGTCCGGCGCAGGGGATGCAGGGCCGGCCTGCCATCCTTTATCCGCGCCCTGGATTCGGATATGCTTTCGCCGCAGAAGCTACAGTTAATGTAGTTGGGCTGTTTCTGCGGCGTTCTTTCTTCCCGCGCCGCATAATGGCTTTGTCCTAGTGAATTTTGTTCAATGAAATTCTGGACTTGCAGCAATAATTGTGATAAAGTAGAAAAAATGAAATAGACGCATCCGGGTTGGATGGGGAATCGGGTGAAAATCCCGAGCGGTCCGGCCACTGTGAATGGGAGCCAGCGCTAAGATGCCACTGGATCTTATCTGGGAAGGCAGCGCCAGGCAATGAACATGAGCCAGGAGACCTGCGCGGAAGCGTGGTATGTTGTACCTTCCCAGGTAGAGGGTAGCATAACATTTATTGTTTATGTTATTCCGGCCCCTATCGGGACCGGATTTTTGTTCAACCCATTGTCACTTTTCCTTTCACGGCAGTGCGCCCACACTGCCGCACTTTTTTTATTCTTTCACATAATCGGCTAGCCTCCAGACGCCGATCCATTATTGAAGATACTTGCACAAAGCCCTCATGATCGAGGAAGAACTGAAAGGTTTTGAGAAAATCGCTCTGATCCTGCCTGCAGGCAAAATAAATAATGCCTCTGTAATGATCAGAAAGTATCCCGACACCTTGATGCGCTCAGATGTGTGCGTGATGTCTGCAGCGATAATCCAGCCGTAACCGGCACGCGCCATCGATAGCCAGTGGAGCAGGAATCGGGCAACAGATAGTTGAATAGATACTTAATATAGAACCACAAAGGTTCTTTCGCTGCAGAAGCGGTGAAGAGACTCGTGGTTTTTTATTATAGAAGGCCATGACCGCCAATCCAGCAATAAAAGCTGCTTAGTGCGGAAGATGGGCTATTAGGCAAAGAGGATAATACAACATGATATGCCTAAATATAGGTGGTCCGGTATTCAAGATTGTTTCTGCTGAAGCGGTTGTGCCCTTGTGACGATAGTGGTGAACTCTATTTGTCACCGGCAAGAAAGATGAGAGTTAAAGGAGAAAAGAAGATGAACGAGAACCCAGATATGCACCAGCATATGCACAGTGACCATCCTGCAGCAGATCCCCACTCGCCGAGCCAGCATTCACCAGGCCACCTCTCCCATCAAGGAATGACTGCCACTTCTCATCATCACGGCTCCATGGTTGAAGACTTCCGCAAGCGGTTTTGGATATCGCTGTTGATCACCCTGCCGATTCTCATCCTTTCACCTGCCATTCAGGAAATGGCGGGCCTGGGCAACATGCTTCGTTTCGCCGGTGATACATATATACTCTTTGCACTTTCGTCTTTCGTCTACTTCTATGGGGGCTATCCCTTCCTAAAAGGGATCATCGACGAGCTGAGGTCGGCAAGACCGGGTATGATGACCCTGATCGCCGTAGCCATCACCTCCGCCTATCTGTACAGCAGCCTCGTAGTGTTCGGCCTCTCGGGTAGTGTATTCTTCTGGGAACTGGCCACGCTGATCGACATCATGTTGCTCGGCCACTGGATAGAGATGAGATCTGTAGCCGGTGCTTCCAGGGCTCTCGAGGAGCTGGCCCGGCTGATGCCGGCGGAGGCTCATAAGTTGATGCCTGATGGGAGCATCATGGATGTTCCACTGAGTGATTTGTTGGTAAGCGATAAGCTTCTGGTAAGGCCGGGAGAAAAAGTTCCTGCCGATGGCAAGGTGGTGGAAGGCGAGACCGCGGTCAACGAATCGATGCTTACGGGGGAATCAAACCCGGTGCCCAAAGAAGTTGGTTCTGTGGTTATCGGCGGTTCCATCAATGGCGATGGTTCGGTGACGATTGAAGTAGACAAGACCGGACAGAACTCTTTCCTGGCGCAGGTCATAGAGCTCGTCAGGCAGGCGCAGGAAAGCAAATCCAAAACGCAGGACCTCGCCAATACCGTAGCTGTCTGGCTCACCGTCATCGCCCTCTCTGTCGGAGTGGTAACGTTCGTTGTATGGCTGGCCATAATCGGCAAAGGTTTTGCGTTTGCCCTGGAGAGGGCAATAACTGTAATGGTGATCACGTGCCCCCACGCCTTGGGGCTGGCCGTCCCCCTGGTAGTGGCAATCTCCACCACGTTGGCTGCCACCAACGGCCTCCTGATCAGAAACCGGGTTGCCTTTGAAACTGCTAGGAATATTCAGGCCGTGATCTTTGATAAGACCGGCACCCTCACGGAAGGCAAATTCGGGGTCACCGACATCATCACCCTAGCAGACATCGATGGAGGTTCACTGCTTCAATATGCCGCTTCAGTGGAACTTCATTCAGAACACCCCATAGCCAAAGGCATAGTTAAGTCCTCGCCAGCTGTTTTCACCGCAGAGGGGTTCCGGGCGATATCCGGAAAAGGCACGGAAGCCGTGGTGAAGGGGAAAAATGTGAAAGTTATGAGCCCCCGGTACCTACAGGAGAATAATATAACCATCCAGGACGAACGGCTGTCACAGCTCTTGGCGCAGGGAAAGACTATTGTATTCGTACTGATTGACGGCCAACTAAAGGGTGCAATTGCCATAGCAGACATGATCAGGCCGGAGTCTAGGAAGGCTATCTCCCTGCTCAAGGAAAAAAGCATCAAATGCATGATGCTGACCGGAGACACATGGCAGGTTGCCAAATGGGTAGCGGAAGAGATCGGGCTTGATGAGTATTTTGCCGAGGTCTTGCCCCAAGAGAAGGCAGCCAAAGTGAAAGAGGTGCAGACCCGGGGGCTTGTCGTCGCAATGACCGGTGACGGCGTGAACGACGCCCCCGCTCTGGCCCAGGCAGACGTGGGCATAGCCATTGGCGCGGGCACTGATATTGCGGTGGAGACGGCGGACATAATCCTCGTGAGAAGCAATCCGCTTGATGCAGTAACCCTCATCGATCTCGCCCAGGCAACATATAAGAAGATGGTGCAGAACTTGGCCTGGGCAACCGGCTACAATGCTGTTGCCATTCCTCTGGCTGCAGGGGTGCTCTATCATTGGGGGATACTGCTGTCACCTGCTGCTGGCGCAGTTCTTATGTCTTTGAGCACGGTAATTGTGGCGATCAACGCCCGCTTTCTGTCTCTGCGTTAGCGGCCCTGGCGCTATTATAGTTGGGCGGACTTTACTTCACCATAGGGCTGCAGGCGGAGATCTGCATTTCGGGGCCCTGTATCATCTGGCCATGCAAAAACCATCCTTATTGCCTACGCCTGTCTTTTGGCTGTGCAGAGAATTGCATGCTCTAACCCCGATACTCTCCAAACCACTTTTTTATCTATCTCATCAGCATGATAGTCAGATTTCAAAGATCATTGGAGGCAGAGATCGACTAACCAGAGCCACACGAAGAACTAAACCTGAGCAATAGCCGATGCAAAGCAATATGATAAACAAATGACACGCGAACTGCTATATTATAGATCCAAAATTAGCCCGATGAGGGTGCCGCCAGATTTCCGGCCGATTTCCCAACCGTTATCCCTGTGGATTGAAAATATCTGTTGTTGCCAGCCAGTTTCGTGTTAAACTTTGGGTGCAGGAAAGAAAGGAGCGGCGCAGGCGCCCAGATACCCGCTTTAGCGGGTAAGGCTACACACCCGCTTCGTGGGTACCCGGCGGGCGCTCGAATAAGGCGCGGCGAGCGATGAGAGAGAATTGTGACTACCCCTCTATGAGCAATGAAGATCTGATGAAAGAGCTGGACCGATTGGCGGAGGAGATGGCCGACCTGGAGTTGGAGCGCGAGTATCTGCTGCTCAGGACCAACGTGCACGTTTCCGGCAGCAGTTCGAAAAGCACGGAAACGGCGCTCAGCAGCCTCAGCAGCTCGATGCATGAGATAAAAGAGATATTGAAGAAACGCGGGTTTGGCGCCAGGATGCTGGCTCCGGACACAGAAAAAAAGCCATGAGGGCGGACCCTCTGGCTCGGTTTGGCGTCGCCATTGAGTGCGCTCACGAAAGTGTAGACGCAACCCAATGGCGTGGGAGAGGAGAAACTGGAGGAAGAGCTCATGAGAAAGTTGCGTAACCCTTGCTGCTTCTTTGCAGGTTTGGTGTTATGATCTTTTCCCATGAAGACCCTTTAGCCATTACCTATTTTGTACAAACTGAGCTATTTTATGCAACTGAATTTCTGGTAATTTATAACATCAGCAAATGGATCCCATCTTCAATGAAAATTAGGACCGAATCAGTGCGGTTTCAATATTCAGCGGTGTATATGATATAATCTTTACAGGCTTTTTAAGGCAGGAGCATTCTGAAAACCAATGAACGGTCTTCGGGTGATTGCCGGTAGTGCCAAGGGCAGAAGGCTTAAAACAGCAAAGACCGTAAGCCTTAGGCCGGCCACGGACTTCATCAAGGAGGCGCTCTTCGACATTCTTGCTCCAAGGGTCGGGGACAGCGTCTTTCTGGATCTTTTTGCCGGCAGCGGCAGCATTGGCATCGAAGCCCTGAGCCGGGGAGCCAGGCAGGCAGTTTTTGTGGAAAAGAATATAGATACGGCGAGGTTGATCAAAGAGAACCTTGCCATAACTGGCTTTACCGGTCAGGGGCTGGTCCATGTCGGGGACGTCTTCAAGTCCCTGCCCTATTTACAGAGTCTCGGATGTGAGTTTGACCTGATCTTCATCGACCTCCCTTTGGGAGAGGCCTCGCCGCTCCGGCCGTGGAAAAAATCTTGCAGAGAGGCCTGGTGGCCCAGGGCGGGTTGGTTGTCACCCGCAGCCTCAAGGGCAAAGAGCCGGAGCTGTATCTGCCGCCGGTCAGGACCAGAGTTTATGGAGACAGCGTGCTCAGGTTCTATGAGGTCGGCAAAGAATAGTACAGGCGAAAGGATTTTGGAGAATGAAGACAGCCGTCTATCCGGGCAGCTTCGATCCGATTACTTACGGGCACTTGGATATTATCGAACGTGCTGCCGTTATCTTTGACAGGGTCGTGGTGGCTGTTAGCCTCAACCCGGGCAAACACCCGCTTTTTACGATGGAAGATAGGGTGTCGATGATCGCGCAGGAATCGGCCCATCTCTCCAACGTGGAAGTCAACTGTTTCGCAGGCTTGCTGACCGAGTTCATGAAACAGAATAACGCCGGGGTCATCGTCCGCGGGCTGCGCGCCATCTCCGATTTCGAGAGCGAGTTTCAGATGGCGCTGATGAACCGGAAGCTGAGCCCAGACATCGAAACCATCTTCCTGGTATCGCATCCCAAGTACTCCTATCTGAGTTCCAGTCTCATCAAGGAAATCGTTAGCTTGCATGGAGACGTCAAAGGGCTGGTTTCCGAACATGTGACCCGGCTACTAAAAGATAAATTTGAAGAAAACGGCCAAACTTGAAAATAACCCACATCTTAAACCGAGGGTCAAGCAATCAGAAATTTGAAAGGGTGGAGGAGAGTGCGGTGGATCTATACAAACTGCTAGAAGAGCTGGAGGAGGTCATCCAGAACTCCAGGCGGGTTCCTATGACCGGCAAGGTGATGATCAGCGAGGATATATTATTGGACTTTGTCGACAGGATCAGGGCGCTGCTGCCGGAAGAGATTCATCAGGCAAAGCTGGTGATCAAAGACAGGGAGTTCATGATCGATGATGCCCAGGTAAAGGCGGATCATCTCCTGGCGCAGACCAATCAGAAGATCAACGAGATGATCAAAGACAGCGAGGTAGTGAAAAAAGCCCAGGAGGCTGCCGATGATCTTGTTTCCCAGGGCCGGCGGGTGGCTTTGGAGATCAAGAGCAATGCCGCTTTATATGCCGACGAGATCATGAGCGCCCTGGAGTCCAACCTGGAGCAGAACCTGTCGGCGATCCGGAAGGGTAGGGAAGAACTCAATCAGATGAGGAAGCTCAACGTATGATGATCCTCTGAGGGCGATTGGCGAAACAGGAAAGCAGGTAAAAAAAGATTGTCAGCGGATGATAATGATCCTCTTCAGGCAGTAATGCCAGCACCTGTTCAGAGAGAAACAGATCAGCAGTGCGGCAAGGATCCCGGCGGGAAGATAAGCTCCTGTCATCCAGGGAAACCAGGAGGCCTGGGAAGACGGGCAAGAGGCCGGAAGGGCAAGATGGCGCCAGTAAGGCGTCAATGTGGCCAGATAGGCAAGGGAGACAGCCAGAGGGATTTGCAGGCACCTGGTCAACAGGTAAGGCCAGAGGCGCAGGTCGCTCCCTATGATCATCCCGGCCACCTGGGCCTGAACGGCAAGCCCGTTCCATGCCAGGAGAGCCTCGATCACCATTAACTGCTGGGCAAGGGTGCCCGGGCTCTGGCTGGCCTGATTGATGCCGATAGTGACTTCGAACAGACCATAGAGCGAGGCCCTGAGCAGGCTGGGGTCGAAATGCAACAGCATCGCTGCCGGTGTCAGCAGGTGCACGATCCCGCCCATAACCCCTCCGGCCTCCGCAACCCCGATGATCACGGAAAAAAAGGTAATAAACCCTCCGATCGACAGCAGGATCAGGCTCGTCTTCTGAATGGTTTCCCCCAATAAGGATCCGAACCCCTGCTCTTTCAGCATGGAAGATTGGAAAAAAGATGCCGCTTTTCTTGGCGTGCTTTGATTAAGGTTAACTGCCCCTTTGCATTCCGGTCCAAGTGCGGGGAGCATCGTTTTCAGTATGATTCCGCACAGTAAAGCGGAAAGGTAATGGATCCCCGCGATCACAGGGCCGAGCGCTGGGTTCCGGTACATGCCGACGCTGACCGCGCCGAGCATGAACAGCGGACTGGCGTTGCTGGTAAAGGCCATGAGCCTTTCTCCCTCATCCCTGGTGCACATTTCATGGCGGCGGATACGGGACGTGAGTGATGCGCAGAGAGGGAAACCGGAAATATAGCTGACTGCCAGTATAAAACCGGCGCTGCCGGGCAGGTTGAACATTGGCCGCAGGGCAGGCTCCAGCAAACAGCCCAGGAGAGAGACAAAACCCAAGCCCATCAACAGTTCGCTGACGATGAAGAATGGCAGCAGGCTGGGCAGCACGATCTCCCACCAGGTTAGCAGCCCACGCCGGGCTGCCCACAGGGCGGCAACGGGATAGCGGATGATCCCCGCTCCCAGAAGTAAACAAACCAGGATCCAGAACAGGGCAGGATAGAAAGACGGCAGGTGGTTGCCGCCGTCGCCCCTGCAGTCTCCGGGGCTCATGTCTGCAATTGGCCTCACGTTCATGGAGGCCTCCCTCTCTCATGGGTTGTGAAGAAAAAACCTGACCTCGGAAGGATTATACAAGCCTGTTGTAGAAAATATGACTGTTGATGACGGGAGATCAGGCGGGCTGGAACCAAAAAATTAGTGCAGTTGTATAGATATAGCTTCAAGATTATGATATAATCTCATATCATATTCCGATTATTCCGATTTTCAACATATCCGCCTGAGAAGCCGCTATAGTCTTTGGCGATCAGATATAAATTTAAATATTTTTTCCTTTCTTTTTCCATCCCTTGTACCGTCAAGCAAGTACCGTGTCAAAACCAGTTTTTTTATTAAGCTCACCTTTTGGATCTGACAATAATAATAGAGGGAAAGAGAAAAATTATTACGGTTAGTATCGGTGCTCGCGTATCGATATTAAGTTATGTCTTTAGCAACTTTAAAAAAAAGGAGGAGGTTGTTGATGCCGCTTTTAGACGAGATCAAGAAAAAGGCCCGTCAGAACAAGAAAATCATCGTCCTTCCCGAAGGTACCGAGGAACGCACCGTAAAAGCAGCCGAGATTTTGGCGAAGGAGCAGATCGCTGTTCCGATTCTGCTGGGGGTCCGTGATGAAGTGCTGGGTGTGGCCAAAAATTTGGGAGTAGATCTATCCAACGTCAAGATCGTCGACCCTGCCACCGCGGCTGACGCCGAAAGCTTTGCAGCAAAGTTTTACGAACTGCGAAAGAGCAAGGGAGTGACCCTGGAGGATCGCGCGCGCTGATCAAGAACCCTCTCTATTACGGTTCGATGATGGTTTACACGGATGCCGCGGATGGCCTGGTTGCCGGCGCCATCAACACCACCGGTGACGTGCTGCGTCCAGCCTTGCAGACTATCAAGACGGCGCCCGGCGTTTCGGTTGTGTCCGGCTCTTTTATCATGATCGTTCCTGATTGCGAGTTTGGAGACAACGGCATGTTTATCTTTGCCGACTGCGCCGTGAACCCCAATCCTACGGCCGAACAACTTGCAGAAATAGCATACTCCTCGGCGGAAACGGCCCGGAGCCTCTGCGGCATGGAGCCGCGTGTCGGGATGTTGTCCTATTCCACCAAGGGCAGCGGGGGCAAGCATCCGGATATTGAAAAAGTGGAACAGGCGACTGAGTTTGCCAAACAAAAATATCCTGGCCTGATCGTTGACGGAACATTCCAGGCGGATGCCGCCCTGGTGCCCAAAGTGGGGAAATCCAAGGCGCCCGGCAGTGATGTTGCCGGCAAGGTCAACGTGCTGATCTTCCCGGATCTCGACGCCGGCAATATCGCGTATAAGCTGGTGCAGCGCCTTGCCAAGGCCGAGGCGATCGGACCGATCCTGCAGGGCATGGCCAAGCCTGTCAATGACCTCTCGCGCGGCTGCAGCGTTGACGACATCGTCAATGTGGCGGCGATGTGCGTCGTCAAGGCACAGTAATAAATTAAACAGTGCACGAAACAGGAGCAATATGAACTATTTATTAATCTAAAACTTTTTACGGAGGGATTGTTTACATGAAGGTTATGGTTCTCAACTGCGGCAGCTCTTCTGCCAAGTACCTGGTCTACGACTGGGAAAGCAAGGAAATCATGTGCAAGGGCATCGTGGAGCGCGTGACCATCGGGGATTCCTTCTGTGTCCACGAAGTGCCTGGAAAAGACGCCGTCAAGATCGAACATGACTGTCCGACCCACAGGGAAGCCGTGCACCTGATCGTCAATCTCTTGACAAGCGATGAGTACGGTGTTTTAAAGGACATCAAGGAGATCGACGCCGTCGGCCACCGGGTGGTGCACGGCGGTGAGAGGTTTGCCAAATCCGTTATCATCACCGAGGAATCACTCGGGGTATTTAAGGAGCTGCAGAACCTGGCTCCCCTGCACAACCCGCCCAACATCCTGGGCATCGAGGCTGCCCAGGGCCTGCTGCCGGACGTGCCGCACATAGCCGTGATGGACACCGCCTGGCACCAGACGATGCTGCCGCCGCAGTACATGTACGCGGTGCCCTACGCCTGGTATGAGAAGTACCGGGTGCGCCGCTACGGCTTCCACGGCACCTCCCTGCTGTACATTGCCAAGCGCGCCGCCGTGCTGCTGGACAAGGACCCCTTCGAAGTCAACATGATCGGCCTGCACATCGGCAATGGCGTCAGCGCCAACGCTGTCAAGAATGGCATCTCCTTCGACACCAGCATGGGCTTCACCCCGCTCGAGGGCCTGGTCATGGGCACCCGGGCCGGTGACCATGATGCTGCCCTGGACTTCTACGTGATGCAGAAGGAGAATATATCTCCGAAGGATATGGACAGCACCCTGAACAAGAAGGGCGGCCTGCTGGGCATCACCGGGCAGTTCACTGACCGCCGCGACGTGCTGGAGGCGATGGAGAAGGGCGATGCCAGGGCCAAGCTGGCGTTCGAGGTGGAGACCTACCGGATCAAGAAGTACATCGGGTCCTATGCGGCAGCAGTTGGCGGCATAGACGCCATCGTCTGGACTGCCGGCGTGGGCGAGATGGCCTCCGACCACCGGGCCAAGGCTCTGGAGGGCCTGGAGTTCATGGGCATCAAGATCGACCATGAGAAGAACAACCTCGCCCGCACCAGGAACTCCGAATCGGACATCTCCGCACCGGATTCCAAGGTCAAGATCTTCGTCATCCCGACCGACGAGGAACTCATCATCGTGGAAGACTCGGTCGCTCTCCTTAACGGCACCTACGACGTGCACACCAACTTCAGGTACTCCTTCCAGGACCCGAGATACCGGAACAAGCAGCGTGACGTCGAATTCGAGAAGCAACTCCAGAAGAAGCCGGAGATGATCAAGGCGCAGGCCAAGATTCAATTTGAATGGTAGGGCCGTCCGCCCAACCTGATTTTCTACCATAGGGCCGCCTTGGTGGCCAGCCGGCACTCTCGATGCCTGGCCAGCCTCGATAGCGGAAGGTTCAAGCCGAATGTTTGGCTGACATGCCTCTCTGAACAATTGAGTGCTGGCGAACATCAGTGATGCCGAAGCAGCTGCAAAATTATAAAAGAATCTTTGATACTAATCCCCGGGCGTAAAGCCCGGGGGTTTTTCAAGGTAGATGCCTCTTGAAGCTTGGCACGGCATTTATCATGACCGCGCCGGGGTACCCCGGCGGGCATCCGGGATCAGGTTTTCTGCCGCACGTCGTTATAAAGGGGAAGGGCGCCCTGCATGCCCTCCCCTTTTTGCCCTCCTTCGTTGACATCTTCCTTGACCACCGGTATAATGTGGAATGTTGAAACGGGGGTGATGCCAGTGTTTATCGAGGTTGACGACCTGCGCCGGCAAACCGGAACCGAGAAAGAATTTGCTGGCCGGGGCTCCCGCTTCGAGATCGAAATGCAGGGCTTACCGCTCGTTTTCAGTGACATAGTGGTCACCGGCCTGGCCAGGAATGTCGGCGGCAAGATTTACGTGAAGGGTGAAGTCCGGGCCAAGGCCGATCTTACCTGCGGCCTGTGCCTGAACTCGTTTTCCGTTGATGTCCATACGCCCTTCGAAGAGATCTTCTATGCAGCAGCAGCTTTGGACGCAAGCGTTGCGGAGGGGCCTGGGTCGAACTTTCCAGGGCGACCGGATCGATTTGACAGATCTGATCATCGAGAGCCTGATCCTGACCTTGCCGATGAAGCCGGTCTGCCAACCGGACTGCAAAGGACTTTGCCCTTCGTGCGGTTGCAACCTGAATACGGAGGAGTGCGGCTGCGGCCGGCAGCATCCGGATCCCCGGCTGTCAGTGATGAGTGAATATCTAAAGCAGATTAAAGACTAGCGGTATTTGAAAAAATTAGCTTGGGGGTAAGAACATGGGTGTACCGAAGAGGAGAACTTCGAAGGCCCGCAAAAACCAGAGAAGGGCTATGATTAAAGTTGCCAGCCCGGCTGTGATCAGTTGCCCACGCTGTCATGAACCGAAAATGCCTCACCGTGTCTGCCAGGCTTGCGGATACTACCGGGACCGGGAGGTTCTGGAAAAGTAAGCCTGGTCGTGGGCATGCCAGTCAGCCTGCTTTATGGCCGGACAGACTCAGCATCAGGGACTCAGCAAGAGACAAGAGGGAGGGAAAACCCGCTTGTCTTTTTGATTTTGGTAGATTATACTGTTATTATTACCAGCTATTATTAATAGGTTATAACATCAGGCAGGTTATGGCAGTGATCAAGAAGAGAAATCAACACAAACAAGAGAGACAACAGCTTCTCGTGAGGTCTTTATCAGACAACCCTTTTCTAACTGATGAGGAACTCGCTGGCCTGCTGTCCGCAAGCGTGCCTACCGTACGCCTCGATAGGTTGGAACTGGGAATACCGGAATCCAGGGTGCGCACCAAGGATGTGGCCGAGCAATTTTACGGTAAGATCCGGTCGCTGGGCAGCGGGGAGTTGATCGGCGAACTTCTGGAACTGGAAATCGGCAGCAGGGGTGTTTCCATGCTTGAGGTCAAAAAGGACATGGTCTTTGCGAGGACGAAGATCCTGCGCGGGCACTACCTGTTTGCCCAGGCAAATTCCCTGGCTGTCGCCCTGATCAACGCCGAGGTCGTATTGACAGGCAGCGCCTACGTTCGATATCTGTCGCCTGTTTTTGTGCGGGAAAAGGTGGTTGCTCATGCCCAGGTGATCAGTGAAAAGAGCAACAGCTACCAGATCAGGGTGAATTCCAAGGTAGGCAACACCGATGTGTTGAGGGGCCGTTTTACAGTGGTGGCCAAGGAGATGAAGGATCTGTGAGGATTGCCGTGGATGCCATGGGGGGCGATCATGCTCCGGCGGAGATCATCAAGGGAGCGGTTGCCGCTGCTGCCGGAGACAAGATTCCGGTGATCCTGGTGGGGGAAGAAAGTATTATCGAAACCGAGCTGAAGCGCTATCGCTACCCCCAGGAAGCGGTTGCCATCTTGCATGCACCCGAGGTGATCGCCATGGACGATCACCCGGCATCCGCTGTCAGACGCAAGAAAGACTCATCTCTGGTTGCAGCGACGAGATTGGTCAAAGAAGGAGAGGCTGCCGCCATCATTTCCGCCGGCAACACCGGCGCCCAGATGGCGGCAGCCATCTTCGCTTTCGGCAGGCTGCCCGGCATCGAGCGCCCCGCCATCGCCACCGTCATCCCCTCGCCCATAGGCCCGAAGGTGCTGATCGATTCCGGCGCCAACGTCGATGACAAGGCCAGCCACCTGGTTCAGTTCGCATACCTGGGCAGCCGCTATGCCGGACAGGTGCTGCATATCGGCAGGCCCAGGGTCGCCCTGCTCAGCGTGGGTAGCGAGGCCACCAAGGGAACAGAGGCCGTCATCGAAGCCCATCAGATTCTGGCCAAAACTGGTGCTTTGAATTTTGTAGGCAATGTCGAGGGGCGGGATTTCTTGACCGCCGATGTGGATGTGATTGTCTGCGACGGCTTTGTCGGCAACATCGCCCTGAAGTTGACTGAGGGAATTGTCTTCACCATTGTCGGGATGATCAAGGAGGAATTGAAGCGAAACCCGCTGCGGATGCTCGGCGGTGTTCTCGTGAAACCGGCCTTGCGCGGCCTCTTGTGCAAGCTGGATTATACTGAATACGGTGGAGCGCCGTTGCTTGGAGTGAATGGGCTCTCCATCATCTGCCACGGCTCGTCACGCGCCCGGGCGATTCGCAATGCTATCCGCTTTGCAAACAGAGCGGTGCAAGAGAACTTCACCGAGTCCCTGCTGAAGGGTTGGGATGGGGTTAACGAAGGATAAGATTAACGAAGCCGAAAACTCGAAGCTTGGCGAGGCCGGCGGGGATCAGCGGGTGGAAAAAAACACAGCCTCAGCGGAGTCGGCGAGGACAAGCTGACCAAACGAAGATTATGATCTGAACGACCATGATCTTGAACAGGCTGTGACACTTCTGATCAGGGCAACCTATTGCCGGCAGGAGGAGATAGGCAGGTGGTTATCGCTTGAAGTTGGCATTTGTCTTTCCAGGACAGGGATCCCAGTATGTGGGAATGGGCGCCGAACTGGCCCGGCTGCGCCGCGAGGCGGCTGAAGTTTTCGAACAGGCCGATCAGGTCACCGGATACGGGTTGTCACAGCTGTGCACCGAGGGGCCGGCGGAACTGTTAAACCGCACTAAATACACCCAACCCGCTGTTTTTACAACAAGCATCGCCATCATGAGGGTCTTACAGCAATCTGGAGTCACCTGCCAGGCCGCCGCCGGACATAGCTTGGGAGAGTATGCGGCCCTGGTTGCAGCAGGGGTTTTGCCCTTTCGGTCAGCTCTCGAGATCGTTGCCAGGCGGGCAGAGATGATGGATGAGGTTGCTGCCAGCGGCCAGGGAGGAATGGCTGCGGTGATCGGCCTGGAGCGGGAGGCCGTGATCGAGATCTGCCGCGCCCACTCTTCGAGCGGGCACCCGGCATCGGCTTCGCCCAGCGCCAGGGGAGTTGTACAACCGGCTAATTTTAACGCTCCCAACCAGGTGGTCATCTCAGGCGACAGGGAGGCCTTGGAGGAAGCCGTGGCCGAGGCCCGGCGCAGGGGCGCCAGAAAGGTGGTCACCCTGGCGGTGAGCGGCCCCTTCCATACCTCTTTGATGGCAGGGGTGAGCAAGCAGCTGAGGCTGAACCTGGAACATTATGAATTTGCCTCTCCTGAGATAATACTGGCGATGAACGCCTCCGGCGATCTGGTATCGGACCCTGGCGCCATCAAGGATCTGCTGGCAGCCCAGGTTAGCTCTCCCGTGCTCTGGGAGGAATCGATGAAAAGGCTGGATGCCGAGGGGTTTACAAGCTATCTGGAGGTTGGGCCGGGGCAGGTCTTGTCCGGCCTGATCAAGAGGATCCTGCCTGAATCCAAGGTCGATCACGTTGAGGACGAAAAAACGCTGGAAAAGGTGCTTGCGCAAATAGGAGGGACTGTTTAAAATGATTTTAGAAAATCGGGTCGCTTTGATTACCGGCGCTTCACAGGGAATAGGCCGGGCGATAGCCCTGGCTCTGGCAGATAATGGTGCACATGTTGCCATAAATTACTATCCTGGCCAGTCGGAGCAAGCAGCCGGGGTGATAGATGAGATCGCCGGGAGGGGCGGGATCGCCTTCCCTGTGGCTGCGGATGTCAGCAAGAACGTTGACGTTGAAGAGATGATGGAGGCTGTTGTCTCGCGTTTTGGCAAGCTGGACATCCTGGTCAACAATGCAGGCATCACTCGTGACCAGTTGTTGTTGAGAATGAAGGATCAGGACTGGGAGGCGGTTCTGGCAACCAATTTGAACGGCGTCTTTTACTGCACCAGAGCTGCCTTGAAGCCCATGCTGAAGAATCGCTGGGGGCGCATTGTGAGCCTGGCCTCAGTAGTCGGAGTGATCGGCAACGCCGGCCAGGCAAATTATGGCGCAGCCAAAGCGGGCATCATCGGTTTTACCAAGTGCGTGGCCCGGGAAGTGGCCAGCCGCGGGATCAATGTCAATGCTATTGCTCCTGGATATATTGAGACCGAGATGACCTCCAGGCTTTCGACTCAGGCTAGAGATGAGCTTCTGGGCAGAATACCGCTGGGAAGGATCGGCAAGCCGGAGGATGTTGCTGGGGCAGCGGTATTTTTGGTATCACCGGCGGCAGACTATATAACCGGGCACGTGCTGCAAGTAGACGGCGGCATGGCCATTTGAACAGTTTACGGGAGGGAGGTGTAGATGCGTGACTGAATTGAGTGATCAGGCAATTTTCGAAAAAGTGCGTTCGATCATCGTAGAGCAGTTAGGGGTTGAAGAAGGAGACGTCAGCATGGAAACCACATTTGAAGAGATGAATGCGGATTCCCTGGATATTGTGGAATTGATCATGGCATTGGAAGAAACATTTGACATGGAGATACCTGACGAGGATGCGGAAAAGATCCTGACGGTGGGATCTGCTGTCGAATACATCAAAGCCAACGGTTGAGCGCCACCTTGACTGGATAAACTGTGGGCAGCCGCCCCTGGGTGTCGCTTCGTGAACCTCCTCCGGCACGGGGCCAGAGGCTTCTCATTTCATCGGGAGCCGCCCTGCCAAGGCAGGGTCTTACGCTCCCTCGTGAGCTACAGAACCATGTTTCCATGGCGCTGGCCTGGTCTATAGGCAGCCCACCCGGAGGGTACCTGCTTCACCTTACGGCTATGTAGATACGTGCTTCTTAGGAAGCGCCGATCTCTATGGGAATCAGTTTTACGCAGCGGCCCGTTTGACCCGCTGCAACCGCGCCGGGGTACTCATCCGGTGGATGGGTCGGGCACCCGTGATTGTCAAAGAGTCGGGTATACTACACCATGCGTACAAACGTTTGTAAATAGTAATAGCCGCGCGGGCGCCTGTAAGCGCTGGCATCCGGCGCGGCTTTGCACAAATCTCAGAGGCTTGGCTATGGGCTTTTCTAACGGCAATCCTAGTTAATAATGGGGTTGGATGCCGGGAAAGTTCACGCCTGGCCCGAACCAGATCGCTTGAGCGCTGCAGACCTGTCCGAAGGATCGAATCATCGACGCTTAAGAAGGAGTTATATAAATGTTGGAGGAGAGCAAGAGGCGCATCGTTATCACCGGGCTGGGAGTATTGTCACCGGTCGGAATCGGAAAGGATGCTTTTTGGAGTTCACTCATGCAAGGCCATTCCGGCATTGCCCCCCTGACCCGCTTTGATCCTTCTTCCTTTGCGAGCAGAATTGCCGGAGAGGTGAAGGATTTCTCACCTGAACAGTACTTGGACCGGAAAGAGATCAAACGTATGGACCGCTGCACCCAGTTTGCAGTTGCCGCAGCCAGGCTGGCGATCGAAGACTCCGGGCTGGAGCTGGAGGGCGAGGATCTCGAAAAGATCGGGGTCGTAATGGGCACTGGGATCGGCGGCATCGAAACCCTCTGCGATCAGCACATCATTCTGCTGGATAAGGGGCCAGAGCCGGGTCAGCCCCCTGTTCATACCGATGATAATCTGCAATATGGCGGCCGGTCAAATAGCTATCTGCCTGGGGCCAAAGGGCCCGAACATTACCGTGGTCACAGCCTGCGCTTCAGGTACGAATGCGGTGGGAGAGGCGTTCCGGATACTTCAGCGGGGTGATGCCGATGTGGTATTGGCAGGCGGCACGGAGACCCCGATCGTACCGGTAGCCCTGGCGGGCTTCTGCTCAATGCGGGCGATGAGCACCCATAACGACGAGCCGGAGCGGGCCTGCCGTCCCTTTGACATGAATAGGGACGGACTGGTGATCAGCGAGGGGGCCGGCATCCTGGTCCTGGAAACCCTGTCCCATGCCAAAGGGAGAGACGCCAGAATTTATGGCGAGGTAGTCGGATACGGTTGTACTGCCGATGGCTATCATATCACTGCGCCGGAGCCGGAAGGGACCCAGGCGGCGCGGACAATAAAACTGGCGCTGCAGGACGCCGGGATATCCCCCGCGGAAGTGGACTACATCAATGCTCACGGCACATCTACCGAGCTCAATGACAAGATCGAGACCCTCGCCATCAAAAAGGTGCTGGGAGAGCACGCCTATCAGGTGCCTGTAAGCTCTATCAAATCGATGATCGGACATTCCATGGGGGCGGCCGGGGCGCTCGAGGCGATCGCCTGCGCCTTGTCCATCAGCGAGGGTTGGGTGCCGCCAACCATCAATTACGAGCACCCGGATCCGGAATGCGATCTGGACTATGTCCCCAACCAGGCCCGCCAGCTTTCGGTGCGGGTGGCAGTCTCCAATTCCTTCGGTTTTGGGGGCCACAATGCTGTTTTAGTTTTTCGCGAGTTCCAGGAGTGAACCAACAGGGATCTGGCGCCATGCGTGCCGGCAAGGTGGTTACATGAACAGTCCGATGACCAAACAGGAGTTGGCGATGCTCAAGCGCTTGCAGAGGGAGATCGGCGTCGCCTTCGATGATCCCGCGCTCCTACTGGCCGCCCTGACCCATCCGTCTTATCTGTCCGAGCACCCGGAGTCCGGGATTCATAACCAGCGCCTGGAATTTCTCGGCGATGCCGTTTTAGGGCTGGTTGCAGCCGAGTATTTTTATAGCTGCTGTCCGGAGGAGCAGGAGGGGCGGCTGACCAGGATGAGGGCGTCCGTGGTCTGTGAACCGGCCCTGGCAAGAATAGCGGAGCGCCTGTCGCTAGGCAGCTTTGTTCGGCTGGGACGCGGTGAGGAACTCTCCGGAGGCCGGCAGCGGGCCTCGGTCCTGGCAGATGCGCTGGAAGCGGTGGCAGCGGCCATATATCTGGATCGAGGCTGGGAGCAGGCTCGTGCGTTTCTGCTCCAGGTCCTCGACGCGGAGATGATCAAGATGGCCAGCGGCCTATACGTCGATTACAAGACCACGCTGCAGGAGCTGGTCCAACAAGGCGGCAACGAACCTTTGACTTACCGCATCCTTTCTGAGGCAGGGCCTGACCATGACAAGTCTTTCACGGCGGGAGTGTTCTGGAAGGGCACGCTGATTGGCCAGGGAAGCGGTAGATCGAAAAAGGAAGCTGAACAGCAGGCAGCCAGGGTTGCCCTGGCCTGCACGAAGTCAGCAGCGAGGGTTCATCAGGCGTCAGATAAGGGGTAAGAACAAAGGTTTTCCGGGCAGCTGTTGCATCCGGCACCCAGGGCAGTTCACGGCCAACGGCAACCGCTGAGGCGCAGTCCAGCGCCCCTTTTTTTGTGCGCCCGGCGGGCCGGGTTTGGTCAACCACTTGTCCGGCTTCGTGTCTCTGCCTCCATTGCGGCAGCAAGCCAGGGTTGAAGCGGGAAGAAAAATTATACAGCGGATCGCGGACGGGAAGGAATTATCAGCTGGCAGTCGAAATATACTGGTAGCAGCCGGAATGGTTCAACTCGCATTGCCACTAATTGACGCAGGTTAAAGGGGGAAATAGTAGTGGAATTGCTCAAAGTATCCGCTCAATCCAACCCCAAGGCCGTTGCTGGTGCGCTTACTGCTGTGTTGAGAGATAGAGGGGCTGCGGAAGTGCAGGCTGTCGGCGCCGCAGCCGTAAATCAAGCCGTAAAGGCAATCGCCATCACCAGGGGCTTCATTGCACCGAATGGTATCGACCTGATATCAGTGCCGGCTTTCGTGGAGATCACCATCGATGGAGAAGAACGCACCGCTATTAAATTTCTCGTTGAGCCCAGGTAGATAGCCTGATGTTCTTAAAACGACTGGAAATCCAGGGATTTAAATCATTTGCAGAACGGATCGAAATCGAATTCGGCCCGGGCATAACCGCGATCGTTGGCCCCAACGGCTGCGGCAAGAGCAATATCACGGATGCCGTGCAGTGGGTCTTGGGTGAACAGAACGCCAGAGCCCTCAGGGGCTATAAGATGGACGACGTCATCTTTGCAGGAACTGTCAGGCGCCGGCCGCATGGAATGGCCGAGGCCACCCTGATTTTGGACAACACCTGCAAGACCCTGCCCCTGGACTACCAGGAAGTGGCCATAACCCGCCGGGTGTACAGGTCGGGAGAGGGTGAATACTTTATAAACAAGACGCCGTGCCGCCTGCGTGATATCCAGGAGTTGTTTCTCTCCTGCGGTATTGCGAGGGCGGCTTTTTCAGTCGTCGCCCAGGGCCAGATCGAGGAGTTTATCGCCCAGAGGCCGGAGGAAAGAAGGATCTGCCTGGAGGAAGCGGCGGGCATTAACCGGTATCGCCAGCGCAAGGCCGACGCCATAATCAAGCTTGATGAGACTGAGAATGTGCTGGAACGGCTGCACGACTTGCTGGGCGAACTGGGGCGCCAGTTGGCGCCGCTGGAAGAACAGGCCCGGGTGGCCAACCTTTACAGTGAGCACCAGAACAGCCTGAAACAGCTTGAGGGGAGGCTGGTCAACAGCCAGCAGGCCAGGCTTGCAGCCAAAAAGCTGGTGCTCGGGAATACGCTGACCAACTTGCAGTCCGGCACCGATCTGATGCGGCAGCAGGCGGCATTCGTGGAATCTGAACTGAATAGCCAGGAAGGCGGGCTCAATTTTCGAAAGGAGAGGATCGTTTCTTGTGAACTGGAGTGCTCACAGGTGCTGCAGCAGCTCCAGGATCTCAACATACTGAGCGCCAGGGTGGAGGAGAAGTATGCGGCAGTCCGATCGCGCGCTGCTGAACTCGAGGTGCGCCTGAAGGTCATTGAACAGAAGGATGGGGAGATCGGATCGGAAATGCGGCAGCTTGCCGGACAACATGCAGAGCGCCTGGAGCAGAGAGCGCGAGCCGATCAGGACCATGCGGCCCTGGAGTTCCGGTTGGAGGACTGGGAAAAGAAAAAGCAGCAGGTGAACAGAGATTGGGAGGAAAACAACGGGGAGCTCTTTGAAGTGCTCCATAAAAAAACCCTGCTCGCCGGCCAGGTGAAAGAGCTGCTGGGCAGGAAAGAGGCCAGCGGCCGCCAGCAGGTCAACCTCAGGCTCAAGGCCTCGGCCAACGAGGAAAGAATAGCCCGTCTTAGAGAACAGGCAGAAGAGGTGAACCTCCTGCTGCAAAGCAAGGCGGCGCTGCTGGGCCAGGCCGCCGGTGAACTGGAGCTGGCGCGGCAGCAGGCTGCCGCGGCGGGGGAGGAACAGAACCGGTTGGCTCTACCTCTCAAGAAACAGTTATTGGATACTGAAAGGTATCAGACCCGGCTGCAAATGCTGCAGGAAGCTGAAAAAAATTTGGATGGCTATCAGAAAGGCGTCAGGGCCATCATTCAGGCCAGGTCTAAAGGAGAGCTGTTTTGCGAGGGCATCCTGGGCCTGGTCGAAGAGATCCTTGCTATCGATGCCAAGTACGAGACTGCGCTTTACACCGCCCTCGGACAGGCATCCCATTACTTTGTCTGCACCGCACCTGAAGTCGCTCAGCGTGCATTGTCCTTCTTAAAGGCCAACGATATCGGACGGGCAAGCTTTTTGCCTCTAACCGCCTTACAGCGCTGGCTGGAAAAAGAGCACAGGCCCAGCTATTTTCCTAGTCAGGGGATTTTAGGGCGAGGGTCGGAGCTGGTCGTTTGCCAGGAGATATTCAAAAACGTTGCTGAATTTTTATTGGGCCGCACCTTCTTTGCGTCCGGCCTGAGAGATGCCCGCGCCTTTGCCGAATTAAACTATTACCGGGTAAGAGTGGTGACTCTTGAGGGCGACCTGATCCAGCCGGGCGGGCTGATCACGGGCGGCAGGGAGGGCCGGCCGGTGCAGCTGGGCCTTAAACGCAAGCAGGAACTGGTACAGCTTTCCGAGAACCTGGATCAGGGGCGGCAGGCTCTCGAGGAGCTTGAAAAAAGGCAGTCCAGGCTGTCATCGGAACAAGCCTTGCTGGAATCGAGAATCAGGGAGCTGGAGGCATCCAAGCGTTCCCTGGAAAACGAACGAGGGGCGCTGGAGCACAGCATCTCCTCTCTAGCCAGGGAGTGCCAGCAACTATCGGAGTTTAACAGGTCGTTTGTGCTCGAAAGCAGTGTTGAGAACTACCGCTGGGGGGATCTGGACCAGGAGATCGCAGGTTCCGAAGCGGGGTTGGCTGAAGTCGGGGAGGACGAGCCGAGGCTGGAAGAGCAGCGCCTGCGGATCGAACGGGATCGGAAAGAGTGCGATGAACAGATACGCTCCTTGAGCGGTCTGTTATCCGACAGCAAGGTGCGCCTGGTCTCGATCGATCAGGAGATCAAATACCTCGAACAAAAAACCCAGCAGTTTGGCAACCTGGTCGCTGAACAGCAGCAGGAGAGGGCGCAGGTCAAATCGGGCCTCGATGACCTGCTGGGCGAGGCTGCCGCCCTGGAGCAGCAGAGGCAGGACCATAGTCTGAACCGGAAACAGCTGCGGCAGAAAAAAGAGCGCCTCGATGCAGATATGAGCTTCCGCAGCAGGCAATACGATGCCAAAGAGCGTTGCTACCGGGTGAAAGAAAAAAGATTCTTGAAAATGAGACAGCTCTGCTGGAATCGGGAGCAGAAGATACGCAGCCTGGAGCTGCAGCTCCAACACCTGGAGGAGCAGCTGGAGGAGATCGGATCCCGGGCCCTGGAACTGGGAGTGGAACTCGAGCAAGAGCAGGCGGTGGAGCTGGATCGCCAGGCGGAATCGAGGATGAAAGAGCAGGTTGCCGATCTCAGAGAGAAATTGGGCGGGTTTGGGGATGTCAATTTTACGGCGCCGGCGGAGCATGCGGCCATGCAGGAGAGGCACGGGTTCCTGCGGCAGCAGCAGGATGATCTGGTGGCAGGGCGCGCCGCGCTGCTGGACCTGATCAAAGAGATGGATCAGATCGTGGTCAGCCGTTTTCGCCAGTTATTTGAGGCAGTGAGACACAATTTTGAAGAAGTCTGCTCCGTTCTGTTCGACGGCGGAAAGGCCGAGCTGTTCCTTACCGATCCCGCGCAGCCGATGCTGACCGGCATCGATGTCCGGGTGCTGCCCCGCGGCAAAAAACCGCGCCACCTCTCACTTCTTTCAGGTGGAGAAAAAGCGTTGGCTGGGATCTGTTTCCTCTTTGCCCTGCTCAGGGCCAGGCCGAGCCCTTTTTACATACTGGACGAGATCGAGGCCTATCTCGATGAGTCCAACCTGGCCCGCTTTACCGATTTTTTGAGCACCATGGCCCTGCACTCCCAGATTATCTTGATATCTCATCGTCCGAGGACGATGCAGGTGGCAGATGTTCTATATGGCGTCACCATGGAGGAGCCCGGCGTTTCCAAGCTGGTTTCCGTCGAATTGGTCGAACACAGTTCAACGGGTGCCTGACCCTGATCCCCGGTGCACGAAAACGGAAGGTTGAGGTTCTTTTTTTATGTGCTACAATATTTTAAAATCAAATGTCGAGGGATACGATGTCAGCATTTTTTTCCAGGCTTAAAGACAGCCTGTCCAAAACCCGCCAGGGATTTGTCGCAAAGGTAACACAGCTTGTTTCGGGCAGCCGCAGGATCGACCAGGATCTCTTCGAGTCGCTGGAGACCTTGCTGATCCAGGCAGACGTCGGAGTGGCGGCCACCTCGCAGCTGATCGCAGGATTGCAGGAAGCGGTAAGGAAGCAGAGGCTGAGCGATCCTGCGCAGTTGCAAGAAATGCTGCGCAGCGAGATGGAGCAGATGCTGGGCGAACCGGTGCCCCTGCGCTTCAATGACGGGGGGCTGACGGTCTATCTGGTGGTTGGAGTCAACGGGGCCGGCAAGACCACGACCATCGGCAAACTTGCGTACCGGCTGGAGCGTGAAGGCCGGAGAGTGCTCGTGGCGGCAGCCGATACCTTTAGGGCAGCTGCCATCGAGCAGTTGGAGATCTGGAGCGAAAGGGCCGGCGTCGGGCTGATCAAACACCAGGCAGGTTCCGACCCTGCCGCCGTGGTGTTCGACGCCCTCCAGGCAGCGGCGAAGCGGGGCATCGAGGTAGTGATCATCGACACGGCCGGCCGTCTGCATACAAAGACTAATTTGATGGAAGAACTCCGGAAGATCGATAGAGTGATCTCGAGGGAAGTTCCTGGAGCGCCCCACGAGGTCTTGCTGGTAGTGGACGCCACCACCGGACAGAACGCCCTGCGCCAGGCAGAGCTGTTCCGGAAAGCAACGGCTGTGAGCGGCATCGCTCTCACCAAGTTGGACGGCACCGCCAAGGGCGGCATAGTGCTGGCTATCTGCAAGGAGCTCGGCATTCCGGTGAAGCTGGTCGGAACCGGAGAGGGGCTGGATGATCTGAAAGACTTCTCCGGCAGTGATTATCTGACGGCTCTTTTTGATTGAATGCTGGCCGCGCACTGTAACTTCAGTCATAAGTTAGGCAGCGAATATATGTTTGCTTTTAAGATCGCCTTCTGGTATAATAATCCATAAGGCGGTGATCTGGTGGCAGCGAACGATGAATCAGGAATCTCGAGACTTTAGTTGTGAGAAGTTCAAGAGGAGAGTGGTATCGATTGAAGATCGGGATCATCGGAGGGACCGGCTTTTACGAGGCCGGTCTCCTGGAAGCTGAAAAAGACCTCACACGTTCGACCCGATACGGTGCGGCCAGTCTTAAAACCGGTTTTTACAGGGGGCGGGAAGTGGTATTTCTGACAAGGCACGGCGCCGGGCACAGCATTCCTCCCCACCTTGTGAACTATAGAGCAAATATCTGGGCGTTGAAGGAGATTGGCGTCGAGAAAGTCATTGCCACTGCCGCCGTGGGATCTTTGCAAAAGGACTTAATACCGGGCGATATCGTCATCGTAGATCAGTTTCTCGATTTTACCAAGTGCCGTGCGCAAACATTTTTTGAGGGGAATGGCACCGGGGTGCTGCACGTGGATGTGACCGATCCCTATTGCCCCGGGCTGCGGGAGGAGATCCGCCAGGCTGCCGGCAGGATTCAGGCCCGCCTGCATAACGGAGGGACTTATGTCTGCACCGAAGGCCCCCGCTACGAGACCCCGGCGGAGATCCGGATGTTTCAAAGCCTGGGTGGAGACGTGGTTGGCATGACCAGCGTTCCGGAGGTGGTGCTGGCCCGGGAGGCGGGGATCTGCTATGCTGTCATCGCCACCGTCACCAATTATGCAGCCGGCATCTCCAGCAAGCCGCTGTCTCACCAGGAGGTCGTCGCGGCAATGGACAAGGCCGGGGGGATGCTGCGCAGCCTGATCCTGTCGGTGCTGGAACATTCCGTTGCAGACAGAACCTGTACCTGCTTCCAGGCCGCGCTGGAGCTCGGTTCCCTGGGCCTGGCCAACCAGAAAACTGAATCGGAGTGAATCCTGTTGGATGTGATGCATTGGAAAAACAACGGCCTGGTCCTGCTGGACCAATCGCAGCTGCCTGATAATAGGGAGTATGTTGTCTGCACTCATCACCGGCAAGTGGTTCAGGCGATCAGGGAGCTGCAGGTGCGGGGAGCTCCAGCGATCGGGCTGGCGGCTGCCTTCGGATATGTCCTGGCGGCTTTTGATTTTAGCGGGCCCGCACCGGAGTTGGAGTTCCACCTGGAGCAGGCCGCCCGGGAGTTGAAAGGGGCGCGTCCCACCGCCGTGAACCTGGCTTGGGCGGTTGACAGGATGAGGGCGCTGTTTAACGAGATCAGGAACAGCTCCCCCGAGCAGATCAGGTCCGGTTTGCTGGCTGGGGCGCAGCAGCTGCACACCGCACAGCTGGAACAGGATGAGCGGATAGCCTCATACGGCGATTCCTTGGTGCCGGCGAAAGCGAATGTTTTAACCTACTGCAACACCGGAGCGCTGGCGACAGCCGGCTCCGGCACCGCCCTGGGAGTAATTGTCCGGGCGCACCAATCAGGCAAAGATATTCATGTATACGTGCCGGAAACCAGGCCGCTGCTGCAGGGCGCCCGCTTGACAGCCTGGGAGCTGGAGCAGGCCGGCGTCCCCTTCACATTGATCACCGATAACATGATCGGGTACCTGTTCTGGCGGGAGATGGTGGATCTGGCGATCGTCGGAGCTGACCGGATTGTGGCCAACGGCGATTTTGCCAACAAGATCGGCACCTACGGTTTGGCGATCCTGGCCTCTCACCACTGCCGTCCCTTCTACGTGGCCGCCCCCATTTCCACATTCGACTTCAGCCTCCGGGAGGGAGGCGAGATCCCGGTGGAGATGCGGCCGGAAGACGAGGTGCGGACCCTTAAGGGCTGCATCATCACTGTGGCCAAGGCCCCGGTGCTCAACCCCTCCTTTGATGTGACCCCCTGCTCGCTGGTATCCGGCTATATCACGGAGTACGGCGTATTTAAAAATATTCAGGAGTTACAAGGCCCGGCGGGTTTTAACTCTCAAATTGTTCACAAGTGAATGTCCAGAACAGTCCAGAAGAATCCCACTAATATCAAGGATTCTAGCCTAGTCTTGTGATCAATTCCACGCCTCGCTATTTCAAGGATTTCTCCTTAAAAATAAATTTCTGGTAATCTGTGTCTCTATAAGAAGGAATCGACAATATTATGATGAAATGTACAAAAAGGAGATTTTTTAAGTATGCAATATCCAGCTTAGTCTGGGGCGCTTTTTGCATTACATAATTTGTAAATCGCATCCCTTCATGGCATAAGTAGACTGTCCACCGGGGGTTTGGCAGGACGCTAGATGGCAGATGCTGCCTGGTAAGGGGGCTGGTAAGGCGATCAGTACGCACATTGAAAAATCCATAGCTCCGAGCCTGATAGTTTAAGGCAACGCTAGCTATGACATCAGGCCAAAGGGTATGTAGGGAAACTTGCGTGCCTCCCAGTGCGGAAAGGAGCACAGCGTTAACTCCGGTGATATAGCCGGGGTACTGTGCTTTTTTACGACCGGGAGGCTTATTTATTTTATATCTGGGGTGGTTCAACTGGCGGTAGTCAAAAGACGGTGCTCAATTATTGACGACGTAGCCGGATAGTGAAACAGCATGTCGGGATCTCAAGTCTGAAATGCTAGTTTTACAGTGTCTGTCTAGTAGTTTTACGGTGTGAGGAAGCGAGGTTCATAGTTACTTGTTGCCGGTACCTGTTGCCGAAATGAAAAAAGAAAGGCAGGGGGTGAAAAACCAGTCAATGTCCGGGCCGAGAGAGGGTATGGCCAAAATCTTATTGCTCGACCCAAATTATAAGGAGGAAAAGGAGGAGGGTTCTGATGGATAAGATTCTTAGGGTTAATATGACCACCAGGGAGGTAAAAACAGAAGCGGTTCCCGAAAAGTACGCCGCTCTGGGCGGCAGGGCGTTGACCTCTCAGATTGTTTTTGACGAAGTCCCGCCGACCTGTGAGCCGCTGGGGCCGTTCAACAAGTTGATCTTTGCGCCCGGCCTGCTTTCCGGGACCAGCGCCCCGTCGTCCGGACGTATGTCTGTGGGGGGCAAGAGCCCGCTGACCGGCACCATCAAGGAAGCCAATGCCGGCGGTGTCGCTCCGCAGAAGATCGCCAGTCTCGGCTACAAGGCGATCATCGTTGAGGGCAAGCCACCCGCTGGTGAATTCTACCTGCTCAGGATTACAGACGACGGCGTAGAACTGCTGCCCGCCGGCGACCTGACTGGCAAAGGCGGCTATGAGATTGTGGCTATGCTGAAGGAAAGATATGGCGAGAAGGTGGGAGTGCTTTTCATCGGGCCTGCCGGTGAGATGCTCATGGCCAGCGCCGGTGTCGGCGGCAACGACCCGGAGGGCAACGCCGGCCGTTATGCCGGCCGCGGCGGCCTGGGCGCCGTAATGGGCTCGAAAGGCTTAAAAGCGATCGTGGTCGACGCTATAAAGTCATGTGATGTGCCAGTCAAGGAGAAAGAGCGCTTCAGGGCTGCTGCCAAGAAGTTCGCCGACATCCTGCACGCTCACCCGGTTACCGGACAGGGTCTACCCGCTTACGGCACCAACGTGCTGATGAACATCGTCAACGAAGCCGGCTGCTTACCCACCAGGAACTTTTCCCGCGGCCGTTTTGATCAGGCCAATATGGTCGGCGGCGAGAAGCTGGCCGAGGTGTGCACTGCCCGCGGCGGCAAGGCCACCCATGCCTGCCACCCCGGCTGTGTGATGCGCTGCTCCAACATCTTCGTCCTCCCCGATGGACGCTCGGTGGGCTCCATAGAGTATGAGACCGCCTGGGGGTTCGGCGCCAACCTGGAAATCGGTGACCTCGATGTCATCGGCGAACTGAACTACATCTGCAATGACGTCGGACTCGACACCATCGAAGTGGGTTGCACCCTTGGCGTCCTGATGGAAGGCGGAGCCCTCTCCTTTGGAGACGGCAAGGCGGCTATCGAGACGCTTAAAGAGGTCGGCAGGGGCACTCCCCTGGGCCGGATTGTCGGCTCAGGCGCTACCTATGCAGGAAAGGTGTACGGCGTGACCAGGGTCCCCGCCGTTAAGGGCCAGGGCATACCGGCTTACGACCCCCGTTCCTGCCGCGGCAACGGCGTGACCTACGCCACCACTCCCATGGGCGCCGACCACACCGCCGGCTACGCCGTGACCGCCAACATCCTCAAGGTGGGCGGTTATGTAAATCCCCTTACCGATGATGGCCAGGTCGAGCTATCCAGAAATCTGCAGATTGCCACTGCCGCTATAGACAGCACCGGCCTCTGCCTTTTTGTGGCCTTTGCCGTGCTGGATAACCCGGAAGGTCTGCCCGCCATCATTGAAATGCTCAACGCCATGTATGGCCTGAACCTCACTGCAGATGACGTTATGGACCTGGGTAAAAGCATCCTCAAGGTGGAGAAGGAATTCAACACCAGGGCCGGCTTTACCAAGACCGACGACCGCCTGCCAGAATTCTTCTATACTGAAGAACTGCCGCCGCACAATACCAAGTTCGCCATGAAAGAGGAATTGGACGAAGTCTTCAACTTCTAGTCATACACCGGCAAAGGATGGCAACATGATCATAGGCCCTGTGTCGCGGCGTGGTGGCCTGACCACTACGCCGGGCGCCAGGGAATTTTCAATGTCAGCCAGTTGCGGTAATGCCCGGGAAAGAGACTTTCGATTGAAATGCAGTATAAAGGCCGGCAGACTGTGTTTGGGCACTATAAATGCGGGAGGGCTGGTTGATGCCAGTGGAAGTGAGGGTATTTTGTGGTCTGGAGAGCTGTATTCCGGGCGCCAGGTTCGGACAGCCCATTCCAGTGGAAATAACGGCGGGCTACAGTGGGAGGATGCTCCTGGACAGGCTGAACATCCCCGAGGAGAAGGCCTTTTCTTTCCTGGTGAACGGCGTTCGCAAGGATTTGGATGCCGTGCTCGCCGATGGAGATCGGATCTCCATTTTCCCGGCGGTGGGCGGCGGTTAGAATGGATGCTATTTACTCAGGACGAGTGGTTCGGTGGTTTGCAGGATCGGTGGTTTGCAGGATGCGGACAATCTAACCGAAGAGCAATACCTGTGATATCAATGAATATACTGCTGCACGCCGCCGGTCCCAGGCCAATAATCGAGGGAGTGATAACTTGGCGTCCGTCGAATTAAGAGGCTTCGGAGATTTGGAAAAGCTTTTTCAGGAAAGAAACTGGCCGTTCCCCTATAACATCGATCTCGATGAAAAAATATTGGCCGGAGATCTCGCTAAAAAACTGAATATTCCACTTGAAAAAATTGAAATCGTTTTTATAAATGGTATCGCCCAGGGACTCAACTGTAAAGTTAGCCCGGGGGACAGAGTAGCCTTCGTACCTCCCGGTACGCCCGGCCCATACCGTGTGATCCTTGGTTTCATGAACAAGATAGCAGAATTCTAAAGGATTTTGCACGACCTGCATTGTTTCGGCCGTTGGTGGAGGCTAACTGTTTATCTCGTATTTTGCAAGAAAATCCAGATATTTAAAACCATCTCGAAACGGAGCGACTAGGATGAAATTGAGCGAATCCCAGATCGAGCGCTATAGCCGCCAGATTGTCCTGAAGGAAGTAGGGGGTAAGGGTCAGGAGAAGCTTCTGCAAGGCAGGGTTTTGGTCATCGGAACGGGCGGCCTGGGATCGCCGTGTGCTCTTTACCTGGCAGCGGCAGGGGTTGGGACGATCGGCGTCGCTGACGGGGACCAGGTTGAATTGTCCAATTTGCAGCGGCAGATCCTCCACTATACGACTGACTTGGGCAGGGACAAGGTTCTCTCGGCCAGAGACAAGCTAGGCGCCCTAAATTCCGATATCAAAGTGGAAACACATTCTTACAGGATCAGGGCGGATAATATCAGGTCGCTCGTTCGGGAGTACAACTTCGTTATCGATGGGACGGATAACTTTCCGGCCAAGTTCCTGATCAACGATGCTTGCGTCATTGAAGGCAAGCCTTTCTCTCACGCCGGGGTTCTGAGATGGTATGGGCAGGCGATGACTTATGTTCCCGGCAGCACCTGTTACCGGTGTATCTTTTCAGCACCGCCGCCGGCCGGGACAGCCCCGACTTGCAGCCAGGCAGGCATCATGGGGGCGGTACCAGGCATTCTCGGGTCGATTCAGGCGGCAGAGGCCCTGAAATTCCTCATTGGCGCCGGGGAATTGCTCACCAACAAACTTTTGTTGATCGACGCCCTGACCATGGCTTTCAACGTTATCGACATTCAAAGGAAGAATCGCTGTCCGGCTTGTGGTGAACCTGAATTAAGGCTGGCATGACCGAATAAGCCAGAAGCGGCGACAAATTGCCTCCGGCCTTGATCCCCCCGGAAGGCCCGGCCCAGTGCCGGGTTTTGCGTTTTATTAAGACGGGCGATTGCAGTGATCGACGAAAACGATAGATTCCTGACTGCCGCCGAGGCCATGAGGGCTTTAAAACTCAAGCGGAGCACTTTCTATGAGTAGTTCGACAGGGCATTATTCCTGCCGGGCGAATTGGCTCATTCTGGCGGTTCAAAAAGTCAGATATCATCGACGGCAATTTTGGAAAGCCGGGCAATTAGCAGGTAAAATCGGGTGCGGCGGGGAATTTAACATAAACCCCGCCGGGCAAAAGGAGGGAGAAAAAGCGGTGGGGAGCAAAATACAAAAGCGCGGTAACTCATATTTTGTCAGAGTTGAGTTGCCGACCGGACCGGACGGCGAGCGAAACCAGGCAACGATAACAGATACATCGTCCAAAGCACTAGAACGGCGGCAGCGTGAGCTACTCAGGCAGATTGACCAGGGGCATTTCTCCGTTGCATCTACGAAGATGGCCCTTGGCGAGTTTTTTGATTTTTGCTTGAGCATAATCAAAGGTAAGGCGGGGGTATTGCAGCCTCCATTCGATAGCATTCGTTGACTTGACTGGAGGTAATGATGAGGAAAGATCTGGATACAGGCGGAATGGCTGCGGAAATTGTGGCAACCTGCCGGACGATGCTGGAAACAGGCCTGGTGGTCGGGACCTGGGGCAACGTCAGCAGGCGCTGCGGCCGCGGATGCCTGCTGATCACCCCCAGCGGCATCCCCTATCCAGCCCTGGAGGCGGAAGACCTGGTTGCGGTTGGCAGCAACGGCAAGCCGGCGCCCGGGGAGAGCGGCCGCAGGCATCCTTCCACGGAAACACTGCTGCACGCCGAGATCTATCGGGCGCGCCCGGATGTGGAGGCGGTTGTCCACACCCACAGCCCCTACGCCTCGGTGTTTGCCGTAACCGGGGTGGAGATCCCGCCAGTGCTGGAAGAGATGGCCCAGCTGATCGGGGGCGGCGTTAGGGTCGCCCGGTATGCCCTGCCGGGCACGAAGCAGCTTGGGGAAGCGGCGGTGGCTGCACTGGAGGACAGGTCCGCGGTGCTGCTGGCCAATCATGGAGTGGTGGGGGTGGGGAGGACGCTGCAGGAGGCCCTGACCGTCTGCCAGGTGGTGGAGAAATCCGCCCAGGTGTTTCTGTGGGCGAAACTGTCCGGTTCGCCCCATCTGCTGGATGAGCAAGAGGTGCAAGAGTTGAGGCGGGGTTTCTTGCAGAACTACGGCCAACCCGGCACTGGTGCAAGGCAGTGACTGAGGAGAGGATGAATGAGGAGTGCTGAATAAAAGATCAGTTGAACGACAAATTCATTAAGGAGGGTCATAACTTGCGGTTTGATATCAAGGATGCGTCGCTTGCATCAAAAGGAAAGCTTCGGGTGGAATGGGCCGACAACCAGATGCCGGTTTTAAAGTCTATCAGGGAGAGGTTCAGGAGGGAGAGGCCTTTAGCCGGTAAAAAGTTATCTTGCTGCTTGCATGTTACTACCGAGACAGCCAATCTGGTCCGAACGCTTAAAGAAGGCGGGGCCGACATCGTCTTATGTGCTTCCAATCCACTATCCACGCAGGATGATGTGGCGGCTACCCTGGTGATAGATTTCGGAATCCCGGTCTTTGCCATTAAAGGAGAAGACCGGGAGACCTATTATCAGCATCTGGTGGCTGCGATTGAACATCATCCGGATCTCACTCAGGATGATGGGGCCGATCTAGTCGGGCTGCTTCACCAGCAATACGCTGATACTATTCTTCAAAATGTAATTGGGGGAACAGAGGAAACAACCACCGGGGTTATTCGGTTAAAGAGCATGGAGCGTGATAATGCTCTCAGGTTTCCCATAATTGCAGTCAATGAATCTGAAACCAAGCACTTTTTCGACAATCGCTATGGGACCGGGCAAAGCACGATCGACGGGTTATTAAGGGCCACCAATATCTTGATCTGCGGCACAAACTTCGTCGTTTGCGGCTATGGCTGGTGCGGCAAAGGTCTGGCCATGCGGGCAAAGGGAATGGGTGCTAATGTCATTGTGACCGAGGTTGATCCGATCAAAGCCATTGAAGCCGTAATGGACGGTTTCCGGGTGATGAAACTGGAGCAAGCCATGCCTTTTGCCAATATAATTATCACGGTAACCGGTGACTTAAATGTAGTTGACCAGGCGCATTTTACTCTGGCCAAGGATGGACTGATAGTAGCCAACTCCGGTCATTTTAACGATGAGATCAATATCGTCGCACTGGAAAGCATGGCCCGGTCAAGCCGTACCGTCCGTGACTACGTCGTCGAATATGTATTAGACGATGGACGACGCATCTTTCTCCTGGCCGAGGGAAGACTATTGAATCTGTCGGCAGCCGAAGGGCATCCTGCGATGGTCATGGATATGAGTTTTGCGAATCAGGCCTTAGGAACCGAGTATCTGGTCAAAAACGCCGCTCAGTTGGAAACAAAGGTTCATGTATTGCCGCGTGAAATCGACTTGGCCATTGCCGGGCTCAAGCTGAAATCTATGGGGATCGAGATCGATGAATTGACTCCGGAGCAAATTCAATATCTGTCATCATGGCAGTCAGGGACCTGAAAAGCGATACAGGACTTAACCGAACGCGCCAATGGACAGGGTTTGTTAACATTGTCTGAACAATGATCATCCCGACTTAGACAGTGCGTGGAGGGCGCAAATCACCTGGGGTCTCAGACGGCTCGAATAGCAAGCGCTCTGTTTTGTGAAAGGAGGAACGGCGGGAGTCGCCTGCGCCAACATGATGAATATTCTGATTAAAGACTGCTACATACTGACGGACAACCGGGATCAGGTTGACCGGGGGGATATAGCCATTGATGGAAACAGGCTGCTGCAGGTCGGCGCCGCGGGGCAGGTGCCTGCCGGATGGAAGCCTGAACGGATGATTGAAG
Organism: uncultured Peptococcaceae bacterium; assembly: GCA_963807495.1. Taxonomy (GTDB): domain Bacteria; phylum Bacillota; class DSM-12270; order Thermacetogeniales; family Thermacetogeniaceae; genus Palsa-1188. The sequence continues at coordinate 52,224 of CAWEDD010000021.1, forward strand.
GCAGTGACCGCTTCTGCGTGCCCGGCATGATCAATTGCCACACCCACGCCGCAATGACCCTGCTGCGGGGTTATGCCGACGACCTTCCCTTGATGGAATGGCTGGAAACAAAGATCTGGCCGGTGGAGGACAAGTTTACCGGAGAGGATGTTTATTGGGCAACACTGCTGGCGATCATCGAGATGGTCAAGTCCGGCACCACCACTTTCAGCGATCATTATATTTTTATGGAAGAGGTGGCCAGGGCGGTTTCCCAAACCGGCGTGCGGGCGGTGCTGGCCAGGGGCATGAAGGGTGTCGGCCCCTCGGCAGAACGCGGCCTGGAGGAAAGCCGCAGCCTGATCGAACGGTGGCAGGGTAGTGCCGGAGGCCGGATAACCGTCCGGATCGGCCCACATGCCCCTTACACCTGCCCTCCGGCATTCATGGATAGGGCGCTGCAGCTTGCCGCGGAGTACCGGGTGGGCATCCATATCCACGTTGCCGAGACCGCCGGTGAGGTGGAACAGATAAAAAAACAATACGGAAAAACACCGGTAAAATACCTGCAAGACCTTGGGGCATTCCGGTTCCCGGTGCTGGCGGCCCACTGCGTCCACCTGACGGAGGACGATATCGCCCTGCTGGCGGAAGGCAAGGCTGCGGTTGCCCATAATCCGGAAAGCAATATGAAGCTGGCCAGTGGTGCCGCTCCCGTGGTGGCGATGCGCAGGGCCGGGATCACGGTGGGATTGGGAACGGATGGAGCGGCCAGCAACAACAACCTCGATATGTTCGAGGAGATGCGCTCCGCCGCCCTGCTTCACAAGCTGGTCAACCGGGATGCCCTTGCATTGCCTGCCTTCGAGGCGCTGATGATGGCGACCCGGGAAGGCGCCAAGGCGCTTGGCCTTGATCAGGATGTAGGGGTGCTCAAACCAGGGTACAAGGCCGACCTGATCCTGATCGATCTGAACCAGGCACACCTCTGTCCCAGGCATAACCTGGTGGCGCATCTCGTGTATTCCGCACGGGGGGGCGATGTCGACACCGTGATCATCGACGGGCAACTGGTGATGGAAAAGCGGAGGCTGCTCACCGTGGACGAGGATGCGGTTAGAAACGAGGTGGAGAGCCGGGCGAGGCTGCTGACAGCCCGGTGAACATTCTGAAAGAACCCCGAAGCATGGGACTTGGGGCGTGAGCATCTGCAGCCCGATTGCAAAAAGCAGGAATACGGGAAAAATAAAAGAAATAAAAAATGGAATTTTCCATGCCAGCGAAAAAATAGGAGTTCTACGGGAAATTCGAGAATGCAATTCGAGAATGCAATATGAAAGAGGTGTCGGATCATGCCAGACTCATTTGAACATCTCAAGTGCAAAATTCGGGACGTGCCAGACTTCCCCGTTCAGGGCATCCTTTTTAAGGACATCACTACCTTGCTCAAAGACGGTCCAGCCTTCAGCGAGGTGATAGAGGCACTGGTAGAGCGCTATCGCGGCCGGGCCATCGATGCGGTGGTGGCCATCGAGTCCCGCGGCTACTTTTTTGCCGCTCCGTTGGCGGCGGCTTTGAAAGTGGGCCTGATCCCGGTGCGCAAGCTTGGCAAGCTGCCTGCCGAAAAGATCGGCATCGAATATGAGACCGAATATAGCAGGGAAAGCATAGAGATCCACCGGGACGCCATCGAGCCCGGCAATAGGGTGATCATCGTCGACGACCTTTTGGCCACCGGAGGGTCTGGAGCGGCCATCAAAGACCTGGTGGAACAGCTTGGCGGCAGCGTGGTGGAGCTGGCCTTCATTATCGAGCTGAGCTTCCTTAAAGGCAGAGAGAAGTTGAAGGGCTACGATGTCTTTTCCATGGTCACTTTTTAAACAAGATCAAACAAGATGTGAAAAGATCAAAAAACGGTAAACTGAGGAGGGGGAAAGTGGTAAACATGGCTGAGATAGGGGTTTTCGGAGGCTCCGGGTTTTATTATCTGGAGGGGGCCGAGGAGATCAAGGTGGATACGCCTTACGGCGCCCCCAGCGACAATATTGCCATAACCACCCTCGGCGGGAAACGGGTCGCCTTCTTGCCGAGGCACGGCAAGAGGCATCAGATTCCGCCGCACATGATCAACTACCGGGCCAACCTGTGGGCGATGAAGGAACTCGGGGTGACCCGGATCATCTCGCCGTGCGCCGCCGGAAGCCTACAGGCTGGCGTCAAGCCGGGCGATTTCGTCATCTGTGATCAGTTTGTCGACCGCACTTATGGGCGCAAGGACACATTCTACGACGGGCCTGTGACCACTCATATCTCCACGGCCGACCCTTACTGTCCGGAGATGAGTAGGCTGGCTGTAGAGACAGCCAAAAAACTCGGCATTCCAGTTCACGAGACCGGTACGGTAGTTGTCATCCAGGGGCCGCGCTTTTCCACACGGGCCGAGAGCAGGTGGTTTGCCAGCCAGGGCTGGGAGGTCATCAATGTGGCTTGACCTTAGATTCTTCAGTAATACCAAGCATCTGACAGATTTCAGGGGGGATAGAAAATGGATAAGCGGGCAGAGATCGGAGTGTTCGGAGGCTCCGGTTTTTACAGTATGGAAGGAACGGAAACGGTAATCGTCAATACACCTTACGGCGACCCCAGCGACAGCATCACCCTCACCACCATCGGCGGGAAAAGAGTGGCCTTTTTGCCGCGTCATGGAAAGAGACACACGATACCCCCGCACATGATCAACTACCGGGCCAACCTGTGGGCGATGAAGGAGCTGGGGGTGAGCAGGGTCATCGGACCGTGCGCCGCCGGAAGCCTGCAGGCCCACATCAAGCCAGGGGACTTCGTGATCTGCGGCCAGTTTGTTGACCGCACTAATGGGCGCAATGATACATTCTACGATGGGCCTCTTACCACGCATATTTCCACCGCCGACCCCTACTGCCCGGAGCTGAGAAAACTGGCCATCGAGAAAGCCAGAACGCTTGGCATACCGGTACATGAGTCCGGTACGGTGGTGGTCATCCAGGGGCCGCGCTTCTCCACGAGATCAGAGAGCAAATGGTACAGCAGCCAGTCGTTCGAGGTTATAAATATGACCGGTTATCCGGAATGTGTGTTGGCCCGTGAGCTTGGCATGTGCTATGTCAACATCTCCCTGATCACCGATTATGATGTCGGGCTCGAAGGAAGCCCCGATATTGCTGCCGTTACTCACGAAGCGGTGATCGAGGTGTTCAATAAGAACAATGACAAGCTACGCCTGTTATTACAGGAACTTATTACTGCTCTCCCGGAAAAAACCGGTTGCAACTGTTACAGGCATCTGCTTGACGGACGGATCGGATAATATGTTCAACAGTTTAACAAATAAGAGGCTTTTTTGCTGGTCACATTGGTTGCCAAGTTGATGGCCCGCCCCAAACAGGGGTGGGGATTGTCATGCCGGCCTTCATACCGCCTCTGGTGGCAGCTGCGGCTGCCCTGCTGATGGAAGTGGCAGGTATCGCCCCTCCCGGACAGACGGCGCGCGTGGCCTACATCTCCGGCACCATAGGCACCCTGGTTGGCGCACGACAGATGAGTTCTATCAAACGGTCAGCAGCGAAGTATACGCCGGAGATCTGCTGACACTGAGGGCCGATGTCGAATTGGACAACGTTCAATACACAGGGAATAACGGAGGGGTCATCGTCGAGCTGAGTTATTTTACTCCCCTCGGCACTTGGGATTATGACACATGGTATTTGCTGGGGCAGCGGCGAAAGGACGATCGTCGTGACCTCACACGAAGCGCTGATGCTTCAGGATGCCTGATACCCCCATACTCCTGAAAACCCGATGGCCGTATGCTGTGGTGAAAGTGGCGTATGTGTCAGGGCTGGAGCATAGCTAAAATGTGACAATATATTTAAAAATGTCAAAAATATCGACATTAATAGACTAATTAAGATGAATTGCTGGTGAATATTTCTTCAATTTGCTTGATATTCCGCATTTCTTCGCTATTATTTTCAAAAATGAATGTCGAAAACAGTAAAATATGTCGAAAATTATTTCATAGAAATTAAAGGGATTGTCACTAATTAGGTAAAATAAAAGGGGGAATATGACAGGACTATATGGAGTGAAAAACATGAAAGCATGTTTTAAATGGAGCAAGGGTATCTCCCTCTTGGTAATCCTGATCATGCTGACAGCCAGTGTCGGCTTCACTCCCGGCGCCTATGCCGCCAGCGCAGGCAGCGCATCGAATGGTTTGCAGGCATCAAACCCCTCCGGGAATTCCGGCAACGCAACGCCGAGCGGCGGCTCGACTGAACAATACGCCTCCGGAACAGGGGCTGCCTCCCCAAATGACAGCGCGGCGGGAAATGTTTCCCCAAACGCATCCTCATCGTCAATAGCGCCTCCGACGATGACCAACGATGAGAGCCTGACCGGAAGCGTCTACTCTGATCAGTCAAACCCCAATTTCATCGATAAGGTAATTGACTATCCCGCAATGCCAAGCAATTTTACACCGTCAGGCAAAAGTGTGCCCCAGCCGGGCACCTTTTATATGAGGCATGTCATCCATATGCCAAAGTTCATCAACAGGCCGGCGTCACTCACTACCCGAACCAATACGGGATCAAACAGCCAGAATCAGGCGGCGAACCAGAACCGCAGCAGCTCCAGCGTTGCCGGTTCCGTCTACGGGAGCGTCTATGCAGCAGCGGGCACACCCAGTTCTTTGGCTAGTGCAAACGAAAGCGACCTGAACCTCTTTGATTACGGCCAGAGCCAGAACGAATCCAGTGTTGCAAGTTCTGTATATGCCTCGGTATATGCCGGGGAAAACTTCTCTTCTCAGTCAAATGTGAACCAGGCAAGCGTTGCCTCCAGCGTGTATTCCTCTTTCCCCATCCGGAACAAGGCAGGTCATTTTACCGTGGGTTTTTCCCGCCAGGCTGGCAGCAGCCTGTTCCAGTTTTCCTACGAGAATGCCAGCCTGACGCTGGCCCCCCTGAACTCCGCCTCCGTCTCCGGCAGTGTCTATGCAAACAGCATCACCTACAATGAGATCTACCCGGGCACAGACTTGAAATACACAGTGGAGCCAAGCTGCCTCAAAGAAGAACTCACCATCAAGCAGTACACCGGAATGGCCGACTTCTATTTTCAGTTGGACGCGGGCAACGCCGTCTACAAGGCAGTCTACGACTCCACCATCCTGTTTTGTGATCCCACTTCAGGCCGGCCGCTCTTCTACATGCCCAGGCCGTTTGCCCTGGACCGGAACGGCAAGCGCTGCGAACTTGACATTGAGCTTGGCAAGGACGGCCTGCTGCAAGTCTCGATCGATCCCGGCTGGCTCCAGAACGCCGCCTACCCGGTGGTCATCGACCCGTCCCTCATCCTCGTCACCGGCTGCGGCGTCGAGTCCTACTGGAACTATACCGGCATGGACCTGGGCGGCGGGTGGAAGGCCTCCGTCAACACCTGGAACCTGAACCTCGTCCTCACCAAGCCCCTGTTCTCCATACCCGGGAGAGGTATGGCCCTCGGCGAGAGCATCACCTACAACTCCGTATCCGGCGTCTGGTCCTTCGGCAACAACACCAGCCTGGTCGTGAACGCGGATGGCAGCGTCACCTACGAAAAGGGGGACGGAGGCTTCTACACCTTCACCCCCAACGGGAGCGGGGGCTACACCGCCCCGCCGGGGGTCTACCTCACCCTGATCGAGAACGGCACAGGCAACTTCACGATCCAGGACAAGTACAACAACCAATATAACTATGTCAACAATAAACCAAACCAGTTCAAGGACCGAAACGGCAACACCACGACCTTCACCTACAATGCGGGCGGACAGCTCTTCCGGGTGAGCGACCCGTCGGGCCGCACGCTCACCTACACCTACGATGCCTCCGGAGACATCATCTCCGTCACCGACCCGGCAGGCCACATCTACCAGTTCGGTTATCAGAGCGGCCTGCTGACCTCGGTGACCGACCCGGCCAACAACACCTATAACCTGAGCTACGACGCCAACGGCCACCCGGCTGCCTTCACCGACCCCCTGAGCCGCATCACTACATTCTCCTGCACCCCCGGCGGCCAACTGCAGTGGATAGACGACGCCCGCACCAGCGGCCAGAATATTTACCAGACCACCTTCACCCAGTCACTCCAGGGCGGCACCATGGTGACCATGGTGACCGACCCCGGCAGCAGGACATCGACATACGATCACAACGACAGCACCGGCAACCTGACCGAGCTTCAGGACGGGGCGGGGGACACCTGGAACTACACCTGGACGAACAATAACCTGACCCAGTCTCAGGATGCCAAGGGCACCACATCCTACACCTACGACGGCAACGGCAACCTTACCTATAGATCGACCAGCGTGGACAGCAACCCCAGCGACAACATCGACGAGACCATGACCTACGATAATTACAATCAACTTCTCACTTATACCGACGGCAGCGGCAGGACTACCTCCTACCAGTACACCAACGAGGGCAATCTGCTCTCCACTGCGAACCCCAACGCACTGGAGTCCAACGGCAGGCTCTACGACCAGTACGGCAACGTTATCCAGTACAGCCCGACCGTCCAGGGAGACCACAACATCGTCCAGAACGGCAGCATGGAGATCCCCGGAACGGGTGGCAACCTGCTCGCCGACTGGACCGGGGCGCCGGGAGTGGCCACTCGGGATGACACACATTTTCACCCGCACGGCAACTACTCCCTCGAAATGAGCAGCAGCACGACCACGACAGATGAGTTCTATCAAACGGTCAGCAGCGAAGTATACGCCGGAGATCTGCTGACACTGAGGGCCGATGTCGAATTGGACAACGTTCAATACACAGGGAATAACGGAGGGGTCATCGTCGAACTGAGTTATTTTACTCCCCTCGGCACTTGGGATTATGACACATGGTATTGCTGGGGCAGCGGCGAAAGGACGATCGTCGTGACCTCACAGGTTCCGCAGAGCATCGTTGCCTATGTTAGCATCGGCCTCGCAAGCGCCAGCGGCACCGCCTGGATCGACGGCGTGCAACTGGTTGATGCGGGCAGCTCAAGTTCGGGGTATATCTTGAGCGGCTTCAATTCGGTGGAAAACAGCGGGTTTGAAAACGGCATGGCAAACTGGAGCTATTCCCCCGGGACGACTCCCACGGTCACCAACACTATGGCCTGGGAGGGAGCGTATTCTTTAGAAATGTCGGTAGCCGGAACCGTCTACCAGGATGTCCCCACCTACGGCGGGGAGCCGTTGACCTTCTCCGGCATGGTCAATACCAGCGGTTTGAATGGCAAGGCCTACTACAAGATCGACTACTATAACGCCTCGAACAATCTAAAATATCCGGGGCTTCGGTGCAGACTGGCTACGTCACCGGCACCCAGGGCTGGACGAGGCTGTCGACGATCGCCACCGCCCCGTCAACTGCCGACTACGCCTGTGTGCAACTGAATTCTCTCCGGCAGCGGCACCGCCTACTTCGACGACGTCAAGCTGATACCCAGGAACAGCGATAGATACACCTACGATGCCAACGGGAACTACATGGTCACGTCGGAGGACGCCCTGGGCAACCAGACCGGGTATACCTACGACGGCATCGGCAACGAGCTCTCCTTCACCGATCCGCTGGGCAACACCGCCAATTACAGCTATGACAGCCTGAACCGCCTTATCCAGGTGCAAGATCCCTTAGGGAACAATGCTTACTACCAGTATGACTCCGTGAGCAACATGGTCTACTCCCGCGACCCGAGGAGCGCTTCATCATCCGACAACACCTACCAAACTTTCTATGGGCCCAACAGCCTGAACCAGTTGGCCACCCTGACCGATCCACTCGGCCAGAGCGCCGCCTACACCTACGACAACTCCGGGAACCTGACCGGAGTCTCCCTGCCCAACGGCACGAGCGAGAGCCTTACCTACGACAACGCCAACCGCCTGACCAAAGTGACCCTGTCGAGCGGCCAGAGCTATCAATACTCCTACGACGGGGCGGACGAGCTGACCGGCGTCACCGACCAGAGCGGCGCCAGTTGCTCCTGGACCTATGACGGTGCTCATAGAGTGACGAGCACGACAGACCCCCTAGGCTACATCTTGAATTACCAGTTGGACAAAAGCAACAACCTGACCTCTTTGAACAGCAGCGACTACGGCAATCTGCAGTACAGCTACGACAGCGACAACAAGCTGACCGCGATCACCCTGCCCGACGGTTCCACGATCAACTATGACTACGACGAGAACGGCCATGTCTTCCAGATCATTTATCCCGGAAGTAACGAGAGACATATTTCCTATGCCCCCAACGGCTGGCTCACCGAAATCGATGATCCCAGCTTTTCAGGACAGCCCTGTTACAATTATTATTATAACAACAACGGCACCATCTCCTACGAAACCTCGTGGGCCGGCACCGATACTTTCGGCTACGATAAAGACGGCAGGCTGACCTACTGGAATCTAAGCGGCAGCACGAAAAATGGCAGTACTCCATACACCTGCAACAGCGCCGACGAGATCAAAAACTCCGGCTTCACCTACGACAAGAACGGCAACCTGACCAGCGACGGCAACCTCAATTACACCTACAACGCCCTGAACCAGCTCGTCCAGGTCAACAAGGTCTCCGGCGGCAGCCTGGTGGCCACCTACACCTACAACTGCGACGGCACCAGGAGAAGCAAGACCACCTCCCTGGGAACCACTACCTACGACTGGGACGCCTCCGGCAACTTGATCAAGGAGAGCGGCCCGAACGGCACCTACTACTATTACTACGACCCGTCCGGAAGACTGATCGCCTTCAAGAAGAACGGCACGATATACTTAATCCACGACAACCAGCGGGGTGACATCGAGGCCGTCACCAACGAGTCCGGCAGCGTCGTCGCCCAGTACCACTACGACCCCTGGGGCAACCAGGTCTCCTCTTCGGGGACGGTCACCCTGCCCTTCGGTTACGCCGGCTGCTACTACGACAGCGAGACCGGGCTTGTACTACCTGAAGAGCCGGTACTACAGCCCGGTGCTGGAGAGGTTTATCACGAGGGATGATAATGATAATATTGACTACAGTAATCCGCAGACCCTTGACCCTTACAGCTATGCCGGGAATAACCCGGTAAGCCTCGTGGATCCCGATGGTTCAATGCAGACCTATTCAGATCCGATGGCGTATGATATTGCAAATAATCTGGTCACTTTCTCCAGCGTTGGCGCAGCTATTGCCGGATATGAAGATGCTGCTGAAGAATTTTCTGAGACTGATACAACTGATGTAAAAGTGAATGTTAGTATATCTGGTGGTGGTTCAGTTGCAATACCCATATACAGTTCATCAACGAGTACCGCTGGCAATACAACAAATATAGAACTAGCAAATTATGACCCAGAAGAAGTTCTCGGTGGAGCGTTCATAATGAGTCAGTTGATCCCAGGCGCAGATGTAGCCATCGATGGCATTGTAGTTATTGGTGCAGCAGCCTACATAATTTATCAAGCAAGTAATAAAAAACAAGCCCAAAAAGTAATAGCCGGTCTTAATAAAGTCATACAAGATCATTTAGCAAAAATGGCATCAAGTGATCCAAATGATCCTGATAGAAAGAAGTGGAAAAAGGAAATTCAAGCTGCACTTGAGTAGAATACAAAAAATAGCTGAAAGATGGAATATAAAAATATAAATATATTCAACAGCTAGACTGATTTTAAAAAGAAAGGAGATAAGTATGGTTTTTGATAAATACTTCTATAATATGATTGGAGATACATTGAACAAACTAGGATGGAGACAGGAAATGGGGTCTTTGCAGGCTGATTTAAACGATATAAAAGAAGCATGTAAGAGCTATTTAGAAAATATTGAAAAGTTAATATCTATTGATCAAAATGATGAGGAAAAAGTTTGTGAATTGCTTGTAGCAGTACAATTAAATATGGAACATATGCAATTTCATACCAAAAGTGGTTTACGTCTTTTTAAAAAGCTTTTTAAAGTCGTGGGTTAAATGCATAGAGACTGTAAATTAAATTGTGCTTCGGGTCTGTCAAGTATTTTGTGCTTATTCCCTTCCGGTAACTTACTAACGCAAGTGTGATTTCACCCGGGTAAACAAGGGGACGTAAACAAAGGGACGGTTCTCTTGTTAAAGAAACTGACCTAATACAATAGTGAAAAATTTTAAGCCAGGTGATTTTATATGCCACGGATAGCAAGACAAAAAAGTAAAAGCGGGATATATCATATTATGTTAAGGGGAACCAACAGACAAGAGATTTTTCATGAGGATGAAGATAATATAAGGTTGCTAGAAACGCTGGATAGATATAGAGAGAAGAATAAGGTGAAAGTGTATGGATGGTGTCTGATGGGTAATCATGCACATTTGCTTATTGAAGAAGAGAATGATGACCTATCAATAATAATAAAGCGTATAAATATAAGTTATGCCTGGTTTTATAATTGGAAATATAATACGATTGGTCATCTATTCCAGGATAGATATAGAAGCGAAAATATCGAAGACAATCAATATATAATGACAGTGCTAAGATATATTCACCAAAATCCAGTGAAAGCTGGAATGGCAAAAAAAGCAGGAGAGTGGAAGTGGAGAAGCTACCAGGGTATGGGAATATCACACGTTCTAATATTCAATGCTAATTAACAGAAGAACCGTCCCCATGTTTCTCATGTTTCATTTCTGTTAGATAAATAGTCGGCTATTTGCCTTTTCAAGGGAAAGATTGCAATCATTTATTCTTGGGGGGAGTCAAGTATGAAATCAAGTTTCATGCAGAAGTTGCTTATACTTCTATTGCCCTTATTCCTATTGATCATACCTGCTGCAAGGGCTGCCACAAACTTTTCCTACGATGCGGCAGGCAACCTGACGGGTGCATCATCCACTCCGTCGGTCCTGACCACTCTTGTCTTGAGCGGCAATCCGAACCTGACCTACAACGGAACACCCCTGACCTTTGATTTGAGCACTCTCCTGACCGGGGCTGACCAGTTCGGATATCACTTTGACCTCAGCAACTTGGTGATAACCTGGACAGTCAACTCCGGCCCAGCCACTGTCTCAGGAAGCATCCTGACCATCAACAATTACGGGCAGATCGAAGTAACCGCCAGCATCAATAATATCACCAGCAATACCCTGAGTTTCACCATCGCCCAGGCGCCTCCGGTCTTTTCCGGCCTCAACCTGAGCGGGAGCCCGTCCCCGCCCCTGGTTTACAATAATACACCGGTCAATTATAACCTGGCGAACCTAACCCTGGCCGGCGCCGACCAGTTTGGTAATCCCTACAGCATTACTGGCCAGAGCGTCACCTGGGCAGTCTACTCCGGCCCGGCCACCGTCTCCGGCAGCACCCTGACCATCACCAATTTCGGGCAGGTAGGAGTAACCGCCAGCATCGGCACAGTCACCAGCAATACCCTGACCCTCACCGTATACCAGGCCTTGGCTCCCCCCAGCAATTTCAGTCAAACAGGCGCCGCTTCATCGCAGATTTCAGTTTCGTGGAGTTCCGAAACCGGCGCCTCCAGCTACAATCTCTATGAGAACAGTGCCTATCTTACAAACGTCACCGGAACAGTTTATACATATACCGGCTTAAGCGCGGGATCATCATACGCCCTGGCAGTATGTGCTCTCGATTCGAGCGGTAATCCAGGAAATCAGGCAAGCGTAACCGGTTATACCTTAACAGCAACCCCGACAGTCAGCGTGAGTTCAGTCACTGGCTCATCGATACAGGTATCCTGGAACTTACTATACGGCGCCTCCTACTATAATTCCTACATCTGGAACGGCAGCTCATGGGTTATCAACAACTCACATATCAAGACAACGAGCTATACGTTCAGCGGCCTGACGTCCGGAACAAGCTACACGTTAGGAATTGCAGGAGTGAATGCCGCAGGCGCACAAGGTGCGGTTGGTCAGATCAGCCAAACGACAAATGGCTCGCAAACATATAGCACTCCTGGAACATCTAATTTCACTGTTCCCGCAGGAGTCACTCGTTTCATCGTCTTTGTTTGCGGTGGCGGCGGAGGCGGTGCGGGAGGTTATTCCGGCACAAGTGGCGGTTATGGCGGCGGTGGCGGCCCTGGCGGGTGCGCTATCGCTCAAGTTGCGGTAACGCCAGGCCAACAATATACAATAACTATTGGTAGCGGAGGCGCAGGAGGCCCTGCCAGTGGCCTTCAGCCTGGGAATGCTTCTCCGGGATCAAGTGGGACTTCTTCATCGTTTAGTGGCAACGGCGTCAATATTGTTGGTGGTCCCGGCGGCGGCGGCAGTGTATGCGGGAGCGGCATGGGTACGGGCCAGGGTGGAGGTAATGGTGGCGGAAACGGAGCATATTGCGCCGACTCCATGCCTGGCATAGCTGGGGGCAGTACAGGCCCTTCAAATATGGGGTATGGTGCAAACTCGATGTTCGGCACCGGCGGAGCCCTTGGATGCCCTGGTGGCAATGGAGGAATTGGAGCCGGCGGCGGCGGCGGTTCTGTTTCCGGCCATAACTATCCAGGTGGCAATGGCGGCAATGGCCAGGTTGTTGCGTGGTGGTATTATTCACAACAAACGCTTGGCTCACAGTCCTTCACTTCTAATGGTACGTTCACGATTCCTGTAAATGTGTCGGAGGTTATAGCGTTTGTTTGCGGTGGCGGCGGAGGCGGGGCGGGAGGTTATTCCGGCACAAGTGGCGGTCGTGGCGGCGGCGGCGGCCCTGGTGGATGCGCTATCGCTCAAGTTGCGGTAACGCCAGGCCAACAATATACAATAACCATCGGTAGCGGAGGCGCAGGAGGCCCTGCCAGTGGCCTTCAGCCTGGGAATGCTTCTCCGGGATCAAGTGGGACTTCTTCATCGTTTAGTGGCAATGGCGTTAATATTGTTGGTGGTCCCGGCGGCGGCGGCAGTGTATGTGGGAGCGGCATGGGTACGGGCCAGGGTGGAGGTAATGGTGGCGGAAACGGAGCATATTGCGCCGACTCCATGCCTGGCATAGCTGGGGGCAGTACAGGCCCTTCAAATATGGGGTATGGTGCAAACTCGATGTTCGGCACCGGCGGAGCCCTTGGATGCCCTGGTGGCAATGGAGGAATTGGAGCCGGCGGCGGCGGCGGTTCTGTTTCCGGCCATAACTATCCAGGTGGCAATGGCGGCAATGGCCAGGTTGTTGCGTGGTGGTAAGTTTTCATTATTAATATAAGCGGCAGCACTGGCGTATGAGGCAGTTAAGGTTATTGCCATACGCGATCTTCAGTATGTGGTAATAGAACTCTGATGATGGCTACTGCGTCTAAAAAGGTTGCATAGGGTATGTACAAAGTTTTGTGTAAATGAGATTCCTTCCTAAAAGCCGATTTAACCATACAAACAGTCTTTCTTGAATCATTTTGCCAAGTATTGGCCAGAATATTCATGGCTCTTACCCACGGGAGGATAGGGCAATGCTGGAGAGCAACCCGAGCGCCCGGTGGGGTTCTGCCTGGAGATAGTGGGGGTCATATCCCCACTTTTTCCTTATCTCCAGGGAGAACAAGAGCGATAAACTCCTGGGCTATGCGATCATCATCCCGCTCAGTCGATCTCCGAAGTGGATGGCGAACTGGGAGAGGCAACTCTTCCAGTCCCATACCGGCATCGTCCACTTCCTGGTGGCCAGGCACCAAATATCGTCAATCCCCATATGATTTAACGGTGACGTTAAAATCCGGAGGGGATTGACGTGCTTTCAGAGCTGTTCTTGGCAACAGCTATTTCTTTTCTTCAGGGGCTTGTCTTCCTGTCCGCCTACATCAGCAACAATGTTTTCCCCCAGCCGCTTTCCGAAGATGATGAGCTTCGCTGCCTGCAGCTCATGAAGCAGGGAGACGAGGAGGCCCGCAACATACTGATAGAGCATAACCTGCGCCTGGTCGCCCACATCATCAAGAAGTTGTGAACACGATATCGCAACATATAGATTGGTTTACCAGAGCCAGTTTAAGGTCATGCCCAGACAATTGTATATTCCGGCTTTAGCCGGCCACCTATTCCGTTTTCGACCGGCCACTCGTTCCGCTGAACGTTGGCCACTCATTCCGGGCTAGCCGACCACTTGTTTAGCTCCCATTAAAGGGATAATTAGGGCATATAGTTAACCAGAGTGGCACCCGCTGATTTAACCTTCGCTGTCCGTACTCATTTGCCTGATGTTCGTCAGCCTTGTAAAGTCAATGATACGACTTGGGTAGCTTGGTCCCACGAGACCTGATAGCCGAAAGCCTGAGCGAAAAAACTCGCCGGCACAAATATACGCCCGTTCACGTCGATAGGTGTCACGTCCATCTGCTGGGAGCTACCGTCCACCGTGTAGCTTTTGCTGCCCAAAGTAAAAACTAGGGTATGGCTATTATAGTTGAAGGTGGCCGTACCGCTACCGGAGTCCCAGACTATGTCGCTATCATCCATGCCGATCGCATAGCCCATAGCACGTATGCCCAAATAGGTGCGACCGTTTTCTATAAACGGCACTGTACTAACACTGTGGGCAATGCCGTCAGAAGTGTACTGCTCACTGCCAATAGTGAATTCAACCGTGCTGGGTAGAGTTTTAGTTATCGGTATGCTGAACACGCCTTCGTCTGTCCCGGCGTACAACGTTCCGTTGACCGCAGCAAGACACCTAATAATTGTCGCACCGCCCGGAAGGCTTCCGGTACCGCTCACTTGGGACCAAGGAGAACCGTTCCATGACCATACGCCGCCGGATGAAATGGCGTACAATGTGTCGTCAAGACTCTGAACACCACTCGCATCGCCCGGTAGGCCCATCAGTACCGCTCACCTGAGACCAAGAAGAGCCGTTCCATGACCACACGCCGCTGCCATCTGTCCCGGCATACAACGCGCCGTTAGCCATAGCAAGACTCCCGACCATTGACGCGCTGCCCGCGAGGCCTCCGGAACCACCCACCTGGTTCCAGGTGGAGCCGTCCCACGACCACACGCCGTGCCCGTATGTTCCGGCATACAAGGTTCCGTTGATCGCAGCCAGCCTTGGGCCATTTACCGCGCCGCCCGCAAAGTCTGCGGGCCAGACGGAATCAGGCACCGATGACCATGACGAGCCGTTCCAGGCCCACACGCCATAGGGTGTCCCGGCGTACAACGTGCCGTTGACCGCGGCAAGGCTATTGACAATTTCCGCGTCGTCCAGGCGGGATCCGGAACCACCAACCCGAGACCAGGAGGAGCCGTTCCATGACCACACAACTCCGCCCCAGGTCCCAGCGTACAAAGTGCTGTTGACCACGGCAAGATCATAGACGGCTGCGTCGTCGCCAGTAAAAACATTGGAGCCGCCTACCTGGGACCAGGTGGAGCCGTCCCAAGACCACACGCCGCCATCTGTCCCGGCATACAAAGTTCCACTGATCGCGACAAGACGATAGACATTGGTGAGGTACTCATGACCGGCCACCTGTGACCAAGGAGTTCCACCCACCGGTGACCAGCTAGCCGGTGATGCGGTTGCGTATCCCGGCACGGTTGCTGTTAAAAGCATGTTAATCATCAGAACCGCAGTTATGAATAGTTTCTTCACAAAATAACCCCCTATGATCATTTGGCGCACACGGACTGTTTGCCTCGAACTGAGGCGGTTACATCAGTTCACAGCGTAATTTTTTCGAAACGCAGGAAACAGGTATTAGCCGCTCAATGGAGGAAATTACATTGAAATGACCTATTCTACGCAGAGGTTTGGGAAGTCCTCTCCTACGGGAAAGAATTCTCGATATTGCCGGCGTAGGCCCGCCAGCTTTTCCGGGAGGCACACGACCATCTCTGTGTAAGCTATACCCCGGTACCTGTTTTCGCAACATCCTTGCCAACACTACCCGAAGGCCCTATACTGTAGATCCAAGACATTCAGTTACCACTGGAAAACTGGCACGAGAACTATACCGGACCCCACCTGGCTGATGCCATCATCGACCGCATCATTCACAATTCGTATCGCATAACGTTAACAGGCCCGTTCTGAGGAAGGTGTCTGCCAACAAACAGGCCACCGCCGCTACATAACACCGATCGCCTTCTAACTCAATTCGGACAGGATGGTGTGACTATGCGTCATCCTTCTTTTTCGTCGCTCTGCTCCGACTGTCAACTGGAAATTTTACAGGTGGCCGGGCATCCCGGAATCGCTGGCCGGCTTAGAGCGGAACAGGTGGCCGACTTACAACGGAATTAGTGTCCGATTCCGATGGAATATGCAATCACCGACTATGATGTCGGACTGGAAGGAAACCCCGACATCACTGCAGTTACTCACGAAGCGGTGATCGAGGTGTTCAACCAAAACAATGACAAGCTGCGCTCGCTCCTGCTCGAGCTGCTGGCAGCCCTCCCGGAAGCTCCCGGCTGCAGCTGTTACCGGCATCTGCTCGACGGGCGCATCGAATAGCTCGAGATTGAGAGGCAAGCCGGGAAAATATTATAGCATGAGGAATGTGCAGGCCCTTCCTCACAATAAAAAAGGGGGAAGGGCGTCGCCGCCTTACGCGCTGATCTGAGGTAAATGGGCTGCAAACCGCCGCTTGTGATTTGACAGATTCCCTGTTAGCATATAAGATAGTGTTAAGTATTTTACCTTGACAGCCTGATGGGCAACAGCCTGGTGCCAAGCCCGAAAACGGTGAATGCATGATCCTGAGCAAGCTGGGGCGGATCACTCTTCTTTTCGACCTTTATGGACCCCTGCTGACCCCCAAACAGCGGGAGGCGGTCAGGCTCTATTACGAGCAGGACCTATCTCTGGGGGAGATCGCTGAGGAGTGCCGGGTGAGCAGGCAGGCCGTCTACGATCTGCTGCGGCGCGCCGAAAACGCCCTGGAGAAGTACGAGCAGAAACTGGGGTTGCTCGCCGGCCGTCTTGAAGGCAAGAAAACCCGGCACAACGGAGGAGTCATCGTCGATGTTCCTTGAAGGTTTGTCCGAAAAACTGCAAAATACCTTTAAAAAGCTGCGGGGAAAAGGAAAACTGACTGAAGCCGATATCAACGAGGCGCTGCGCGAGGTGAGGCTGGCCCTCCTGGAAGCAGATGTCAGCCTGCCCGTGGTCAAGGATTTTATACAGCGCATCAGGGAGCGGAGCCTGGGGTCCGAGGTCTTGGAGAGCCTCACTCCGGCGCAGCAGATCATCAAGATCGTCAATGAAGAGCTCACCAGGCTGATGGGCGAGGAACAGGGGCAGATCAGCCTCAATCCCTCCGGCGTCACCGTGTTGATGCTGGTCGGGCTTCAGGGAAGCGGCAAGACAACCACTGCCGGCAAGCTGGCGCTTCATTACCGGAAACAGGGGCGCCGCCCTCTTCTGGTGGGCGTTGATATCTATCGTCCGGCGGCTATTCATCAGCTGCAGGTGCTGGCCAACCAGATTGACGTCTCTTTTTTCAGCCTGGGGGCAGACGTCAGCCCACTGGAGACAGCCCGGGCCTCCCTGGCGGAAGCCGGCAGCAAGGGATGCGACCTGATCATCGTCGACACCGCCGGCAGGCTGCACATCGATGCTGCCCTGATGGAAGAACTGGCGCAGTTAAAAAAATCCTGGCCCCCCAGGAGACTTTGCTGGTAGTGGATTCCATGACCGGCCAGGATGCGGTGAACGTGGCCCGGGGCTTCAATGAAGATCTCGGATTGTCCGGCGTGATCTTGACCAAGCTGGACAGCGATACTCGCGGAGGAGCTGCCCTGTCGGTCAGGGCGGTTGCCGGATGTCCCATCAAGTTCATCGGAGTGGGTGAGAAGCTCGATGCCCTTGAGCCCTTTCATCCGGACCGGATGGCTGCCAGGATCCTGGGCATGGGTGATATGCTCAGCCTGATCGAGAAGGCTCAGGCGGCATTTGACCAGGATCAGGCTCACCAGATAGAGGAAGCTCCGCAGCCAGGAGTTCACCCTGGATGATTTTCTGGCCCAGATCGGCCAGGTGCGCTCCATGGGTCCTCTCGACCAAGTATTGGGGATGATCCCCGGTCTTGGCGGCGTCAAACAGCTGAGACAGATACAGGAAGGATTCGATGAGAAAGAGGTGGTCCGCATCGAGGCGATCATCAAGTCCATGACTCCGGGCGAGAGAAGCAATTCCTCGATTATCAACGGCAGCAGGCGGAAGCGGATCGCTATGGGCAGCGGCACCTCCGTACAGGACGTCAACCGTCTTCTCAAACAGTTCGAGCAGACCAAGCGGCTTTTCAAGCAGTTCAGCAGCGCGTGCCGGGTGCCCTCCGGGTGCCGCGCCCGGCGGGCGCCCGGGCGCCGGCAAAACCGGCCGCAAGATGAGGCTTAAACTCCCATTCTAATATATCCTTATTTATATCCAATTCTAATATCAGGAGGAGGATCTGATTTTGGCAACTAGGATCAGGTTGAAAAGGATTGGAGCCAAGAAGAAGCCTTACTACCGGGTGGTAGTGGCGGACTCTCGCTCGCCGCGCGATGGAAGGTTTATCGAGGAGATCGGTTATTATCAGCCGGTGGCCAACCCTGAGGTTATCAAAATCGATGAAGAAAAGGCGCTGTCCTGGATGGCAAAGGGGGCGCAGCCTTCAGACACGGTCAGGGCGCTGTTTAAAAAGGCCGGAGTCTGGCAGAAGCACCAGACAGGCCAGGCAGGCCAATAGTGACCGGGGGGACTACGATGCAGGAGCTAGTCGCGATGCTTGCCAAGGCGTTGGTTGACAACCCCGAGGCTGTCCAGATCAAGGCGGAAGAATCGGATGACACTATCCTGATCGAGCTCCAGGTGGCCAGCGAAGACATGGGGAAAATTATCGGCAAACAGGGGAAGATCGCCCGGGCAATCCGCACACTTGCCAAGGCACAGGCAGCTAAGACGGGGAAAAAGGTGTCGGTGGAGATCACCTCGTAATCTCAGCGCCTGGAGCTTTGCAGGCACTATTTCATGGCTGCCGGCTTGCATGGCTGCCGGTGTCAGCAGCAGGCAGAAGGAAGAGCGTTCGATTCAGCCAGCCTGGGCTTACTTTGCCGATGTAGCGATGGTGATCGCCTGTGGAGGAACAATACATCACGGTCGGAGAAATAGCTGCACCCCATGGTTGTCACGGAGAGGTGCTGGTGTTGCTTCTCACTGATTTTCCCCAGCGTTTCAGATCGACCCGGCGGCTCTGGATCAACAGCTCCGCACAGCCGGTGTGCATGGACGTGGAATGGGCCTCCGTCCGGAAAGATCGCGTGATTCTGAAACTGGCAGGGATAAATACGCCGGAACAGGCCAAGCGGCTGCGAGGGGCTCTGCTGCAAGTGCCGCGGGAGGAGTTGTGGCCGCTTGAGGAGGGCGCCTTCTATCAGTTTGAGATTGTCGGCCTCTCGGTGCTCACTCTTGCCGGGGAGTTGGTGGGAGTGGTCACAGAGGTGCTGACGACAGGCGGCAACGACGTATACGTGGTCAGGGACGGGAGCGGGGGCGAACTCCTGATTCCAGCGCTGCAATCAGTCGTCAGAAAGATCGATACAGAAGCGGGGCAGATGATCATCGAGCCGCTGCCCGGCATGCTGGAGTGAACTACCTCCACTTAAGAAGTGGCGGCTTCCTGGAGTTGAGCAGGCAATGGTGATCAACGTGCTGACCCTATTCCCAGAGATGCTGCACGGCTTTTTGAGCGGCAGCATACTGAAGCGCGCATGCGACAGAGGCCTGCTGCAGATCAACCTGATCAACTTCAGGGAATGGTCCGAAGACAAGCATCAGAAGGTGGACGACTATCCATTCGGCGGTGGCCCCGGGCATGGTGCTGAAGCCTGAGCCGCTGTTCCGCTGTCTCGAATCTTTAGGCGAAGCCGCCGCGGCCCGGGTAATTTTACTGTCCCCGCAAGGCAAGACACTGACACAGGCAAGGGCGTATGAAATGGCGCAGATAGATGAGATCACGATCTTGTGCGGTCATTATGAAGGCGTTGACGAGAGGGTGAGACGCCTGGCGACAGATGAGATCTCGATCGGGGATTATGTACTGACAGGCGGCGAGGCCGCAGCCCTTGTCCTGATCGACTGCGTGTCCAGGCTGGTCGACGGGGTGGTGGAGCAGAGTTCGCTGCATCAGGAATCTTTCAGGGGAGGCTTGCTGGAGTATCCGCAATACACCAGGCCGCGCCGTTTCCGTGATTGGGAGGTGCCTGCAATTCTCCTGAGTGGCGACCATCAGGCAGTTGAGCGTTGGCGCCGGGCCAAGGCCCTGGCCAAGACATTCTGGCACCGTCCGGACCTGCTCCGCGATCTGCAGTGGGGAGAAGATGAGCAGAGCGTGATCGACGGCCTGTTTTTGGAAGAGGGAAGCTGAAGCCGGCGATCATCTACATATTGAAAGCAGGGGGTGTTTCTGATTCCAACCAGTCTCCTCGACCCGATCACGATCAAAAACATGCGTCTGAACAACCGGCTGGTGATGCCGCCTATGGCCACCGCCAAGGCCCTGACGGACGGGCATGTCACCCCGGAAATGCTGGCCTATTACCAGGAGAAATCTGCCGGCGGCTATATCGGCCTGGTCATTATCGAACACAGTTATGTCAGCCCCGAGGGAAAGGCCCACGAGCGCCAGTTGAGCGCAGCCGATGATGCTGTGATCGATGGCTTGATGAAGTTGGCATCGGTAATACACGGCCAGGGTTCTAAAACGATCATGCAGATCAATCATGCCGGCAGCGCCGCCAGTCCCGAAATTACCGGCGGCAGGCCGGTAGCGCCTTCGGCAGTCGATAATCCCCGCAGGGGCTCGTCTCCGAGAGAGCTTGACAAAGAGGAGATCGCAAGCTTGATAAAATCTTTCGCCGCAGCAGCCGGAAGAGCGAGGGCGGCCGGTTTTGACGGAGTCGAGCTCCACTCCGCGCACGGCTTTCTTCTCAACCAGTTCTTCTCGCCTTTAACCAACCGGCGCCGCGACGAATACGGGGGAGAGGTGAACGGCCGCATCAGAATACATCTGGAAATAGTCCAGGCGGTCCGGGAGGCACTGGGTGCTGATTTCCCGGTCTTCGTCCGCCTGGGCGCTTCCGATTACTGCGACGGCGGCACGACAATCGAGGACAGCATTATGGCCGCCCAGGCGCTGGAGGCCGCGGGAGTGGATGTCCTGGACGTATCGGGCGGTTTTTGCGGATTTAGCATTCCCGGGGCCAGCACCGGGCCGGCTGCAGCGGGCGCCGCGCACGACGACGGGGAGAACGCCGGCGCTGGAGGGGGGTCTGGATATTTCGCCCCTCTGACAGAAGCCTTGAAACAGGTGGTTGGCATTCCTGTCATTCTGACCGGCGGCATCAAGGACCCGGGGGTCGCCGACCGCCTGTTGCGGGAAGGTAAAGCGGATCTGATCGGGGTTGGCAGGGCCATTTTGGCTGACTCGCTCTGGGCCAAAAAGGCCGTGGAGGCCTTGCGGGGCAGGTAACCCGCAGCCTGCCTGCAGCGGGCTATGCGAAGCACGGCTGATCAAAGCCCGTGCTGGTAAATGTTGTGGATTGCCCGCTGCTATGCTATAATTAGCGGCGGCATTTATCTGAAGAGATGCCGGATCAAGGAGGTCTTTACGATATGGATCCTATTAGAATGATAGAACAGGACTATATGAAAAAGGAAATTCCGCCTTTTCGTCCTGGAGATAGTGTAAAGGTGCACGTGAAGGTTATTGAAGGAAGCCGGGAGCGTACCCAGATATTCGAGGGCGCGGTGATCAGAAAGCGTGGAGCCGGTTTGAGTGAAACCTTCACCGTGAGGCGTGTATCTTATGGCGTGGGGGTTGAAAGGACCTTTCTCATACATTCCCCGCGCCTGGATAAGATCGAAGTGGTGCGCCGGGGCAGAGTCCGCCGGGCAAGGCTCTACTACCTGAGAAACAGGGTTGGAAAGGCTACGCGTATTAAGGAAAGGAAGTATTAAGCAAAGGAAGTAGCGGCGGTCTTAGGCGGTGCGACCGTGTCCAGGAAAGGAAGTTAAGGCGATTTTCGCAGCTACCCGTATCCAGGAAAGGAAGTAGTGGCGATTTTGGGCGTCGACAAAGAGGCTGAACATCCTTCCCTGTGGCGGGATCTCGTGGAATCGGTGATTTTGGCCATAGTGCTGGCCACGCTGCTCCGCCTCTTTATCATCCAACCCTTTTATATTCCTTCTGAATCCATGGAACCTACCCTGATGCCCAACGACCGGATCATTGTCAACATGTTGTTGTATCGCTTCCGGGCGCCGCAGCGCGGAGATATCGTCGTCTTTCGCTACCCAAAGGATCCCTCCCGGGATTTTATCAAGAGATTGATTGCTTTTGAAGGGGAGACTGTAGCTATCCGGAATAACTACCTCTACATCAACGGCAGGCGGATGGATGAGCCATATCTGCCGCGTGAGACCATGGCTAATTTTGCCCCGGTCAAAGTGCCTCCAGGTTGTTATTTTGTGTTGGGGGACAACCGCAATGACAGCGATGACAGCCGTTACTGGGGCCCTCTGCCCAAGGGCAATATGATCGGCAAGGCCTTCCTTGTGTTTTGGCCTCCGAATCGCATCGGGGTGCTGCAGTGAAAACTGTTCCGGGAGTAAATGCCAGCAGTCGCAGCCTGGATCTGATCAACAAATATCTAAAAGTGGTTGACCTGGTATGCGAATTGGTGGATGCCCGCTGCCCGAAAAGCTCCGGCAGCCTCCTGGCGTCCAGGCTAGCTCTAAATAAACAGCGCTTGCTCGTTTTAAACAAAGCCGACCTGGCTGATCATCAAGCAACCAGTGCCTGGCTTGATTTATTTCACAGAAGCGGCAGAGAGGCCGTGGCCGTCGACGCCAAGAGCGGGCGGGGGCTGCAGGCGGTGCACAAAAACATCGGGCAGAAGACGCTCATGCTGAACGAGGCCTTGGCCTTAAAAGGCAGATGCGGCCGCGGTGTTCGGGTGGCGGTGCTGGGGATCCCAAACACCGGGAAATCGACCTTCCTGAACAGGCTTATCGGACGGCAGTCCATGCGCACCGGCAACACTCCGGGATTGACCAAGGGGCCGCAATGGGTGCACTTGAACGCAGGAATCTCGGTCCTGGATACTCCGGGGATCATCGCTGTCGGAAGCGTAAAACATGAACAGAAGTTGAAGTTGGCTGCGATTGGCGCCCTGGCTGCGAAGGACTACCAGGTCGAGGCTGTTGGCGAGTGGCTGCTTGCTTTTCTCAGAGGTAATTATCCATCACTTATGCAAGGCCTTTTATACGCAGAGGATGAAGGCCTGGAACTGATCGCCCGCAACAGGGGATTTATTCTCGGCAATGGGGTTCCGGATACGCATAGAGCCGGCTCCTTTCTGCTCGAATCTTTTAGAAACGGCAAGCTTGGGCGTATCTCTCTGGAAGAGCCGGACGCAAATGAATAGACGGCCCGTGCATTTTAAAAAATGGTGGCGTGACGATCATGAACCATGAGCCGGAGTTTAAAAACAGCAGCCTTGATCACGATAGCGAGCTGTCAGCAGAGGAGTTGAACCGGCTGCTGCAGCTGCACATTTATGAGGAGTCGCTCTGGTTTAACGGCGCGCACCTGGTGGCCGGCATCGATGAGGCCGGGCGGGCGCCTCTGGCGGGTCCTGTAGTGGCGGCGGCAGTGGTCATCAGGGAGCAGTTGCTGCTCACTGGTTTGAATGACAGCAAGGTCGTGCCTCCTTTGCTGCGCCGGACGTTGGCGGCAGCGATCAAGCAGCGTGCAGTTGCCTGGGCGGTCGGAATTATCCCGGCTGGGCTGATCGACCGCTATAACATCCACCAGGCCACTTTTATGGCTATGAGATTGGCTCTCGCCAATCTCCGCATGAGCCCCGACCATGTGCTGATCGACGGCGGCTGGAAGCTGCCCGGTGTCGCCATCAACCAAACCTCGATCATCAAGGGGGATGCCAAAAGCGCCGCCGTGGCCGCAGCGTCCATCATCGCCAAAACCACCCGCGACGCCATCATGACCTATTACAGCCGCTTATATCCCAGGTACCATTTTGAACAGAACAAGGGCTACCCCACAGCCGCACACCTCGAGGCGCTGCGTATTTTTGGACCGTGTTTGTTGCACCGCCGCACTTTTCATGGAGTCAGGGGAGGGGATTAGGCGCGATCACCCTGGTGGCCATCCGGACTACGAACTCGGCGTCCCGGAGCGCTCGCTCGGCATCCTCACGACGGTATTCCTCGGTGGGGATGAAGTCCACATCACCGTAAAAGGAGAACTCCCGCTCCTTGCGCAGCCATTTGGAGATCTCGGCCAGCTTCTTGGCCTCCCAGCCACCTCCCGGGGCAGCCGGGTATTGAACTCCACAACCAGGCTGCCGATGTCGTGCTGCTTGGGGGGCTCGACTCCGATCTCCCGCAGCACTCCCTTGAGCGCCAGTTCCACCAACTCCTGCGCCTCGCGCACCACATCAGAATATGCTTCTTCGTCAAGCAGCAGTGTCAACACCTTCAGCCGCTTGACCGCCTTGAGCAGATAGCTTTGGGCCAGTGTCCGGTTGATCACAGCTCGAATTCCTCCCCCACGGCGTAATCCTCTTTCAGTACCCAGTACCAGGCGCCCCCACGAAGGATCTTGCGCGCCCCCATCCGTGCAAGCCGCTCCCTGAATGTTTCCAGGTAGTGGCTGAAGAAGTGGTCACGATCATAGAGCAGCAGGGCGTCATCAATCATGTCCAGAAACAGCAGGCTTCCCTGCAGCACCTCACTGCGCATCTTGAAGACGGGCGACAAAGAGGTGCTAATGCCGTGATTGCGCATCATCTCGAGGATGGGCGCGAGCCGGCGTTCTACCGCTGTAAACTCGTCCATCCGCTGCATCCGGCCGTGAGGCAGGTTCTTGGCAATGATCAACAGATCGATATCTGAATCCGGCCGCGGCGTGTCCCGTCCTACCGAGCCGAACACGGCCAGCGTCACCAGCCGGTCCTGATAGACGTTGCGCACAGCCTTGCCGAGTGCCCTTAGGATGGTTTGGAAGTGCTTACGGTACAGGCTTCTCATCTCCGTTTTCCATATCCTTAATCTGAACATTAACACTGTTTATGGATTGTTTCAAGAATTCGTGCCGCAGGGCTGCCATAGAAACTCCAGCCGGTATAACGAATAGTAGAAATATTTCCAGAAAAGGGGTTGCAAACGCTTAATAGCGTTGCTAAAATTAAGCGTGTAATGGTTTGATAATAAAAAGACTTTTTCAAGGATATCAAGACATAGGATATCAAGACAGAGAAAGATAGGTTTTTACAATTCCATAATAGCTGAAAAAGGCAAAACCGGTGAAAGCCGGAGACGCAAAGCCAACGAGTCTAAAGCCGGGAGGCCATGACGGTCGGGTTGCCAGTCAGAGAAGGAGATCTCCCCTGATCCGGTACCCGGTGCAGGGTTTTTCATTGTTCGGGGTTTACCGTTCGGTGCATCAGCACAGAGGAGGTTGATTCGTATGGTGAGGGGATTCAGGTGGAAGGCTGTCTCTGTAATTGTTACGATGCTGCTTTTGTTCATGGCGTTCGTACCTGCTTTTGCGAGCGGCGGCACACCGAAGCATCACCCGCTTGGCCGATTGTCCAGTGACAGGAGCACTCTTTCACAACACAGCCTCGCAGTTCGTCCTCTTAATTCCACGCCGTTACCCAGTTCTGAAAACTGGATGGCGAACATGCCCCCGGTAGGGGACCAGGGAACCCAGGGAAGCTGTGTGGCCTGGAGCGTGGGCTATGCCTACAAGAGTTACCAGGAGCAAGTGCTACGGGGTTGGGGAGATAGCACGGCGAGCCATGAGTTCAGTCCAGCCTACATCTATAACCAGCTCGACGGTGGGCAGGACAACGGGATCTCGATTGCCTCTGCCATGAACCTGCTGGTGAGCCAGGGCTGCGACACTCTGGACGACATGCCCTACAACCAGAACGATTACACCACTCAGCCAACGGTGCTGCAGAAGGCCCGGGCGGCCCACTTCAAAGAAGCGAGTTGGTCTTCGGTCCCGTTGGACAGCCAGGTTTACAACATCAAGTATGCCCTGACGAAGGGCCCGGTCGAGGCCGGTGCCTGGGTATACTGGTCCAATGGCTGGCAACAGACCGGAGACATCAACATTGCGGATATTGCCGGCCTTTCGTTGGCTGGTGGACACGGCATCTGCATTGTTGGTTACGATAACAACCATCAGATGGAAGATGGTACCGGCGCTCTGGAATTCATCAACTCCTGGGGGACGAGTTGGGGCCACAGCGGCTATGGCTGGATGAGCTACACATACGCCGAGAAGGAGATCGAGGAAGCGGAAACGATGGTCGATGCGACGAACAACCCGCCTCTCGACTTTTGTACCGCCTCTGGCCAGGTCGGTGCCGGCACCGATGTGGGGACGCTGCCTCCAGTGACCATTAGCTTCATGAGAGTCACCGGCAGCGGCTATCTGCCCGGTCCGGTGGCGTGCAGCACTTCAGGGGCATGGACCCAGGGAGACTTCGAGGCCGGGACGACCTATCAGATCACCCCGTCAAGCCCAGGCTACACTTTCACTCCTGCGTCCATCAATCTTGATTTTACCGGAAATGCCACGAATCTGAACTTCACCTGCTCCGCCCAGAAGCCGACCATAACAGTCACCTCTCCGGCGAGCGGGGCTACAGTGACGACTGGTTCGAATCTGAACATTACCTGGAGCTATACCGGCAATCCAGGCCAGGTCAATATCGAACTCCTAAAAGGCGGCCAGGCGAACAGCCCTATTGCCACAAGCGTGACTGTGGCGAGCGGTGTTTATGCCTGGACGATACCAACCAACCTGGCAGCAGCAGCCAACTACCAGATCCAGGTTTCAAGCACAGCCTGCACCGGTGCGAGCGGGCAGTTCGCCATAACCACACCTGCCCCTGCGCCCACACCTGTTGCATCTGGCATAACGATCATATCTCCCGCCGGTGGCGCGACATGGAAGAGAGGAACTATCAAGGCGTTGAGCTGGAGCGTTACCGGTTCGCCGGGCACCCTGACAATTACGCTGATTCAAAACGGGCGGCTGGTTCAGACTCTCGGCTATTGCGTTTGTAGCAAGAGCGGGGTCTATTCCGGCCTTTGGTTAGTATCACCCTGGTTGGCCCCAGGTTCCGGCTATGCGATCAAGATATCGGGCGCATCCAGTCCGGCGGTATCGAGTACGAGCAAGGCGTTCTCGATTACCTAGGATGCGACTGGCGAATCAGATCCACGAGGACCTTGCAGGCTGTGACTTATGCAGTGGTGTTATGCCTTAGACGTTAGGCCGGGTAGATGAAACGCCTTTATTTGGAAGGAATGAATTTTGGAATGACCAGGATGAGACAAAACACCGGGATCAAGGGCGAGCAGATCGCCCTTTCTTTTCTTTTGGGCCTGGGATACCAACTGGTGGCACAGAACTGGCGCTGCCGCAGCGGCGAGATCGACCTGATCATGATGGAAGGGCCGGTGTTGGTCTTTGTCGAAGTGAAGACCAGGCGCGGGGCGGCTTACGGTCGGCCTCAGGAGGCGGTGGGGCGAAAGAAACAGGCCCGGATCAGGCGCCTGGCCGAATTCTTTTTAAAAATCAACGGTCGCGGCGAGCGGGAACTGCGCTTCGATGTGGTGGCGATCACCCTTTCCGGGCCAGGTGAGCCTGCGGTGGAGCACCTGAAGGGTGTTTTTTAGATCCCCTTGGCCTAATGAATGATTGCGTGCATGCAGCATACATGCCTGCTGCGTATATGATTCAGACGGCACTTATGCTAAGATCGGGCTTGAAGATTGTGTTCCGGTCAAATAGGCGTCACTCAGGCAAAACAGTGTGTCAGCGAGCCTTCCGCGCCTTATTTAAAAACAGGAGAGGATGGCCATGGAATTTCCGGTCATGTATCCGGCCAGGTATACACCTCCAGCACCTGCGATCGACGATCTCCAGAGCGAGGTCATCGCAGTTTTGGAGGCTTCGACTTTTTGGAGAAAAATGAAAACCGGGGCCAGGGTCGGGCTGACTGCAGGCAGTAGAGGCATCTCCGACATCGTACCGATTCTGTCTACAGTGGTTCAGTTTCTGAAAAACAAGGGTTATCTGCCATGTATCATCCCTGCCATGGGCTCCCACGGGGGAGGTACGGCGGAGGGGCAGATGGAGCTGTTGGCAGGGCTTGGTATTACCGAAACTGTGCTTGGAGCACCCTTCCTGGCCTGCAGTGAAGTTGTCAGGCTGGGAGAGCTTGAGGGGGGGCCGCCGGTTTACATCAACAAGGTTGCGTTGGAATGCGACGGGTTGATTATCATCAACCGGGTCAAGCCCCATACCTCTTTTCACGGCCCGATAGAAAGCGGACTGATCAAGATGATGGCTGTGGGATTGGGAAACCCCAAGGGAGCAGAAACCCTCCACGGTTATGGCATCAGGGGCCTGGAGAGGTACATTCCGGGAGTGGCTTCGTATATGATGGACCGGCTCCCGGTGTGGTACGGGTTGGCTATTGTAGAAAATGCCCGCGAACAGACCGCCCAGATTGCCGGGATCGAGCCGGAGCAGTTCTTTGATCGGGAACGGGAGCTGCTGGAAACGGCGCGACAGCTGATGCCGCACCTGCCTTTCCAGTCGCTGGATTTGCTGATAGTCCGGTCGATAGGCAAATGTTTCAGCGGGACCGGGATGGATACCAACATCATCGGGCGCCTTCGCATCCAGGGTGAACCGGAGCCTGAAAACCCCCGGATCAGGCGGATTGCAGCCCTCGATCTAGATTCCCGCAGCAAGGGCAACGCCACCGGCATCGGCTTGGCCGACTTCACCACCGATTCCCTGCTCGCCAAGGTGGACTGGCCGGCCACCTATTTAAATGTGCTCAGCACCACTTTTGTAATGAGAGCAATGGTGCCGGTGCATTTTCCCTCAGAGCAGGAGACCGTCGCCGCCGCCCTGAGGAGCCTGGGAGGCTCAAGCCGGCCGGAGGCGAGGGTACTCGTGATCGACAACACGCTGGACCTGTCGACAGTCGAGTTTTCGGAAGCTCTATTGGACGAGGCCGAGGATCAACCCTATCTCCAAATCGTCGGCGATCCTTACCCGATGAGTTTTGCCAAGGGCCGGCTGGCGAAAGCTATAGTCTAATCCATATTAGCTCCTGCACCGGAATACTCAGCTCAGCGATCTGTTCATTAGCGGCTTGAAAATTTGAAAGAAGAGCCTTGATAAAATATATAAATATTTATAAATTATAATTTCTTTATAATTGTTTATGTTTTTTTCATATTTCATTTAGGAATTGATTGGAAGAATAAAAGCAGGGAGGTAAGATCATGCTTTCGCCCCCGGTTATCGAGGAGATCATAAAGATCGTCGGAGAGGAGAATGTTTTCATTTCCCTGGAAGAAAGAATGTGCTACGGGTATGACGGCACACCCCATGCCTTTCTTCCAGACCTGGTAGTGCGTCCCGGGAGTACGGAAGAGATTCAGGCTATAGTGAGACTGGCGACTAGACACCTGTTTCCGCTCGTTCCAAGGGGTGCCGGCACCGGATTGAGCGGGGGGTCACTGCCGGTGCAAGGTGGGGTGGTCATCGACCTGACGCGCCTCGACCGGATCTTGGAGATCGACGAGGACAACCTGGTAGCGGTGGTCGAACCAGGCGTGGTGACTGCTGACCTCCAGAAAGAGGTCGAGCGGCGAGGGTTGTTTTACCCGCCAGACCCGGCCAGCTTGAAAACGTCGACACTCGGAGGCAACGTTGCCGAGTGCGCCGGCGGTCCCAGGGCCTTCAAATACGGAGTCACCAGGGACTACGTGCTAGGCCTGGAGGTGGTGACGCCGGGGGGGGATCTGGTCAAGACCGGGGGCAAGACCGTGAAAAGCGTGACCGGTTATGACCTGACCCGATTGTATACAGGTTCGGAAGGCACGCTGGGGATCATCACCAAGATCTACCTGCGCCTGTTGCCCAAGCCGGAATCCATCAAAACCTTGATGGCTGTCTTCCCCATGCTTGACGACGCCACCGGGACCGTTGCCCTCATCATCAGGCGGGGCATCATTCCGGTCACCCTGGAACTGATGGACGACCAGGCGATAGAGTGCGTGGAAAAATACCTGCATCTCGGCCTGCCGTTGGATGCCGGGGCTATCCTGATCATCGAGGTCGATGGCTCGCAGTTGCTGGTCGAACAGCAGGCCGAACAGCTGGTTGCTATCTGCCGGGAGGGAGGCGCCCGGGAGGTCCGCGTTGCTGCCAGCGAACAGGAACGGAACGAGATCTGGGCGGCCCGCAGGGCGGTATCGGCAGCCGTGGTGCAGATCAAACCCACCAAGATCAGCGAGGATATAACCGTACCCCGGAGCCAGATCCCAGCCATGGCCAGGCGGCTGAAAGAGATCGCCAACCGCTACCACTTGAATCTGGTGATCTTCGGACACGCCGGCGATGGCAACCTGCATCCGAATATCCTGTGCGACGAGGACGACCAGGAGGAGATGGAGCGGGTGGAGCAAGCGGTGGGGGAGCTGTTTCAGGCAGCTATCGACCTGGGAGGCACCCTGTCCGGCGAACACGGGATCGGCACCATGAAGGCGCCGTATTTGAAGCTGGAAACCGGTGAGGCCGGATACGACGTGATGCTGGCCCTGAAACGGGCTCTCGACCCAAAGAATATCCTCAATCCTGGCAAGATCTTTTGGAGTGAGCAGCATGGAAGACCTGACCAAGGCCAGTGAGGCCCTGAAATATTGCAGCAAGTGTGGGGGTTGCCAGGCGGCCTGCCCTATTTACGGGGAGACCAAGTTTGAACCCTACGCCGCCAGGGGCAAGGTATTCCTGATCAACAAGTATCTGGCGGGCGAGGTCGGGCTGACTCCCAAGCTGCAAGAGCTGATGAATGTGTGCCTGTTATGCGGGGCCTGTGTCGAACAGTGCCCGAACAAGGTGCCGGTTGACGAGTTGGTGCTGGCGATGCGCCGGGAGATTGCCGAAAAGGAAGGCATCTCCTTTGTCAAGAGCAATGCCTTCAGGCACCTGCTCCCGAGCAATGGTACGATGGATCTGGCATCCCGGATGATCTATCTTTACCAGCATAGCGGGGCCCAGCAGTTGGCCAGGAAGAGTGGGCTGCTCAGACTGTTAAGCCCTGAACTCGCCAAAACGGAATCCCTGCTGCCGCAGGTTTCATGGCATCCCTTCCGCCGCCAGGTCCCCAGGCTGATTACTTGCAGCCGTCCGCAGCGGCGGGTGGCCTATTTCGCCAGTTGCCTGACCAACCACGTCTATTCTAAAACCGGCTTTGCGGTAATCGACGTGCTTAAACACAACGACGTGGAGATCCTCATTCCCGACCAGTGGTGCTGTGGCATGCCTGCGTATGCCAACGGTGACGAGGCAGCCGCGGCGGTTTTGGCGCATAAGAATATCGAGTCCTTTCAACGGGCTGGCGTCGACGCGGTCGTCACCGACTGCGCCTCCTGCGGCAGCATGCTGCAGGTATATGCGGACCTGGTCGGAACTCCCGAGTCCAGGGCCTTTGCCGGAAGGGTGATGGATATCAGCCGCTTCCTGGACGAGGCTATCAACTTCCGCCCGGGCGAATACGAGGTGCCACAGGTGGCCACCTATCACGACCCCTGTCATCTCAGGCGGGGGCAGGGGGTGTACCTGCAGCCGCGCAAGCTGATCGGGGCGGTGCCCGGCCTGGAGTTCCGGGAGATGCAGGAGGCCGATCGCTGCTGCGGGGCGGCCGGCTCTTTCAACCTCACGCACTATGACCTGAGTGCCGGGATCGGACGCCGCAAAGCAGCCAACATCATGCAGACCGGAGCGGATCTGGCGATCACGAACTGTCCTTCGTGCATCATGCAGATTTCACATTTCCTGGGCCTGGAGCAGTCTCCGGTGCGGGCCATGCATCTCGCGGAGTTGCTGAGCCTGTCCTATTCGGGGGAGGCTGCCGGTGTCCTTGAAAAAGCGGGTTGACCCCTAAGGATCTTGGGAAAATAGAGCGGGGGAAGGTTCTCCCGGCCGCTCTTGGCAGCATAGGGACCAAGAATGGTGCGAGGGGACTGGCCCCTCTCGACCTTCTGTCTATGGATTGTCTGGCGCTGGCCGGCTAAATGAACTGAGAACCCCATCCCCTTTCAGGCGATTGGGAGACGTCACATGCTCTGGCGCATCGCATTTGCTCTCGGGGCAGGGAGGTGGCCTGCATGGATCCCCAGGTGCTGTCGTCAGCCAGGCTGGAGTTTGCCAAGGCAGATCCGGAGCGAATGGCTGACTTGAGCGGCTCAATCTACATTCCGGACCGGAAAGCGATCAGGCTTCGCTACCTGAACGCGGACTACGATCTATCCCATCCTGGCGGCGAGGTTGCTCCCGCCCTCCCCTCCAGCGAGGTTGCTCCCGTCGTCCCCTCCCAAGAGATAAACAGGTATGAGCAGGCTCTGATGCTTCAATATCTGGGGCAGGCATCCGGAAGGCCTCCTGCAGATCGCTGGGTGGCCTTTGCCGAACTCCCCAACGGGATGCTGCATGACGCACCCTTCAGGGCGGAGGCGGTGGCGCCGCTGGTCCATGCCTTTGCCAGCCAGCCCCGGTGCTTGGTCGAAGCGGCCGGGCAGCTGGGAGGCTGGGAGCTGCATTCGATAGGCGATGTCGCCATCGCTGTCCCCGTATTTCCCCGCATCCTGCTGTCGGCGCTGCTATGGCTGGGAGACGATGAATTTCCCCCGCAAGGAAACATTCTCTTCGATGCCTCAGCGCAGGGTTACCTGTCGACCGCCTCCTTATATGTGCTCGGTGTAAACCTGTCGGAGTATCTAAGAGCAGCGGCTGCTACCCGGAAGGAATAAAAGCCTCCGCGATCCTTCATAATAAAGAGCAGATTGAAAAAATTTTAAACCAACTGCGGAGGGATCCCCATGTTCGATCTTCATCCGGCTTTCACTATCAATCCGGCACCCAGCCGTGTCGGCGATAGGATCAAGATCAAATACCGTGGTCATCTGGTCAGCGCCGGCGCCGACCAGATCTGGCTGCACACCGGCTATGGCGCCAGCGACTGGCAGGACGTCAATGATTACCAGATGAGCAGGGCGGTAGACGGTTTTGAACAAAGCATGGACATCAATAGGGAGGGGCAGTTCAACATCTGCTTCAAAGACAGCGCCAATAACTGGGACAACAACAACATGCTCAACTGGAGCTACCAGATCAGGCGCTAGTCAGGTGCTAATTGGCACGATCATCCCGGTTGACTGTCAGCGGCGGGGCGCAGAAGCGGCTTTGCAGGAAAGGCAAGGGCACTAGTGCAGGGACTTTTTGTAGTCATCGGGCCCGTCGAAGTCAAGCAGCTTTCGTAGCTCATCCTGCTGGCTCTGATCGATCAGATCGTTCACTGAAATGGTGTAATCGGAAACCTTTTCGGTGATAAAGATTTTAGCGCCGGTACGAAGCGCGAGAGCTATGGCATCGCTCGGCCTGGAATCTACAACGACCTCTCCGGAACTGGTTTGCAGGTACATCTCGGCAAAATAGGTGCCGTCCCGGATGTCGTTGATGATCACACTGCGGACGGAAACGCCCAGATGCTCACATACAGATTTGATCAGGTCATGGGTCATGGGGCGCGGCGCCAGTATTCCCTGCAAGGCCATGGCAATCGCCTGGGCTTCGAAGGGCCCCACCCAGATCGGGAGGACGCGTTGTTCTGATTCGTCTATCAGCAGAACAACGGGGCTTAAGGACAGATCGAAGGCTATCTCTTTCACCAGCACTGGAATCATGATATTTACCTCCCACTGGTTTCTATTGATAATAGAGGGGACGGTCAAAGCACCGGTATTGGACGGCTTCTGCAAGGTGCAAAGGCTCGATCTGGTCTGACCCGGCCAGATCGGCGATGGTTCGAGCCACTTTGAGCACCCGGTCGTGGGCTCTCATGGTCAGGTTGAGCGCCTGAAACACTCGATGCAGCAACTCCTGGGATTCACTTTTCAGCCTGCAAAATGCCTTGATCTGCCTTCCTCTCATCTTTGCATTATAAGCAATTCCGTCATTATGAAAACGATCCTGTTGCAGCCCGTGAGCCTGGATCACTCTGGTCTTGATATCTGCCGACGTCTCTCTCCCGCCGCTCTTCAGATCTCTGATTTCCAGCCGGGGGACCTCGATCTGCAGGTCGATCCGGTCGAGGATGGGGCCCCAGATGCGATTGCGGTAACGCTGCGCCTGATAAGGAGTACAGGTGCATTTTTTTTCGGGTCGCCGAGAAAACCGCACGGGCACGGATTCATACTTCCCACGAAGATAAAATTGGCCGGATAGGTAAAGGATCCCGAGACCCGGGCCACAGTGACCACGTTTTCCTCCAGCGGTTGGCGCAGGGCCTCCAGCACATCCCGGTTGAATTCCGGCAGTTCATCCAGGAACAGGATGCCGTGCGAGGCGAAGCTGATCTCTCCTGGGTGCGGCACTCTGCCCCCGCCGATGATGCTTACCGACGAGGCTGTGTGATGGGGCGCCCGGAAAGGCCTGCCTGTGATCATCGGGTTCTCTTTAGGAAGCAGCCCGGCCACGCTGTAGATCTTGGTAACCTCGAGGCACTCCTCCCAGCTCATCGGCGGCAAGATCGATGGCAGCCGGCGGGCCAGCATCGTCTTCCCCGTTCCCGGAGGCCCTACCAGGAGTACGTTATGGCCGCCCGCAGCCGCTATTTCCAGGGCCCGCTTGACCTTCTCCTGACCGCTCACCTCCGCGAAGTCCAGGCCATCCCGGTCTTCGCCGCTTAAAATTGCGGCCCGCCTGGAGTCGTCGTAATCCACTCCGGCGGTTAGAGATCTTTCGCCCCGCAAGAAAGAGATGATCTCCGACAGGTGCCGGCTGCCCAGTACCTCAAGCCCGGGGGCCAGCGAGGCCTCTTCGAGATTGCCTAAAGGGACGAGAAAGGAGGCGCCTCGCTCTTGGGAGATGTCGCCGGCCATCAGAATGATGCCAGGCACCGGGCAGACGGTGCCGTCAAGGGACAGCTCGCCGACCATGATGCAGGAAGCTGCCCGCTCCGGGGAGACCTGTCCGGTGGCAGCCAGGATGCCGACCGCGATCGGCAGGTCGAACAATGAGCCCTCTTTTTTCAGGTCGGCCGGGGCCAGGTTGACGGTGATCCGCTTCAGGGGAAACTCCAGGCCTGCGTTCCTGATAGCGCCGCGCACCCGCTCGGTGGATTCCCTCACTGCCGGGTCAGGCAGGCCAACAATGCTGAATGACGGCAACCCCGGGGATACATCTACCTCCACCCTGATGAAGTGCGTCTTCATTCCCAGGCAACAGCAGCAGTTCACGATCCCGAGCACGGGCCACGTACCTCACTAAAGGCAATCTTCTCCCTATATCTATTCGTTGCTGCCCGAGTGTTTCCTGCAGGATTTTGTGAGGCGGCAGATGTGGCACCATTGGTGAAAACAACCTGGATAGGATCAGGCAATTTATGAGATTATGAAAAAAACCTTATTTATATGGTTAATTGTAGGTTAGAGCGCGAATAATATTTCGCGCTTTATCGCGTTATATTGAGTATTATTAAAAATTAAATCCTAATTTATCAAGATAAAATAAAATAGAGTATAAAATTTCAAATAATAATTGAAGAATTATAGAATATTATGTCGATTTGTATCATAATATGTTGAATTAACACTAAAGGAATTCAATTCTTTGTGTAAAAATAGATGATATTCGATTAAATCCTCATAGAGTGATTAAAGGGGTCATCGTCATTCCAGTGGGAATCAAGGCCCAACCTCTGGCTCTGCGGCTAGATATGCGGCGCGGGTTGTGGGTGTAGAGCAGATAAGATCTATAAATGCCCTCAAAAGTAATGAGCTGTCAATCGTACGGGACTTATACCCCTATAGACAACAACGCCCATGACTAACGCAAAAAAGAGTCAGTCAATCAACAGTCGAACTGACTCTTTTTTAAATATGGTGTAATATGTATTAGTACCGAAATTATGGGACCACCAGGTTGTGGTAAATCAACATTTTTGCAATGTGCTTAAGGATCGGTTTAAAATACAGAACCTTAAGGAGATGGCGTCTTGAAAGTGCTGCTGGTGTATCCAGAGTATCCGGGCAGCTTCATGAGCTTTAAATACGCTCTGCCGTTCATCAACAAGAAGGCGGCGAACCCGCCGCTGGGGCTGCTGACGGTGGCCGCCATGCTGCCCGCAGCCTGGGAGAAGCGGCTAATCGACATGAGCGCGAGAAAGATCAGCGACGACGACCTGATGTGGGCCGATTACGTGTTCATCAGCGCCATGAACATCCAAAAAACCTCGGCCAAAGAGATCCTCGGCCGCTGCCAGGCCCTCGGCGTCAAGACCGTGGCCGGAGGGCCGCTGTTCACCATGGAGCCGGAGGAGTTCCCCGAGGCCGACCACCTGGTGCTGGGCGAGGCGGAGATCACCCTGGCGCCCTTCCTTAAAGACCTGGAGCAGGGCGCGGCCGGGCATATCTACGACAGCAGCGAGCGCCCGGCCTTGGACAATACGCCGGTCCCCGCCTGGGAGCTGCTAAAGTCCGAGGACTATGCCTGTATGAGCATCCAGTACTCCCGGGGCTGCCCCTACGACTGCGAGTTCTGCGACATCACCTCGCTCTACGGGCGCAAGCCGCGCCTGAAAAACACCTCCCAGTTCATCACTGAACTCGAGACTATCTACGACACCGGCTGGCGGGGCTCGGTCATGGTGGTGGACGACAACTTCATCGGCAACAGGAACCGGCTGAAAACAGAGGTCCTGCCGTCGATGATCGACTGGATGGAAAAGCACCGCTACCCCTTCTCCTTCCTCACCGAAGCATCCATCAACCTGGCGGATGATCCGGCCCTGATGGTGCTGATGGGGCAGGCGGGGTTCAATAACGTCTTTGTCGGCATCGAGACCCCCAGCGAGGAGAGCCTCAAGGAGTGCAACAAGGTCAACAACGTCAACCGCAACCTGATCGCCGCAGTGAAGAGCATCCAAAACTACGGCATGGAGGTCAGCGCCGGCTTCATCGTCGGTTTTGACAGCGACACGCCGTCCATCTTCGAGCGGCAGATCAGCTTCATCCAGCAGAGCGGCATCGTCAACGCCATGGTGGGGCTGCTGAACGCCCCCAGGGGGACGCGGCTGTTCGAGCGCCTGAAGCAGGAAAAAAGGCTGCTGTCCGAGTTTACCGCCAACAACACCGATTTCTCAATGAACTTCATCCCCAAGATGAACCCCCAGAAGCTGGCGGAGGGCTACCGGAGCATCGTCACCACCATCTACGACCCGGCCGCCTTCTACGAGCGGGTGTACACATTTTTCAAGGAGTTCAAGCCGATCAAGCGGAGGCGCGCCGAGCGCTTCCAGTTGGTCTACATCAAAGCCCTGCTGCAGGCGATGTTCTACCTGGGCATCCTGGAGAAGGGCCGGAGCCACTACTGGAAGCTCCTGTTCAAGACCACCTTCCGCTACCCGCGCTTCCTGCCGAATGCTGTGATCTTCTCGGTAAACGGGTTCCACTACCGGAAAATATTTGGACAGATGCCCTCCAATCAGGAGATCATAAACTCCCCGGTTCCTGAGTTCGTTCAAGA
>CAWEDD010000022.1:0-6087 GCA_963807495.1 uncultured Peptococcaceae bacterium
AGGCGGCGAGCGGGGCCTACGACGACCAGGGCATAGTGCAAATGGCGGTGCGCCAGCTCAAGGAGCGCTGGCCCGATCTGGTGGTGATCACCGACGTCTGCCTCTGCGAGTACATGAGCCACGGCCACTGCGGCGTGGTCAGGGACGGCCGCATCGACAACGATGAATCCCTGCCGCTGCTGGCGCAGGCCGCTCTCTCCCACGCCCGCGCCGGAGCGGATATCGTGGCGCCGTCGGATATGATGGACGGGCGGGTGCTGGCCATAAGAAAAAAACTGGACTACAACGGGTTTTCTCACGTGGCCATCCTATCCTACGCGGCCAAGTTTGCCTCGGCGTTTTATGGGCCGTTCAGGGAGGCGGTCGACTCCGCCCCAACTTTTGGAGACCGGCGCAGCCACCAGATGAACCCGTCCAACCGGCGAGAGGCCCTGTTGGAGGTCCTGTTGGACGTGGAGGAGGGGGCTGACCTGATCATGGTCAAGCCGGCCCTGGCCTATCTCGATCTGGTCCGCGCTGTCCGCGAGCAGGTGCTGTGCCCGGTGGCGGCCTATAACGTGAGCGGGGAGTATGCCCTGGTCAAGGCCGCTGCAGCCCAGGGCTGGATCGATGAGCGGCAGATGGTTTTGGAAATCCTGACTGGCATCAAACGCGCCGGGGCGGATCTGATCATCACCTACCATGCAAAGGATGCTGCCGGCTGGCTGAGAGAAGGGTGAGAGCATGCTGGTCTCCTGGAACACCACCAACGCCTGCAACCTCAAGTGCAGCCACTGCTACCGCGATGCGGGTGAAGCAGCTCCGCACGAGCTGAATTTTCAGGAGGGCTGCCGGCTGCTGCAATCGATCAGCCGGGCAGGCTTCCGGGTCATCGTCTTCAGCGGCGGCGAGCCGCTGCTGCGTCCTGATATATGGTCACTGATCGCCTACGCCAGATCCCTGGGGCTGAGGCCAGTCTGCGGCACCAACGGAACTTTGCTGACCCGTTCCAACGTGGCCGGGCTCAAGGATGCCGGTACGGCGGTGGTGGGGATCAGCGTGGACAGTATAGCCCCCGAACGGCACGACCGTTTTCGCGGGGTTGCGGGTTCCTGGCAGGCTGCGCTGGATGGCGCGGCCCACTGCCGGGAGGCGGGGCTCCCCTTTCAACTGCACACGACGGTGTTTCCCTGGAACTACAACGAGATCGAGGCGCTGGGCGACCTGGCTGCAGAGATCGGAGCCAGGGGCCACCACGTATTCTTCTTTGTTCCCACCGGGCGCGGCCGGGGTCGCGAAGAGAGCCTCACGCCGGCACTCTGCGAGGATCTGATCAGGCGCCTGCTTGAGCGCCAGGCCGGCTCACCGCTAGAGATCAAACCCACCTGTGCTCCCCAGTTTGTCAGAGTTGCCAAGCAACTCAAGCTGGAAACGCGTTTTGCAAGAGGCTGCCTGGCCGGGATATCTTACTGCATCATAGGCCCCCAGGGCGATGTCTATCCTTGTCCTTACCTTGATCTAAAAATCGGCAATGTTTTAAAACAGCCTTTCGAAGAAATCTGGCAGCAGAGCGAGGTATTGCTGAAGTTGAGGACACAGCAATACGAGGGCTACTGCGGCATGTGCGCCTTCAAAAAGAGCTGCGGCGGCTGCCGGGCGCGTTCTTACGCAGTGACTGGCAGTCTCATGGGAGAGGATCCCCAATGCCTGTATAAAAATGAACAGGAGAGCAAAATACGCCCACTTGCTTACCGGCTGCTAGACCGGTTGCAGTCCGGCTTTCCCCTGGTGGCCCGGCCTTACCAGGCTCTCGCCGAGGAGATGGGGGTGACCCAGGGCTGCATTCTCAAGGCCATCCGCTGGCTCAGCGCCCAAGGAACAATCAGGAGGCTGGGAGCGAGCTTTGACTCGCCCAGCCTAGGCTACGCCAGCACCCTGTGCGCTCTACGCGTGCCGGAGGAGCGGCTGGAGGAGGTGGCAGCGCTCATCAATACCTATCCTGGCGTCACTCATAACTATCTCCGGGAGCATGACTACAATCTCTGGTTTACCTTGACCGCCGCTTCTGCAGAGAAGCTGGAAGAGCTGATGAGGGAGATCCGGGCGCGCAGCGGAGTGGAAGAGATGCTCGATCTGCCCGCCCTGAAGACCTTTAAGATCGACGTGGATTTACGTGTCCAGGAGCAGGCCTCCGCGCCGCCGGGAACCGCCGTCGAGGGATGAGACCCCGTGCACAATATTTTTAAGCCAGCTGATTGGCCTGGGGAAAAAATGAAGGTTGGGTGAGAAAAACATGCCTTCAAGCAATAACTCTGAGCTTATGTTCAGGCAAGCCTGTCAACTGCTGCCGGGCGGCGTCGACAGCCCGGTGCGGGCATTCGGGGCGGTTGGCGGCCACCCGCTCTTCATGGCCAGAGGGAGCGGCTCGAAAATCTATGATGTCGACGGCAATGAATACATCGATTATGTATGCTCCTGGGGTCCGCTGATCCTGGGGCATGCCAGTCCCGGGGTCATTGCCGGACTGACCCGGGTGATAGGGGAAGGAACCAGCTTCGGAGCCCCCACCGAGCGGGAGGTGATCCTGGCCGGTCTCGTAGTCGAGGCGCTTCCGGCCATGGACAGGGTCAGATTTGTCAATTCCGGCACAGAAGCGGCCATGAGCGCGATCCGGGTAGCCAGGGCATTTACGGGAAGAAAGAAGATCATCAAGTTTGCCGGGGGCTACCATGGACATGCAGACTCCTTCCTGGTGCAGGCGGGGTCGGGGGCGTTGACCCTGGGAATGCCTTCAAGCCCTGGGGTGCCTCCGGAGATCGGCGGCCTGACCATAGTGCTTCCGTACAACAGCCTGGCCGCGGTGGAGGATGCTCTGCAGCGATGGGGCGATGATGTCGCCGCCGTCATTGTCGAACCGGTGGCTGCCAACATGGGAGTTGTGCCGCCCGCCCCCGGCTGGCTGGCAGGATTGCGGCAGCTGACCATGAGCTCCGGCTGTTTGCTGATCTTCGACGAGGTGATCACCGGTTTTCGCATTGCTTACGGGGGCGCCCAGAGCCTTTACGGAGTAGCCCCCGATCTGACCTGCCTGGGCAAGATCATCGGGGGTGGGCTACCCGTCGGGGCCTACGGAGGCCGGGCTGACGTGATGAAGCTGGTGGCGCCCGAGGGGCCTGTCTACCAGGCCGGCACGCTTTCCGGCAACCCGGCGGCCATGCAGGCCGGCATCGAAACGCTGAAGCAGCTCCAGCAGGCAGGAGTTTATGAGCAGTTGGAGGAGAAGGGGAGCTATCTCGAAAGCGGCCTCCAAGAAGCTGCCGCTGCGGCGGGCATCCCTGTTTCCATCAATCGCGTCGGCTCTCTCCTGTCCCTGTTCTTCTGCGGCAATCCCGTGCGGGACTTGGACAGCGCCCTGGCAGCAGACCAGGACCGGTTTGCACAGTATTTCCACTCCATGCTAAGCCAGGGGATCTACCTCCCCCCCTCCCAATTTGAATCCCTCTTCATCTCCCTGGTCCACTCCAGAAGCGATCTGGATCGCACTATGGATGCGGCCAGGCAAGCGCTTGAAAAAATGAGGCAGTAAATACCCTGCCTGGATCTGTAACTGGCTAGATCAATTGTTGCAGCAGCAGAGCCCTGGTAAATCTCACTCCGAAGCTCAGGGCCTGGTGATGTCCGCTCATGAACAGATCGATCCGGTTGCCCCTGATCGCCCCGCCGGTATCTTCGGCGATGAAGATACCCAGCCCTTCCAGGTAGACTGTGGCGCCCAGCGGGATCACCGACGGATCGACGGCAATGGTGTGGTGGGGGCGGGCTCTTTGCCCGCTGCTGGTGATGCCGTCGCCTTTACCGCAGCAGAGCGGGCACGGGCAGTAGGCGGTCACTTCCACCGGAAACGGTGTGCCGGAAAGCAAGCAGGCTTTATTGTCAAGCCAGGCAGTCACAGCCGGTTCTGACGACCCGCAAGCAGCGGCCGGAGGTAGCGATTGAGCAGCATACGCTGCAGGAGGAAACGTTCAACTGACCAGCCAGACAACGTAAAACAACAGCCTCAAGAGTTGCTTGTATTTGAACGGCTTTTTCAAAAATTCACCTCCACGAGAAAGGTCTTATCAATAAGATCCGCGAAAAAAGAGAAAATATATCATTAAATAATGGCACTAATGGTTATTGCAAGAAATAAAGATATTAGAATTAAAAAAGTCAATAACTGCTAACGGCATCTTGACAGGCGGCAGGATAAGTGCTATTTTAGATTGGCGTTGAAGGATGCGGCTGTGGCGGAACGGCAGACGCGCTGGTCTCAGGAACCAGTGGGCATAACGCCCGTGGTGGTTCAAATCCACTCAGCCGCACCAAATAAAGATTATAAGAGTTGCTGCAACAATTGCAGCAACTGAGATTGACGACAAACCCCAGACTTTTCAACTTCTGGGGTTTCGTTTATTTTTAGGAGACTGCGAATATTGGGAAAAGAAACAGGCAAAAAAGTTAGGCAGGAAAGCAGCCGCCGGGCTGGCTGGCCCCTCGGATAATCCATCCTCCACAGCCACCGCTAACCCTCAGTCCTTGCCACCGTGTTTAAGGCCAGCCGCCATCCCGGCGATGACGTCGTCCACCACCAGGGGCAGCACATGAGGCAGCATCTTAGGCATCATGTCGGCCATCACCGCCGGCAGCAGCTGAGGCAGCAGCTGGCGCATGGCCGGCGGCAT
This sequence comes from uncultured Peptococcaceae bacterium, assembly GCA_963807495.1. Classification (GTDB taxonomy): domain Bacteria; phylum Bacillota; class DSM-12270; order Thermacetogeniales; family Thermacetogeniaceae; genus Palsa-1188. The sequence goes on from CAWEDD010000022.1 coordinate 4,701, forward strand.
CTCCGGCACCTGCTCCTCCATGTAGCGCTGGATATCGGGCATCACCTTGGGCATGATGCCTGGCATCATGGAGGGCATCAGCCTGGGAATCAGGGGACGCATGGCGGCCAGCATGGCCTCTCTGGCTCCTTCGGGCAGCGGCTTCAACAGACCCAGCGAGGTGTTCATTAAAACCGGCATGTTGGCCAGCATCTCCGGCATCAGGTCGCGCATCATCTGGGCGATTCCCTCAACCGCCATCAGCTTGATAAACTTGTCGAAGACCACCCAGATGTCCAGCGTGGCCTGGGTGGTGTCCTGGCCCTGGTACCCAGGGCCTCCACCACGGCGTTGGTGAAATCAATCACGTGCAGCGGGTGGCCGAGGCTCCGGCTGGCGACACGGAACTGGAACTCGCAGCAGGGACAGGTGGTGTAGAGCAGGTCGACGCCGGCCTCCGTGGCCTCGTCAAGCCGGTAGGAACAGATCCGGTCAGAGGTGGTGTCAGGCTCCTTGATCCGGGTGAGCACGTTGCCGCAGCACAATCCGTGCTGCCGGTTGTGCGCCATCTCCACCAGTTCCAGGCCGGGCAGGGACTGCAACACCTTCCGGGGCGGGTCGTAGATGCCGCCGTGACGGCCAATGTGGCACGGGTCGTGCCAGGTCGCCTTCCGGTTAACAGGATTCTTTAACTGCAGCCGGCCCTGGTCGATCAGGTCGGCGGTTACTTCTGAGATGTGCCGCACCTCTACATCGTACTCCAGGCCCAGCTTCTTCGCCCAGTCCCGGTAGTAGTGGTTGAGGAACACCCAGCAGCCCGGGCAGGAGACGATCAGGGTCTTGATGCCCAATTTCTGAAACTGGCCGACGTTGTAGCGGAAGATCTTATCGAAGGCGTCCCACTGGCCGGACATGAACATCGGCGCCCCGCAGCAGTTCTCGCCGGTGCCCTGGTAGGCGAACTCCACACCGCCCTCCTTTAAGATCCGGAAGGCGTTACGGGCCATGTCCGGGATGATGAAGGAGGCGGTGCAGCCCGCCCAGTAGGCCAACGGCCCCTCTTTCATATAGGCAATGTCCGGGGGCACCCAGTCAGCCCGGTGTTCCTGCAGCGCCGCCCAGATATTGCGCTCCGCCAGAACGGCCGCCTTCATTAAATAGAAGGCCGGGTAGGTAGCGAAATCGTGCTCCATTACCAGGAAACCGCGCATGTCGTCGAAGTTCTCCTCGATCGGGATGCGCACCTGGCAGACAGGGTTGCAGCGCTTGCAGGTGGTGCACATCAGGAAGGTGTCCACCTCTGCCTGGTCGAATTCGATGTTGCCATGGGCATACTCCCCCAAGAGTAGAACTTCCCCCGGGGCGTCTGCCCTCTCCCAGCCCCTGCCGGAGTATAGGCTGCAAACCG
>CAWEDD010000023.1:0-42368 GCA_963807495.1 uncultured Peptococcaceae bacterium
GGGTCTATCGCCAGGGACTCGGCCAGGTACAAACCGACCGGGACAATGAGCAGCACTGTGGCCATGCTGTTTAAGAAAGCCCAGGCCAGCACGGCGGTCACGCCTGCTAATACCAGAAGGATCAGCACCGGTTCCGCACGGGTAATGCGGGCCGCCCACACTCCACGAGGTAGCCGAACAACCCGCTGTGCCTGGCAATTTCGACTACAATCATCATGCCTACAAGCAAGCCCAGCGTGTTGAAGCGAAAATCTCGCTATCGCTCCGGATTGTTCGACAACTCCCAGCAATATCAGCAGCAGAGAGCCGGCCAGGGCGACGACGGCTTCGTTCAGTTTTCTGGTGATGATAAAAAAATAGGCAATCAGAAAGATAAAAACAGCGAGTGCAGCGTTGGCTTGGATAGGACATTTAAACCCTCGTTATCTCTTTATCATCTATTCAAATTCGTGAATTGCCAAACAAGGATCCTCTTTTAGAACATAATACCTATTTTCCATGCCGATGATATTGGCTGCCTTCAACTCCTTGAGCGCCTTCGCAACCGCAACCCGGGAGGTAGCTGAGCATATCAGCCAGTTCCTGCTGAGTGATCTTGAGATTTATGATCATCTCACGTTCTCTTGCCATCCCGTACTCGCTGGCAAATCGATAAAATAGATGCAACAGTTTTTCTCTTAACCGTCTGCCTGGTCTCCTCTCTCAGCTTCTGCATATTCTCGTAACGTTTCTTGCCCAAATAGCCAATTATCCTCGAGTGCAAAGGAGGGGAATCCCCGCCTGATCAATGCCTCAAACTGCTGCTTGCTGAAACAACAGACGCATGACTCCTCCACGGCTACTGCGCTTGAAGGATGCGTTTGTTCCCGATAAAGCGACAACTCTCCCAGAACTTCACCGGGGCCGCATATGTCAAGAATTGCTCTCCCGCCCATCTGCTGAAGTTTGGATCAGCTTCAACTTGCCTGATTTGATGAGGTAAATGGTACTGGTCGTCTCTCCCTGGCGGAAAAGAAAGCCTCCCCTGCGCAGCCCCCTTTTCGTTGTGCACTGGCACAAGTTGGCAAACTGCCCGCCTTCAAGCCCCTGAAACAGATCCAGCTCCTGGAGACAGACGATACATCGCTTCACGCCCTTCACTCCCGCCAGAAGTATTGTAAAGAAGATTCTACCAGAAATTTTGTGTCAACTGTATCTCCTCAAAGCACAATAATCCCGCCTGCCGGAAGCGGGATCATTGTGCGGTTCGACGAAATACTACAACAGCGCTTCTGCCTTTTCAGCCTTAAACAGGACCAGCTTATCCTCGATGCTTGCCCTGCCGATCAGCCGAAATCCCTTGGGGCCGCCTTCCATCGTTGCAATCAAGACTTGCATTTTACCGTTTTCCTTGATGTTTTGCTGTGTAACCTCCATCTTGTAGATACCGAAAGCAAGCACGTCTCCTTCCCTGATCTCCGCCACCTTCCCCACCACGATCAGGTGTGGTTCCCCCTTTTCAGATACGGTAACGAGGGGAACAAACGGGGCCTTCGAGATCACATCCTTGATCTCTTCAGTAATGACCATGCAAGCTCACTCCCTTTTGAAATGTATTTTTTTATACAGGGCTCAACCGGCACATACTTCGGGCTGTTCCGCCAGTGCTTTCTTTAACGCCGCAAACACATTTTCTTTGAAAATCGCAAGGTCAACGCTCTCGATTTCGATTGGCACTTGAGTGTATTCGAAAAACTCCAGGAGATCCTCGTCTTTAAACTTTGCGCACCTTCATGATTAATCGCTCCTTTCGGCGCTGCTTAATCAAACGCCGTTTATTCAACCAAAAATGAACATCTGCCTGTCTTCAAAATAAATTTTAGCATGTCTAATAAAATTTAAATGTTAAGTACTTTACAAAAATATAAAAAATCTTGAGTCTCATTAAGCTGTAAGTTACTAATACTTACACAGAAACCCTGAATAATCTTATCAAGCTGGCCTATAAAAACGGCAAGGGGCTACAGGTTCGATGTTCTTAGAGCTGCTGCTGTCAAGGATCACCATAAAATTCCCGATGATAATAATGACGACGACCGACCGGGGGATCTCCTCAGACAGCTCCATTTTTTTGGATGCTTTTGTAGCCATGAATTTTCCTGCCTCTTTAGATCGCCTGAATTTCCAAGCTCATTCTCCACAGCAAACATAATACCTGTTTCTTTCTGGCGTTTGCTTCTGAATCTTTGTAGTCCGACCGGTAGTAGTTGCTTTAGGAACAATCAAAGCGGGTCTGAGCAGGCAAGAACGAATCTTTCTCGGTTTTATCGCCCCTCGTGGTATCGTAGCTGCATCCGTTTCCTCAATCTTTGCATTGAAACTCCAGGCAGCTGGCGTAATTCAGGCCGAACACCTGGAGCCTGTGACTTTCTTGATAATCGTTGGCACCGTAACGGTTTACGGTTTGTCTACAGCGCCATTAGCCCGGCGCTTAGGGGTATCAGGGTAGCATGCTAGTGAGGGTTGTTGGTCCGGCTGCAGGCAACCGAAACAAGACGGCCGGCTCTCCGCCAGCCGGCCATTGTGCTCCGATGCCAAACACGACGATACCGACAACTGGCAAGCACCTGTTCTGCCGTGGGAAAGCTCAACCTTCAGGTTCCTCGCTCCGAAGAACGTGCAGGTTGTAAGCATCGACGATATCGCTCCTGGTGATCACGCCGACCACCTTCCGGGAAGCCCCTCCCTCTATCACCGGGACCCGCCCGATGGCTCTGATCGCAAACTTCCGGAATATTTCCTCCAGCGTTTCCCCGGGTGTGGCCACCACCGGGTCCTTGGTCATTACGGCGCGCACCAGGGCCGACAGGCGCCTGTCGGCCTCCACCCTGCGCACATCCTCCAGGGCGATCACTCCCACCAGAAATCCATCCCTGTCAACGACCGGAAAACCGTTGTGTCTGGTCTCCTGCATCAGCCGGACAGCATCATCCACCGTGGCCTCCACACTGATGGTAACCACCGGCGAAGACATGGCGTCACTGGCCGTAACCGAACGCAGCGTATGCATGTCCCAGCGGTGGCGGAGGTGGATCCGCGCCGGGCCAGTCTGATCGTGTTGATCGACTCCTTGCTGACGTACCGGAACAGGAGGGTCGAGATCCCGCAGCAGATCATGATCGGCAGAATGATCCGGTAATCCTGCGTCATCTCGAACATCATGATGATGGCCGTTACCGGCGCCTGGTTCGCCCCGGCGAACAGCGCCCCCATGCCGACGATCGCATACGCCCCGCTGCCGGCGGTGACCGCCGGGAACAGGCTATGGAACAGCCCCCCCAGGGACCCTCCCAGGCACGCTCCGATGAACAGGCTGGGGAAAAGGGCGCCCCGGACCCTCCGGAACCGAGAGTGATGGAGGTGGTGATCAGTTTTGCAAAACAGAGCAGGGCCAGAAAGAGGATGAGGTTTAGCTGACCCTGCATGATCTGGTTCATCACGCTCTCGCCCCGGCCCAGGGTCTGGGGGAGCAGGATGCCGACCAGGCCGAACAGGATGCCGCCGATGGCCGGACGCACCCATTCAGGAACCCGGCCCAGACCTTCAAAGAGATCCTCCGTCCAGGTCAGGGTGTAGGCGAAGAGAAGCGATACCAGGCCTGCGGCAATGCCCAGCAATGCATACAGCAAAAGCTCGTAGGGATGCACCAGGTTGTAGGGGGTGATCAGAAAAGCGGGCGCATTGCCCAACAATGCTCTGGCAACCACTGCCGCGCTGACGGATGAGATCACGACGTAGCCGAAGGTGGAGGCTGTAAAATCATTCAGGATTACTTCCATGGCAAACACGGCTCCGCCAAGGGGAGCGTTGAAGGTGGCCGCGATTCCGGCGCCGGCGCCACAGGCTACCAGCGTTATGATCTGGCGCTCTGACACATGAAGCCATTGTCCGATGCTGGAGCCGATCCCCGCCCCGATCTGGGCGATGGGCCCCTCCCGGCCCGCCGAGCCGCCGGAACCGATGGTGAGGGCGGTGGTCACCGCCTTGACCAGGACGACCAGCGGTCTGATGATGCCCCTCTCCCGGGCCACCGCGGAGATGACCTCGCCTATGCCGTGTCCCTTGGCTTCCCGCGCCAGAAAGTAGACCAGGGGCCCGACGAGCAGTCCCCCCAGGCAGCCGATGAGGGATATTCTTAGAGGGCCTAAAAAGGCCAGGAAGTTTGCGATCGGGCTGAAGAACAGCCAGTTGCAAAACTGGATCAGGTAGAAGAGGAGCACCGCCCCCAGGCCGCTCAGGATGCCGACCAGGAGGGCAAGCAGGGCCAGATAGAAGCCAGCGTTTGCCGGGAAAGCATTTCTGGCCTGCTTCAGATACGTTTTCAGTTGATCATGAACGTTCTTCATGCTCATATCTAAATATTAGTCCATTACAGAGAAGTTATCAAATACTGTAATTACACTTTTCATAGTAACAAGCAGACCGTTGATTATACAGAATACTGTGATACTTCAGTTGATTATACAGAATACTGTGATACTTCAATGGTTGTCTGCATAAAAAAGACCTCTCTTAACGATCTGCCCAGCTCTGCAAAGGACTTGTTGATTCTCTGCAAAAGGTCTGATTTCAATCTCAATGAATTGGCCAATCAGGCGATAATTAAATGGAAATGTCTTTCTTCCCGAAAGGCTTAAACTTGTTCAAGCAGTCCTGGTGACACAGTGAACGACATTCTCAACCTTCCATCTCTGGCCGTACTCCATATTAAAAAGAACGACTTCGACTATCACATCACCGTAGAGTCGGTCGCAAAGCCGCGTTTCTGTCCGCGCTGTAGTGGAGCCAATGTCGTGGGTCATGGCCGTAACATTCAACTCTTCATGGATACGCCGATGCACGGAAAGCGCCTTGGGCTGCACGTCAAGCGACGGCGGTTGCACTGTAATGATTGCGACTCGACGTTCTTTGAGCCGCTGGATGAAATGGATGACAAGCATCATGCCACCAGGCGGCTGATAGGCTACATCGAAAACCGTGCGCTATATGAGGCTTTTACCAAAATAGCCGGTGAAGTCGGTGTGCATGAATGGACAGTGCGTTCGATTTTCAAGGATTTCATGAGCCGCAAACAGAAGGCCTATCACCCATCCACGCCTCGCACCCTCGGAATTGATGAGGCGCATCTTTTTCACCATTACCGCTGCGTTCTTGCTGATGTGGAAGAGAGAACCATCATCGATCTGTTGCTAAACCGTAATGCATCTACAGTCGCGGAGTATTTGCGGAACATGCCGCAAAGGAGCCGGATCGAGATCGTCTGTATGGATATGTGGCAGCCCTATCGTGATGCCGTCAGAAACATTCTCCCTGAAGCCAAGATCATTATTGACAAGTTTCACATAGTCCGATATGCGTCAGATGCTTTGGATGCTGCGAGAAAAGAGAGCAGAAAATCTCTAACCGAGAGGCAGCGTAAGACATTGATGCATGACAGGTTCGTTCTTCTGAAACGGCCTCAGAGTTTGGATGCACATGAGCGGTTGGTGCTTGAACATTGGTTAACATACCCGCTTATGAAGCGTGTTTATGAGTTGAAAGAAGGCTTTTACAATCTCTTTGATAGCGATGTCAACAGGCGGGTTGCAGAGCTTGAATATGATGGCTGGCTGAAAGATATTACCCCTGAAGTCAAATCTTATTTTGAGCCTTTGACAAGAGCTGTGGAGAATTGGTACGAAGAGATATTCTCATACTTCGAACTCCAACCCAACCCAGTTACCAACGCTTACACAGAAGCTTTGAACAATCTTATCAAGCTGACCAATAAAAACGGCAGGGGCTACAAGTTCGATGTTCTCAGAGCTAAGGTTCTGTTTACTAACGGTCTGCAAAAAATAACCTACCCAAAGTTCAATAAACACGATGAGGGTAAAATTCGTCAAATCATCTCAGACATGATTTGTGAAGACTGGTTTGCCGAAGATTCCCAGATCTGGAATCACGGTGCTAACATATACACACTCATGCAAAAGATGGAAGACGGCAGTTTTTTCTCAGACCCACATTAAACCCCGAATACCCCCTTTTTTTACTTGAGGGTTCACGGGCAGGCGGGTTCTTTCGGCAGCGTACAGCGATGGAGCCGGCAACGGGAGGGCATGGCGGCCTGTCATGGAGGGGGCTCGCATCTATCATGATCAACTGGCATCGTATCATGGGGCTTAATCAGGAGGCGGGCTGGTCGCTCAGGTCGTAGGCGCCTGTGAACTGGCTGTTGTAGAGGTCCGCATAGAAGCCGCCCTTGGCCAGCAGCTCCTTGTGGTTGCCCTGCTCGATGATCGCTCCGTGGTTCATCACCAGGATCGTGGCCGCGTTGCGGATGGTAGACAGCCGGTGGGCGATCACGAAGCTGGTGCGGCCCTTCATCAGATTGGACATCGCCTGCTGGATCAGCACCTCGGTCCTGGTATCGACGTTGCTGGTGGCCTCGTCGAGGATGAGCACCGGCGGGTCGGCCAGAATGGCGCGGGCAATGGTCAGGAGCTGTTTCTGGCCCTGCGAGATGTTGGAGGCCTCCTCGTTCAGCACGGTGTCATAGCCCTGGGGAAGCGTACGAATGAAGCGATCGGCCAGGGCGGCCCTGGCAGCGTTGACGATCTCCTCCTCGGTCGCCCCGTCCCGCCCGTAGGCGATGTTCTCCCTGATCGTCCCGTTGAAGAGCCAGGTGTCCTGGAGCACCATGCCGAACATGAGGCGCAGGGCGCCGCGCTTCATATCCCTGATGTCCACCCCGTCGACGGTGATCCGTCCGCCCTTCACGTCGTAGAAGCGCATGATCAGGTTGACGAGCGTGGTCTTGCCCGCCCCGGTGGGGCCGACGATGGCGACGGTCTCTCCCTCTTGCACATCGATGTCCATGTCCTCCATCAGCGGAGTTTCATCGTAGCCGAACTTGACGTGTTCGAACCGGACCCGGCCCTTCGGGAAGGCGATCACCTTGGCATCCTCCAGCTCAGGGATCTCCTCGGGCTCGTTCAGGACTTCGAACACCCGCTCGGCAGAGGCGATGGTCGACTGCAAGATGGCGGCAATGTTGGCCACCTGTAAAATGGGCTGGGTGAACTGCTGGTTATACTGGATGAACGCGGTGATGTCGCCGAGCTGAATCACTCTCCTGGCCACCAGCAGGCCGCCGATCACGTTGACGAGGACGTACCCGATGTTGCTGACCAGGTTCAGGGCCGGGTACAGGGTGCCGGAAACGAACTGCGCTTTCCACCCGGCTCCGTAGAGCCTGGTGTTGATCTCCCTGAACTTGGCGATCGCATCCTGCTCGTGCCCGAACACCTTGACGATCTTGTGCCCCCCATACATCTCCTCGACATGGCCGGTCAACTCCCCCAGGTAGTTCTGCTGATCGGCGAAGAATTGCTGAGCCTTTTTGGCGATAGTAGCGGCGACAATGATGCTGGCCGGCAGGGTCACCACCGCGATCAGGGTCAGCAGGGGGCTGATCGTCAGCATCATGATCAGGATGCCCACCACGGTCACGACGGCGGTGATCAGCTGGGTCAGGCTCTGCTGCAGAGTGGTGGCGATGTTGTCCATGTCATTCGTGACGCGGCTCAGGATATCGCCGTAGGCGTGCTGGTCGAAGTACTTGAGGGGGAGGCGGTCGAGCTTCGCCTTGACATCGTTGCGCATCCGGTAGACGGTGTATTGGGAGACGCTGGACATGATGAAGCCCATGGCATACAGGCAGAGAGCGCTGAAGAGGTAGAGCACGAGCAGCAGCAGCATGACCCTTCCGATGTACCCGAAATCGAACATGATGATCGCCTGACTCCTCAGCTGTTCGATCACGGCCGCCGGCTGCTTCTGCTGGATCGCCATCCACAACCGGATATAGTAGTAGTACCTGGCATAGATTCCCTCGCCCAGCTTGGTGACGACCAATCCCAGGATCTTGGCCCAGAACCGAGAAGACAGTACTGGCTATGGCCAAAAAGAAGACCGCGATGAACCGGGCCCGCTCCGGCCTCAGGTATTCCACCAGCCTCCTGACCGTTCCGCCCACATCCTTGGCCTTTTCCACCGCCATGCCGCCCATCATGGGGCCGCGGCCAAACATTTGACGGGGCTCCGACCCGGGTTTCGGTTTTTGGGGATTCTGCACGCTCATTAACCGGCGATCTCCTCTTCCGAAAGTTGGGATAGCACGATCTCCCGGTACACCTCGTTGGTTTTCAGAAGCTCTTTATGATTGCCCATACCCACGGCATGGCCCTCGTCCAGAACGATAATCCGGTCGGCATCCATGACGGTGCTCACCCGTTGGGCGACGATGATGACGGTGGCGTCGGCGATCTCCTTCCGGAGCGCGGCGCGCAGCCGGGAATCAGTTTTAAAGTCGAGGGCCGAGAAGCTGTCGTCCAGGATATAGATCCCGGGCCTGCGCACCAGGGCGCGGGCGATGGACAGCCTCTGCTTCTGGCCGCCGGACAGGTTGGTGCCGCCCTGGGAGACCTCGGAGTCATACCTGTCGGGCAGCGAGTCGATGAACTCGACGGCCTGGGCGACCTCCGCCGCATGGATGACCTCCTCGTTAGTGGCATCGTCCTTGCCGTAGCGGATGTTCTCGGCGATCGTGCCGCTGAAGAGGATCGGGCTCTGCGGCACAAAACCGATCCGGCTCCGGAGGTCATGCATAGTCATCTCCCGGATATCGACGCCGTCGACCAGGACGGAGCCGCCGTTGACATCGTAGAACCTGGGGATCAGGTTGATCAGGGTGGATTTGCCCGAGCCGGTGCCGCCGATGATAGCGGTCACCTCGCCGGGGCTGGCGCTGAACGAGATGTTGCTGACGGCCGGCATCTCGGCTCCCGCATAGTTGAAGGTGACGTCCCGGAACTCCACCTGCCCGATCCGCCCTTCGGGATGTTTGGGGGGCACGGGGTCCAAGATATCCGGTTTTGTTTCCAGCACCTCGTTGATGCGCACGGCCGAAGCCTGCGCCCTCGGGATCATGATGAACATGATGGTCACCATGATGATGGAGAACATGATCAGCATGGCATATTGCATAAAGGCGACCATATCGCCGAGCTGCATTAAATTCTGGGCGACCCGGATGCCGCCAAACCAGACGATGGCGACGGTGGTGCCGTTCATGATCAGCAGCATGATCGGCTGCAGCGTCGCCATGACCTTGTTGACCCAGATCGAGACCGCCGTCAGGTCGAGGTTGGCCGCCTCGAAGCGCACGTTCTCGTTTCGCTGCCGGTTGAACGCCCGGATGACCCTGATGCCGGTCAGGTTCTCGCGGATCACCAGGTTCACCCGGTCCAGGTAGATCTGCATCCTCCCGAAGCTGGGAACGATCACGACGGCGATGACTCCCATTAAAACAAGCATGAAGGGGATGATGGCGAACAGGATGAGGGTGAGGTGCCGGTCCGTATAGAGGGCCATAATAATACCGCCGACCATCATGATCGGGGCGAAGACCATGAAGCGCAATCCCATGACCAGCACGTTCTGCACCTGTGTGATGTCATTGGTGGTCCTGGTGATCAGGGAGGCAGTCCCAATCTTGTCGAACTCGTGCAGCGAATAGCCCTCTACCTGTTCAAAAACCTGGGCTCGAACGTCCCTGCCGAAGCCGACCCCGGAGAGCGAGGCCAGGTAGCTGGCAATGATGGAGCAGATGCTGCTGCCGAAGGCCACGATCAGCATGTAGACCCCGAATTTCAAAATGTAACCGATGTCGCCGGGGATCATGCCGTTGTTGATGATATTCGCCATGATCGTGGGGAGAGCCAAGTTGGCAATCGACATGGCGAAGAGGAACGCCACCACCCCGAAGACTTTCCAGGAGTATGGCTTTAGGAACCGTAATAATAATGTGAGCATCGGCTGTTAGCTCCACCCGATCTGTCGTAATCGCCAGTATTGAAGGTTGGTATTCACTTGTTATTAATCGGCTTGGACCGGCGTATTGTCGGTCAGGGCATCCGTGTTGGTGATGGCCACCTGCTCGCCGGCAGCAAGCCCCCGCAGGATCAGAACGCCCTGGGCGCCGCTCTGCCCGGTGCTCACAGCGCGCTTCGAGGCTATGCCGTTCTTGATCACAAACACGAAGCTGGCACCGTTATTCTGTACCACTGCCGGCGCTGGGACAACGATCCCGCTGGCCGTGACGGTCGCCGAAGCATGGGCGGTCAACCCGGCGATCAGTCTACCGTCATTCTTGATGGTGACCTCGAAGGGAAATACCTGGCCCGTACTCACAGCGATGGGGCCGATGGTCGTCACCGAGCCCTTGTATTCCGAGCCGGGATAGCTGTCGACGGCCACTTCCATTGTTTGCCCGAGCGTGAGCAGCGGCAGCACATTCTGGGAGACCTCCCCCCTCAGCTTCAGGCTCGAATCGTCCACGACCGACATCACCGTCACGCCAGGCGAGACCACCTCGCCGACATTGACGTTCCGGTTGGCCAGAAAGCCGTCCAGAGGGCTGGTGATGGTGGCTTCGCTCAGTTGAACTTGGAGATTGTCTACATTAGCGCTGGCGGTGGCGACCGCAGCCTGGGCTACCGCGAGAGCGGGGCCGGAATCGTTTTTATACATGGTTTGAGCGGTGTCCAGGGTAGCCGTGGCATTATCCAGATCGCTCTGCGAGGCGGCAGCCGAATTAAAAAGGGATTCGGTCCTGTTATAAGATTTCTGGGCGGAATCCAGGGTGATCTTGTCCTCGGCCGCCTTGTCTTCGGCCACTCCCACTGCCGCCTGGGCGGACTGCAGACCGGCTTCCGCCTGCGCCAGCTGGGCGTTCAAGGTATCCGTATCCAACTGCATCAGGACATCGCCGGCCTTGACGGCGTCGCCGTTCTGAAAGCCGAGGCTGGTCACCTTCCCCGCGATCTGGCTCGACATATCGGCCTCCTGGGCCGGTACCAGGACTCCGCTGAGATCAAGGGTGGTTGACAACTCCTGGTTGGAGGCCACCGCAGTCTTCACCGCCACGGCGCTGCGACCGGCACACCCGGAGGCGGCGAACGGCAACAGCGCTAACGCCAGAATGGTCAGGGAGGTTCGGATTAGTTTCTGCATGCGGAAACCTCATTTCATTGTTTGATATTGATTCATTGTTTTATATGAATGTTGACCTCGGCATTCATCCCGATCATGAGTTCCAGGTTGCTCAGGCCCGCGACGTCGATCTTGACAGGGATCAACTGGGTGACTTTGGAGTAGGTCCCGCTGGTGTTGAGGTTGGGCAGCGGGTAAAAGGCGCTCTGGGTGGCCTGTTCGATGCTCTCGACATAACCCTGGAATTTTTGATGGGGATAGGCGTCGATCGTGACATCAACCGCCTGCCCTTGCTTGATTCGTAGAATTGACGTCTCTTCAATATTGGCCAGGATGTAGAAGTGAGAGGTGTCGGCTATGGTGGCGAGATTCGTACCCGGTGAGACGACCTGGCCATTGATGACATTGTTCTGCACTACCTTGCCATCGATGGGGGACTTGATCTCGGCATTGGTTTGGATGGCATTCGCCGAGTTGGCCAGCGCCTGGGGGTTCGTGGCGGTAGTGGTGATCAGGGTGTTGACATCCTGCACCCCCAGCACCTGCCCGGCCTTCACGTCGTCTCCCTCCTGGACGTTCCAACTCTCCAGCCTGCCTGTGACCTCGGGGATGATGGTGATCGTATCGGCAGACACCGTGGCGTTGTCCGTATAAAAGTAGTTGGCGCCCTCGTAGAGGTAGTAGGCAAGAAATGCCAGGCCGGCGATCACAATGAGCGCGCCCAGTGCAAACAATAATTTCCGGTATTTCTGCATATGACTGACCACCTTCAAAATTATTTTAGGGTTTACGCCTCAAGCAGCTGGGTCGCGGCGCCCCAGGGATCCCAGCCGGCAGGCTGCAGGATCTCCTGGGTTCCAGCCACATGCTGCACGTCCTTCAGGATTCCAGACGTTATGCTGCGTAGCTCATCTTCTAGCAGACATGCTGCAGGATCTCGATGATGTTCCGAATCATTAGGTCCAGGCGATCCAGATCCGCATCCGGCAGCACCTCGAGCTTGGCTGTAAATGCCTGCTTGATCTCCTCCCATAATTCTTCGACAGTGCCTCTGCCTGCTTCGGTAATCTCGATGTGCACTATCCGCCGGTCATACTCGTCGGCTTTTCTCGCCGCCAGTCCACTTTCGATCAGCTTGCAGATCAAGGGTGTGGATTGCTGCTTGGATATTTTAAGATGGCCTGCCAGTTCGGACATCGGCAGGGGGCCCTTTCGGGACAGGATCGACAGGGCTTGGAATTGAGCAGGGCTCAGCCGCGGCCTGGTTATTTTCTCGCCAGGCCTCAAGAATTTCTCATGCATCACTGAAAGTAATGAGATAAAGTCGCTGGCCGCCTTTTCTGGTTTGCTCATGTTGACCCTCGCTGTCTTTGCTCTTGATCTGGCATAAGAGGCAAACTTTAACATCATTCATTTAACATCATTCATTTAACATCATTCATTTAACATCATTCATTTAACATCATTCATTTAACATCATTCATTTAATATCATTCATTTAACATCATTCAGGGGATGAATTGCCATCGGTCTCTGGTAGAAATTATTGACTTTCCAAACATATGTGCGGTATAATGAAATCAGATCTTTGACAACCGAAACCCTCATGGGCTTGCGCTCGCGTTTCAAATCAACAAATCCCAGTATACAGCATGGCAATGATAATAGTAAATAAAAGTTTACTATATAATATCGGTGTTATATGCAGATATTTCAAGATTTTCCTTGGAAAACGAGCAATTTTCAGTTATTAAAATTAATTTTATAGGCGATGCTCAAGATTGTGGAAACATGCATGGTGTAGAGATCCACGAATAGCAGGGCAGGAGCTGCATTATCAACACCAGGCAGAATTCCGAGACCTTATTAAAATGGCGGCCCGGAGCTTGATTTGCTCCAGAGCCGCCTGATTTGAAAATGAAACTCGTGCATATAGGTTAGACCGCTTATTTTTCTGCCACGTCACTCGCATCCGGCAGTTGGAAAAGCCCTCATCCCGGGCAGAGCCATCCTTCGCCCGTTACGTTCCCGTGAACTGCCGCCTGCCTGACGGAACGACTCCTGATGTGGCAGTGCGGCCAGATCTTGCTTCCTCCTGCCCGACAGCCTTTTTATGACATATAAGCCGGCGCCGTTTGATGATATGGAGCGCTGATAAAGCCGATCTGCGGCCTTGCGCTCTGAATGGCTCCAGAAAGCTCGTTGATGCGCTGCTGGGCCATGCTCAGCATGTATAAGGCCATGTCCATGCGTTGGGCGATGCCGTTGTTCAGGAACTGGGCGGACTGGATCAACTGCTCGGACATGCCCCTTAAATTTTGGGCCGATGCCAGGGCCCTCTGCGCATTACCTGAATTGATCGACAGCACGATGTCGTCACAGATGGGGATCAGGTTTTGAGAAATTGAGACAATTTTTGTGAATTCACCGAGCATCACCTGCCTGTGTTGCAAAGATTGTTGGAAAAGAGGATGGATTTGCTGGTGTAGCTGCATGGCATACTGCATGAAAGGATTGACCTGTTGCTGCATACAAACAACCTCCTTTGATTTTGATATCGGGTTTAGTATCTCTCCTTTATTAGGTTCTATCCGTCAAACGGCGTTGTGTTATCCGGCAGCAACAGGATCGCATGATTAAGGTCACTGCGTACATATGCCTCTATGATGGCGGTGGGATGCCGGCCCGGTTTTACCCAGGGCATTGAATTGCTGAATTGACAATTGCCGCTGGAAGCTGTTCTTAACAAACATGCGGAGGGTCTGTTGATCATGGATAACGTCACTGAAGTTTCCCGGCAAGCGGTCAATTACTTCGCACTCCTGGCCTTGCTTGATTTTTCACATAAGAAGGCCGGATTCATGTATGATCAGTTAAGCGGCTTGGTCGATCTAAGCGAACCGTTATCGAGGTTCTATAATGATGTATCACGATGCTCCGGATTCGATACAATCTCTATTAAAAAAATATATCTCAAAGTTCTCAATGATTTCCGTGATCTCAAGGATGACGATCTTGTCTTGAAAAGAGGGGATTGCCTCTATCCCCCGCTTCTTGCCAAGACCAGGCAGGCGCCGCCATTTTTGTTCATGAGGGGGGCGCGCGGCTGGCGCACATGCCCGTGGTATCAGTCGTGGGCACCCGCAATCCCTCAGAAGATGGGATTTCAAGGGCGGAAAAGCTTTCCATGTCTCTGGCGGAATATCGGATTGTCGTTGCCTCAGGTTTGGCGGCAGGCATCGATACTGCCGCCCATAGAGGGGCGCTGGAAGCGCATGCCCACACTATCGCTGTTTTAGGCACGCCTTTAACCAGAGTCTATCCGAGAGAAAATGCCAACCTGCAAAACAGGATCGCTGAAGAGGGTCTGGTTATGACTCAATTTGCGCCTTCCTCCCCGATCGAGCGCTGGAACTTTCCAATGCGAAATGCGGTCATGAGCGGAATATCTCTGGCCACAGTCGTAGTAGAAGCCGATGAAGCCGGTGGCGCCCTGATTCAGGCAGACTTCGCCCTAAAACAAGGGCGGCTGGTTTTCATACCCCAGAACGCCCTGGAAAATCCCCGGTTGAAATGGCCCGGTAAATTTATTAAACGCACCGGAACTTACAGCTATAGTAAAGTCGATGAGTTGATAGCCGCCATCAGGCAGCCAGGCATGGCGGCTTATTGGGAAGGCCCGGGTCCAAACGATTCCACAAATTGTGTACTGGGTTGAGATCATCATGTTCATAGGAGTCAATGATTTAAAAGGCCTGATCGTCAATCTGGGATCATTCTCCAGAAAAACAATTTACCAATGGGCGGATATATCTCGATCATTGTCCTGCGCTTTCTTCGCGGAGGAAATGGCGCCGTGGCAGCAGTTGGTCGATGCTGCCGGCAGTTCATCTGTTTTTATCGAGGAACACTTCTTTTTATTGCCCTGCTTTATCGATCTGACTGCCAGAAATCTCGGATTGCAGCCTTATGAGATAGCCTTTGTCACAGCCAGCCGCCCTGAAATTGAATGGGCATCACAGCAGCCCATAGGAACGATTCTTGTCAGTGATAGTGTTGAATTTCAAACAATAGGCCATCTGGCGGATTTTATAGTCGATGATGTTTCAGAAATTGCTTCGATAGTCGACGGCGCCAACCGGGGTTATTTCGGAGAAGTATGCGCAACTTCCCTGGGAGACTCTTTCCTGTCATCCTCCGGCATGATCATAGATTTCAACATATCCTGCGCTGACCGTGATCAAGTTTTCAAAGTCTTTACCCTGGGAAGATATTTCAGCACTAATCATATAAAATATGCGGTTCATCAGCTATCTCATCGTCTATTAAAAAGTAAATTCGATAACAGTCAGAACTCATTATTTTCAGGTTTAGTGCTGTCAGTTCTCGATTTTTTAAACCGGGAGCAAGGGAGGATAGATTGTGTAATTCGGGTCCCTCCAAGGCCTGGATCGCCGGATCGCTTATTGCCAGTGGTAACCGCATCCTGCCTGGGGAGGCCTTACGTCAACTCCAGCCTTGCCCTGACATGCAGAAAGACTTATCCGTGCCAGATAGGCCTTGATAGTGAGGCCCGGCGCTTGAATGTGCGGGATAAGTTTACTGTGAGCGGTGATGTTGCAGGGAAAAACGTGGTTTTATTTGATGATATTCTTACGACCGGTGCAACGGTGAAAGAGTGCGCCATGACATTGCTGCAAGCGGGGGCAGCAGGCGTTAAAATACTTGTTCTTGCGGTAAGTCAACTCGAGCCTGTTGGCAATAACATCAATTATGAGCTGCCTTGTCCCGAGCCCGGCTGCGATGGCTTAATGGGATTGAAGCTCAACAAAGGCACCCCTGGCGCCTTCTTCAGTTGCGGCAATTATAAAAAAGGTGTATGCAAAAGAGTAATGGATTTCTTGACAGGCTGGAGGGCTTTCAACCAACTGAACGGGATCGCCGAAGGCCGGCCTGGGAATGAGAGAGGGGATAAATGAGCGTCGGAGTGTAGCAGTGGCATCGGAGACCGATGAAATGAGGACGAATCAGTGAAATCAGCGGCTGGATGACGCTAACGAACTAACCGTTATCATTGTCGGTTGGATGACCAAGGGTTTGGATGGTGATCGAGATCGTGAGATCTGGAATATCGGCAAAACAATGTCAGAGGCAATAAAAAAGCTGAGAGGGGGCCGCCAATGCCTGTTAAATGCCTTGCACTAGCCTGCAGTCCCAGAAAAAACGGCAACACCGCCATCCTGGCCAGGCATGCCCTGGAAAGCGCCAATGCAGCAGGATGCCATACTGAACTTCTTTTTTTGACGGAGTATCATTATGAGCCCTGCCACGCTTGCGGTGGTTGTGATGACACCGGTGAATGCGTGGTTAAAGATGACGCGAAACTTCTTTACGACAAGATTCTAGCCGCAGACAGGTTTATCTTGGCGGCCCCATCTTTTCCATGGGAATTTGCGGGCAGGCCAAGATGTTCATAGACCGTTCCCAGAAGTTTTGGGCCATGAAGTACCTGCTCGGTGAAAGAGTGATCAAGGATAGTGACCGGCCGGAGCGCCGCGGCATCTACCTGAGTTGCGCCGGAACAACCTTTACCAATGTTTTTACAGGGGCGATTCAAGTTGTTAGATACTTCTTTAAAATGCTGGAGATCGAGCTCCTTGCAAACTTGTGCTATGACAATGTTGATGAGATCGGGGCTATTTTGAAAAAACCCGGCGCCATGGACGAAGCGGCGAGCTACGGGCGAATTTTGGGCGAACCATGAAACCGGTGTTCAAAAATCAGGAGCAGGCAGCTCAATCATCTGGTCAACAGCGCCGTCCAGGTGGCCGGCTGCCAGGCAACCTGGTAGCCTAGAGCCTGGAACAGTGGCCTCAGGGGCAGGAACAGCCGTCCGGACAGATCCGGAGGCGGGCCCCCCAGATCTACTCTTGAAATCTGGACAAACTGAGCAGCAATGCCTGGGCCTGGGCCGTTGGTAACGGTCAGCGTGCTCGATCCCAAGGTGACGCTGGCTGTATACTTCCGTGATCCCTCGACCCAGCTGCAAGAGGCCTCTTGGCCGGCCGGATCCCACTGCAACCCGGCATCCAGAATAACGGCCAAGTCCCGCAACGGAACAAACATACGACCGTTCATGATGACCGGAACCGGCTGCAGCTCGTAGACCTGACCGCCCACGGTGCAAGCCGGGCTCCCGGCCGTAAAAGCCAGGCTCACCGGCTGGGCCTGGGCCGGAAGGGCTTTCAGCGAGACCAAAGCGGCCAGGATCAGGGTGATCAGGGTCAGTCTTCTCATATGCCTCTTCCTTCTCCCTCCTGCCTGCAGATATGCCTTACCAGGCGCAATAGTCCGGCAACATACATCCTGGAACGAAATCGGGGAACGGTTGAAATGATGGAGCTACCTGGCCAAAGCTGCTCCCACTTCAAAAGCCTTCTGCATCAGGGCTTCGTTGTCGGCAGCATTGGGGATGCCGGCTGCGAACAACGTGTCAGTGATCTCCATTCCCATTCTCCCCAAGAAGACGGGTACCATTTCGATGTATTTGGTGAATGCCTGTTCGTCCGGATTGCCCTGGGAAAAGACCAGGGCAGCTTTCTTGCCTGGCGGCATCTTGCTGGGAGAGTTGGGGCCGGTAAAAAAGACATACAGGCGATCAAGAAATATCTTGGTCTGGCCGCACACGTACCCGATGTAGATCGGGGAGCCGATTACGATGCGATCCGCCCTCTTGATTTCCTCAGTGAGCTGGATCATATCATCCTCTTGCTTGCAACCATCGTGTGACTTGCAGTACATACACGCCTGACAGCCCCTGATATTCAAATCATTGAGGTAGAATACCGCCGTGTCAGCGCCGGCCGAGGCTGCACCCTCCAGAATCCTTCGCACCAGTGTCGCCGTATTTCCGTTCTTCCTAGGGCTTCCCACAAAACCGATCACACGCATTTTATATCCCCCTTCAGATGTCAAATGATCCATCAAACTCTCTCTCATCACTTCTTCATCCAAAATGAAAAATTCCTGCTTTCCCGAAAGGATCACCGGTAAAAAGAAGCGCTTCCTGATCTTATAACGGCGTGCGGCAGAAAACCTGACGTGACGCGCCGGACTGTTATTGTTGAAGGAGATCGCAGGCGACGGCTTGTCAGAGATAAGAAAACGCTATACAAACAAATTAGCTCTGAGCATCCGGAACATGAGGAGGGATCGGTGAGAATGGGATTGCCCCTATTATACAACAGATCTTCCCAATTAACGAATGACGATCGATTAGGTATTTGCCCGCATCTGGCCTATTTCGAGAAAGAGGGCGCCAGGGGGGCGGCATGGGATCAGGCAGAAGGCGTCGCTCGCCTGTGGGGCGGCCGTTTGACTTTGTACTTTTCCCTAATTTTTGGCACCACATATAAGACGTACAGCGCGATGACCGCCAGTCCCCCTCCCACCCAATAGGCCGTTACAGGACTGGCGACAATGGCCATCACGGCCAAAAAGGCAAAGACCAAAATGGTAAACACCGGAATGATAGGGCTGAGAGGCACCTTGAAGCTCCTGTGCGCATCGGCCATCTTTTTTCTCAAGACCAGCAGCGCCGCGGCGGAAAGAACATAAATGAGGCTCTCTACTGCAGCCGCCATATCCACCAGCACCAGGTACCTCCCGGTATAAAGGATGGCCAGGGAGCAGGCATACCCGATTACGAACACGGCAATAACTGCCGTCCAGGGGGTCATGAACTTCAGGCTGATCCGGCTGAATACCGGCGGCAGGGCGTGCTCCCTGGCCGTGGCGTAAAAAAACCGGGACACGCCCAGCAGTCCGGAGTTAAAGGTGCCAAAGGAGCAGAACAGGCAGATCAGCACTATCCAGACCAATCCGGTCTCGCCCAACAGTTTCTGGGCGAACAGCACCTGGGGTATAGGCGAGTGGACAAGCACCCCGCGGGCGACATTGCTAGTCATGGCCACCGTAAACAGTGAATAGACAATGCACACGATGCCCACGGCAATAAACATGGCGCGAGAGATAAGCCGCGCATCGATGCACTCTTCGGCCAGCGGAGTGACCCATTCGAAACCCACAAAGAGGAATATGCCCACTGCCACGGCCTGTATGAAGTTAGACCCCCCGCCGATGGCCAGAGGTGCGGTAAGGTGGAAATGAACCTGCTTCAGCCCCCAGAAGGCGAACAGCAGCAGGGAGACAATCACCCCGTAAGTTACTATATCCTGAAAGTTGCCGGCCAGCTTGATGCCCCTGATGTTCAGCAAGGTTACCGTTACCAGCATTACTGTGATCCAGATGATAGGGGGCACCGCAGGGATTGCATAGCTGAATATCTTGGCTAGCACAAAGCTTTCGGCCCCCACCACCCCTATCAGCAACAACATGTAGAGCATGGAAAAGGTTAGGGCAACATTTTCACCGAAAGCCCTGGCCAGATAAAGCCGGATTCCGGCAGCGGAGGGAAGAATGCTGTTGAGTTCGGAAAAGCAGGCGGCGGCCAGCAGGCACAAAACACCGCCGACCAGAACGGCCAGCCAGGCGCTGTCGCCTGCCATAAAGCTCGCTACCTGGACCGCTGCTACAAAAGAGGACGTGGCAAAAGTGATCCCGGCGCTGGTGGCTACCACCGTGCGCAGGGTGAGCACCCTTTTCAAGTGCAAATTATTCACCCCAGATCAATAATGTTATAAAATCAAGCCTCAGGATATCATCTTCGGAGCCAATAATTTGCAGATCGCCGTTGAGGTAGGGCTCTGTACGGCGCGATGTCGCCAAAAAACATGTCGACCAGGATGTCGCTCGAGGAAGTGACGGTCAGGTCCGGCTCGCCCTGCCGGCCCTCCTGCAGGGTCAGCTCTCCTTCGTTAAGGATCAGGGTATGGACGGATTCTATGTCATTGGCAAGCACCAGCACCGTCCTGTTCCAATCCTTGTTCATGAGCTTGAGCTTTTCATTTTCCTGATAGCTCTTTTGAAATGCCTGCAAACTCTCAGTAATTTCTACATGTGTCGCCAACTGTTCTTACCTCCGTTTATTGCCGCAGATTAAAGCTCGATCACTTTCGGCCTCATCTCCAGGCGATCGATCAACGACAGGTAGTCTTCGGGTCTGATCTCCTCCCATGCCTTTCCCAGTATGACCAGCATTACCGCCTCCATGACATTGGTGCCGAAAGATCTCCCTTCCAGCTCCGGGGTAGTGGTAACCAGGGCGCCGACTCCCTTTTCCTTTAAAAAAAGCAGGTCATCCCTGGTGGTGGTATTGGTGATCACCAGCTGTCCGCTCAGCCCACCCGGCATGTATCGCCTGATCAGGTGATAGTCTCCGGCGATTACCTGGGCTTCATGGTAGTAGTGGCCAAATTTCCGAACCTTTTCTTCATCCTGGGAATCCTGTTTTTGTCCGGTTGGATAAAGCATATGAAAGGGCATCTTTACCATTTCAGGCAGCGTCTTGGCCGCTATCTTTTCCAGCTCGGCGATGGACTTGATCAGGTAGGGGATGCCGGCCGAAAAGATGAGGTCCCCGAAGGACACGTCACACCCGAGCTCGGTTAGGGCCTCGGCCATGCCAAACCTGTCCACGGCACTGACCATCAACACCTTACACTCTGGTGGGAGCAGTCCGGTATTTTTGCGCAGATCATAGACCACATCCCTTTCCAGAGTATTTTTAAGGCCGCTGCCATCCACCACCGGCGTTTTTTTGGCAGCCTGCATCAGCTTCAATCCGTCCAGCACCACATACCTGGTCTTGCCGGCATACAGATAGACATCGATGCCTCCAAGCCCGATGGCGTCCACTTTGCCATCCAACTCCTCGATCATCGACCGGGCCCGTTCAAAATCGCCGTCCGTACCCAGCCGGCTGATCTCGAACTCCTCCCCTGCCATATCCACTCTCACTTTATGGTCTCTTTTGGATGACCCCAGGCTCACGCCGACAACTTTTTTCATATAACACACTCCTTCAATTTCAATTCACTGATTCTTCTTAAAAAACATCCTTGACAAAAAACATCTTTACAAAAAAAAATCAAGATCTGCAAGCTTCCCTTATAAAAAAACTCCGCTCCCTGTAACAGGTGGCGCACACTTTCCTTATAAACTGATAATTCAATTCGACGGCCCGCTTATTTTTCCTGCCCTAACATTTTTCACCGCCGATAAAAAGGGGATGATACCTAAATATTGGCAGACTGCTGATAGTTTTTCCATTTTTGTTGATAGTTTTTCCATTTTCATATTAAGCATCCATGATGCCCGCTAAATTAATAACAATGAAAATGGAGATCGGTATTTTCCTGTTAGCGATGCTTTGAGGGATTTACGTAGCGAGCGCCTGTTGTATAATAATTATGTTGTATCATCCCTTTTTGATGTCGAACTTGGTAGTTTGACCAGAAGCGGTGCAGCCGGTTTTTTTCAATAGACACCCGGGAGGTTGACATTATGGTCACAGATAAGATTTGCGCAGCCGACAATACCGGCCGATCCAGGATTCTGGTCGGAGACAAAATCGTGGACGAAGCGATCGCCTTGCTGCGCCAGAATGCGGATGTGGACGTGGTCATCGGCATCAGCCAGGAGGATCTGCTGAAGATCATCGGAGACTATGACGCCCTCATCGTCAGGAGCGTGCCCCTGGTCACCGAGGAGGTTCTGAGCCAGGGCAAGCGGTTGAAGGTGGTGGGGCGCGCCGGGAACGGAGTGGATAACATCGATGTGGGTGCCGCCACCCGCCACGGGGTAGTGGTGGTGAACACCCCGGACAGCAACAGCATCTCGGCCTGCGAGCAGACCATCGCCCTGATGCTGGCCGCTGCCCGAAATCTTCCACAGGCCGATGCCGTCCTGAAACAGGGGGGGTGGGGCCGGAACCGATTCATGGGCAGCGAGCTGTTCGGCAAAACTCTGGGCATCGTTGGGCTCGGCCGCATCGGCTCGCTGCTGGCAACCCGCCTCAAGGGCTTCGGCATGAAGGTGGTCGCCTACGACCCTTACATCACACCGGAACGCTTCAAAAGGTACGGTGCGGAGCGCATGGAAACCCTCAACGACCTGGTGCGCCAGGCTGACTTCATCACCGTGCACACCCCCAAGACAGAGGAGACCGTCGGCATGATCGGGAAAGAACAATTCCAGATCGCCAAGCCTGGAGTGCGGGTGGTCAACTGCGCCCGTGGCGGCATCATCGACGAGCAGGCCCTGGTTGAGGCCCTGCGCCAGGGAATTGTCGCCAGCGCCTCCCTGGACGTTTTCGGCAAGGAGCCCGCAACCGGCAACCCTCTTCTCGAGTTTGACAACGTGGTAGTCACCCCTCACATTGGTGCGACTACTCGTGAGGCCCAATACCGGGTTGGAACCGATGTGGCTTCTTTTGTGCTAGCCGCCTTGAGGGGAGAGATCGTAGCCAACACCGTAAACCTGCCCTGCCTGATGGGGGAAGATATCGATGGCCTCAGGGTACACCTTCTCCTGGCGGAATGTCTGGGCAAACTATACTATCAACTGGAGAAGAAGCCTGCGGAAAGGGTAGAGCTCATTTACAGCGGCGAGATTGCCAATAAGGAAACGGGGATCATCACTCTTGCCTTTTTAAAAGGGCTGCTGACCCCGGTCCTGGGCGATAACGTGAACCTGGTCAACGCCTCCTGGCTGGCAGAGAACCGCGGGATCAAGGTTTATGAGAAAAAGGAGGCCGAAGGCATCGGCAAGGGATTTGTAAACCTGATCACGGCCAATATAGCTCAAGATGGCAAACAGATCGGCTTTGCGGGAACCGTCGGCTGGGACAACGCCCCCCGCATAGTCCGGATCAAGCGCTACCAGATGGACATCACCTTGACCCCAAATATGCTGTTCGTGGAACATATCGACCGGCCGGGAATGATCGGATCCCTCGGTTCGATTCTTGGCAAAGCCGGCGTCAATATCGCCACGATGCAGGTCGGACGGGTCACCCGGGACCAGGAGGCCATGATGATCCTAAGCGTGGACTCCCCGGTGGACAAGGACACCAGGGAACAGCTGCGGGTGCTTGAAGGGATCCTCAGCGTCAGGTCGATCTCGCTCTAGGCGCTAGGGGTAGCGATGGCCTCAGTTAATCTGACGCGGCATCCTTGCAGGAGGCTGAACTAGGGTGTGCGTGGTGCAGTTGCAAAAGTGGCTGCGCTCCAAGAACTAGCTCAAGGTGAAGTAACTGTCCTATCCTTTTGCGACAAGGTTGAACGGCAGCATTAAGCCCTGCGTCTGGCTTCTTGAGTAACGTTGTCGGTCAGGCTGAAACCTTTTTCCAAGAAAAGCCTCAGGCACGCCTCGACAACCTCAGGGCTGTAAAGAATGCCCCTGTTTTTAGAGATCTCATCCAGCGCCTCTTCCAATGGAAATGCCGGGCGGTAGGGGCGGTGCGAGGCCATCGTTTCTAGCACGTCGGCCACCGCCAGGATCATGGCTTCTATCAAAATGCTCTTCTCCGTCAAACCCCGGGGATATCCGGATCCGTTCAGCCTCTCATGGTGCTGCAAGACGATCTCGGCGATCGGCTCCGTGAATTCAATTGTTTTTAGAATATCGTAGCCGACTTGAGGGTGCGCTCTGATAAAAGACCATTCCAGGTCGTTCAGCGCACGCGGTTTGATCAGTATCTCGGCTGGGATGACAATCTTTCCGATGTCGTGAATCAGGGCCGCCGTTTTCACGGCGTGCATTTTTTTCATGGACATCCCGAGCTCAGATGCTATCTCGCCTGCCAGGTTGGCAACCCTGACTTGATGTCCGGCGGTGTAGGGATCCCTGATCTCTGCGATGGAGGACAGGGATGTCACAGTTTGTTCCAGGGTTTTTTCCAGCCTCGCATAGCTCTCCTGCAGCGCCTGCTCTGTCGACTTGCGTTCGGTTATATCCCGGGTGCTGAAAACGGAGCCTTTGATGGAGCAATTTTCATCGTACAACAGGTTGCCCACCGACTCCAGCCAGAGGAAGTGGCCGTCGCTGTGCCTGAAGCGATACTCGACTGGCAGGCCGATGGCATGAAGGTCCACTTCGGCAAATACTCTGCCCACATCGTCTGGATGATAGAGATGCGAGAGCTCCAAAATAGACTTGCCAATAAGAAACTCTGGTTCATACCCGAGCACATTCTTATGAGACGGGCTGACATATTGGAAAACCCCTCTTGCATCTACCAGGCTGATCATGTCAGACATGTTATCGGTGATCTGGCGCAGCCGGATCTCGCTTTCCTCGAGGGCTTTCTCGGCCTGCCTTCTCTCGCGCCTCACCACCACCTCGCGCAGCTCCCGCTTGATGGCAGGAAATAACCTCAACAGCCTGTCCTTTGATATATAGTCGTGGGCGCCCTCGATCATGGATTCTGCAGCCACATCCTCGCCGATAATACCGGACACGATTATGAACGGCAGATCCACGCCTTTGCTCTGCAGAAGTTTTAAAGCATCATGGCCGGAAAAATCGGGCATTACGTAATCACAGATCACGAGATCCCATGTTTGGCTCTCCAG
This sequence comes from uncultured Peptococcaceae bacterium, assembly GCA_963807495.1. Classification (GTDB taxonomy): domain Bacteria; phylum Bacillota; class DSM-12270; order Thermacetogeniales; family Thermacetogeniaceae; genus Palsa-1188. Next base: position 24,612 of record CAWEDD010000023.1, read on the forward strand.
GGCGGCGTTCATTGCCGCAGCCGTTTCCACCCTTTCATATTCAGGGGTATAACCCCCGCGCTTAAGAGCCCGTATCAGCAGCTCGGAATCGTAATCCGAATCCTCCACGATCAGCACCCTGATAGGGTCGCCCATAAAATCATCCCTTTCCAAAATCGGGGCTCGGGTTAACTACCCGCCTCCGCTCCCGCTTCGATGCCGGGGCTCATACTGCTACCTGCTAATATTTAAAAATCGCAAGGCGAAATATGATCATATGCCATGTTAAAATCAAAATGAACTACCGAAAAATTAAAGGATAGTTACAATAATTGTCGAATTTTGACTCAAATTTGATTCAAATTATAAAGTATTGATCGGAGAGATGTCAAATTATGATTGCTGAAAATAAGACCAAAAGAGAGCTTATTGGTGAAATCGCCGAGATGCGCCTGCAGCTTGAGGCGTCTAAAACATATATCGAGGAACTGAAGAAAAGCGAGGCCCGGTACCGGCAATTGGCAGAGGCGACACCTCAGGAGCTGGCCATGGTAAACGAGTCGTTACATTATGGGATCTCCGAACGCAGGTGTGCAGAGCGTGAGGTTCTAGAAAAACTGCACTTTCTGCAGGCATTGATCGACAACATCCCGACGCCTATCTATTATAAGGATCTAAACGAGATCTACCAGGGATGCAACAAGGCGTACGAGGTAATGCTCGGCCAGCCCAAAGAAAACATAATCGGCCGAATAGCCTATGATATATGGCCTGAAGAGCTGGCTGACATATACCATGAGATGGACAATGAGCTGTTGAGCCATCCTGGAGCGCAGGTCTTCGATTCCAAGGTCCGGTTTGCCGATGGATTAATTCATTTTGTAAACTTCCACAAGGCCACTTATGAAGATCTGGATGGGCATCTTGCAGGTCTGGTCGGGGTATTCATAGACATCACCGAGCGCAAACAGGCCGAAGAGGAGCTGCGTAAATCGGAGCGGGAGTACCGGACGATATTTGAAACCACCGGCACCGCCACAGCGATCATCGAAGATGATACGACCATCTCCCTGGCCAACGAGGAGCTGGCAAAGTTAGCCGGCTATTCCAAAGAAGAAATTGAAGGCAAAAAAAGCTGGAGGGATCTTATTGACCCCGATGAGATCGAGAGAATGCTGGGATATCATTTTCTGAGAAGAATCAACCCCAACGCTGCTCCCAGGCAGTATGAGTCGAGTTTTTTAGATAGAAGCGGCAAGGTCAAGCGCATACTCTCCACTGTCGCCATGATCCCTGGAACCAAAAAAAGTGTGCTCTCTTTCCTGGATATCACCGAGCACAAGCAGATCGAGGATGCTCTCAGGGAAAGAGAGGTACAGCTGACAGAAATAACCGGCAACATGCAGGATATAATCATGATGATAGATGCCGAAGGGGTTATCCAGTACATCAGCCCCTCATATACGAGCATTCTGGGATATGCCACCGAAGACATCCTGGGAAGCCCTGTTTTCTCCATTATCCATCCCGATGACTTGAAAAGAACGATGTCCGCCTTCATGAGGGCGATCAAAGATCCCTTCAAAGCGAAAAAGGTAGAACACCGGTGCCAGCACGCCAATGGCCGCTATCTCTGGATGGAGTCCGTCGGCAAAGCTATGCTCAGTGAGGAGACGGCCGTGGGGGCCGTTGTGTGCATCCGCGACATCACCGATCGCATGCAGGTGGAAGAGGAGCTTAAAAAACATCGAGCACATCTGGAGGAACTGGTAAGTATTCGAACCACCGCCTTGCAAGAAGTGAATTCGATACTTCAGCTGGAAATTGCTGAACGTGTCCGCATTGAAAAGGCACGCGACCAACTGATCGCTGATCTGGAGCAGCAGGCAAATGAACTTAGCGCCGCCAACAAGGAACTGGAGTCCTTCAGCTATTCTGTATCGCACGATCTTCGTTCTCCCCTTAGAATAATAGACGGATACAGCCAGATTCTAGAAGAGGACTACAGCGACAGACTCGATGAAGATGGCAGAGACAACATCAAGGTGATCCGGCAACAGTGCCGGCATATGGGAGAACTCATAAATGACCTGCTCGAACTGGCTCGCATCAATAAAGCCGAGATGTCCCATGAAAGAGTGGACTTGAGCATCCTGGCAGAATCGATAATGGTTGAGCTGCAGCAGACGCAGCCGGAGCGGAAAGTTGTCTTTACCGCCTCGGATGCTATATACACTTACGGAGATCCCCTCTTGCTCAAGGTGATGCTGGCAAATCTTTTAGGAAACGCCTGGAAGTTCACTTCGCGCCAGGAAGAAGCGAGGATCACCTTTGGCGTCACCATCTTTGAGGGCCGGCAGGTTTATTGCTTGCAGGATAATGGCGCCGGCTTCAACATGGCCTATGCCGGCAAGCTTTTCGGCCCATTCCAGCGGCTGCACTCCCAGGTCGAGTTCCCTGGCACCGGTATCGGACTGGCCATTGTCCAGAGAATCATACACCGCCATGGCGGTCAGATCTGGGCAGAAGCCGCCGTGGAAAAGGGGGCAGCCTTCTATTTCAAGCTGGGCGACCGGATCCCGGGAGGCGACAAACACGGAGAGGGCAATAATGTCCGTTAAAGAATATGCCCCGAAAGATCCCTCCGTTTCCGCTTATTTAACTATTACTGCGGCCTTTTCTCTCGCGGCCTTCGGCCCATTTTACAGTTTCCGTTCGCCCTCGCGGCTTCGGCCCATTTACTGTGACACCTTGCCCTCATGCCCCCCAATCTGTGTGAACAGGCTTTCAAAGTAAGCCTTGCAGTCTTCTTCACTCTTTCCCGCGTAAATCAGATAATGACTATCGTCGGTCATCACAGCACTCAAATGCCATTCTTCTCTTTGATGTTCCTTGATCTCATATCTTTTGCAGTATACGGAATTGATAACTACCTGCCAGTCATAACCTTGGCACCAGATTAACATTTCTATCCATGCCTCCGTTCTCAATGCCGCACGCACTCATCAGCCGGCCGCCCGGGCGCTCCCCCCGAGTCGCCACCAATTCCTTCTTCGCTGATCAAGAAGAATTTCCTTTAGATTTCGCAAAAAATTGGATTTCTAAAAAAGCGAGATGTCCATTTCAAACTGTTAAGCAACTTGCCAATTCTTCCGATAAAAAAAGAAACGTCTCCGTGCCGAGGGGTGAAAAACGATGCAGAATGCAGCGCGAGATAAAACTAAAAAAGAATACGAAAAATTAAACTTGAGAAATCAGGAGAATGCTGGCGGGCTTTCCAGGGGATGCGCTCTTCGAGGGCAAAAGCGTCTCCGCTTGGAAGATGCCCTTTTAGAATTTAAAGAAAAATATCATATTCTCGAAGAGAATCTGAACGAGGTGCTATTTTCGCTGGATGCCGATGGGTATATCACCTGCATCAGTCCCGCCGCTGAAAGGCTTTCAGGGTACAGGGCGGATTGGATTTTAGGAAAACATTACATGAGCTTCATACATCCTGAAGATCTTCCCGCCCTGATGGCAAGTTTCGAGCGGGCCATGTCAGGCCGGAAAGAGGAGGGCGAATTCAGGATCTTTCAAAATGACGGCTCGATCTGTTATGTGCGAGGCAGCGCCTGGCTGGTCCGACGCAAGGGTCAACTGAGGTTGGATGGGTACATAACCGATGTCACCAATCTGAGAAAAGCAGAGGAAGCCCTGCGCTGGCTCAAGGATCAGTATCGTTTTCTTATCAAGATTAATCCCAGAGAGATGGGTCTGCTCAGCGAAATGGGCGGAATGCTCAATAGCTGTTTGAATGTGGATGAGGCACATGAAATTTGCGTCAGGTATATGCAGGAGTTTTTTCCGAATACTTCGGGCGTCTTGTGCCTGATAAACAAGGCGCAAGATCTTGCCGAGGCTGTGAAAGTTTGGGGCAATCCCCAATATGTTAAAAAAGTGTTCAGGCCTGATGATTGTTGGTCGCTGCGCAACAATCGACAGAATCTGGTCGATGACCCCCACCTGGGATTACAGTGCGGACATATCGCCAATCCGCATACGGCCAGGTACCTCTGTACTCCTCTGGTTGCACAAAAGAAAATGCTGGGGGTCTTATTCCTGCAAGAAAGCCCTGACAAAGGGATACCAGGGCAATCATTCAATGAACACAGGCAGCGGTTAGCAATGGCGGCAGCCGATCATCTCGCGCTGGCCATTTCCAACATAAACATGAGGGAAGCGATCCGTCAACAGTCCATCCGCGATCTTCTCACCGGGCTTTTCAGCCAGCGCTACATGGAAGAAACACTGGAAAGAGAGCTCTGCCGTTCGAAACGAAAACAAATCCCGCTGGGGGTGCTTATGTTCGAAATAGATTACTTCAACAACCTTAATGAGCTTCTCGGAAAAGAGGGTGGAGACGCCCTTCTCTGCCAACTGGGTACCTTTCTCGCTAAAAATACGCGCGGCGGCGATATAGTTTGCCGTTACGGAGATGCGGAGTTTGTCGTCGTGCTCATCGATGCTGACTTGGAACATACATTCAAGCGAGCTAAGCAGTTGCACCAGGAGATAGGAGAGATCCTGGTCTGCAGCCCGGACCTGCCCCTTGACCGGATAAAGCTATCCATTGGAGTAGCTGCATTTCCCGAACATGGCCCAAGTGCCGGGGACATCCTGAGAAATGCGGCCTACGCCCTTAATCAAGCCAAAACTGAGGGCCGAGACAGGGTAGTCGTCGCTTCTTAATCAGACTTGCTCGCACTACCCTGGAATAATTTGCTCGCCTTGCCATCCCTAAAACCTGAAACCTTTGCTGCTAAAAAAAGACCCCCTGTCCTGGCGGATTATGAAGGGGGTCTTACCATGAGGACGTGGGGATCCAGATAGAAGTCATGTCTCAGCACCCGAAATTCTATCTTGCTCTCACTTGCATGAGCGTTCACAGCTCACTGCATATTCTGGGGCGCGATATTGACCGTCTGCGTTGCAGCATCCCAGGATATCATGTAACCCAGGGCCCCGGCGATGTACCTGGCTGGCAGAAAGGTCCTGCTGTCAACGATGACCGGCGGCACGTCCATCTGGCTCGTTGTTCCGTTCGTGGTGAGCACATTGCTGCCTATCATCAGCTCCAAGGAGGTGTTTCCCTTGGTGACAGTTACTTTCTGGGCGGCTGCATCCCATGCTGTCTGGGCGCCCAGCGCAGCAGCCAGGTAGCTTACCGGAACGAGGGTGCGGCCGCTTGAGATAAAGGGAGCGGCATCCATAGTGAAAGACTGGCCGCCCGCCATATAGGAATTCTGGCCAATGGTAAAGCTAATACTTGGCGATGCGGGCGTTGGTGCGGGAGCAGGAGCTGGCGCGGGCGCAGGGGCTGGCGCGGGCACAGGAGTTGGAGACGGCGTCACCACGGGCGTAGACGGTGGAGAAACCACTGATTGTAGAATTACGCCGCCTTTCCCTACCGCCACAAAGGCGCCGTTGCCATAGCATATTCCATAGAGAGCGTTGCCGGTAGCCGGACGTTGGCTGGTCCAGGTCGCCCCGTCAGTGGAGGTGATGATCGCGCCTCCGGATCCCACCGCTACCAAGGCGCCGTTGCCGTAGCCCGCACCGTAAAGAGTATTGCCAGTAGCGGAAACCCGGGTGTTCCATAACTCACCGTCAGGTGAAGAGAGGGCCACGCCGCTGTCCCCCACTGCAACAAAGGTGCCGTTGCCGTAGCATGCCCCTCGGAGTCCATTGGTATAGGGCGGGCTTTGGTTGGTCCAGGTTGCCCCGTCCGGAGAGGTCAGGATAAATCCAACAGTTGCCCCGTAAGAAGGAATGGATCCCACCGCCAAGAAGATGCCGTTGCCGTAGGATGCAGCATTGATAGTATTGACGGTGCCCGATGTTTGGCTCTTCCAGGTCTTGTCATCCGGGGAGGTCAGGATCATGCCGTTCATCCCGACCACCAAGAAGGTGCCGTTGCCAAAGGAGGCGCCATAGAAATAATCGGCGCTATTCAAGTTCTGGGCGGCCCACTTCGCTCCGTCAGGCGAGGTAAGAATTACACCGTTCCATCCTACGGCCAGAAAGGTGCCGTTGCCGTAGCAGACGCCGGTGAGGTTGTCTGTAGTGTGCGATGCCTGGACTGTCCAGGTGGCGCCATCGGGGGAGGTGACGATCGTGCCGTCGGCTCCCACGGCCACGAAGGTGCCGTTGCCGTAGCATGTGGCATTGAGATCATTGCCGGTCATGGAATTTACCGGTGACCATGGCCCGAGAGGCCCGGCGGCCAGGGCCGGGGCTGCCGTTGCCATCATCAGCGCCAAGATTAGCGCGCAGGCGCAGAGCCCTGGCAAGTTCATCTTTTTATAAACCGTATTGTGCCACTTCATATTTTTGCACCACCTTTATAATATTTTGTATTTTGGGCTCACAGTAAAGAACTGCAGGAGGGCGGGAATAGCTGCGGGGCGACGGAACCTAAAGGAACAGCGTTACCCCAGGGAGACCCCCGCATGGCAGGTAAATGTTAAAGCATCTGTTGTTATTGAGTTGCGGCTGTTTGAACAGGTCATCCGGCTTTGGTTGGCAATCGGTTCCAAGCTATCCAGTTGTCACTCTATCAGGAGGGATGGATGAGATGGGTTGTGTGTCCATTATACATGCAGTGACCTTGTTAATCAAATTGACCCGCTTCGGGGTCCGTGTCCAGAAATAGTAGGTCTCGCCTCGGAAATTGCTTTTCTCTTTTGGAACCATAAAATTGCCGGGGGTCAGAAATGTAAGCATAAAGTTTCACTATGTCCAACTCATCCTATTTAAGCGTGAAATAAAAAGTCGCCCCTTGATCTACCTCGCCCTCAGCCCATATCTGTCCACCATGGCGTCGGATTATGCGCTTCACTGAGGCCAGTCCGATGCCGGTGCCAGTGTATTCTTTGGCGTAGTGCAGCCGCTGGAAGGGCTCGAAGAGCTTGCCAGCATAGGCCATATCAAAGCCAACGCCGTTGTCTCGCACATAGTATGCCTGCCTGCCCTCATATGTAGTGACGCCGAAGGAGATCTTTGTTTCTGCCTTTTTACTGGTGAACTTCCAGGCGTTGTCCAAGAGGTTTTGCAGCATTATGTATAGAAGATCCGGGTCGCCAAAGGCTGTAATCCCCTCCTGGATGTCAAAATGTGCCTGGCGTTCAGGCTGTTCCTTGAGTAGGTCGGGCACGATCGCCTGCGTCATGGCGCTCAGGTCAGTTTGCTGACGGTTTATCTCGGCACGGGCAACGCATGAGAGGTCGAGTAGGCCCTCGATCAAGTGGGACATATGCTGGCTTGATGCCTTTAGCCATTTTAGATATTCGCTGCCCTGCTTGTCCAGGTGGTCTGCGTAATCTTCCAGAAGTATCTGGCTGAAGCCGTGAATTCTTCTAAGAGGAGCGCGCAGGTCGTGGGAGGCTGAATGGATGAATGCTTCCAGTTCCTGATTGACAGCGAGCAGGTCTGTGGTCCTCTCAGCGACAAGTTCCTCAAGGCGCTCGCGGTGTTTTTCCAATTCCTCCTCGGTACGCTTGCGCTCGGTGATGTCAGTAAAGTATCCGATCGTCGCCGGCCCATCCGGCAGTTCCATGCGAGCAGTCTCTACATAAAAGGGGAATTGCAAACCGTCTTTCCTCAGCCCAACTGCTTCGTATGCACGCGGCACCCCTTTTCCTTGCTCCCTGCCCCTTACGTTCTCCTCGATCTGAGTGCGGCACTGTGGCGCAATCTGATCAAGAAGCGGTGTCTCCTCCAGCTCGGTGACGCTTGCATATCCAAACATGTTAAGATAGGCCCGGTTGGCCATCAGCGTTTTACTTGCTCGGAAGATTCCTATCCCTACCGGGGCCTTCGCGAATAGTGTGCGGAATTTTTCCTTGCTCTGCTTGGTGGCTTTCTCTGCCTTTTTGATCCCGCTAATGTCTACCATAAAGGCGATATTCTGGTTCGTTCTGAGAATCATGGAAACGGTGGCAATGACTTGCTTGACATCGCCCTTCCTCGTTATGAGCGCTGCTTCATACTGCCTTGGAGCGGAATCCGGATCAGCCCTTCTCAGGTTGTGGTATCTGATCAAGTCGTCAAGGTAATCCTCGATAAAAAACTCTTTCCAGCTCTTCTTACCCTCGATCTCCTCTTTGGAATAGCCGCTTAGAGTTTCGAACTCCCTATTTATAAGGGAAATGGTGGTGTCTTCCTCGACGATCACGGCAGCCGTTCCGGTGGCATTGAAGATCGTCCGGTACATTTCCTCTGATTTACGCAACGCCTCTTCCGCCTGTTTGCGCTCGGTGATGTCCCGGGCCACACTCAGCACCAGCTGCCTGCCTCCCACTTCTAGGACATTGGCGTTGACCTCCACCGGAATAAGAGCGCCATGCTTACCGAAGACAGCATCAAACACGACACGCCCCTTCGTCTTCAATTCGTTGAGTCTGAATTGCCAGTCTTCGGCAGACTCCAAGACATTCAGGTCGAACACTTTCTTCTGCATCAGTTCCTCACTGGTGTAGCCGTAGAACCTGCAGGCGACCTCGTTGACGTAGTGAAACCCGCCCTCGAAGTCGTGCAGGACGATGGACTCGTTGGCGCTGTCCAGGAGTTGCGCCCTGAGCGCCAGCTCATCTTCGGAACGTTTACGGTTGATGGCGATGGCGTAGAGTTCTGCCAATCGCTCTGTTAATTTAAGATCCTGTTCGGCATATTCTCGATCTGAGTTGGCCAGCACAATCTGTCCTACGAGCGTTCCATTATATATTGCCGGAGCTGATAAAAAACGGTGGGTGGGCAGGTGGCCGGGGGGGGTTCCGGTAGACCTGGGATCTTCAGCGGGTGTGTTTATGATCAAGGGTTTTCGGTTGTTCAGCGCCCATCCCCAGAGACCCTTGAAACTCTTTGCTACTATACTTTTATCTTCTAAACAATACTTTTCCCAGACATCTTTGGTCAGCGTGGGGCAGATCAGGTAGCCTGTCTCAGGTTCGATATATCCGACGTAGCCGATCTCGCTCCTAGTGAAACGCTTTGCTCTAAGAAGCACAAGATTAGAGATCTCTTCAATGGATTTCGATAAAATAAGAGCGCCGGATAATTCGGCCAAGGTTTCATTGATACCAGATTCGCTTTGCAGCGCCTCCACTGCCTGTTTGCGCTTGGTGCTATCGACATGCATGCCGATAGTGCCCGCATAGCTGCCATCATCACGAAAGATAGGAGAAGAACTGACGAGCGCCCACAGGTCTGTTCCGTCTTTGCGCTGGTACTTATATTCGGATTGCCCCCTGATTCCCTGGCGACGCCCTTGCATGTTGACTTCGGCAACCTTGCGCCATTCTTCATCCATGAATGCGTAAGGCGTCTGCCCCATCATCTCGTTAACAGTGTAGCCGAGCATCTTGGCCATCTCCTGGTTGACAAAGGTCGTCCTGCTTTCCTCGTCAACTTGCCAGATCCCCTCATTGGCAGTTTCCACGATCAGGTGATAGCGTTCACGGCTTTCCCGTAGCGCATGCTCGTTCTGCCTGTTCTCACGCCTGGCTTGGGTATCGCGCAGCTCCCTCTCGACAGCAGGAATGAGCCTGGCCGGGTTGCTCTTCAGTATATAGTCGTGGGCGCCGGCTTTCATGGCTTCCACTGCAACATCCTCGCCGACCTGACCGGTCAGGAGGATGAAGGAAAGGTCGGGGTCTTTATCTTGCAACAGCTTCAGGGCATCCAGGCCGCTAAAACGCGGCATCGAGTAATCCGAGATCACGAGATCCCATTCCTGCCGGTTGAGGGCATCAGCCATAGCTTCGGGCGTTTCCACTATTTCGTAGACCGGGTCATAGCCGCCGCGCTTTAATGCGCGAATCAACAGGCCCGCATCGTCTTCTGAATCCTCTACGATCAAAACCTTGATAGACTTGCCCATTCTTTTGCCCCCTAATGACGTCAATAACTCATATGTAAGGATATATGTTCCTTAGCCGCCCATGATGGCTCCATCACAAACCGCAAATAAAAATGCTATTTTCGTGCTAAATGAAAATGCTATTTTCGTGCTAATTAATTAAAACATAAATCACCTGCCTGCACCACGGTGGATCGAAGTATTTGGACGGACTTAAAAGTCTGCCGGGGGACCGGGTGATCGACGCCAGCGCCAAGCTTTTAGCAGTCAGTGCCTGGGGGGAAGCGGCTGCCTACAAGTATCCCCCGGACTCTTGAGGTCCTCGCGGCTCTTCCGGTACCTGTCATCCTTGTCTCAGTTATAGATTGCCGGAGTGCGCCGGAAAAATTCGGTTTCTTTTAACTGCTTGTAGATCGGTCCCACTGCTCAAGGAAACTCAGGCATCCGAAAGTTAAAAATGGAAGCATAATCTTGTCGGAAGTACATTGTTGCTTGACGGCTCACATTATTTGTACAAGTAACACAAGCGCATATCATTCGATACTCTGAATGGAAATAAGAACATTAAGCAAAGGCATTCCAAAGGAATATATCGACAGCTTCAGGACGAAGTCAATAAGCCTCAGCCAAAAATAGTCCCACCTGGCTGTAAAAATAACTGTCCTTGAATGAAATTTTGCCTGCTGAGTTGATTGCCCTCATTAACACTAGGTCAGAGCGAAGAGCGAATTCATTGGGTGAACTATTGCAAAAAAAAAGGCAGCCATGTCGATCTTTTGGATCATCGTGCCGCTTCATCATATTTGGCGCAGGAGACCCCAACTTCTAAAGCCGGGGAGGAATGCGCCTTGCCCACTTTCGCAAAATGTGGTAACATATGGATATGCAGAGAACAATTCGCCTCAAACTTAACCCGACAATCGAACAATCTGAGATGCTTCTCGAAACCTTACGCCAGTATGCCGCTTGTTTTAACGCGGTTGCATCTTACGGTTGGGAGCATTCTGAGAAGAATGGCGTTAAATTGCATCGGGCTACCTACTATGATCTTCGGGCGCAGTACCCGGAACTTCCCTCCCAACTGGTGATAGCGTCCCGAGTTAAAGCAACCGAGGCGGTTAAATCTGCTCTTGTTCTCCGGAAGAAAGGACATAAAACATCTTGCCCGTCTGGAACGCTCGTACCGATCCGTTATGATGCCCGCACTTATAACATCAAACAGGAAGCTACCGTTGTCAGTCTCTCGTCCACTGCCGGAAGACAGAAAGTCGCCTTCTCTATCAATCCTCACGCCAATAGTATTCTGGTTAAAGCCACCGGTTTTGACAGCGCCGATCTGATCTATCGCCAAGGCGCTTTCTGGTTGCATGTGGTGGTCACGATTCCCGATGTTGAATTTGAATCGTCGGGAGATGTGATCGGTGTTGATCTGGGTTTGAACCGTCCTGCCGTCTGTTCTAATAACCAGTTCTTTGGTGAGAAGCGGTGGAAAAACATCGACCGCCGGTATTTCCGATTGAAGCGCTCGCTTCAGGCGAAAGGCACCAAGTCCGCTAAGCGCCATCTTAAAAGGCTTGGCGGAAAGGTTAACCGTTTCCGCCGTGATTGCGATCACGTGCTCAGTCGGCGCATTGTCGATTCCGTTCAGCCTGGCAGTGTAATTTCAGCTGAGAATCTGGTTAACATCCGTGCCCGTGTCCGGCAACGCGGCAGGGAATCGCGCCGTCGTCTGCACTCCTGGAGCTTCGCCCAACTCCGGGCATTCCTGGGGTACAAGGCTGAAGCCAAGGGGTGCCAGGTTGCCGGTGTTGACCCTCGCCATACTTCGCAAGAGTGTTCTCGTTGCGGGCACCTCCATCGCTCCAATCGCCGTTCTCAATCACGTTTTGTCTGTCGGGCATGCGGATTCGAGCTTAACGCCGATTTGAACGCCTCTCGCAATATTGCCCGGAAATACCTTGCCTGTAATGCTATAAGTGTTGCTGGCGGGCCGTCGTCAACCGGCCTATCGCGTCAGCCTGCTTTGGGTTAGGCGCAAGCCCCCACCTCTATAGGCGGCGGGTGGTTGACTAATTACTTTAATTTACTGTCCAAGTATTGCTGTCCAGGTTCACTACATTACTGCCAAATCCACTACCGTCCGAATTAACCTGAATGTTTTTCGCACAAAATCCGCCAATATGTTCAAGGGCCTGTCCGGTGGAGGCACGCCCTATCTCACTGCGCCTTCAGTATGTGAAGTAACTGCACCAAGAATCCATAAAACTATGAGAATTATAGCGATTAACCATAAATGCTTCCTGCTTCTTCCTTATATTATGTGGGATCTATTATATGGGATCTATCGTTCTTACCAGCAATCGCGGCTTCGGGCAATGGGGCGAGATCTTCGGCGACCAGATCATCACCACTGCCATTTCTGATCGCCTATTGCATTCTTCTCGGCAAGCAATATAATCCTCCGGATCTCATTTGGCATTAATGTTTTGGAGATATAGGTCAACTTATTCATACCCAGGTCTAGCACAATATTTCTGTCTAAGACCAATACCGTTGGAGCAAAGGGACGACCCACGTTGTTCTCTAAAACATAGGCGACTTCCATCGTGTTTAATCTGGCGAGAGTTCCCACCGGAAAGGGATTGTTCAGCTCCAAAAATCTATCGACCAGTTGAGCAGGGAACAACCGGTCCTTTGTTATCGCTAACATATCGTAAGCATCACAGGGCGAAACATACCTATCTTGTATCAAAAGGGCATCGCTATAATAATCGGCAATAGCGCAAAGGTAAACTGAATCACTGATATCTGTGCCCGCCAACTTTGCCGGATAGCCGCTCCCATCCATACGCTCGTGATGAGACTTTACAATGGATAAAACAGTGGGACTGATTGAAAGGCCCAACTTTTTAAGCATTCCCCACCCCACAAACGGATGCTCCTCTGTCGAAAGCTTTGGACGCCCATCCGCACCTATCTCACCGATGTCATGCAAAAGACAGCCGATGGCCAAATCAATTAAAGACGATTTGGTAAGTTGAAGGCTAACACCAGCAATAACCGCCAAAATACAGACGTCTACCGAATGGGCATAAACTCGGGATTCGGGAGCAGAAACCGGTGCCAGATTGTAGTCAGACATTTTCCCATAAAGCAGTTCGTCCACCAAACTGGCAGCATGACTCTTGATCAAGTCAAATGTCCTCTCGCTTCCGCCGCTCTCGACAAACTGCCGGACGAGCAGATACAAATCGGCAAAGAAAAACTCACTCAAGCAATCTTGCGCCGCTTCAAGTGCAGAAAGTTCGGGGCTCACCTCGACATATACAGCCGGAATGGAGCGGCTTTGTATACGGACAATAGTGTTTTTGAGCAACTCCCGGCCTCTGCCCAAGAGAAGTTCCCCATTGGGTCCGAACAAAGGATATTTTACTTTCATTTTTGGTTCTAAGAGCAGAACCGGCAACCTCAATCCTGTCACTCCCTTCTCCGTTCAGCTCCACGGGCCGCATTCCATTGCTTCCATCAGTTTCACAAATATGGCCTTAAAAATTACCTGATAGAGCATCTCGAAAAAAGCGCCGGTCCACCAAGCTGTCCTGACCAGACAGTTTTCCTGGTCGTATAGAAGTAATAGAACGCTATCCAAGCGCTTCCCCAGATGGATTGCTGAAATCCAAACCAAGGGTCTATTTACATATATTTCTACAGAGATGTATCGTGATATGCTGTTAGTAGAATCAATTAGATTATGATTCCAGTTTTGATGTCAAATTAATAGAAAATTTCTATAACAATATAGAATATCCTGCTGCCGATCGAAGACTAAGTCCACCAAACCCCCTCCGGCACCCAGCCATTCTTCTCTCTCACAAGCTCGCAGATCATACCATGCTCGGTCTCACATCGAAACCTCTGAAGATAGACGTACAACCGCGGTCGGTGAAAATAAGATTTTCTATATAGTACTTGGTTAATGCAGTCGATAATTATATTATCGAGACGTTCTTTGCTCCACTTTTCGGTTTTAATTGCTCCATCAGGAAAACAGGTTTTTTCACAAATGATAACGTCAGGAAACTGTTCTATAGGAGACGCCGCACATCTCTTCTTCTAAACATAACTGTTTATACCATCAAAAAATTGTCGATCAATATTTTGCCACCTCTACTTAAGTCCCGGTCTGCTGAGTCACTCAGATAGTTTTTTAGTGATAATACTGACAAGGAAGGTTGATCCAGATGAATGTAAGAAGACCGGTAAAGGTTCTCGTATCCAATCTTGTGCCTGGAATGAAGCTGGCTCATCCTATTTACGATTTTTATGGCCATTTTTTAATAAATAAGGGAGTAACTCTCACGACTGGTTATATAAAAGCACTTAAAAAACGTCGCATCCTGTCTGTATACATTGAAGGAGTGGCTATTCCGGAGGCTTTCATAACCCAGCAACAGGAAGCAATCGAGGAAACAATTCGCGCTGATGCTTTTGCTTCGATTCAAAATCTCTTTGAAAAATTCGATGATTCCGCCATCAAGGCAGTTACTGCCAGCGTTGAGAGCATCATGGGGGAATTAATGGCTGGCAAGATGGCTATGGGGGCCTTGACTGAAATATCGTCAACTGATGCCTATACCTATGCGCATTCAGTCGATGTATGTATCTTATCTCTCGAGACAGGTATTTTGCAGAAATATGAGAAGGATAAACTATTGAAACTTGGAGTTGGTTGCATATTACATGATTTAGGCAAAGTTAAGACGCCCAGCAAGATCCTTAACAAGATTGGAAAGCTGACCCCAGAAGAATATGACATCATAAAGAAACACCCGCACGACGGATATCGTCTTGCAAAGAAAATACAGCCTGATCTTCCAGATATCTCTGCATCAATTATCCATCAACATCATGAGAGATATGACGGCAGCGGTTACCCTCAAGGACTGGAAGGAGAAAACATCGATGAAGTGAGCTCGATCTGTGGCCTCGCTGATGTCTATAATGCTCTGACCACCGACAGGCCATACCATAAGGCTTTTCCCACTAACGAGGCCTATGAATACTTGATGGCGGCAGGCTACGGCATTGGCGGACAGAAAGTGTCCGATGCCTTCTTGCATTGCGTGACTCCTTTTCCAATAGGATCTATGGTGCTCCTCAGCACTGGAGATAATGGCATAGTAGTGCATGTCAATCACGATTTACCTCTACGACCACAGGTGTACGTGGCAGCCAAAAAACAAATGATCGATTTAAGCAGCGAGTTGTCTATTGCAGTGCTTAAGATAAGTGAAGAGGTTAACGCAGAGCAACTAATAATTTAATTCCCTAGCCAAGCCCACCTGGCTCCTAGTAGTTTATTTTTAAATAGGTGCCGCTTCAGTGAGCCTTGATGCCTTAATGCGAAGCATCAGCCAAAAGGGTAACAATGGATTCATGACAGTCGATGATTTTTGGAACGTGTCACTCTTCGCACTTTGTTAATATAACTGATTTTTATAGGCATTTAAACATTTTTATAGTTAAGGTACAAAATGAATGTGACTTTACCCAAAACTTTGCCGGCGTTGGAACCATATATTTGCCGGAGCAAAAACTAGACCCCTTGATTTTGCTGAATTCTTCAAGGGGTCTTTTTAATTGCCTTTCTCTTTTCAAGCGATGCCGCCCTGCGCTACAAGACCCTGCACGCCATTACATACCGGCTGCGATACCAGGGATACCTGAGCGAGTCTATCTCAACACCCGTGACGCTGGCATGAATGAAATTGTTATTGCCGATATATATACCGACGTGAGTTATATATCCCTTGCTGCTATACGAGAAGAACACCAGATCGCCGGGGGCCAGGGCCGACACTTTCTTGCCTGCGCGGGCCTGTTCGCTGGCGACGCGCGGCAGTTGTACCCCCTCGAGTGCATAGACATAACGGGCAAAACCGGAGCAATCGAAGCTCTTAGGCCCGTTCGCTCCATAACGATACGGCGTCCCTAAAAAACGCTTGGCAATGTTGACCACATCAAGAGCGATATCTCTGGGAACAACCGGTGCTGCCGATTCCGTGACTGATCCGGTTGCAGATCCCGCTGCAGGAGTCGCAGTCGCCTGCTTGCTCGGCTTGATCAGGCCTTTAGAGGCCAGAGCCTTGTTGATCAGAGCCGCGGCTTCGCCACGGCTGATGATATTTTTGGGCCTGAAAGACCCGTCAGGGTATCCCGATATGATTCCACTGGCCACAAGTTGAGCAACAGAGGGCTTCGCCCAGCTGTCAATCTGTGCTGCGTCGGTTACGCTCAGGCTTCCCTTTCCGTTTGGCTTCAACAGCTTATCCAATATGCAGGCGGCTTCCTGGCGGGTTACTGCAGTTTGGGGCCGGAAGGTTCCATCCGGGTAGCCGCTCACAAAACCGGCTGCCAGCGAGGAGTCCACGTCCGGTGCGAACCAGTCCTTGCTATGCACATCTTTAAAATCAGGTCCGGCTTGGCTGGGCTCAACCTTAAAGGCGCTATCGATCATTGTCACGAACTCCGCCCGGGTCACCCCTGCATCCGGCTTGAACAAACCGTCAGGATATCCCTTGACATAACCGGCTGAGACGGCTTGCTTTATCTGCGCGGCAGCCCATGCAGAGCAGCTGCCTTGATTACCCTGATCACCGACTGGATGCTTATTTGCCGACCGATCTATAGACGATGGCAGTTTGGCAATACTCATAGCTTTCACCGGGGCAGCAGTCGCCTGCTTGCTCAGCTTGATCATGCCTTTAGAGGCCAGAGCCTTGTTGATCAGAGCCGCGGCTTCGCCACGGCTGATGATATTTTTGGGCCTGAAAGACCCGTCAGGGTATCCCGATATGATTCCACTGGCCACAAGTTGAGCAACAGAGGGCTTCGCCCAGCTGTCAATCTGTGCTGCGTCGGTTACGCTCAGGCTTCCCTTTCCGTTTGGCTTCAACAGCTTGTCCAATATGCAGGCGGCTTCCTGGCGGGTTACTGCAGTTTGGGGCCGGAAGGTTCCATCCGGGTAGCCGCTCACAAAACCGGCTGCCAGCGAGGAGTCCACGTCCGGTGCGAACCAGTCCTTGCTATGCACATCTTTAAAATCAGGTCCGGCTTGGCTGGGCTCAACCTTAAAGGCGCTATCGATCATTGTCACGAACTCCGCCCGGGTCACCCCTGCATCCGGCTTGAACAAACCGTCAGGATATCCCTTGACATAACCGGCTGAGACGGCTTGCTTTATCTGCGCGGCAGCCCATGCAGAGCAGCTGCCTTGATTACCCTGATCACCGACTGGATGCTTATTTGCCGACCGATCTATAGACGATGGCAGTTTGGCAATACTCATAGCTTTCACCGGGGCAGCAGTCGCCTGCTTGCTCAGCTTGATCATGCCTTTAGAGGCCAGAGCCTTGTTGATCAGAGCCGCGGCTTCGCCACGGCTGATGATATTTTTGGGCCTGAAAGACCCGTCAGGGTATCCCGATATGATTCCACTGGCCACAAGTTGAGCAACAGAGGGCTTCGCCCAGCTGTCAATCTGTGCTGCGTCGGTTACGCTCAGGCTTCCCTTTCCGTTTGGCTTCAACAGCTTGTCCAATATGCAGGCGGCTTCCTGGCGGGTTACTGCAGTTTGGGGCCGGAAGGTTCCATCCGGGTAGCCGCTCACAAAACCGGCTGCCAGCGAGGAGTCCACGTCCGGTGCGAACCAGTCCTTGCTATGCACATCTTTAAAATCAGGTCCGGCTTGGCTGGGCTCAACCTTAAAGGCGCTATCGATCATTGTCACGAACTCCGCCCGGGTCACCCCTGCATCCGGCTTGAACAAACCGTCAGGATATCCCTTGACATAACCGGCTGAGACGGCTTGCTTTATCTGC
>CAWEDD010000024.1:0-108519 GCA_963807495.1 uncultured Peptococcaceae bacterium
TGATAAAATGACCCCATATCGCGAATGAAAACTGACCCCCCTCCACAACAAAGGAGGACAAGAAGTGGAACTGATGGAAACCATCTCCCATGACAATGAGCATGGGAGTGAGGGCCAGATGCTAACCCAGAACCTATGGACGGAGATCTGTGTCATGCGCAAAATGGGGAAATCCATCAAGAAGATCTCCCGGGAACTCACAATCAGCAAGAACACTGTTAGGAAAGCCTTGCGCAGCGAGCCCTACCAGCCATATCAACGCCAAGAATCTAAGCCTACGCTGCTGTCAGATTTCATGCCCTTCCTGATGGAGCGAGCCCCTTTGCTGGATTTCAACGCCACCACCCTCCATCGGGAGCTAAAAAAGAAGGGTTACGCCGGAGGCTACACCATGGTCAGGATGGCGGTGAAACCGCTCCGAGACGCATACCGCATGATAGAGGACGCCACTGCCCGCTTTGAAACCCCGCCCGGATTACAGGCGCAGATGGACTGGGGCAGCAAGCAGGTCATGATCGGCGGCTGTCTGACCAGGATCAAGATCTTCGTCATGGTGCTCGGCTTCTCTAGGGCGATCTACGTGGAGTTCGTCCTGGATGAAACGCTGCCGACGCTGATCGCCTGCCACGAGCATGCCTTCGCCTGGTTCGGGGGTATCACCGAGGAGATCCTGTATGACAACCCCAAGACCATCGTCCTCGACAGAGCTACCGACAACGCCAGGATCAACCCGAAGTTCGAGGACTTCTGCCGCTACTACGGCTATCGCCCACGCCTGTGCCGCCCCTACCGGGCCAGAACGAAAGGCAAGGTGGAATCGGGTGTGAAGTACGTCAAGAAATCATTCCTGCCCGGCCAGGAATTTGTCTCTCTTGATGCCGCCAACGAGCAGGTCCTTGCTTGGATCAGGGAAGTGGCCGACCAGCGGGTTCACGGTACCACTCATGAACAGCCGGTACTGCGTTTCCAGAGGGAAAACCTGAGATCTCTGGGCAGCAGGCCGCCGTACCAGTTGCAGGTCTGCCAGATGCGCCGGGTGGCCAACGACTGCATGATCTCCTACGCATCTAATCGCTACTCCGTGCCCTGGAAGTACGTGCATCAGACCGTGGAACTGCAGGAGCGCGGCGATTCTCTCAGCATCTATTATCAAGGAACGATCATTGCCACCCACCGGAAAGCGCCGGGTCGTTACCAGGTGATGATCGACATGGAGCACTACCGGGGTCTCGGCCTGGTGCCGCAGCAGTTAGCCGTGAAGCGGATCGCCTCCCCCGAAGTCGAAGTCAGGCCGCTGGCTGTCTACGAAGCGCTGGCCGGAGGAGGTGTTCTACTTGGATAACCCGCAACTTCTAAGAATCCAGGACAACCTCAAGCAGTTGAAACTGAACCGCACTGGTCAGCAGCTCGAGATGCTGCTCCAGGATGCGAGCAGGAACGAGGTATCTTACTCCGAATTCCTGGACCGGCTGCTGGAGGAAGAGGTCTCCCTCAAGTGCGAGAAACAGATGTCGCTGAACACCGCCCTGGCCAAGTTCCCCTACATCAAGACTCTGGAGGGATTCGATTTCTCATTCCAGCCGTCCATCGACCAGAAGATTGTCCGGGAGCTCGCTACCTGTGCTTTTATTGATAGAGCAGAGAACCTGGTCCTGCTCGGCCCTCCGGGCACCGGGAAGTCTCACTTGGCAGTAGCGCTGGGCCTCAAGGCCATTCAGAAGAAGTACCGGACGCTCTTCACCCAGGCCGCTGTCCTGATCGCTTCCCTGAACAAAGCCTACGCCGAGAACCGCCTGGAGGAGAAGCTCAAGTTCTACTGTGTGCCGAGGCTCCTGATCATCGATGAGATAGGCTACGTGCCGGTCGATGTCCATGGCGCCCATCTCCTGTTCCAACTAATATCCAGGAGATACGAGCGGGGTTCTATCGTTTTAACCTCAAATCGCGGTTTCGGGCAGTGGGGTGAGATCTTCGGCGACACGATCATCGCCACTGCCATCCTGGACCGCTTGCTCCACCACAGCACCGTGATCAACGTCAAAGGCGAATCCTACCGGCTCAAGGAAAAACAGCGCGCCGGCCTGATCAGGAAGCCCCTTGATGTTTCACCAGTTGAAGGAGGTGATCTGGCGGCTACCCTCTCATAGTTATCTGCGTCACACTAATGAGGGGGGTCAAAATTGAATCGCGAAAAAGGGTCAATTTTCAAGCGCTATTGACAATCATCTTCGATCTCCTGCATGGCTTCGTCTTCGCTCATGTTGCCAGCCGCATAATCTGCCACCTCATCATCGAAGACATCAGAGAGCCGCTTGTAGAAGATAAGCGGTAGAATGAAGTCCTTGAACTTTGGGGCATCGGTGGCACCCCGAATGGCACAGGCCGCGTCCCAGAGCCATGTCTCCAAGGTGGAGATATCTAAGCGCTCATCAGCAGAAGGCATAAAGGGAAGGCTGGATTGCGCCGCTCCATTTACTGGCGTTTGTGTTTGTCTGTTCCTTTTCTTATTAGGCACATAGATTTCCATTATAGATCTCCAATCAATTAGGGTATTTAAAACGACGATGAACTAGCGGTTTTTGCCGTACCTACCATTTCGATATTTTTCGCTAAATAATGGCAGATTCCTCTAATGTTGATCAACACAGGAACAAAATGAAACCTTGTTTTTTAGAAATAATGCTACTCAATGTGACGTATTTGGTAACTATTTATTTTTGCGTATCTGATGATCAATAGAAATGCTGGGATGCCAATATAACAATAGTATTTTCCACACTTTAGAAATCGAATAGCCCCTCAAGCGAGGGGCTATTCAGTGCACAACTTTATTGTGCTAGTTCACAACTTTATTGTTAAACAACAAGATTGGTGTTGAACAATAAAGTTGGGAACTGGTTAGGAGCCGCGATGCCTTACATTAAGCTATTCTTGATCTTCGAAGTTCAGCAATTTAGAAAATAAAGTTGGGTACTGGATCGGTTTGTTTCGTCGAGCCGTGCAACCAAAAAAATAATAAAGTTGGGAACTGGTTTTTTTATAAATCAAATTAGCCTCCATCAAACTTGATGTTAAGACTTCGATTTTTATTGACGGGCGTCAATGGAACTCGCTTCTTTCATCGAGGTGACTAGCTGGCGAAACATCTCTACTTCGGTCATGTACTTTTTGTGTTGCTTGCCATCGACGTAGTCGTTCAGGAATTCCAGCATAGACTCTAGGGACATCAGCCGGAGGTCGTATGTCATATTTGACAAGATAAATGATGGGTCTTTGCTGTCCAGAGCCATTGTTAGTTTTTGAGCCTTGCACAACTCCAGTTCTCGCTCAATCAGTTCCTTTAATCCGGCCAGAGTAGGCTCTCCAACATATATGAATGGCCTGATCAGGTCGGTGTCTCTTAGCTGTTCTTCTAATTGTACACGTTGTTTTTTTCGACGTGCCTTGCCCTGATCAGCAAGAAGCTGTATTGGCCCTAGGCGCAACTGATTGCGCCAACTAAGAAATATGCTTTTGGGCACACCCAGGTAGTCGGCTGCCTCCGTGGGTACCATGTTCTGCACTACGCATATATCATGCATTATGTCTTCTAATCGCATGTTGAACTTATTCTCCACCATGGTCTTGTATTCAGAATTCATTTTAACTCCTTTCATAGCCTCAAAAATGGGGAGTTCCAAATCTACTGGCAATAATCCTAAAACTGTCCATAAAAGAAACCCGGATCCTTCTTTTTTAGAAAATCTTCTTGATTTCGTTCAATGCCTCTTCGAAAGGTAAGACCTCGCTCAGTTGGGTATCGTGATGATACATATAGACCTCCTTAAAGCAGTCGTAAAGCATCTCAGCAATGTTCATTTCCTTGCCTCTCTCAGCCTGGATTTTAATTGCACGTCCAAGTCTACAGACAATATCCGAATACTTATCTTTAGTTCTATCCAGATCATAGTCACATAAGAACTTTATCAGCCTGCCTTTATGCTCTTCATGCCAGAACTCGTTGCTCCCCGCTTCAGCCAGGTTGCTCAAACTGCTTATCTCTCGAAAATAAAAGTCCAATACTTGCACTGTAAACCTATCAAATACTTTAGAAAAAGGGTTTCGGCCATATAATTCATCATCGCCAATAGAAACAGCAACAGAGAAGCAATCAGCAAAGTTCTCTGCAAAAATCGATATTTCTTCCTCCGAAGTTAGTAGATTGGTAAACAGCATATCGTAGATGGGAAGAAATGATACTACTGGGGTCTTTTCGGCCCCTTCCGGGTAGATAATGTGATTGTGCAGCGTATGGCCAACTTCATGAAGAAATATAGAGCGGGGATCGCCAGCATCTTTAAATTTGCGAGCAACGGTCGTTGCTACAAGATTTTCATTTGGAAAGTATGAGCTGTCTTCTCCGTTTTTTCTATACGGTAGAATAATTATTCTCAGAGGTCGCTTGGTGCTGCTAATTTGTCGATAATAACCTTTTTTTATAACGTTTTCTAACATATGGTGGATTGTTGATGTCTGCAAAACCGATTCACATTTTCGCAGGCCTGATACGTACTTCGCTCTTTTCTCAAAATATTTTAAACAAAATGCCGGCCACCTGTTGATAATAAGCATTTGCTCTATAATATCGAGATGCTTTCTGCTATTATCCTGCTCGGCTACTTGATCCTCATGCCGATATTCTACTGAAACATCATGTGCATATAAGATACAATAAGCAGCCAAATCGCCAAGTCCGCGTTCCTTATCGGACACAAAGAACTTTATATCTTCACATATATCAGCATGCAAGGAAGCAAGGTGCGATCGGGCAACATCAGCGCACTCATCGATCATCTCTGGTGTCGGCCCACCCTGGAATTTCTTAAATATATCAACTATCTCTGCTTTATCATTGCTGGCAAGCGCCTTCTTTAGAATGCCCTTAATATTCTTGATATAAATCAATATGCATCTTCCTTTCTTGTTCGAGCTTATTAGTTCTCTGTCTTGTCAGCTATGTCCAGAACCTGAATTGTTGACTCGATCGGGTAGCCCGTCATATGCCTTTTTTGGATATCTTTTAGAAACTCTTCATAATTACTTTCATTATTGTTGTAGTGCTTTTGATAGATTTCATAGACATCATCCATTGCTTGGGGATTAATGGGCCTATCTGAGCCAAATGGATTACCTGTTTTCCATATATCTAAGTACCCCTTTGTGCGTTCAGGTTTTAAGAAATAAAACAAATCTTTAGTAAAGTCTTTAGCAAGAGGCATGCCTAAATCATATGAAAAACCTGCGCCTAATAGTAAGGCCTTTTTTGCCACTAAAATTTACTCCTTCAATTGAAGATACATTAACAATACTTCAAATGCCATATAGTACGTAGATGATTAATGAATGAATAGCAATAAAAGTTTATCTTTCATTCACGACGCCACAAGTTCTTAAAAAAATATGGGCCAACCGCTGGAGCAGCTATATAAAAAACTTTTTATTAATTGTGATATTTTTCGCTAAATAATGACAGATTCCTCTTATGGTTTCCAGCACAGGAACAAAATTAAACCTCATATTTTAGAAATAATGCTACTCGATGTGACGTATTTGGTGACTATTTATTTTTGAGTACCTGATGAATCAATAGAAATACTGGGATGCCAACAGAACAGTAGGGCATTTTCCACACCTTAGAAATCGAATAGCCCCTCAAGCGAGGGGCTATTCAGTGCACAACTTTATTTTTTAGTACGCAACTTTATTTTACAAAACCAAGATATTAGTATTCATATTGCCCTACTCCACCGTGACGCTCTTGGCCAGGTTCCTCGGCTTGTCGATGTCGCAGCCCCGGGCGGCGGCCATGTAGTAGGCGAACAGCTGCAGGGGCACCACGGAGAGCAGCGGGGCCACCAGGGAGGGGGCCTCCGGCAGGCTGATCACGTGGTCGCAGGCGTCTTCCACCAGTTCGTTCTTGCCCAGACATAGTCCGATCACGGTGCCTTCTCTCGCCTTGACCTCCTTGACGTTGCTGATCAGCTTCTCCAGCAGGCTCTCCTGGGTGGCCAGGGCCACCACGGGGACGCCCTCGGTGATCAGGGCCAGGGTGCCGTGCTTCAACTCGCCGGCGGCATAGGCCTCGGCATGGATGTAAGAGATCTCCTTCAGCTTCAGGGCGCCCTCCAGGGCCACGGCGTAGTCCAGGCCGCGCCCCAGGAAGAAGAGGTCCTGGCAGGTGTAGTAGCGGCTGGCGAGCTCCTCGATCTGAGCTTTCTGGTCGAGGATGGCCTGGATCTGGCCGGGGATCTCCTTCAGGGCCTGGACACAGGCAGAGGTCTGTTCGGGGGTGATCGTGCCCCGCTCTTCCGCCAGCAGCAATCCCAGCAGGTACATCACCAGCACCTGGGTGGTGTAGGCCTTGGTGGAGGCCACGGCAATCTCGGGGCCGGCCCAGGTGTAGATCACCTCGTCGGCCTCCCGGGCGACGGAGCTGCCCACAACGTTGGTCACCGCCAGGACGCGGCAGCCGCGCTTTCTGGCCTCTCTCAGGGCGGCCAGGGTGTCGGCCGTCTCCCCGGACTGGCTGACGATGACGACCAGGGTGTGCTCGTTCAAGAGGGGGTCGCGGTAGCGAAACTCGGAGGCGAGGTCGATCTCCACGGGGATGCGGGCGAGTCTCTCCAAGACGTACTTGCCGACCATGCCGGCGTGGTAGGCGGTGCCGCAGGCGACGATGAACACCTTGTCGATCTCTTTGATCTGGTCCGGGGTGAGGTTGATCTCCTTAAGGTCGATGCTCTTTCCGTCAGCGGAGAGGCGGCTGCCCAGGGTGTCCTTGATCGCCTTGGGCTGCTCGCGAGATCTCCTTCAGCATGAAGTGGGGGTAGCCCCCGCGCTCCGCCGCCTGGGCGTCCCAGTTGACGTGGAAGATCTCTTTGGCTACGGGGCGGTCCTGGAAGTCGACGATGTTGATGCCGTCCGGGGTCAACTCCACGATCTCCCCCTCGTTGAGAAGATAGATCTTTCGTGTGTGGGGAAGCAGCGCCGGGATGTCCGAGGCTACGAAGTACTCGCCGTCGCCGATTCCCGCCACCAGCGGGTTGTCCTTGCGGGCGGCCACGATCCGGTCGGGGTGGTGCTCGCTCAGCAGCACCACGGTATAGGAGCCGCGCACCTCGAGGAGGGCGTCTCTCAGGGCCAGGCCGAAGATCTCCCCGGTAGGCCTCCTCCACCAAATGGGCGAGCACCTCGGTGTCGGTCTCCGAGGTGAAGCGGTGGCCCCGGGATTGCAATTGTTCTCTCAGCTCGGCGTAGTTTTCGATGATGCCGTTGTGGACCACGGCAAACTTGTGAGTGCAGTCGAAGTGGGGGTGGGCGTTCTGGTCGGAGGGCCTGCCGTGGGTCGCCCAGCGGGTGTGGCCGATCCCGATCCGGGACTCCCTGCTCTGGCTGCTGAGGTAGTCATCGAGGACGGCGATCCGTCCCATCTTTTTGTGCACCTTGAGGGTGCCCTCATTCAGGTAGGCCACCCCCGCGGAGTCGTAGCCGCGGTACTCCAGCGTCTTCAGGCCGTTCATCAATACCGAAACCGCGTCCTGGCTGCCGATGTAGCCGACGATACCGCACATGCTCAGTATCTCCTCCTTGGCTGCTGCGCGCGGCTTCGCTCCCACCAGGCACCTCTCTGTCCCGGAGATCACTCTCCGGATTTGAAGGTACCCTGACGATGGTGGGCCACCGAGGGGCATCCGCCGAAAGCTTCGATTAACCCCTTCCTCGTCAACCGGCAGGTCCATCTGGCAGTACTGCCGGCTCTGGCGCTATGACACGCTCCAGCGAAAGCACGCCGGGATGCTCTCCCAGCGCAGCAAAGTTGATTTTGGCGATCCGGCCCTGCAGCCGTTTCGCTTTCTATATACTCTATTATATTCCAAAACTGCCCGGTGTGGTTAAAATTTTTACAGCCAACGAATACGGCGGCTAGCCCAACTGCTGCCTGACCACCTCGGACAGCTCGTTCACCACCTCCAACAGCTCTTCCTCGCGGGGACCCTCCCCCATCACCCGCACCAGAGGCTCGGTGCCCGACGGCCGCACCAGGATGCGCCCCCGGCCGGCCAGCCGCTGCACCGCCCGGAGCACCGCGGCGTCGATCACCGGGTGGCCCTGCAGGGCCTGCTTGCTCTTCACCTTCACGTTCACCAACACTTGCGGAAACCGGGTCATCTGCCCGGCCAGGCGCGACAGCGGCTGCTTGGATTCCCGCATCACTGCCAGCAGTTCCAGGGCGGTCAGCAGGCCGTCGCCGGTGGTGGTGCGGTCCAGGAAGATGATATGCCCGGATTGCTCGCCGCCCAGCACGGCCTGGCTGTACTGCATCTCCTCGAGGATATAGCGGTCGCCCACCCTGGTCTCCAGCACTTCGATGCCGGCGCTCTGGAACGCATCCCGCAGGCCGAGGTTGCTCATCACCGAGACCACCACCCGGTTGCCCGGCAGGGCGCCCCGCCGCTGGCGGGCCAGGCCGCAGATGACGATGGTCTGGTCGCCGTCCACCAGCGTTCCCCGCTCGTCCACGGCGATCAGCCGGTCGGCGTCACCGTCGAAGGCCAGACCCGCGGCGGCCTCGAACTCCACCACTTCCTTTTGCAGCGACTGCGGGTGCGTGGAGCCGCAGGCCTCGTTGATGTTGATCCCGTCAGGATTGCTGTGGATGGCACGCACCTCGGCGCCCAGCTCGACAAACAGCCGCTGGGCGATGGAGGCGGCGGCGCCGTTGGCGCTGTCGAGCACCAGTTTCAGGCCGGACAGATCCAGTCTCCCCGCCTGTTCTTTCAGGAAGGCCAGGTAGCGCTCGCCGCAGCCGGCGTCGGTGTCGATCCTCCCGATCTCCGCCCCCACGGGCTGGGGAAAGGCGGATCGCGCATCCAGTACCAGCGCCTCGATCTCCTCCTCGACCGAGTCGGGCAGCTTGAAGCCATCCCCGGCGAAAAACTTGATCCCATTGTCCGCCACCGGGTTGTGCGAGGCGGAGATCATCGCCCCGGCGCAGCAGTCCATGGTCCTGGCCAGGAACGCCAGTCCCGGCGTGGGGATAACCCCGGCCCAGGACGCAGTCCCCTCCGACCGAGAGAATGCCTGCCATCAAGGCGGCCTCCAGCATGTCGCCGGAGATCCGCGTGTCTTTTCCGATAACGATGCGCGGCCGGGTCTGGCACCGGTTGAGCACGAAGGCCCCGGCCCGGCCCAGACGAAAAGCCAACTCTGCGGTCAGCTCCCGGTTGGCCACGCCTCTGACACCGTCAGTGCCGAAGAGAATACCCATACTTGAACAAAACCTCCCTCGCCGCAGCCGCTACCTGGCAGCGGCACATGCAGCGCCTGTTCTTTCTGATAGAATCTATGCATTCAGATCTAGAAAAAGCTGCCCTTGTAAAACTGTCGCTGAATTGCCAGGCGTTCACAGCCCCATTGGCGATCCTCGCATGGCATAGGTATTTCGACAGTGCTGCTTAAAAACCTTTTGGCTTCAAGTTGCCGGTTTTGCCAGGCAGCAGAATCTTTCGGTTTCATGCTGTCGGTTTTGGAAGAATTATCGGGAATTTATATGAAAGCATAGGTAATTTAGCAGGAATCTCAGATCAGAACATGGAAATTACCTATTAAAGCGCCTGCAATCGCATTTTAAGAGGTTATTACCAGCTATTGGATATTTCTGCATCAACCGCTTCAATTTGCGCTCAGTGTTCCCAGATGCAGCGTTCTGCACCGGCTCGTACCTTGGGAGGCATTAGGCAAGGCCGCGCCGCGACCCGCCTGCGTTTTCCCGCCAGGTCCATACAAATAACGGAAAGGGGAGATTGCGAATGAAGCCAAGAACACTGCCGGGCAAGCTCTGGCCGTGCCTTTTAGTGCCGGTGCTGATCGGCGCCATGTTCAGCGTTCTGATCGGCAGCTATTCTGCCGGCATCGCCGCTGCCCAGGGAGCGGCCCCCACAGCGGCAAATCCGACTGCGAGCGCGACCGGCATGATGCCCGGGGACATCTACACCGTGGTCGGCAACGGCGCCCGCGGCTGCTCGGGCGACGGGGGTCCGGCGACCGGCGCCAAGCTGGACTGGAGTAATGTCCTGGCGCTCGACACCGGCAACCTCTACATCGCCGACCAGTTTAATGACACCGCGTCCACGAGGTGGCGGCGTCGAACCATAAACAGTACGGGATCGACATGACCGCCGGGAACATCTACACCATAGCCGGCAACGGCGCCCGCGGCTACAAGGGTTACGGGGTGGAGGCATACAGCTACGGAGGGGGAGGCCACCGGCGATCAGGGGGCCGTCTTGCCGGCGCCGAACTCGACTGGTCTCAGGGATTGGCGCTCGACGCCTCCGGCAACCTCTACATCGCTGATTGGGCTATCAACCGCGTCCCCGAGGTGGCGGCGGCGAACCATAAACAGTACGGGATCGACATGACCGCCGGGAACATCTACACCGTGGCCGGGATAGGCGTTCCAGGGTTCAACGCCGACGGCGTGCCGGCGGGAGCAACCGAGCTGAACGAGCCCGCCGGCCTGGCGCTCGACGCCTCCGGCAACCTCTACATCGCCGATGTCGGCAACGACCGGATCCGCGAGGTGGCGGCGGCGAACCATGAACAGTACGGGATCGCCATGACCGCGGGGGACATCTACACCGTGGCCGGCGACGGTGTTATGGGCCTCTTCGGCGAAATGGCGCCGGCGGCGACGGCCGAGCTGGACGATGCCTCCAGCGTGGCGCTGGACGCCTCCGGCAACCTCTACATCGCCGATGTGGGCAACGACCGGATCCGCGAGGTGGCGGCGGCGAACCATAAACAGTACGGGATCGCCATGACCGCGGGGGACATCTACACCGTGGCCGGCACCGGCTTTCCCGGCTTCTCCGGCGACGGGGGGCCGGCGGCGGCGGCCAAGCTCGACCAGCCGAAGGACGTTTCGTTCGATGCCTCCGGCAACCTCTACATCGCCGACTCCGCCAACAACCGGATCCGCGAGGTGGCGGCGGCGAACCAGACCCAGTACGGGATCGCCATGACCGCGGGGGACATCTACACCGTGGCCGGCGACGGCACTCCCGGCTTCTCCGGCGACGGGGGGCCGTCGTCAATCGCCCTCCTGAACGGCCATGCCGGCCTGGCACTGGTAAATTCCGGCAGCATCTTCATCGCAGACCAATACAATAATCGCGTGCGCCAGCTTCGAAACCAGTGATTTGGTAACGGCACCACCGGTCTCATGCGGGCGGGGCCTCCGGGGTTCAGACCGGGAGGAAAAGTGAAATAGTCGTTATGGCGGCAACAGGGTGCCGCCGCACGCTGCCATCGGGCGCTCTTGAAAGGGCGCCCTGCCTGTTACTGGGATGGCGCCGGCGCCTGTGGCGCCTGTGCGTTGGCCGCCCCGATCTCCACTGTCACCTGCACCTGCCCCTGGCTGATCAGGGATATGCCCTGCGGCAGGGCCAGACTCACGTTCTGGACCACCCGCTGCACCGCACCGGCGATGTCCACCGGCTGGGTGGACACGCTGCTGAGGACGTCAAGCAGCGCCTGGGGTCCGGTGACGTCCACCAGGGACGGCTCGACCACCACGGCCTTAACCGCCAGGCCCTGACCCGGGGTGCCGCTCAGATCGGCGGTGACCGTGACTGTCTTGACAGGGCCGCTCGGCACCACCGGGACCACCACCTCCGCCACGTTGGGATCGATCTGCAGGCTGGCGCTCGGCTGTGCGACCTGGATCGGCACCTGCAGGGTGACGTTGGCAGTGGCGCCCTGAAGGGGCACGTTGGCCTGGGCGTATTGAATCCCGCTGAGCAGGCTCCTGGGGCCGCTGACGGTTATCTGTGCCGGGGTGACCGCCGGGGTCAGGGTCATATAGCCCGAGGCCGGCTGGCCCTGCAGCTCGGCCAGCACCGGCACCTTCTTCTGGGCCAGGTAGTCCAGGCTGAGCCGCACCGTCTGGGGATAGAAGCTGAGCACCTGGATATTGTCGGGCACACTGATCTTGACCGTCAGGTTGGATATCCCCGCGGTCTGGCCGGAAACGTCCACGTAGGCGTGAATGTCCTGGCCCTGCAGGGGATCGACCAGCGTCTTCAAACCGCTGACAGTGATCGTCACGTCGGGCAGCGGCGTCGTGGACAGGAGCTGCGTCGTGGACGGGTTCAACTCCAGCGGGATGGCGTAGGTCTGCTTGGCCAGCGGGTTCAACTGCGCGGCCACATAATACCAGAGCAGGAAGGCCAGGCACACTGCCAGCATCTTGTAGCCCACATTGTAGCGGACCAGCCAGTTCTGGCGCTTATTTTCGGCCATGGTTCAACCTCACCCCCCGCCTTCCACCCGGCTGGGTGTACTCGATCAGCCGCTGCTCCAGTTCCGGACGGCTGAAGCCGCGGATGATCCGGCCGTCCAGTGCTAGCGAGATGACCCCGGTCTCCTCGGACACCACCAGCGAGACCGCATCGCTGTGCTCGGTGATGCCGATCGCCGCGCGGTGCCTGGTTCCCAGCTCCTTGCTCAGAAAGGCGTTGTCGGTAAGGGGCAGGAAGCAGGCGGCGGCCAGCACCCGGCTGCCCTGGATGATCACCGCCCCGTCGTGCAGGGGGGTGTTGGGCTCGAAGATGTTGACCAGCAGCTCCGCCGTCACCAGGGCGTCCACCTTGATGCCGCTCTCGATATACTCCTGGAGGCCGGTCTCGCGCATAAACACGATCAGCGCCCCCACCTTGCGCCGGGACATCTGATCGGCTGCCCGGACAACCTCCAACACCACCCGCCGGTGCTCCTCGGCGGACGCAAAGATGGAACGCCCGAACCAGCCGCCTCCCCGCCCCAGCTGCTCCAGTCCGCGGCGCAGCTCCGGCTGGAAGACCACCGGCAGGGCCACGAACAGGGCGGTCCAGGTCTTCTCAAGCAGCCAGCTCAGGGTGTATAGCTGAAAGCGCGCGCTCACCGTGGAGGCAACCACGAGCACCGCCAGTCCTTTCAGGAGTTGTATCGCCCGTGTGCCCTTGATCAGCATCAGGATCTCGTAGATCACGAAGGCTACAACCAGGACGTCGATCACGGTCATCCAGTCCAGGTAGCTCAGATATGGCAGAAAACGCTCCAGATAGACCACGAAACGGGACACCTGCCTTAATGGTGGCGCCGGCCGCACACCGGTTTGCCCGAAGAGCAATTATCCGGTTTGCCCGAAGAACATGCATCCGGGATCACACGCCGGTTTTCCCGGGAAGTGCACCCGCGCAGACGCCTATTGCAAATCTCTATAACTATTCGTTTCTCCCCGCCTTATCCCTTTTTCTTGTTTTACCCCGATACCCGGTCCGCTTGCTGGCGTGCTGTTTCTGGTATATACTTGGTATGGATTGACATATAGTGGGCTTATATCCGAGCAGGAGTTTGGCGGGCATAATCGAATCACTATAGAGCCTGAAACCGAAGGGCGCTGGAAAGCACCCGGAAGGCGCCGCACAATATAGGAGTCCTTGTGATATGCAAGAGGCAGCTTGACCAAAGAACGGCCCGCCAGGGCTGACAAGGAGGGAACAGCATGAGGTTGACAAGGCCGTCCTTCAAACAATGGCAACTGCCGCTGACGCTGGTGTTGTTTCTGTCCGGCATCATGCTGGTACTGGCCCTGCGCAGCCTGGCCGCCAGCGATGCCAACCCCTCGCAGTTGCAGAACGACAACCTGATCAGCCTGATCAAGACCCAGGAGCAGGAGATTAGCGGCATGGAGTCGGACATCGACGCCAGGCGCAGCCAGATCAACAGCATCCAGCTCAACACCACGTCAGGCCAGAAGGAACTGAGCGCCATGCAGGAGCAGATCAAGCAGCTCCAACTGCTGGCAGGCTTCACCGCGGTCCAGGGCCCCGGCGTGCAGGTCTCGCTGGACGACAACCGCAAGGGCGCCGAGGATGCCCAGGCCAGCGATCCGAGCGATTACAAGCCGGATGACTACCTGATCCACTATACCCATCTGTTGTACATCGTGAACGAGCTGCGGGTGGGGGGCGCCGAGGCGATCTCCATCAACGACCAGCGGATCGTGGGCTCCACCGACATCAGGTGCGCCGGCCCCCTGATCCTGGTCAACACCACCCGCTTGGCGCCGCCCTACATCATCAGGGCGATCGGCGACCAGGAGAACATGTCCCAGGTGCTGCAGATGACGGACAGCGAGTACAACATATTAAAGATGGCCGGCTTCCCGGTGAGCCTGGAACTAAGTCCCCAACTCCAGCTGCCGGCCTACCAGAGCAACTATCAGTTCTCATACGCAACTCCCTAGGAGGAATAGTGCATGTGGCTTCCGTTGCTCGGACTGCTGATTGGAATCGCCATCGGCTCGACCCTGGCCATCCCGATCCCCGGGATCTACGCCAAGTACCTCTCAGTGGCGGTGCTGGCAGCACTTGACTCGATCTTCGGCGGCTTGAAGTCGATCATTGAGGACCGGTTCGACGGCGGGGTGCTGCTCACCGGCTTCTTCACCAACGCCTTGCTGGCAGCGCTGCTGGCAGCCCTGGGCGACCGGCTGGGAGTGGACCTCTACCTGGCAGCAGTCGTCGCCTTCGGGGTGCGGATTTTCCAGAACCTGGCCATCATCAGGCGGGAGATCCTGGCCAACTGGCAGCAGAAGCGGCAGCTAAAAATGAAGGATGGATAATGTGGCAGCGCCGGGCCAGGAAGCGTCGCTTTGGCATCGTTTAATTCGAGTTGAAGAGGGAGAGCGCGAGGATGGATAACGTCAAGAAATGGCGCACACCTGTGCTGATCGCCTTTTTGCTGCTGGGCATCATGATCTCCCTGCAGTTTCGCACTCAGCAGGTCTATCTCAACGACCTGTCGCTGCAGCCTACCGACAACCTGGTCCAGATCCTGACCAATCTTCACGACAAGCGCAACACGCTGGAGAGGGAACAGAGCGACCTGGAAATGCAGCAGCAGGCGATCAGCAGTGATTCCAACTCCGGCGCCAGCCTGGCTGACAATTTGACAAAGGAGTCCGACCAGTTGCAGATCGCCCTGGGCCTGATTCCGGTCAAGGGCCAGGGGATCACTATCACCATCCCGCCGGACTCACCGCTGGTCTACCTGGACCTGGTGGACATCACCAACGAGCTTTGGGCTTCCCAGGCGGAGGCGGTCTCCATCAACAACCAGCGGGTCACCGCCTGGACCACCATCTTCTGGAACAAGGAGACGATGGCCATCACCGTCAACGGCGAAGAGATCACCTTCCCCGTCACCATCAAGGCGATCGGAAACCCTGATCAGCTACAGTCCGGTCTGCAGTTGCTGGGAGGCGTGATTGACGATCTCGCCATCTACAAGATCTACCCGCAGATCGAAAAGGACCAGGAACTGGTGCTTCCCGGCGCCGCACGCCCGGCCCTGAACTACTTACAACCATCCCAGACCATGCCAGCCACCCCTTAGTTGCCAGCAAACCGCTGCCCGCAGCCTGGAGCAAGGCGGGAGTTTACGCGCTGCCACAGCATTTTTGCTGCGGGCAACAGCCGGCGAACCGTCAGGTTTCAGGCTGCAGGCGCCGCAGCAGGGCGTAGTTCATGCTGTCCGTAAGGGCCTGCCAACTGGCCTCGATGATGTTCTCGGAGACTCCGACGGTGCTCCAGACTTCCTGGTCGTCAGCGGACTCGATCAGCACTCGCACCGTGGACCCGGTGCCCTCCTTGCCGTCCAGCACCCGCACCTTGTAGTCCACGAGGCGCATCTCCTTCAGGCAGGGATAGAACTCCTCCAGGGCCTTGCGCAGGGCGTTGTCAAGGGCGGACACGGGGCCGTTCCCCTCGGCCGCCGTGTGCATCAGCCGGTCTCCCACGCGCAGCTTGAGGGTGGCCTCGGTGCTGATCGCCTCCGGATCCCGGGGTGCTTATCCACGTGGATCTTCAGGCTCTCGAAGGCGAAGAACTCCCGGTACTTGCCGAGGCTCCGCCGCAGCAGCAGTTCCAGGGAGGCGTCGGCGCCCTCGTATAGGTAGCCGCGGTGTTCCAGGTCCTTGATCTGCCGGATCAGCTCCCGGGCCTGGGGGCTGCCCTGCTCGAGGTCGAGGCCCAGCTCCTGGGCCTTGCTGAAAATGTTGCTGAGCCCGGCCAGTTCCGACACCAGCACGCGCCGGTGGTTGCCCACCAGGGCCGGGTCGATGTGCTCGTAGGTCAGGGGGTTCCTTAAAATGGCGCTGACATGGACCCCTGCCTTGTGGGCAAAGGCGCTCGCCCCCACGAAAGACTGCTGGGTGCGGGGGGTCATGTTGGCGATCTCGTCCACGTAATGGGCGGTCTCGGTCAGGTGCTGCAGCAAGGCGGGATCGATGCAATCGCAGTTCATCTTCAGCTGCAGGTTGGGGATGACCGAGCAGAGGTTGGCGTTGCCGCAGCGCTCCCCGTAGCCGTTGATGGTGCCCTGCACCATGCGCGCCCCGCTCCGGACCGCGGCGATGCTGTTGGCCACCGCCAGCTCCCCGTCGTTGTGGGTGTGAATGCCCAGCGGCGCGGCGATGCAGGCAGCAACCCGGCCCACGATCTCCTCCACCTGGAAGGTGAGGCTGCCGCCGTTGGTGTCGCAGAGCACGATCCAGTCCGCCCCGGCGCCTGCGGCGGCCTCCAGGGTGGCCAGGGCATAGTCCGGGTTGGCCTTGAATCCGTCGAAGAAGTGCTCGGCGTCGAAGACCACCTCCCGGCCCTTGTCCTTCATGTAACCGACGCTGTCCCGGATCATAGCCAGGTTCTCCTCCAGCGTTGTCTGGAGGGCGGTGTGAACGTGGAAGTCCCACGTTTTTCCGACGAGGCACACGCAGGGTGTCTCCGCCTCCAGCAGCGCCCGGAGGGTGGCGTCGCCGCCGACGTCAGCACCCGCCCGGCGGGTCGACCCGAAGGCGACGATCCTGGCGTGGTGCAGGGCCAGACTGCGAACGCGCCGGAAGTATTCGGTGTCCTTGGGGTTGGAGCCGGGCCAGCCGCCCTCCACATAGGCCACCCCCAGCTCATCCAGTTTCCGGGTGATCTTCAGTTTGTCGTCGACGGTGAGGCTGATCCCCTCGGCCTGGGAGCCGTCCCGGAGGGTCGTGTCGTAGATCAGCACCCTTACTTTGCTGTCCAAGTAATCCCCACTTCGCATCATCCTCTCATTTTTGGTCGTTGGATTTTGTATATAAGCTTACCTAATTCTCTGGCTAAGGGCGTTGGGTTCACGCCCGTTTTGTTGTTTCCTCATTATTCATCACTCTTTATTATATATATAGAACTATATAGAACTCGCCACCATATCCCCCACTTCGTTGGTGCTATATCCCATCTTTCCTACCGACATGCTGTCGAGCTTGACTACCGCCTTCATTATCGCATTCTCAACTGCATCTGCTGCCTGAACTTCGCCCAGGTATCCAAGCATCATTTGAACAGAAGCTATTGCCGCCAGCGGATTAATCACATTCTTGCCTGTATACTTCGGAGCTGAACCGCCGATTGGTTCGAACATGGAAACCCCTTCGGGATTGATGTTCCCGCCTGCAGCAATGCCCAGTCCTCCCTGGATTACTGCTCCAATGTCGGTTATGATATCTCCGAACATGTTGTCTGTAACTATTACGTCGAAAATTTCAGGGTTCTTCACCATCCACATAGATGTGGCGTCCACATGGGCATAATCGGTCTGAATGTCCGGATATTCCTTTGCAATTTCGTAGAAAGCCCTCTCCCACAAATCAAAGGCATAGGTGAGAACATTTGTCTTGCCGCAGAGAGTTAGCTTCTTCTTTTTGTTCCTCTGGCGACAGTATTCAAAAGCAAACCGGAGACAGCGTTCCACGCCCTTGCGCGTATTAATAGATTCTTGAATGGCTATTTCGTCGGGAGTGCCTTTCTTTAAAGTTCCTCCTGCTCCCGCATAAAGTCCTTCGGTATTTTCTCTGACGACAACAAAATCGATATCATCAGGTCCCTTGTCTTTTAATGGGGTATCAACTCCTGGATAAAGCTTGACCGGCCGCAGATTTATATATTGGTCCAGAGTGAACCTGAGATTGAGTAAAATCCCTTTTTCAAGGATGCCGGGTTTTACATCGGGGTGACCGATGGCTCCGAGAAGCAGAACCTGTTTGGTCTTTATTTTCTCAAGTTCGTAATCAGGCAGAGTCTCGCCGGTTCTCTTATACCTCTCTCCTCCAAGGTCGAAGGCTTCCAATTCAACTGAAAAGCTGAATTTTTTGCTTGCTGCAGCCAGCACTTTCAAACCTTCTCTTACAACTTCCGGCCCGGTTCCGTCACCAGGCAGAATACCGATATTATACTTGTTCATAAACGCCTCCAAATTAGTACCGCCTCTAAATTAGTCTGCCATTCTTTTCTTAACGTAGTTGATCAGCCCGCCCGCCTCGATGATCTGCTGCATGAAGGCCGGGAAGGCTGCTGCCTTATATACTCTGGGGTGCGTGAGATTCCTGATCTTGCCTGACGCCAGGTCGATCTCCACCTCGTCCCCGTTTTCGATGGCCGATATAGCCTCTCCCGCATCCAGGATCGGCAGCCCGATGTTCACGGCGTTGCGGTAGAAGATGCGGGCGAAGCTGCCGGCGATGACGCAGCTGATCCCGGCATTCTTGATAGCCACCGGTGCGTGCTCCCGGGAGGAGCCGCAGCCGAAGTTGCGCCCGGCCACGATAATGTCGCCCGGCCGGACCTTGCCGGCAAAACCGGGGTCCGCGTCCTCCATGCAGTGCGATGCCAGTTCCCGCGGGTCGGTGGTGTTCAGGTACCGGGCCGGAATGATCAGGTCGGTGTCCACATCGTTGCCGAATTTCCAGACGCGCCCCCTGATGATCACTGTCTGTCCACCTCCCCCGGATGGGTGATGCAGCCGGTGACCGCGGAGGCGGCGGCCACGGCCGGCCCCGCCAGGTAGACCTCGCTCTCCGGGTGGCCCATGCGCCCCACGAAGTTGCGGTTGGTGGTTGCCAGCGCCCTCTCCCCGTGGGCGAGGATGCCCATGTGACCGCCCAGGCAGGGCCCGCAGGTGGGGGTGCTGACGGCGGCGCCGGCCTCCACGAAGGTCTCCAGCAGCCCCTCCCGCATCGCCTGCAGGTAGATCTCCTGGGTGCCCGGGATCACGATCAGCCGGAGGCTGCCGCTGGCCTTGCGGCCCTTGAGCAGCCTGGCGGCTATTCTCAGGTCCTCCAGGCGGCCGTTGGTGCAGGAGCCGATCACCACCTGGTCGATGGCGATCCCGGCGGCCTCGGACACCGGCCTGGAGTTCTCGGGCAGGTGCGGGAAGGCCACCTGGGGCTCGATCTGCCCGGCATCATACTCGCACACCTCGGCGTAGGAGGCGTCCGGGTCGCTGGCGTAGAAGCTGTACGGCCGCTGAGCCCGCACTGCGACGTAGGCGGCGGTCTTCTCGTCCGGAGACACGATGCCGTTCTTGGCGCCCGCCTCCACCGCCATGTTGCACATGGTGAGCCGGCCCTCCACCGAGAGGGCGTCGATCGCCTCGCCGGTGAACTCCATTGCCCGGTAGCGAGCTCCCTCCACCCCTATCCGGCCGATGGTGTAAAGGATCAGGTCCTTGCCCCCCACCCAACGGCGCAGCTCTCCCTGAAAGACGAACTTCATGCTCTCCGGCACCTTGAACCAGCACTCCCCCATGGCCATTCCAGCCGCCAGGTCGGTGCTGCCGACCCCGGTGGCAAAGGCGCCCAGGGCTCCGTAGGTGCAGGTGTGGGAATCCGCCCCGATCATGCAGTCGCCGGGCAGCACCAGCCCCTGTTCCGGGAGCAGGCAGTGCTCTATCCCCATGGAGCCGACGTCGAAGTAGTTGACGATCCCGAACTCCCGGGCAAACTCCCGCACCAGCAGGCACTGCTCGGCCGACTTGATATCCTTGTTGGGCGTGAAGTGGTCCATCACCAGCACCACCCGCCCGGGGTCGAAGACTCCAGCCAGGCCCAGCCTGCGAAACTCCTGGATGGCGAGCGGGGCCGTGATGTCGTTGGCCAGCACCAGGTCCAGCCGGCAGTTGATCAGCTCCCCCGGCGCCACCAGGTCCCGGCCGGCGTGTGCGGCCAGGATCTTTTCCGTAATGGTCATACTCATGAGTGCTCCCCCTAATCTGCCTTTGGTTGCCCTTTCGAGCCGGAGCCCGGCGGGCGGCCGCGGCGGCGCTTGACTGGGAGGACCAGCTCCTCGCCGGCCTGGCCTGCCTCGTAGAGCACCTTGTTGACCGCGTTCAGGTACGCCTTGACGCTGGCCTCGATGACGTCGGTGGAGAGGCCGCGCCCAATGAAGGTCTTGCCGCCGTATTCCACGCGGACGGTGACCTCTCCCAGGGCGTCCTTGCCGCCGGTGATGGCGCTCAGCACATACTCGCTCAAAGTGACATCCTGGACGCCGGTGATCTTGTCGACCGCGCGGAAGGCCGCGTCCACGGGCCCGTCGCCGCAGGCTGCCTCCTCCTGGATGCCGCCGTTCCGCCGCAGCCCGACCGTGGCGGTGGGAACGACCGTGGTGCCGCTGGAGATGTGCAGGTAATCCAGCTGGAACAGCTCCGGGGTGGCCCTGATCTCGTTCTTGACCAACGCCTCCAGGTCGCGGTCGGTGATCTCCTTCTTGCGGTCGGTCAGGGCCTTGAAGCGCTCGAAGGCCCGGTTCAGGTTGCCGCCGTCGAGGATGTGGCCCAGCTCGGCCAGGCGCTCCCGGAAGGCGTGGCGCCCGGACAGCTTACCCAGGACGATGTTGGACTGGGGCAGCCCGATCAGCTGTGGGTTCATGATCTCGTAAGTGGACCGCTCTTTTAAAACTCCGTCCTGGTGGATGCCGGAGGCGTGGGAGAAGGCGTTCCGTCCCACCACCGCCTTGTTCGGCTGGACATCCATTCCGGTCAGGGAGCTAACCAGCTTGCTGGTGCGGTAGATCTCGTCGTGCTTGATCCCGGTCGTCTTGTTGAAGTATGACTGCCGGGTGTAGAGAGCCATGGCGATCTCTTCCAGGGCGGCGTTGCCCGCCCGCTCGCCCAGCCCGTTGACGGCGCACTCCACCTGCTGGGCGCCGTTGGCCACCGCGGCCAGCGAATTGGCCACCGCCAGCCCGAGGTCGTTGTGGCAGTGCACGCTCAGCACCACCCGGTCGATCCCCCTGACCCCGCTCCTGATCCTGGCGATAAACTCCCCGAACTCCTGGGGCACGGCATAGCCCACGGTGTCGGGGATGTTCAGCGTGGTGGCGCCGGCCGCGATGGCCGCCTCCAGCACCTCGCACAGGTAGTCGAAGTCGCTGCGGGAGGCGTCCTCAGCCGAGAACTCCACGTCGCTGGTGTAGCCTCTGGCCTGCCTGACGGCGGCTACAGCCAGCTCCAGCACCTCCTCCCTGGTCTTCTGCAGCTTGTGCTTGAGGTGCAGGTCCGAGGTCGCGATCACGATGTGGACGCGTGGCCGCTCTGCGTCCTTCAGGGCCTCCCAGTCCCGGTCGACATCGGCCGGGTTCGCCCGGGCCAGACCGGCGATCACGGGGCCGCGCACCTCCCGGGCGATCGCCTGGACGGCGGCGAAATCACCCGGCGACGTGATCGGGAAGCCGGCCTCGATCACGTCCACGTTCAGCCTGGCCAGCTGGTGGGCGATCTCCAGCTTCTCCTGGGTATTCAGGCTTACTCCGGGCGACTGCTCGCCATCCCGGAGGGTGGTGTCAAAGATAAAGACACGATCAGCCACCTGAATTATCACCTCCTGTCTCCAATAAGCCTATTTATTCAATATTATTCAGCAAGAAGCCGCCCTTGAGATCAGCTCTCCTTCACCAGCTTCTTCTTCTTCAGCCAGGGCATCATCGACCGCAATTCGGCGCCGACCGTCTCGATCTGATGCTCGGCCTCCCGCCTCCTCATGGCGTTGAAGACAGGGCGCCCCACCTGGTTCTCCAAAAGCCACTCCCGGGCGAAGCTGCCATCCTGGATCTCCTCCAGGATTGCCCTCATCTCCTCGCGTGTCTCCTCGGTGATGATCCGCTTGCCCCGGGTCAGGTCGCCGTACTCGGCGGTGTCGCTGATGGAGTAGCGCATGTTGCTGATGCCGCCTTCGTACATTAAATCGACGATCAGCTTCACCTCGTGCAGGCACTCGAAGTAGGCGCTTTCAGGCTGGTAGCCTGCCTCCACGAGGGTGTCGAAGCCTGCCCTGATCAGCTCGGTGAGGCCGCCGCAGAGCACCACCTGCTCACCGAACAGGTCGGTCTCAGTCTCCTCCTTGAAGGTGGTCTCGAGCACACCGGCCTTGGTCGAGCCGATCCCCTTGGCATAGGCCAGGCCGATCTCCATGGCCTTGCCGGAGTAATTCTGCTGCACCGCCACCAGCGACGGCACCCCAACCCCCTCCTCGTACATGTGGCGCACCAGGTGCCCGGGGCTCTTCGGCGCCACCATGAAGACGTCGATGTCAGGCGGGGGCACGATCTGCCCAAAGTGAATGTTGAATCCGTGGGAGAAGCCCAGGGCCTTGCCTGCCTTCAGGCCGGCGGCGATGTCGGAACGGTAGACCGCCGCCTGGGTCTGGTCCGGGACCAGCATCTGGATGACGTCCGCCTGGGCAGCCGCCTCCGCAGCGGTCATGGGCTTGAAGCCGTCCGCTACCGCCCGGTTCCAGTTGGCGCTGCCGGGCACATCGGCGACGATCACGCTCAGGCCGCTGTCCCTCAGGTTCTGGGCCTGGGCATGCCCCTGGCTCCCGTAGCCGATCACGGCAATCGTCTTTTTCTTGAGGTACTTCAGATCGGCGTCCTGATCGTAATAGATTTTCATGGCACAGCCTCCTTAATGTTATTTACGTGTATTTTTACGGCCCTCGTCCACGGCCGTTTTGCATCTCGCAGGACCAAGGCCGGGGCTCAGGGCTCGCCGTATTTCGGCCCGCGCACCATGGCGATCTTGCCGGTGCGCACCAGCTCCAATATGCCGAAGGGTTGGAGTGACTTCTCTATCGCCAGAACCTTTCCCCCGTCGCCGGTACACTCGATGATCAGCGTGTCGTGGCCGATGTCCACGATCCGCGCCCTGAAGATATCGACGATCTGCATGATCTCACTGCGCACCGCAGCCTCGGCCTTGACCTTGAACAGCACCAGCTCCCGGTCGACGTATCCGATCTTGGTGATGTCACGGATCTCGATAACGTCGATCAGCTTGTTGAGCTGCTTCACCACCTGTTCGATCACCAGGTCATCGCCGCTGGACACTATGGTCATGCAGGAGATGCTCGGGTCGTGGGTCTCGCCGACCGCCAGGCTCTCGATGTTGTAGCCGCGCCGGGAGAACAGTCCGGCCACCCTGGTCAACACGCCGGGTTGGTTCTCCACCAGAACTGATAACGTGTGCCTCATTCTCCTAGCCCCCCAACATCTTAGTCAATGGTGCGCCGGGCAGCACGAACGGGAACACATTCTCCTCCCGGTTCACCAGGAAATCGATAACTACCGGCTTGGGGACGGCAAGCGCCTGCTCCAGGGCGGGAACGACCTCCTCCGGGGAGACGACCCGCAGGCCAACTGCGCCGTAGGCCTCGGCCAGCTTCACGAAGTCGGGGGTGCCGACGTTCAGATCCGTCTGGGAGTACCTGCGTTCGCACATCAACTCCTGCCACTGGCGCACCATGCCCAGGTAGCCGTTATTCAAAATGGCGATCTTGATCGGCAGATCGTAGGCCACCGCAGTGGCCAGCTCCTGGGAGGTC
Source organism: uncultured Peptococcaceae bacterium (assembly GCA_963807495.1). Lineage (GTDB taxonomy): Bacteria > Bacillota > DSM-12270 > Thermacetogeniales > Thermacetogeniaceae > Palsa-1188. Next base: position 23,771 of record CAWEDD010000024.1, read on the forward strand.
ATCTGCACGCTGCCGTCTCCGGCGATGTCGAACACCACCTTGTCCGGGCACCCGGCCTGGGCTCCAACGGCGGCCGGCAGGCCGAAGCCCATGGTGCCCAAGCCTCCGGAAGAGATGAAGGAGCGGGGGGTTGGCGACTTGTAGTACTGGGCGGCCCACATCTGGTTCTGCCCGACCTCGGTGGTGATGATCGCCTCTCCGTTGGTGATCTCCCAGATCTTCTCGACAACGTACTGGGGCTTGAGGGTGCCGTCATGCCTGTCGTAGGTGAGCGGATGCACCGCTTTCCACTCGCCGACCTGGGTCAGCCACTCCTCGTTCTCCGGCACCTCCAGGCGCATCAACAGCTCCTTCAGCACCAGCTTGACATCGCCGATCAGCGGGTAGTGGACGCGCACGTTCTTGCCGATCTCCGCCGGGTCAATGTCGATGTGGATGATCTTGGCGTGCGGTGCAAATTCGTCCAGTTTACCGGTGATCCGGTCGTCAAAGCGCGCTCCCGCGGCGATGATCAGATCGCTGTATGAGATGGCGTAATTGGCGTACTTGGTGCCGTGCATCCCCAGCATGCCGAGGGACAGGGGATGGGTCTCCGGGAAGCCCCCCTTGCCTAGCAAAGTGGTGGTGACCGGGATCCGGGCGCGCTCCGCCAGCTCTCTCAGCTCTGCGGCCGCCCCGGAGGAGATCACGCCTCCTCCGGCGTAGATCACCGGTTTCTTGGCCTGGCCGATCGCCTTGGCCGCCCGGTCGACCAGGTCGGGGTCAGCCTCCTGCGGGACGTGGTAGCCCCGGAGGGAGATCGGCGGCGGGTACTCGAACTCCGCGGTAGCCCCGGCAATATCCTGGGGCAGATCTATCAGCACGGGGCCGGGGCGGCCGGTGGTGGCGATATGGAAGGCCGACCTGACGATCCCGGCCAGCATGTTCACATCCTTGACTAGCCAGCTATGCTTGACGATGGGCAGGGTGATGCCCGTGATGTCCGCCTCCTGGAAGGCGTCGCTGCCGATAAGGTTAGTGGGGCACTGCCCCGTCAGGGCGATGATCGGAATGGAGTCCATGTAGGCGTCGGCGATGCCGGTGACCAGGTTGGTCGCCCCCGGGCCAGACGTGGCAATGCAGACGCCTGGCTTGCCGGTCGCCCGGGCATAGCCTTCGGCGGCATGGGCGGCGCACTGTTCGTGGCGCACTAAAATATGCCTGATGGGTGAAGTATAAAGCTTGTCATACAGCGCCAGGACCTTCCCGCCGGGAAAGCCGAATACGGTATCCACGCCCTCATGTTCAAAAGCTTTGATGATGATCTCAGCACCAGTCAGTCTCAAACCAATCCACCTCCTTGTTTTGAATTTAACTTCTGGTTCTGGATTCAACTTAATACAACCTCAGATCAGCACGGCACCCTGGCTGGCCGAACTGACCAGCCTGGCGTAGCGTGCCAGGCAGCCCGACTGCACCCGGGGCTCTGGCTGCGTCCATCGCTCACGGCGCTGCTGCAACAGCTCATCGCTCACCAGGATGTTCAAACGCCGCCCGGGGATGTCGATCTCGATCGTATCCCCTTCGGCCACAAGGGCGATGGTGCCACCCTCAGCCGCTTCCGGAGAGATGTGGCCGATGGAGGCGCCCCTGGTGGCGCCGGAGAAACGCCCGTCGGTGAGCAGGGCGACCTCCTTATCCAGTTCCATCCCGGCCACCGCCGCCGTCGGTGTCAGCATCTCCCGCATGCCGGGACCGCCTTTCGGCCCTCGTACCTGATCACGATCACGTCACCCGGCCGGATCTTGCCGCCCAGGATGGCGGTGCAGGCCTCGTCCTCGCTGTTGAAGACCCGGGCGGGACCGTTGTGCGCCAGCATCTCCGGCGCCACGGCGGACTGCTTGACGACAGCCCCGTCCGGCGCCAGGTTGCCCCTGAGGATGGCCAACCCGCCGGTGGGGCTGTAGGGAGCAGCCACCGTGCGGATCACCTCGGGCCTGGTGATCCGGTGCCCGCCGACGTTTTCTGACAACGTCAGGCCGGTCACGGTCAGGGCCTCTCCGCGCACCAGGCCGTGCTGCAGCAGTTCGTTCAGCACCGCCGGGATGCCGCCGGCCTCATCCAGGTCCTGGATGTGATACGGCCCCCCGGGGCGCAGCTTGCACAGGTTGGGCACCCGCTGGCTGACCTCGTCAACCGTATCCAGATCGAGGGCGAGGCCCGCCTCCCTGGCGATCGCCGGCAGGTGCAGCACCGTGTTGGTGGAGCCTCCGAGGGCCATATCCAGGGCCAGCGCATTCCAGAAGGCTGACTGGGTCAGGATATCGCGAGGACGCTGGCCTCTCCTGACCAGTTCCATCACCTGCCAGCCGGCCTGCTTGGCCAGCCTGGTGCGGGCGGCAGCCACGGCGGGAATGGTCCCGTTGCCCGGCAGAGCCATGCCCAGAGCCTCGCACAGGCAGTTCATCGTGTTGGCGGTGAACATGCCGGCGCAGGAGCCGCAGCCCGGGCAGGCCTGCTCCTCCAACTCCGCCAACTCGGCAGGCGTGATTTTGCCGACGAGGCATGCCCCCACGCCCTCGAATACGTTGTTGAGGTCTACGGCCTGGCCCCTGAGCCTTCCCGCCAGCATCGGCCCGCCGCTGACCACTACCGCAGGTATATTCAGGCGGGCCGCCGCCATCAGCATCCCGGGCACCACCTTGTCGCAGTTCGGGATCAGCACCAGGGCGTCCAGGGCGTGGGCCATGGTCATGGCCTCGGTGGAATCTGCGATCAGCTCGCGGCTCGCCAGCGAATAGCGCATTCCCTCGTGGTTCATGGCGATGCCATCGCAGATGGCGATGGCCGGAAATTCCAGGGGTGTGCCCCCGTTCGCCCGCACGCCCGCCTTCACTGCGGCTGCGATCTGATCCAGGTGGATGTGTCCTGGCACCAGTTCGTTCTGGGAATTGACCACTCCGACCAAGGGGCGATCCAGCTCCCAGTCGTTCAGGCCGAGCGCCTTCAACAATGCCCGGTGGGGGGCCTTCTCGATGCCGCTTTTCATCCTGCCGCTGTTCAACTGGCCGCTGTTCTCGACCTGTCTCGTGCTCATCCAAGCGCTGTTCTCGATCTGTCTCGTGCTCATCCAAGCGCTGTTCTCGATCTGCCTGCCGTTCATCTGAACCTCATTGACGATCTGTCTTCTGCTCATCTGCCTACCCCCCTCCCTATTATTTCCTGGTCCGGCCGCCGCGCCGGGACGTCGCCCCCGTCTTGTCCGCCCGGGATGCCGTCGTAGGCTGTGCCGGGGAAAGATCTCCGGGCCGTCGAGCGCCGCCAGCTTGCGGAACTCCTGCAGCAGGACCCGGGTTACCGCTCCCGGCTTGCCCTCGCCGATAGTGCGCCCGTCCACTTTGACCACCGGGACCATCTCGGCCGCCGTCCCCGTCAAGAAACACTCGTCGGCCACGTACAGGTCATGCCTGGTGAACACGGCCTCGACTGCAGGGTAGCCCAGCTTGGCGGCCAGTTCCAGGACCGCGTTCCGGGTCACACCCTCCAGGAGGCCGAGGTAGGAGGGAGGTGTGATCACCCTCCCCTTCTTGACGATAAACACGTTGTCGCCGGTGCCCTCACACACGTAGCCTTCTCCGTTCAGCATGATCGCCTCCGGGACCCCGGCCAGGTTGGCCTCGATCTTGGCCAGCACGCTGTTCAGGTAGTTCAGGGACTTGACCTTGCAGTTGCTGGCGTTGACGGGGTTGCGCTGGGTGGAGGCGGTGATGATGTCCAACCCCCGCTCGTAAAGCTCCTCGGGATAGAGCTGGATCTGGGCGGCGATGCAGAAGACGGTGGGCTGGGAGCACTTGCGGGGATCGAGCCCCAGGTCTCCCCGGCCGCGGGTGACCACCAGCCTGATGTAGCCGTCGCGGATGTCGTTGCGGCGCAAGGTCTCCAGCACCACCTCCGACATCTCCAACTGCGGCATGCCGATCTCCAGCAGGATCGTCTTGGCGGATTCGTAGAGGCGCTCGATATGCTCCTGGAGGCGGAATACCCGGCCATTGTAAGCCCGGATCCCCTCGAACACCCCATCCCCGTAAAGCAGCCCATGGTCGAAGACGGAGACCCGGGCCTCGTTCTCGTCGACAAACTCTCCATTAAGATAGATGATGAGCCCCAACAACCTTCCTCTCCTTTCATATTGTGCGGGTCCTATTGTGCGGAGGCCGGCAGCCTGCGTGCGGCTGTCCACCTCCGGTGCAGCCCGAAGATCATCCTGCCTGCAAGAAGTTCATTCGGCATCAGGAGCAGGGCGAGCATGCCGCTCCCGGCGTGCATTCTGTATACAGCAAAAACAGTATAAAAACGCCCCCCCGCCAAGACAGATCACTGTCAGGGACGAGAGGGCCCTTGCGTTATCGACATCGCCCGCAGCCTATTGGAGCACCTTTAGGGATAACCGCCGGCGTGCTTGGAAAACTATTGGGATATCTCCCCCGCCTGGCTTTCTGGTTTATTCTGGAAAGTCTCTGATTGCAGATTGGAGAAGAAGAACTGTAAGATTTGCTAAATAGTATACGGGCAGAGCGCCCCGGTGTCAATAGCCGATTTCAATATTTATTGTTAATATGTTATTTTATTGTGTTATTTTGACAGCCGGCAAATACCCTATAAATGCCTGTTTTCATTGAATAATTGGGCATACAACCATTTTCGAGAGTCAAGCTTTTATTGCATAATATTTAAAAATATTTTTATTTTAATCAGGATTTCTTATTAATTGTGGGAATTAATTGAGGGAATTAATTGAGGAAAGGCAAACCAGGTCGTTCCCGCCTTCTTCGCGCTCAGATCAATTCTTTTTTGCACTCTTCGATTTCCAGGTTATTCCTGGCGCTCCGGCACGGGCATTGCCAGACCCTTCTCCCGCTCAGGCGTCTTTATGGTTTGCCCAGGTAGTAAATGGCAGACTGGGCGGCGGTGAGCCCTTCGCCGACCGCCTTCCCGATCTGGTAGGGCTTGCCGGTGCAGTCGCCGGCAGCAAAGACGCCGGGAACGCCGGTGGCCATGCTGTGGTCGACGACGATGGCGCCGCCCTTCATGGCCAAGCCGGCAATGAGGCGTTAGCCGGGGCGATGGAGCGGATGACGAAGACTCCATCGACCGGCAGCATCCTCGTCGGGCAGGGCGATCGCCCGGACGCGCTCGTCGCCGAGAATCGCCTGCGGTTTCTCCCGCCGCACGTCCACCCGCTTGTCGACATCAACCTTGTCCTTGTAGAGAGGAAAATAGTAGACGGCGCGGCCGATGGCCGCCAGGAAGTTCACCTCTTCCTCGGCCTCCGGCGTCTCCCCGATCACCGCCACATCCTTGCCCCGGTAGAGCGGACCGTCGCAGGTGGCGCAGTACCCGAGGCCGCGCCCCACCAGCTCCCGCTCCCCCTTCAGCTCGCGGGTCTGCTGGACGCCGGTGGCCAGGATCACAGATCTTCCGAGATAGATCTGGTTGCTGCGGGTGACCACGGTGAACTGCACCCCGTGGTAGATGTTTTCCGCCCGCTCCTCCCTGATCTCCACCCCCATCGACATGGCGTGCTCGTAGAACCGGTAGTACAGATCCTCCCCGGCGATGCCGTTGAAGCCGGGATAATTCTTGACAAAAGGAGCCTTGCGCAGGCGCGAAGGCGTCATCACGGCGGCCAGGATCAGGGTGCTCTTTTCGCGGATCCGTCCGTTGAGGGCCGCCGCCAATCCGGCCGGCCCCGCTCCTACGATAATCAGATCCCAGACCTGTTGGGTATTTGACTGTTCGCTCATGAAAATCCCCCCTCAATTAAATCTGCCTGTTGCAGCCGATCGCTCACGGCCGCCACCAGGCCGAAGCAGCCGCTGAGCATCATGTTCCCATAAGGAGCCGCAAAATAACCGAGCCCCTCCGCCAGGCTGCGGCGCGGACCGGTAATGGCTACAAAGTCACACCCGGGCGCCCCCGGCAAGGGCATCCGGTCTCCGGTTTCCCTGAAAGCCTCACCGTAAGCACAGCCGTGCCCCCGGTCGTTGTAGACCTCCTCGTTGGAAACCTGCCCCCTGGCGAACCGCCGCAGGTAATCATCCATTGTGGCCGGCGTCAGCAGCCCGGTGTGGTGCTCGAAGATGCCCAGCACGGCATCCCCCCGGAGCAGGGCTGCCAGCGTGTGTTGGTTGCCCACGTTGACGATCATCAGCCCCCGCTCCCGATGCTCCAGCACCGCGGGATCGAGCAGCGCCCCCCGGATCGCTGCGGCGCCGGTATCCATCGTGTAGGCGCCGGGGACCGTGTCCCGCACCGAGAGCATCCTGGTGAGGTAGGACGGCACCTCCCTGTAGGCCGCGTTGCAGCCCCCTCCGTAGAGCAACTCCGACAGCCTGCCCTCACTGGCTAAAAAACGCTCCCAGTGTTCGAACCGGAACTTCCGGTTGCTCTTGCCGATGCACTCCCCGTGATCCTGCACCGCCACCGCCACTCTTGGCGGCAGTTCCGCGTCGAACAGCTCCAGAGCCTGCTGCAGGCTCTGGAGGTCCAGGTCCTGCAGGTAGAGGCCGTAATAATTTCCCTGGGGTGGGCGTTCGGCAATCTGGACGCCCATCGCCTCCACCTCGCTCAGATCATCCCGGATCGTCTTGGCGGCCAGGGGGGTGGCGTAAACCTGCAGCCCGGCGGCGATATGTTGTGTCAAGGCCCTGACCAAGGGGCCTCCCCCCATCAGATGGCCTGAGAGAAAGACGTGCTGCCTGTGCCGGGTCGCCCGGGCCAGGCGCTCAGCCATGATCAGTGTCTGGGACGGCAGCACCAACTGGACACAGTTCTCCACCGGCATCCCGTCCTGGTAGATGAGAATGTCCTGCGTACCGCTGCCTATGTCCACGGCCAGCATCTTAAACTTCTCCAACCGGCAACCACCTCGTTTTCATCAAGCTCCGGTCTCACCGGCTTCGAGCCGGTCTGCCCGTGATTGGGATTTCAGAATAAACTGCGCACAGGTGTGAGCTTGCCCGGAGCCTGTTTGCAGGACTGGCTTGCAGGAGTCGGCCGATCGGAATCAGTTTGCGGAATCAGTTTGTGCGGTCAGTTGCCCTGGGTTAACTTGACCGGAGTCGGTCTGCCCGGAGTCAGCCTTTACAGGGGTTAGTTTCCCCGCAACGGTTTGGTTTATGGCAGGAAGATATACTCGCTGATCTTCGCCCGCCGGAACACGAGGTGGTTGAAGACGGCCCGGTTCAGGTTCTCCGGGTCGTCCCCGTAGCGGGTGACCACGTCCGTGCACAGATTCCAGAAGGACATAAAAGGTCCGAGAGAGGAGCTGAGATTCTCTCCGATCGTCTTGCCCTTGGGGGTGATCTGAATCCCCTTGTCCGAGAGATCCACCAGCTTCTCCTTCTTCAATTCGTCGATGATGCGCCGCAGCACGCGGCTGTAAGCCCCGGTCCTGGTGCGCACAAAGTCATAGAAACCCAACTGTTGGCGCTCCGCTTTTTCCGCACTCACCAGAAACAGCAGGTTGTGCAGGGTGTATCCGGACTGAAAAGGATAGCGCGTGAGCAGGCGTAATACCAGGACATGCTGAACGGTGTAGGAGATCATTGGCCCTGCAACTCCCATGGCACTAAGCCAAACTTCAAATCTCACTCAAAAACTTCCCAAGGGTTAAAGGAGAGTTCTTTACAGGGGGTGATTTTCCTGCAGGATATAACTTGATTATCTCAGATTCTCAGGCTGTCTGCTACCTGATCTCGCTGAGGAGATCTGCATGTGTGGGGAACGGATCTTTCGAGTTGGCTCGACGGTCCGCTCGTAGGATCGTCAGAGGCAGATCTGGCGCGGCAGGCGGGGTGGCTGTCTCCGCCTGGCTGCCTGCCAGATGGCGGGAATAGACCCGATAATTGCAGGCATTGCAAGTTGTTTTACCCCTTGTTGTTTGCCGGGCGGCACGCATGAGACCGGTAGCCGGAGGCTGGCGGGCTGCCCTCGCCTGTGGTCTCTTATAGGGTGAAGCGGGGATTATGAAGGAGAGGCCTGCAAGAAGCTCCGTACTAGACCGCGGTATGCCTGGAGCAGCCGGAGGGTGATCCCTCCCGGAGCGCCGCTGCTAAATGCCGTGCCGTCGCACGAGATCAGCGGCATCACCTCCAGGAGAGAGTTGGTCAGAAAGGCCTCCTGCGCCCCCTCGAACTCCCGGCGGGTGATAGGCCGCTCTTCCACCGCCAGCACCAGGCTGCGCCCGAGAGCTATCACCATGGACCTGGCGATCCCGGGCAGCAGCCCGCTCTCGACGGGAGGGGTGGCGATCCGGTCGTCGCCGCATACCAGAAACACGTTGCTGGCAGTGCCTTCGGCCAGCTCTCCCTCCAGGTTGAAGAAGATCCCCTCATCGGCGCCGGCGGCTGCCGCCTCCCGGCGGCCCAGGATGTTCTCCAGGCAGTTGAGTGATTTCAGCCGGACGAGGGGGGACCGGTGATTGCGGGGAAAGCTGACGGTTGCCGCCCGCTGGCCGCTCCGGTATAGCTCCTCGGGGTAGGGAGCACCCAGCCTGGCGGTGATCATCACGGTTGGCCGCAGTCCGGGCGGTGGCAGCACACCTCGGACACCTGCGGGCATCGCCCCCCTGGTAACAGTCAGGCGCAGGCTGCCGGCGCCGTCTGCGCCAGCGGCCATCTCCTCTCGCACGGCCGCCAGCACCGCCTGCAGCCCGGCAGCAACGTCCTGCTCCGGATAGGGGATGCCGAGATCCTGGCAGCCCCCTGCCAGCCGGGCGGCGTGCTGTGGCCAGGCAAATGGCCGCCCCTCGTACAGCCTGACGGTTTCAAACAACCCGTCGCCATATAGAAACCCCCGTTCTCCAGCCGCCAGACAATACTCCCCGGACGCGACAAACCTGCCGTCGACCCAGGTCAGGCCGGAGGAGCTGTTTCCGGACCTGCCGGGTGGACAGTTTGCTGCCAGTCTGGATGAGCCTTCTCCGGTCAGGCCAGGCAAGCGGTCACGACCTCCTCGCCGTAGCCCAGGGCCTGCATCAGCGCCCGGGCCTTGTACATTGTCTCCCGAATACTCGGCGTCCGGGTCAGAGTCCGCGACAATCCCGCCGCCGGCATGAAAATAGGCAACCTGATCCTTGATCACAAAGGTCCGGATGACGATGCTCAGGTCCGAGCGCCCGTCGAAGCCCAGGGTACCCGATGGATCCGGTATAAACGCCGCGCTTTACCGGCTCCAGCTCCTCGATGATCTCCATCGCCCTGATTTTGGGCGCCCCGGTGATGGAGCCGCCGGGAAAGGTCGCCTTCAATAAATCGCTGACATCCTTCCCCTCCGCCAGGGTGCCCCTTACAGTCGATACCAGGTGAAATACGGTAGGGTATTCTTCCAGGCGGATCAGCTCGGGTACATGAACGCTGCCGGTATGGCAGACCCGTCCGATGTCGTTGCGCTCCAGGTCGATGATCATCACCAGCTCGGCCCGGTCCTTGTCGCTGTTCAATAGCTCCTGGCGCAACTGCAGATCTTCTTGGGGGTCATGGCCGCGGCGGCGTGTCCCCTTGATCGGCCTGGTCTCCACCTGCCTCTGCCGGAGCTGCAGGAACCGCTCCGGTGAGGCGCTGGCCACGGTCAGTTCCGGGTAGCTGAGGTAGGCCGCAAAAGGGGCCGGGTTTATTCGGCGCAGCTTCCGGTACAGCTCCCAGGGGGAGCCGGAAATCGGACAGCTGAAGCGCTGGGTCATGTTGACCTGGAATATGTCGCCGGCGGCGATGTAGTCCTTGCACTGCTGCACCGCCCGGCGGTAGCCGGCCCGGTCGAAGTGGCCCGAAATCGGAAAATCTCCACGGCGGATCCCTGCGGTGTGCTCTTCTGTGCGGGGAAGATCGACTTCCTGCGCCGGCGGACTGCCGGATGCCTGCTCGAGCAGCGCCTCCAATTCGGCCAGCCGCTGCCCGGCCCGGACTTCAGCCGCCGGGCCTGTTTCCGGAAGGCCGGTAGAGGTGAACACTGCCGTATTCTCAAGGTGGTCGAAAATCACCAGGCGATCATAGAAGCCCAGGTAGCAGTCCGGCAGGTTCAAGTCATCCTCGGTCTGATGGGGCAGCCTCTCCAGCTGCCATCCCAGATCGTAGGCCAGATAGCCGAAGGCGCCGGCTGTGACCGGTACGGCAGGGTCGGAGGGGGAGCGGTAGCGGGTATGCAGCTCCTGTAAGGCATCGAAGGGGTTCGCCTGGAACTCGGACCAGGCCCCATCCTGTAAGATTGCCACCCGGTCGCCCTTGGACCGGAATACCAGGAACGGGTCGCTGCCCAGCAGAGAGTATCGCCCCAGGCGTCCGTGGTCCATGCCGCTGTCCAGGAAGAAGCTGAAGGGACGATCTTTCAGAAACTCGAACAGCTGAACCGGATCGCCTGCTGCAAACTTCTTGATAATCATGTCGGCCAACTTCCCCCATCCATTAAAGGGCGTTAGTGAATGCCCTGCTGTCCTGAAAAAGAAGGGACGACTTGGTATATCTAGAACAGCACAGGGAACTTCATGGCAATCATGCCTGCGGCCAACCCATCAATAATCGTCGTTGGCCACTCCCCGGTTGATCCTCAGCGGCAGCTGGCTCAGGTCTCTGTTCCGGAAGCTGCGCTCCTCATCCCGGATCAGGCGGCCAACCGCCCGGGCGATCCGCCTCAATTCTTCGAGCAGCCTTGCGAACTCCTCCAGGTCCAGAGACTGCCTGCCGTCGCACAGCGCCCGGTCCGGATCGGGGTGCACCTCGATCAGCAGGCCGTCCGCCCCCACTGCCACCGCCGCCCTGGTCATCGCCCCCACCAGTTCCCTCCGCCCGGAGGCATGGCTGGGATCGACCACCACCGGGTAGGGAGCCAGATCCTTCAATACGGGTACGGCGCTCAGGTCGAGGGTGCTCCGGGTCTGGGTCTCAAAGGTGCGGATGCCGCGCTCGCAGAGAATGATCCGTTCGTTACCCGCAGCCCGGATGTGCTCCGCAGCCATCAGCCACTCCTCATAGGTGGCCGCCAGGCCGCGCTTCAACAGCACCGGCCGGCCGCTCTGCCCCGCCTCCTTGAGCAGGGTAAAGTTCTGCATGTTGCGGCTGCCTATCTGCAGGATGTCCGCATGAGCCGCCACCAGATCCACGTCGCGGGGATCGAGCACCTCTGTCGCCACGGCCAGTCCGGTGATCTGCCGGGCCTCCGCCAGGATCTGCAACCCCTTCCGGCCGAGGCCGGCAAAGCTGTAAGGGCTGGTGCGCGGCTTGAAGGCGCCGCCCCGCAGCACCCGCACTCCCATATCCCGCAGCGCCATGGCAGTGACCAGGTAGGAATCCCGGTCTTCGACGGCGCAGGGGCCGGCCATGACGACAAGCTCCGGGCTGCCGAACACCACATTGCCAACGGCAACAGCCTGCTTCGGCTCCCTCAACGGAGAAGCGCTGTCTGCTTTCAGTTCAGATTCAGGGCCTGCGCAGCGCTGCAGGCCGTGCTGTGCGCGGTCAAATTTCAAGTTCTCATATTCAGTGCTCTCTGTTTTCATGTTCTCATTTTTCAAGTTTCCATATTTCGTGTCATCTGTTTTTAAATTCTCATATTTTACCCGGTTTTTTATCTGGTCACACCGCTCATGATTCGTTTTGTGTCCCGCCGTTTGGCTTCCGGTCGTTTGGAATCCGGTCGTCTGGCACATGGTCGTCCATTTTTCGATCTCTCCCTTCCTGGTCACGGTTGTGGGGCCGAGCCCGCCAGGGCGTCAGGGGCCACCGTCCGGAGTGGGCGTGGGCTCTCAGTTAGGCCAAACTGGCGGCCTGGCCGTTCAAGCAGTCCTGATTGCATTCCTGATCGCAGTCCTGATTGTAGTCATGACCGCGCTCCTCCTGGCGATCCTGATTGCCCTGAATTGTCAGTTCCCCACGCCAGAACAAGCCGACTCTGTCGATAAAATTCCGCAGCAGAGGCTTGCCCTCCTCGGTCAGGATCGATTCCGGGTGAAACTGAACCCCCTCCACGAACAGCTCCCTGTGCCTAATCCCCATGACCTCGCCCTGATCAGTCCAGGCGCTGATCTCCAGGGACAAGGGCAGGGTTTCTCTTTTTACGATGAGTGAATGATAGCGGGTGGCTGTAAACGGGTTTTTCAGCCCGGCATAGAACGTCCTGCTGTCGTGATGGATGAGGGATGTCTTCCCGTGCATCAGCCGCGGGGCGCGGACCACCTCGCCCCCGAAGGCCTGGCCAATCGCCTGGTGGCCGAGGCAGACACCCAGGATCGGGATCTGTCCGGCAAACCGCCGGATCAGATCCAGGCAGATGCCTGCCTCGTTGGGGGTGCAGGGTCCCGGCGAGAGAACGATGGCCGCCGGCTGCAGCCCTGCGATCTCCGACAGGCCTATACAATCGTTGCGGTAGACGGTGATCTCCTGGCCCAGTTCTCCCAAGTACTGTACCAGGTTGAAGGTGAAGGAATCATAGTTGTCGATCATAAGCAGCATGGTCTTGCCCCCCTCTGCTTTTTCTCAGACTGACGATTAGTAACAACTCCCTCCGGGTACCCGCTTTAGCCGGGTACCCCGGCGCGGGCACCCTCAAGGAGCTCATAATAACTAAAAAAACCAGTACCGAAGCACTGGTCCGCATCCCAAATAGTCTGCGCGTCGTCTCATCTAGGCTCGCCTCGGCTCTTCTCAACTCGTCTCGACTTATTCAGTTAACTACTGCGTCAACTTTATCACAGGATGGCCGCCCCTGTCAATCGCTGTGCCGGATCAATCGCAGGAAATCGCAGACTGCCTGGATGTAAAAAAGCGAGCCGGGCGTCTGAAGATTTGCCGTTTGGCAATATAAGGATGATCCCTGCTGCGGGATAAATGCGGGATAAAAGAGAAAGGTGTCGAAGATCTTCCTAAAGAACAACTCTTATTGCAATGAACAGGTTTTCTTGGTATAATATGTAAGATTGGAGAATGCCCAAAACAGTGAAGCACACATCTAGGCACTGCGGCGATCTGGCCGCGGTATTTTACCGGGAAGGCTAGATAGATAAGGCTTGAGCAGGGAGGCCTGAGGGCCTGATCAGGCAGGGGGAGAGAAACATGGACAGACCGGTGTTATTAGCTACATCAGCGGCAGAAGGAAGTTTTGCAGGAATAACGTACCATCTGGACGGCGAATTGGTGCCCGCCCTCACCGTCGAACTGCTTCCGGAGCAAAAAATTTACTTCGAGCATCACATTTTATTGTGGATGAGCGTGGGCCTGAAAATCGGCGTCAAGCCTTTGAAAGGCGCCATCAAGCGAATGATCGCCGGAATGCAGGTATTTGTCACCGAAGCCACAGGCCCCGGTCAGATCGCCTTCAGCCGCGATGCCGCAGGTCATGTCTTTGCCATGCATGTGAACCAGGGGCAGGAGATACACGTCCGTGAGCATCAGTTCTTAGCCGCCGCGGACAGCATCGATTACAGTTACGAGCGGGTTAAGGGAGTCTCCAACATGCTGTTTGGGGGGACCGGATTTTTCATCGATAAGTTCCACGGCGCGAGGGGGGAGGGGATCCTCTGGCTGCATGGTTACGGCAATGTCTTCGAAAAGGATCTGGCGCCCGGCGAGCAGATCGATATCGAGCCGGGAAGCTGGTTGTTCAAGGATGCCAGCGTGTCCATGGAAACAAAGATAACCAGGCTGTCCACGGGATTGCTGGCTGGCATGAATCTGGTCATGAACCGGTTTACAGGCCCCGGACGCGTCGGCATCCAGTCCATGTACCTGCACCTGCCGTCAGGAACTGACAATGATGCTAATGTAGGCGGAACGGCGGGGGTAATCGGAGGATTGTTGGGGGGACTGTTGGAGCAATAGCGGAAACATTTCTCATGCTCAAATAATTGCAGGTTGCAACAGGCAGCGTTCATGCCAACCATTTCGTGGGCATCCGTACTTGAAGGGCGCCCACGCTCTGTAGCGCACGCTTTATGACACCGGCCGCGATGCGGCCGTTGCGTCCGTTATCCTCTCATTTTCTCTCCCACATCCCGCCGCCGTTCTTGACGAACTCCCGCTTCACGTTCGCCCAGGCGGCGATCCTGGCCCTGTCCTCATCGCCCCCGGTATCCTCGTAGACGGCGTTGAATGTGTGCAGCCAGATCTCCTGGGCCTCTTCCGGCAGGTGGTTTCTCACTCCCTTGGGCAGTTCCATGATCGTGGCGTAAGGCATGGTGCGACCCCCTTTCGTTCAACAATATTTTAAATATTATAAAAGTATTTTCCAGAAAAATCTCGCCTGGAAAACACTTGATACAGGCGCATGAAGATGTTTTTCCAGGCATCAAGGTCTGGCTATGATTTTCCCGTGATGTTGCAGTGGGTGGCGCAGGAGATCCGTCAGGCTGGTTATGATCTACTATTAATGACGCAGTGGGTGGCGCAGGAGATGCAGGGATCGTAGTTGCGGACGGCCACCTCGCAGGCCCGGGTGAGATCGGCGTCAGACATGCAGGGAACCTGCGGCACCAGCTCCTTCAAGTCCTGTTCGATGCGGGACAGGTTCTGGGTGGTGGGGGGAATGATGCGGGCCTCCTGGACAAGGCCGCGCTCGTCGATCCGGAAGCGGTGATAGAGAGTGCCCCGCGGCGCCTCGATCAGGGAGGCGGCAGCACCGGCTTTAAAGTCATAGGCCGGGGACTTTCCGGAAGATGGCGATACCCCGGATGATGGCGGCTCCCTGAATGATTGCGGCTTTCCGGATGATGGCGGCTTCCCGGAGACCATCACCTCTCCCAGGTACTCGATGCTGGCCTCCACGGCATGCATGATCTCGATCGCTCGCGCCACTATCGAATTGAAGGGGTTATAGTCGGGGAAGCCGAGATGGAGCCGGTTGGCGGCGCGGCGTGTCTCCGGCGCCAGTTGTTCGAAGTTTAGGTTGACCCGGGCCAGCGGCCCCACCATGTAGTAGGAGCCGTTGGTCAGGCGGCAGCGCAGGGAATTGGAGCAGGGCACCTGGTACTCCTCGACATACCCGGTGAACTCGTCCGCCGACAGGGACAGGCCGTCGCTGGTGCGCCACACCCCCTCATCCAGGGCGTACTCCCCCGGATGGGACAGCGCCCCGTAGATGCGGCCGCCAACCCAGGCGGGGCGCTGCAGGGCGGCGATCTCCTCCAGGGCGGCCAGGGCGTCATCAAGGCGTGCCCGCAGTTGCATGATCAGGTCATCCAGCATGCTCCGGGGCGGCAGCTTGGTGAACCCACCGATCACGGCCGTAACCGGGTGGATCTCCCTGGCGCCCAGGAAAGAGGCGATGTCGTTCCCGATTTTCTTGAGCCGCAGGCCGCGGTTGACCAGGTCACGGTGCGCTCCGGCCATCTCGAAGATGCTGTCGCAACCCAAGTAGTCCGGCAGGGCGAGGAAAAATACATGCAGGCAGTGGCTGCCTAGGTACTGGCTTAAAATGAACACCTTGCGCAGCAGCCGCACCTGGCTGCTGACCGCGACCCCCAGGATGCGTTCGAGGGCCATCAGCGTGCCCAACTGGTAGGTGACCGGGCACAACCCGCAGATGCGGGCGATGATGTCGGCGATCTCCTCGCAGCGGCGCCCCCTGACGATCCCCTCGAAGAAGCGCGGCGGCTCGAAGATGTTGATCCTGGCGTCGAGCAGACGTCGTTGATCATCGAGGTCAATCTCGATCCCCCCCTCCCCCTCGACCCGGGTCATGTAATCAACCCTTAACCGGCTGGGGCACATGCCTCTCCGCCTCCTCCCGGAACGCCTTGGCATTGTTGACTATGTAGCGGAACTTGCGGTGGATCTCGTCCTCGGTCAGGCCCAGCTCCCGGCACAGGTTGGCGAAGGAGTTCAGGTTGGGGTCGGCGCTGGGGCCGAAGCAGCCGTAGCAGCCGCGGTCGAAGGACGGACACAGCGCCCCGCAGCCGGTGCTGGTGAGCACGCCCATGCAGGCCACCCCCTCGGCCACGATCAAGCAGACATTCTCCTTCATCTTGCACTCCATGCAGACGCTGCGGGTGCTGACCTCCGGGGCCTTGCCCAGCATGACGCTGACGATGTAATCTAATAAATGGCCCTGGTCAACCGGACAGCCATTCAAGAACCCGTCCACCGGCACATACTCGGCTAGCCCCTTGCAGGTGGGGAAGCAGTGGATCAGCTCCGGCTGTGGGTAGACCGCTCTTTTCAGGTTATCCAGGGGCAGGAAGTTGCGCTGCGCCTGGGGGCCGCCGTATAGAGCGCAGTTGCCGATGGCCACCAGGATCCTGGACTCGTCCCGCACCTTTCTGATCCGCTCCACGTCCTCCTGGCAACTGATGCCGCCCTCGACGAAGGCGAGGTCGTAGGGACCCGGCTGCCTGGCACTGCTGGCCATGGCAAAGTAGGCGATCTCGACGTGGTCGGCCAGGTCCAGGATCTCTGTCTCCATGTTCAGGAACGGCAGTTGGCATCCCGAGCAGGACGTGAATTTGAAAACGGCCAGCCTGAGCTTGCCCGCCCGATCAGTCACAATCTCACTTCCCCTGTCTTATCGATATTTTCAGATGTCCACGCCCAACAGGTCCTTGACAACGGCATATGAGAATACCGGGCCGTCCTGGCAGACGTAGACCTGGTCGATCTGGCAGCGCCCGCAGGTCTTCTGGCCGCACTCCATGCGGCGCTCCAGGGTAAGGAAGATCTCCTCCGGCGGCCATCCTCGCGCGGTCAGTTCCCTGACCACGAACCTCAGCATGACCTCCGGGCCGCAGAGAAAAACCAGCCCCTGTCCGGGCCGGGTCTCCAGCTCATCGAGCAGGCAGGTCACCTGGCCAACCCGGCAAGGAAAAGACTCCCCCTCGGGAAGCTTGTCAGCAGTCAACCGGAGCTTTGCCCCGCCTTCTGCCCAGCTCGATAACTCATCCCGGAACAGCATGTCCCCGGGCGTGCGGGCGCCGTAGAGGATCTCCAGGCTGCCGTTTTTCCCCGACAGCCGCCGGTAGACTGCCGGACGCAGCGGGGCGAGACCCACGCCTCCGGCGATGATCACCAGGCCGCGGTCCGCCCGGTCGAGCGGCCAGCCGGCCCCGTGAGGCCCCCTGATCCAGAACCGGCCCCCGGGCTGGAGCCGCTCCAGGGCCTTGGTGACGTTGCCCACCGCGCGAATGGTGTGCTGGAACGTGCCCTCAGCGATAGCCGCGGCGCCGTCCGGGTCCGAACTCAGGGAGATGGCCGCCTCGCCGATGCCGATCACCGATACCATGTTGAACTGCCCCGGCCGGAAGCGGAACCGGCTACTGTCAACCAGGCGCAGGGTGTAGGTTTGGACGTCGGCGGTCTCCTGCCTGCGGGCCAGGATCTCCACTGCCTGCGGCAATAACGGGTTGGCCGTTCTTTCGAGGTCATCCCGCACCCTGAGCATCAGGCATCACCCCTGATCACGCGCCCGGTCTGGGCGATATCGATGTTCGCCGGGCACCAGACAATGCAGCGTCCGCACCCGACGCAGTGAAAGAAGCCATACTGACCGACTGAAAAGTTCAGCTTGTGCTGCATGAACTGGCGCAACCGGTCGATCCGCTCTTCCCGGAAGTTGCCGCCGTGCACCGTCCCGAATTCGACCAGAAAGCACCAGGACCAGCGCCGCTTGCGCCTGGTCTCGGTCAGGGTGAAGTCGGTCTCGTCGAAGATGTCGGCGCAGTAGCAGGTGGGGCAGACCGAGGTGCAGTTGGCGCAGCCGAAGCACTTGTCGGTGATCTCCCTCCAGTAGGGATGATCGTGGCCCTGTTCCATCAGGCGCGGCAGGTCCTCAGTCTCCAGGGTGATCCGGGCGCCGGCAGCAGCCTCCTCCAGACGCCGCTGCTTCACCCGATAATCCTCATCCTGAGGTGATTCTCCCCGCAGCCCCTGCACCAGCTCTCCGCCCCTGCTACTGCCCACCTCCAGGAGAAACCGGCCGGCCATGTTCCCTTCCACCCGGCTGAACGCCAAGTCTTCCGCCCTATTGTGTTTGACCGGGTCGCGCTCTGCTTGGGCATGCTCCGTCCAATGCCGCTCGGCTGGGTCGCGCTCATCCTGGCGGTCTTTCGTCCGGTCGAGTCCTGTGATCAGCAGGTCATAGTCGTGGTCGAGCCCCGGCCCGGTTCCCATCGATGAGCAGAAGCAGGTGTCGCCGGACTCCACGCAGTTGAAGACTACCAGCGGCAGGTCCTCGCGGCGCCCCTTGTAGTAAGGGTCGCTATACTCTCCGCCCAGGAAAACCTCGTCCAGCGCCAGCAGGGCGTGCACGTCGCAGGGGCGAATCCCGAACACAGCCTTTTTGGCAGCCTCAATATCGGTGCGAATCGTCTCTGCGAGGCGGTCATAGGTGAACAGCGTCTCCCAGGGCGGGTACCACAGGTACTTCGGGGGCAGGGTGCCGCCGGTGCAGCGCAGGCTCAACTCCTCGACGCCGCCCAGCGGACGGAAGATCCCGGCACCCTTCTCGTTCACCGTGCCGTATACCGTGTAGCCCTGCTCCTGGAGCCGCGACACGATATGCTCGAATGCCGGCAACCCAACGACGGCATTTTCGCCCGGCAGGCCCTTCATCACCTTCTGCGGCAATCTTCTGCACCCCTTTTGCAGCAACCCTCTCCACCATTGCGGGAACATCCCCGCTCCTTCGGGAAGTATCATCGTCCAGTTGGGAGGCATCATCGTCCCCGTCGGGGAGCATCCGTCCAACGGCAATAATACCTGTCAGTATCTTGCCCCCGGCAGGCGTGCTTTATGAAGCGGGGGGAATGTTTTTCTCCAACGCGGTGGTATGAATTAGGGAGAGAACAGCAGTGCCCGGCGCCGGGACGGCGCGGAGCAGCGGCGAGCCGCAAGGTTAGGGGTGTCTGGTGATCGCCAGGATAGTGATATCGTCCTTTTCCGGACCGTAACACCAGAATATCCGGTAGGCTGCTGGAGTTGACTGTTCGGCGTAAGCCTCGAATACCTTTCCCCCCCGAGGCCCCTTCAGGGTGGTAAATTCGTGAGTCTGAAGGCCTTTATGCCTGGGGTTTTCAGCTAAAAGTCGAATGGTCTTGTTCACAGCCATATATCTTTTATTCAGGCCCTGCTCAGACTTGAGGGTATTTAGTTGATGTCTGGCCTTGTCAGTAAGATATATTACGAACATGTCTGTATTATAGTTCCTTCGGATCGAGGCGGGAGATTTTATCCCCGGAGGCGTCCTGAATACCTTGAAGAACCGACTCCATGGCCTCTCTATTCTGATAGAGCCACAGTTCGGAGGCGGGGATTTCCACAATGGGCTGCAACAGAACCTCTCCCCGTTCATTTTTATAGAGACGCACCCTTTTGTATCCCTTCATTAATTCTCCCAGGGTAAGCCTGTTGCGCTCATCAATCGTCCGGGTATCTATCTCTTTGAATTCATCATGGATTATGAAAGTATTTTCCATATTACAGCACCTCCCATAATCAAATATACTACATTGAACCAAATGGGTCAATGGGTTTTTCCCCAGGAGTGGCTTAGCCGGTCGCCTTCACAGCTGGAACCAGGCAAATTGACCTGGTACGAGAATAACTAGATAATGACAGTTTGTGTTTGTTATTTGGAAGCTGTTTCAGCCTCCCGGATAGCAGCAGGGGGAAAATTATACACGGCTGAAGAAATAATACAAGAGGCCATATCATTCCGGATACCTTGTTGCTGGCGGACAAGGGCTTCAGGATTTTCATAAGAAAACTGTCCGTTCAGGAAGGAAACAAGATACAGTTATCGAGCAGGATGCGAAATATCTGCCAAAGACTGCATCATGCAGGACGTCATCCAGGTGGATGCCCGCAGGAAATGTTTTATTGTAAGATTTTATTCCGGGCCTGCGTATTTAAAGTAAGCCCGGCCGGGAAAGGCGGAAGTAGAGTTGGAAGTGCACCCTCTGGACCAGGAGCTGGTTCGGGAGTCGCTGGCCGGCGATCTGCAGGCTTTTCAAGCACTTGTGGAGCGCCATCAGCAAGCTGTGTTCCGGATCCTGTACCGGCTGCTGAAAAACAAACAGGAAGCCGAGGATATGGCCCAGGAGACCTTTTTGCGGTGCTACCGGCACCTCAACAAGTATGACCAGGCCCGGCCGTTCGCGCCCTGGTTGTACCGGGTAGCCACCAACCTGGCTTTGAGCAGGATGCGCCGCCAGGCCAAACAGCAGTCGATTCCCTGGGAGAATTGTGATCACCGGGTCACAGAGACCCAGACGGCAAGTCAGGGCGGCCACGCCGCTAACCTCCCGGTTGTGGAGGGTCCCAGCCGGAGCCTGGATCCTGAAGCGTCATGGGAGCGAGAGGAGACCAGGGCCGAGGTTGCCAGAGCCTTGAAAAGCCTCAAGCCCCAAGACCGGCTGATCATCATCCTGCGTTATTTTGAGGAATTGAGCTACGATGAGATATCCTACATCATGCATGCCAGGCGCAACAGCATCGAGGTCCGCCTGTTCCGGGCCAGGCAAAAGCTGCGCAGTATGCCCTTGCTGCAACAACAGTGGGAGGCGACTCAATGACAGAATCAGGAAGGAGCAGTGACGGTGTGTGCCCCTGCAGAAAAATAACACGATTGCTTGACCTCTACCACGACGGAGAACTCGACGCGAGGCGCCGGCTCATGGTCGAGGCGCACCTCCGGGACTGCGAGCATTGCCGTGAACTGCTCCGCTTCAGGGAACAGGAGAGGGAGTTGGTTCGCTCCAGCGCTCCGGTACCCAGCCTTTCTCCTGATTTTACCAGCCTGGTCATCAGCAAGCTTACCGGAAGCGAGGGGGCGCAGAACGTCCCCACCAGTTCGAGCAGGCTGTTCAGGCCCTGGTTCACTCCGGCCCTGGCTGCCCTCCTGCTGCTGGCAGCGATCTGCTGGGCTTCATCCGGGCACCTGTTCATCGGTAAGAACCGGGTCGCCCTGACCGGCCGGCCTGGCGCATACAACAGCGCTGCATCGCCCTCCCTTCGCGACCATGTCGTCAAGCCTGCTCCCACCGGGATCTCTCCGGGGCCGGCTGCCGGTTCCGCCGCCCCCCAGACCGCAATGTCGGGGGAAGCGGGCGGCAGCCAGGGCGGGCAGACCGGCACAGGCGCCGGCAGCGCCAGCGGATCTGCTTCCAACCCGAGCCCAGCAGCCGCGCCCAACGTGAGCATCCCGGGCGTCCAGGCTGAGACGGCAAGACCGCCGGCGATCACGGGCGCCACCTCCCAGCCAACCCCGCAGCCAGGCAGTTTGGCTGCTCTGGAGCAGGCCGGGTATACACTGTTCACGCCCGGCTACCTGCCGTCAGGCTATGCCTTCCAGCAGGGCACGCCGGTCAACGCCCAGCCAGCCGGGCCGGCTGCCGGCGAGCCCGGACTGATCCTCTATTATGTCAATACTCAGAGCGGCGGGAGGATCACCCTGGAAATCCAGCCGCAGAGCGGGCCGGCTACAAGCGCCGGCCAGAGTGCGGCACCGCTTCCGCCCGTGGGGCAGGCGCCCGGCATACAACCACAGGCGCCTGGCAGTCAGCAGGGCCGATCATTTGGTACTGCCCCGAAGAACGGCAACAACTTCGTGCTGACCTTGTCCGGCGATGTCTCGTACCTCGAACTGCAAAGGGTGGCGGCTTCGGTCAGCTAACCTCTTTGAGTTAGTCTAAGTCTAATGTACGAAGGAGATGTCAGAATGCCCAAAAGAAGCAATCCCTGGATCGTTCTGAGTACGGCTGCAGTTGCAGCCCTGCTGCTGCTCTCTTTGACCCTGTCCGGCACCGTGCTGCCACAGCAGGCCTACGCCAGTTCGCCTCTCTACTTCAAGGATCTCCAAGAACTTCAGGCATTTGTCTCCGACAATACGCAGTTGGCCTCGCTGTTGGAGCAGAACGCGTACTCCGCGCCCTTCGCGGGAGGAGTACAGGTACCGGGGGTGGCGAACCAGGGCGCAGCGACCGCACCGGCGCCGGCACCGAACGCCACCTCCGCGTCAGGAAACGCGCCCCAGGAGGATTACTCCACCACCAACAACCAGGTGGCCGGCGTCGACGAGGCGGACATCGTCAAGAGCGACGGCAGCTACCTGTACATCATCTCGGGGCAGAAGGTGGATATCGCGGCGGCCTATCCCCCTGAGAGCGCGGCGGTGGTCTCCAGCGTCTACGGCGACGGCCAGCCCCTGGGGCTCTTCGTGGATGGGAACATGCTGGCGGTCATCGCCAATCAGGAGCCGGTCGCGTATCCGATGAGCGGCGGCGCCCAGCCGGGCTCCTTGCCTATGGTAAGCAGCTCTCCTGCAGGGAGTGGGGGGCCGCTTATGAGCGGGGCGACTGCGATGAACGGGGCCTCCGGGGCAGGCAGCGCGCCCGCGGTAAACAGCGGGCCGGTGGTGGGGAGCGGCGCGGCGATTGCCCCCGGGATCATCGTCCGTCCGCCGATCGGTTACCCCCCTCCGGTTGCCTACCCCTCCTCAAGCGTCGGGGTCTCTATCTACGATACCACCGACAAGTCCAACCCGGTGCTGAAGTATCAGTTCAGCATACCCGGCGCCTCCTACGTGGACTCCAGGCTGATCGGCGACTACGTCTACCTGATCGCCAATGCCCCGCTCAACCAGGCCCAGCCTGAGGCCGATGGGCAGGGCGTCCTGCAGCTGCCGCAGATCCTCGAGGGCAACGGCAGCACCACCAGCTTTCCGGCCACAGCCGTCCAGCACTTTGATCTCCCTTACAGCAGCTACCGCTATACCATGATCGAAGCGATCAACATGGAGGCCCTCACGAGAAAGACGAGCATCTTTCTGACAGGCGGCACCCAGGACGTTTTCGTCTCCTCCCAAAACATCTATCTGACTTCACCGGCCCCGGTCGACTTGTTATCCCTGTACCAGAAGTACATCAACCAGTTGGCAGACAAGCTCCCGGCGGAAGTTGCCGCACAGGTGAATAACGCTATCGATCCCAACGCCACTCCCAGCCAGAAGCTGGAGCAGGCGATTCAGGCGATGGGCCTGGTCCGGGACAACCTGGCCGGCAGCCAGGACCCGGCCGTACAGCAGATACTGGAGAACCTCGACCAGGAGATCCGGGTCGCCAGCGACCAGACCCTGGTGCAGAAGTTCCAGGCCGACGGTTATGACGCGACCTATCAGGCCCAGGCGACAGTGCCCGGCCAAGTGCTGAACCAGTTTTCCATGGACGAGTACGACGGCTATTTCCGGGTCGCCACGACCACCCGCGACCCGCAGCAGTGGTCTAACAGCGAGAACAACGTCTTCGTCTACGGCCCGGACCTGCAGCTGGCGGGGAGCCTCGCCAATATCGCCCCCGGCGAGCAGATCTACTCGGCCCGGTTCCTGGGGAGCCGTGCGTACCTGGTCACTTTTCAGCAGCTCGACCCGTTTTTTGTGGTAGATCTTTCGGACCCGGCAGCGCCGAAGGTTCTGGGCGACTTGAAGATCCCCGGCTTCTCCGACTATCTGCAGCCTTATGACGACAACCACATCATCGGCATCGGCAAGGACACCACTCCCAATCTCCAGGAGAACGGAATGCCGATCCCGGGTGGCCTGAAGATCGCCCTGTTCGATGTCACCAATCCGGCGCAGCCGGTGGAGCTATCCAGGTATGAACTCCCGGCAGGCTCGGATTCCGAAGCCCTGTATGACCACAAGGCCCTCTTATTCAGCCTGTCCAAGCACCTGCTGGCCCTGCCGGTGACGTCGTCTGTGCTCAATCAGCCTGCGCCCGCTCAGCCTGCGCCCACTCAGCTTGCGCCCACTCAGCTTGCGCCCGCTCAACTTGCGCCCGCTCAGCCCTATTACGGCTACTGGCAGGGAGCATACATCTTCAATATCTCCCTGGATCAGGGGATTACGCTCAGGGGCACCATCGATCATACGAACCCCGCCGTGTCCTCCGGACAACCGCCTGTAAGCGGGTCTGGCGGGCAGAACGCCGCTTCGCCTGGCGGAGCGATCGCGCCATCAACCGCGCCCTCCCTGTACCCGGTGCCCATACTGCCTCCGGTGCCGGTACAGCCTTACGGTTACGTGCGGCGGATCCTGTACATCGACAACGTGCTCTACACGGTGTCCGACTCCATGCTGAAGCTGAACAGCCTCGACAGCCTGGCGGAGCTGAAAGCGCTCACCCTGTTAGCCGTGCCGCAGCGCCGCCTCCGGCGCAACTGCCAATACCACACCCAACCAAAACCGGCCCTACAAGGGCCGGTTATAGTTTAAATAATTACTGAACTTGGCGTCAATAGATCCGCCCGTGCTTCATAGGGTCAGGGTGCCGTTGGGCAGGTTGAGCAGCTTCAAGATGTTCTCCTCCTCCCCGTTCTGAGCATTTATGTAAACTAGGAAGTTGTCGCTGGCCAGCCTGGTCTTGAACTCATAAGTCAGCACCTCTCCCTTGTTGGCGGTAGGAATCAGGGCCAGCCGCTCCGACAGCACCTGAATGCGCGGGCTGAGCCTGGACCTGGCCTCCTGCATGGTCAGTCGCGGCTCGGGGATTGTCCGCTGGTGGTGCGAGGTCAGAAAACCCAGCGCCTCGTAACCGACCACCTGTCCGTTGTCCAGGGCAATTTGAACTTTGACCTGGTCCGGATAGACGATCACGTTACCCTGTTTGTAAACAAACGATACGGTCATGGCGTTCTGCTCCCGCAGCGTGTAGGTAGGCACAAGGCCGTACAGGCTTCTGGATACCAGAAACTCCTGGGCTTTGACCAGGGCCTGGGCATCGCTCAGTCCGGCTGTCGCTATCGGGCGGGAGTTGAGCATCAAGACCACGTGCCCCCCCTGCTTGCTGACATCTGTGGTGATGACGTACGCGGACTGGCTGCCCGTGTGAAATTCAAAGCTGTAGGAGGGGATCTTGCCGCTGACCTCGGCAGCAGCCACCACCTGCTGTACTGGAGCGGCTCCCAGGTCCGTAAAGCGTTGGGCGATACCCCGGGCCTGATCTACGGTAACAGGGCTGCCTGTCAAACCCTGTGGCGCAATCTGATCGATGTGATCGGAGAAGGGGCCGTCATACACCAGCACCGGCAGTTCGCTCAGCTTCGTATCCAACTGGCGGAAGCTGTAGTCGGCGCTGCTAGCCGTCTCTCTCGGCAGTTGCCGGTTAAGGCCTCCCTGCACCTCGGTCCAATGGAAAGTGCCCGCGGCAGCGCTCTGCTCGACGACGGACATCTCCCGGTCCAAGACAGTCGCAGTCCGGTACAGATGCTGCATGGCCTGCCAGTCCTGGTCGCTCAAGTTCCTGGTCTTGTTCTGCTTGACCAGGGAGTAGGAGTAGTCTCCCACCTGGGATAGGAACTTGGAGGTCTTGGCGACCACCTCGTGGGAGACCGGCAGCTGGCTCAGGTTCTCCTGTGCCGAATTGGCGTTGTACAGCAGGTCGGAAAGGATGGCGTCCATCTGGTCCGGGGAGCCGCTGACCAGGCCTTTCGAGAGCAGGGCCTCCACATTCTTCGTGCGCTGCAGCGTCTCGTAAAATGCCCGGTTGTACTTGTTCTGCAGCAGCACATCCGCCTGGCGCCGCGACTGCAGTTGGCCGATGCCCCAGCCGGCAGTGGCTACCCATAGGGCAGCCAGAACAATGATGGCCGCGCTCTGGCGTGACAGTTTCATCCCGGGACTCCTCCTTAAGTGCAGTGCACACCCGGCACGAACAATTTTGATTGAACCGGACCTACCTGGCAAAGACCTGTTGACCGATCTGGGTCAGGATCTGCCGCGTCCAGACCCAGGGATTGACCGGTTTCGAAGGGTTCCAGAAGTACAGGGCGCCGTACGTCGGGTCCCAGCCGCTCAGGGCCGCAGCGCCTGCCTTGATGTCATCCATGGAGGGCTGACGCCACCAGATGGCGCCGTTGGTGACCGACTCAAAGGCATCGGGCTGGAATACCACTCCGGCGAGGGTGTGCGGAAAGGCGCTGCTCTGCATCCGGTTCAGCAGCACGGCGCCGACGCCGACCTTGCCGGCGTAGGGCTCATCCTCGGCCTCTCCCGAGATGACCCGGGCCAGGAGATTGAGGTTGTCAGAGTTGGATTCGGGAGAGGCCTCAGCCACCCGGGGCCCTGATGGGAGCACCCCCCCGGGAGTTGCATCACGGTAAGGAAGAAGGGGCGAAGGCACACCGATGTCAAAGACGTAATAAGCGGCGCCGCCGAGCAGCAGGGCCAGGCAGAGACAGGCCGCCAGCATCCCCCGCCGTCTCTCATTTTCAGCCATCAGAGAACCTCCCGTTCAATAATTTGTAAGCATCAATAGTGTGCGAAAAATCGCCGCACCTTATGCAGTTCCATCTTCTGAGAAGAGGAATAGCCGCCTTCATAGCGAAATCTGTTAAAAAACCACTATTAGGAGATTTTGCGGTGTCGACCATTGAAACCAAGCTCCGGTATGGCATGCTTAAGCTGAAAACCTATGGAGAGCTGGTAATGTTCAGCCACAGCCTGTTTGCCCTGCCCTTCGGGCTGATGGGGATGCTGCTGGCCGCCAACGGGCTGCCGAGCCTGCGCATCTTATTCTGGATCCTGGTGTCGCTGATCGGGGCGCGCAATGCCGCCAACGCCATCAACCGGCTTATCGACGCCCGCTACGACGCCGCCAACCCCCGCACTGCCCACCGGCATCTGCCACGGGGTCTGGTAGGCGCCGGAGAGGTGCTGGGGCTCAGCGTCACCGGCTTTGCCCTGCTGTTTCTGGGCGCCTGGCAGTTGAATCCGCTCTGCCTGGAGCTGGCCCCGCTGGCGGTGTTCATCCTGGTCTTCTACTCCTATACCAAGCGTTTTACCTGGGCTTCGCACCTGGTGCTGGGCTTTGCCTGCGGCCTCGCTCCCACGGCCAGTTGGCTGGCGGTGACCGGCAGCTTTGCCCTGCCTCCCATACTGCTTTCCGCCGCGGTCATGTGCTGGGTGGCCGGCTTTGACATCATCTACGCCACCCAGGACGTGGAGTTTGACCGTCAGGCCGGGCTGCAGGCGATCCCCGCCCGCTTCGGCATCGGCAACGCCCTGACCATATCCAAGGGCCTGCACCTGGCGGTAATCCTGCTGCTGCTGTCGGTACCGAGGTTTCTGGCTCCACCGCATGCCACCCTCGGCTTTTTCTACTACCTGGGCCTGCTGCTGATGGCCGCCCTGCTCTTCTGGGAACACCTGCTGGTCAAACCGGACGACCTCCATAAGGTGACGGTGTCGGCCTATTACGTCAACCAGGTGATCGGGGTCGCGCTCATGCTATTTACAGCGATAGATATTTTCATTAAAATCTGAGGGTACGCATCTTTCTGGCGCCGCCGCAGGTTCCCGACCGGTTTTCAGTGTCGGCAAAACCGGCGGACGCCTGAAACCGGCGCCGGATATCAGTCCAAACCGGATATCAGTCCAAACCGGATATCAGTCCAAATATGCAGTCAGGAGTTGCGGCAGATGCCCGACAAGCAAAAACAACAGAGAATAGAGCTGCTCGCCCCGGTCGGCAAGTGGGATGTGCTGGAGGCGGTGATCGCCGCCGGCGCCGACGCGGTTTACCTGGGCGGCAAAAAATACAACATGCGGCTGCATCGCAAGGATTTCAACTTAACCGACGAGGAGTTGCGAGCCGCAGTCGATTACGCACATGAGCGGCGGGTGCAGGTCTATGTCACCGTCAACAACCTGCTCACCGGCGCCGAGATCGACGACCTCGCCGGCTACCTGCAGTTTCTAGAGGAGATCGCCGCCGACGCGATCATCGTCCAGGACCTGGGGGTGGTTCACCTGGCCCGAAGACTGGGGCTCAGGGTGCCGCTCCATGCCAGCGTGATGATGAACGCCCACAACCTGGAGGGGCTGCGGATGCTCGAAGAGCTCGGGGTGAGCCGGGCGATCGTCGGGCGCGAGGTGACGCTGGCCGACATCAGGCTTATGTATGGACAGACCGGCGTCGAGCTGGAGTACTTCGCCCACGGCGACATGTGCTTCTCCCAGAGCAGCCAGTGCTACCTCAGCGGCATGCTGTTCGGTGAGAGCGGCAACCGCGGTCGCTGCCTGAAGCCCTGCCGCTGGCCGCTGGAACTCGTCGACCGGGAGACCGGGAGGGTGCTGGCCGGCGGCAGCGCCAGCTCCAGCGGGCCGGGAGCGACGCCTGGCGCCGGTTGGGCGTCAACTCAGGCCGGGGCGCCGGTTGGGCAAGCGGCCGGACCCTACCTCCTGGCAGTCAAGGACATCTGCCTGCTGCCCTTTCTTCCTGAAGTGATCGCCGCCGGCGTCCGCTCCCTGAAGATCGAGGGGCGGATGCGGGAGGCCGGCTTCCTGGCTCCCCTGATCGGCTTCTACCGCAGGGCGCTGGACCGGTATTACGCCGATCCTTCCGGTTATCAGTTCAACTGGGAGGAGTTCAGGGAGCTCGAGCGGATGCGGGTGCGCGACCTGAGCCCGCTCTATGCCTTCGGCAACCCGGGGCCAAGCTCGATAGGCTATACCGGCGAACGGGAGCCGCGCTTCTTCAGCAACGCAGTTCCGGAGCCGGTGATCGGCCCGGGAGATCTCCTGCTCAACCCGCTGCCGGAGCCTGAGTTCCGGCCGCATGAAGAAGCCCGTCCGCTGCTGGCGGTCAAGGCCGGCTCCCTGGAGGCCGCCCTGGAGGCCCTGGAGCATGGCGCCGACCTGGTCTACACCAGCGGCGAATCCTTCCTCAGCCAGCCCCGGCCCTGGCGCCTCGGCGACTATGCAAAGCTGCTGGAGGCCGCCTATGGACGGCCGGCGCAGGGTCCGGCAAACCGGGCGCGGGTCGTCATCGGCACCCCGCGGATCACGATGCCATCCGAGATGGACCGTTGCCGCGAGCTCCTGGCGGCAATCCTGGAGCTGCAGCCCCTGCCTGACGGGATCCTGGTCACCAACCTCGGCACTATCTTCGCGGCCAGCGCCACCGGCCTGCCCCTCTATGCGGACTACTCCTGCAACATTGCCAACGGCAGCGCGGCCGCACTGCTGAAATCATACGGCGCCGTCCAGGTCACCGCCCCGCTCGAGTTCCGGGCGGAGGAGATCCTGGGCCTGCCGGCCGGCACTGCGCTGGCCGTGGAAGCGGTCATTCACGGGCAGCTGCCCGGCATGATCAGCGACCACTGCCTCCCCGCAGCCCTGTTGGACGGGGCCACCAGGTACCAGATCTGCAGCGGCGCCTGCCGCCGGATCCGGTTTGGACTGAGGGATGCCCTTGGGCTGGTGCATCCGCTGGAGATCGATACCAGCTGCCGCAGCCACCTGTACCTGGCCAGCGAGCTGGCCCTCCTCCCCTACCTGCGCTCTTTTTTCGGGGCTGGTTTTGCCAGCCTGCGCCTGGAGATCCCGGGCTACAGCGCGGCGGAGGCGGGAGCGGTGACCGGCATCTACCGTGAGCAGATAGACCGGCTCTGGCCGGTCCCCGGCGAGCAGCCCTTCCCGGCTTCCGATTGGGATCGGCTGCTGCAGGCTAGAAATGCAACCTATGGCACCGGGCCCTGTACTCGCGGCGTCCGGGTGCAGGAATGAGGTATGGACGATGAGCGAGGGCTTTATCGGGCCGGACCAGATCATCGGCAGGAAAAGGGAGTTCATCATGCCCTGCCTGAACCATTTCTACCGGGAGCCGCCGCAGCTGGTGCGCGGGCGGGGGCAGTACCTCTACGACAGCGACGGCAGGCAGTACCTTGACTTCTTTGCCGGAGTCTCCGTGATCAACGCCGGGCACTGCCACCCGGAGATCACCGCCCGCATCTGCGACCAGGTGCAGACCTTGCAGCACGTCTGCAACATCTACCTCACCCAGCCGCTGGTGGAACTGGCGGAGCGGCTGGCCCAGGTGGCGCCAGGCCGGCTTCAGAAGAGCTTCTTCTGCAACAGCGGCAGCGAGGCCAACGAGGGAGCGGTGCTGCTGGCCCGGGTGGCCACCGGCCGCAGCGAACTGCTGGCCCTGCAGGACGGATTGTGCGGGCGCACCTACCTGGGCATGAGCCTCACCGGGCTGGGCATGTGGCGCACCGATCCCTACCCCGCCGGGGGAATCTCCTTCGTGCCCAACGCCTACTGCTACCGCTGCCCGCTGCATCTCACCTACCCGGCCTGCGATCTGGCCTGCGCCGATGCGGTGGCCCGGGTGATCGAAACCTCCACCTCGGGAGCGGTGGCCGCCCTGATTGCCGAACCGATCCAGGGCAACGGAGGCATCATCACGCCCCCTCCCGGATACTTTCCCCGGGTCAAGGAGATCCTGGAACAGTACGGCGCCCTGCTGATCGTCGATGAGGTGCAGTCAGGCATCGGCCGCACCGGCAAGTGGTTTGCCATCGAGCACTGGGGTGTGGAACCGGAGATCATGACCGTCGCCAAGGCCCTGGGGAACGGGGTGCCGATCGGCGCCTTTATCGCCATCCCCGAGGTGGCAGACAGGTATACCAGGCCCGGGGCCTCCACCCTGGGGGGCAACCCGGTCTCCATGACCGCCGGGCTGGCCACCCTGGACGTGATCGCCAAGGAGGGCCTGCTGCATAACGCCTCGGAGCTGGGCGCATACCTGAAAGAGCAGTTGCTGGAGCTTAAAGACCGGCACCGCCTGATCGGGGATGTGCGCGGCCTTGGCCTGATGCTGGGAGCGGAGCTGGTGAAGAACGGCAAGGAGCCGGCGCCGGCGGAGGCCGACCTGGTGCTGGAAACGATGAAAAACAGGGGCGTGTTGATCGGCAAGAACGGCCGCTACCGTAATGTGCTGGCCTTCCAGCCCCCCCTGGTGATCACCCGGAGTGATGCTCAAGAGATGCTGCGCCAACTGGACCTGGCGCTCACAGAAGTTGAGCGGCTGCCCTGAATGTAATCCGGAATAAGATCCGGAGCGGGAAACTGTGCAGTCGCAATAACAAGGAGGGGATCGGGATGCCGCTCGGTGCACACATGTCCATTGCCGGCGGCGTGGACAAATCGATAGAGCGCGGCCGGAGCATCGGCTGCGAGACGATCCAGATCTTCACCAAGAGCAACCAGCAGTGGCGGGCCAAGCCCCTGGCGCCCGAGGAGGTGGCCGGCTTCCTGTCAGCCTGGACGGCTTCCGGGATTGACCCGGTCTTCGCCCACGCCGCCTATCTGATCAACCTGGCAACCCCCGATGACGAGGCCAGGGAGAAATCCCTGGAGGGCTTTATCGTCGAGGTCGAGCGCTGCGCCGCCCTGAAACTGCCTTTTATTGTACTGCACCCGGGAGCACACGGCGGCGACGGCGTCGAGGCAGGCCTGATCCGGGTCGCCCGCGCCCTAGACGAGTGCTTTGAGCGGGTCGCTGACAGGCAGGTAATGGTGCTGCTCGAGATCAGCGCCGGGCAGGGCTCCAGCGTGGGCTACCGGTTCGAACACCTGGCCCTGATCATGGAGCGCAGCCTCTACCCCGAGCGGCTCGGGATCTGCTTCGACACCTGTCATGCCTTCGCTGCCGGATACGACCTGCGCACCCCCGAGGGCTTCGAGCAGACCCTCGAGTCCATGGATCGCCTGTTCGGGCTCGGGCGCCTGCGGGCCATCCACCTCAACGATTCCAAGGGAGACCTGGGCAGCCACCTGGACCGCCACGTCCACATCGGATTAGGCAAGTTGGGCCTCGAAAGCTTCCGCCTGCTCCTGAACGACCCCCGCCTGCGACACCTGCCCATGGTCCTGGAGACCCCCAAGGGCCCCGACATGAAAGAGGACGTCATCAACCTGGCCACCCTGCGGGGGCTGCTCCGCAGCAGCAGCGCCTGATTTCGATCGGTCCGGTTATAATCGGTTTGTAAAATAAATAATATGGAAAGAGACGCCCTGGGGCCGGCTCGCCATTTTTGGCACGAGCCCCAAAAGCCGAATGACGCCCCCATAGGATTGCCCGGGCTCCGCGGGCCTTTCCACGCACCGCTGATAGCCTTTCCACGCACCGCTGATAAAGGAGGAATAGACTCGTGCTCGCACTGGTAAACGGCAAGATCATGACCATGGAGGGTCCGGTTTACGAGAGAGACAGCGTGCTGATTATCGACGGCGGGAGGATCGTCGACGTGGGCAGCGGACTGCCGCTGCCAGCGGGGGCACAGATCGTGGACGCCGGCAACCGCTACCTGCTGCCCGGGTTTATCGACGCCCATACCCATGTGGGCATCGTGGAAGAGATCTACCGGGTGGAGGGCGACGATGCGAATGAGACCTCGGACCCAGTCACGCCGCACTTGAGGGCGATCGACGCCGTTTACATGGAGGATCTGGGCTTTCAGGACGCGGTCCGGGGCGGAGTCACCACGGTGTTGACAGGACCCGGCAGCGGCAATGTCATCGGCGGCGAGAGCCTGGTCATGAAAACTTTTGCCAGGACGGTGGATCAGGCTGTCTTGAAGAATCCCGCAGGGATCAAGGCCGCACTGGGTGAAAACCCGAAGCGGGTCTACGGCGAGCAGAAAAAGGCCCCGGTCACCCGGATGGCCAACGCCGGCCTGCTGCGGGAGGCCCTGGTGTCCGCCCAGAACTACGGCTGCAAGCTGAACCGCGGCAATGTCGATCCCTCCAAAAAGCCGGACCGCAGCTTGAAAGACGAGGCGTTGCTGAAGGTGTTGAAGGGGGAACTGCCGCTGTTGGTGCACGCTCACCGGAGCGACGATATTCTCACCGCCCTGCGGATCGCAGACGAGTTCAACATCCGGATCAGCCTCCAGCACGCCACCGAAGGCCACAAAATCCCGCATGAGCTAGCCAGGCGCGGCATCCCGGCAGTGGTCGGCCCCTCCCTGAGCGCCCGGGTCAAGGTGGAGCTGAAGGACCGCACCTTCGCCACCCCTGGGATTATGGCCCAGGCGGGGGTGAAGGTGGCCCTGATGACTGACCACCCTGTGATTCCCGTGCAGTACCTGTCCCTGACTGCAGCCCTGGCGGTCCGGGAGGGGATGAACGAGGAGGATGCCCTGAAGGCGATCACCATCAACGCCGCGGAGATCCTGGGCGTCGCCGGGCGGGTGGGCAGCCTGAAGCCGGGCAAGGACGCAGACATCATCATCCTGACCGGACACCCCTTAGACTGGCGCACCAGGGTGGAACTGGTGCTGGTGGGCGGCGCGATCGCATACGCAGGCGGCGCCTACGCCGGGCTGCAGCACCGGATCAACCCTCCCGTAGCCCCTGACTGCTGATCCTTGGCCAAGCCAGCCCATGGCTGTTTGCTTTTCGAATTTAGTGCCGCCCTGATTGCGAGTAAACGGGCGGCATCCGTATTTGCCCCACCTTTCGAATTTAAAAAACTGCACATGGCAGCTTCCAAGGCCCTGCCGGCTGCCGGGGCATCAGTTACTCCTGTTATGCCAAGCCGGGAAACAGGACATACTACCCCTAAAAAGGGGTTTTTGCCTTGGAAGATGTCAGAGAGCGGCTGGTCGAGCTGGTCAAGGCCCTGCCCGAAGATAAGCTGCAGATCCTGTTCGATTTTCTCAACCGGATCTACAACGAAAACCAGAACGGGGACGACCCGGACGACGAGCTGTTAATGACTTGAAGCGGGCAGGCGCACGATGATTTCGGCGCCGCCTCCCGTTGGGCTGGCGCTATCCTCGTAGTTCTGAGCGATGATCTCCCCGTGATGGCCATTGACAATCTCCTGGGCAATGGCCATGCCGAGGCCGGACTGCCCGCCCTTGCCCTTGTAAAACTCCTGGAACAGATTTTTCAGGTCCTCTCCTGAAAACCGGGTCCGTCATCGCGGCAGTGCACCTCTCTCAGCCCCTCCGCTGTCGCCCCCAGGGTCACCAGCACCTGGCTGCGGGCGTAGCGCAGGCAATTTCCCAGGATGTTGATCCACACCCGGCGCAGCTTTTCCCGGTCGCCCCAGACCTGGACCGGCTCGCCCTGCAGCTTGATGGCGACGCCGCGCTCCTCGGCCAGGCCGCCCAGGGAGGTGACGATCTCCTGGAGCAGGGCCAGCAGATCGAGGCTCTCCCATTGGTAGACCTCCCGCGGGCTCTTCAGGCGGCTGAGAAAGAGAGTGTCGTCGACGATTTTCTGCAGCCGCTCGCTCTCCTTGATGATCACGTCCAGGCCCTGATCGGCGTCGGCACCTGTAAAAACTCCGTCCCGCAGGCCCTCGGCGTAGCCCCTGATGCTCATCAAAGGCGTCCGCAGCTCGTGGGAGATACTCTGGAAAAAGCGGCGCTGCCCCTGGTCATAGGCCCCCAGCTGACTGGCCAGGGAGTTCACGGCGCACCCCAGCTCCTCCACCTCGTCCCCGGTCTTGATGTTCACGCGGACGTCGAAGTTGCGCCCGGCGATCTGCTCGGCCTTCTGGCGCAGCTCCTGCAAGGGCAAGCCGACGCGCCGTCCGAAGAACCAGGCCAGCAGCAGCACCCCTGCCAGGGCGAGCAGGGAGTCGCGCACGGTCAGCCAGAACAGGCCCTGCCGCACCTGATCCAGGCTCTGCAGCTGGGCCAGCATGTACAGGACGTCGCCGCCGGCTGCCGCACTGCTGCCTCCGGTCACCGGCTCCCGCACCACCAGATAGTCCTTGCTCTGCGAGGTGAACTCGCGCTGCTGCACTTTGCCTCTGATCAGCCGCGGCAGCGGCAGGGCCTCGGAGATCTGCTCCCCCGCGGGAAAGCGTGCTTGCAGGTTGCTGGCCAGGATCACACCATTGCCGTTCACCAGGATGTAGTAGCCGTCCAGCAGGTGTCCGACCACCGGCACCGTCGGCCGGGTCGGCCCGCCGCCCTGCGCCTGCCGGTTGTTGTTGCCGAGGTAGCCGGCTAAGTAGACCGCCTGGCGGTGCAGGTTGGCCGCGGCCTCCTGCAGCACCACCTGGCGCACGATCAGGTAGAAGGAGAGCGTGGTCACTATGAACAGGGCCACAGTCAGGCCGAGGTAGGCCAGAACGATCTTGGTGCTCAGGCTGCGCAGCTTAATCATGCAGTTTATACCCGTGTCCCCATACCGTTTCGATCTCTACCGGAGCCTCACACTGGCGCAGCTTGCGCCGGACGCGCTTGACCAGGTCGTCCACCGCCCGTTCGTCCCCCACGTAGTCCAGGCCCCAGACCAGATCGAGCAGCTCCTGGCGGCTGAAGGCCCGGCGCGGGTAGCGAACGAACAGCAGCAGTATCTCGTACTCCTTGGCGGTCAGGCCGAGTTCGCTGCTGCCGCAAAGGGCCCGCCGTTCACTGGGGTGGAGCTCCAGCGCTCCCAGCCTGAGCACCTGCTCGCCCTTGGCCCCCGGGAGGGTGCGGCGAAAGATACTCTTGACCCGGGCGACCAGCTCGCGCGGACTGAAGGGTTTGGCCAGATAGTCGTCCCCCCCGAGCTCGAGGCCGACGATCCGGTCGACCTCGTCTCCCCGGGCCGAGACAAATATGATCGGCACGTCCGCCTGCCGTCTCAGATCCCGGCACAGCTCCAGGCCGTCCTCCCCGGGCAGCATGATATCCAGAATGAACATGTCCGGATACCCGGCTGGCAGCCGCTCCCTCAGCGCTTCAGCGCTGCTGAACACCTCCAGGGTATAGCCCTCTTTTTTCAAATACTGCTGGATGAGGTACCTGATCTGATCATCGTCCTCAACCAAAAAAATCGTCTTCACGTCGTCTCCCCCTGCGAGCTTGTCTTCCGGTAAGGTTTTTATTCGTGCTGCAGCCGCAAAACCCTGCCTGCCCGGCTGCCGGGCAGGTGTCTGCCGGCGGCGCCCGGCGCCTGTTCCGGTGTGCGCTGCGGCGGGGGCCGCTTGCTGCGATGGACGCGGGCGCCCGGTGTCTGCTCCGGCGTCGCTGTGCGCCGCGCGAGGTACTGCCGGTTTCAGCATAGAAGGCAGATACGTGAAGATGATGGAAAAAGCGTGTCAAAAGTATGGAATTTCGAGATGCAGGCATTCGAGGGGAGCGGAATCAGGCAGCCGATCGAGCAGCAGTAGTCAGATTAAAAAAGGGCGCCCTACGGGCTGTCCCTCAGGCGCTCTGAAGCATCGATTTTTCTATTGTTGAGACATTGGTGGCCGCTACTTTTACCGGGAAGAACCGAGAAGTCTTACCCCGTTTTTTGGGTATTTCTTTCTGCCTTGATCTGATCCACCAGGTCCTGCAGGCTGATGCCGGCCAGGTGAGACGCGATCTGCTCTTCCAGCCCCGACCAGTTCTGCTTGAGAGGGCACTGGGCAGCCCTGGGGCAGCCGTCCCGCCCGAGAAAACACCGGTTCATCGCCAGCTTGCCCTGCATGGTCTCCACGATCTCCAACAGGGTGACCCCGCCAGACTCCCGTGCTAGGGAGAAGCCGCCCTGGGCACCGCGGTGGGAGTCGACGATGCCGCGCTTGACGAATCTTTGCAGGATCTTCTGTAAAAATTCCACCGGCACGTCCTGGGCGTCGGCGATCTCCCAGGCGCTGACCACCGCACCCGGGTTGACAGCCAGGTGCACCAGCGCCCTGATGGCGTATTCGGTGTTGCGCCTGATGATCTCCACGACCTCGTCACCCCCTTTCCCTATACAAGACAATTTTAGTCCTGTATGTCATAATCAGTCAAGACCTTTTTACGGTTTGACTTGCTGGCATCAGCTATCAGCCGACACAAAAATAAAGATAATCACGACACAATAATGGTTAATATCTATGTAACAATAAAGAAACATGGCATTTTATTCCATCGACGACACAAAAATGAATGCTTCTGCCTTCACCATTTTCTGTTTGCAAAGTCCCTCACTCAGGCCAATAGCTAGTTGATCCGCTCGCTTCTTCTACTTCAATAGGCGGCTAAAGTAGCCTGAAGAAT
This sequence comes from uncultured Peptococcaceae bacterium, assembly GCA_963807495.1. GTDB lineage: Bacteria > Bacillota > DSM-12270 > Thermacetogeniales > Thermacetogeniaceae > Palsa-1188. Next base: position 60,541 of record CAWEDD010000024.1, read on the forward strand.
AGCGGATAAGGTTTCAATCTTTATCGCTCCATTAAAAGAGGAAATAGGGATAAGTTGTCAAACTCTCTCTGATGAACAATCTCAAAGCGCAATATGATAGAGTTAAAATTAATCCAATAATTACTGTCATTGGCAATTACCATATTAAGGAGGTGGACGGCAACATCGCTGCGGTGTTCCGGGGGGAGCGGCCCCGGGCCTAGGAGGAGCGCCAGTCCCCGGAACAGGAGCAGGCAGATACGGTGATGATAGGCCTGCGGCTCACCGGCGGCCTGGACCGGGTGGTCTTCGAGACCCGGTTAGGATGCCCCTTCGAATTCTTTTACGGAGAGCAACAGGAGCGCCTGAAGGGCAACGGGCTGATGGGCGAGAGCGCCTCAGCCGTCTGGCTGACGGAGCGCGGCCTGCTGCTGTCCAACTATGTGCTGGCGGAGCTGGTCTAAGAAGAATATCCTTGAGGGCATATTTACAAAAGCACGAGGAGGATTATTATGTGGAACCAATTAAGAACTGATGAGTATGAAGGGATGCTGGCAGAGACAATCACAATGACTGGACATAATGACGATCAGATACACGCCTACTTTTCACGACCACTTGGGAAGGGGCCGTTCCCGGGGATAATATTGATTCCTCATATGCCTGGGTGGGATGAGTTCTGCCGTGAGACCTCTCGCCGGTTCTCCCAGCATGGCTATCTTGCTGTCTGCCCCGACATTTATTGCCGGTTTGGACACGGGTCTCCTGAGGAGATATCGGCAAAGGTGCGCGCCGCGGGTGGTGTTGCCGATGACAGCGTAATGGGAGATTGTGAGGGGGCATTTCGTTACCTGACCTCTTTGCCTTATTCCAACGGCAAAGTAGGCGTAATAGGTATGTGCTCCGGTGGGCGCCATGCCTTTCTCGCGGCGTGCAGGGTCAATGGTCTTAATGCGGCCGTTGACTGCTGGGGCGGCCGCGTGGTCGTCTCAAAAGAAAATCTGACGCCTGCCCAGCCTGTTGCTCCAATTGACTATACGCAGCAACTGGGTTGTCCTCTGTTAGGGTTGTTTGGAAACGAGGATCAACACCCTACACCGGAAGAAGTAGACTTGCACGAAGAAGAGCTTAAGAAATATGGGAAGAATTATCAATTCTATCGCTATGATAGTGCGGGACACGGATTTTTGTATTACCATAACGACATGTACCGGCCGAAACAGGCAATGGATGCATGGAAGAAGGTCTTTGATTTCTTTGGGGAACACCTGCGGAGTCAACGCTGATGATCTTAAAGACATACGTGTCCAGAGGAAGGGGGTTAAAATGCAAGGGGAAGCCCCCAATATTGGTACTATGGCTTCAGAGCCATTCGTTGTCATGGCCAAGCCAGTCGGTCCGCTCTGTAACCTGGAATGTAGTTACTGTTATTATTTAGAGACCGAGCGTTTTTATAAAAGTTCACATCAATTCCGAATGTCGGACAGTCTGCTTGAAATGTATGTCCGTCAGTACATAGCGGCAAGCCCGGGGCATATCGTGCAGTTTACATGGCATGGCGGGGAACCAACGCTGGCCGGACTTGGCTTCTATCGGCTTGCAGTGGACCTGCAGAAGCGATACCTCCCGGAAGGATGGAGTTGCTGGAACAATCTCCAGACAAATGGGATTCTTCTTGATGATGAGTGGTGCTCGTTTTTGGCAGATGCCCACTTTGATGTGGGGCTGAGTATAGACGGCACACAATGGCTGCATGACGAATACCGAAAAGACCACAGCGGCAGTGGCACTTATGGACGCGGTGGTCGCGGCTGTCCGCCGACTGCAAGCCCATGGTATTCAGCCTGATTTGCTGTGCACAGTAACATCCGCAACCGCAAAAGAACCTATCGCCGTTTACCGGGCGCTTAGAGACCTTGATACAGGATGGATCCAGTTCATACCCATCGTGCGACGCACAACGGACGGACAGACGACATCGGAGTCTGTGACAGGCGAGGGATACGGGTATTTCTTGGGTACAGTTTTCGACGAATGGATCCGCCACGATCTCGGACGGCTGGATATACAACTGTTCGCCGAAATGGCACTGGTATGGTCAGGGGGGGCTGCCAGCTTATGCTGGATGGCCCCGACATGTGGTCGGGTGCTCATCGTTGAGCATGACGGCGGTGTGTACTCATGCGATCACTTTGTTACTCCTGACCACCGCATCGGTGACATTGAGACTGCCCCCTTAAGTACGCTTGTTGACGTACCGGTACAGCGCCGCTTCGGCAACGATAAGCGAGCCCGCCTTCCTTTGCAATGTCGCTCTTGTTCGTGGTTGGTGATATGCAATGGGGGGTGTCCTAAAGACCGGTTCGCTTTAGCAGAGAATGGTGAGCCCGGACTTAATTATCTCTGCGGCGGTTTTCGGCAATTCTTTGCTCACGCTGAACAACCATTGAGAAAAGTCATGCAGCTCAGGAAACGCGGGTTAACTCCCGACGCCATTATGGCCGAACTGCGTGCCGAGTCACTGGCTCGGTGGTGCGGTGTCGGACGGAACGACCCATGTCCCTGCGGCAGTGGCCGCAAGGCAAAGCATTGTTGCTGGTCCAAGCGGCGGTAAGTGACCTGCACAGCCACTGTCGGTAGCGCTCACAGAACTGGCTGTACATCAGCCCGTCCGGATGTGCTGTGCCTAGCTTGTGCTCGTACCAGAGCAACGTGAGCGTGACATTCTTTCTCTTAAGCTCACGATGGATGTACTCCGGGTCGGGATCCGTGCGATTTGTTGTGTTCTTATTCTTTTTCAGGTAGAGCATGTTTTCCAGCGCCACCTCATCGAGGTCTTCCGGCAGCGGCCAGCGAATAAGTGAGCTAAAATCGTATTATATGGATAGCACTAAACCGCTGCGCGGTGGTTTTTTCTTTACCTGGCTGTTGTGCTCTCTTCTTGTGCCGTTTCCTCTATACTGAAGGCGGCAACGCCTAATTCAGTGCGAGGAGATGAAACAATGACACCGGAGGAAGTCATCGAAAAAGTCCGCTTCTACGTCAAACTGCGAGGATTAAGCAAGAACACCGAGGAAGAATACGTCACCAAAGCTCGGGCATTTCAGAACCAGTACGGTAAGCCGGCCACAGAGTTGGGCCTGGCGGATATCCAGAACTACCTCTACTATTTGCTGACCGAGCGCAAGCTGTGCGCCGGGTCCATCAATACCTACAACAGTGGTCTCCGGTTTCTCTATCAAATCGTGCTGGACAGGCCGCTGGAGACCACGAAAATCCCCTGCCATAAAAAGAACCGCTCGATACCGGATATCCTGACCAGAGAAGAAGTCGGCAAATTACTGCAAGCCACGAAAAGTCTGCGGGACAAAGCGCTGCTGGCTACCATTTACGGCGCAGGTCTCAGGATCAGCGAAGCCGTTTCACTGAAGGTCTCGGATATCGACAGCACCAACATGCAGCTCCTCATCCGCAACGGAAAGGGCGGCAAAGATCGGTTTGCCATTCTCTCCGCTGCCGACCTGAACCTGCTCAGGGATTATTGGAAAGAGTACCGGCCCACAAACTGGCTTTTCACAAGCGCCAGCCATAACAAAACCGGATCACATCTGACACCGCGCGGGGCGATGAACATCTTTCATGAGGCCGCTGCTGCGGCAGGAATCACCAAGCAGGTCACAGTTCATACGCTCCGCCACTCCTTTGCCACGCATCTTCTGGAGGACGGAACAGACCTCTTTCATATCAAGCAGCTGCTTGGCCACTCGGACATCAGCACTACTTGCTTCTATCTCCACCTGGTGAAGATCAGCGAGATGCATGTTACCAGCCCGCTGGACAGCGTGAGTTTGAGCGGCACTCATGCCTGAACTCCAGGAGATCTTTGAAAAGCACGGCGCAGAGTACTGCCACTGCCATGCGCTCTCCCCGGATCAGGGCAAGGCGATGCGCGCCATTACCAATTGCCGTACTGCCAGGCTGGGCGGGCATATCGACGTCTGTCCCGCCTGCGGTTACGCCAGGCCCTCTTACAACTCCTGCCGCAATCGTCACTGCCCCAAGTGTCAGGCTTTTGCCAAAGAGCGCTGGATTGAAAACCAGAAGTATGATTTGCTGGACGTGGCGTACTTCCACGTGGTGTTCACCGTTCCAGCCGAATTGCATCCGCTGTTTTTCCAATGCGACAGAGCTATGTACGATCTGCTGTTTCGAGCCGTTGCTGAAACGCTGTCCCAACTGGCATCGGATCGTAAGTACCTGGGAGCGAGGATTGGGTTTACTTCTGTCTTACACACCTGGGGCCAGAATCTCGGCTTCCACCCCCACATTCACTGTATCGTTCCGGCCGGTGGTCTTACACCAGCTATGCAGTGGAGGAACTCGCGGAAGAAATTCTTTATTCCGGTTAAGGTTCTGTCACGAAAGTTCCGGGGCAAGTTTCTCGCACTTTTGCAGCAGGCTCCTGATATTGCCGGCATACTGGACCGGGGCGTCGTGGGTTGCTGTTACCTCAAGGAGTGGGTTGTTTACTGCAGGCCGCCCTTTAAAGATGCTGCCTGTGTGGTGGAATATCTCGGCCGCTACACGCACCGGGTCGCCATTTCCAACAGTCGAATTCTTTCAGCCGCAGATGGCAAGGTCACCTTCAAGTGGCGGGACTACAAAGACGGCAACAGGTGGAAGATCATGGTGCTTTCTGCCGCGGAATTTATTCGTCGTTTCCTGCTGCATGTCCTGCCCAAGGGCTTCATGAAAATTCGGCATTATGGGATTCTCGGCAATCGCGATAAAGCCAGACGGCTCAAGTTCTGCAAACTGCTCACGGGTACCAGGATTACCGAAAAGCCGGTTCTTTCTGCAGAAGAACTGCTCCTTAAAATCATTGGTCGTGATCCGCGCCTGTGTCCGGCATGCGGTCATGGCAGAATTGAATTTTACATGAATCTCCCGCCGCCAGGAGACTTCTAACTGCATATTGGCCTACATGTTTTATGGGGAGGGGGAAATTATTCCCTGATGCAAAGTTTCACGCTGGATTCAGCGGAAATTATTTGCCGCTCTTCGCTGGCTGCTTTAAAATGAAGTGCATGATAACGTTACTTTCCCCATAGCCCACCGCGGTTTCGTGCTATCCGAATTATCTCAAAGTTGGGCGTGTCAATTTGGAGATCATTCATTATCTTTTTGCTCGGCACCAGTTAGAGGTGGCCGAGTTTTTTAGCTCCAACTTCGGATAATTCACTTAGGATAATGGGAAGCAGAAACCGCCATTGAACCCTGCACTGAATATTGTTCATTACTCTTCGGCATTCTCTTTTTGAAGTAAAATTAGTCCTATTCCCTGGCCGGGCACTGCGTGTGGTCGTCGAACCAGCGGCAACCCCTGGTGTTGTCGCCGCAGCGGCGGCACTCATTGACCGCTTCGCCGGCCAGGACCTTGTTCGCCCAGTTCTCGTCCGCCAGCATCCCCCTGCCCACCGCCACCAGGTCCAGGTAACCATTTTCGATCAGGAACTTCGCCCGCCCGGGATCGATCTCATAGACGCCGATCACCGGCACGTTGACCTGCTTTTTGACCTGGCTACCGTTATAGGTGATGGCGCTGCCGTTGAACCCGTCGGGCACGGCATTAATGGGTATGGTCATCCCGAAAGAGATGTGCAGCAGGTCGACGCCGGCCTTTTCCAGAGCCCCAGCCACATCGGCAGCCCCTGCTATATCCGGGATATTGCCACCCATCCGGACCCCGACGATGAAGTCTTGCCCCACCAGTTCCCGAATCCGCGGCAGCATCTCCGTGATCATGCGCACCCGGTTGGACAGGCTGCAGCCGTAGTCATCCGTTCTCCTATTGAAGCCGGGGTCGAAGAATTTGCACAAGGTAAACCCGTGCGCAAAGTGGTACTCCACCCCGTCAAAGCCGGCCTGCTTGGCTACTTCCGCCGCAGCTACGCAGTCCGCCTGCATCCTGTGTATCTGCTCCACCGTAAGCCTGTTGATATCAACGTTGCCGCAGGAGAGCTGGATCATCGCCACGGCGCCGCAGCGGTGGCAGTTGCCGGCGATGGCCTCCAGCGGCCCCCGCTGCTCATCGCTCCAGACGCCCAGCTTTTCCGTCGCCCCTCCCACAGGGGTTGACTGGACGATGATCAGACCGGCACCGCCCTGCGCCCTTTTCGCATAATGGTCAACATACTGCTGACCGTACACCCAGCCGTGGTCGCCCTGGAAAGAGAAACAGACCATCGGCGGCATCACGATCCTGTTCTTGATCTGCTTGCCCCTGATCACCAGCGGATCAGACAGTTTGGGCATAGCTATACACACCTCTTCTCTCGGACCCCCCAAGGGTCGATTTACGTATCAACGGATAAATGTGATGATCTCCTGGTGAGCCATCTGCTTCTCGCTGTCGTCAGGCACCTCGGGGTATCCCAGGGCGATGGCGGCCTCGGTCTTGAACCCCTCCCGCACGCCCGCATCCTTCACCAGTTCGGCATCGGCGTTAAAGCCCGGCAGGAATCCGGTCAGGTAGGTGGAACCCAGCCCCAGGTCGGCGGCGGCGATACACATGTTCTCCCCGATGCAGGCGGCGTTCTGCTGCCCGGCGTGAAACGGGTACGGACAATAGATTTCCGAGGCGATCAGGACCAGCGTCGGCGCTCCATACAACGGGTCGCGTCTCCTTTTCCGGCCCCTGCTCCCGGCCTCTGAGATTCTACTCAACAGCTCCTTGTTCTGAATCACCACCAATTGCATCGTATGCCAGTCGTTTCCCGCCACCGGAGCGGCACAGCCGGCAAACAGGATCGTCTCCAGCTCTTTTTCTGCGATCTGCCGGTCCAAATATTTTCTGGTCGATTTTCTCCTCGCGATTGCCTTGATTGTCTCCATCCGAACACCCCCCTATTTACCAGTTTCCAGCTTTCATTTTAAGTTTCAAAAATATCATGGTCAAGGACGCTCTAGGGGATAATTATTTTGAGGTTCTTTGAAATATAAAAACCTTGCAGCGCAAGGCATTGAATGCTCTGGTGCCGGGAGTGGGACACATATACTTTGCACTCTTTTTGAGACCATTAGCTTTAAATATGAATTATCTATACCGTGCTAATGAAAATACTCCTATGTAACTATTTCATGGTCCTGTAACTAGTAAACGGGTGAATTCTATGTAGTACGATTCGGCAGTTTCCATCCAAGAGTTTGAAATAGTTCAGTATAGTAATTTATTTGCCGTTGCAACGGAGCATTAATTGCATTCTCTTCGTTAAGAAGCCACCAAATTTGGACACCTAGATTTCTTTTTTGAATAGGATTTATTGATGACATGATTTGATAAAGCGGCGGTATAGAATGCTTCAGTTGTCGAGGCAGTTTCGAGCCGTTGCACGCAGATGGATCAAGGTCATATTCTGCAAGGGCTTGATCATGCAATCCCGGTGGGATACCAGAATAATTGCATAGAAGCTTTAATATATGCTCACGTCTGCGAAACCATGTAATATAAAGAACATTTTCCACCATTGCTTTAAGTAGAAGAGCAATAGCTTTTTCATCAGTTATTTTCCCCTGACGGTTCAAATTGAATATATCGCTATATTGTTGTATGTTCTTGAAATGCTGCTCTACCGCAGTAAATAATGTTGATCGATAACCCGCGCGAGCTAGCCATAATGCAGTTATGAGCCGTGATGTCCGGCCATTGCCATCCCAAAATGGATGGATCTGTATTAAAGCAAGGTGCAAACGCGCTGCTATGATCACTGGATCTTCAGTAGTGGACTCAACACTGGAAAAAAGTGCTTCGACCATACCGGATATATCTTTTGGGTCAGCACAACATATTTCTTTGTTTTTACCTATCCATATATACCCAGTCCTGTAATTTGCACCACCCACAGCAGTATCGTGTATTGCGCAAAGCATCTCAGTATTAAATCTCACGTACTTGGCTTGAGCAATTTCTGTCATAAGCCAATTAAAAGCATTGACGTATCGGTCTTTTTCTCCTGCCTTTATATAACCTCCTATTTCCCTTCGCAGTACACCATGCCATAGAGCAGGAACCGTTAATTTCTTATCTACTACAACATGACATTCGTTGATTTCTCTAGCCAATTCATTAAGATTTTCACTACAGGGCGCATTGGGCAGCCTATTAAAATATGACTCGGCGACAGGTATGGACATTTCTGAAAAAAATGTACTTAAATCCATTCTATTTTTAGGTTTTGGCCCTGATATCACAGGGACGGGCCGCCGCCGGTACCTGGATCAACGCCAGTACCGGGATCGCCGCCAGTACCGGGGTCACCGCTGGTGCCGGGATCGCCGCTGGTGCCGGGATCGCCGCTGGTGCCGGGATCGCCGCTGGTGCCGGGGTCACCGCTGGTACCGGGGTCACCGCTGGTACCGGGGTCACCGCTGGTGCCGGTGCCGCTGGTGCCGGTGCCGGGATCGCCGCCGGTGCCGGGATCGTCAGTACCCGATTTCGGAAAAGTATACCCATCTCCCTCCGGAGGATTTTCGTAATTCGGGTCGCCAGTCAGGTTTTCTACAGCTGCTGGAATTTTGCCTTCCCAGCCCAATGCGATATTTTGGGCTTCAATCATTTCAATTTCAGAGCCTGAGGATACGTTTTCAGGATATACTGTTATCGTATCACCACCGTAGTCATATACCAGTCCCGTAAAATCCGAACCATTAAGAAGAACCACTCTATAGACCCACGGTCCTGACATTTCTACTCTCCTCCAGTACGTGATAGTTGATAACCGACGCCCCTGCGCCCGGGGCGACGATAGCAGCCGCATTATATTAAAAAATGAGTTCTTTAAGGAATAATAAAGATCCTTCGATATATTATGGGAATATGTGTCGAATAATGTAATTTATACAACCTCGAACTTCCCGGCCGGCAGAGGTGCGCCTACTTCTGCGTCATCCCCGACGACGACAACACCGCCACGTCCACGCCCCCATCCTGCTCGGGATGGACGTAAACCCAAGAAAGGTATAGGAGCGCCTCGGCCACCAGACCATCACCCAGACCCTCGAAACATACTCCCACGTCACTATGACCATGCAAAAAGATATTGCCAAACTACTTGATAAAATTTTTGGGCACCAAATAGGCACCATAACAGAAATATGACCTCTTTTTCGGAGGTCACCGATCCCTGAATGTGGTGGCGGGAGTGGTACTTGAACCCACACGGGCCGCGAGGCCCCGGGATTTTAAGTCCACCCTGAGGCATCCTAGCCAGTGTTCGCCATTTTTACTAGTATCGTTTTATTCAGCAATATCAACACTTTCAGCCCAGGGCACATTCCATTTTGTACCTGCTCGTATCGGCCGAAATTTTATTTTTCAAGATCAAATTACGGGACTCGGAGCCTCAGATAGATCGCCGACGTGGCTATTTTAAGATGAAATGTATCCGGATTTTTCAGCACTGAGCGTGAAGGAGTTACTGGAATCATGCTACGGGAAAGTTCCGGCAAGCTCTCTTTTATATAGATACAGGGCAATGGTTATACTTTAATGTTTTCATCATCCCCGGAATCAATCTCATCCAGCAAACGTTGAAATACTTCATAGGGCTGCGCTCCGACAACGGCATGTTTATTGTTCAGGATATAGGCGGGGACGCCGTCCAGGCCAAGGCGCTGCGCTTTAGCCATTTGGGTTTCAATCGCCGCTGAATATGCACCGCTTGTAACGGCACGCATCATGTCATCAGCATCCAGCCCCACACTCCTGGCCACATCGGACAACACTTCCCAACTGCCGATATCCTGCCCCTCACCATAGAGTTTGTGAAATACTGCACGGTGGAAGGGAAGCAGTTTGCCCTGTTCTCTGGCATACTCTGTGGCCTCAAGGGCAAGCCTTGAGTAGACCATTTTACCGGGAACCACATAGGGCAGGTTATCAAGTTTAGCCCTCTGCATAATACGCGTCAAAGATGGCATCATGGCCTGACGTCTTTCCGGAGTTATTTCCCTGCCTTCGGGCGGTATTTCAGGGTGCAGCAAGAATGGCTGCCAGTCTACCTCTGCCCCATATTCCTTCTGCAATCTTTCAGCCACAACTTGGCCGATGTAGCACCACGGTCAGAGGTAATCATAATAAACTACCAGTTCAAGCGGTTTTAATGCCATGAGATATCACTCCTTGTAACAGAGAGGATGATATAGACCATGCCAGCAATATAAATTCATTTCTTCTTATAATAAAGTTCGAGTACGTGACGAGCATATCACTGTTTATGGCCGTAATTCCCTGACTCATCAGTTGAAGATCATAATATAGGCGATCATAAAGTTAGACGGATATATCTCCACAGTTAACCCGTTTCCTCAACCTAGACCATACTCTAAGCCATATTTTAGATATAATTACTCGTTTGCCTTGCTTAAAAAACTAAACCAGCGAATACCGGTAGAACCTCGGGTATATTGGGCGTTCATAAACCTCCATAATAATATTTCTTGGTTATTTCGCCATATTGTAGCAAATTCCTTTAACGGTTCCACGCCCATTTGCGCGTCAATTCGCTCAGGTAAAATAATTACCTACATTTGGGCGGGGATTTTTGTCATTTTAAAGAAGAGGGTGAAATTCTGGGAGCGGGATTCCATATCGAATATTATTGTGTCGTAAGTCTCCAAAGCCAATATTTTAGTGTCGCAGGGAGCGACACTAAAATGGCAAATACATATTTTACCTGTATTGATTTATCGGCATTGTTTTACACATGATATTTTACATTTTTGTGTCGGCGGACATCAGCTAAATCCGTCTGAAAAAGATTCGGCAACGGGGCTCAACCCGGCAGTTGACCAACATCAGCGGACTGCCGAATCCCATGTCCGATCTTTCTAATCAGATCCCAGCTGATGCCGCCCACGATCTCTTCATGCTCGTTAACCACGCCCAGGCTGTTTGTCCCGGACTCCAGCAGCAACGCCATGGCGGTTTTCAGGTCATCCTGAATGTGGATCAGCCTTAAACCGGCGACGCTGCGCAGTCCGTCGACCGGTTCCATGACACTGCCGACCTTGATGGTATGCAGTTGCCGGATGATGTCCCGGCCGCCGATCAGCCCTTCTACCGTCTCATTCCGGGGATGGATGATGATGTTTGGGGGGGTGTCGAACTGCACCACCTCTCCGTCCTTCATCACGATAATCAGGTCCGCCAGGAGAAAGGCCTCCTCCACGTCGTGGGTAACGAACAGGATGGTCTTGTGCAGCCTGCGCTGGATATTCAGCAACTCCTGTTGCAGATGCCCCCGGGTGATGGCGTCTACAGCCCCGAAGGGCTCGTCCATCAATAAGAAGGAGGGGTCGGCGGCCATCGCCCGCGCCAGGCCGACCCGCTGTTGTTGGCCTCCCGACAGCTGCCTGGGAAACCGCTTGCGAAAGCCCGCGGGTTCCAGGCCCACCATCTCGAGCAAGAGATCGGTGCGCTCACGGATCAGCTCCTGGCTCCAGCCAAGCATCCGGGGCACGACTGCAATGTTCTCAGCCACAGTCATATGGGGAAAGAGGCCTCCCTGCTGGATCACGTAGCCCATGCCACGGCGCAGTTGGTCTGCCGGAATCTCATGGATCTCCCTGCCGTTGATGGAGATGTTTCCCCTCGAGGGCTCCAGGAGCCGATTGACCATCTTTAACAGGGTGGTCTTGCCACAGCCGGATGGGCCCAGCACGACGACCAGCTGCCCGGAGTCGATCTCCAGGCTGACATCGTAGACCGCCGGTTGCCGGCCATGGGGATAGATTTTGGTAACACCCTGCATCGAGATCGCCTGCACGTCAGTCCCTCTCCGGCGCCGAAGGGAACGGCCAAGGAGAATGCCGGCCGCATCGGCGGTTATTCTTCTGCACCTAAACCTGCATTTTACAGCTGGAGCCGCTATTTGATGAAGCCGTTGCTCCGCAGGAACTGCTGGGCTACAGCGGCCGGCTCCATCTTGGCGGGCCCGTCCACCTGCCAATTCATGCTCATCATGGCCTGATTCGTGATCAGGCTGAACAGCCGGTTCAACGGGGCCTCAAGCTGCGGGTAGGTCTGCAGCACCCACGGGCGCATCACTGCCCCCACGTGGTAGGGCGGCCAGATATTCTTGACGTCCGGCAGAGGCACCAGGTGATAGCCGGCGATCTGCCCGTCGGTTCCAAAACCGAGGGTCACGTCGTAGTCCTTGTCCAGCAATCCCTCGTACCGGATCGATCCGGCATCCACGTTCTTGACTTCCTTGAAATTGAACCCGCCGTAAGCCGACTTCATGAGCGGCAGCCCGTCAGGTCTGGTGACGAACTCCGGCGGCACAGCCACCGTCAGGTTGGGGGCCTCTTTGGAAAGATCCGACAGGTTGGCCAGATGGTACTTGGCGGCGACATCGGGTCTGGTCACGAAGATGTTGCCGTCGCTCATGGGTGCCTGATTGAGCCAGATCAGGTTGAATTTCTGCTTGTATCCCTGCTGCACAGCCTTGAGAATGGCAGCGTCATTATAGATCGGCGGCTCATTTAAAATGGCGGTGAGGGCCGTTCCGTCATACTCCGGATAGATGTCGATGTCGCCATTGACCAGGGACTGATGGATGAGCTGGATCCCGGCGATGTCCAGCTTGCGCTCCACCGGGATGCCCTGGCTTTCTATGAGCTGGGCGATCATCTCCCCGATGATCAGCTGCTCGGTGAAGTTTTTCGAGCCGACCTTGACCGGCTTCAGGGAGGCATTCGAAGAGCTGCCCGCGCTGCGGCAGCCGGCCGCAACCAAAAGCATGCCCGCTATCAGCACCAGAACCATCCCCGCTTTAAATGCTCTTTTCATCCCTACACCCCCATTTGGTTTTTAGCCTGCGAATGATAGCTGTTTCAGTAATGGCTGTTTCAGTAATGGCTGTTTCAGATAATGTCATAGCTGTTTTAGGCAGGACATTGACCTACTAAGATGGCTTCTTTTTGAAGCTCACCCCCAGTTCCAGGTATTAGATCCGCCCCGGACTGTTTTTAGAAGGAGGGGGCGTGCATAGCCTTTCGATCCCGCTAAAGAAGAAGTCAAAGGCGAGAGCCATGATCGCCACCGGTATGGCTCCCACCATAACAATCGAGTTGTTGGCCAGGTTGATTCCGGCGATGATAAAGTCGCCGAGCCCGCCGCCTCCGATAATAGAGGCCAGGGCAGCACTAGCCACCACCTCGACCGCAGCGATCCTGATGCCGGCCATGATCACCGGCAAAGCCAGGGGAAATTCTACTTTAAGGGCGACCATTCTGGCGTCCATCCCCATGCCGTAGGCTGCTTCGATTACCACCGGGTCGACCTTCTTGAAGCCGGCGTGCGTGTTGAGCAGTACAGGAGGGCAGGCAAGCAGGGTCAAAGCGATCAGGGACGGTTTGAAGCCCAGGCCCAGGTAGGGCAAGGCCAATGCCAGGACTGCCAGACTGGGGATAATCCGTCCCAGGCCGAACAGGTTGACTGCTACAATGGAGACACCGGTGTACCTGGCTGCGGCAATGCCTAGCGGCACGCACAGCAGCACCGCCACCGTCAAGGACAGCAGGCTCAGGCTCAGGTGCACCCTGACGGCCATCCAGAATAGGTTGGGGTTATGCCTGACGAATTCCAGAGCGCTATTCAGCATATGTGCCCCTCATGTTCTTGGCCTTAGCCGCAACCAGAGATCGCCCAACCGGAACAGGGCATCTGCTCCGATCGCCATTATGGCCAGCATGATGGTGCCGGCGATCACCTTGGAGTTGTTGTCCGTGCGGATGCCCTCGAAGATCAGGGTGCCCAGGCCTCCCGCGTCGATATAAGCAGCGATCGAGGCGAGGCCGATGGTAGTGACCGTAGCGAGGCGCAACCCGGACAGGATCAGGGGCAGGGCGAGAGGCAGTTCCACCCGGAACAGGATCTGCCGCCTGCTCATGCCCATGCCCTGTGCAGCTTCGATCACCGACGGGTTGATACTGTTCATGGCCAGGATGGTGTTACGGACCAGCACCATTTGGCAGTAAGCCACCAGGGCGACCAGGGCGGAGTAGTAGCCCAGCCCGAACCATGGCACCAGCATGCCGAAGAGGGCCAGGCTCGGAATGGTATAGATAACCCCCAGGATTCCCAGAAGCAGCGACCGCGCCCCGGCATGTCTGGAGACGGCTATGCCGGTGGGTATGGCAATGGCTGCGGCAATGGCAAGAGCGATAGCAACAAGGGCGAGGTGCTGCAGGAACAACTGGAATACCCGGTTCGGATTCGCCAGCAGATAGCCCATGGAGGACCTCCCTGCATCTCTGGGAATCGATTTTTAGCATATCCTGGTTGTTACTAGTAACATTATAAAAGATAATGGTAGTCCTTGCTATAGGAGCTTTTTTCTCATATTTCTGTTGCCATGGGATCGGAAAACCTATTTTAGTCTAAAATTTGGTGCAAGTTTATGCCTCCGCTATCTGTAGCTATATACCCCTGCCTTGAAGGAGCCTTATCACAATCAAAATAAGAGCAACCACGAGCAGGATATGGATAAACCCTCCCAAGGTATACGCAGTTATTACACCTATCAGCCACAAAATTATAAGAATTGCAGCAATTATCCATAACATCATTCATCATCCTCTCTTTTCTTTATAAACCCTGTGCGGGTTCACTCATCCTATTTAGGGATGGATTTAGAGCGCGCATCTAGCTTGCAGCGCCCCACTTGCTGTGTTTTCCAAGCTGTCGGGGCTATAGCCGATCATTTCAGCGTCAGCGCTGTGGAGTTGATGATCTCGGCCATGGTAGGATGGATGTGCAGCATATCCTGCAGGTCGTATACGGTTGCTCCCAGGCGGATCGCCGCAATCAGCTCATGAACGACCTCCCCGGCAGCCGAGCCGATCAGATGTCCGCCTAGCACCCTGCCGTCCTTGGCATCGATCACCAGCTTGCAGATGCCGTCCAACTCATCGATGGCCTGGGCTCGACCCACCCAGGCAAAAGGAAATTGCAGGGCTTGCACGTCATGGCCCGCATCCCTGGCCTCTTGCTCCCCCATTCCTACCGAGGCAATTTCGGGATCGATAAATACGGCATAGGGCATGAGTCGCTTGCGGGTGGAAATCTGTTCTCCTTTGAACCAGTACCGCCCCAATAAAAATCCATCATGCCAGGCGCGGTGTGTGAACTGGGGGCCGCCGGCAACGTCTCCGAGCGCCCAGATGCCGCTCACATTGGTGCGCATGGCATCATCCGTCACCACGAAGCCGCGGGGATCTATGTTCACGCCTGCCTTCTCCAATTGCAGCATGTCCGTATTGGGGGTACGGCCAACAGCGACCAGCAGCCGGACAGCCTCCAGCCGTTGCGATGCGCCGCCGGATAAAACAACGGCCACCCCCCTCGCGCTTGCAGCGACGCTGCCGATCTCGACTCCAGTGAAAATGGTTATGTTTTCACGTTCCAGAATCCGGTGCGCCTCCACCGACAGTTCCGGCTCCACTACGGACAAGATCCTGGGTGCTCGCTCGACTATGGTCACCTTGCTGCCAAACCTGGCATACATCTGCGCAAATTCTACGGCGATAGGGCCTCCGCCCATGATAATGATGCTTGCTGGCAGTTCTTTCAGGTTCAAAATGGTCGTAGATGTCAAATAATCAACGGTATTCAGCCCGGCAACAGGCGGAATCAATGGTCTGGCTCCAGTGGCGATGACGATTTTATCGGCTTCGAGGAGCTCATCTCTCACCCGGACGCGGTTGGGTGCCTCAAAGGCTGCTGTTCCTGCAAACAGCGTGAGGTTGGGGTTTTTATCAACGGAGGCATAGTTGCCATTTCTTCTTTTAGTGACCAGGTTATCCTTTCTGGCCACCACTGCGGCCAGGTCCACCATAGGCACCGATGCCTTGACGCCATATTTGGCCGCCTGGCGTACATAGTGCATCACCCTGGCCGAGTGGATCATGGTCTTGGTAGGAATGCATCCCCAATTATTACATGTGCCACCCAGTGCCGCAGATTCAACCACTGCCACGTTCCATCCATTGGCCGACGCTATGTGGGCAGCAGTCATTCCCGCCGTGCCGCCCCCTAACACAATCAGAGAGAACTGTTTCATGCCGATCAGCTCCTTTGTGATAGAATCGGTGCGCGCCGGCGTTGCAGCTACGGACGAATATAGCCGAAGCCGTCATGCTGTTTTTTAACCAGCTCGCCCACGGCCGAGGCAACCACTAATACCTGGGGCAGCATATCCTTCTGGCTCAGGTTGTAGGTATTCATGGAGTTGGCGCAGGCGGCAAACTTGACCCCCTTGTCCGCCAACTCTGCGATCTTGCCCGAGTTATCGTTATTGGCTGCCGTCAGCATTGCAATCGCCTCGGAGTGCGCCACCAACTCCACCTCCACGTTCCCCTCGCCCAAGTCGACGAACAAATTTGTGAGATTCCTCAGGGCCATACCGACTTTACCGAGCTCATTGACATGAAAGACTACTTTGTACATGAGAGGCGCCTCCTTGGCTTAGTTTTTAAAGATGCAAAACCAGAGGTGAAAAATGATCGAAATTTCAACTCCAGTAATAATTGCAAATCATTTAATAATCAGCCGCAACGCCTCATCACAAAACACATATGTAAAATACTTTTTCGTGCTAACTCATCGCAGATGTTTGCTGGTGAAGACCATGGACCTTGGACATGGCAGGCAAGCTTGATACAGATGGGAACGAGCGGCAGGCCTGTTTGGTGGGTGACACTCATAGCTGCATTATACCGGAATAATTACAATAAAACCAGCGTTCTTTAGAGTGTCGTTCTTTAGAGCGAACGGCAGAACCGGCAGCATGAACGGCTTGTCGGACTGTTGCGCGTCCAGAGCCTCGCAGTGGAAAATTCAATCTTCTATAATACTCCCATCGGTGCCGATAGTGACAACTCGCCAGGGGATCATCTTGCCGCTGTCGATGAGCGCCCGCTTGACCGCATCGACGATGCCGCCGCAGCAGGGCACTTCCATGCGCAGTACGGTGATGCTCTTTATTTCATGCGCCTTGAGGATCTCCGTCAATTTCCCGGCGTAATCGATATCATCCAGCTTGGGGCATCCGATCAGAGTGATCCTGTTGCGGATGAACTCTTGGTGAATATTGGCGTATGCATAGGCACTGCAGTCAGCAGCCACCAACAGATTGGCGTTGTCCAAGTAGGGAGCGTTGACCGGCACCAGCTTAATCTGGCAGGGCCACTGGCGCAGCTGGGACTCCGGAACTGCTGTCGACAGCGGTGCGGCGACACTGCGTGTGCGTTCATCACGCTCGATGAGCCTGGCACTGCTGCCGGGACAGCCGCAGGCGAGACTCTCGGACTCCACCCCGGAAGCGGCTTCCGCTGTTGGTGCTTCTCTTGACAGTGCTTCCGCTGTTGGTGCTTCTCTTGACAGTGCTTCCGCTGTATGTGCTGCTGCGTGGCAGCCGCATTCATGATTCGCGGGCTCATCCACTTTAGATGCTGACCCTGTTGATGCTTCCAGATGCTTCTTTACGGCCTCCTCGTCGAAGGCGGACGCTTCCCGCTCCTCGATAGTGATGGCGCCGGCAGGGCATTCGGGGAGGCAATTCCCGAGTCCGTCGCAATAGGATTCGGATAACAACCTGGCCTTGCCATCAACTAATTGGATGGCTCCTTCATGGCAGGCGTCCACACACAACCCGCAGCCGTCGCACTTCTCCACATCGATCCGCACAATTTTTCTCTTCATCGCCATAACCCCCTCGTATTCCACGTCCATTTTTATGTTCTTAAATAACATTGTAATTGATCGGGTCGCTGATCTCCATCAACGGCGCACTCCGCTATTTAAGACTATTTTAGTCCAGTATATTTTAGGCGTCAACATACGAACTATGCTTAATTTAACTGAAAGAGGCGTATCCAATGCCTCGGATACGCCTTCTTGTACGGTGAAGATATTTACACAAACCTGTTATTGGATCGTGACCGTCCTAGTCTTGCCATCCCAGTTGACCTGGTGTCCAAAATTTTCAGCAATGAACCGCACCGGCAGCATGGTCCTGTTGGTGGCTGAGATGTACGGGGCAGCATCGAGCGTCTTGGCGACACCGTTGACGGTGGCGTTGGTATCACCGATGTGGAGAACGATGGACTCGTTGTTCAAGGTTACCGTCACTGTCTGGTCGGCAGCGTTCCAATCAACCGTACCGCCAAGTTGTTCAATGATGGCCTTTATCGGAACAAAGGTCCTGCCGTTGACAATGGCGGGGCTCGTCTGGAAACCGGGGTCGATGGCCTGCGCCACGCCCCTGACGTACATTCTGGAACTGCCTATGGTCATGACGATGCCGCTGCTGTTGGAGGTGGTGCCGGCAGCCGTGGAGTTCTCACCCGTCCCTCCCGGCATCTGGCCGCTTTGCAGTCGCTCTGCCATCTGGGTGGCCATTTGCGGGATATTGGCGGTCAGTACCTGCTGGAAGGCCGCAGCCAGCGTGCTCTGGTCGACTCCCTGGGCAATCTGGGACAAGGTCTGGCCGCTGCTCACATCCTGCTGGATCTGGTCGGTGGTCTGCCCGGTCGCAATGGCCAGGGCCTGGATCATCATGTTGGCCTGTCCGCTCTGTCCACCGTTCTGCCAGCCCCCCTGCTGACCGTATGTCTGGCCTCCACCGTTCTGCCAACCCCCCGATGGCCGGGTGCTACCCGTCGCTCCACCCGTTTGGCCCGACGCTTGGCTGTTTTGCAGCCTGTCTGCCATCTGGGTGGCCATTGTGGTGACATTGGCGGTCAGTACCTGCTGGAAGGCCGCAGCCAGCGTGCTCTGGTCGACTCCCTGGGCAATCTGGGACAGGGTCTGGCCGCTGCTCACATCCTGCTGGATCTGGTCGGTGGTCTGCCCGGTCGCAATGGCCAGGGCCTGTATATCTTCTTGGTTTCCCTGCCCACCGCCTGGATAATTGCCCCGGCCGGGGGTGGCGGCAAAGGCTGCGGCGGCCGTTGTCAGCGTGAGGACCAGGGCCAGGATCAATACAGTTACAAACACTCTTTTTCTCATCCGGATCCATCCTTTCTCTACCGGTTCTCTACCGGTTCCCTTCTCCAAAAAGAGGGCGGGAAGGCCGGCGGCGAAACCGCATGCCCGGCCTTCTTCCAATTATTACGGGAACCGGTCTTCGCAAGCAGGTGGCTTATGACTGAGCTGTCTGCTGTCCGCCGGCCTGTCGATGATGCCCGCCCTTACCGGCATTCTGCAGCTGGGTGATCCAATTGCCGGAGCTGATGTTTTGCTCGAGCTTGTTGTAGATCTGGGTTTCCTGGCTCTGGGTCAGCTTGCCGTTTGCCACCTGCGTCTGGAGTTGGCTCTGGATGCTGGCCGAAATCGTGCTTTCGAGCGAGGCCACGGTCAAACTCTTGGCTGCAGCCAGGCTGGAGATAGTCTGCCCGCTTTTGAGGGCTGTGATCAGAGCCTGCGGGGTCATGCCTAGTGCGCTGGCCGCCGGCTTCAGGATCATGAAACCGCCGCCGCCTCCCATCCTAAAACCGCGCGTTCCGTAGACGCTGCCTGAAACCGATCCGCGGTTGAATGGACCCATTCCCATAAAGAACGACTGTCCGCTGTTGATCCGGGACAGCATCTGGGTTGCCTGCGTCTGCGTAATCTGTCCGCTTGCCAGTTCCTGGTTCACCGTTTGCGTGCTGGCCGTCTTCATGGCAGTGGTCAGCGCGCCCGGGCTAATGTTCAGAGCACTCGCCAGGTTGCTCATGAATGCCTGGGATCTGCTCTGCAAAGACCCTGGGGTTGACGAACTTGCCGCCACAGCCACGCCGGCGGCGACTGCACCCAGGATCACAACAGCCAGGACGACCACCAACCATTTCTTATTCAGTTTTTTCACTTTCTCACCTCCCCTCAGCAATGTGCTTCCTGCGATTACTTCAATGTGCTTGCTGCGATTACTCTGCGATTACTTTACTATATCTTCCTGAAAACAATCTGAATGGAAGCTGAGAGGAAGCTGAAAATAACATAAATTTTCAATTTCAGATCCGGCAGCTGCAAGGGTTGGGTTGGAACAGGAAAAAGAGGGGGAAATGGGGGGTCTGTTCGGGCAGTCTATCAGCCTAGCTTATATTTTTCCTTCAGGGAGGCAGCCGCCTCTTTCAAGATAGCGAAGGAGCGCTCGACGCCGGTCTCGTCCCGGTTTACCAGGCAGCAGCGCGCCGGGGCCAGCCACGCCTGGGCCAGCACCTGCTCCTTGGGGATGCCCTTGGACGCAAGGAAGTCCCACATCTCCTCCAACCTCTCCACCATGACCGAGGCGGTGGCGCCCGCCACCTCCTCATCCAGAGTGGGGGTGATCCCCCAGGAGACAATGCCGCCCTTATCTAGGAAGCGGCGCAACTCCCCGGTGTAGCGGGTGAAGATCTCGCCCCAGGCCAGGGTGTCTACCGACAGGATGTCCAGGTCCAGATCGAGCAAAAATGACCAGTCGGGGTTGCCACAGAGATGAACGCCCTTCGGAGCTGCCAACTGCTCCAGGAAAGCGGCATAGTCCTGACTCGCCCGTTCCGAGCTGTAGCCGGTGTATCCCATGAAGATGAACTGCAGCCCAGGCTCGTCTAGCCAGACAAACGCCCGGGGGTGGTGCTGCGCCATCTCCTGCTGCTGTGCCCTAACCTTTCGGGCCACGAAATCGTACAACACCTGTTTCACATCGTCGTTATAAATGATCGGCTTCTTGTCATCATCGGTGATCCTCAAGCCGAAGCTGATCGGCCCGATCACCTGGCCGCGTATCGCATAGTAGCGGGATAGATCCTGGTTCAGGAAGGCATCATAGACCAAAGAGTATCGTGGGGATAGCTTAAAATAGGACGGATCTTCGGCGTTGTCCAGATAGACCGCCAGCTCTTCGTAAAACCGCGACAGTGAGAAGTTGACCTGCTTGGCGGCCTCATCGATGCTGATTCCAGGCATGTGCTCCGAGAGCTGGACGTACATATCCTCAAAGATGCTCACCCGGGGCAACTGCGGCCAGAAGGGAATGTCAAAACCCATTGCGAGCTGCAAAGCCCTATCCACATCGTGGTGCGGCATGATCCCCATCGCCGTGGTCTGGCAGTTGCCGATCAGCTTTTCTTGCATTATCTATCGAGCTCCTCTCCTGCATCTGCTTCCGCGCCTGCTATCGCCCGCTGCCGTGCGCATAGCGGCGGTGCTCCACCATCAGGCAACGGTTCTGGATGACGCAGAGGCCCTCGTTCACCCCCTCCTTCACGGCTTCACCGCTGGCGCAATCGAGTTGGAACCAGATGGTGGGGACCCCCCGCTTGGCGGTCTCCCGTGCGATCTCCAGGGCATCGCTGGCCGGACGGAAAACATCCACCAGGTCGAGGGGGTCCGGAACGTCCGACAATCGATGATAAACCTGTTCATCCAAGATCGTGCCTGATGCATTGGGATTGACAGGAATGATCCGGTAGCCTGCATCCTGCAGGTAGCTGGCGATGCGGTGGCTGGTCTTGCTGGGGTCTTTGGACAACCCCACTATGGCGATGTTTTTGGTGTGTGCCAGAATGTTGTCGATCTCCGCCTCCGTGGCGGCAACACGCCCGGCTCTTTGTTCCATGACGTTTCCCTCCTGTCACAAGCCATTTGATTGATTACAATTTCAAAACCACACATTAAATGTATTCTACATTTAAAAATTAAATAATTACTTGTTTCATGTTTGATTGAAAGGGATATTTGACTATATTAAAGAAGGGATGGATGTATAGGATGATAACTAATTGAATCATTATCAGTAGGTGCAGAAGTTAGGTGCAGAAATATTGGAGCGGCGTTAAAGAGAAAGGGCTGAAGAGCCGGAGGCCTGTGCATTAGATGGTTGAAGAAGCTTTTTGGAGACCGGATAACACAGCCGCAGAGATCCTGCGGCGGCTGCGTGAGGCATACCCTGATGCAGGCCCTCGCCTGCACTTCCGCAGCCCTTACCAGGCCCTGGCGGCCACCATCCTTTCGGCCCAAACCACCGACTCCCAGGTGAATATGGTCACACCGGCCCTGTATGCCAGGTACCCGGACCTTAGCAGCCTGGCGGCAGCGGAGGCCAACGACGTCGCCGAGATCATCAAGGCGGTGGGGCTGTTCAGGACCAAGGCGGCACACCTGGTGGCATCGGCAAGGATGATCATGCTGCATTACCGGGGTGAAATCCCGGACAGCCTGGAGGGGCTGCTGACCCTGCCCGGAGTCGGACGCAAAACAGCCAACGTGCTGCTGTCCAACGCTTTCGGCAAGCCGGGGCTGGGAGTGGATACCCACGTGCACCGCGTCGCCAACCGGCTCGGCCTGGCTGCTGCCAAGCAACCCGAGGTCACCGAGCGGCAGTTGAAGGCGCTGATACCGGAGCAGGAATGGGGGCTGGCGCACCACCTCCTGATCTTTCATGGGCGCCAGACCTGCAAGGCGCGCAGGCCGGACTGTCCTTCCTGCGTCCTCAACGATCTCTGTCCCTACCCGCAAAAAACAGTGGCGCCGGTTTAACAGCGTCTGCTAGTAGTATCAGGCAGCCCCTGATCAGGCCGCGCTCGATAAAGGTGCCCGGTATCTTTTTCGGGCGGCAAGGCGTCTGCTAGTATCAGGCCGCCTTATTACTCGCATTCGGGGAGGCTTGGCCTGCGCGGCAATTGTTTTGGCAGATTCATCTGCTGGCCGCGCGGCCCACCGCCGTCATGTAGATCACGCTCTCGGTATCGCCGTCAAGCCCCAGCAACTGGTTCGCCTCATCGTCGTAGAGGGCGCCGATCTGGCAGCTGCCCAGCCCTAGGGCAACCGCCGCCAGGGCCAGGTTGCCGGCGATATGGCCCGCGTCCAGAAAAATGTACCGGTAACCTCTCTGCTTGTACTTCCATTTCGAGCGCTCAAACACCGCCGACCAGATGACCACCAGGTCCGCCCTTTCCACCGGGCTCTGGTCCATGGCCGCCCGGGCGACGGCTGTCCGGTAGTCCCCGGACGACATCAGAGCCAGGGCATGCGGCTCGATCTCATAGTGGTAGAGTCCGTGGTCGACTCCCTCCACCCGGTTGACCGCCAGGTAGGTCTCCACCGGATAGAGCGCCCCGGCCGAGGGCGCCGACCGGAAGGCATACTTCTCTGCCTGTGCGGTGATCCCCTGGCAGGCCCAGAGCAGCTGTGACAGCTCTTGCTTCGTCACCGGGCCGCCTGCGTAATTCCTGACGCTGCGCCTGCCCGAGATTGCTTCCCAGAGCGGGGCGCCGCCCTTTTGCCGGGGCGCATCGAGAGAGACAACCTGGGCGTTGCGATAGCGCTTGTAGGGATCGGGAATCTTTGACCAGTCGGGGAAACTATCTGGAAGTTTGCCGCGGTGATACTTTGTCTCCTGAAAGAAAGCATCTCCAACGTGCTCTTTCATAACAATCCCCCCCCCATTATTTTTTTTCTGGCCAATCTACCTCCGGTTTTGACTTAACCTGATCTGTTCGCGCCCTCGCGGCTACACCACATGCTGAAGGAATCGCTATTCCATCCAGGTCACCTTGCTGGACAGATCCTGCCTGGCAGGTGCGGGCGGCTCCATGTCCGGGTATCCCAGCGGAGTGAGGGCAACGATCTCCTTGTCTGAAGATATCTCCAGAATACTGCGGATCGCCTCCTCTTCGAGCAGGGGTCCCAGCGCCCAGCAAGTGCCCAGCCCCTCGGCGCAGGCAGCCAGCAACAGGTTCTCGAAGGCGGCGCTGACGCTTTCCACGTGCATTTTCTGCACGAAGGCATCGCTTGTCTTCGGAGCCAGGGCGACGATTACATGCGGCGCCCAATTGAACTTGCGGGCAGCGGCCAGGGCCATCTTGCGCTGTTCTTCAGACCAGCCATGGCCTATCTTCTCCATAGCCTTTGCATATGGTTCTCCCAACTGCTCCTTCTTGTTTCCTGAAACCACGATGAACTCCCATTGCTGCAGGTTCATACCCGAGGGCGCCCAGCAGGCGGCATCCAAAACCTTCAAGATCACGTCCCGAGGCACCGCCTCCGGCTTGTACTTGCGGATCGCTCTTCGCTTGTGCACCACATCGTAAAACTCCATCGGACCGCCCCCCTTGAAAAGATTAGAAAAGCTGTCTTTCCTTGCTTCCAGATTATATCAATCTCTGTTCAAAAGCAAGTTTTGCACCGGCTTGCCTCTGATGGAATACAATTTACCATGCCGGCCTCGTCCCCCTGTTCCCGACCCGGGCGATCAAGTCATCCTGGCAGGGCCGGCGTGGTGCTACAGGCACGTGTGGAGCAAGCACCGGATCAGCATCCAGACGGGACCAATCAGGGGCAACCACCTGATAACTTATCTGGAGGCCCTGCTGCCGCAGCCTGGTTTACGGCACCGCTGCGGTTTTGGTTTCGCGCGATAGGGATCATGGGTAATATTGGAGACGGGGACAAACTAATTGCAGGGAGGTCTGAAGATGGAGATTCTAACCGGGGTGCATATCGTGGACAATGTGGTGATGCCGGGTCCGGGGGGCGCCAATCCTGTAAACATCGCCTTGCTGGCCGGCGACGACGGCCGTCTGACCATGGTGGACGCCGGGCCTCCTCGGGGCCGAGGATGCTGTCTGTGAATACATCACCAGGATCGGATATCAGCCCGCAGACGTGAAACGCATCATCATCACCCACCACCACGTCGACCACACGGGCGGCCTGGCAGGGCTGGCGCAGCGCACCGGGGCGGAGGTCTGGGCGCACCGGGAAGATGCGGGATTCATCGACGGTTCCGTGCCGCGGCCGCCGGTAGTTTTCCCGGAGGAACGCATCAGGGCGTTCATGCCGCAGGCCACTCCTGAACAGATTGCTGAGCTCCGCAAGAGAATGGAGCAGGGTATGAAGTCCGTGCCGGTCAGGGTCGATCTACGCCTGAGCGGCGGAGAGGAGTTGGCCGTGCTGGGAGGATGCCTGATCATCCACACGCCGGGGCACACGCCGGGGCATCTCAGCCTCTTTCTTCCCGGCCGGGACTTGCTGCTGGCGGGTGACCTGCTGCGCTACGAAAACGGGGTGCTGTCCGGGCCG
This sequence comes from uncultured Peptococcaceae bacterium, assembly GCA_963807495.1. GTDB lineage: Bacteria > Bacillota > DSM-12270 > Thermacetogeniales > Thermacetogeniaceae > Palsa-1188. Next base: position 85,631 of record CAWEDD010000024.1, read on the forward strand.
CCGCCTGGCTTCACCCAGGACCCGGCGGCGGCGCAGTCATCGCTGCACCAGATCTCAGAGTTGGCTTTCCAGCACGTGTGCGGATACCATGGGGGCTTCCTCTCCGGGAACGCCGGCAACCAACTGCGCTCCCTGCTGGAAGGGGCGTAAGAAGCAGGATGCGGGCGCCGTCTTGGCCGGTTTGGGGCTGGAGAGCCGACAACTGGAAATAAATCGTTGCTTGTAGCAATAAAAATGATCCCTTGATTACAGAGGGATCATTTTTATTGCGCTTTGCTATTCGAGCAACTTAATTCATGCCGATTCATATTCCCATGATATATAATATAGCTATACTATATAAATTGGGGGTCTGAAAAGTGGATCAGCACGACCTCATTGAGCAGTATCTTTATGCTCACCAGAATATCAACCGCCATATCCGGTCCGGAGCCCTGCAGGGGATGGCGCCGTCCGTAACCCGCGTGCAATGGATGATCCTCCGCTACCTTGACCGGAATTCGCAGGGTACGATCGGTCAGTTGGCCGCTCACCTGGCCGTTCGTTCCAGCACCATGTCGCTGATGATTGACAGGCTCGAAAAGGCCAGGCTGGTTTATCGCTCGACCGACCCCCGGGATGCCCGCATGAGGATCGTGCGCCTTACCGGCGAGGGCGGGGCGATGATCGTCCGGGTGCAGGCCCGCTGGGCTGACGCCCTGTTCGTGCCCTTCACGAAATTGACCGAAGAAGAGCGCCGCTTGCTCGTTCAACTGACAGCCAAACTGGCGGGAAGCCTGCAGGGCAGGGTCCCGGTGGAGCAGGCGCAGGTGGAATAGGAAACTGCGAGAACAGATCCGACTGTTGCGGGAGGAGGGCAGCCATGCCAGCAGGTGTGGGCAGGATCCGGTATTATGATGAAAGCATGGAAAAACCGCAGATCACCAGGAAGATGCTTGCCAGAATATTGAAGTATTTTATTCCTTACTGGAAACAGATGCTGGTGGCCGTGTCTGCGATATTAATATCGTCGGTGTTGGGGCTGGCGCCATCGATTTTCATCAAGAACATTGTCGACCAGGCGCTGCCCCACAGGGACCTGAAATTGCTGGTGTGGCTGATCGCGATTTCCATCCTGATCACGATCCTGCTGGGACTGCTGCAGGTATATCAGACCTATTTGAACAACTGGATCGCCAAGCATATCATTTTACAGATGAAAAACCAGATGTATCAGTGGTTGCAGCATATGTCGCTGAGCTTCTTCTCTTCTGTCATGCCGGGCGAGATCATCACCAGGCTGACCAGCGATATCGATGGCATTCAGGACATCTTCAACACCACAGTCGTCAACGCCCTGAGCAGTATTTTTGTGCTGGCCGCCACCGCCGTCGCCCTGATTGCAATGAACTGGAGGCTGGCCATCCTCGGCCTGTTTGTGCTCCCCCTGTATATTGTCCCCACCCGTAGAGTCGGCAAGGCGAGATGGGAGATCGCCTCCCAGAGCCAGGAAAAGGTCAGTGACTTGAACCAGATCATTCAAGAGACGCTCAGCATCAGCGGCGCCGTCCTGTCGAAGATCTTCACCAGGGAGCAGGATGAGTACAAGAAGTTTGTCGGGGTCAACGAAGAGGTGACCAGGCTTCAGATCAGGGAGTCCTTGGCTGGCAGATGGCTGAACATGACGGTGAGCTCTTTCACCACCATCGGCCCCATGCTCATCTACCTGTACGGAGGCTACCTGTTCATCAGGGGCGAGATCACCATCGGCGCCATCATCGCTTTCGTGGCCTTGTTGGGAAGGCTGTACGGGCCTGTAACCCAATTGTCGAATATCCATATCGATGTCACCCGTTCATTTGCCCTATTTCAGAGGATCTTCGATTATTTCGACCAGAAACAGGGGATCGTTGACCGGCAGGGAGCGCTGAAGGCGGGGCCTTTCCTCGGCCAGGTTGATTTTGACCATGTCCATTTTTCCTACAATGAAAAGAGCGAGGCCTTGACAGACCTGAGCTTCTCCGTCCGGCCGGGGTCGATGGTCGCCCTGGTGGGCGCCAGCGGCGCAGGAAAGACAACAGTCACCTATCTGATCCCCAGATTGTACGAGGCAACGAGGGGAAGCATCAAAATCGATGGCATCGACATCAGGGACATGACACTGGAATCGCTGCGCCGGCAGATCGGCATGGTGATGCAGGAGCCCTATCTGTTCAACGATACGATTGAAGAGAATCTGAGATACAGCAATAATGACGCTACTGAGGCGGAGATGGTGGCTGCCTGCAAGGCATCGTACATCCATGACTTTATCATGACTCTGCCCGATCAGTACCGGACGGTGGTGGGGAACAGGGGCATCAAGCTGTCCGGCGGAGAAAAGCAGCGGGTCTCCATCGCCAGGGTGATCCTCAAGAATCCGGCGATCATCATTCTTGATGAGGCCACCTCGGCGCTGGATTCGGTATCGGAAATGTTTATCCAGAAAGCGATGCTGCCATTGATGAAGGGCAGAACGAGCTTTGTGATCGCCCACCGCCTATCTACCGTGCTGGCGGCAGACCAGATCTTCGTACTGGAAAACGGACGGATCGTGGAGACGGGAAGGCACGAAGAATTATTGGCAAGACAAGGGTTGTACAAGAAGCTGTACGACACGCAGTTCAAATCGCAGGATCATAATAAAAATAATTAGCGGATAAGGTGCGGGCGGCAGCCTGCCCGGGGGTGTCTTCCGGCTTTGCCGGCTTCCGGCTTTGCCGGTCTGCCCGGCTTTGCCGTTCTGCCGGCAACGGGGCTGGATGATTGCAGGGCAGGATATAGAACTGGGTGAAACGCAGGATGAGGAACTGCGAGAGAAAATGGCGCACCGAAAACTATGACACCTGCTTGCCTTTTTCATTCTGATATATTATACTTTTATTATTACCAGCTATTAATAACAGGTTATAATTATGTGATTAAAACCGGGGCGATACGCATGTTGCAATGTTTTGTCAATAAGACAGCCAGGTAGGCCCGCTAGATTTTTTAACGAAGGGGCATGATCGAGATTATAAAACCGGCGGGGTTAAGATCGGTGCAGATCACGGGGTTGGGCAAGCACTTTCCTCAGCGCAAGCTGACCAATGCCGATCTGGAAAAGATGGTGGACACCTCCGATGAATGGATCACCACCAGGACCGGTGTGAAAGAGCGGTATATTACCGGCCCGGATGAACCGACATCCAGTCTGGCCATTCCGGCGGCCAGGCAAGCGTTAGCCAACGCTGGTGTGGCACCGGAACAGATCGATCTGATCATCGTGGCCACGGTGACCCCTGACATGTTTTTTCCGTCCACGGCCTGTCTGGTCCAGGCGGCCCTCGGCGCCAAGCGGGCAGCCTGTTTTGACCTGGAGGCGGCCTGCCCACAGTTCGTTTACGCCTGCGCCGTCGGTTTCCAGTTCATTGCCACCGGAACCTATGACTGTGTCCTGGTAATCGCCGCGGACACCCTGTCAAAGATCACCAACTGGGAGGATCGCAACACCTGTGTCCTGTTTGGCGATGGAGCAGGCGCAGCCGTGCTGCAACCGGGGCCTGAGGGCAAGGGATTCCTTTCCTTCGTTCTGGGTAGCGATGGAACCGAAGGGGACTTGATCAGCATTCCCGCCGGCGGTTCGCGTTGTCCCGCCTCTCCCGAGAGTGTTGCCAACCATCTTCATACCATTCACATGAACGGCAACGAGGTGTTCAAGTTTGCAGTGCGGGTGATGCCCGATGCTGTTTTGGAAAGCCTGAGCAAAGCCGGTCTTGGCCTCGAAAACATCGATCTGCTGATACCCCACCAGGCTAACTTGAGAATTCTCGAGGCGGTGCGCAAACGATTGGGGCTACCCAAGTCCAAAGTATTCGTAAATATAGAGAAATATGGCAACTTCTCAGGAGCTACCTGCCCTGTAGCCCTGGCCGAGGCCGTGGAACAGGGTCTGGTAAGAGAGGGGTCGGTCGTGGTGCTGGTGACGTTCGGGGCGGGATTAACCTGGGCGGCCTGCACCCTGCGCTGGTAGGAGGAATGACTGGCTGAACCCGGTTTGAAGGTTGGATGCACTTTCTGGGAAGTGCAGCGACTAATATCAGGTTTTATACTTTGCCCACCGGACAGCGATATCGGCCTGGATAGCCTCGATATCTTTACTATCCAGGTGGGCAAACCGATCCTGCTTGTGTAAATACTCTTCGACAGGCTTCGGTCTATTTTGCCGGTGAGTTATCCGAAGTTCTCCCTGATCATACTCGGCCAGCACCCAGAAACCAGTCTGGACTGCCAATCTTCCCACTTCCACTGTCTGATCGGGGTCGTAACCCCATCCGGAGGGACATGGCGCCAGCACCTGGATATACGCCGGGCCCTGAGCTTTGCTAGCCTTTTGGACTTTTTCCATGTAGTCCTTGGGATAAGAGATAGATGCCGTGGCCGCGTAGGGGATGTTGTGTGCCATGACGATGCCCAGCATGTCCTTTTTGGGGTGATCCTCCCACATCCCTTTTTTGCCCCCGGGCGTGGTTGAAGTCCATCCCCCATAGGGAGTCGAGCTGCTGCGCTGGGTGCCGGTGTTCATGTAAGCCTCATTGTCGTAACAGATCCAGATAAACTTCTCTCCTCGTTCGATCGCCCCGGAGAGGGCCTGCAATCCGATATCCACCGTGCCGCCGTCGCCTGCAAACCCGATGATGTTGACATCCTGCTTACCCCTGCGCCTCAGCCCGGCCACGACCCCCGAGATCACCGCAGCCGGTCCCCGCAAATACGGAATTGATGCAGGTAACCTCGAAGGCCAGTTGGGGATAAAAAGTGGTGACTGCCATCAGGCAGCAGGCCGTGGTGACGACTACGGTGTTTTTACCAAGGGTCTTGAGGGCCAGACGCAGGGCGATCAGCCCTCCGCATCCTGCGCAGGCCGTACTGCCATACACCAATTCCTCGCTCGGGAGTAGCTTGAAATCGACCATCAGCGACACCTCAATCCGACGAACTGCACCGGACTCTGTGAACAGGGCTGCACTGCCGCCTCTTCGAGAGCGGCGAACATCCCTTCAATATTACCCGGAGCAATATCCCTTCCACCCAACCCGGCCACAAAATTGATCACCTGCTGCCTGCCTCCACCTTCAAACAGGGCGGACTTGACCTCTGTCCCCAGCGCCCCCTCATTTCCGAAAGAGCAATCCCGGTCGAGCACTCCCACACCCCTGGCGTTGTTAAGGGCGCTGACTATCTCTTGTTTCGGAAACGGTCTGAAAGAGCGAATCTTCAAAACTCCGGCTCTCTTCCCCTTGCTGCGCAGGTTTTCCACTACAGACCTGGCGGTGCCGGTCACCGAACCCATGGTGACCAGTATGTATTCTGCGTCTTCGCAATGATACTCTTTGATCGACGCACCCATGGTTCCGGTGGAAACGCTGTCTCAAACTCCCCCGAAAGCTGCGGGATCTTCCTGAGTGCAGCTTCCATTGCCAGTTGCTGGCTATATTTATACTCCATGTAAAAGTCGGGTGGCGTCCCAATCGCGAAAAAGTGGCGGGGTTATGCACATCGATGGCATACTGGGGCGAATAGGAGGGGAAGAAACTTCGCTACTTCTTCCTGCGAAGGCAGATCTACAGATTCATCGGTGTGCGATAGTGTGAAACCGTCCAGGCAGATCATCACCGGAGTCAATACCTCAGGGTCTTCTGCCAGGCGAAAGGCTTGCAGGCAAGTATCAAAGGCTTCCTGGGCATTTTCCACATACAACTGGATCCACCCGTGATCTCTCATGGAAACGGAGTCCTGGTGGTCGCACCACATGGTCCAGGGTGCGGCAAGGCTCCGGTTTACTACCGCCATCACCACCGGAAACCGGCTGCTGCTGACATAGTGTAACATCTCGCACATGTATAAAAGCCCCTGGGAACAGGTGGCGGTGAAGACCCTGCATCCGGCACAGGAAGCTCCGAAGCAGGCAGCAAGAGCAGAGTGTTCGGATTCCACCATGATAATATCCGCATCCAGTTGGCCATCGGCGACAAACTCGGCCAGTTTCTCGATGATGGCTGTCTGGGGAGTGATGGGATAGACTGCCATGACTTCCGGTCTTGCCATCCTGACTGCATGGGCCAGGGCCTGATTACCGTTTAGAAACCTGCGTTCACCCATTTAGAGTTTCCTCCACCATGCGGATAGCACCCCTCCTGCATTCGCTGGCACAGATTCCGCATCCCTTGCAGTAATCGAGGTCTATCGAAAGATGAGGAGCCTGCCTGATCACCCCTTCCGGGCAAAACACCCAGCATAGCAAGCACAGGTTGCATTTATCAGGGGCAATCACCGGCCGGAATGACCGCCACGAACCTGTTGTCATCGTGCGATACGGACACTTCATGTGAGGTATGATATTTAACGCTGCCAGCGTCTCTCATGCAATCTGTGCTCCCTTTTTCCCCGATATCACTTCGTAATAGGCCACCTCCGCTGCTTTGATGTTTGCTGCGGCCAGGTGAGCAGGCAGCGTTCCGGCAATAGCCTTTTGTATTGAAGCCAGCGTCATAAAATTCAGGACGGCACAGAGCGCCCCGACCATTACCGTATTGGCAATCGGTTTACCCAAGATCTCCAAGGATATCTCGGTGGCATTTACAATTGTGCAATCAAACTTGACCAGCGGCATCCTACCTATAGCAAGTCTGGCGCCATTGATCACCAACAGTCCACCCGGCTTTAAGCCCGCTGTAACATCGATGCTCTGCAACAGCCCCGGATCGAGAACCACAACCGCATCAGGCTCATAGACCTGGCTTCGGTCCAGGATCGGACTGCTGTCAATCTTGGTAAAGGCCTGGACCGGCGCCCCCCTGCGCTCTGCGCCAAAGGCGGGGAACGACTGGGCAAAGTAGAGCTGGGTACCCGCCGGAGGTGGGTCGGTCCGCCTCGCACAATCGCTCATTTTCAAGAAAAGCGCTGCCTCGGAGACTGCCTGCAAGGAGGCAGCCATAGCAAAAATCTTGGCGGCGGTAACCGCCCCCTGGCCTCCCCTTCCGTGCCATCTAACCTGATACAACACGTTCACCTCCAGTTGTTTTTCACCCTTGAAATATTATATTGTCCGATATAATAATTTATTACCTATTATTATGATCTGGTCATAATATTATTGTACCACGAACCTCCTCTTTTGTCCAACCAATAATTATTATTCAAACAGGGGACAAAGCATGAACTGTTTTACCGCAACCGCGCGGTGGCGGTAGCGGTGATGGTGGTTGTGGTGGTGTGGTGGCGGTAATGATAACGGTGGTGGTGATTATGATGCTGGTACTTATGATGATGGCGGTGGTGATGGTGGCGTTAGTAGCGGCAGGAAGAGGAGGAGAAGGCTCAGCCGGCAATACCCGCCTAAACGCTTTGCTGCCGCAGCAGGTCCAGGGCAGCCAGCATATCCCCGGGCAAGGGGGCGGCAAGACATACGGACGACCCGGTCCTGGGATGGATGAAGCTGAGTTCCCCGGCATGCAGGGCCTGCCTGGCGATGAACGGCGACGGCCAGCCGTAAAGCTCGTCGCCGCAGACCGGGTGGCCTATATGGCTCAGATGCACGCGGATCTGGTGGGTGCGGCCGGTCTCCAGGCTGAGGTGCAGCAGCGTGTGCTGCTGAAAACGCTTCAACACCGTGAAGTTGGTCACTGCGGACTGGCCGTAAGCGGCCACGATCCGCTTGCGGGAGCGGTCTTCCAACCTGGCGATCGGATCGGAGATCCGTCCCTTGTCTGTCGCCAACACCCCTTCCACCAGGGCCAGGTAGCGGCGCTCGACTCTTTGACGCTGCTGCTGGAGAAAGATGCCCTGGTGGGCGAACTGATTCTTGCCGATCAGAACCAGACCGGAAGTCTCCTTGTCGAGGCGGTTGATCGGCCTGAACAGGGAGTTGTGGCCCGATTGCTGCCAATAGTGGGCGACAGCGTTAGCCAGCGTGCCAGACTGGTGGCGTTTGCTGGGGTGCACCGGCATCCCCGCCGGTTTGTCCACTGCCAGAAAATCGGCATCTTCAAACACTATCGACAGCTGGGCGGGCTGGGGAATGATACCGCACTGCTCGCCAAGCTCCAGGTCGACAGCGATCCGATCCCCGGGCTGCACCAGGTGATTGGTGAAAACCGGCGCCCCGTTGACGCTGATCTTATGCTGCAGTTTCAGCTTCACCACCAGCGAACGGGAAAGGTGCAGCCGCGAGGACAGCAGCTCTTTGACGCTCTTGCCGGCCTCATTCTTCTGCACGACATAAATCAGCGGCCTCTGCTCCATCTCTTCAGCCCCTCAGGAAGTCCGTTTTCCCATGATGCAGCTCTCTCAGATCGCCTTTCTACTGATGCAGTAACCCAATATTGCCGATTCTCCCAGGATTCCCACAGGAAGTCCGTTCTCCCTGGTTGCCTAGCTTCCAGGATGCCGTTCCTCCCACATATTGCCGGTTCTCCCAGGTTGCCATGCTCTCAGATGCCTCAATTGTAGATGCCTGCGGCTCGTTCTGTCAAAGGCAAGAACCCTCCGCTACTACCGGAGGGTTCTGCTGCAATGCCGGAATTCTGATGGCGAACATCTGTCAGGACCTCTGATCAGCGGCGCCCATACCCGGGGATGTAGGAAATGCCGTCGAGCGGAATGTGCATTCTCAGTGGATGTACTAAGCTAGCCGTTGAGCCGTACGTGTAGAAGGTGTAATAATTGTTGGGGTAGAGCATGCAATTGGGAACGGTCAGGCACGGATTGACGGTGCCGGTCGGATACAGGTAAACGGTGTGCATGCCCGGATAGACGTAGGAGTACGGGGTGACCTGGCCATAATTGCATCCGGCCCAGAGAGCGGCGCCGCTGCAGGCGACATCTACGGAGGGACAGCCGGGGGATATTTGCACGTACCGGACCAGCGCCCTCCCTCCCGGCAGCAGATCACAGTAGTCCGACACCGGCAGCATCGTGATGTTCGGGTATAATCCGTAGAGGGCATAGGTGTACATGTTGCCCAGGGGAATGGTGACAGAGGTGCTGTAGATCGGATAATCATATCTGCCAGCAAGGTAGGCCGACATCGCGTAAGTACCGGGCTCGACATCCTCGTACTCGGTGAAACCTCCATGTTCCAGGTGTGAGGCGTACTTATGGCCGCCAAGGTAGACATCGAGCGGCGGCCCCTCGGTAGAACCGTGAAAGAAACGAATGTGAGACATGTTGCATGACCCCCTTGAATTGCTTTTGAGAACCTCTTCCCAAATTGAAATAATCATTATATTTTATGAAGCCTGCCCCGTCATTGGTGCTTCTTGATCCTCCCGTACCATGCACGATCTGCCGCACCGAGGTGCTTCTTGATCCTCCCGTACCATGCACGATCTGCCGCACCGACAGCTCCCGGGGCTCATATGATGGTTTATAAAGACGGCGGCAGGCACACGCCAAGCAGGCACACGCCAATAAAAGGAGGGCTGCGGAAAGACGGCAAAAAAGTGGCGACGGGAGACGCCAGCGCAAAAATGGCAGCGGCAAATTGGCAACGAAAAATATTAACGGGAAGTGGTAAGATGGCAACGGGAAGAGTAACAGGAAGATGTTAACAGTCGATCACCAGTGGTGTTTTGCAAAGGCGCTGACCGTCCTCGCCAACGACAACTGTCCGGGGCTCCTATTTCTCGAGCGCTACGCCGGCCAGATCAGCCAGGGGCTGTTCGATGCCGACTGGGCCGTCGGGACGATCCCCGGCACGGATATAGCGGTGGCGCCGGTCATGCACCACCTTAATCCCTATACGAACCAGGGGCTGGGCGGCTGGATCAACATCTCCGGGGGGGTTGTCACTAACGCCGCCCTTTTCTGCGAAGCCTGTTTTTCAGCGGCTATGAAGTTATGGCCCAACAACCAGGCTCTATCCATGCAGGTATACGGAGTGGCTCTACACCTGGTCCAGGATCTGACCGTGCCTCACCACGCCCGGTGCCAGGTGGCCTATCAGCATTCGGAATATGAGGCTTGGGTACACGGCCATATTGACCAGACTCCCGCCCTGCCCTCCTCCGGCGGAATCTACGACCACCGCCGGCCGCCGTCCCGGTGGGTCTACCATAATGCCTTCGTCGCCTACGAATACTTTGGATACTGCGACGGACGCAACCCCGAGCCACAGAAACCGCGGACCTGGGGCTATCTCAGGGACGACTTCTGCTTGGTGCGAAATGCCATGGTGCCGCTGGCCGTCAGAACATCGGCAGGATTCTCTGACTATTGGATACAACGGCTGTTTCACTGAAAGAAGGGTGGCCAGGCCGTTCACGCAGGTTGGCTGACCAGCACGTGATGTTCTATAATTAGTATGATTGTTATAAGTAATCATTTATAATTTAATTATTGTTATAATTAATCGCAATTAATGCATTGCATGCATCGTAATCTGTCAGCAGCTATTATCTCTGCACCGGTGATTGTTCACTCCCGGTGATGACGTCAGCCTGGAGGAAGGATGAATGAGCCTTGCTTCACGTTCGCAACGACTCCACCAACCCCTATCATAATCTGGCCCTGGAGGAATACCTGATCAGAGATCTGCCGGCCGGAGACGACTGCTTCATGTTCTGGCAAAACAGACCGGCGATCATCGTCGGGCGCAACCAGTACACCCGGGATGAGATCAATGCCGATTTTGTCAATGAGCACGGGGTGGCGGTGGTGCGCCGGATGACCGGGGGCGGAGCCGTCTACCACGACCTGGGAAATCTCAACTTCAGCTTTATCGTGAATGGCCGGGAGGGGGCTTTTCTCGACTTCGCTTCCTTTGCACGGCCGGTGGTGGAAGCCTTGGGCCGGCTCGGAGTCAGAGCCGAGTTCGGAGGGCGCAATGACATCACCATCTCGGGGTTGAAGATCTCCGGCAACGCCCAATACCTGTGCAAGGGACGCCTCCTGCACCACGGCACGCTGCTGTTTGATTCTGACCTGGACAACCTCACCCAGGCCCTGAACGTCAGTCCGGACAAAATCGCCGGGAAGGGCGTGCCCTCCGTCAGAAGCAGGGTGACCAACATCCGGGAGTATCTGCCCGCGGGAGTGGGCCTGGAGGAGTTCAGGCAGGCGCTTACAGACTCTGTGTTTGCAGAAACAGGAGCGCCGGCCGCTGAATACCGGCTGACGGAAGCAGACCGCTCCTTCGTCGACAAGCTGCAGGGCGGCAAGTACGAGGCCTGGGAATGGAACTACGGGGAAGCCCCTGCCTTCAGCGTCAGGAGGCAGCAGCGGTTCAACTGGGGCAAGATCGACCTGCGCCTGAACTTGGAGGGGGAACTGATCAGGGGCTGCAAGATATACGGGGACTTCTTCGGCCAGGAGGATGTGTCCGCGCTAGAGCAGAAGCTGACCAACATCCCCTTCCGGGAGGAGCAGGTCCGCAGCATACTGGAGGGGTCCGACCTCTCGCCGTATGTCCACGGCCTGGAACCGGCAGGGCTGCTCCGGCTGCTTTTCAATCCAGATCAATAACGCTTATGGGCCGATGACGGTGCTGATGTTCTCCAGGGCGCATCCCTGGTGTTCTTTCCTATACGAACCTGCAGAGCATCCCATGATGAGACAGCAACGGGGCGAGGCTATGGATGCAATGGGAGTGAATCGCCAACCCATCTGTGATATAATTTGCTTACCTGAGGACATGCTTGTCCCTGCCCTCGTCCCATACCCAGTCTCTAACCTCGTGAATGCCACTGGTGGTGACAACGCTGTCGATCCCTGCGTTGATGATCAACCGCTTGCACATCTCGCAGGGCACACACGGCGTCACCACAGCCCCGCTTTCCACGCAGAAGCCGTTGATGTACATGGTGGCATCGATCATGTCCCACCTGGCGGCCGAAATGATAGCATTCATCTCCGCATGGACCGATCTGCAGAGTTCGAATCTTTCTTCCTGCGGCACATTCAGTTCATTGAGTTTGCACCTGCCTAGATCGCAGCAGTTGGCGCGCCCCCTGGGAGCACCCGAATACCCTGTGCTGACGATCTGGTTATGCTTCACTATGATCGCCCCGAAGTTGCGCTGCAGGCAGGTGCCTCTCCGGCTGCACTCGAGCGCCAGGTTGAGATAATACTCATTCTTGGATATGCGCATGGCTCATTTCTCTCACATTTTTTTGAACAAGCATTTTTGGTATTAAGCATATTTTCTGCAAATAAGACCAAAATCCTGCATACCCCACCCAAAACAACTAGAAAATCTGCTCTTTTGGCTTGCGGTGAGGTGTAGCAGAAAACACGCCACCACCCTCGGGGGCAGGCTCCAACTGGCACCGGCCACTTTGACGGGTGCCCCGCAGGCAGTGTTCAGAAAGCTCATCTCCGCTCAAACTCTGACATTATCCCTGCGCACAGGCCATCCTTCATGTCCAGGGCAGACCGGCTGGGGCCTGGACTGCGGCGTTTGAGAGGCTTGAAAAGCGCCGGATCATAAATTAAGGCTGTGGTGTAAACTGCCTGATGCTGGTGGATATCTTCAGAACAGGGAGGACTTAGGTATGGGTGAGCACGATGTATCCATTCTTGTCGGCGGCATCACCGGAGACGGCGTCGTCGAGGCTGGAACAGCCATCAGCCGTCTCTTCAACCGGCTCGGCTACCACGTGTACATGTATAACGACTATCCTTCAGTCGTGAAGGGCGGGCACAACTTTGCCATGATCCGGGCCTCGGACCAAAAGATCGGCGCCTGCTCGGACCAGGTGGACGCTATCCTGGCCTTGAGCCAGGACACCATCGAACTCCACCGCGCCCGGTGGAAGCAGGAGACTGTCATCATCTACGACCAGGACCGGGTGCAGCTGCCAGCCCTGCCCCAGCCATCTCTGGGGCTGCCGTGCGCGGCCATTTTGAAGCAGGAGGGGGGACTTCCTGCGATGCGCAACTCCTGCCTCATCGGCGGGTTGTGCAAGATGCTCGGCATTGACTGGAGGGTATACAAGGCCTTGCTCAGCAAGCACGCTCCACAGATGCTGGAGCAGAATCTGAAGATAGGCCGCAGGGGCTATGACGCCGGCAAGAGGCAGGGCCGGGTCGCGAAGCTGGACCGGCACAGCCTGCCTGTGGTGAGCGGCTGTCACGCGATCAGCCTCGGCCTGCTCAAGGCCGGCCTGCAGGCCTATGTCGCCTATCCGATGACGCCGACCTCGCCCATCCTGGAGTTTCTGGCCGCTGCGGCGCAGGATTTCGGGCTGCAGGTAATACCGCCGGAGAGTGAGATTGCCGTGATGCTCATGGCCCTGGGCTACGCCTACATGGGGGTAAAAACCGCCGTGGGCACCTCCGGCGGCGGGTTCAGCCTGATGGTTGAAAGCCTGGGCCTGGCCGGACAGGCCGAACTGCCGGTGGTCGTGGTAATGGGCCAGAAGGGCCGGGCCTTCGACGGGGATGCCCACCTATACCTCCCAGACCGACCTGCACTTTGTCCTCAACGCCAGCCAGGGCGAGTTCCCCAGGTTGATCGCGGCGCCGGGCGATGCCGAAGAGGCCTACTACTGGGCGGGAGTGGCCCTGAACAAGGCCTGGCAGTATCAGGTTCCGGCATTCGTCCTCACTGACAAGACATTGTGCCTGGGGCTCTTCAGCTTCGATGCCAGCCTGGCGGGAGACCTCCAGGAAGAGGCGCCGGTGCTCTGGAAGGGCCAGGGAGATTACAAGCGCTACCAGTACACCGCAACGGGGGTTTCCCCCCTGGCCTTTCCTCCCCTGAAGGGGCAGGTCATCAAAACGAGCAGCTATGTCCACGACGAGTACGGCATCACCACCGAGGATCCCGGGATCGCCAAAGGAATCGCCGATAAGCGGCTGCTCAAAGAGAGGTCTCTGGCAAAAGAACTGGAGAGCTACCAGACCGTGAAGGTTTACGGTCAGGGCAAGACGGCGCTTCTCTGCTGGGGTTCGAACAAGGGGGTCTGCATCGAGACCGCGCAAAAGTTTCCCGGACTAAAAGTGATCCAGGTGCTGGTGCTCTCGCCATTCCCTGTCAGAGCAATGGCCAAGGCTATGAAGGGGGTAGAAAAGATTGTCAGCGTGGAGTGCAACGCCACGGGCCAGCTGGCAAGACTTCTGCAGCAGCACGGTTATGTTATCGACGAGCACGTGCTGAAGTATGACGGAAGGCCGTTTTCCCTGGATGAGCTTGAAAATGATCTGAAGAAGGTGATCGCATGAGCCCGCAGGAGCTTACCACCTCCGCCCCCGTGCTGTGGTGCCCGGGATGCGGCAATTACGGCATACTGAGCAGCATCCTGGCCGTGCTCGAGGAATTGATCAAAGAAGGGGTTCCCCGCGAGCAGATCGTTATGGTGGCCGGCATCGGCCAGCATGCCAAGATGGCTGATTATGTCAACATCAACAGCTTCTACTCCATCCACGGCCGGGCGTTCCCGCCCGCTACCGCCATCCGGCTGGCGAACCGCGATCTGAAAGTGATCTGCTTTGCCGGGGACGGTGACTCCTACGCCGAAGGGTTGGATCACCTCATCTTTGCGGCTAAGAGAAACATCGATATCACGGCGATCATTCACGACAACCGCGTTTACGCCCTGGCCACAGGCCAGTTCACGCCCACGTCCCCCGTCGATTTCAAGGGAGCGACGACCCCTTTCGGCGCCAAGGAGCATCCCTTCAACCCGCTGGAGCTCATGCTGACGAGCGGGGCCTCCTTCATAGCACGGGGCTACCCGGTCCGCAGCGAGCACTTCCAGCAGTTGATCAGGGAGGCGATCATGCACCCCGGGTTTTCTTTTGTGGACGTGCTCCAGGTCTGCGCCACCTACAACAATCTTTACAGCTACTACAACAAAAACGTGTATGAGTTCGAAGCGAGCGATCCGGCCAGCTTCGAGGGGGCCTTGAAGATCATCAGATCGTGGGATTACAACTCCGAGGGGCCGATCGCCATCGGCAAGTTCTATGATGTCGACCGGCCACGGTTCGAAGACTCGTTTGAAGCAGCCAGGCCGGTTGCCGCCGAGCGGGAGGAGCGGCTGAAGGAGGCGTGGGAGAAGTTCATCTGATGGTCATTGCCCGATCATAGCCAGGGGCGGATCGGCCCGGCCGGGTGACAGCAGCGTTGATACCGGCAAATGCAACAGGCGAGGAGCCAGCCGAAACGCATTCCGGAATCTCATTTTCGGCTTCCCGGATCATCCGGCTCGCTGCGCTTCACGCCTCACCTTCTCCGGAATCAGATCGCCCACCGCCGCTGTGGCTACGCCGATAGATGAATCAGCTGCGCCGTAATAGACCAGTATCTCGTCGCCGGCGTCGAGGATACGCTGCTCCACGCCCGTCAGCACCCCTGCCGGTTGCCCGCTTGCCGCCGCTTGGCCGGCGGATGCGCTCGCCCCAGCCCTGCCGGCCGGAACAGCCCCGCAGCAGAAAACCACGTTGCGCCTCCAGGTCACCCCTTCCTTGCCCAGCTCATAATCGGTTTCAGGAGAGAGGATCGGATTGGGAGAGCGGTACAGTAAGCGTTCAGGCCTGCCCAGATCCGCCAGGATGACGCCCAGCCGGTATACCTCGCGCTCATCGACTCCGTGATAGATGAGCAGCCAACCGTACCTGGTCTTGATCGGCGGCGTCCCCGCCCCGATCTTGACAGAATCCCAGATGCTCCCAAGCCGGGGCCCCATGATCACGGCATGCTTCTCGGCGGGGCCCGGAAACTCCAGCCGGTCCATGTAGGTCAACCAGATACTGGGTTCGATCCGGTGATACAGGGCGTAGCGACCGTTGAACCGCTCCGGGAACAGCACCGCATCCTTATCCCAGACTCCCTCGAAGGCACGTCCTTTTCGCTCCCAGCGGTCGAATCTCCGGCCCAGGAAATCGTCCAACCGGATGGAGGCGGCGGCGATCTGCGCCACGACTCCGTCATAGGCCGTATACAGCATGTAAATCTGATCTCCGATGGCGATCAGCCGCGGGTCCTCGATCCCCTTCGCCTCCTCTGCCACTTGAGGTGCAAAAACCGGCTCTGCCAGCCTCTCCAGCACCTTGTAGCCGTCGGTCACAGCCAGTCCGAGGCGGGATACGCCGTCGTCTCCAAAAGCCCGGTAGAGAAGGTAGACCCTGTCTTCAATCCTGATCGCCCCCGGGTTTAGAACGTATTTGCTCTCCCAGGGATGCTGCCTGACTGCCGTCAAGATCGGGTTTCCGGGATTCCTACGGAGCATTTTTGCCCGGGGATAGTCTTGCGACTCCTGGATAACGACCGATACGTCGCTGCCGCTCTTGCCTATGAGGAGATCGATCATGTCCTACGCCTCCCCGGCCCTCGCCGATCAACTGGGCTACCCGCTTCCAGATCTCACCGGGGTCATATCCCAACTCCTGGTAAATCTCCTTCAACAGTTCATAGGCGAACCACTGTTCCTCGACCCGGCTGGACAGGGGCGTGGGCAACCCTCTTCCGCCTTTGTAGCTGTATGAGGACCAGGTCCAGGCAGAACAGGACAGGAAGGCCCCATCGTAAAGAACCTGGCCCAGCCCATAGCCATCGACCATGTGCCTGATCAGCCGGGCATCCCCGGGATCGAGCGCGGGGTTCTGCCTTTCAGCCAGCGCCAACAGGTGGCCTACCAACAGTCGATGATGCAAGTTTTCCAGGATGTTATGCGCTGAAAATGGCCGCGACTCATAACTTCCCGCCAATGAGTTCTGCAGCTTGATGCCCAGATCTCTCCTCTCCCTGGCGTAGCCGCGCCAGAGCAGAGAAAAGTTTTCGGCCACGCCCATCTGCCTGGCTATGTACAGGCAGAAGCGGAGCTTCGGGTATTCCCCGCCCATGCCTTTGGCCAGAGGCCTGACCAGCACCCTGGCCGCCAGCTTGTCCAGCCTGGAGATGTTGCCGGGAGCCGCAAAGCCTCCCAGGATTCTCGCCTTCAAAACCAATGGCCGGAGTTCCGTCTCTTCCATCGCGTCCGGACTGAGGTCGCTCAATAACCAGGCAATGGCCTGATCGGTCTGCCTCAGGCCGCGCATAAAGCAGGAAAGGCTGGCAGCGTCCCTGATCTCCATGCTGTAAAAAAGCTCCTGGGTGTTCGGAAACCCGTAGGCAATCAGCAGATCTTGAGACGGGAAACGGATCATCATCTCCCTCAAAGCATCGGCCTTGATAGTAAAGATCCGGTCTGGGGCCAACACCTCGAAAAGGAGATCGACAACCCGCCGCACCCCCTCCTCGGTATTCAGATCGCCGGGAAAGAGATGTTCCACAGCCTCTTCCAGGCTGAACATGAACTGCCGCATGCGCTTAATGACTACTGCCGAGCTCTCGTCTCCAGGTATCTGCAGCGCCTGACGCAGAAATGCCTGAAATTCCAACTGGCTGCGCTGCTGAAGCCGGTTGAATGTATCACTGGTCTTGATGACCTTGCTGGGCCCGGGAATCCCCTCAGGAAGCACTATCGGCTTTCCTGGAATGAACTCCAGCGAGAATGCCGGAATCAGATGGGTAGTGCCCAGGCTGGACTTCTTTTGCCAGAATTCCAAAAAATCATCCCAGAAACGGCGAAACTCCTTTGCCTGCTCCAATTTGACAAGCAAGGACTCGCTTCTGATCAGGAGTGCCGGGTTGATATCTTCCACGTCGCCCGCTCTGGTGCGAAAAAACTGGACGCGGCCCATCAGGCCCGCCACCCTGCCCCCAAAAGCGGCCGCCAGGGAGTTCAGCAGGTCTTCTCGAAGCAGATCCTGGTTGAAACAGTAGCTTAACAGCCAGCAGTAGACGATGTTTGCCCAGAGGCTGCCCTCAAAACGAAACGATTCCAGCGGGTGTGATACAGTCTGTACCGCTGCTGCGAGAATGCTTTCCGTCATCGAAAGTTCATACACTTTCTGATAATCGTGATAGCTGCGCTTGAACTGGTCCACCAGCTCGGCCGGCGAGAAGGGCTCCTGTCTGGCAAAAACCGCTCCTGCCATTCCGGGCGCCGGGGTGCCGGTGTCCCTGGCCAAATATTGGTCCGGCCTCGCCACAAACGAACGCGCCCCGGACGCTCCCCCACCCCAATAGCTCTCGTCATACTTGATGCATTCGAACAGGCACTTGGCTGTTTCCCTAAAAACGTAGTCCAATTTTGCCCACGAGGCGCGCCCACTCCTGGATCCCAACTCGACCTCGCATAGTTTTCTGCCCCAGCGCAAAGCCCGGGTCACAAGCCAGGCATCGATACCGTATCCCCTGGTATTTTCAAACCAGAACTTGATTT
Source organism: uncultured Peptococcaceae bacterium (assembly GCA_963807495.1). GTDB lineage: Bacteria > Bacillota > DSM-12270 > Thermacetogeniales > Thermacetogeniaceae > Palsa-1188. The sequence continues at coordinate 103,897 of CAWEDD010000024.1, forward strand.
CCGAGCGATAATCTGCGATCAGATCGCGTAGATCCCGTAGATGCCGCTGAGCGGGTCGCGCGACCTCGCATCCGTAAAACAACTCCACCAGCGGCGCTGCCAGCAGGCTGCCGACCACCTCGGACCAGTAAGGCCGCTCGAAGTTGGTCAGTACCAGGTCATAATTGTGGCGCAGGGGCTCCAGGATGCTTCTGATCCAGCCGGGGTGGAGCTTGTTCCCATCGGACTCGTTGATATCGGCCGCCAGAATCATGACGTCCGCCTTTAGATAATCGGCTATTTCCATGATCGCCCGGATGCTCGCCCCTCTCCCGTTGCAGCCCGGCTGCATCAGGAAGGCATCGTGCAGCAGCTTCAGCTCGAGCCCGGTTATAGATGACAGCCAGTCGCCGGCGGCAGGATCTCCGACAGACAGGATTAGCGCCTGACCGTCAGCATGAATATCGCCCAGGGCGTTGTCGACAGTTCTGATCAGATCCGGCAGGATATTCTTCTCACTGTAGAAAGGGATGCCGACGACCAGATCGATGTTCGGCAGCGACTGGGCTCTGGCTAGGGCTTCTTCGATGCTCTGCTGAAAAAGTGTTTCAGCGGTTATCGGCTGCGCGGACTCCATGCTGTCACCCCCAAACAGGAACTGCAGTTGACTTCACGGCTCCAGTTTACCTTATTGTAGCATATCCAGCCATAAAACAACTTCAACCTGGATAACAGGGCCAGCCTGCCCCAGCCATGGTCTTGAACCTGATCGGATCTGGCAGTATATTAGGAGTGTATTCGGATCGGAACTCTTCCGAAAACTCGCTGCCCGGAAGCCGGCTGAAACGATGGACGTTACAGGCGGTTCGCAACCGGAATCACGCTGGAATATCAATCGGAGAGGAGCCCTGCTATGAAGCCGACCGAGGATCTGATAAGGGAGCACGTGGCGATCAACCTGATGCTGGATATTTTGGAGAAGGCCTGCAACCGGCTCGAAGCAGGAGATGTCGTCGATCCCGGCCACCAGGCGGAGATCCTCGAATTTCTAGGAGGCTTCGTGGATCGCTGCCACAACGGCAAGGAAGAAAAATCGCTCTTTCCGGCGCTGCTGGCGGCCGGGATCCGGGGAGAGGGCGGTCCCATCGGAACCCTGCTTAAAGAGCATCAAACAGGCCGGGAGTATGCTGCAAGCATGAATGAGGCTATCGGAAAGAGCATTGAAGGCGACCGGGAGGCCCTGGCCGTTTTCCTGAAAAATGCCCGTGCCTACGTGTCGCTGTTTAGGTTGCACAGCCACAAAGAGGACTACGGCATGTTCCCCACCGCGGATCGCGTGCTGACCGCAGAGAAACAGGACGCTATCCAAGAGGATTTCAAAAGGATAGAAATCGAAGATGTCGGGGCTGGCAGGCTGGCAGAGTTCTATAACCTCCTGGATCGACTCCGCGCCATATACCTTGTCTGATAATTTTGGACCGGCTCCGCAAGACATACCTTGTGCCTGATAATTCTGGACCGGCTCCGCAAGACATACCTTGCCTGATAACCCCGATTCCGCCGGATGCACCACCGGACCCCTGCTGTCTCGGCCCCTGTCTCTGGAACGGTGCCTGGAAGCTTTGTTTATTTTGGTTACATTTTATTTACACTTTTTTAAGCTTGCTCTCATCCAATTTTAAGTATATTCTCATCAGATAATGCTATTGTAAATTGAAATCCTTATTGAATTGATCTATATTTTCTTTAATCGCATTTCAAGTAAATAAATTTGTATTATGTAAACTATCATCTCAATTGTTTATTATTCATATATACGAACCAAGGTAAATCTTTTTTAGCCGCATTTGCATGTTAACATGTCTAAGCATCCTGTAAGAATCAAGCTTTACCAGCCTTGAAGATAGGATAAAAATCATCTAAGAACATATGTGTAATCAGGTGCGAAATCGATGTGGGAGGCCACACCAGTCATACGTGTGGCCCCCATTCGAAACGTCAGCAGACATGCTTCTATACAGGTTCCATGTTCAGGCATCACTTCAGGCGTTATTTGATCTCCTGAGGTGATGCAACAAGAAGTTCTGCAAAGGAGAAAGATGGATGGATGGATGGATGGATGGATGGATGATGCGAACAACAACATGGAGGTGGTCTCGGAATGAAAGCTAGCGGACGGCTTTTCCTATTGGCACTGCTGGCTGGCATGGCAGTTATGCTTCTAATGCAGGCCGGGCCGGCCCTGGCAGCGCCTGCCCCTCCGATCATCAGTCCCAACGGCGGCACCTTTATCTCCGCCCAGAGTGTGACCATCAGCAACATCTCCAGCGGTGATACCGCTTACTACACCACCGACGGCACCACCCCAACACTCTCAAGCACGGCCTACAACAACAACCAAGCCTTCACCGTGAGCCAGACTGAAACGGTCGAAGCTGCCGTCTACGACAATATGAACGGCTGGAGCGGCGTGGCCAGCGCCCCGTTCACGATCACCCTGCCGGCGCCGACCATCAGCCCCAACGGCGGCACCTTTCGCGACGGCACAGAGTGTGACCATCGGCAACATCGTCAGCGGGGCCACCGCCTACTACACCACGGACGGCTCCGACCCGGCCAGCAGTAGCAGCACACGCATCGCCTACACCGAAGCGTTCACCGTCAGCCAGTCCGAGACGGTAAAAGCGGCCAATTTCATCTCCCCCACCTGGAGCAGTATCACCACCGCCACGATTACGATCAACACCGTAACACCAGCGGCGCCATACATCTATCCCCCAGGCGGCACCTTCGCGACGGCACAGAGCGTGAGCATCGGCAACTACCCCACCAGCGACGCCTGTTACTACACCATCGACGGCACCAGCCCGGAGACGAGCGGCACACACATCCTCTACACCTACAATTCCAGCTTCTACGTCTCACAGTCCGAGACGGTCGAGGCGATCTACTACGATCCGACGTCAGGCTGGAGCAGCGTGGCCTCCGCCTACTTCACCGTCAGTGGCTCGACGCTGACCATCTCTCCTAACGGCGGCACCTATACCTCCGCCCAGAGTGTGACCATCGAGAACGTCCCCAGCGGGGATACCGGCTACTACACCATAGATGGCAGCAGCCCGGAGTCGAGCAGCTCACACATCTCCTTCTCCGGCAATACAACCATCACCGTGAGCCAGAACGAGACGATCGAGGCGATCTACTACGATCCGACGTCAGGCTGGAGCAGCGTGGCCTCCGCCTACTTCACCATCAGCGGCTCGACGCTGACCATTTCTCCTGACGGCGGCACCTATACCTCCGCTCAGAGCGTGGCCATCAATAACGTCCCCAGCGAGGATACCGCCTACTACACCACTGACGGCACCAACCCGCAGACGAGCAGCACACATACCATCTTCTATGGCGATACAACCATCACCGTGAGCCAGTCAGAGACGATCGAGGCGATCTACTACGATCCGACATCAGGTTGGAGCAATATGGCCTCCGCCACCTTCACCATCAGCGGCTCGACGCTGACCATCTCTCCTAACGGCGGCACCTATACCTCCGCCCAGAGTGTGACCATCGAGAACGTCCCCAGCGGGGATACCGGCTACTACACCATAGATGGCAGCAGCCCGGAGACGAGCGGCACACACATCCCCTTCTCCGGCAATACAACCATCACCGTGAGCCAGAACGAGACGATCGAGGCGATCTACTACGATCCGACGTCAGGCTGGAGCAGCGTGGCCTCCGCCTACTTCACCATCAGCGGCTCGACGCTGACCATCTCTCCTAACGGCGGCACCTATACCTCCGCCCAGAGTGTGACCATCGAGAACGTCCCCAGCGGGGATATCGGCTACTACACCATAGATGGCAGCAGCCCGGAGTCGAGCAGCACACACATCCCCTTCTCCGGCAATACAACCATCACCGTGAGCCAGAACGAGACGATCGAGGCGATCTACTACGATCCGACGTCAGGCTGGAGCAGCGTGGCTTCTGCCACATTCGTGATCGCTAGTACTGTTCAGAGCAGTTCGCCTTCAACCTTTACCGACCTTCCTACAACATTCTGGGCTTACGGCGCCATCGAGGCCCTGAATGCGCAGGGGCTGATCACCGGTTATCCGGACGGCACGTTCAAACCGGATCAGGTAATCACCAGAGCGGAATTCGTGACTATCCTGGTCAAGTCTTTAAAGCTGCCCTTTGTGACGCCGGCCACCCCCACTTTCACCGATGTCAATACCTCAGACTGGTTTTACGGGGCGGTCGAGACAGCCTACAAAAACGGCCTGGCATCCGGCACCGGCAGCGAGTTCTCTCCGAATGCGCCCATAAGCAGGCAGGAGATAACAGTGATGCTGGTGCAGGCATTGGGCAAGGCCAAAGACGCTGCAGCCGAGATGAATACGGCAACCAGCTTCACCGATGATAGCAGCATTGCCAGTTGGGCCAGGGGTTTCGTCAATATTGCCGTCCAGGATGGGCTGATCCACGGTTATCCGGGAGGCTCCTTCGGCCCCACGAGCAGCGCCACCCGCGCCGAGGCCTGTGAGATGATCGACAGCCTGTTAAAGCAAGTATAGATGCGAATATTAAGTACCGGCATCGAAAGATAGTGTGGAAACCGATCAGCCCGGGCGCCTC
>CAWEDD010000025.1:0-26798 GCA_963807495.1 uncultured Peptococcaceae bacterium
ACTGCCGAATATAACAAAGCTGTGGCGGCGACAATGGCATCCGGCAATTTAAGTTTGCGCTGATAAGTTTTTCTGCTTAAAGAACGAAGCTCGGCTGCCTTTAGAGCAACTTCGGAATCAACGTAAACAATTTCTCCAATATCCAAGATACCTCTAATTTTGCCAATCTGTTCTTCTGTAAGTTCATGAAAAGAAAATAATTCTGCTTCGACTATCGTTGAATAATAAACTTCAATGCCATCATCTTCTAATTTTTCCATTGCTTCTACTGCTTGCTCAATCCCTTTAAGAGTATAGATGACGATGTTGGTATCGACCACATATCTGTTAAATGCTGGTTCCTGGTCGCTCATCTTCATCCTCCCTGATCCGCAGCATCTCATCCGCTAGATCATCGTCATCTTTCAAAATTCCTGCCGCAGCCCTGACAACTCCTTTAGGCTTCACCCGCCTTGCGATTTTTATGGTTATTTTATTGCAGGTAGGAGTGATCTCTACCCAATCGCCCGGTTGCATCTTAGCCATCTTTAACACCTCTCCGATTGCTATCCGACCGTCTAGTTCCACTCTTCTTCTAACTGGGACCACAATAATCCCCCCAATGTTTTTCTCCCAATAAAGTACCACATAAAGCGTTGTAATATCTACCTCTTATTTCCAAGATGGATCGTTGGCAATACCTTAGTGCGCTACAGTCTCGTTATTATTCCGGTTCCATTCTTTAGCTTCCGGTAATCTTCCTTGAACCCTCTGAGCATACCACTGCCATAAGCAATGTTATAAGTACCTATCAAGCTATCGTAAATAATTCTACCCTCGAATGGAAGCAAGACTGCTTGTGCATATAGAGGCAGAACATATGAAGGAAACAACTCCTCTATGGGGCTGACAATCCCGACTACGCCGTAGAGGCCGCCCTTACCCATGAAAACGGTATATTTTTTAAGGTGCTTGTATATTAAAAAATTATCCGCAATCCTTTTTTTCCAGCTTGCAATAAGCGCTAAGTCTCTTTCGTTGAAGCCGAATGGGTTTTCGTTGACAACCTCGGTGATAAGATCATCACTTTCCCATAATTTATCTCGGATTGGAGTAATTGAATTGGGATCGACATTTTTGGTCTGCGAAATATTTTTTAGCTTGGGTACTACTCTGTATTTGTTATTGGTGTAGTCTATGAGATTGAAAAATATCTTATAAAACCTGGCCGCGTCATCTTGAGTCAATGTTCTAACGTCTTCAATTTCATTGTCATGAAAAGCCCCTGCCTTAGGCACATCAATTCGTTCCCCGCGCAGTGCAGCCTTGAACTGATAATAATGTCGCTTCAATAATTCAACATAGGCGGTCTCCCGCAATTTCGGGATAACCAACTCGAGCAATTCCGGAGCGAGTTCACTTTGAGGGACCATTGACATCAAAGCGGGCCCCTTCAGAGCGCGCGCCTCGTTATCCAGCGTTTCCGCGCCCATCCACTTTTGATAAAACTCAAGGGGTTCCCAGCCAAAGGTGATGGACGCATTCAATTCCGAAGGATCCTTGTATCTCTCAAGGTACTCCCTGCAGAAATCGATTCTTTGTTGACAGTATGCCTTATCTTCTACCGCCGCATTTCCGACTCCGTTTCAAAATCGCCGGCCCAGTTATAAACGGACTGAGTCCCAACGAATACGCCATCAAAGGAATCAATATCAATAATTCCATGCTGAGTCATCAGGTATTTGATATCATCCCAGGCCTCCCGCCAAACGTGTATTGCCTCGAAAAGCCTGCCTTCGTCCAGCAGCTTATAGCCTTTCTGCATCTTTCTATTCAGTTTTTCCATACCTTGAATGTCCGGCGTCATCTTTCTCCCCAGTATTAAGTATTGATAATTTCCTAAAATATTTTGCCCTCTTTGACTAAATAATCAATGACCCTCTGGATTTCAGCCTGCACCTTTTTATATTCAAATTCCTTCCAGGCCTTAAGGAGCGGTATAAATCTCGCATTGCCCGTCTGCCTGATTTTTTCAATCAACAACAGGATCATTCCCCTGTTTTTGTTCTTCAGTTCTTGAACAAAGCTGTAGTCTTTCTCTCCCAAAAGATTTCTAAGTTTTTGCAATAATTCCTCTGCATAGGTTTCCCGCTCGATTTCCCAACCCTTTTCAGAGAAGACAAGCATCGGAAGCCGGTAATCATATTCTATTTCAAGGTAACCCTTCTTTATCATCCAATCAATCCGGTTTGTTATTTCCTGTAGAGTTAAGTCCCGGTAGTATCCATAGGCAGGACATTGGTCCAATCCATGCTCCAGTACTTTTTTATCTTTGGAGCCCTTACAGGAAAAGACACTATTTGAAGAAGCTTTAAAGAAGCGGCCTACTTTTGCAAAAAAGATACCGACAGCGCTTTGGAAAATGAAGTAAAAGGGCAATGATGCTATGAACGGCAGCAAACTAAAACTATTGCAATGTGTCATGATATTTAGAATATCTAAATTATACCACGGCTTAGTCTTTTAAGATCCTTTTAAGATGATAATGCCCTTTTCCGGCGCTCCGGCACCTGAAGACGTCCTGGTACAGGCATGCATTCTACACAATGGAGAATGGTGCAATTGGAGAGGCCGCTTATGGGCAAAAAAAATCCCCCGTTACTCCCGGGAGAATTAAGTGATGCGATCAAATTGAAACCAGCATCCAACTACTACCAACATCGATCTCTGAAACCCAAGAGTGGTGCCGGGAGTGGGACTTGAACCCACACGGACCGCGAAGCCCCCGGGATTTTAAGTTTTGAGCCAATTGTCCATTGCGTGTTAAAGCGTTGCAAATAGTGCTTCCCAATATCCATTGAGCGTTGTTCTGTCCACTGTGTACGCAAGATTTATTAGCAAAATTATTAGCAGGCCGGATATCCTCTCCAACTTAAACGCGATTAAAACGATACAGGCGTTCAAATTAAAGAGTTATTACCCATTCTTTTTTTCTCTGTCCTAAAAACCTAATGATTGCAATAATTTTTTGCCTTACAGTTCTAATCACTCCGTTTTGGATTAAACTTTAGTACCTGAGAAGGGCGCACTTCCGAGCATATTTTTGGCTGTACCTGAAATAGAATCCCCATCCACCTTTCCTTGCATCGTACATTTCAACCAGCCTATTGGACTCCTCATCTTGACGCTAAAGATAAAAGTATCCCCGTCAATACTACCACCCGCGATCTCCGCTTTACTATTCATAGCGTTACTAATGCTGCCGCTCAAAATATTGCCATTACTTTTCAGCATAAGGATATTTTCTACATCACCAAGCGGCGTTTTAATAACTATTTTATATTGCCCGTTCACTGACATATATCCTCACCTTCCATAGTTCGCTGATTTGTCTTTGCCGCGCCCATGAGATTGCCCATACAACCCTGTTTTCCCACTTCCATATTATTCAGGACTTTCCGTCACTGTGCTACCACAGCCAGTTTCTGTGATAAAGTGGGCGCGTTCTTATCATGTGATAGGAATTGCTTGTAAAGCCTGTTGAATCAGTTTTGCATAAGGGGTTGTGGCGCGTCTGGAGCAGTAATAATATATAAACAAGCCACTACAAGGGGGGAACGTTGTTATGAAGATATTAGCAGTAAGCGGCAGTCCAAGGAAGAAGTGGAATACAGCAACCTTGCTGAATAATGTCCTTGAAGGAGCGGCCTCGTGCGGAGCGAAAACAGATCTGATCCATCTCTATGACTTTGATTACAAAGGATGCATCAGCTGTTTTTCCTGCAAGTTGAAAGATGGCAAGAGTACGGCAAATGCGCCGTCAATGACGATCTGACGCCGGTTCTAGATCAGATGGAGTCGGTTGATGCGCTTATTCTGGGATCTCCCATCTACTTTGGAGAGGTTACCGGTGAGATGAGATCGTTCTTGGAAAGGCTGTTATTTCCCTATGCGGTGTACGATGCGAACCACTCAACACTCTTTAAGAAGAGGATCAAGACGGGTTTAATTTACACTATGGGTATAAAAGAGAGCCACTTGATGCAAATGGGTTATGATCAACGTTTTAATTTTTATGAAATGTTGATGAGAAGGATCTTTGGAGAAACAGAATCGCTGATTGTGACCGATACCTATCAGTTTGATGATTATTCCAAGTACGTGTCAACATTGTTTGACGCTGCAGAGAAAGCAAAGAGACGGGAAGAACAATTTCCAATAGATTGTAAAAAAGCTTTTGACATGGGAGTGCGCTTTGCCCAAATCCAATAGTAGCTTGCACAATACGTACATTAACTAAGACAGGTATTTCTGAGGCATAGAACAATAAAAGGGGACTGCTGAATGCAAACTCGTAAAATTGGCCAAAACGGGCCTGAGGTTTCCGCGCTCGGATCAGGATGCATGGGAATGTCTGGCGTTTACGGGGCGACAGAGCGCCATGAAGCGGTCGCTACAATTCAGTCAGCGCTTGATGCCGGAGTGACCCTCTTTGATACGGGAGACTTCTATGGCTGTGGCCATAACGAGTTGCTCCTGCACGAGGCGCTACAAGGTTCCCGGCGTGAGCAGGCGTTTATTGCCGTCAAATTCGGGTCATTACGATCCCCTGATGGATCGTGGGGCGGTGTGGACGGCCGGCCGCAAGCGGTGAAGAATTTTTTGGCCTACACGCTGCAGCGGCTTGGCGTGGACTATATAGATCTCTACCAGCCAGCCCGCGTTGATCCTCAGGTGCCGATTGAAGAGACTGTAGGTGCTATTGCAGACATGGTAAGGGCGGGATATGTGCGGTATATCGGCCTTTCCGAGGCTGGGGTGGAAACGATCCGCCGCGCCCATGCTGTTTTCCCGATCAGTTGGCTGTAGATTGAATACTCACTCTTCAGCCGGGGTGTCGAAGCACGAATCTTGCCCACTTTACGCCAGTTTGGGATTTCACTGTCGGCCTATGGCGTGCTCTCGCGGGGATTGTTGGGTGGAACATGGTCGAAGGAACGTGTTGCGGATGTGCATGACTTTCGTAGTCACGCTCCCCGGTTTCAGGGTGACAACCTGAACCGGAACCTGGCGCTTGTCGATGCCTTGCGGGCAATTGCCGAAGCCAAGCAGGCTACTGTTGCCCAATTGGCTATTGCCTGGGTTTTATCTCGCGGCAACGACGTGATTCCGTTGATCGGAGCCCGGAGCCGTGTTCAGCTTCATGATGCTGTAGGTGCGCTGGATCTGCACCTCTCTCCGGCCGAGCTGGCCCTTATTGAAACAGCTATCCCTGAAGGTGCTGTGGCCGGGGATCGCTACAATACCCCGCAGATGGCGTTGCTCGACAGCGAGCAATAATGGGGGCCTTTCTTGCCAACGAACTCTTGGGCATGAAAGTTAATCTATAATATGAGGTGTTGGGAATGGAAACAATTAAAGCAATCGCGAGGAGAAAATCGACCAGAAAATATTTAGAGAGGCAGATCACCCAAAAAGAGTTGGAGACTATTCTGTTCGCAGGCTGTGCAGCTCCTGTCGCCGGAAACGACTGGCATACAATGCAACTGGTTGTGATCCAAAATAAAGAATTATTAAGCCGCATATCAAAAGCCGGAAGCATTGGTAGAAAAAAGGCGCGCGATCCGTTATATGGAGCCCCGACGCTTATATTGATCGCCTCAGAAATTTATTGTCCCTACCCGTTTCATGCAGGCCAGCAGAACGCCGCGTGCATCGGAGAAAATATGTGTATTGCCGCCGCGGATCTGGGGGTGGGCTCCACGTATTTGACCGGATTCTTGCCGGGGTTTAACGCTGACAGCCAACTGGTAAAAGATGCGGGTGTGCGGGAAGGATTTAAGACTGAGGCCGCCATTGCCCTAGGATATCCCGAGGTGGCGGATGAAAGCGAAAAGAAGATGGATCATCAAGAGATCATCACATTTATTCGATAACACTGTCTAATGCCGGCATCCAGTCGGTGGTATACCGCTTGCGGTGGGTGGATTCTTGGTGAATACTGGACACTAGAGGCCATTAAATTGGGGCTTACCCCTATTAGAGAGCCGGTCAAGGTTTCTCACCACATCTATTTGCGGACGCCTCACAAAGGTCGTAACTCGGTAAAATTAACCCCACCTTTATTTAAGTAATTTCTTTATATTAGCAGTGGTTTTTTTCGCTACTTCATCGCAAGTTACTTTTTTAAGTAACGCTACTGCCTCACATGCCTGTACTACCTGGGCTGGCTCGTTCGAGTCTGTTTCCAGCACTATCTCGTCAAGAGCCAAGGTCTCCAAAGCAGGGTTGATTCCAGGAAGGTTACGCTTATTTATGGAAATCAGGAATCCCTTATCTCGATACCGGCGAGCATCATCAACGGTACCGCTGAAACCATGAACAACACCCCGTGGTGCTCGGTCTTTAAAGTCATCAAGCACCCTTAAAATTTCCTCTGTGGAACCACGGTCATGTAACACGAGAAACAAACCGTAATTTACGGCCAAACGCAACTGGGCATAAAAAGCCTCTATCTGTACTTCCAGAGGAAGTGGCTGCAATTCCGTACATAAATCATCATCCATCCGGCGTATTCGATCAATTCCGGTTTCGCTAATTGCCGTGATCCCACCTTTTCGGAGTAATTCGGTTAATGCTTTTTCCGTTTTCGGCGTAAAAAGATTGGCCCGCCAGGGATGTATGCCAATGCAGGCTTTTACCTGACCATACTTTTCTGCCATGCAAGCATTTATCCTCGAAGAAGCCACATCAGTGGCGGCAGCCAGCACAATATCCACACCGGCGCTTCGTGCCCTGGTCAAGGAAGCCGACGGGTCCTGAGGCAAATGGGCATGCACATCCACTAACATAATAATTCCTCTCATCCCGGCCAAATTCATTCTTTATCCCGGGCGGCGGTGCCTCCCCCAGGCCTTTTTATCCCATTTTTTCCACTGCTTTTTTAGTGACCGACCAATACCGATCAAATCTGTCTTGCCTTCCCGCAGCAGTCGATCGGCGGTCTCGGCATCCTTGATGCCAGTACATATCAACCCACCTGCCTATAGTCGAAGGAGGCGTTCTGCGTTGCCATGTGCAATCCGCTCTCTGTCGGCGGGACTCACCGGGAGCTGCTTTAGGAATGAAAGCGCCCGCGCCATCGAACCATAGGGATAGTCGGCTGAGAACATAATCCGGTCGACGCCAACTTGGAGCAACAGGTCTAAGAATGTTGGCATGAAGTTGAAGCCACTGAACGTGTAATGGATATTCTCGCGGAGGTAAGCACCAATCGAGCGATCCAACTTCGTCACTTTCGTGGACAGAACGAGATCAACTCTGGACAGCATAAAAGGAAGGGCCTCGCCCATGTGGCCGATAATAAACTGCAAACCTGTGAACCGGTCGAATACTCCGCTGAGGATGAGGCGAAGGATATGGATAGCTGTTTCGATATGCCAGCCCCAGGCTGCATTCGCAAGCAGGGCCGTCACTTCTGGCGCATAGTTACCTGTGTAGGAGGCCTCGATCACCGGCTGCGGAGGCTGCGTCGGATGGAGATAGATTGGGACATGAAGTGTTTCGGCACGTTCCAGGATCGGCCAAAAAAACTTGTCGTCAAGATAGCGGCCATTGGTGTGGCCGTTAATCACTGCTCCCTTGAAGCCGTGTTCACGGACCATGCGCTCCAATTCGTCGGCGGCTGTGTCCGGAACCGCGGTCGGCAAAGTTGCGAACCCGGCGAAACGGTTTGGATGGCGCCGAACCGCATCTGCAAGGCGGTCGTTTGCATCGCGGGCTAGCTTCACCGCCTCGGTTGCATCTAGCTGCTGCACACCTGGAGAGTTCAGTGAAAGTACCTGCACGTCAATACTTGCGGCATCCATTTCCGCGATCCTTTGGTCGTCAAGATCACACAGTTGTTCGATTAGCCGGGCATTACTCGATGCATCCATGTTAGAGTGCTTGATTTGGCGTCCGGGACCATCCATGAATGCCGGTGTCATGTAGTGCTCTTCGAGAGTGACTGTTCGCATCGAATCATGATTCCCGATTTGAGACAACGTATTTTCCATTTTTTTATTCCCCCCCCTGTAATCATTTTGCTTTAATGATTTCCGCACAATTATATTATCCATCATCCGCCTTTAATAATGCCGATCTGATGGGAAATTCTCTCTTTATCAAAGACCTCCTTCTAGTTATTTGGAAATACATTTTATGCCATTCATATTAGAAATTAGCTTAGACTCGGAAGCCTGGTAAATATGTATTTTACAAATAGTTTAGCTGTATATAGAATTAAATCAGTAATCCGGCCGGAGCAGCGGGCCTACCTGGCCGAGCGCATTCCGCATCTCCGCAAATACAAGCCGTTGCCGATAGCCGATTTCTGGAATGATGGAGAACTCACGAGCGGATGCATCGCCGGAGGGAGATCCTACTTTCACATCAATACCCGGGGTGATGTGGAGCCCTGCGCTTTCGCGCACTTCGCCGTGGACAACATCCGCGACAAGAGACTGCTGGATGTGCTGCACAGCCCCTTCTTCGCCCAAGGGTAAGCCCTTCCTGACAGACTCCAACGGAGTCTATTCCGGCACCAGGCATAACACCGTGGATCACCTGGAAACAGCCATTCTGCATGGTTTCGCCTACGCCGTGGTCGGAGCCCCGGTGGTGATCGCCGACGGCCTCTTCGGAGAGAATGTCAGGGATGTGGAGATCGGCCTCAAACACTTTAGCACCGCCAAGATTGCTGGTGCCATCGCCAAGTCCGACAGCATGATCGCGCTCACCCACTTCAAGGGGCACATGATGGGAGGGTTTGGGGGAGCTATCAAAAATTTGGCCATGGGCTGTGCTACTGCCGCAGGAAAACGGGAGCAGCATGCTATCAGATTTAAGATTGACAGGGAGAAGTGCGAGGGCTGTGGCAACTGTGTCGAGGCCTGCCCGCAGCAGGCTCTCTCCCTGGAAGAGAAAAAATCGATCATGGCCGAAGAGAAGTGCATTGGCTGCGGGGAGTGCGCCACGGTTTGCCCGGCCAAGGCGATCGCGCCTGTCTTCGGAGGCGAAGTGCTGGAGTTTACAGAGAGGCTGGCCGAATACGCATGGGCAGCAGTCAAGGATAAGCAGGGCCGGGCGGGATATATCAACTTCGTGCTGAACGTGACCCCGGACTGCGATTGCGTGCCCTGGACCGGTGTCCCGATCGTTCCCGATATCGGAATTCTGGCTGCCAAGGACCCGGTGGCCATCGATCAGGCCTCGTTGGATCTGGTAAATAAGGCCCCTGCCACCGGTAATACTTTACTGGATGAAGGCGGCCGGCAGCATATTGGCACTGTGGACAAGTTCCAAGCCATCTGGAAGAACAGCCGTGGGGAACACCAGTTGTCCTATGGGGAGGCAATCGGCCTTGGCAGCAGGAAATATCATTTGATCGAAATTTAATTATGATCGCTATCTGAGCACGAAACTTGCACATCAACTTCTTAGGAGGCGATGATTTGGAGACGAGGGAGTGTATCAGAACCAGGAAAAAGAGTGGGATAAAGTGAAAGTTGTCCGTCTTGGCCCGGTGTCCGGTATTGACCGGGCTCAGAGTTGCTTTATAAGTGCCGCTGCCCAAGCCTAAAAGGGTAAGTCAAGTGTGCGGATAGGAGCAGAGCATGCCCGAATCGATTTCTAACGCAACCGCAAATACGAACATCCTGCGCAATGGGTCGTTCGTGTTGTTTTGTTTCGCGCGCGTTGCTACTACTTTGGCATACCAGATGCTGGCAGTTGCCATTGGCTGGCAGATATACGAACTCACGAAGAGTGCTTTTTACCTCGGTATGGTCGGCCTGGTTCAGTTCCTGCCGATGTTTCTGCTGACACTGATCGTGGGTCACGTGGCCGACCGGTATAATCGACGGTTGATCATCAGCGCCTGTCAGCTTATCGAAGGGGCAGGAGTTCTGGTCTTGGCCGCAGGCAGTTACTCTGGCTGGCTGAACAAGGAGAGTATACTGGCGATTATGTTCTTGCTGGGGGCGGTGCGCGCCTTTCGAGGGCCCCACCATGCAGGCGCTGATGCCCGGCCTGGTAACTGCGGAATTCTTCCCGCGCGCTGCCGCCTGGTTTGCTTCGGCGACCCAGACAGCGGTGATTATCGGACCGGCGCTCGGCGGATTTCTTTATATTTTTGGCCCGACTGCCGTTTATACTGCGATTGGCATGCTTTTTTTGGGGGCGAGCCTGCTCGTTTTCCTGGTTCAAACCAGACAGGCGTCGCCAAAAATCGATCGAGCCGACCTGCATTCGTTATTTGCGGGAATTGCCTTTATCTGGAGCAAACCGGAGATCCTTGGCGCTATCTCACTCGATCTCTTTGCGGTACTTCTTGGCGGAGCAACGGCCCTATTGCCTATTTATGCCCAGGACATTCTCATCGTCGGTCCGGTGGGGCTGGGAATTCTACGCTCAGCGCCAGCCGTTGGGGCGTTGCTGATGTCGGTGCTTTTGGCGCGTCGCCCGCTCCGGCACCGGGTGGGACGGATCATGTTCATGGCTGTAATCGTTTTTGGGATCGCCACGATCGGATTTGCCGTGTCCACTTCATTTGTCTTATCCATTGCGATGCTGATTATCCTGGGGACGGCGGATGTGATTAGCGTGGTCGTCAGGTCGGCGCTGGTGCAATTGAGGACTCCGGATGAAATGCGAGGGAGGGTGAGCGCGGTGAATTCGATGTTTATCGGTACATCGAACCAGTTGGGAGAGTTTGAGTCGGGGCTGACGGCGTCCTGGTTCGGCACTGTGCCCTCGGTCCTGATTGGCGGCATCGGCACGATCATTGTGGCTGCAACTTGGATGCGAATTTTCCCTGGACTTCTCCATGCAGACAGACTGGAGCACTGACATTTGATATGCGGAACTGCCCTTTCAGGACCATAAAATAATCCCCCAGTCGCTCCCGGGAGAATTAAGTGAAGTGATCAAATGCAATCTAATTGTTAAGCATTTTCCATTATATTACCATTTGCGATCCCTGAATCCCAAGAGTGGTGCCAGGAGTGGGACTTGAACCCACACGACCCGCGAAGGTCCCGGGATTTTAAGTCCGGCATTGAGCGTGACGACCTGTATTTGTTAGTTCCATCCGGTGTCGATTTATTCAGTAATACCAACACTTTGAGGCGGGGGCATATATCCATCTGTATCTGTTCATATCGAATTGTTTCTTATTTTTCAGTAGCATGGCAGTAGCACGGGTAACGGGATATTTCACGGGACTAATTTCACGGAACTAATTCGCCTTCCATTTCTGCCCTTGCTTTACGGCAGCATCCCCTATTCAACCCCACCGAAAGTCAGCCTACCCTCTGGTCCATCACCCGCTTAAGCGACTTCACCTTTTGATTTAATCAAAGCTATAAGATTGGCAAGATCTGCTTTAGTTAAAGGCTCATCGCTATCTTTATCAGTTCCAAGACTATCTAAAAAGTAAATTACTGGTGGCATCAATTCAAGGTCATTTGGGTATTCAAGTACTAGTTCCCCGGGATTATTTTGGATTCAGCTCATCCATTTTTTTAATGGCCTTCGATGTAAAAAGAGCTTCTCCGCAAGATTCACAATACAAGACAGGCACATTATTAATTGTTATTTCATTACCGCTAATCACCCGGGCTATAACCCGCCTCACATTGGACAATGGCTGCCCACAACGGCAAGATCGTTTGTTCATTGTTATTGTCTCCTTTCTCTACCGGTCTCTGCCGGCCGTGATGATCGTTACGCAATTACTATTATCAATTTCTGTACATATCATAATATCTTCTATTTTTAAAGTATATCTTCTGTTTGCAAGATTTCTTTTAACGATTCTACCTTTTTGCATAACATGCTCAACTTGTCCAATAGATATACCATCTTTATCCATCTCTACAAGACAATGTTCTATTACGGTGTATTCTTCACTATCCACTGCATCTCTGATTATTTTTCGTGGATCCAAGCATTTCCTCTCCCATAACTCTATAATTATATTTGCTCAAACTCACTTAATTGCTCTCCATTATCGTCAATAAAAACTTCTTTTACAAAGTCATTTATGGAATAACTTAGATTCTTATTATATTTTTTCATTTCTACATAATTATAAAGAATATAAGCGCTCTCTCGCTTCGTTATGGGTTTACCTTTTTGGAAAGCATTATTAGGAATATCATATTTTTTCCTTAACGTTTTAATGAACTCAAGGCCTTTATTAGATAAATATATCGAGCCATTCATGATATTTTTAATTTTATCAAGGGTAAATCCCTTTTTCTTATATATATTAATAAGCTGTAACCTTGTAAGGTGATTTACGGAATAATCAGCTTGTTTTATTTTTCCTTTATAAATTATATTGGGAGACTCCAATAAACCTTTCGACATATAAAACCTAATTGTACGAGCAGGATTTTTTCCCAGATCAATCTCCATGTTTGAAGCTTTATTCACTATCTCATTAAGGTTCATCAGCGATCAACCTCCTCAAAAGGAAAAGGCTTCTTATCCTTCAAGGTAAATTATAACTGTCACATGACACAATGTAAAGACCTATAATTGGTAATATTTTTCTTGCCAAAAAGCCAGGTACTACTGTTTGGGGATTGAAGGGAGCGGGCATACTGTCTGTACTCGCATAAGCAGTTATGTACGCAGTTTTTGTTGTAAAGGGCGTTGGCAATTAATCATCTTAAGGTGGAATCCAGTATATTTGCTGGCAGACCCTGGATACCACCGACCGGCAACTGCCCCTGCTCGACATCTTGAAGAAGCTGCAGGTTCGAGTCCTGTCTTCCCTGCCAGAGAACATAATAACGGCAAGGCTTCCAGAGTGCGGGAGACCTTGCTGTTTTGCTTTGCATAGTCAGATTGCATATTCCATCGGATCGTCCATTGATTCCGTTCTCAGTCGACCACCCATTCAATTTTCTACCAGCGATTCCGGAGTTGTTCGACCAATGTCTCTCAGTTCGCGATGCCAATCATTTTCCAACTTGATTCCTGATTTGGAAAATGATTGGCATCTCTATGCCCAGCTTCAAAAAGGGTTCCTTAGTTTTATCTGGCTAGAAGGGTGATTGCCCCCGCGGGGCAACTGCTGGCGCAAAGGCCGCAACCATAGCATTTTTGGGGATCGTAAGACCATTCTCCGTTAACAACCCTGCGCGCCCCAAAAATACAGCGGTCCGCACAAATAAAGCATTGCTCACACTTTAAAGGATTATCTTGGGCGATGACACCGGCTTTATGAATCCAGTTCAGGCGCCCATATCGCAGCAGCGCCTGGAGGTCGTGGCAGCAACAACTACAACAAGAGCATAGGGCATAGTCTGCCTGCTCCGGAGAGGAAATAGCCAGGTGCACTAGGCCCTCCCGGTTGGCGATCGCCAGGATTTCGTACCCTTCCTCTACCGAGATCTGCTGTCCCACGCCGCGTTCCAAGAGCTCTTCGGCTGACGCATCAAGGTTGATGCAGGTGTTGACCGGCTTTAAGCAGTTCTTGAAAGTGAGGCGGCAGGAACACGGCACTAGGGCTAGACTTCGGGCCCGGTTCAATATGGCAAATGCTTCATCGGAAGCGACAACTACCGAGGAATTATCGGCATGGAGGCGCCGGTGATGCTCCTCATAGATCGCCAGGACCCGGGATGAGGTCGCCAATCTTCCTTCGGCCAGGTATCGATCATATATCTGCAACCTGGCGAGCATGTAAAATTCCTTCAATTGCGAGCGCTGCTCTTCAGATAAATGACCCAGCCTTCCTTCTCCCAGCAGTGTATTGACGATGCCATAAAAACTCCTGGTCTTAATGGCTGACTTTTTACGTATGACGAAACCGTCCCGGTAAAGCTCAAAGGTGGCCTTTTTCACTTCCTCCACGGAAATATCTAGTTTTGCCGCCGCCTCCGCTGGTTCTAACCAGTCAGCGAAGCTCAACAACAGCGGCACCCTCTCCGGCGGGATGATCGATTCAAGCATGGGCTGCAAATCCGGCGGGCATTTCATCTCCACAGCAAGGCTCTCGTAAAGATCCAGCACGTTGTCACCTGCCCTGAAATCTGCATGCTTCATCGTGACCATATACATAAGATACAGGACATAAATAATTCGACAATCGACGGGAAAATGAATACCCCAATTGGTTTTTATCAATACCTGGGCTGTCTGGCCTGCTCGTCATAATAGGCCTCTAGGCCGATCTCTTGCATCCGGTCATTCATCTTTTTCCAGCGCTCACCAATCAAGCCCCTCAGTCCCTTTTCACAAGGGTAAACCTTGCACTGAAAGCAGAAATCCACTCCTTTTTCCCGGTGACAAGCCCTGACGCAGCATTGGACAGGAGAGTGCGCATGATCGCTCCGGCAGCCGCCACAAGCGGCTTCAGAGATCCTGGCCAGCAACGTCCTGAACTCCGGATAATGCTTAAAGGACGATTCGGCATCCGCTTTCAGTAATGCCAGCCTTTCGTAATTCCCGAGCAATTCGAGCAACCTCGAGGCTAATCTCCCGATCTCTCCATCCTCGTAATCGAGACAACGGCTGCAATCCAGCCCGCACGGCGCCAGACGCCGCATTATCTCCTCATACTTCACGCTTCTCCCTCCCTACGAATCGAGGCGCCTGACGGCCTTCGTCGCTTCGCCGGGCGCGTATGGCTCTATTGACCTCGCCTCATTCATCGGTGCGCCTTCTTTTGACTTCGCCTGCGCTCGCGTTGCAGCGGTTCATTAGGCTTTTTTGGCCCGGCCTCATTTCGCTGGGATGCGCAATGTACGCTAAATCTTTTTCTGGTTCCCGCTCCGCTGCAAACCGGATCACCCGAACGGTCTTGGCGAGCGTGGCCAGGTCGTGGCTGCAGGCGGGGCACTTTTGAACGTGGGAATCCACACGCTTGCAGCGAAGATCGTCAATCTCTTCGTCCAGGTAAAGGCTCAACAGCGAAGAGACCTCAGAGCAGTTCATATCTCCTTCACTCCCTCGCAGCAACATGCGTAATCCCTCATCAGCCCGGCGCAGCCGGACTTGAGCAGATGGTCGCGGAAGGCCAACCTCGCCCTGTGCAGGCGTGATCTCACGGTGCTGACAGAGATGTCTAATACCGCCGCTATTTCCTCATAACTCAACTGTTCGAGTTCCCTGAGCACCAGGATCGTCCGGTAGTTGCGAGGCAAGTGCTGCTGAAGGGTATGGTTGATGCACCACAAGAGCTCTCTCCTGATCACAACACGCTCAGGATTGCTGGACCAATCCGGCGCCGGCAAAACTTCCAAGGTAATCGATTCGTGCTTCAGCCTCCTGCGCCGCTTGGCCAAGTATCCGTTTACAGCGATGTGGTAGAGCCAGGTGCGCAAGCCGGCCTCCTGTCTGAAACCGGCCAGGTTTTCAAAAGCCTTCAGAAAGGTTTCCTGTGTTAGGTCCTCGGCCTCCACCTGGTTGCCACAAAGGCGATAGGCCAGCTTGTATATGTAGTGCTGCTGGGTTTGGGCAATCTCTTCCCAGGAACTTTGCTCTTGGCGTTCTACAGCGACAGCCATGTCCGGCTCTATTCCACGCTGCTCCAATCAGAGCACCCCCTTCCCCCATCTTCCCTTATTATAGAGTCTAAACGGAGGCAAAAGTTGCGCTGATTTTTGAAATTGAGTGAACTCCCTCACGCAGCTATGGCGAAAACCTCACCGCCGGGCCGCCACTTGACCACCCTGTCAGCCCCCCTTCCCATTACAAACAGTTGGATTCAATTACCCTGGAGTATTATTGAAATAACAGATACCGTTTTCAACAGCAGGTTATCAGGTATAATTGGATCGTAAAAGTGCCATTTCCAAGTTTTTTTACAGGACCACTTGTGAGGTGTATTATGTTCTGGCTGGGAGTAACCAGAAACTCGGAGATGCCCCTGATCAGGCAGGTTTACGAGCAGATCCGGCTGAAAATTCTGCAGGGAGAACTGCAGCCTGGGGAACGGCTCCTCTCCACCCGTGAGCTCGCCGCCGAGCTGAATGTCTCCAGGAACGTGGTTCTGGATGCATACGAACAACTGGCGGCTGAGGGATACCTGACCGGTTTCAGGGGTTCCGGCACCTATGTTGCCGAAGGGACCTACCTGGCAGATCTCGAGAGAGGCGATTTCAGCGCCCCCCTAGATCGGCAAGTAAGGGCGCAGGCACAGCCGGCGAACACCGAGATGATCGATTTTCGAACCGGGGTGCCCGCCCTGGATTGGTTACCGCGCAAAAAATTGGGACAGCTTTTTCATGCCGTCTGCACCAAGTCACCATCGTCCTTCTTTGATTACTGGAAGCCGGAGGGATGCCCAGAACTGAGATCTGTCCTCTCTCGCTACCTGGCACGTACCAGGGGCGTACGATGTGAGACGGATCAGATTATCATCACTACCGGAGCACCTGGTGCTCCCCCATGCCCTGATTGAACGCTTTCGTGAATTCAAATATCTACTTGACAATCATTCGCCAATCCTGGACCAACTGGTGTTGGCCCGCTTCATAGAAAGCAGAGAGCTTGAACTCCACGTAGCGAGAATGAAAAAATTATATAAGAAGAGGCAAACGGCCCTCATCAAGTGCCTCGACTCCTATTTTCCCGAAAGGCACAGAGTCATCGGTATTTCTACCGGGTTACACCTGGTAGCAGAATTTGAACGGATCGAGTTCACAGACGATCTCTTGGAGAGACTGGAAGAAGCGGGGGTTCGGGTTTATCCGGTGGAGATGCATGCCCTGAACAAGGGGCAACATCTCAATAAAGTCATATTGGGTTATGGCAATTTAACTGAGGAAGAGATTGTGGATGGAATAAAGCGGCTTAACAATGTGTTAAACCCAAGCTTTTTGGATTCACACAAGGTGCGTGTTTGAACTACCCTTAATAGTACAGCGTTTATTATGGACACAATCATGTCCCGGTCTTAACAAGAGAAGAGATTGCCCGATTTCTCCGTGGGCAATCTCTTCGTTTCTAGCGAGTGCAGCCTCGAACCCATTAGAAGACCACTTCTGGCTAGAAGCGAAAGCATATCCGTTGAGTTGGATGTGTCTCGTTAAGCCCTATCTCCTATTTAGCTAGGACTGTGCTTCTAAATTTCTGATATTGATTAATAATTGTTTGAAGTTTATTCAAAACCAAAAGGTTTGCAAAGATTGGATCACGAATAGAGAATGGAACCATGCACCCGAAAAAAACCCAAGGGAGGTGTAATGTGCATATTCCTTTACGTATCTGAAATAACCCAATGTAAGAGCATCTACAAAAGGAGGTACAGTCATGGATATTTCATCGTTGCATTAGTATGGTTCGCTTTACGTGCCGACTTATAGTGCTTTGGCTTCATCTGCTGCCCAGAGCTCATCCGGCTTTGAAGATTTTGGCACGATCTTTGGCTCCATGCTTAGCAACGCTGATGGGGGTACCGTGCAACTGAGCTCTTCAGGGATGGCAGGCATGCTGCCTATGATGGGCAATGGCACGACTACTTCCGACCTCAAAAGCTTTCGGTAGTGAACGGGACTGCCGCCGCCACCGACCTCCCAGGACATAGAGACCGAACTGGCGGAGCTGCTCAATTCAGCGATCTCCGCATACTCAAACAGCAATGCAGGTTATTTGTGGAACTTGATGGAGAGCACGACAGCCTGAAAAACTTGTTCCGCGGATTTATATGCAGCGCTTCAACCGGTACAACGGGGAATTGCTTGACGAGAAACACCCGCAGCCTTGGACCCGGACTGGGATAAGGCGACGGACGGCACAATGTTCAACTGGGTCTTGACCTCATTGAGAGCAAGTAGCCACAGGGGAAGGCCAAAAAAGGGGATGCATGCGTTCCATCAGGCATATCCAGGCCAATAACAAGCAGAAACCACAAAGGAGATGAAAGGTAATGAACGTTTCTCCGGTTTCCTCGAATATTTTGCCCTACAATCCCTTTTCCAACACTCAAAACTCATCCGGATCCTCTCAAGGCGAGCTCTGCTATCCAGAATTTAATAGCAAGTCTCGGCAACAACAGTAATTCTAATTCCACCACCAGTGCTTCCAGCAGCACCACGGACAATAACAACAACATAATGAACGACGTAGGTTCCTTCCTTAACGCAGTAGCAAACGGGACAGTCACCAGTTCCGACCTTCAAACGATGCAGAACGAGCTTGATCAGGCGCAGTCCGGGAGCTCACAGACGACATCCTCTGCCGGCAGCACTACCAGCGACACCACTGCCCATGTGCATGGTCATGGTGGTCATGGTGGTCATCATAGACACGATGCCAATATCTCGACCGACAGCACCTCTACCAATAACAGTACTACCGGCAGTACTACGGACACTGGCAACACTTCGAATGACAATAATTCTCTGCTGCAACTCTTAATGAATTCAACGATCAGCGCATACACCTCATCCTCCAATGTCAGCAACACGTCGACACAGGACCTGACTGCATAAGTAAAATCAATGATCTGTTTCATCTGCTATCACATACTGGAAATGCTCCACACACTGAAAGGCGGCTCCACTTCGGATATCCGCCTTTCAGTATTTTTTGACCACTCAGTTTTTACATTCTCTGATGGCACCGCCGGGACTTGTTATGAAATGTCCTGATGTCGTTACCATATTTTCGCCATTGCTCTTGTCCATTGTGTGTTAAAGCGTTGCAAATAGTGCATCCCGATGTCCATTGAGTGTTATTCTGTCCACTGTGTACACGAGTTTTATTAGCAAAAATTAGCAGGCCGGATATCCTCAAAGTTATTATCCTGTACTCACAGAGTTAATCTCTTTAGTCTCCTTTTACCCAAAAGCCAACAAAGAGCACTATGCAGTGGATACCCGGGGCTGCCCCATCCGGCGTGCTCCAGGTGGCATAGATTGACATGTTTGATAGAGCCTTGCGGTAAAAGTAGGCCGTAGCCTCCCTCGGCACCTTGGCCACCGCTCCACCCAGGCCGTGGAAAAAGACGGAGACCGAGGAGGTAGGCGGCCTGTTGATGAAGCGCCGGATCGTGGCGATGCTCTCGTCCGGCAGCAGGTGATTGACGAAGGGGCCTACGCTCTTGAAGGGCTGGGGAAAATCCGGCTGAGTGACCGCTATCCGGGCTACGGCCTCAAGCCAGGGTATCTCTTCAATGGTCACCTTCTGCGGTGAGCCCGCCCGAAGCAGAGGCTCCAGCAACCGGCGCAGCTCTTTAGCCGGCCGAGGAAGACCCCCTGCATCGACAGCAACGACTGCAGTCCTGAAGCTATCGTGAGGATGGGGGTGAGCCGCTCATCAGCCTCAGGAAGTGTATAGTCTTGCCAGGTTCGCAGCACCGGCTCCATGTCTCGAAGGTCCCAACTGATCTCGGCATAGGCGACCGTCTCAATGCGGTGCGTGCGGAAACGGAAGGATGTGCAGACGCCGAAGTTACCGCCGCCGCCCCCGCGCGAGGCCCAGAACAGATCGGAGTTGTCGTCGGCGCTGGCGTGGAGCACGCATCCGTTGGCGTCGACCATCTCCAGCTCAAGCAGGTTGTCGATAATCAGACCATACGGCCGGGATAGAATGCTCTGGCCGCCGCCCAGGGTAAACCCGGCGATGCCCGTGCTGGGGCAGAGACCATTCGGCACCGCCAACCCCTCGGACCCAAGTGTCTCGGCTAAGGCGAAGTCCCGCAGGCCGGTCTGCACAGTAGCAGTGTCACACTCATGGTCCACATCCACCTGGGTCATCTCGCTGACGTCGATCACGATGCCGGCGTCGACAACCGACAGGCCCTCGTAACTGTGGCGACCGGAGCGCATGCGGATCGGCACGTTCCGGTAACGCGCCCAGCGCACGGCATTGACTACGTCCTGCGTCTCCCGGGCGAAGACGATGACCAGCGGGAACCGGTTGAAGAAGGTGTTGAACTCCTGCCGGGCCGCGTCGTATTGCGGCTCACCTGGTAAAACGATACGTCCGGTCAGTTGGGTTCTTTGCAGTATGACATAGATGCTCCTCTCCTAATCCCAAATCAGTCTATAGCGATACTGGTCAATCTGGCAACGGATCCACCCTCAACCTTCGTCAATCCGGACATTGATCTGGACATTCGGGAAAGATGCTCTGCCCAAATTGAAATATATTCTTCGGGTCGTAGGCGCATTTCACTGCCTGCAGCCTTGGATAGTTGCCGCCATAATATGCCCTTGGCCAATCCTCGATATCGCTGTCAGGAATGTTGACATATGCTCCGGTAATATGGGGGTGGAGCATGTCGCGCAGTCTCTCCACCCATGCCACGCTCTCCGCGGCGTTAGTGCTGGAATCCCAAAAACTCTTCCAATTGAGAAAGAACCTCGGTTTCCGGTACCAGAAGGCGGTATCTTCCGGAGCTGATTCTGCTTACGACGCCGCCCCAGGCAAGACAATACATGTTGTCATCGACAGCAGGCGCTTTGGCAAGGAAGTCACGTATGGTAGAGAGCGTTTGTGTTGAAAACGCCTGGTATGCCCAGGATGATGACCACTTGGTTTTCACTGGTGTGACATTGTCATTAAAAAACTCAAACGCCTCGAGGTAGGGTACGGTTCTAATTAGGGTCCTTGGACTACCCACGTTCAGCAGCGGCTGCAGCAGGTGCTGTAGTTCCTTTTCTGGCCCAAGGAAGATGCCGTAAGATCTGACGAACCCGGCTTCCCTGGATCTCAAGGATAGGGCCGAACCGAGCCGCTCATCGGTGCATGGTGCCCATTCCTGCCAGACTTCGAATACTGCCTCGAGTTCATCCCAATCCCAATCGATCTGGTAGATCGCCACATCGGCGATCGGGAATATCTTAAAAGTCATACTGGTAGCGATCCCGAAGTTACCGCCACCACCTCCTCGGCATGCCCAGAACAGATCAGAGTTTTGGCATTCGTCGGCAGTGATCACCTCGGCACTCTGTTTCCCGGAAGCGACTACCATCTCCAGCCGGATCAGGCTGTCGCTGGTCAGGCTTCGGGCACGGGTCAGCAGTCCAACGCCTCCACCGAGCGTGACTCCGGCCACACCGGGAGTTGCCGCTGTGCCTGTCGGAACGGCAAATCCATACTTCCAAAGCTCTCTCACGATCTCTTCTTGGTTGATGCCGCCTTGAACAGTAGCTGTCTTCTCTTCCCTGTCAATATGCACACGTTTCATGTCGCTGACGTCGATCACCAGACCGCCGTCGATCAGCGAAAACCCTTCCAGGCTGTGTCTGCCGCCACGCACCCGGAAGGCAAGATCATGCATGAGCGCCCACTTTAGAGCATTGACCACATCGTTGGTGTTCTGCACAAAATCGATTACCACGGGGAACTCCGCATTGGAAAATCGCAGGTTGTAAACTCTGCGAGCGGCATCGTATTCCGGGCTTTCCGGAAAGACAAGACGGCCGGGTAGTTCCTTGAAAGAGATCATGGCCTCAACTCCTAACCCAATGAACCTGAGATAATTGGGCTTTACCATTATATGGAGGTGGGGCCAGGTGTGTGAATCTGAGATCATTTGCGGGCAAAATCACGGACAGCTTGTCGCCAAGACGGACGAGATTGGTGCAATGGATGCCGAAGCTTAGAAAAGTATCCTTGAGGCCCAACGTCAAAAGCTGCTTGATGCGATTAAGCACGGTATTAACCCGGCTGCCATTGCAACCGAGGTCAATGCCATTCAACAGCAGATCGAACAGGCAGGGGGGAGGTCAGACTAAACTACTTTAAAAACAACCCGCCAAGCCAACTAGCATTTGACGAAAAAGAGATCCGGAACTTTTTCTCGAACTTCAGAACTGCATTTAATGAAGCCGCACTGCCAGAACGGAAAAAGTTGATCCGGACATTCGTCAGAAGGCTTGAACTCGACCCCGAGAAAAAAGAAATCAGGGTAGCTTTCGACCCTGATAATGTAGTGCATCGTTATGGTGCCGGGAGTGGGACTTGAACCCACACGGGCCGCGAAGCCCCCGGGATTTTAAGTCCCGTCTTGAGTATGTCGGATGGTGTTTATTAGTTTCTTACAGTATCGTTTTATTCAGCAATACCAAGACTTTGCAGCCGGGACACGTACCTACTTATACTCATTCGTATCTGTTTGTTTTTAATTTTTCAGTAGCACGGCAGTTGCATATTTTAATTCGATAATTCCTGCTCATGGCAGTTACAATAAAGCATGACTGCCGCTTGACACACGGCAGTCTCCAAATCTCATATAAGTCCCAGGCGTTAAGCGTAAGCCTTTTGTGATCACTCTGGTTTCGGACTTAAAAATCCATTTCATTATTCATCCTCTTCCGGCTCCCATTCCTGTCGGTCTTTGACGCTATGGAGCAGGAACCGAGCACCCTGGTTGTCCGAAGGGTTGAGCCAAAGCATCCGTTCGAAGATACGCCCGGCTTCCTCAAAACGGCCAAAGCGCCAGATACATTCCCCATACCCATCCAGGCAGCGAAGGTAGGGGCGGTTATCGATCAGACCCCACGGCAACACTCCGTCAAACCCCTCGCCAAGAGACAGTTCGCCGATGCGCAATCCAACCTCGTAGTGCTTGATGGCGAGTTCGGGCCTATGGTCGAAGGCGAGGTTTCCCAGGTGGCAGTGAGCGTCGAGGCAACGCAGGTCGGATTCCATCAGTTCCATGAGGATCTTGTATGCGCCGCGGCGATCGCCTGCCCTTTTCAGTTCATTGGATTCGGTAATTGGGTCTGTGAATGGGTCCTCCGGATCATCACCGGGCAATACCTGCTCCATCTCATACATCGGGCGCGGGCCGCGGGCAATGATCGGTTTGGCCCACTCCTCTACCGGTTCGTCCTCCTCGCCCCAGTATTCGGCCTGCGGATCCCACATGCCATGATCGTTGAGCGAGAGCGGCTTGAGCCCGAGCGAAGAGATTTCGATCCGGGTAGACACGATCTCCCCCGAGAGGTACAGGTGTTCGGCATAGCGCCAGAACTTGTGAGGTTGTACCGTGACGATCTCGCCGGGCACAATATCCCAAACGTTGGTGCGAAATGTAACTATGAGGTCGCTTCCCAACACGTGGCAACGAACATTGTTTGTCTTCAACGAGATGGCGACAAGCTCTACAGTTTTTCCCGCGTTTAAGTCTTCGGCGGTGATGATGTCTGGTATTGCTTGTTCAAGTAGTTTCCGGCAAGAACTCTCCAATGGCTTGAGCTTGTTTTGGATTATATCCCAGATGATGGGCAGGCTGACTCCATAATACTCGTGAATCAGGATATTGCGCAGCCCAGTAATCTTCCGCCAGTCGATTTCGGGGGTGGCGGCACGATAGGGGTTGGGCAAGCGGCCAGCTGCCTCACCGATGATTTCTAAATTACGGGCTACTGCGTCCTGTGTTTTCCGGTCCTTTTGGAAGACAGAAAAATTCAGGCCAACCATATAGCACTGAATGTTTTTTATGGCATCCAAGATATCGTCCAAGTATAGGCGAGAGTCTCTAGGCATAGACAGTCTCCCGTTCGATGATCGGCCTGAGGCGTGGCTTGACCGTATCGGCCATCACCAGGTCTACCGGACGCCGCAGTACTTCTTCCAGCCGGAACTTGAGGTCCATATAATGATCGAATGTCGGCGCATCCAGTTCCACAATAATATCTACATCGCTTTCCGGTCCCTCGTCACCCCTGGCGCATGATCCAAAAACACCGATTCGCTTCACTGTATAACGAATGGTCAATTCCTGCCGTATTGCAGCGATTCGAGAAACCACATTCGCTTTCTCTCTCTTTGTTATGGACATATTTGCCACCGCCTTCCAATGTTCATTTTAGGGGTAAAAAGTGTCCTGGTCAAGGACGCTTTAAGGCCGCTTGGCGGAAGTCTGTTTCCCTACCGATGAAGTTATTTTTTCAACTGCAACCTGGTTTGTGTGAAGGATGTCATAAGCCAGCGTTTCTCAATTCTTCCTGTAAAGCGGATAAATGAGAATATCTATTCTTTAAGGCGCCAAAATATTTCGTCCAGCCAGCGCCGTCACCAAGACGTCCATAAAGATCCCTGGCTCGGCGTAACAGCCCCGAATCAGCCGTTGAGCCTGCTCCAGACGCCCGTTCTGCTCCTCCCGGGCCACATGGATATAGATTCCGGCCTAAACCGGACACCCGTTCCGTTTCCGGCCGGACACCCATTCCGCTAAACGCCGGACACCTATTCCGGTCTTGCCGGACATCTGTGCAGCTCCCAGAAAAGGGTTCCTTAACCATACAACTTGATGCTCCTCGAAGGTTTTTGAGAAAGATGTCGAAAACCTTTTTTGTCGGCTGAAAGGTCGAAAAAACTTCGAGGAGGTTGTTTATGCGTAAGACAAGCGAGATCCTACGTCTCAGGTGGGAGAAAGGTCTGTCAATACGACAGATCGCCAGCAGTGTTGGCCTCTCCCGCAGCACGGTCCAGGACCACCTGGCTAGGGCAGAACTGGCCGGCCTTTCCTGGCCATTACCCGAGGGCATGACTGACGCTGCCCTTGAGGAACTGGTCTTCCCAACCAGACAGATCCGCAATACGAGCCACCAGCCGGATTTTGCCTACATCCACAAGGAGCTGACGAAAAAAAGGGGTTACGCTGGAGCTTCTGTGGACGGAGTACAAACGGGAAAACCAGGACGGATACCAATACAGCTGGTTCTGTGACCTGTATCACAAGTGGCGCGGTCAGATTGATGTCTCCATGCGCCAGGTGCATAAGGCCGGTGAGAAGCTGTTCGTCGATTGGGCTGGCCAGACCGTGCCCATAGTTGATAGAGATACGGGGGAAACCCGCCCGGCTTATCTGTTCGTTGCCGTTCTAGGAGCAAGCAACTACCACTATGCCGAAGCTAGCCTGACCCAGGATCTCCCCTCCTGGATCGCTGCCCACTGCAGAGCCCTAGCCTTCATCGGCGGGGTCCCCTCCTTAATTGTACCCGACAATGCCAAGACCGCGGTAGTCAAACCTGATTACTACGAACCTGACGTCCATGCCACTTACCAGGAAATGGCCGATCATTATGGCGCCGTTATCCTGCCGGCAAGAGCCAAAAAACCAAAATACAAGGCGAAGGTAGAACGCGG
The DNA here is from genome assembly GCA_963807495.1 of uncultured Peptococcaceae bacterium. GTDB lineage: Bacteria > Bacillota > DSM-12270 > Thermacetogeniales > Thermacetogeniaceae > Palsa-1188. The sequence continues at coordinate 25,084 of CAWEDD010000025.1, forward strand.
TGTCAGGTTATCTGAGAATTGGCTACTGGCTCCACTCAGGAACTGTACCTTTTTCAGCCTGTTCGAATTAAACCAGGCTCTCTCCGAAAGCCTGAAGGGTTTGAACGAGCGCCCGTTTCAGAAACTTGAAGGCTCAAGGAAAACGATGTTCGAAGCCGTCGATAAGCCTGCCTTGAAGCCTCTTCCTCCTACGCCTTATGAGTTCGCCTACTGGAAGAGGGGCAAGGTGAATATCGATTGCCACGTCCAAATCGAGAATAATTTCTACAGCGCGCCCTACAAGTATGTGCAAAAGAAGGTTGACGCCCGGATTACCGCCACCACGGTGGAAATCTTTTTCAAGGGAGAGCGGATCGCCTCACACCCACTGTCCCACGGCCGGGGCAAGTACGCCACCGACCCCAGCCACTTCTCCCCAGCCCACAAGAGACTACCTGGAGTGGACTCCGGAGCGGCTGATCAACTGGGCCGAGACTGCCGGCCCCCAAACCGCCCAACTGGTGCGGCGCATCCTGGAGACAAGAGCCCATCCCGAGCAGGGCTACCGTTCCTGCCTCGGGATCATGCGCTTGGCCAAGCGCTACCCCCAGGAAAGAATGGAGGCGGCGTGCCGCAGGGCGCTGGATTCCGGAGCCTGCTCCTACAAGAGCGTCAACTCCATCCTGGAAAAGGGCCTGGATCAGGTGCCGTTTTCAGGCCCCGTCAAGGCGCCTACCTATTCCAAGCACGCCAACATTAGAGGCCCGCAGTATTATAGCGGCAAGGAGGAGTAGCCATGCTGAATCAGCAGACCGTCCAGCGATTACGTGAAATGCGCCTCACTGGGATGGCCGAGGCCCTACTCGATCAGAACAACCACTCCGAGTACCAGTCGTACACCTTTGAAGAACGTTTGGGCCTCCTGGTCGACCATGAGTACATCTCCCGCCAGAACCGGCGTCTTGCCCGCCTGCTTAAACAGGCCAAGCTCCGGCTGCCGGCAAGTTTGGAGGATATCGACTACCAGAAATCTCGCGGCCTGGACCGCGCTCTTTTGCGCAGCCTGGAAACCTGCGAGTGGATCGGGTCTCACCTCAACTGCCTGGTAACAGGAATGACCGGCACCGGTAAAACCTACCTGATCTGTGCCCTGGCCAATGCGGCCTGCCGGCATGATCTCAGCGCCCGGTACTATCGTGTCTCCAATCTGCTTGCGGAAATGACTGCCGCCCGCGGTGACGGTTCTTACCGCCATCTAATTTACCAGTTAACCGGTTACGATCTGCTGATCCTCGATGACTGGGGACTGGCGCCCTTCAAAGATTTTGAGGGCCACGATCTTTTAGATGTGATCGAAGAGCGTCACGATAGGGGTTCCCTGATCATCGCCAGCCAGTTGCCGATTGAGAACTGGCACGAAACTCTGCCCGATCCCACTGTTGCCGATGCCATCCTGGATCGGGTCATCCACAACTCATACAGGATACCGTTATCTGGCCCGTCTATGAGGAAGGCGAACGCCAACAAGCAGACCACTTCTGTAACCTAACCGAGTTTGTCTACAGCTTTATTCGTTCAGGATGGCGCAACCATACGTCATCCTTTTTTTCGTCGCTTCGCTCCGATCGTCAACTGGAAATTATAAAGGTGTCCGGTCTCTCTGGAATTGTTGTCCGACTCAAAATGGAATAGGTGTCCGACTGAAGCCGGAATAACCGTCCGATTCCGATGGAATA
>CAWEDD010000026.1:0-188946 GCA_963807495.1 uncultured Peptococcaceae bacterium
GAGGCGGCGGAGGGCGTCCGGGCGGCGGAGGATTTGGCTTGCGAGGTCTATAACCAGGAACTATTCCCCGCCAACCCGAAAGGGAAGACGGATCTGCACTTGGATTGGGGGGCATGCTATTGGCGGTCGTCACAGAAAGAACAGCGGGAGCGTCAGCGCCCAAATCGACACTCCCGCTCATCCACTGCCGTAACCTGGTCAAAATCTATCCCCTGTCGGGGGTCGAGGTGCATGCCCTGAGGGGCGTTGACCTGGACATTAAGAAGGGGGAGATGGTCGCCATCATGGGGCCTTCCGGCTCCGGCAAGTCGACCCTGATGAATATCATCGGCTGCATGGACAAACAGACGAGCGGCGACTACTACCTGGAGGGGGAGGACATGTTCTCCCTGTCGGAGAACGAGCTGGCCGCCGTCCGCAACCACAAGCTGGGCTTCGTGTTTCAGCGCTACAACCTCTTGCCCAGGGCGACAGCCAGTTACAACGTGGAACTGCCCCTGTTCTATTCAGGAATGTCGGGGGAGGAGGCCAGGGAGAAGGCCATGATCGCCCTTGGCCGGGTCAGTATGAGCGATATCGCGCATCACTGGCCGAACCAGATGTCCGGGGGGCAGCAGCAGCGGGTGGCCATCGCCAGGGCGATCGTCAAAGAGCCCCTGGTGATCCTGGCGGATGAGCCCACCGGGGCCCTGGATACGGCGAGCAGCAGGGATGTCATGGAGATCTTTCAGAAGATGCACCGCGAGCAGGGCTCGACGGTGGTGGTGATCACCCACGAACCGTTTGTGGCCGACTTCTGCCAGCGCAAAGTCACGATGCGGGACGGCAGGATCGTAAGCGACGACAGCGTGGCTGACTGGCACGATGTGGGTTAGGATGTATCCAGTCATGATGCATAGCGGGAGGGATATTAGAAGGAATGGCGGTTAAATTCAGCGTTCTGAGCGATTTTGCAATACGCGCCCTGAAGGCCAACAAGATGCGCTCCTTCCTGACCATGCTCGGCATCATCATCGGCGTGGGGGCGGTGGTGCTGATGATGGCCATCGGGCAGGGGACTCAAAATCAGGTAATGGCGAGCATCAACCGGCTGGGAACCAACCTCTTGATGGTCATGCCGGGGGCAAGCGGGACCTTCGGCGTGCGCACCGCCACCGTGAACACCATGACCCTGGCAGACGCCAACGCCGTCGCCAAGCTGCCCGGCGTGGCCGAAGTCGCTCCGACGGTGCGGGCGAGCGGCCTGGTCACCTACGGCGATCAACCTGGACCACCTCGACCACCGGCACCAGCCCGGCCATGGTCGACATCTCCTCGCTGACGCTGGCCCAGGGCCGCTTCTTCGACCAGTCAGACGTGCAGAGCATCGCCCCGGTGGCCGTGCTCGGCCAGACCGTGTATACGAACCTGTATCCCTCCGGCGCCAACCCGATAGGCACCCAGATCCGGATCAAGGGGGTGGGGTTCACGGTGATCGGCCTGCTGAATACAATAGGCGCAGGGATGGGAGGCGGCGACCAGGACGACGTCGTCTACATCCCGGTCACCACCGCCCAGATCCGCCTGTCGGGGATCACCAACCAGACCATCAACTCGATGGAGGTGCAGGTGGCGACCAAGGACGAGATGGCCAGCGTCCAGAGCGCCATGGATACCCTGCTGCGCAAGCTCCACCGGCTGACGAGCAAGCAGGCGGACGACTTCCGGATCACGAACATGGCCCAGATCCAAGCCACGGCAGCTAGCGTCACCTCCACTCTGACCCTGTTTCTGATAGGCGTGGCCGCCATCTCCCTGGTCGTCGGCGGCATCGGCATCATGAACATCATGCTGGTCTCGGTCACCGAGCGCACCCGGGAGATCGGAGTGCGCATGGCGATTGGCGCCTCCAGGCCGGACATCCTGAAGCAGTTTTTACTGGAGGCGGTGATGTTGAGCTTACTCGGAGCTTTTGTCGGGATCATCGTCGGGGTCGTTGGCTCCATGCTCTTTGCTTACTTTGTGCACATGGCGACCCCCATCTCCGCCGCATCTATCCTGATCTCGGTAGGCTTTTCGATCCTGGTGGGGGTCTTCTTCGGCTACTACCCCGCTACCCGGGCGGCACATCTCAACCCGGCCGAGGCCCTTGGCTACGAGTAGTTCAGCCCGGAACTGACGGACCCTGAAGTTTCGATAAAACTTACGCTTCAGAACTGGCGCTCCATCCCCACTCCCAGGCGGGACGAGGATCGAGCGCCGGTCTTTTTTTCCGGCTGGGAAAAAACCTGCATTGCAGTCAGGCTACGGCGATCCGGCATTCAGTCTACCGGACCGTATCGGCCCGGGGCCGACGTCGCCGTTGCACCAGGATCAGGCGGATCAAAAATCAGGGCCGGCAAGAGGGATTTGTATTTTCTCAGCGAAAGGGTATCAAAAGCGGGTTGATGGCCTGAATGTTCCTGTCCGCGGTGGGCAGACGCAGTTAGCCATCTCTGACCAGTGGCCGGCTCCGGTCAGGGCGCCTCCAAAACGGCTCCGGGGCGGCATTGGCGAACGGTTGCATAAAGGCTGGCGCTGTGGCATGATCACATCAGGGAGCCTGCACAGGCTTTTTTGTCAGGGTGCGGGGGGGACAGGCCTCAGGCAGCAAACCGCCGGCAGCGAACTCTCGTGCCAGTGACGGCGCGGAATGCTGCGGTTGGGAGCGCACGGCGCCGCAGGGGGCCTGTTTATAGGCCTCCAATCCGACGACATTTAATCTGAAAACAGGCCTGCCAATTCTACTGGAGAGATCCATGCAACTAGGAGAGAGGATAATGGAGGACCGGTTCGGCAGGACGATCGATTATCTGCGCCTATCCATCACGGACCGCTGCAATCTGCGGTGCCTCTACTGCATGCCGCCCGAAGGGATCACAGTGAAACCCAGGGATGAGATCCTGCGGCTGGAGGAGCTGCTTCAGGTAGCCAGGATAGCGCTGCAGTTGGGGATTGACAAGTTCCGGCTGACTGGCGGAGAGCCCTTGCTGCGACAGGGGATCGTCTCCTTTATTCAATCTCTGGCATTGCTGCCAGGGGTGGCCGATCTCTCATTAACCACCAACGGGACGCTGCTTGACCGAATGGGCGCACAGTTGTGGGATGCAGGCTTGAAGCGCATCAATGTCAGCCTCGATACCCTGGATGCGGCGAAGTTCAGGCAGATGACCAGGGGGGGAGACTTTCGGCAGGTCTGGGAGGGTATTAATTCGGCCCTGACCATAGGCTTCCGGCCCATGAAGCTTAACGTCATCGCCCTGAAACATTTCAATGACGGGGAGTGGGTGCGGTTTGCCCGCATCACGTACGATTATCCGCTGCACGTGCGGTTTATCGAGATCATGCCGGTAGGGGTCAGCTGGGAGTTGGCTGGAAGCCATTTTGCATCGTGCGCCGAGGTGCGTGAAAGAATTGAACAGGCTCTCGGGGACATGGTTCCGATACGGACGGTACCAGGCAACGGGCCAGCCAGCAGCTTTCAACTTTCCGGCGCCCAGGGGACGATCGGCTTCATCAATGCCATGAGCAACCACTTCTGCTCCAGCTGCAACCGGCTGCGGCTCACTGCCGACGGCAAACTTCGCCCCTGCCTCCACGACCAGCAGGAGGTCGATTTGAGAGAGCCGCTGCGGTCGGGGGCCAGCGACGCGGCCATGCAAGATCTGTTCAGGGCAGCCTTGCTGCTTAAGCCGGGCAGCTACCAGGAAGCGACAGGAGCCCCGGCCACGGGGCGGGGCATGTGCCAGATCGGGGGTTGAGTCCATGTCCGGGGTTGAACCCACATCCGGGGTTGAGTCCGAGTCCGGGTTGACCCACATTGACGGGAGCGGCCGGGCGCGCATGGTCGACGTCGGCGGCAAGCCGGAGACGGAGCGCCTGGCTAGGGCGCGGGCAGCAGTCGCCATGAAGCCGGATACTCTGGAGCTGATCAGGGCCGGGGAGGTGGCTAAGGGTGATGTATTGGCAGTGGCCCGCATTGCGGGCATCATGGCGGCTAAACAGACAGCAGGGCTGATTCCCCTGTGTCACCTGCTGCTGCTGGACGAGGTCGGGCTGGACTTTCGCCTGGACCAGGAGCGCAGCATGGTGGAGATCGAGGCCCGGGTCCGCAGCCACGGCAGGACCGGCGTGGAGATGGAGGCCCTGACCGCAGTCAGCGTGGCCGCTCTGACCATCTACGACATGTGCAAGGCTGTCGACCGCGGCCTGGTGATCGGGGAGATCCGGCTGGTGGAGAAGTCGGGCGGCAAGAGCGGCGTCTATCACAGGGAGGGCGAACGGCAGTGGCCGGGATCGCCGGGGAAGGGGAATGGCAGTGGCCATCATCAGAGCGGTATGCATCAGCCTGAATAAAGGAGAGCGCAAGAACAACATCGGCCGCGGGTTGCTGGTGGCGGATCACGGGTTGGAGGGTGATGCCCACGCTGGCCCCTGGCACCGCCAGGTGAGTCTCCTGGCCACTGAAAGCATACAGAAGATGCGGGACCTGGGCCTAGACGTGGGTCCAGGTGATTTTGCAGAAAATATCACCACGGAGGGGATCGAACTGGTGTCACTTCCGGTTGGCACCAGACTTCGTTTGGGGCCGGAGGCCCTGGGCGAGGTGACCCAGATCGGAAAGGTCTGTCATGACCGCTGCGCCATATACTACCAGGCTGGAGACTGCGTGATGCCTCGCGAGGGTATCTTTATCCGGGTGCTGAAGGGCGGACCGGTCGCTGTTGGCGACCCGATAACAATGGCACCAGGTAATGGGGAGGGTTGCCAGTGCGGGTAGCGATACTGACTGCCAGCGACAAGGGATCGCGCGGAGAGCGGGCTGACCTCAGCGCTGCCGCCATTAGGGAGATGGTGGCAGTCCTCGGGGCCGAGGTGATTGCCTACGATGTGGTGCCCGACGAGCAGGAGATCCTGACCGCCAGGCTGATCGAATACGCTGACCGGATGCAGGCGGATCTGGTCCTGACCACGGGCGGCACCGGTCTGGGGCCGCGGGATGTGACCCCGGAGGCGACCTTGGCGGTGATCGACCGCCTCGTCCCCGGTATTCCCGAGGCGATGCGGTCGGCTGGCCTGCAGCAGACGCCCCATGCCATGCTGTCCAGGGCGGTGGCCGGGAGCCGCGGCCGCACCCTGATCATCAACCTGCCAGGCAGCCCTAGGGCGGTGCGGGAAAATCTGGCGGTCGTATTGCCGGCACTGTCCCATGCACTGGGCATCCTCCAGGGGAATGCGGGAGAATGCGCCCGTCCCGATCGACTGCAATAAGCAAAAGCAAACCATTGGTAAATCATCAACTCCTGAACCTCCCCATGGCTGAAACCAGAGGCATGCGGCTAAGATTTTTAGCACGAAAATAGCATTTTAGCACGAAAATAGCATTTTCATGCCCGGTTTGTGTTGTGAAATCATGACCGTTAGTCACAAATATTAAAGCCCACAGCAACCTGCGCTCCGGCTGAGCGAGATCCTCATCCCGAAGCCTGCAGGAACCTCCCGGCCCCTGCAAACCTCTGTCGAACCCCGATCAACCTTTGCCCGACCAGTCAGGGATCCCCTCACAGCCTGCAAGAACATCCCGGCCCTTGCAAACCGCTGCGGAACCCCAGCCAGTCTGCGCTCGGCCGGCATGGATCCAACCTCTCGAGCCTGCCATAACCGGTCTGGCTATGACAGGCCCTCATTGAACCCATGCCGACCTTAACTCCGGCCCTTGCAGATCTGCCAGGGAATACCTTTTTGACCTGCAAGAACCTTTGCTCGACTACTGGAGATCACCTTTCAGGATGATCCGTATATTTTGAGACCTACAGTAGTCTTCGCCCGGCTGCTGTGAGCCTGATTATATTGTCTCCTGAATTAGAAATCGTATTCTGGCCGCGAGCGGCTGGCCAGGCGGCGATGATCGGGGATTTTCCATGCGTCGGAGAGCTCTCGCACGCTCTGCGGAGGATACTCCGCAACCTTCCTTCGTGGTATATTTTGCCGGTATCCGGGGAAAATTAGGCAGGATGACCGTCAGTTGGCAATAAAAACATGGCTTAGAGCAATTGCTAAAAAGATAACGATCATAGAAGAGATTGAGATTAAACTTAGTTAAAATCTTCGAATTCAGTAGATAATGGCTTGTCAGGCCACTATATGTGCTTGCGTTTCTAGGTGGTAAAAATTATTATTATAAAGAGGCATTAGCACTCAATATAGGTGAGTGCTAATAAGTTGTTTCCGGAAAAAGAAAGAAAAGGGAGGATTGCGCGTGAAGCTGAAACCGCTGGGTGACAGAGTGATACTGAAGCTCGTGGAAAAGGAAGAGAAGACGAGCGGGGGTATTCTGTTGCCGGACACCGCCAGGGAGAAGCCCCAAAAAGGGGAAGTGCTGGCGGTTGGCACCGGTGTAGTGTTGGACAACGGTCAAAAGATTCCCCTGGATGTGAAGGTGGGGGACAAGGTTTTCTTCGGCCGGTATTCAGGTACCGAGATCAAGATCGAGGGAGAAGAGTACCTTATTGTAAGCGAGCGGGATATTCTCGCCGTGGTTGACTAAACGACCGGGAGGTATCGAAATGCCAAAGGAATTGAGTTTCCGCGAAGCGGCGCGCGTTTCGTTGGAAAGAGGGGTTAACAAGCTGACCAACACGGTTAGGGTGACTCTGGGGCCGAAGGGCCGCAACGTGGTGTTGGAAAAGAAGTGGGGGCCCCCGCAGATCACCAACGACGGGGTGACCATCGCCAGGGAAATCGAACTCGAGGATGTCTGGGAAAATATGGGAGCCCAACTCGTCAAGGAAGTTGCCACCAAGACCAACGACGTGGCCGGCGACGGCACAACCACCGCGACCATACTGGCACAGGCGATGATCAGGGAGGGCCTGAAGAACGTGGCTGCCGGCGCGAACCCGATGATCATCAAGAAGGGGATGAGACGCGCCACTGCGGTGGTAGTGGCCGAGATCAAGAAGATGTCCAGGCCAGTAGAGAGCAAGGAGTCCATCGCCCAGGTGGCGGCGATCTCGGCGGCCGATATAGAGATCGGCGACTGGGTGGCTAATGCGATGGAGAAGGTGGGCAATGACGGGGTAATCACCGTAGAGGAATCCAAGACCATCGGCACCACGCTGGAGGTTGTAGAAGGGATGCAGTTCGACCGGGGATACATCTCCCCCTACATGATCACCGATGCCGATAAGATGGATGCCCAGTTGGAGGAGCCCTATATCCTGTTGTCGGATCGAAAGGTCTCCGCTATTGCAGACATTGTCCCGGTGTTGGAGCAGGTAGCCCAAGCCGGCCGGCCCCTGCTGATCCTGGCTGAGGATGTGGAAGGGGAAGCCCTGGCTACATTGGTGGTCAACAAGATCAGGGGCGCGCTCACCTGCGTGGCCGTCAAGTCTCCGGGGTTCGGCGACCGCCGGAAGGCGACCCTGGAGGACATCGCCATCCTGACCGGCGGCACGGTGATTTCCGAGGAGAAAGGCCTGAAGCTGGAGCATGCCAGCCTGGATATGCTCGGCAGGGCTGGCAAGGTCGTGGTCACCAAGGAGGAGACCACCATCGTAGAGGGCCGGGGCAGTACAGAAGAGATCGAGCAGCGGATTGCCCAGATCAAGCGCCAGCTCGATGAGGTGACCTCCGATTATGACCGTGAGAAGCTGCAGGAGCGCATGGCCAAGCTGGCCGGAGGCGTGGCGGTGATCCAGGTAGGAGCGGCCACCGAAGTCGAGTTGCGCGAGAAGAAGCACCGGATCGAAGATGCCCTGGCTGCCACTCGGGCGGCCGTTGAAGAGGGGATCGTCGCCGGCGGCGGATTGGCGCTGTTGCGCGCGATGCCTGCCCTGGACCGGCTTGAGGCCCAGGGTGACGAGGCCACCGGCATCAGCATCGTGAAGAAAGCCTTGGATGAACCGATGCGCCAGATCGCAAGCAATGCCGGCCATGAGGGCTCCGTGGTGGTGGAGAGGGTCAAGGAGAATCCCAACCAGGATATCGGTTTCAACGTTCTGAGCGAGAAGTACGAGAATATGATAGAAGCGGGGATCGTGGATCCGGTCAAGGTGACTCGCTCCGCCCTGCAGAATGCTGCCAGCATCGCTGCCATGCTGCTGACCACGGAGTGCCTGATCGCCGACAAGCCTGAAGAGGAAGATGCGGCGCCGAAGATGCCCTCCTATGCCCAACATGCCGATGATGTAGGATGTTTTTTAAAAAAATCCAGGAATACCAAGGCGGGGCGGGGTTTAGCATCTAAATTGACCACAAATGACTGCCCCGAACAGTCCAGAAAATTACCAGTAATATCAAGGGTTCTAGCCTAGTTTTGTGATCAATTTCGTGATCACTTTTAAGACGATGTGATCAATTCTGTGATCAAGAATATGAATATGTAAAACGAACTGCAGGCGGTGAACTTGCAGTCAGATTGACGACAAGCCCCAGAATTTCAACCTCTGGGGTTTCGTTTATTTTTAGGCGACGCTAATATTGGAGAAAAGAAACAAGCAAAAAGTTAGACAGACAGGCAGCCCGGTGGCTGCCTGCCCTTCTCGTTTTACTGTTTTAATGATCCCCGGCGTGCTTCCGGTTGATGTATATGCCGCCTCTTCGTGTCAACGGCATCTGAAATATCCCCCCCCACCCTTGCCTGCTCAATTTTCGTCTGATATCTTAATCAATCTGGCAGAGAGTATAAACCGCCATTTCAAATGCGAATGTAGCCGAAGCCGTCGTTTTGCTTTTTGGTAAGTTCACCTGCGCCTGAGGGTACTACAATAACCTGAGGCAGCATCTTTTCCTTGGTAAGGTTGAAGGCTTTCATGGCATTGGCGCAGGCGGCGAACTTGACCCCCTTGGCGGCTAGATCCGCAATCCTGGAGGCGTTCTCGTTGTTGTTGGCGACCAGCATGGTGACAGCCTCACCATCTGTCACCAGTTCCGCTTCTACATTATCTGCTCCTAGGTCGATAAGCAGATTCTCAATGTTCTTTAATCCAAAACCTATCTTTGTGGTCTCAATTACGTGGAAAACCACTTTATACATAAGGACTACCCCCCACCTTTTTTTAGTCTGCCACTTTTGCCGAAATTTTGTGATCACCTTTTACGCGTGTTACACGTGCTGATCTCAAATAAGGTATAAAAGACCGTACCAGCATGAAACTTTGTTTTCGGCCATCGAGCACCCCCTCCTTACATTTCTGGCTACACTTAACATAATGATCCAGATACTTATTACTACTAATACTAATGTCCGCCCCCTCCGTTTTGTTGGACACGGAAACTAATTCCGTGAACTACCCCCACTTAAGAAGTGGCGGCTTCCTGCTTCATCGACCGTTGCTCTGGTATGCCAGGGTCTTACACGATCTCAATTCAGGCGTAACTTCGGGCTGTTCCATCCCTAGTCTTTTCTGTTTTTATTATACCGCACATATGTTTGTAATGTCAATAATTACTACTAGAGACTGATGGCGATTCATCCTCTACCTTTGGAGGAAGGGGACTTCTCGCTGAATGATGTTAAATTATTACAGATCTATTATCGTAGTCAACCTATGAAGCGTCGGAGATGGGGAATGGCCTAGCATGAAGAGAGGGAAGGAAGCGGGGATCAGATCTGTATCCGGACAGTGCAGGATGGCACTGTTGCATTGACAAAAGTTGTGCTATATAATCAATATAGAGCATAGTTGCAGACGCAACTAATATTTTCTGGGGGGAGATGTTATCTGAACGATATTTCGAATTCTCCAGGTAAATACATCTCGATTCTCTACAGGTACTTCCAAAAATTTATTTCCAGAGAACTTCAAGAACTTGACATCGGAAGCGGTCAGTACTCTTTTCTGATAACTCTTTACAAAAAAGACGGCATAAGCCAAGAAAGCTTGGTAGAAGCCCTTGGTATCGATAAGGGAACTACCGCCAGGGCAATTTTAAATTTATCAGAAAAAGGATATATAAAAAGGGAAGTTGACCCTAATGACCGGAGGTCTTACCGCATATTCCTTACCGAAAAGGCTTTTAAGGCCCAACCCTATATCAACGATGCCCTTCTGAGATTGAACGAAATCATCATGTCCGGTTTTTCGGAAAGTGAACGGGAAACCGCTTCCCGGATTTTAAATAAAATGGCCGAAAATATAGTTCGCCATTTTCAGAACAAGACAGGGTGATCCAGGGGTTTGCCAGGTCTTGACTTTTGGGCAGTCGACCCGCCGCAGATGTCATGTTTTCATTGTGTCCGGAGGGCTTGGGAGATGCAGCCCAAGTTGTAGTGCGGAGAAGAGGCGTCCATAGTGTAAGCGGTTTGCGAACAAACCGTCGCTTCATCTTGGGGGGTGAGAAAGCGAGTATCATTGTTGTCATGTAAGTGATATTATGATTGTCATCTCCTGTGTAGGCTTCTCGACCGGTTGTGTTTTCTTGGCTCGCTATTTAAGTCTTAAAATGATCCTTTTAAATGGAGGCGAGGAGAGATGTCCGTTGAGAATGTTGTTTCCAAGTTAAACTGGGATTATGCCAAGAGCTGTTTAGGCGCTGCAGTCGTCAGACGAATCCTTAGGTACCTGGAGGGGAATCCTGACCAGAACATCCCCCGCCTGTTCAAAACGATTGAATCACTACCCCTAAGCCCTGCGCAGAAAAAAATACCCCATGACTTGAGAATGTCGTTCGAGAACAACCCTGTCTACAGGAAATACTTTATCAGCATCTTCACAGAAATCGACCGCGGTGTGCGCGACCGTCTGGCCCGTAACTTTCTGGTCAACACCATGATCGCCTCGGCAACCCGCCGTGATCAGGTAGAGGCGAGAGAGGGGATCGTGCTGCCCTTCACCATCCTGATCGACCCCACCAGCGCCTGCAATTTAAAATGCACAGGATGCTGGGCCGGCGCCTACACCAAGCACGACGAGCTCGAGCCCGAGCTTCTAGACCGGATTCTGAACGAGGCCAAGGAATTGGGAATCTACAGCATAGTTATGTCAGGCGGGGAGCCCTTCGTCTACCCGTACCTTTTGGATATGGCCGCCAAGCACAATGATATGGCCTTCATGATCTACACGAACGGCACCCGGATCGATGACGCCGTAGCCGACCGGCTGCAAGAGCTGGGGAACATCGTCCCCGCCATCAGCCTGGAGGGCTGGGAGGAGCAGACTGACGCCCGGCGGGGCAAGGGAGTGTTCAACAAGATCACGGCTGCCATGGGGCGCCTGAGGGAGAGGGGGATCTTTTTCGGCGCATCCCTGACCATCACCAGCCAGAACGTGGAGGCGATCACCAGCGATGAATTCATCGACTTCCTGATCGCTCAGGGAGCGAGGTTCCTGTGGAGCTTCCACTACATCCCCATCGGCCGCCAGCCCGACGTTGACCTGACGGTCCGGCCCGAACAGCGGGCCTACCTGGCCGAACGCATCCCACACCTCCGCAAATACAAGCCGCTGCCGATAGCCGATTTCTGGAATGATGGAGAGCTCACGAACGGATGCATCGCCGGCGGGCGGTCCTACTTCCACATCACCGCCCGTGGAGACGTGGAGGCCTGCGCCTTCGCGCACTTCGCCGTGGACAACATCCGCGACAAGAGCCTGCTGGAGGTGCTGCACAGCCCCTTCTTCGCCGAGTATCAGAAGCGCCAGTACTTTTCGGACAATAAGCTGCGACCGTGCCCGATCATCGACAATCCTCAGGTGCTGCGCAAGATCGTGCAGACGGTGGGCGCCCACGCCACGCATGAGGGAGCGGAAACCCTGCTGGGTGGCGAGATCGGCGGTTTCCTCGACCAGCGCTCGGCGGAGTGGAAGCAGATCTCCGATCCGATCTGGGAGGAGCGCTGCAGGATTAAAGCTGCCGCAGAGCAGCGCAGTGCCGTATAGGAGCATGCGAGCCGGCACGGGATTTGCTAAACGGCAAGGATCGGGATCGATTCCTTGCCGTTTTGGTGGAAAGGTGGCGCCCCACACGAAAACGTTGCTACTGTCAGCAATTTTGTTTCGGCCCCAAGAAGATGGTAGGATAAAAATATGATCATTGGAAAACACAAGGAAGAATTTAAAAAACCGCCCATCACAGTGGCCCAGGTGTCGTACTGGGCAAGCATTGGGTGGCGGGATGCTTTACCCGCGAGAACAGGAAGGCAGGGGTGAACATGAAAATTACGTGGCTCGGACATGCCTGTTTTTTGGTGGAGGACGCCAGGGGAACCAGAGTGCTTACCGATCCTTTTGACGTTGATCCGGCAGCTTTTGCCGGACGCGGGCTAAAGTTCGCCTATCCACCCATTGCCGGCGTGAGAGCAGACTTGGTCCTGGTATCCCACGAGCACTTCGACCACAACGCCGTCGGGGCGGTAAGCGGTTCACCCACGGTCGTCAGAGAGCCCGGGGACTACCTGGCGGCGGGCATCACCGTGCGGGCCGTGGCCGGCGAGCACGATCCGGAAGGAGGGGCACTGCGCGGCGCCAATCTCCTGATGCGTTGGGAGATGGACGGTCTCAGCCTATGCCACCTCGGGGACTTCGGACAAAAGACCCTGCGTCCGGAACAGATTGAGGCTCTGGGCAAGGTGGATATTCTCTTCGTGCCGGCAGGTGGCGATCCGCAAAAGGGGCCCACGGTAGATGCGGAAGGGGCGGCCAGGATCGTGGACGTGCTTGCTCCGCACCTCATTTTCCCCATGCACTATGCAACGCCCGCCGTCAACTTCCTGCAGCCGCTCGACCACTTCCTGCGCCTGATGAGCCGGGTGGAGGAGAAGGATTCCGCTACAATGGAACTCACACCTGCCGATATAATGTCCCTGACTAGCACCGTCATTGTTCTCAAGCCGCCAGGGGCAGTAGAGTAGACAACGCAGGAAAGGCAATAACATCAAGGGGCAAAGCGAATGTTTGCCAAACCTGCTGCGCTTATTACAGATCAGCTGCGCGTGCGTCATGGCGATCAAGGCGATCATGCCAATATAGACGGCGTCTGCACCAAGGTCAAGGGTTTTAAGGAAAGTCCCCCGTCGATTCTAGACCGCGCTTCCTGCACCTTCCAGGGTAATTCTGCCACATGCAATTCCAACAACAAGCCACCGGCTCTTGCGGCAACGGCAAAGCCTGCTACAACCTTCCCCATCACTCGGGGATGAGCTAGCCTTTCTTCTCCTGGGCCATCTTCTCGTGCAACTCATCGATGTTCAGCGGGTTGAGGGGCTTGCAGAGGATCTCGTTGACCCGCAGCTTGTTGCAGTGCTGGGAGGAGGCCGCCTGCATCACCAGGGCGGTGTCCGATCCCTTGCCGGTGCCGGCGACGGCGATCACCCTTTCCTGGCTCTGCAACAACCCGGCATCCGTGGCCATCAGCACAATTTCAAAACAGACCTTGACCCCCTGGGAAAAGCAGCGCAGCAGGTTGGCCAGCAGGGTGGGAACCGTGGACCCATAGAGACTGTCCGTATGGAACAGCATGGTGCCGAAATGTACTTCGTGCCCGGCTTCCCTGAGAGTCTTGATCAACTCCTGGGGGAAGAGATTGACCGGCCGGTGAAAATCCCACTGGTGTGGTACCACGACCAATTGGACGCCGTCATTCTTGAAGAAATCCATGGCTTTCCTGGCAGTGGCGCCGGTAGTGGAAGCCAAAACCAGTTTTTTGATTCCCAACGCTTTTGCTCTCTCCTGCACCAGCCTGAAGGTGACGTCGGTGTTCTCCGGTGCCATGCCTTCAAAATAAACTACCTTGCCATCCATCGTTCAAGCCCTCCATTCATCATATTTGGCGCAGGAGACCCCAACTTCTAAAGCCGGGGAGGAATGCGCCTTGCCCACTTTCGCAAAATGTGGTAACATATGGATATGCAGAGAACAATTCGCCTCAAACTTAACCCGACAATCGAACAATCTGAGATGCTTCTCGAAACCTTACGCCAGTATGCCGCTTGTTTTAACGCGGTTGCATCTTACGGTTGGGAGCATTCTGAGAAGAATGGCGTTAAATTGCATCGGGCTACCTACTATGATCTTCGGGCGCAGTACCCGGAACTTCCCTCCCAACTGGTGATAGCGTCCCGAGTTAAAGCAACCGAGGCGGTTAAATCTGCTCTTGTTCTCCGGAAGAAAGGACATAAAACATCTTGCCCGTCTGGAACGCTCGTACCGATCCGTTATGATGCCCGCACTTATAACATCAAACAGGAAGCTACCGTTGTCAGTCTCTCGTCCACTGCCGGAAGACAGAAAGTCGCCTTCTCTATCAATCCTCACGCCAATAGTATTCTGGTTAAAGCCACCGGTTTTGACAGCGCCGATCTGATCTATCGCCAAGGCGCTTTCTGGTTGCATGTGGTGGTCAC
This sequence comes from uncultured Peptococcaceae bacterium, assembly GCA_963807495.1. Classification (GTDB taxonomy): domain Bacteria; phylum Bacillota; class DSM-12270; order Thermacetogeniales; family Thermacetogeniaceae; genus Palsa-1188. Next base: position 14,363 of record CAWEDD010000026.1, read on the forward strand.
GATTCCCGATGTTGAATTTGAATCGTCGGGAGATGTGATCGGTGTTGATCTGGGTTTGAACCGTCCTGCCGTCTGTTCTAATAACCAGTTCTTTGGTGAGAAGCGGTGGAAAAACATCGACCGCCGGTATTTCCGATTGAAGCGCTCGCTTCAGGCGAAAGGCACCAAGTCCGCTAAGCGCCATCTTAAAAGGCTTGGCGGAAAGGTTAACCGTTTCCGCCGTGATTGCGATCACGTGCTCAGTCGGCGCATTGTCGATTCCGTTCAGCCTGGCAGTGTAATTTCAGCTGAGAATCTGGTTAACATCCGTGCCCGTGTCCGGCAACACGGCAGGGAATCGCGCCGTCGTCTGCACTCCTGGAGCTTCGCCCAACTCCGGGCATTCCTGGGGTACAAGGCTGAAGCCAAGGGGTGCCAGGTTGCCGGTGTTGACCCTCGCCATACCTCGCAAGAGTGTTCTCGTTGCGGGCACCTCCATCGCTCCAATCGCCGTTCTCAATCACGTTTTGTCTGTCGGGCATGCGGATTCGAGCTTAACGCCGATTTGAACGCCTCTCGCAATATTGCCCGGAAATACCTTGCCTGTAATGCTATAAGTGTTGCTGGCGGGCCATCGTCAACCGGCCTATCGCGTCAGCCTGCTTTGGGTTAGGCGCAAGCCCCCACCTCTATAGGCGGCGGGTGGTTGACAAGATATCAGACTATCCTCTGTCCATACTTTTCTAGATGGACAAAGACGCTGAGCTCCTTTCGAGCCGGTGATGCCGCCTCTTGGGCAGGATAGCCGACCGGAATCATCTCCACCGAATGAACGTCCGGCGGTAAGCCCAGGTAATCATCCAGGGCCGGGTGATCAAAGCCGCCCATATGCACGGTTCCCAGCCCCATGGCATGGGCGGCCAGGCACAGATTCTGGCAGGCAATGCCCAGGTCAAACATATACCAGTCCCCCTTATCAGTCCTGGCTTGCCCCTGATGGAAACCCGCCAGGCCCACCCTGCCGCACATGACCAGGACCAGCGGCGCCTCGATGAGACCCTGGGCGGCAGGGCTGTCCTTTCTGATCACGAGGGACGCCAGCTTCTCTTTTGCCTCCCGCTCCCTGACCGCCACTACCTCCCAGCACTGGGTGTTAGCCCAAGACGGAGACCAGCGGATAGCCTCCAGCAGTTCCTTAAACTGCTCTTCGCTGACCGGTTGATCCGTGAACCTGCGAATGCTGCGCCTGGTCCTGATGCACTCTCTCGTCTCCAAAATCATCGCCTCCTAAGAAGTTGATGTGCACGTTTCGTGCTCAGATGGCGATCATCCTTAAATTTCGATCAGATGATATTCCCTGCTGCCGAGGCTGATCGCCTTCCCATAGGACAACTGCCGTTCCCCACGGCTGTTCTTTGAAAAACAGAATGGCAGCCACCAGCAACAGCCATAGCAATAAAGGAGGCTAGCGTATCCTAGCCTCCTTGGGCAGTTTAGCGTCCTACCCGGGACAACGTAGAGGCTCCTTCCTTGCAATGGGCAACAGCCCGCAGCATGTATCTCTTCATCAGGAATCCCTCCTTTCCGGTAATAAAGTTTAAGAATGTTTGCAACTTAAACCCGGAGGGCGCTTTTGATAACAATTATATGCACGGATGGCCAGATTCACTAACTTGTTGCGCAAGAGTATCCGCTTCTATTAATTCTTTTTTCTTTATAAAAGTAAATAACCAAGATCATTCTCTTCATTTCTCGATATTTCTGCAATTATAAAAATGCGATCCAAAAAAATAAAAATATCTATGTAAGTTTTTGCCCCACGGCCCTGCCGCCTGCTCAATCATCCAGCAGTCCCGGGGCGAAACGCTTCACCATATCCAGTTGCAAGCTATAGATATGGTATGTGCCCTCTTTGCGCAGTTCAATCAGGCCGCAATCGATGAGCTGCTTGAGGTGATGTGAAAGGGTAGAACAGGGAATGACCCCGAGGCGCTCGGAAAGTTGGGTGCAACTGAGCTCTTCGTTTCTTGCCAACAGTTGCATGATCTGCAGGCGCGTCGGCTCGCCTAGCGCTTTATAAAGATTGGCCAATCTCTGAATCTCTTTGTTGCTCATAGGCATTTTGACCCTTCCACCCGTCTTCATGCTTTTATCATCGATCGAACTATTATATTTTATCATATCAATTTAAGGATTTGAGATCTGCTTATATGGCATAAGTAATTTTATTAAGGGCTACCGGCTTTGCATATTCTATTTGTTTTTTGGTAAAGAAATTGAAACTGAGAAAAGATACCAGAGATACGAAAAGAGCTCAACTAAGAACTGGTTGATCTCTTTTTTTATCGGTACTTGGCGCCATATTTCGTGGCCAGGGGTCCCGGGAACTGCCCCGCCCCTTTATTGAGCGCCGGGCCGCCGGGCGCCTATTCTGCATCGGGCGCCGGGTGGCCGCATAAAATGTTAAAAGGAGCATCCGGGTGGGGGGGTGGGGTCCCAGTTGCAGGTCTACTGGTTGCGGGCTTCAAAAATCTGGTGGGTGGCTGGGCTGATCTTCATGCTGGCGATCCTGGCAATTGCGGGCTATCGTTATTATCTGGCCGAGTTCCGGGTGGAGCCGGCATCGCTGATCACGGAGGCGATCGCCAAGGCCCGGCAGGCCGGCAGTTACCGTTACCAGATCCAATCCTATTGGAGCAATGGACAGGACAATCGGCCCTGGACTCAGATTGAGGGGGAAAAGGCAGGCGACAGCTACCACTTCAAGGGAACAATTCTGGGGACCCCGGTGGAAATCTACCAGATCGGCAGCCGCAGTTTCACCCTCGATCCGATCAACAATCAGTGGTATATACTTGACGGGGTTGATATGACGCGGCAGCAGATCTCATTACGCGGAGATCGACCCGCTGAGCAACTTCATGTTCAAGGCGGTCTTAAATCCAAAGGTGACAGGAACGGAACGGATCAATGGCCGCAATTGCTGGGTGGTGGAGTTTCAGCCGGAGATTGACAGCCAGTACCTGGAGATGTGGTGGAAAAACTATAGCTACCGCCTCTGGGTGACCAAGGCAGGGCACACCCTGGTCAAAGGGATGGTGGCTGCTGAAAACAATAACAGTCCTGGCACTTTCTTGAACATGACGGTGAGCTTTCAAGATTTTAACAGGAAGATTGTCATCAATCCTCCGAAATAATCGGCATGAAACCAACAAACTTGTAGAGTGACAATAATCTGAACAAGGGAATAAAGTTCTGGCCTGCTGTCGGCATTTTCCAAAGGAATGGCCGGTTATTTAAAGCTTGATCAGCCGGTAGTTCCTCGAACCAAGGCCGATCTGCTCGCCATATGCCAGCTGGAAGTTCCAATCGATGTCTGGATAGATTTTTTTAAACTTGTCCGTCCCCGGCGGCAGATTCACAGCACTGTTGGGCATTGCCGGTTGGGCGTTGACCAGGTCGACGCAGGCCTGGTCCAGGGCCACCGGGTCAGTGCCGGCCAGGATGCCCACGTCCGGAACGACAGGCACATCGTTGTAATTCCAACAGTCGCAGTTGGGGCTCACGTCGAGGAGAAAGGTGATAAACCCGGCTTTTCCCCTCTTGTTTTTAAGAACAGCAAAAGCGTACTCCACCATCCTCTCCTGCAGAGAGGAGGCATCGCTCTTCCAACTGATCTCCACGGCCCCCTCGATGCAGGTGATGGTGCATTCTCCGCAGCCCATGCACTTGGCGGCGTCGATCTGCGCCTTATCATCGATGGTGATCGCCCCGGCCGGGCACCATTCGGCACATCGTCCACAGCCGATACAGCGGTCGGGGTCGACTGCGGGTAATACGTCGGAATGCATTGCCTGCTTGGCGGCCCGGGTGCCAAGTCCCATCCCGATGTTTTTCAAGACTCCTCCAAAACCGGTGGCCTCGTGGCCTTTGAAGTGCGTCACTGCGATCAGGGCGTCTGCCTGGTAGGCGGCGCTGGCCACCTTGGCCTCTTTGAAATGCTTCAGGTCGACCGGCACGGTGACATGGTCGCGCCCCGACAAGCCGTCAGCGATGATCACCGGGGCGTTCACTGTGGCGTATGCAAAACCGTTGGCCAGGGCGGTCTCCACATGGTCGACGGCATTGGCGCGGCTTCCCACGTAGAGGGTGCCGGCATCGGTCAGGAAGGGGCGGCCACCGGCAGCCCTGATCTTGGTCACAACCTGGCGGACGAACTGCGGCCGGACGTATGCCGTATTTCCGCGCTCCCCGAAGTGCAGCTTCACCGCCACCAGGTCCCGGGGTTTGATCAGCGAAGCAAACCCGGCGCGTTCGAACAGGCGGTCGACCTTGTCTAAAAGGTTGTTGCCGCTATTTGCCCTGAGATCGGTAAAGAAAACTTCTGCCGTCATGGCCTCACTCCTCGATACAGTTTTTGGAATCATTGTTCATCCAGCCTCTAATTGATACCCCTCAGGGTTAAAAGCGCTCTGCGTCGCGGTTCTGTACAGATTCATTTATTGGCAACCGCATCATTTCTTTTGAAAACAGCATTTCCGTCTCTTTTTAACGCAGCTTTTAACGCAGCAATTAATTCTTTTAAGCATCGCCTCCCGTCTTTTTCAGTGTAACATGCAGGACCTGCTTTTGCCAATAATCACGGTTTGCCTACCAGCAAAGGCAGGATCCAAGGATAAACAGGGATAATGGCAATATTTGCGGGTTGTTTGCAGAAATATGATATAATAAAGTATCTTTTGCCAATTATCATAGAAAACCGGGAGGAAAGATAATGATGCCCACTCATGAAGATCTCCTCTTGAAAGATGAAGAGTTAGGCAGGAAAGGGGAGCAGCGCATCGTGTGGGCTTGGCAAAAAATGGCGGTGATGCAGCAGGTGCGCCGGGATTGGGAAGAGGCTCGGCCGCTGGATGGCGTCAGGCTCGCGGCCTGTCTGCACATCTCCGCCAAAACTGCCAACCTGGCGCGCTTGCTCAAGGCGGGCGGGGCACAGGTGGTGCTCTGCGCTTCCAATCCGCTCAGCACACAGGACGACATCGCCGCCGCTCTCAACCTGGTCTACGGAATCCCTACCTACGCAAGGCGAGGCGTGAATACGGAGGAGTATTACCGCCAGATCTACGCTGTGCTGGACACTGAGCCGCAGATCACCATAGACGATGGGGCCGATCTGGTGACGACCCTGCACCGGGAACGCCCGGGGCAGTTGGGGCAGGTCATCGGGGGCACCGAGGAGACCACCACCGGGGTGATCCGGCTGCGCGCCATGGCCCGGGATGGCGCATTGAAATACCCGCTGATAGCGGTAAACGATGCTCTGACCAAGCACCTGTTTGACAACCGTTATGGCACCGGACAATCTACGATCGACGGCGTGCTTAGGGCTACCAACTACCTGATCGCCGGATCTGTCTTCGCAGTGGTGGGCTACGGCTGGTGTGGGCGCGGCATCGCATCCAGGGCGCGGGGCATGGGCGCGCGTGTGATCGTGGTGGAGGCCGACCCTTTCCGGGCATTGGAAGCCCTGATGGACGGCAACGATGTCTGCAATATGCAGAGCGCCGCTGCCAGGGCTGATTTCATCGTCACCGCTACCGGTGATCTGCACGCTCTGTCCGGGAAAGACCTGGCCGTGCTCAAGGACGGAGCCATCCTGGCGAATGCAGGGCACTTCAACGTGGAGATCGACATCCCAGCCCTGGAGCAGATGACCACCTCCCGGCGACTGGTAAAGGAGAACGTGGAGGAGTTCCGCTTCGCAGATGGGCGCCGCGTCTACCTGCTGGGAGAGGGGCGGCTCGTGAATCTCGTCTGCGGCGAGGGCCACCCGGTAGAGGTGATGGACCTCAGCTTTGCCAACCAGGCCCCTCTCGGCAGCCTGGCTGCTTGCGCAGCGGGGAAAGCTACAGGCAGGCGTCTACAAGGTGCCGGCCGAGATCGATCTCCGGGTGGCGCGCCTGAAGCTTGCGGCTTACGGCATTTGTTTGGAGGAGCTGACCACGGAGCAAACGCGCTACCTGTCCACATGGGAAACGGGCACCTGATCCGGCCCGTTCCGTCCCGAAGATAGATAGGGGCGATCCATTTGTCTTTGAGATACAGGTACAATATACGTGCATGGCGTTGTCTTTTCGGCCAGACGGCTATTATCGCACCGTGACGAATAATCCTATGATATAATATTTAGTAGAGATAATTGGAGGTTCTTTGTGGATAAGCTCGATGTGTTGATAACAGAGCCAGAGCTGCAAGCAAAGATCGAGGAGCTGGCTGCAAAGATCAACCAGGACTATGCCGGCGAAGAGCTGTTGACAGTTGGCATCCTGCGGGGTGCCTTCATCTTTTTGGCGGACCTGGTGCGCAGATTGGAGATGCCCGTGATTATCGACTTTGTGGCTGTCTCCAGCTACGGGCAGGACACCACCAGTTCCGGAGTGGTCAGGATCATCAAGGATCTGGATGAGAGCGTCGCCGGCCGGCATGTGTTATTGGTGGAGGACATCATCGATTCCGGGTTGACCCTGAAGTACCTGAGCGAATACATAAGAGCCAGGCACCCGCGAGACCTGCCGCGTTTGCACTCTATTGGACAAGCCTGAGCGCAGGCAGGTCGACTTTCAGCCGGACTATAACGGATTCAGCATCCCCGACAACTTTATCGTCGGTTATGGCCTGGACTGCGGACAGCGCTACCGCAACCTGCCGGGCATATACCTGATCCGCCAGGATCAGCCCTGATCGCCCAGCTGTAATGGTTAAAAAGCGTTCAGGGCCGGGCTCCAAGCACCTCTGTACTATAGGGGGAACATCGTGTCCACCGACCGCGATCTGATTTACGTGCTGGATTTTGGGGCGCAGTATACGCAGTTGATCGCCCGCCGCATCCGGGAGGCCAAGGTTTACTGCGAGATCGTTCCCTGTTCCGAAACCTGGGCCGAGCTTCGTCTCCATCACCCCCGCGGCCTCGTTTTTTCAGGAGGGCCAGCCAGCGTCTACGCAAACGGAGCGCCTCGTTGTGACCCGGAGCTGCTCTCGGGCGAGGTCCCGGTGCTGGGCATCTGCTACGGGATGCAGTTGATGGCCCACCTCCTGGGTGGTCAGGTCGGCGGGGGGGAACGGCGCGAATACGGGCCGTCGCAGCTCACAGTGCTCCACCCGGAGCCGCTGTTCAGCGGTCTGCCCCAGGAGATCAGCGTCTGGATGAGCCACGGCGATCGGGTGAACAGCCCTCCGCCTGGTTTCGAGGTGGCGGCTGTCACCTCAGGCAATGTGATTGCAGCCATGTGCGATCCCCGGCGCAGGCTATACGGGGTGCAGTTTCATCCTGAAGTGCGACATACCCCGCAGGGAAGCGAGATTCTTGCCAATTTCCTGTTCCGGGTCTGCGGCTGTAAGGGGGACTGGACTCCGGCCTCAGTGATCGAAGAACAGCTTGTCGCCATCAGGCGGACCGTCGGCGGCCAGCGGGTGGTAGGGGCGTTGAGCGGGGGCGTCGATTCCGGAGTGGCTGCCGCCCTGGTGCACCAGGCTGTCGGCGACCAGCTGACCTGTGTCTTTGTTGACCACGGGTTGCTGCGCAAAAATGAGAGAGAAGAAGTGGAGGCGGCCCTCCGGGAGAGCCTGGGCATGCAGATCATCACTGTTTGCGCACAGGAGCGCTTCCTTTCCAAACTGCGGGGAGTCGTCGACCCGGAGCAGAAGCGCAGGATCATCGGCAACGAGTTTGTGAGAGTGTTCGAAGAGGAGGCCGCTAAACTTGGAGAAACCGGATTCCTGTTGCAGGGAACACTGTATCCTGATGTGATCGAGTCCGGAAGCGGGACCGCCGCAGTGATCAAGACCCATCACAACGTGGGCGGCATCCCGGCCGATCTGAAGCTGAAGTTGTTGGAGCCTCTGCGTTGGCTATTCAAGGACGAGGTGAGGCAGGTAGGCCTGGAGTTGGGACTTCCGGAGCGGATCGTCTGGCGGCAGCCTTTCCCGGGGCCTGGCCTGGCCGTCAGGGTGCTCGGGGAGGTCACCGGAGAGAAGCTGGCTATGGTACGGGAGGCGGACTGGATCCTGCGGGAAGAGATCGCTCGAGCCGGCCTGGAGCGCAGCATCTGGCAGTATTTCGCGGCGCTGCTCCCGGTCCGCAGCGTCGGGGTGATGGGGGATGAACGCACCTATGCCCACCCGATCGTGATCCGGGCAGTAACCAGCGATGACGCCATGACCGCCGATTGGGCACGCCTTCCCTACGATCTATTAGGAAGGATATCCAGCCGGATCGTGAATGAGGTGCCTGGGGTGAACCGGGTTCTCTACGACATCACCTCCAAGCCGCCGGCCACTATCGAATGGGAATAGCCGCGGGCTTCCTGTTGCGCCCGAAAATGCATCCTTGGGGTCATCGGCGCAGTGCATCTCCTCTTAATGGCTGTGGACGTGCGTTTCATGCTAGCGGTTGTGTAGGCACAGCCCGGTGAATGACCCGCTTCGCGGGTACCCCGGCGACACAGTGCGAAACACCTGTCCGACCCGCTGCGCGGGTACCCGGGTGAATGACCCGCTGCGCGGGTACCCCGGCGCCGCAAAAGTTGACCGGAGTGTTCGCAGGCTGAAAGTTGAATTCCCAATATGAGCTTTGAAAAGGATGGTGAGGACATGAGTCTAAAGGTGCCGGAGACGAGAGTGACCGTGGGGGTCGTTCTGGGAAGCGACTCCGACCTGCAGGTGATGGAAGAGGCAGTCCAGGTTTTAAAGGATTTTAAAGTCTCCTTCGAGATCTGCGTGTGTTCCGCCCACCGCAGCCCGAGGCGGGTGTCAGAATATGCCGCCACCGCCGAGGAAAGAGGATTGCAGGTGATTATCGCCGCTGCGGGGATGGCGGCACACCTGGCGGGGGTGCTGGCATCATTCACCTGCCTGCCGGTGATCGGGGTACCGCTCCAGGGGGGTGCCCTGAGCGCCATGGACGCCCTCTACTCCACCGTCCAGATGCCGCCGGGCGTCCCGGTGGCCACTGTGGCAGTCAACGGCGCCCGCAACGCGGCCCTGCTCGCCATCCAGATGCTGTCCCTGGCAGACAGCGGGCTGCGCCGCCAGCTCAAGGCGCACAGAGAGAGAATGGCTGCAGATGTAGCCGTCAGGTCTGCGCGCCTGCAGCAGAGGCTGCAACCTTAAAGGAACTCCAGGCATTTCTGTTAACAGTCTGTAGCGGCTCCAATTCAACCTCAACCAAATGAAGACCCGATTCCCTGCAAAGACTGTATTCTCATCGCCAGGCTTCTTTATATGATTATTGGGGCTGGATCAGAGATCGGACTCATTCTTTCACGGCACTCGACTATTTCGAACTATGGTAAAAGGAGGCGGGATCAGGTGCTGGAACGATACACCCTGCCGGAGATGAAGGCGCTGTGGGAGCCGCAAAACCGCTTTCAGAAGTGGCTGGAGCTGGAGATCCTGGCCTGCGAGGCCTGGTCTGAGCTCGGCAGGATTCCCGTGCAGGCGGTGCGGGAGATCCGGGAGCGGGCGCGCTTCGACGTCGGGCGCATCGCCGAGATCGAGGCGGTGACAAGGCACGACGTGATTGCCTTCGTCAGCTGCGTGGCCGAGAGCGTCGGCGATGCCGGCAAGTACCTGCATTTTGGGCTGACCTCCTACGATATCGTGGATACAGCCCTGTCGCTCCTGATCCGCGATGCCCTGGACCTTATCCTGAAAGCGCTGGAAACTTTAAGCGCCTTGCTGGCCGATCGGGCCAGGGAGTACCGGAACCAGCCGATGATCGGGCGCACCCACGGCGTGCACGCGGAGCCGATCAGCCTGGGGCTCAAGTTCGCCCTGTGGCATGCAGGTCTTGACCGCGCCAGGGTCCGCCTGGAACACGCCCGCCAGTCGATCAGCGTCGGCCGCCTGTCAGGTGCAGTGGGCACGTACGCCCACCTCGACCCCTACGTGGAGAACTATGTCTGCCGCAGGGTCGGCCTCGTTCCCGCCAAGGTCTCCACCCAGGTACTGCAGCGCGACCGGCACGCAGAGTACCTGGCTGCACTGGCTGTCACCGCCGGCTCACTGGAGCAGTTTGCCACGGAAATCCGCCACCTGCAGCGCACCGAGGTGCTGGAGGCGGAGGAGGGGTTTGCCGCCGGGCAGATGGGCTCTTCGGCCATGCCCCACAAGCGCAACCCGATCACCTGCGAGCGGATCAGCGGCCTCGCCCGCGTGCTGCGGGGCAACGCCTCTGGCCGCCATGGAGAATATCTCGCTATGGCACGAGCGGGACATCACCCACTCCTCCGTAGAGCGGATCATCATCCCGGACAGCACCACCCTGCTGCACTACATGATCGTGCAGTTCACCGAGGTGCTGCGACGCTTGCAGATTTATCCGCAGCAGATGGAGCGCAACCTCGCCCGCACCCACGGGCTAATCTACAGCCAGAGGCTGCTGCTGGCGCTGGTGGCCAAAGGGCTGTCGCGTGAGGATGCCTATTCCCTGGTGCAGCGCCAGGCCCACCGGAACTGGCCCGAAGGAGATTTCCTGGCAGCGCTGAAGGCAGACCCGGCTATCGGGCAGTACCTCACGGCTGACGAGATCGACACCCTCTGCGATCCCAGGCATTACCTGGACCGGTTGGACTATATCTTCTGGCGATCTGGTCTCGGCCCTGCCCCGGTGCAGTACTGGGAGTCATTGGCAGAGGCCATGGCCTGGAAACAAAATGGTAAGACGCGCAAAAGGCGTCCTGCTCTACGAGGGCAAGGCCAAGAAGATGTATGCGACCGCGACCCGGGCCTGATCTGGGTGGAATACAAGGATGAGGCCACGGCCTTCGATGGGTTGAAGAAAGACGTGATTTCAGGCAAAGGCACACTGAACAACCGGATTTCCGCCCATTTTTTCTCCCTCTTGGAGGCGGCGGGCATCCCGACCCATTTCGTAAAACTGCTGAGCCCCAATGAGATGCTGGTCAAAAAAGTGGAGATCGTCCCCCTGGAGGTGATCGTCCGCAACCTTGCCGCCGGGAGCATGGCCAAACGGCTGGGCATCGAAGAGGGGCGGGTCCTGCTGCAACCGGCGGTGGAGTTCTCTTACAAGAGCGACGAACTGCACGATCCCATGGTGACGGAAGATCAGATTAGCGCCCTGGGCTGGGCGGATGGTGGACGCATCAGGGAGCTGCGCTCCCTGGCCTTGAAGATTGACGAGGTGCTTTGCTCCTACCTGGACACCAGGAGTTTAATATTGGTGGACTTCAAGCTGGAGTTCGGCGTTCACCGGGGCGAGCTGATCCTGGCAGATGAGATCTCTCCGGATACCTGCCGGCTCTGGGATCGGGCAACGCGGGAGAAGCTGGACAAGGATCGCTTCCGGCGCGACCTTGGCGGCCTGATCCCAGCTTACGAAGAGGTGTGGAAGAGGCTGAATGATGGTTAGGCCCATGGCCGGAGACCATATAGGGGGCGATCGGGGTGGCGGGCTCGGGAAAAATCACGTCGACAAAAGCCAGAGCCAGACAAACAGGAAAGAATCTCAAGGCTGAAAGTATTCCCGCGCTGAAACAATACCGGGCGAGGATTTATGTCACTTTGAAGCAGGGCATCCTTGACCCCCAGGGCAACGCGGTCAAGGGCGGGCTGGCCAGCATGGGCTACCGCATGGTAGCTGACGTCCGGGTGGGTAAGTTTCTGGTGCTCGCCCTGGACGCTCCTGACCGCAGCCAGGCAGAGCGGGAAGTGCGTGAGATGTGCGACCGTCTGCTGGCCAACCCGGTGATCGAGGACTATACCTTCGAGCTGCAGGAGGTCTGACCATGAGATTCGGAGTGGTGGTGTTTCCGGGATCCAACTGCGACATGGATGCCTACCACGTCATTGACCGGGTGCTGGGCCATCCTGTCTCTTACATATGGCACCAGGAGCGGAGCCTGGATGACTTTGACTGCGTCATCCTCCCGGGCGGATTCGCCTATGGGGACTATCTGCGGGCGGGAGCAATCGCCAGGTTCGCCAACATCATGGATGCACTGCCGGCCTTTGCCGAGCGGGGAGGCCTCGTCCTGGGGATCTGCAACGGCTTCCAGGTGCTGCTGGAGGCGGGGATGCTGCCTGGAGCCATGAGGCGCAACGACAGCCTGCAGTTCCGCTGCCAGGACGTGCGGCTGCGGGTCGAGAGCGCAGGCACGCCCTTCACCAACAATTACCTGCCCGGCGAGGTGATCAGGATGCCGATCGCCCATGGCGAGGGGAACTATTATGCGAACCGGGAAACCCTGGAAGAGCTGGAAGGCGGGGGGCGCATCGTCTTCAGGTACTGCGACCGGTTTGGGAAGGTTGTCCCCGAGGCCAACCCCAACGGCTCGTTCGGCAACATCGCCGGGATCTGCAGCCGCCGGGGCAACATTCTCGGGCTGATGCCCCATCCCGAGCGCTGCTCGGAAGCCGTGCTCGGCAACACCGACGGCCTGCGGGTCTGGATGTCGATCCTGAGCTGGTGGGGAATCGCCAGGGAACGGGAGGTGATCCGGCATGCCTGAGCGAAAAACAGATTCGGGCGCAGGCCGGCGGCGGAGGGCGCCAGGCGGAGGCGTGGATTCGCCTTCCCTGAACAGCGAACGTGAGCGCCGCCTTGAAATTGGGCCAAACGAAGACCAGGAGTGCCGGGCGCCCGACCCGCTAAAGCGGGTACGGGCGGTGAACATGGGAAGGCCCGCAGGGTGCCCGGGGTGAGGGCGCCCCTGTATTTGAAGAGATGGGCCTGACCCGGGCCGAATATGACCGGATCTGCAGCCTGCTCGGCCGCCAGCCCAACTATTTGGAAACCGGGCTGTTTGCGGTGCTATGGTCGGAGCATTGTTCCTACAAGAACTCCAAGCCGGTGTTGAAACTGTTTCCCACCGGCGGCAGCCATGTGCTGCAAGGACCAGGCGAGAACGCCGGCATTGTCGATATCGGCGACGGACTGGGGATCGTCTTCAAGATGGAGAGCCACAACCACCCATCGGCCATCGAGCCCTACCAGGGGGCGGCCACCGGGGTGGGGGGAATTGTCCGGGACATCTTCACCATGGGGGCGCGCCCGATCGCCTCTCTGAACTCCCTACGCTTCGGCGATCTGTCAGATCCCCGGGTGCGTTACCTGTTCTCCGGCGTGGTGGCCGGGATCGGCGACTATGGCAACTGCCTCGGCATCCCCACGGTGGGCGGGGAGGTCGCCTTCAACAGCAGCTTCAAGGATAACCCCCTGGTCAACGCCATGTGCGTCGGTCTCGTAGAGCACGGCCAGATCAGACGGGGCAGGGCGGCGGGGCCCGGCAACTGCGTGCTGCTGGTGGGCGCCAGGACCGGGCGGGACGGGATCCACGGCTGCACTTTCGCCTCCGAGGAGCTTTGTGAGCGGAGTGAGCAGCGGCGGCCCGCCGTTCAGGTGGGCGATCCCTTCATGGAGAAGTTGCTGATCGAGGCCTGCCTGGAGGTGATCAGGGCCGGGCTGGTGGTCGGTATTCAGGACCTGGGGGCGGCCGGACTGACCAGTTCGAGCGCCGAAATGGCCGGGAGGGCGGGAACCGGGCTTGACCTGGACGTGTCCCTGGTGCCGCGCCGGGAGGAGGGGATGACCCCCTACGAGGTGATGCTGTCCGAGTCCCAGGAGCGGATGCTGATGGTTATCGAACCGGAGCGGGAGCAAGAGGTCCGCCGGATCGTGGAGAAATGGGGCCTCGAAGCGGCTGTGATCGGCAGGGTCACCGGCGACGGGATCTACCGGATCCGGGACGACGCTGCGGTGGTGGCGGAGGTGCCGGTGCGGCTCCTGACTGACGAGGCGCCGGTCTATTTCCCCGAAGCCAGCCAGCCCGATTATTACGAAGAGAAGCGGGGCTGGCCGGTGGCCGGCGTCCCCGTGCCTGATGATCTGAACGGAGTGCTGCGGCGGCTTCTGGCTGCTCCCAACATCGCCAGCAAGGAATGGGTCTACCGCCAGTACGACCATATGGTAATGACCAATACCGTGGTTCGCCCGGGGCCGACGCCGCAGTGCTGCGCATCAAGGGCACAGCTAAGGGGATCGCCCTGACCGCCGATGGTAATGCCCGGTACTGCTACCTCGATCCCTACCGGGGAGGGATGCAGGCGGTGGCGGAGGCGGCCCGCAACCTCTCCTGCGTCGGCGCCGAACCGCTCGGACTAACCGACTGCCTGAACTTCGGCAACCCGGAAAAGCCGGAGATCTTCTGGCAGTTCCGGGAAGCGGTCAAGGGCATGAGCGAGGCCTGCCGCATCTTGATGATCCCCGTGGTCAGCGGCAACGTCAGTTTTTACAACGAGACCAACGGGGAGGCGATTTACCCGGCGCCGGTGGTGGGGATGGTCGGCCTCCTGCCCGATATAGAAAGGCGCTGCACAGACCGGTTCCGGCAGCCGGACGACGCAATCATGCTATTCGGCCAGTTCCGGCCCGGGCTGGGCGCCAGCGAGTACCTCTCGGTCATCCACGGGGTGGAGGCCGGGAGCGGTGCCGGAGCTCGACCTGGCCCTCGAGGCCAGGGTACAATCCTGCTGCCGCTCCCTGGTACACGGCGGTCTGGTGGGTTCAGCCCATGACTGCTCCGAGGGCGGGCTGGCGGTGGCGGTTGCCGAGTGCTGCATCGCCGGCGCGGTGGGAGCCAGTCTCGACCTGCCGGTGGTAGAATGGGAAGTGGGAGCGTCCGCGCCGGAGGCATCGAGGCCGGACAGCATCCTCTTCGGCGAGACCCAGTCATCGATCATCGTGACCTGCTCCCCGGGCAGGCTGCCCCAGGTGGCGGCTGCTGCCCGCGAGCACGGCGTGCCCTACCGGGTGCTAGGCTCGGTGGGAGGCGGCAGCCTGGTGGTCAGGCAATCTGAACGAATCTTGATCAACCTGTCGGTTGAGGAGATGGAGAGGCTATGGAAGGAAAGCATTTCCAGCATGATGAGCTGAACACCCGGCCTGATTGCGGCCAGTTCCGATATGAGGCCGAGAAGCCGCGGGAGGCCTGTGGCATCTTCGGGATCTACGGCACGGAGCTGGACGTGGCGCGCCTGTCCTATTTCGGCCTATACGCCCTGCAGCACCGGGGGCAGGAGAGCGCCGGGATCGCCGTGGGCGATGGCATCAGGATCAAGTGCCACAAAGATATGGGCCTGGTGGGAGAGATCTTCTCCGGTGAATCCATCGACCGGCTTAAAGGAAAGGTCGCCCTGGGCCACGTTCGCTATTCGACCACCGGGGAGAGCGCTGTTGAAAATGCCCAACCCCTGGTGTTTCACTACCGGCACGGGATGCTCGCCCTGGGCCACAACGGCAATCTGACCAACTACCACGAGCTGCGCCGGAAGCTGGCAGGAGAGGGGGCGGTTTTTCAGTCCACCACGGACAGCGAACTGATCGTCAACATTCTGGCACACACCGCCAAGAACAACCTGGAAGAGGGCATCCTGAAAACCATGTCGGTGATCAGGGGAGCCTATTCTCTGGCTGTGATCACCGAGAACCGCCTGTTTGGCATCCGGGATCCGATGGGGGTCCGCCCGCTTTGCCTGGGGCGCTTCCGCCAGGGTTATGTGCTGGCCTCGGAGTCGGCGGCCCTGGATACCATCGGTGCCGAGTTTATCAGGGATGTCGAGCCTGGTGAGGTTGTGGTGATCGACGAGAGCGGCATCACCTCCCTCCGCAGCCACTATCCGTCCAAGCGCGCCCTGTGCATCTTCGAGTTTGTCTACTTTGCCAGGCCGGACAGCGTGATCGACGGACTCAACGTGCTGCATGCCCGAAGCGCCCTGGGGCGCGAGCTGGCAAGGGAGTACCCATGCCAGGCCGATCTGGTGGTGCCGGTGCCGGACTCGGCTACCAGCGCCGCCCTGGGCTATGCCGGAGCGACCGGCATTCCTTTTTCCGAAGGCCTGGTCAAGAACCGCTACATCGGCCGCACTTTCATCCGGCCCAGCCAAGCCCTGCGCGACCTGGGCGTGCGCATGAAATTGAATGCCGTGCGGGAGATCCTGGACGGCAAGCGGGTGGTGCTGATCGACGACTCTATTGTCCGGGGCACCACCTCCAGCAAGATCGTGCAGATGATCAGGGAGGCCGGGGCGCGAGAGGTGCACATGCTGGTGAGTTCGCCCCCGATCAACTACTCCTGTTATTACGGCATCGATACCTCCCGGCGCTCGGAGTTGATTGCAGCCAATCACGACCTGGCCGGGATCCAGGCGCTGATCGGCGCCGACAGCCTCAACTATCTCAGCCTGGACGGGCTCTACACGGCCATGGCCCCAATGCCGCCGGAGAACTTCTGCGTCGCCTGCTTCAGCGGCAAATATCCGATCCCGGTGCCTGAGAATGCTGTACCTGGATGTGGTTGTTGAAATAGACTGCTACAGCTGAAAAGGAGGGAAGGATTATGAACGATGGAAAATTGACAGTTACAGTTACTTTAACTAATCAAAAGGTTCAATTTACTGGGGTATCTAGTTCTAATCCTGACCACCCCATTATTTTAGACTATCAGCCCCCGATAGGGGATGGACAAGGCTATGCTGGTCTTGAATTACTGCTTATGAGTTTTGCAGGGTGTAGTGCAACGACAATCGTGTATTTATTGAGAAAGATGGGGAAGAAGATAGCCGGATTTAGTGTCAATGCAAAAGGCATAAAAGGAGAACAGCCCCCGATAAAATTGCAGCAGATCTTTCTTGAATTTATTTTAACTTCTCCGGATACGGGGGATGCGGATATTCAAAGAGCAATTCAATTGGCTGAGGACTCAGTCTGCCCTGTCTGGCAGATGTTGAAAAACAATGTTGAGGTTAAAACCGAATACAAAATTATCTAGTTTCAATACTAAGGTGATGAGATGACCGGGGAAAATGATGCCTACCAAGATGCGGGAGTGGATATCGACGCCGGGAACCGGGCGGTCGAGCTGATCAAGGCCCATGCGGCCTCGACTATGAGACCGGAGGTGCTGTCCGGCATCGGCGGCTTCTCCGGCCTGTTCGCCCTGGATACCACTCGCTACCGGCAGCCCGTGCTCGTCTCCGGCACCGATGGAGTGGGCACCAAGCTGAAGATCGCCCAGTTGGCCGGCCGGCACGATACAGTCGGGATCGACCTGGTGGCTATGTGCGTCAACGACATCCTGGTGTGTGGCGCCGAGCCGTTGTTCTTCCTGGATTACCTGGCCTGCGGCAGGCTGGTGCCGGAGCAGGCAGCGGAGATCGTGAAGGGGGTGGCGGCCGGCTGCAAGCAGGCCGGGTGCGCCCTGATCGGCGGGGAGACCGCGGAGATGCCGGGATTTTATCAGCCCGGGGAATATGACTTGGCCGGCTTTGCGGTAGGCGTCGTCGACCGGGACGCCATCTGGGACGGCAGCAGGATCCGGGAGGGAGACGTGCTGCTCGGCCTGGCTTCATCCGGCCTGCACAGCAACGGCTTCTCTCTTGCCCGCCGGGTGCTGCTCGAGCAGCGTGGCTGGACGGTGGACACATACCTGCCGGGTACGGAGCGCAAGCTAGGAGAAGAGCTGCTGACCCCTACCAGGATCTACGTGAAAAGTGTGCTGGCCCTGCGCGACCATTATGCGCCGGAGCCGATCGTCAAGGGGGCCGCTCATATCACCGGCGGCGGGCTGACCGGGAACGTGCCCCGGGTGTTGCCGGACGGACTGGGAGCGGTGATCCGCCGCGGCAGCTGGCCGGTGCCGGAGATCTTCCGGCTGATCCAGGGCGATGCTGATACCCGGTGCATCTCCGATGGGGAGATGCACCGGGTCTTTAACATGGGCATCGGTTTGGTCATGGTCATGGCCCGGGAGTCGGCGGAGCATGTGTCCGCCGTCTTGTCGGGCCTGGGCGAGCAAGTTTACATAATCGGGGAGGTCCACCCCGGCAGGGGCGTCAGCTATATAGAGGGGAATAGAGGAGTGATCTGTTGGAACCGCTGCGGTTGGCGGTGCTGGTATCCGGACGGGGGAGCAATTTGAAAGGGATCCTGGAGGCGGTGGCCGGGGGCGCCCTGGACGTGTTAGTGGCCGGGGTGTTCAGCGAACGGAAGGAGCCGCCGGCTTTCCAATGGGCGCGCCAGCACGGGGTTCCTGTGTTTTCGGTGCTCCCGGAAGCCGGCGAGAGCCGCTCCGCATACGGCCTCCGGCTGGCCAGGGAGGTGCAGAACGTCCAGCCGCAAGCGGTGGCCCTGGCCGGATTTATGCGGTTGCTGTCAACATCTTTTTTAGATCTCTTCCCCGACCCAGCTACGCCGGGTACCCCGCGGGTGCTCAACATCCATCCTGCGCTGCTGCCATCCTTCAGGGGTCTTGACGCCCAAGAGCAGGCGGTGCAGGCAGGGGTGTGTTTCAGCGGCTGCACGGTGCACTTTGTTGACGCCGGGACCGACACCGGTCCGATTATCTTGCAATCGGTGGTGCCTGTTTTGCAGGAGGATGCCGGCAATGCGCTGGCTTCCCGCATCCTGGTCAAGGAGCACAAGACTTATCCGGCCGCTCTCCAACTGTTGGCCGAGGGCCGGCTGCGGATCCAAGGCCGCCGGGTGCTGATCGACTGGTCAGGCCGCCAGCCCCGGCTCCCCCGGGACAGCGTGCTGGAGTGGCAGCAGATCAAGGATTCTTGTACTTAGCTTAGATAAGTCGAGGAACCGTCCCCTTGCTTGACCAAGCTGGTCTAACAATTGACGAACTGAGAGCGTTGCTCTAAAAGTCAGATTAGAGGTGGGTCCCATGGCGAACCGGGCGCGGCAGGCCCTGATCAGCGTCTCAGACAAGCAAGACATCGCTGAATTTGCCAGGGAGTTGGCCGGGCTGGGCTACCGTCTGATCTCCACCGGGGGCACGGCAGCAGCCTTGGAACAGGCCGGAATTTCCGTGCAGCGGGTGGAGGAGTTGACCGGGTTCCCGGAGATCATGGGCGGCCGCATCAAGACATTGCATCCCAAGGTGCATGCCGGCATCCTGGCGCGCCTGCCGCTGGACGCGGAGCAGCTGGAGCGGTTGGGGATCTCTCCGATCGATCTGGTGGCCGTAAACCTGTACCCGTTCCGGGAGACCGTTGCCCGGGAGGGGGTTGTTTTGGAACAGGCAGTCGAGCAGATCGACATCGGGGGCCCCTCCATGCTGCGGGCTGCTGCCAAGAACTTTGCCAGGGTGACGGTGGTGGTCAACCCGGAGCGTTACGCGGAAGTAATCGGGGAGTTGAGGGAGCAGGGCGATACCAGCCTGGCGACCAGGCTCCGGCTGGCCCGGGAGGCCTTCTGGCACACCGCTGTATATGACGCAGCCATTGCCAATTACCTCTATGGCTTGGAGCCTGATGAGCCAGGCGCCGCCGGCGCGGCAGACGCCGAAGAGGCAGAAGCCTGCCTGGAGGCCGCACGGCCGCGGCCTCCCCTTGCCAGCACCGCCGCTCCGGAAGGACGCTTATTTCCACTCCGCCTAGCGCTGCCCCTGGCCAGGCTGACCTGCTTGCGCTACGGGGAGAATCCTCACCAGCAGGCCGCCTTTTACCGTGAGGAGGCGGGCTTGCCGCACGGTCTGGCAGGAGCCCGCCAGCTGCAGGGGCCGGAGCTATCGTTCAACAACATCCTCGACCTGGATGCCGCCTTGAGGACGGCTTCAGAATTCCAGGCCATCGCCGCGGCGGTGATCAAGCACAACAAGCCGTCCGGGGTGGCCTGTGCAGGAACTCTGGCCGATGCGTTCAGGCAGGCCCGGGAGGCGGATGCAGCGGCTGCCTATGGCGGCATAGTGGGGCTCAATAGAACAGTAGACGGGCCGACCGCAGCGGCCATCTGCGAGAGCTTCCTGGAGGCGGTGATCGCCCCTGCCTTCAGCGAGGAGGCACTGTCGCTGCTGGCCGGCAGGCAGAAGCTGCGACTGCTGGCTGTCGGAGAGCGCGGCCTGCAGCGAGAACTGGACTTCAAGCGGGTGAGCGGCGGATTTCTGCTCCAGGAGCCGGACCTGCCCATGGATCCGGGCCAGGTCAGGCTGTGCAGCCGGGTGGTCACCAGGCAGGAGCCGGCGGACGTCCAATGGGACGATCTGCTGTTTGCCTGGGCCGTGGTCAAACATGCAGCCTCCAACGGGATCGTTGTCGCTCGTAACAGGGTTACCCTGGGGATCGGCCAGGGCCAGGTGAGCCGGATCGACGCCGTCAATATCGCCCTGGCCAAGGCGGGTAGTGGGGCCAGGGGAGCAGTGCTGGCGTCCGACGGTTTTCTGCCCTTCGCTGACAGCGTGGCCAGCGCTGCCGCTTTCGCCGTGGCTGCGATCATCCAGCCGGGAGGTTCGGTCCGTGACCAGGAAGCCATCGAAGCTGCGGACGCCGCCGGAATGGTGATGGTCTTCACTGGCAGCCGCCACTTCAAACATTGAGATGCTGTGATGCCGCAACGCCGAACGTCGGTGTCGGGTGTTGCCAGTGGAATTTGCTCGTGATCTGCAGGGAGGAAAGGGATTGAAGGTACTGGTAGTCGGAAGCGGTGGTCGGGAGCACGCCCTGGTCTGGAAGCTCAAGCAGAGCCCCGGCTTGGACCGGATCTACTGCGCCCCGGGCAACGGGGGAATCGCCGGCGATGCCGAATGCGTGCCGTGCAGGGCGGATGACCTGGAAGGCTTGCGCGATTTTGCCCTGCGCCAGAAGATCGACCTCACGGTGGTAGGGCCCAGGCCCCTCTGGCGGAAGGCATCGTCGACCTGTTCGAGGAGTCCGGTTTGCGGGCCTTCGGGCCGGGCTGCCAGGGCTGCCCTGCTCGAGGGCAGCAAAGCCTTTGCCAAGGAGGCCATGACCAGGTACGGGATCCCCACGGCTGCCTTCAAGATCTTCGGGGAGATCGGCCCTGCCATCAGTTACGTCCGGGAACTGGCAGGCCCCTGCGTGGTCAAGGCAGATGGGCTGGCCTCTGGCAAGGGGGTGATCATGGCCGAAGATGCATCAGAAGCAGAAGCTGCCCTGCGCTTGATCATGGAGGAGAAAGCATTTGGCGCTGCGGGAAACTCCGTGGTCGTCGAAGAGCGCCTGGAGGGCGAGGAGGTCAGCGTGCTGGCTTTTGCCGACGGGAAAACCGTGCTGCCGATGGTGGCATCCCAGGACCACAAGCGGGCGGGTGACGGTGACACCGGGCCGAATACCGGTGGGATGGGAGCTTATTCTCCTCCCCCGGTCTATACGCCGGTAATCCACGAACGGGTCTGTTCCGGGATCCTAAACCCCTTGATACATGGGCTGCAGCGCGATGGCATCCCCTATCGGGGAGTGATTTACGCAGGCCTGATGATCACCGCCAAGGGGCCATACGTTCTGGAGTTCAACTGCCGCTTCGGCGACCCGGAGGCCCAGGTGGTGATCCCCCGCCTGCGCAGCGACCTGTTCGAGGTGCTGGAGGCGACGGTGTCTGCAAGACTGTCGGAGATCGAGCTCGATTGGGACCCCCGCCCGGCCGCATGCGTGGTGCTGGCCTCCGGAGGGTACCCGGGGCCGTACGAAACAGGCAAGGTGATCGGGGGGCTGGACCAGGTGCCGACCGATTGTCTAGTCTTCCACGCAGGCACGAGGAGAGCCGGCGGCGAACTGCTTACCGCCGGGGGGCGCGTGCTGGGCATAACCGCCCTGGGCGATACCATCGAGGATGCAGTCCGGCATGCCTACCGGGGAGTCGACCGCGTCTGCTTCGAGGGCATGCACTTCCGGCGGGACATCGCCCACCGGGCTCTGAGTCAGGAAGGGAAGCCCCTTGGCCACCCGGGACGGAATGGGTGAGGTACCCGGCAAGTGCAGTCGGAATCAGCCAGAATAATTGAGTATAACAGTAATAAAAAATATTCTTTCTTGGAGTGAATGGCTTGATCAACCTCTGCGATATCCAGCACAATCCTGAAATCGAGATGCTGATGGACAAGGTGCACGAGTACCTGAGCACGATGGGGTCGATCACGCACGATGAGCAGCACGCCGTATACGTGGCCAGGCTCAGCGTGCACATTCTCAAGACCCTGGGGTATTCAGAGAGGGAGCAGCAGTTGGCGGAGATCGCCGGCTACCTGCACGACATCGGAAACGTGGTGAACCGCCACCAGCATGGGCTGAGCGGGGCGCTGCTGGCCTTCAATTTCTTGCAGCGGCAGTGCATGCCCCCCGAGGAGATAGCGGTGGTGATCGCGGCCATCGGCAACCACGAGGAAAATTCGGGATACGTGGTGAACAATTTGTCCGCAGCGGTGATCCTGGCGGACAAGTCCAACGTGCACCGCTCCCGGGTGCGAAAGGAGGACGCCACGGCCTTTACCACCCGCGACCGGGTCAACTATGCGGCTACGACATCCTACCTGGAGATCGATCCGGACCAGCGGGAGATCGTGATCAATTTAGAAATAGATCCGGCGATCGTGTCGGTGTTCGACTACTTTGAGATCTTTCTTCCGAAAATACTGCTGTGCCGGAGAGCGGCCAATTTCCTGAAGTGCCGCCTGGGACTGGTGATCAACGGCACCCATTTTCTATGATGCTTCCGGCTCGATCTCTGCCGGCCTGAAGGGATGGCGGAAGATCAGAGAGCGCCTCTTAATATGCTTTGACATGCCCTGGATCAGGATCAGAGACGTCCCTGACATGTCCAAGGAATTTACTTTTTCAGATAGAGGACAACCACAGGGAAAAACAGTACCGCAAGAGCCAGGATGAAGATCGCTGCTGCGCCGAGGCGGTTTTTCCTTTTCCACGTCCAGGCTCCGTAGCTCGGCGTGTGAAGAAAGACATAGGCCAGAAGAATGTATACGAGAATCCGGTCCCGGAGAGATCATGGCAGGCCTTCTCCTGCGGATGGCCTGATCGGTTGGGAGCGCAGGATCAGGCCCGGCCTCCTGATCTGCACCCGCACCTCCACCTCGAAAGTGGCATCCTTGTATTTCTGCAGCCAGTCATAATCCTCGAAATCTTTCCACGTCAGGAACAGGCCCCGGGCCTCCCTGCCAAACCCGCAGATGTCGCTGTGAAAATCACCCGCCGTGCGGTTCAAAAACCCGGCGATCTCTCCCTGAAATTGTGATGACGCCGCCTGTTCGAGGATCGGCAGGTTGGCTGGCGACTCGTAGTTGTAGCCGCTCTGGATGCTCATGATGTCGGCATCCAGGGTGATCTTCACGCTGATCTTAGGCTTCCCGTCGACCAGTTCCACCCTGCGGACCGGTGGTCGGCCCTGGGTCACGTTCAGCACGACAAAGACATCCGGCGTCCGGGGGTCGGGAATCGTTTTGTAGGCAGCGTGGAAGTCGCCGGTGACCATCAGGTAGTCTGTGGCATCCTCCCCGTCCATCTCCCCCACCATCTTGTCGCCGTCGAAGACGGCCAGGCCCTCGATCTCGGCCTCCATCTCCCCCGTCTTCGGTATGCTCCCGGCCTGATAGTTCCCCTCGAAGGGTTGGGGCATCCCCTTTTCCTCGTTGGTCGACTCGCCAGGTTTGACATCCTTCGAGGACTTGTACTTGCCCACTCCGGCGAGGACCGCCACGGGCTGCTCGGCGGGTGATTCCATCTGGGAATAAAACTTGAACAGCTGGGAACTGACATTCAGGCCGGTGTACTTATAGGAGTTGAAGGTCAGCTCGTAGTATTTTGACGGAATGATATCGAGCACCGGCTTGATGCTCTTGATATAGTCTTCCGCCGAACCCTTGGCGACCACGATGTTGATGTTTGGCCTGAACTCGCCGTTTCTCACCATGCCGCGCAGGTATTCGTCTATTTTCCCGCTCCTGGCCAGTTCCTCTGAGAAGACGGCGACCTCAGCGTGGGAGAGTTCCAGCCTCCTGCTCAGGAAGTTGTTGGCCATTTCCAGGGCCGAGTTCAGCGCCGGCGCCTCCACCGTGATGATGGAGAAAGGCTTGCCGCCGCCTCCACCTCCACCGCCTCCTCCCCCTCCGCCTCCTCCTCCACCTCCACCGCCTCCGCCGAGGGCGGTGGGCACCGCCAGTTGGAAGGTCACCCTGACCGGGCTGATGCTGCCCTTGTCGAATCCGATGGCCATCACGTAGGCCAGATCGTCCACCTCTTTTTTGTCGTAGCACCCGGACAGGCTGCAGCACAGGGCAAACAACAGGATTACGGCGACGGCCCGTTTCACTTGGCAGCGCCTCCCGTCGGCCGCGCCCGGACTCTTGCCAGCAGCAGGAAGATGATCGGCAGCACGAAGGTGATGCCCCAGGCAAAACTCACATAAGCGCGCGTCTCCAGATCGACCGTGACCATGAGGCTTGAAGGCAGAAAGGCTAGAGTGAACAGCAGGATGGCAAAGGGCAGGATCAGCGGCCGGTGATGCTCCAGTTTGAACGCCTTTTTGAAGACGTGGGCTGCAAAAAAGAGAATGACGCTCAGGTATTGCATGGCTGATACCGCGAAAGTCAGCAAGAACAGCGATTCCAGCCTCTGAAAGAACCTCCCGTAGTTGATCAGCCGGGCCAGGCTGAAGACAGGCAGAAAGCTTTCCAGGCCGGTGGGGTAGGGGAACACCAGGGCGTAGACCAGGGCCGAGGCCAGCAGCAGCAAGGCGGAGATGCCCAAGGCGGCATATCCGATCCTGGCAAAGCTTTTCTGGTCCTTGAGGTATGGAGGAAGCAGGGCCAGGTAGGCCAGGGGCGAGTATGTCGAGAGCCTGAAAAAGCCCTTCCCGAAAATGCCGTAAATGCCGTTCCCCAGCACCGGCAGGAGATTGGTGGGGTCGTAGTAGGGGGCCACCATCAGTAAAATAAAGAGGAGCCCCGCCATGATGATCGGCACGGCAATGGCGTGGAACCGCACGATAGGCTCCAGGCCCAGAAAACAGGCAGCGACCATGGCCACCGCAAAAAACAACATCACGAAGCTGAGCGGGGAGTCGGTGAGGGAGATGACCTTCATACACTCGGCGTATTCTCTCAGGATCAGCATCCCGGCAAAGAGGATCAGCCCCAGGAACAGGAGGCCGAAGATGATCCTGCCGGTGCTCCCCCCGGCCAGATCGGCGATATCGAGCAAGTCCTTCCGGTTAAACCGGGCATACAACCTGGCGATGACGGCAAACAATAGCAGGGCCAGGACCGAGAAATAGATCGTCTCCAGCCAGCCGGCAGTCCCGGCATCTTCCACCACAGTCCGGGGAAAGTTCAAGAAGATCCTGGCGCAGATGGCGTTGACGATCAGGGCGATCGACTCCCACCCGCCAAACGTGATGTCACTTTCCATTGTTCTGATCATCCCCGTTATTCTGCCTTACCCAGCCCCTGCTGATCTTCGGCTGCCTGAAGTCATCCTTGGGGTTCAGGTAGTCCGGCCTGCGCTCCTGCTTCCAGACCGGCTCCTTCAGCAGCACATCCCCCAGGCCGTCCGCAGTCTTGGGTGCGAAGGGGGCCAGAAACGGCACGCCGAACGACTTGGACGAGACCAGCGACATCCCCTGCAGGAAGAGGCCCAGGCCGATCCCGAGGAACCCCGCAAAGGCGCCCAACAAGAGATAGAGAAACCGGAGGATCCTGAAGGAGTATCCGTACGAGAAGCTTGGTATGGCGAAGGAGCCGAGGCCGGTGATGGCCACGATGATGATCAGGATGGGGCTGACAATGCTGGCGGCTACGGCCGCCTGGCCGAGGATCAGGGCGCCGATGATGCCGAGGGTCGGCCCGATCGTACCCGGGATCCTGATGCCGGCCTCGCGGATCAGCTCGAAGGAGACCTCCATGATCAGGATCTCGACGACGGTGGGGAAGGGCACCTTTTCTCTCGCCGCCTCGATGGACAGCAGCAGGCCGGTCGGGATCATCTCCTGGTGAAAGTTGGTGATCGCCAGATAGACCCCGGGAAGGAGCAGGGCGACTGTCATGGCGATGATCCTGGTGATGCGGATCAGGTTGGCGGCAGGCGCCCGGACATAGTGATCCTCGGGGGAGTGGATCAGCTCGAAGGCGGTGGTGGGCATGACCAGGGCAAAGGGGCTGCCATGCACGATCACGGCCACCCGGCCCTCGCTGAGCAGTGCGGCCACCCGGTCTGGTCTCTCCGTTCCCACCACCTGCGGGGGGGTGATAAAGGTGTTGTCTTCTATCAGCTGTTCGATCTCCCCGGAGTCGTGCACGTAATCGACCTTGATGCTCTTCAGCCTTCTTCGCACTTCCGCCACCAGCGAATCGTTGGCGATCGACTTTACGTAGAGCAGGGAACAGGGGGTCTTGCTCCTCTGCCCGACGAGGATATCCTCGACGATCAGCTCCTCGTCCTTCATTCTCTTCCTGACCAGCGCCGTGTTGACCCTGATCGTCTCGGTGAAGCCCTCCTGGGGCCCCTGGATCACCATCTCGGTGTTCGGCCTCTCCACCGTCCGGTGTTCGAAGCCCTTGACATCTGCCGTGAAGGCGGAGTCCATGCCGTCCACGAAGATGCCGACGCCGCCGAAGTTGACTTCTCCCAGGACCTGGTCGTAATCATGAGCCTCTTTTATCTGGTTGTGGGGCAGGAGGTGTTTGCGGATATACTCGCTGATCCTCTGGTCGCTGCTCTTGATGTCCAGGTTCGAGAGCAGCATCAGGGGCTGGAGGATGTCGTCGTCCACGACCTTGCGGTCGACCATGCCGTCGTAGTAAACAAGGAAGGCGCCGACAGGCTTGTTGCCGACAATGACGTCAAACTCCCGGATCATGACATCCGAGTTGGTGGGGACGGTGAATCTCTCTTTGATCTGGTCAAGGTTTTCGGTGAGCCTCCTGCTTATCTGCTTCGGCTCATCCCCGCCGTTCTTCCGCCGGCGCCTTCTTCCCGGCCCGTTGTTCCCGGCGTCCCCCCGGCCCGTCTGCCTGCCGAGCTGGCTTTCGTTCTCATTTTCCCTCAGGATGAACCTTTCGACGGGCGCGGGCTCTTGGAAAAACAGCAGTCCCTTCAGAGTGCTCAACAAGTCGCTCATCGGCAGCCGCCCCTCGAAGGAATGTATGCGTTCCAAATAATGAGGTCGTTTTAGTATAACCAATCACGGGGTCCGGCACTCAAGAAAAAGCAACGCCCGAACGAGTCGTGTAAGATCGGGCCGGATTTGCGCCGATAAATATTAGTTTCAATTGCGCAGGGTGGATGCCGATAGGCGCCTGTCGACGCCGGTGCGCGCCGTGATGACCACTGACCCGGTAGTGGCCACGCCCGGGGAATCGCTGGAGAAAGTATTTCAGAAGTTTGCGATCAGAGCCATAGGGCGGGTCCCGGTGATAGAGGGAGGAACTTCACGGAAAGTGGTCGGAGTGATCACCAGGAGCGATATCGTCGATGCTTACAACCGCCGGATCCTGAAAGATGAAGAGCTGAACGGGTGACACTCCCTACCCCCCTGAAAAAAAATTGGTCGCTGCTACTGATGCTTTGCCTTAGAGCCGGATGACTTGCGGCCAGGCTGGCTTGGTTGACGGCCTTTTCTTGGGGATCACGATCTCCAGCAGGCCGTTCGTGCACTTGGCCTGCGCCTGGTCGAAATCGGCTTGCTGGGGCAGCTGGATCTCACGGGAAAAATTTCCGCAGATCCGCTCCCGGTAGCGGGGGACCATGTTCTCGCCGCTGCTGGCGACAGGAAGCTTCTGGCCGCTGATCAGCAGCAGGTTGGTGCTGTTTTCCACGTTGAGCTCCTCCGGTCTCACCCCGGGCACCTCCACGACCACCAGAATGTTGTCGTGGTCTTCAAAGACATCCACCCTTGGCTGCCAGGTCAGGTTCGGATACTGCGTGTATGGAAAAAAGCTCGGGACCGGACCAGGGAAGACTCCAGGCTCCAGTTGCGGCTCCGGGTTATCCCCGGCGGGGATCTCCTGTACCTGGGCCGGGTTGTCCTGCAGCCCGAACTGATCAGGCACGGTGTTAGCATTTTTTGAACGTTTGGAATTCTTATCGCTGAAATCGATAGACATGATCGAGCCTCCTGAAAGAAGAGTGTGGGGGGTATGTGCTACCGGTTTATGCCGCGAAACGGATGGAGCGGGACAACTAGCTGGAAACCTGGATGCGCCGCCGGGCTGCCAGATCCGCTTTGGGGCAGCGAACCTCCAGGATGCCGTTGTTGTATGAAGCAGTGCAGTGCTCGGCACGGACATTGGTCGGAAGCGAGATGGTGCGGTAGATGCTGGTCGCCGTCATCCCGGGGATGCCCATGGTGCTGGCGCTGATTGTGATCGAATCATCGGTTACGGTGAGGTTCAGGTTGTTCGGATTGATGTTCGACAGCTCCGCTGCCACCACTACGTCGCTGTTAGTTTCACTCAGGTCTACCCGGGGCTGGACCAGCCCAGGGGTGCTGAAAGAGATGCCCTGCTGATTGAGGCCGCCCCAGTTAAGCATCGGGTTGAAGCTGGACTGGAAACCTGCCGCCGAAGGGTTGATGCCGGACTGGAATCCGGCGGCTGGATTGATTCCCATCAGGCTTGGATTGACCGAGGCCGACGACGGGTTGATCATTCCTTGCCAGAGCCCGGTGCCGGAAGGTGCGAAGCCATAGTTGAAGCTGTTGGGAAAGTTCTGGGAAAGTCCGCTCATGCTGGCCATTCCAAAGGGATTCGTGGTTTGCACGTACATGTAGTTTGTCAACCTCCTCAAATTTGGGTTGCGCTTGCCTGCCTGTTGTAAAAGAGGTAGATTTTACCCCCACGGCTTTTATTATTTGATATTTGAGACTGATTATTCATAGCCGTGCTAATACTTTTTCTTAATTAAAAAAGGCGGCTTCACTGATCATTTGGATGGCAGATCCATGGTTCCGGAAGTGGCAATTGACCGGGAGGGCGATTCTTGTTATAGTGAATGCGGCGCATAACTGCGCGGCATTTCCAGCGCACGAACCGCCGTTCACAGGGCAGGTGCGCACGGTCTGCAGCAAAGTAAAGAGCAATCCAAATACTTGTTCGTAGACCTGGATTTTGGTATAATATAGGCATGGAAGCGGCATGGAAACTGATATCCAGGCCCTAAAAATGCGGTTTTAAAAAAATTGATACCAAAGCTGATAAGGTTTTTGGTCCGGGCTTAGGCTCTGGTTTTCAGGTTTGAAAGCGATTGAGGCGAAAAACTTTGGAGAACTCGGGAACTGTTTGGATGCCGGGCGGCGTCAGGGATCTGCTGCCCGGAGAGGCCCGGCGCAAGCGGGATCTGGAGAACCGCCTGCTCGGCCTGTTTGCCTCCTGGGGCTACCAGGAGGTGGTCACGCCCACTTTTGAATACTATGAAGTGCTGGCGCCGGCCATGGGGATCCCCTTTCACGACCGGCTTTATCGCTTTATTGACGAGCGCGGGCAGATCATGCTGCTGCGCCCCGATATGACCACCCCGATAGCCCGGCTGACCAGCACCAGGCTGCGGGAACAGCCCTTCCCAAAGCGTTTTTGCTATGTAACTAACGTCTTCCGGCGGGAGAGCCAGGCCGGGCGTGAGCGTGAATACTATCAGGCGGGCGTCGAGCTGCTGGGAGCCTCCAGCCCGGAAGCGGATGCGGAGGCCCTCTGCCTGGCTGGCGAGGCGCTCAGGCTGTCAGGCTTGAAGGGGTTCCGCCTCGCCGTGGGACAGGTTGACGTGCTGGCCGGTGCGCTGGCGGGAGCGGGGTTTACGCAGCCGGAGCAGGAGCAGGCCAAGTTCGCTCTGAGCAGGAAGGATCTGGTCTCCTGGGAGCTGCTGGTGGCATCGGCGCGGCTATCCAGCGCCGGCCGGGCGGCCATGGCTGAACTGCCATCCCTGCACGGGGGCATCGAAGTGCTGGACCGGATTGCAGGGCTGATCAGTGAACCCCGGGCCGAGCAGGGCCTGGCAGGGCTGCGCCAGGTGTGGCAGATCATGACCGATTACGGATTTCAGGACGATTTGTACGTGGATCTGACCCTGATCAGGGAGTTGGGGTATTACACAGGGATCGTCTTCGAGGGATATGCTCCAGGCGTCGGTTACCCGGTCTGCGGCGGCGGCCGCTACGATGAGCTGCTGTCCAAGTTCGGCCTTGACTGCCCGGCCACCGGCTTTGCCCTGGGCATCGAGCGGATCATGGCGGGGCTCGATCAGGCAGGTTTGCCAGAGGAGAACCCGCCGGATTACTTTCTGATCGGCGCCGATTCCCGCTGGCTTTTCAATAAGGCCAGGGATCTGCGGGAAATGGGCTACAGCGTGGAGATCGCCGTTAACAGAAGCCCAGCCCCCGAATTGATCGCTTATGCTTCCCGCAGGGGAATACCCCATATCCTGGTGGAGTGAGGCTTGAGGCTGAAATGAACCAGGCACCGATCACTTTTGCACTTCCCAAGGGCCGTCTGCTGGAGATCTCCCGCACCCTGCTGCAGCAAGCGGGCCTGATGACTCTAGACCTGGATGCGGGCGGGCGGCGGCTGATCAGCATCGATCAGGAGGCCGGCCTGCGCTGCCTCATCTGTCGTGCTGCCGATGTCCCCACCTTTGTGGAATATGGGGCGGCGGACCTGGGGATTGCGGGCAAGGACGTGATCCTGGAGCAGGGCAAGGATATCTGCGAACTGCTAGATCTGAGAGACGGGGCCTGCCGGTTCGTGGTGGCGGTGCCAGCCGATCGCCAGGAGGAATTCGAGGCCGGCCTGTCCGGCTACATCGCCCGCTACGGGCAGTTGAGGGTGGCCACCAAGTTTCCCCGGCTGGCCCAGAGTTATCTCTACAGCCAGGGGCTGCCGGGCGAGATCATCAAGCTGTCCGGCAACGTCGAGCTGGCCCCGCTGGTGGGATTGGCCGAGGTGATCATCGATCTGGTCTCTACAGGCCGTACCCTTAAAGAGAATAATCTGGTGCCGATAGCGGAGATCGGCGGGATGACCGCCAGGCTGGTCGCCAACCGGGTCTCCTACAGGCTCAAATACGAGCGCCTGGCAGCCATTGTGGCAAGCATCAAACAGGCACTGGAAGGGAGTCCGAAGTAATGCTCAGGGTCGTTGCCAGCGGGGATGAACTGGTTGCCCGCCTGCGGCGCCGGGAACACCGGGGCGAGGATCTGGAGCCGGCGGTGCGGGAGATCATAACAGCCGTGAGGGAGCAGGGCGATGCGGCGGTGCTGGCGGCAACCCGCAAGTTCGACCGGGCTGAACTGATGGCGGAGCAGCTCCAGGTGCGCGACGAAGAAATACAGAACGCATACCACCAGGTGTCGCCGGTGCTCCTGGACACGGTGCGGCTGGCCCGCGACCGGATCGCCGCCTTTCATGAGCGCCAGAGGCTGCAGACTTGGATACAGCCCGGGTGCGACCGGGAGATCGTGGGGCAGCTCTATCGGCCGCTGGCCAGGGTCGGCATCTACGTGCCCGGAGGGACTGCGGCCTATCCATCGTCGGTATTGATGAACGCCGTGCCGGCCAAGGTGGCCGGCGTTGCCGAGATCATCATGGTCACCCCTCCCGGCCCTGACGGGTCGGTGCCCCCGCTGGTCCTGGTGGCGGCGGCGGAGTCTGGCGTCACCCGCATTTTCAGGGTGGGCGGAGTTCAGGCGGTGGCCGCTCTCGCTTATGGCACACAGGCCATTCCCAAAGTGGATAAGATAGTGGGGCCCGGCAATATCTATGTGACAGTCGCCAAGCGCCTGGTGTTCGGGCTGGTGGACATCGACATGCTGGCAGGCCCCAGCGAGATCGTGGTGGTGGCTGACGAACAGGCCAGCCCGGAGTTGGTGGCGGCCGACCTGCTGTCCCAGGCGGAGCATGACCCGATGGCCGCTGCGGTCCTGCTCACCCCGGTGGCCGAGCTGGCGCACCTCGTCCGGGAGGCGGTGGAGCAGCAGTTGCCGTCTCTGCCCAGGCAGGAGATCGCCAGGCGGAGCATAGACGAGTTCGGGATGGCGGTGGTGACCGCAGATCTGCAGGAAGCCGTGAACCTGGCCAGCGACCTGGCCCCGGAACACCTGGAGCTGTGCGTGCGTGATCCCTTCTCGTGGCTGGGCTGTGTGCACAATGCCGGCGCTGTCTTCATGGGGCCGCACGCCGCCGAGCCCATGGGCGACTATCTGGCCGGGCCGAATCATGTCCTGCCGACCGGAGGCACGGCTCGTTTCTTTTCACCGCTAGGGGTGGAGGATTTTTTGAAGCGGACGAGCCTGATCTATGCCACGGCGGAGACGATGAGGGCCTGGGGGCCCGACATCGTGCGCCTGGCGGAGGCGGAAGGGCTGCAGGCTCATGCCAGGGCGATTTCACTGCGCCTGAGCCGCTTGGATATGAAATAGCAGCAATTTCATGCAGACACTGGCAATACAACCAGACACTGACGATCGGATACAGGCAGGTATGATGCAAGTAGATGTGATCCAGGATGCAGATAGGTATGATCCAAACAGGTATGATCCGGTTAGATATGATGCAGATGGAACAGATATTAGATTCTGATGCAGATTATAGAAAAGGGGCGATCCGATGAACGCTCGCACCGGAATCGTGTCCCGGGAAACCGGCGAGACCAGCGTGTCAGTCAGCCTGGACCTGGACGGGAAAGGGGAATTTCAGGGCAGCACCGGGATCGGTTTTCTCGATCACATGCTGCAACTCTGGGCGCGCCATGGCCTGTTCGACCTCACAGTGAAGGCGGCAGGGGATTATCATGTTGATGCCCACCACACCGTCGAGGACATCGGGATCTGCCTCGGTCAGGCTTTTGGCGCCGCCCTGGGCAATAAGGCGGGCATCGACCGCTACGGTTCGGTGATCCTGCCGATGGATGAGGCGCTGGTGCTGGCCGCAGTCGATATCAGCGGCAGACCCTGGCTGGCTTACGAGGTCACGACGGAGGGGTGGCTGGTCGGTGAACTGCCGGTGGAACTGGTGCCCGAATTGTTAAGGGCGTTCGTCAATCACGCGGGGTTGACCCTGCACCTGCGGCTCCTGGCGGGCACGAACAACCACCATGTCATCGAGGCGGTCTTCAAGGGATGCGCCCGCGCCCTGCGGCAGGCGGTGGCGGTTGGAGGCCGGGAGGAAGGCATACCCTCGACCAAGGGCACACTTTAGCCGGGTTCCCGACCGCGCCCCGGCTGCGCGCCCGCATTGGCGGGCGCCCGGCGGGTACCCCGGCGCCGGCGCTGTTATATGGCAACGGCCGATTATATAAAGTTTTGGACAACTACTACGTGGCCAATGGCCAGTTGCAAAGTAGGAGAGGTGCGGCCATGATTGCCGTTGTGGACTATGGCATGGGGAACCTGAGGAGCGTCCAGAAGGCCATGGAGCAGGCCGGATATCCGGCTGCCATTGTCAGCACCCCGCAGGAGCTGCGGCAGGCCCGGGGGATCGTGCTCCCCGGGGTGGGCGCTTTTGGGGACACCATGGATAATTTGAAGGCCCAGCGGCTGGATGAGACCTTAACGGAGGAGATAGCCGGCGGCAAGCCCTTTCTGGGTATCTGCCTCGGCCTGCAGGTGCTCTTCGAGAGCAGCGAGGAGATGGGCATGCACGCCGGGTTGGGGCTGTTGCCGGGCCGGGTGCGGCGCTTTACCGGAGACCTGAAGGTGCCGCACATGGGCTGGAACCAGGTGGCCCTCAGGCGCGACCGCTCCAACCCGCTGTTTGAGGGGATCCCCGACCACTCCTATTTTTACTTCGTTCACTCCTATTACGTCGAGCCGGCCGAGGACGCCCCC
The DNA here is from genome assembly GCA_963807495.1 of uncultured Peptococcaceae bacterium. GTDB lineage: Bacteria > Bacillota > DSM-12270 > Thermacetogeniales > Thermacetogeniaceae > Palsa-1188. Next base: position 47,976 of record CAWEDD010000026.1, read on the forward strand.
ATCAGCGGCGAGACCGGCTACGGCATCACCTTCACCAGCATGGTGGCGCATGGCAACGCCTTCGGAGTGCAGTTCCACCCGGAAAAGAGCAGCCGCCTGGGGCTGCGCCTGCTCGCCAACTTTGGGAAGCTGGTGGCGGCATGCTGATCTTTCCGGCCATCGACCTCAGGGGCGGCCGGTGCGTCCGGCTGACGCAGGGGCGCCCCGAAGCGGAGACGGTCTACGGCACGACCCGGTGGCTGTCGCCCGGCAGTGGGAGGCCAGGGGGGCCGAGTGGCTGCACCTGGTCGACCTTGACGGAGCCTTTGCCGGAGCTCCTCAGCAGTTGGCTCTGGTGCGTCAGATCGCCGCCGCCGTGGCCATTCCGGTGCAACTGGGAGGCGGGCTGCGCACCCTGGACCAGATGCAGGAGGCGCTCGCAGCCGGAGCAGACCGGGTGATTCTGGGCACCACGGCGGTCACAGACCCCGATCTGGTCAGAGAGGCCTGCGACCGCTTCGGAAGCGGCTGCATCCTGGTGGGGCTGGACGCCCGCGACGGCCTGGTCGCAGTCAAGGGATGGCAGGACGTGACCGGCAGGCGCGCCCTGGATCTGGCCCTGGAGATCAGGGACGCCGGCGTGCAGAGGTTGATCTATACCGATACCGCCAGGGATGGCATGCTGACAGGGCCAAACATAGAGATGATCCGCGCCCTGGCTGAGCAGTCAGGCCTGCGCCTGATCGCTTCGGGTGGGGTAGGCTGCCTGGAGGACGTGATCAGGCTGCGGGAGCTGGAACCGCTGGGAGTGGAAGGAATTATCCTGGGCAAGGCCCTCTACGAGGGCCGGGTTCAGCTCGAAGAAGCCCTCGCTGCTGCAGCAGGGCCCGAGCGAGATCGGTCAGCCACAAGCTATTAAGAGTCTAGCGGAGGGATTGCCAGTGCTGGCCAAACGCATCATCCCCTGCCTCGATGTGGACGCGGGGCGGGTGGTGAAGGGAATAAAGTTTGTCGAGTTGAGGGACGCCGGGGATCCGGTGGCACTGGCGGCCTATTACGACGCTTCAGGCGCCGATGAGCTGGTCTTCCTGGACATCACCGCCTCCCACGAGGAGCGCAAGACGATGGTGGATGTGGTGCGGCGAACGGCTGACCAGGTCTTCATCCCTCTGACTGTCGGCGGGGGCATCCGCACCCTGGAGGACATCAGGGAGATGCTGCAGGCCGGAGCCGACAAGACCGCCGTCAATACAGCCGCCGTGTTGCAGCCGCAGCTCATCGACGAGGGCGCCAGGCGCTTCGGGAGCCAGTGTATCGTGGTGGCCATCGATGCCAGGCAGTGCGCTCCCGGACGCTGGGAAGTGCTGACCCATGGCGGCAGGCGCCGGGTGCCCGCCGAAGGTGGGCGCGGCAAGGATGCCGTGGCCTGGTCGCGGGAGGCCGAGCAGCGTGGAGCGGGAGAGATCCTGCTGACCAGCCACGACCGGGACGGCACCAAGGACGGTTATGACCTGCCGCTGACCCGGGCTGTCAGCGAGGCGGTGCGGATCCCGGTCATCGCCTCGGGGGGCGCCGGCAATATGCAGCATCTTTACGAGGGCTTGACCCTGGGAGCTGCCGATGCCGTGCTGGCCGCATCGATTTTTCATTACCGGGAGTATACGATCAGACAGGCCAAGGAGTATCTGGCCGAGAGAGGGGTGCCTGTCAGGCCGTGAACGGAGAACCAGTGCTAGGGGACGCGGAACAGATCGGAGCGCTGTGCGATTCGCTGCAGTTCGGTGCGGATGGACTGATTCCTGCTGTTGTGCAGGATGCCGGAACCGGAGAGGTGTTGATGGTAGCCTACATGAACCGGGAGTCTCTGGAGCTCTCCCTGCGGTCAGGCCAGGCCTGGTATTACAGCCGGAGCAGGCACAGCCTATGGTTGAAGGGTGAGACCAGCGGCCATTATCAGTACATCCGGGAAGTGTCGACCGACTGCGACCGGGATGCCCTGCTGGTCAGGGTGGAGCAGGTGGGCGTCGCCTGCCACGAAGGCTATCGCTCCTGTTTTTTCAGACGCTTGGCACCGGCCCCGGCCATCGCACCACCCGCAGCGCCGGCTACGGCGCCGGAAGAGTCACGTCCGCCAGGGGGGGCATCAGCGGCTGCTCTGTCACCCGAGCCGGACATTTTCGACGCCCTGGCTGACCTGATCGTAGAGCGACGTCGGACGCTGCCCGAAAAATCTTATACCGCCGAACTTTTTCGGAAGGGTATTGACCGGATCGCGCAGAAAGTAGGAGAAGAGGCAGTGGAGGTAGTGATCGCCGGCAAGAATCGCAGCCGGGAGGCCGTCATCGAAGAGGCGTCAGACCTGATCTACCACCTCCTGGTGCTGCTGGCAGAGTGCGACGTCAGCCTGAATGATATCCGGACCAAACTGGCCGAGCGGCGACAGTAGGTGATCCCGTTGTTTTTCAGTGATGATCTCAATCCGGCTCAGCTTCAAGCCGTACAACAGACCGAGGGCCCGCTGATCATTTTTGCCGGGGCCGGCAGCGGCAAGACCCGTGTGCTGACCTACCGGGTGGCACATCTCCTGCAACAAGGGGTGTCCCCTTTCAGGATATTGGCGGTCACCTTCACCAACCGCGCGGCTGACGAGATGAGGCGCCGGGCGATCGACCTGGCCGGCCCGATCGGGCGAGACGTCTTGATCAGCACCTTTCACTCCCTGGCGGTGCGCATCCTGCGCCGCGAGGTGCAGCACACCCCCTACGACCGCAACTTCATCATCTATGACGGGGATGACCAGGTGACCCTGATCAGGCATTGCCTCCGGGAGCTGGCCCTGGATGAGAAGAAGTACCGTCCGCGCAGCCTGTTGGCGGCCATCAGCAGTTTAAAAAACGAGCTGGTGGGGCCCGGGGAGTTTGAGCAGAGGGCCGGCGATGAAAAACAGGCGGCGCTGGCCAGGGTCTACAAGCATTACCAGGCCAAACTGCTCGGCCAGAATGCCCTTGACTTCGACGACCTGCTGTTTCAGACGGTGTCCCTCTTCCAGACGGAACCGCTGGTGTTGGAGCATTACCAGCATCGCTTCCAGTACGTGATGGTGGATGAGTACCAGGACACCAACAGCGCCCAGTACACGCTGGTTCAGCAGATCGCCGCCGGCTTCGAGAACCTATGCGTGGTTGGGGACGACGACCAGAGTATCTACGGCTGGCGGGGGGCCGACATCAGGAACATCCTCGAGTTTGAGAAGGATTATCCCGAGGCCGTGATGATCAAGCTGGAACAGAACTACCGGTCGACGCAGCGCATCCTGACCGTGGCCAATGCCGTGATCGCCCACAACCGGGATCGCAAGGCGAAGCAGCTATGGACATCCAACCTGGTCGGAGAGCCGGTCTATCACTATCAGGCGGTCGACGAGAGGGACGAGGCCCGCTTCGTGCTGGCTACGGTTGAACAGCTGTGCCAGGCCGAGGAGATGCGGTACCGTGACTGTGCCGTCTTTTACCGGACTCACGCCCAGTCCCGATCGTTCGAGGAGGATTGCATCAGGCACCATATTCCCTACCGGATCTTCGGCGGCATCCGGTTTTACGAGCGCAAGGAGATCAAGGACCTGCTGGCCTATCTGAGATTGGCGGCCAACCCCGCTGACGATATCTCCCTGCGCCGGGTGCTGAACGTGCCCAGGCGGGGGATCGGGGAGACTGCCCTGGCCCGGGCGGAACAGGTCGCGGCAAGGGATGGCGCCGGTCTTGCGGCAGCGCTGCAGGACCCGGAGCTGCTGTCCGGGCTGGGACGCACCGCTCAGGCGATAAAGGGCTTTTTTGCCATGCTCGAGCGTTGGCGCCAGCAGCTGGAGACGATGACGGTGTCCGCCCTGACGGAAGCGGTTCTGAACGACACCGGCTACCGCGCACAGCTGGAAACCGAGCGCCTGGAGTCCCCAAAGCTTTCGGTGGAAGCGGAAACCAGGCTGGATAACATCAAGGAATTCCTGGGCGTGGTCAGGGAATACGACGAACAGGGCGGAGAAAAAAATCTGGCCGGGTTTTTGGAGCAGCTCGCCCTGATGACCGATGTCGACAACTACAGCAGCGATGAGAACGCCATCGTATTAATGTCCCTGCACTCTGCCAAGGGTTTGGAGTTTCCGGTGGTTTTTCTGACCGGGCTGGAAGAGGGCATCTTTCCACACACCCTGGCCATGGGAGAACAGCACGATATTGAGGAGGAGCGCCGGCTTTGCTATGTGGGGATCACCAGGGCACAGCAGCGGCTCTTCCTATCCTCGGCAAGCCGCCGCTTTCTGTATGGCAGCGGGATCTACCATGAGCCTTCCCGCTTCCTGGAGGAGATCCCTGAGGAATTCCTTCATCCCGTAACTCCGGGCGGCTCGGGCGATGCCACCTTAATGGCGGACACTCTGCCTGATCGGCGGGACGGGCCTCAGCCAGCCGTTACTGCCATGGACGGCAAACCGGATCTCCCGTCCAGGTCAGCCAGGTCGAAGCTGCCCCCGCTCTTCACGGGCCGGGCACTGCTGGAGGCGGCTGCCGCCGGAACCTCCTCCGCCGCCCGTGCCAGCATGGACAGTGACGGCGCGGCATCGGCAACAGACCCTGCACACGCAGGTGGTGGGGATATTCCCGAAGACCCGCCGCAGCCGGGGGGCACTGCGGCCGGCTCCGGCAATGGAGAGAGCCTGGGGACAAGAACGGCTTCCAGCGGGGCATCCGCCGCAGCCGGAGCGGAGCAATCGAACTCATTCAGCAAGGGCGATCTGGTCGAACATGCTAAGTTTGGCCGGGGCGTGGTGACCGAGGCCGTGGTCGGACGCGGAGGAGACTTGGAGCTCTTTGTTCTCTTCGATACTGTAGGCGTCAAACATCTCTTGCTCAAGTTCGCCCCTTTATCCCGCCTGTCATAACAGAGGTCGGAAGCAGGAAGTCAGATGTTGGATAAGGCAAAAAATTTCTGGCACTGGACACAGTGTATCCGGCTCTTTTATTATTGTAGTTTAGCTTGACATAATTGAAGTGAAAGCTAAGAGGGAATAATAAATATAATGCCGGGATGCTCGCTTTAGTGGGGGAAGTAATACTGAAAGTGGGGCTATGCGCATGCTGCCCTTTAAGGAAGCGCAGATTAGGGTCGAACAACTGCGCAGCGAGATTCGCAAGCACGATTACAGTTATTATGTACTGGACAGCCCACTGGTCAGCGATGCGGAATACGACCGGTTAGTCCGGGAGTTGGCCGGACTGGAGGCAAACTACCCGCAGCTGGTCACGCCGGATTCTCCCACCCAGCGGGTCGGGGGCGAGGCTTTGGCCGGATTCCAGACGGTCAGCCACCCGGCCCCCCTGCTCAGCCTCGATAACGCCTTCGAGGCCGCTGAACTGCGCGACTTCGACCGCCGGGTACAGCAATTGACCGGCGGCCCAGGTGGATTATGTGGTTGAGCCCAAGATCGACGGCCTTTCGGTGGTGCTGAGCTATGCCGGGGGAGTCCTGGTGCAGGCTGCCACCAGGGGAGACGGGGTGAACGGGGAGGACGTGACTGCCAACGTGCGCACGATCAGGCTGCTGCCGCTGGAGATCGCGGATCATTCCCCACGGATGTCGGTGCGGGGCGAGGTGTTCATGCCCAAGCGAGCTTTTGCCCGCCTCAACGAGGAGCGGGACAGCCGCGGGGAGGCCCCCTTCGCCAACCCCCGCAATGCTGCCGCCGGCTCGATTCGCCAGCTCGACCCCAGGGTTACCGCCAGCCGCACGCTGGGGATCTTCTTATACCAGATCCTGGCGGGCGGGCAAGAGGCCCTGGCCACCCAGGCGGAAACCCTCGCTTATCTGGGGCGGATCGGATTTTCGGTGCAGCCACAGTGGCAGCACTGCCGCGATATCGAGGAGGCGATCTCCTACTGCGACTCCTGGACCGAGCGGCGCCACAGCCTGAATTATGAGATCGACGGTATGGTGGTCAAGGTGAACGGCCTGCAGCTCCAGTCCGGGCTCGGCAGCACCTCCAAGAGCCCGCGCTGGGCGATCGCCTTCAAGTTCCCGGCAGAGCAGGTGGAGACGAGAATCAGCGACATCATCGTCAGGGTGGGGCGCACCGGCGTGCTCACTCCGACGGCGATCCTGGATCCGGTGCCGGTGAGCGGGGTGACTGTCTCCCGGGCCACTCTGCACAACGAGGATATGATCAGGGCCAAGGATATCAGGATCGGTGACTACGTCGTGATCCAGCGGGCCGGGGATGTGATCCCGGAAGTCGTCAGCGTTCTCAAAGAGCGGCGCACGGGCGCCGAGACAGCCTTCGTGATGCCCACCACCTGCCCCGAATGCGGCGGGCCGGTGGTGCGCCTGGAGGGCGAGGCGGCCTGGCGCTGCACCAACATCTCCTGTTCGGCCCAGCTCAAGGAGCTGCTCCTGCACTTCGTCAGCCGCGAGGCGATGGACATCGAGGGGGTCGGGCCGGCGCTGATCAGCCAGTTGGTGGACAAGGGGCTGGTCAGGGAGGTGTCGGATCTCTACGGGCTGACCAGGGAGCAACTGTTGACGCTGGAGCGCATGGCGGACAAATCCGTCGAAAATATCCTGGCGGCGATAGCCAGGAGCAAGAGCAGAGGCCTGGCCCCGCTGCTCTTCGCCCTGGGCATCCGCTTTGTCGGCACACGGGCCGCCGAACTCCTCGCCGACCGCTTCGGCAGCATGCAGGCCCTGGCGGCAGCCAGTGCCGGTGCCAATGGTGCGGAACAACTGACCGGGATTCCGGAGATCGGCCCCAAGATAGCTGCCAGCATCGTCGATTTCTTCGCCAGCCCCCAGACCGGACTCCTGCTGGAGAAACTGTCCCGGGCCGGGGTCCTGATGCGGCAGGAAAATGCCGAACCAGTGGCAGGCGCACTGCCGCTGGAGGGTAAACAGTTTGTGCTGACCGGAACCTTGCCCTCCTTGACCAGAGGCGAGTCGGCGGACCTGATCAAGAGACTGGGGGGCAAGGTCGCCTCGAGCGTCAGCAAGAAGACCGATTACGTGGTGGTGGGCCAGGACCCCGGTTCGAAGTATGACCAGGCGGTTTCCCTGGGGATCGCCCTGTTGGACGAGGAAGGCCTGCTGAGGTTGGCCAAACACTGATCTTTGCCTTTTTCGCCCGTGCCCGCTTTAGCAGGGTGCCCGACGGGGTACCCGCAAAGCGGGTGGGGCACCCGCTGGAAACTTCGCTACGCCAGATGCCGTTAGCCGAGATCCATAATGGCCGCGCCCGCCGGGTGCTCTCTGGGCGCGCACCCGGCTGTAATTCAGCCAGCTACATGAGAAAGTCGAAAGGGGTATCTAGGAGTGCTGCTCAACTGGAACCCGGTTGCCTTCCAACTCGGACCACTGGCGGTGCGCTGGTACGGAATCATGATGGCGCTCTCGTTTTTGTTCGGAATCTGGTACCTGGTGAGAAAAGGGGTCGCACGCGGCCTGGACGAGGATGCTGTCTTCAACCTGGGCTTGCTGGCCATGGTGTCCGGCATCGTAGGGGCGCGCCTGTTATTCGTACTGGCAAACTACCCGGAGTGGTTTATCCAAGACCCTTTTCAGATTGTAAAGATATGGGAGGGCGGTCTGGCCTTTATCGGGGGGCTGATTGGAGGCTTTGTGGCGGCCTGGCTGTATGCCCGCAAAAAAAAGCTGGATTTCAGCCTGCTGGCCGATCTGGCAGTTCCCGGAATATGCCTGGGCTATGCCCTGATCAGAGTCGCCAACATCGCCAACCAGGAGGTGCTGGGCCGGATGACCGGCCTTTTCTTTGGCCGCTGGCCGGCCCAACCGATCGGTTCGGCGATCGGAGTGATCCTCCTGGTCCGCTATTTTTACGTCGAAGCCAAAAAACCTCCCGCCGGCTACCAGTTCTGGTCGTTTGTCTTTTACTGGCAGTTGGGGCGGGGCCTGATTGAGGAGACTGTCCGCGACAACCCCCTGGCCGGGATCAGGTACGTCGTACCCCATTGGGGGCTGGGTTTTTTGACCGCGACGCAGTGGTCGACTCCGCTGGTCATGTTGCTGGCATACCTGATGATGCGGAGGTCGCAGAAAAGGCGGACTCCGGCAGCAGAACCGCCGGCGCAAGCAGTGCCTGCCTGAGGCAGGGCGCCCTCCGGCCAGGAACTCGACGGGCAAATGGCAGCGCCTGAGAACCAGCCCTGTTTTGGATAACGGATATGGTTTCTAACAGCTTCCCGGCCGGAGGTTTAAGGCCTTCTTCTTTCAGAACAGTTTCAGGCGGGTGAGAACTCCTGCTGTTGCCACCACTTCCTCCTGCAAATCGTCGTAGATCTTTTCGAAGGCCTCGAGATGCTTCGTTTCCCATGACACCAGGCGTTCGTAAAGTTGACGGGCCTCGGGCAGGGCGGTCTTGCGGGAGGCTTCTTTGTAAAAATCTATCGACTCCTTTTCCAGCATCACGCCGATGTGAAAAGCCGAGACTCCGAACGAGCCTTTTTCATCCGGGGGCTTCACCTTGTCGAAGATGCCTGCCTTGGCCGAATCATCCGGGCCAGGCGCCCCTTCTTCAAAAGACTTGCCGGAGGCCAGCTTGCCGGCCAGATCCCTCAGCCAGCCCTGGTGCTTGTGCTCCTCTCCAGCCAGGAACAGGAAGGCCTGGCGCATCTCGTCATCCTTGCTCTGGTTGGCGGTCAGGATGTAAAAAAACTCACCCTCCGCCTCATTGATAATGGCCGTCTTCAAGATTCTCAATTCTTCGTCGGACATCGGCTACCCCTCCTTATTTGTTGGTTAAAGAACTGAAGATGCATTTCATTTTAGCATGAATACAGTTTTTCAAACAGGCCTGCGGCGGTTAAAACGGCTGAAATGATAGACGTTGCGGGGTTTTGGTGCTTCTGCTATAATTAGGCATGATTTTAAGCGGAAGTGAACATCTCAAGGTGGCGACCCGAATGAAGTTGAGCATGGAAGAGGTAGAACACGTGGCTATGCTGGGGCGCCTTGCCCTCAGTGAAGAGGAAAAGGAGCGCTTTCGGGCTCAGCTCTCCTCCATCCTGGATTATGCCGACCGGATCAACCGGCTGGACACTGCCGGGGTCGATCCCACGTACCACGTGCTGCCCTTGCAGAACGTGTCGCGCCAAGATCGGATAGGAGCGACCCTGAATCACGGCGAGGTGTTTCAGAATGCGCCCGACCGGGAAGGCAGCTTTTTCAAGGTACCCCGCATCCTCTAAGGCCTGGGACGTAGTTAACGGCTGGTTGGAATTCGTGCCCGATCTTCCTTGCCCTTACGGAATGGTGGCACATAAACCTGTGCCTCGGGATGCCAAAGCTTTTTTTATTTAGAAAAGTCTCCCCACTTTTCTAAGGTTGAATCAAGTCCTGCCTGCGTGAGCCTGTCTTTCGCAATAGGGATGCTCTTATGGCATTGGAAAAGGAGTTTATCGATGGAGATCCATGATCTTACCGCCCACGAACTGGCGGATCTGCTGCAGCGTGGCGAGGCGACCTCCGAGGAGATAACGGCAGCGATCTTCAGGCGCATCCACGACGTGGAGCCGGATGTCCGGGCGTATGTCACGATCACCGAGCAGCAGGCCCGGGAAGCGGCGCGGCGGGTTGACGAGGAGCGCAGGCAGGGCCGGGACCTGCACTACCTGGCCGGTGTGCCGGCCGGTTTGAAGGACGTGCTCTGCACCCGGGGCGTTCGTACTACCTGTTCGTCCCGAATCTTAATGAACTTTATACCGCCCTACAATGCCACCGTGGTGGAGAAGCTGGCGGCGGCCGGGGCGGTCTTCACCGGCAAGCTGAACATGGACGAGTTTGCCATGGGCTCCTCCACTGAAAACTCGGCCTTTTTCCCCACCCACAATCCCTGGGACCTGGGCTGCGTACCGGGAGGCTCCAGCGGCGGCCCTGCCGCGGCCGTGGCCGCCGGAGAAGCTCCCTATGCCCTGGGCACCGATACCGGCGGCTCCATCAGGCAGCCCGCCTCCCTGTGCGGCATTGTTGGCCTCAAGCCTACTTACGGACTGGTCTCGCGTTACGGGCTGGTGGCCTTTGCCTCCTCGCTGGACCAGGTGGGGCCGATGACCAAGGACGTCCGGGATTGCGCCCTGGTGCTCAACCTGATCGCCGGACACGATCCCCTGGATTCCACCTCGGCGCCGGTGCCGGTTCCAGATTACACCGGCTTTCTCACCGGCGAGGTCAGGGGGCTGCGGATCGGCATGCCCCGGGAATTCTTCGGCGACGGCCTGGATCCCGGCGTCGCCGGGGTGGTCAAGTCCTCTTTGGTCAAGCTGGAGGAGCTGGGAGCGGTGGTGGAGGAGTGTTCCTTTCCCCACGCCGAATATGCCCTGCCCTGTTATTACCTGATCGCTCCCGCCGAGGCCAGTTCCAACCTGGCCCGGTATGACGGGGTTAAATACGGCCTCCGCGCTGTCGCGGATGGTGGCGGCGAATACGATCTGATGGAGATGTACATGCACACCCGCAGCCGGGGGTTCGGTCCCGAGGTCAAGCGCCGCATCATGTTGGGCACATACGCTCTCAGTTCGGGTTATTACGACGCTTACTACGTCAAGGCCCTGAAGCTGCGGACGCTGATCAGAAACGACCTCAGCCGCCTGTTCGACCAGTACGATGCCATCGTCTCGCCGACTTCTCCCACACCCCCCTTCAGGCTGGGAGAGAAGTCGGATGACCCCCTGTCCATGTACCTCTCGGATGTCTATACGATCCCGGTCAACCTGGCGGGCATTCCAGCCATCTCCGTGCCCTGCGGCTTCACAGACGGCCTGCCTGTCGGGCTCCAGTTGATGGGACCGGTCTTCGCGGAGGGTACCTTGCTGCAAATCGCCTATGCCTTTGAGCAGCACACTCCCTATCACCAGGCCCGCGCCCCCCTCCAACCGGGAGGCCCGGCTGCTGCTTCCGGGAAGGGAAGGGGAGGCGATCATGGCGGGAACTAGCCCGGATTGTGAAGTGATCATCGGCCTCGAGGTGCACGTGGAGCTGCATACCAAAACCAAGGCCTTCTGCTCGTGTCCCAACCAGTTCGGCAGCGAACCGAACACCAACGTCTGCCCGATCTGCATGGGCCTGCCGGGCGTGCTTCCGGTTCTCAACCAGACCGTGCTCGATTATGCGCTGCGGGCGGGCCTGGCTTTTAACTGCGAGGTCGCCTCGTTCAGCAAGTTTGACCGGAAGAACTACTTCTACCCGGATCTGCCTAAAAACTACCAGATCTCTCAGTACGATCTGCCGCTCTGCCGCAATGGCCACCTGGATCTGGAAACTGAAAGCTCCGCGACTGGCAGCCCGGCGCCGGCGTCTGCTATAGCAGGTGCTTGGGGTCGGCGCATCGGCATCACCAGGGTGCACATCGAAGAGGACGCCGGCAAGCTGGTGCACGGCGAGGGAGGCGCAGGCTACTCACTGGTGGATTTCAACCGCTGCGGGGTGCCGCTGCTGGAGATCGTCTCCGAGCCGGACTTGCGAACGCCGGAGGAGGCCCGGGTCTATTTAGAAAAGCTGAAGGCGATTTTGGAATACATAGACATCTCCGACTGCAAAATGGAGGAGGGCTCCCTGCGCTGCGACGCCAATATTTCGGTCCGTCCGGCCGGGAGCAATATGTTGAACCCGAAGTCGGAGGTCAAGAACATGAACTCCTTCCGGGCGGTGCAGCGCGCTCTCGCATCAGAGGCGGAGCGCCTGTGCGCCATCCTGAAAGATGGCGGCCGGTTCCGCCTGGAGACAAGAGCATGGGATGAGGCGGCGGGCGTTACGGTGGAGATGCGAACCAAGGAGGAGGCCTCTGACTACCGCTACTTCCCTGATCCGGACCTGGTCCCCCTCGTGATCAGCCCGGAACTGGTGGAGCAGGCGCGATCGGGGCTGCCGGAACTGCCGGCCGCAAGGTGGCAGCGTTTCATGCTGGATTATGGCCTGCCTTCATACGACGCCGGTGTGCTCACCAGTTCCCGGGCGCTGGCCGACTTCTACGAGGCCTGTGTCGGCAGTTATCATGATCAGAAGGCGGTCAGCAACTGGATGATGGGGGAGTTCTTGAGGCTGCTCAGGGTCCATAACCTGGGAGTTGCCGAGTCCGGACTGACCTCTTCTCATCTGGTGGAGATGCTGGAACTGATGGACCAAGGCGTCATCAGCGGCAGGATCGCCAAGACTGTCTTCGAAGAGATGTTCGTCTCCGGCAGCCGCGCCCGGGAGATAATCGAGGCCAGTGGCCTGGTGCAGATCAGCGACGAGGGGGAGCTGGGCGCCGCTGTCCAGCAGGTGCTGGACGACAACCCCGGCGTGGTTGAAGATTTCCGCAGCGGGAAAGAGAAGGCGCTGGCATTCCTGGTTGGACAGGTGATGAAGGCCACCGGGGGCAAGGCCAACCCCCAACTGGTCAACAGGCTGATCAGGGAAAAAGCCTGATTCCGGCAGCCGTTCGGCCTGAAAAAGGATTTTTTTAGCGGCAGGTTTTGATCCCCGAGAAATAGAATTTAAACGAAAGAATTTAAACAGGGAAATGAATTAATGACAGCCTAAATCGGGCAGATTTGACAGGGAGAGGTGCGAGGCAATGAGCCAGATCAAGATCGTCGACACCACGCTGCCGCGACGGTGAACAGACAGCGGGAGTGGTTTTTTCCAATCCCGAAAAGATCCGAATCGCCAAGATGCTGGACGCTATCGGTGTCGACCAGATCGAGGCCGGGATTCCGGTGATGGGCGGCCATGAGAAGGAGGCCATAAAGGAGATCTGCAAGCTTGGCCTGCGCGCCAGCATCATGGGCTGGAACCGCGCTGTGATCAGGGACATCGAATCCTCGCTGGAGTGCGGCACCGATGCAGTGGCCATCTCCACCCCCACCTCGGACATCCACATCGAGTACAAGCTCCGCAGCAGCAAGGACAGGGTGCTGGCGGACATGGTCAGAGCCGCGGAATTTGCCAAGCTTCATGGCGTCTACGTCTCGGTCAACGCCGAGGACGCCTCAAGGTCTGATCCCGCCTTCCTGTTTGAATTCGCCCAGGCCGCCAAGGAGGCTGGCGCCGACCGGCTGCGCTTTTGCGATACCGTTGGCATCCTGGACCCCTTTCGACATTCGAGCAGGTTAAAAAACTGATCGACACCGTGGGCATCGACGTGGAGATGCACACCCACAACGACTTCGGCATGGCGACCGCCAACGCCCTGGCAGGCGTCAAAGCGGGTGCCAGGTGGGTGGGGGTGACGGTGATCGGGCTGGGCGAGCGGGCCGGCAATGCTGCCCTCGAAGAGGTGGTCATGGCGCTGAAGTGCCTGCAGGGGGTCGATCTCAACTTCCAGACGGCCAGGTTCCGGGAGTTGGCCGAGTACGTATCCCTGGCAGCCAGCCGGGAGCTGCCTGTCTGGAAGGCGATCGTCGGTACGAACATGTTCACCCATGAGTCCGGCATCCACGCCGACGGCGCCCTGAAAAACCCTAAAACCTACGAGGCCTTCTGCCCCGAAGAGGTCGGTCTGACCAGGCAGATAGTGATCGGCAAGCATTCCGGCAGCCACTCGATCAAGGCCAAGTTCGAGGAGTATGGGCACTACCTGAGCGACGAGGAAGCTGACGATATCCTGGTTCATGTCAAAAAGGTCGCTGTGGAGCTCAAGCGCCCCCTATTCGACAAGGAACTGGTCTTCATCTACGAGGATTACATCAAGGCTAAAAGCTGAACTGACGTGTTTTCGGGAGGAGAATCGTTTGGGAAAGACCATAGCCGAGAAGATCCTGAGCCGCAAGAGCGGCCAGGATGCGCGCGCCAACGACCTGGTGGTCGCCGCCCTCGACTTCCGGATGGGGCAGGACGGGACGTCGCCCCTGGCCATACAGGCCTTCGAGGAGATGGGCGGCCGACGGGTTTGTGAGCCGCAACGGGCGGCTCTCGTGATCGACCATAGCGCCCCCAGCCCGCTGGAGGGCGTTTCCGCCCTCCATCACCTGATGCGGTCGTTTGCCAGAGAACAGGGAATGATCATGTATGATGTCGGGGAGGGAGTCTGCCACCAGCTGGTGCCGGAGCGGGGCCACGTGGGCCCGGGTCGCTCGTGATCGGCGCCGACTCTCACACCTGCACCTACGGCGCCCTGAACGCTTTTGCCACAGGCGTGGGTTCGACCGACCTGGCGGCAGCCCTGATCTCCGGCCAGATGTGGTTCAGGGTGCCGGAATCGATCCGGTTCTGCTGCCGCGGGCAACTGCCGGCCGGGGTTTATTCCAAGGACCTGATCCTGTACCTGATCGGGCAGGTCACCGCCGACGGCGCCACCTACATGTCGGCAGAATACACCGGAGAGGCGATCGAGGCTCTGTCCGTCGAGGCGCGCTTCACCATCGCCAACATGGCCGTCGAGATGGGGGCCAAGGCCGGAATAATGGAGGCCGACGACAAGGTCTGGGCCTGGGTGCACCAGCATCGGGTGCCCGACGCGCCGATCCGGGGGATGGGCACCGCATCCACCGGATGGGTCTCCGACCGGATGGGTATCCCGGCGCGGCGGCTTCGAGGAGGCCAGCCCGGACCCGGACGCGGCCTACGCCAGGGTCCTGGAATACGACGTGAGCGCCCTGGAGCCGCAGGTGGCCAAACCCCACCAGGTGGATAACGTGGCTCCGGTCGGCGAGGTTGCCGGAACTGCGATCCAGCAGGCGGTGCTTGGTACCTGTACCAACGGCCGCATCGAAGATCTGAGAATTGCCGCCGGCATCCTCAGGGGGCGCCGCGTGCACCCGGAGGTGCGGTTCATCGTGGCTCCTGCCTCCAGGAGCATTTTCCTGGAGGCCATGGACGAGGGGATCATCCAGGATCTGGTACGCTCGGGGGCTGCCGTGGTCACGCCGGGCTGCGGCCCGTGCGTGGGCACCCACAATGGCATCCCCGCAGATGGTGAAAACGTGATCTCCACTGCCAACCGGAACTTCAAGGGACGGATGGGCAACAACAAGGCATTCATCTACCTGGCTTCGCCGGCTACAGTGGCGGCCTCCGCCCTGACCGGAGCCATCGCCGATCCGAGAAAATTCCTGAAATAATTCAAGGCCGAGGATGGCTGCACATTACTTTGGAGGGGAGCGGCGCTTTCCTCCCCGTACGAGCGGCGGAGTCTACAGCGCCAGTCGAGGATGAATCTGCAGGGAAAAGCCCATTGTTTTGGAGCTGACGTCAACACCGATTACATCATCTCAGGCAAGTACAAGTTCAAGACCCTGGACATGAAAGAACTGGCCGGCCACGTCATGGAAGACCTGGACCCGGGTTTCGCCACCCGGGTACAGTCCGGCGACTTCGTCGTGGCCGGGCGCAACTTTGGCTGCGGCTCGTCCCGGAGCAGGCGCCCTGGCCCTGCTGCACGCCGGGGTGGGCGCCGTGTTGGCGCCGTCCTTCGCCCGCATCTTTTACCGGAACGCCATCAACACCGGGTTGGCGGTGGTGGAATGCGACACGGCGGAGATCAGCCCGGGTGACGAGTTGATCATAGACCTGGAAAACGGGATTCTGAGGAATCTCACCCGCCAGAGCGATACCCCGATCAAGCCGCTGCCCGCCTTCATGCTCAAGGTGCTGTCGGATGGCGGATTGGCAGCTCACTTCCGCAAGTACGGGGCCTTCAACATCGATTGAACGGAGGATATGGAAATGGCGAAATATACAGTGACTCTGATTCCCGGTGACGGCACGGGCCCTGACGTGACCAGGGCGGCCCGGATCGTTATCGATGCCGTCCAAGCAGGGATCGAGTGGGAGGTGGTGGATGCCGGTGAAGCGGTGATCGATCGCTGCGGCACGCCGCTGCCGGAATATGTGCTGGAATCGATCCGGCGCAACCGGGTGGCCCTGAAGGGCCCCCTGACCACCCCGGTGGGCAAGGGGTTCCGCAGCGTCAACGTGGCCCTGCGCAAGGAGCTCGACCTCTACGCCAACGTGCGGCCGGCCAAGAACCTGCCGGCCGTGAAGACCCGCTACGAGGGAGTGGATATCCTGGTGGTACGCGAGAACACCGAGGATCTCTATGCCGGCGTCGAGCACATGGTGGGGCGGGACGCTGCCGAGAGCATCAAGATCATCACCCGATTCGGCTCCGCCAGGATCGTGCATTTTGCCTTCGAACTGGCGCGCAGGGAGGGCCGGAAGAAGGTGTGCGCCGTCCACAAGGCCAATATAATGAAATGCACCGATGGCCTGTTCCTGGAGGTGGCCCGGGAGATTGCCCGGGAGTATCCGGAGATCGCCTTCGAGGACCGGATCGTCGATGCCTGCTGCATGAAGCTGGTACAGAGCCCCGGGGACTTCGATGTGCTGGTGCTGCCCAACCTGTACGGGGATATAGTCTCCGACCTTTGCGCCGGGCTGATCGGAGGGCTGGGCGTCGCTCCCGGCGCCAACATCGGCGATCAGTACGCCGTGTTTGAACCGGTACACGGGAGCGCCCCAAATACACCGGGATGGACAAGGTCAATCCCCTGGCCACCATCCTCTCCGGCGTCATGATGCTCAAACACCTCGGGGAGAATGAGGCTGCAGGCAGGATCACTGAGGCCGTGGAACAGGTGCTGGCCGAGGGCCGGAGCCTCACCTACGACCTGGGCGGAACCGCCAAATCCTCGGAGATGGCAGCCGCCATCGCAGAGAAGCTATAGGTGTGATGACGCCGTAGCGAGACAGCAGGCGACAGCTGCGCACCATGTTCTTTCAGCAGCTGGAGCAGACGCTCACTATCCTATCCTTGACGTGGGTGTTTCCCTGCTCTACGAATACGGTCCGGGCGATGATCCTTTTGGCGATTTCAACTGTTGATTCTAATGATTTAACCGCCTGCCCGGCTTTTTTGGCAGCAGTGCTGCCGAATCTGATCAGATGCGTGCTGTTTGGCCTCGGAGTCATTTTGAAAAGAGTTTTTCGAAAGAGAACTATTTAGTTTAAGGTGAAGTAAAAAGTGGCACCCCTTTCGACAGTTCCCTCTCCCCAGACCTGCCCTCCATGATGGCGGATAATCCGCTGGATGATGGCAAGTCCGATGCCGTTTCCAGGGAACTCGCCAACCCCATGCAAGCGCTGAAAGATGCCAAACAGTTTATCTGTGTACCTCATGTCAAACCCGGCCCCATCGTCACGGACGAAGTATACCTTTTTACCTTCATGTTGGGTGACGCCAAACTCTATGCGAGCCCTTTCGTGGTTGCTTGTGAATTTCCAGGCATTTTCCAGGAGATTTTGCAAAACCGACAGCAGTAGCAGCTTGTCGCCATCAGCATTGACAGAGGGCGTTATGATAAAATCGACCTGCCTCTCAGGCTCTCTCTTTTTGAGTTCCGCCGCTATGCTTTCAGCCATCTCGCTCAAGTCTACCTCTTCCCGGCTGATCTTTTTGAGGGAGAGCCGGGAGAGATCGAGCAGGTCACTAATCAGTTTGTTCATGCGAATACATTCGAAGCGTATAATCTCGAGGTACTCCCTGCCATCATCGTCGAGCTTGTCATAGAATTTGCCGATAATCATCTGGCTGAATCCGTTGATGCCTCGCAGAGGCGCGCGCAGGTCATGGGCAACCGTGTAGTTGAAGGATTCGAGTTCCTGGTTGGCATAGGCCAGTTCTTCGGCGCGGCTGCTCAGATCCTCGTTCAGCCTCCTGATCCTCTCCTCGGCCATCTTGCTCTCGGTAATGTCACGGTCAATGGTTGAAAGATAGGCGACCTTGCCATCAGGCCCCTGGTGGGCGATGAGCACTTGTGACACTGAGATCTCCTGACCGGCGCCATTCAATAAAGCGGTCTCGCCCTGCCAAATGCCATCGCGGATTGCAGCCGGGATGGCCTCCTCCAGGATCACCCTGCTCGCCCATTCAGGGCGCTTATCCGATACCCGCAGGCTCGTGACCTCTTCATGCTCAGCGATGCCCGTCATTCTGCGCGCCGCTTTATTGTAGTAGAGTATACGGCCTTCCGTATCGGCAGTGGTTACGAAGTCAGAAGTGGCTTCGATGATAGCAACGAGACGGAGAGCATCCTGCCGCGCCTGCTCCAGAAACCGGATGGTCTGTTTTTGGGCCAGCATCCAAAAACAACTGAGAGTGATGCTGAACTGAAACATCAGAAGCGCCAGGATTACTGCATTGGCCACTTCTAAATGAAGAAAATTGGCGGCAGGGTTGACGCCCGACGAAGCCCAGATACCGACAATCTGCCAGGCAGCATAGCCAACCAGCACTGCGATCATGAAGATGCGCACCCTGCCGAAGGCAGGCGACAGGTAACGGGTTAATGTATAGACCGGAATCGACATCAACAGGATAGCCGCCAGATCAATGATAATAAACCGGTAAAGCAGATTTGGTGCTATGAGGGTCCAGTATGTCTGGAGAATGGCGTAGATAAAAAGAATGATGGCGTTTAAAATACGACCCCGCCCGGGAACGCCGGAAAAATGAGCAATCCCCTCCTGTAAAAGCGCAAAACTTGACAGAATCAGGACATTTGCAGCTATTATTGATAACCAGTCAGGGATACTCCCGCGCAGTGCGATCAGGGTGGTTCCGGTCCCCAGAAAAAGCCATGAGACGCACCAATAGACAAGAATCAGCCACAATTGTTTTTCTGTCCGCCAGGCCAGCAATAGGACTATAGCGCTGATCAGCGCCAGGATTGAAACAACTATCAGCAGTGTCTGGTTATTCAGCATTGTTTGCTCAACTCCCCTTTGCTGGAAAGTTATTCTAATGCTGTTTTCTCAGATGCTTTTAATGCTTGGGGCGATGACGAAGTTCCCTCCGTTCGACTCTTCCTTAAATTCTTTAACGTAAAAATAAATTCCTTCATAATTCATTTGAGAGTTAGTCAGATCAGGCAACCTACTCAATCCACTTCGCCCTCTTCCTTCTCGATAAAGCCAGAGCCTTTCTCCGAGTTAAACCATTTTACTTTACCATCCACTTCGATTGCGCCTCCATACGTTCTAGTTATTATGAAATACCCTATTTCATCGTTCTGTGTGCCGGCTGCCGGCATGGATGCTTCATGTAAAAACGGAAAACCTTCAAACACCCTTTGTCCATACCGTAAAAACAAGAGTCCGCAAGAACTTTTCAGTTTTTCCTGACTCTTTAACACTGGTTAAGGTAGGGGTTTTTTTAGCGATAACATAAACAGGATTAATGTTAATAGACGATTGTGGCAATTTGCTAAAAACAGGCAGAGATTGGGACCAGATTAGATAGGGCTGCTGAAGAGGTGGCCAGGCACTGTGCAGGGGCTGGCGGCCGCTCGAGATAATATGGTGAACAAGCATGGAGGGAGCAGCCGGGGGGAAACGGAGGCGGAGCCGGAACAACATTTATTACCGGCTGCCGCTTGACAATCATAGATGAGTCAGGAGAAGGAGCAGCAAACATGAAGATCAGCATACTGTTTACCATCAAGGACATCAATATCATTCAGGACTTGAGAAGAGCAATGCACGAGAGAATGGAGTGGAACACTTATTTTGCGGAAGAGGGCGAGGCTGCGCTCAGGGTCTTGGCAGAGAATGAAGTCGATGTTGTAGTCCTGGATATGCGCTTGCCGGGCGTGGATGGCCTGGAGCTTCTAAAAAAGATACGGGAGCGTTATCCCCTCGTTATCCGGATGGTGCTGTCCGCCTATGCGGATCAGGAAGCGATACTGCGATCGGCCACGCTCGCCCATCAATTTTTTGCCAAGCCGTGCCATCCCGAGGTGTTGATGTCGGCCATAGAGGACGTATGGCTGCTCCGCGATCTGATCAGCAATGAAAGGCTGAAGAATTTGATCGCCGGGGTCACGGATTTGCCGAGCTTGCCGAGCGTCTATATCAGGCTTATGGATTATATGCAGACTAGCAACGCCTCTATCAAGAAGATCGGCGAAATCATATCCCAGGACATGACGATGACGGCCCAGGTGTTACACCTGGTGAACTCAGCCTTTTTCAGCCTGACCCAGAAGGTGGTTGACCCCTCGCGGGCAGTATCCCTGCTGGGAATAGAGAACTTGAAGGCCCTCCTGCTCTATATTCATTTCTTTTCCATATTTGACTCAAAGAGGCTACAGCCCGTTATCAGTGGTCTATGGCGGCATAGCACCATCGTTGGCCGGTTGGCCAGAGAGATTGCGATCATGGAATCCGCCGACCGGGCAACGGTAGAAAATGCCCTCGCCACCGGTATCCTGCATGATATCGGCAAACTCGTCCTGGTGAGTATTACAGGGAACAAGATCGCTGCCCCCCAGGATGAATACGCTCTCTTCGGCGCCACCCATTCGGAAGTGGGGGCCTACCTGCTGGGGCTTTGGGCCATGCCGGCCTCCATTGTTAAAGGGGTGGTCTTTCATCATCACCCTGTTCTTTCGGGGGAAGAAGAGTTCACAGCCTTGACAGCGGTTCACGTGGCCGATGCCCTGGCATCCAGTACCACAACGGACAGCAGCGAGATTCCCGGCCTGGCCTATGATTACCTGAGGATCATCAATAAAGTGGATCGGCTGTCACAGTGGGCAGCATGCTATGAAAGAATCAACCTCAACCAAGCTCAGTCAAGTCAGTTTCCGGGCTCCGTTGCCTGAGCGCCCCTCCGCGCCGTGCCCCACAATCCGGTCGATGAGCCCGAACCATCTCTCCACCCACAATTGCCCAGCTGCTTACAACTCCCGAAAAGCCCCAATCCCTAGAGCAATCATTATTTATTTTCGTGTTTATAAAGGGAAAAAGAAAAAAACAAGAGAATGCTAAACAATAAATAAGTTGTTTAATAGTGACAAACGTTTTATAATTTTATTGTAAATGCAAAATGCATATAGTTGCAGTTTAAATATATAAACATAAAAAAAATTAGTCTGGTAACCCCTGGCTGCTGCTGGACGAAAAGAGTTGATCTCATTTAACAAGGACGTGAAGACATGCTGGAAAATTACGTGAGAGCAGGATATCCTGCCATTGCCATTACAACTCCGGAGGAGGGCCGGGCGCTGGCCGAAGCCAAGCGCGTAGCCGACCGGTTAAATATGGGTTTTGCGACCTGGAGTTCTACCAAGAGCCTGCAGGTCGACGGCAAGACTCAATCTGTGACCGACCCCGTATCCGCGCTCATGGCCGCATTCAAGTTTCCGCACAATTCAATCTTCTGCCTGCTCGATTTTCATCCGTATCTGAAATCTCCTGACGTCTGGCGCACGGCCAAAGACTGTTTTTCTGCACTGAAATCACAGGGAATCGTTTTCGTGTTCATATCTGTGGAGATCACCATCCCGCCCGAACTGGCCAGAGAGATCGTAGTGATGGACCTGCCGCTTCCCTCCAGGGACGATCTGGAGGAGCTGTTGACCTCCGTAGCCAAGGCTGCAGGCGTTGAGCTTCCGGAAGACCCGACGACGGTGGTTGAAGCCGCCCTGGGGTTGACGACGGGTGAGGCCGAAAATGCCTTCGCCCTCTCTCTCGTCATCGCCGGTTCTTTTTCCCCGACGCTGGTGGCCAGAGAAAAGGAACAGATCGTGCGCAAGTCGGGCGTTCTGGAGATCTATTCTCCAGACGTCAACATGAACGCCGTCGGCGGCCTGGGCGCCTTGAAATCGTGGCTCAAGAAAAGGGTGCAGGCCTATAATCCGAAGGCGCAGGAGTTCGGTCTGCCAGCCCCCAGGGGCGTTTTGCTGGTGGGAATTCCGGGCTGCGGTAAATCACTCACCGCCAAGGCCCTGGCAGCAGAGTGGCAAAAGCCGCTGCTGCGCCTGGATGCCGGAAGGCTATTCGGATCGCTGGTCGGCGAGAGCGAGGGGAATACCCGGCGCGCCCTGGAAACCGCTGAAGCGGTGGCGCCCGCCGTGCTCTGGCTGGACGAGGTGGAGAAAGGGCTGGCTGGAAGCCAGAGCTCCGGCCGCACCGACTCTGGAGTCACAGCCAGGGTATTCGGGCATTTTTTGACCTGGATGCAGGAGAAAAAACATCCGGTATTTGTGATCGCCACCGCCAACGACGTCTTTGCCTTGCCGCCCGAGTTCGTGCGCAAGGGCCGGTTTGACGAGATCTTTTTCGTGGATCTGCCCTCGGAAGAGGAGAGGGCCGATATCATCCGCGTGCAGCTTACAAAGTATCGCCGTGATGCCGCAAACTTCGACCTCTGCGCCATCATTCCCGCCACTGAGAACTTCACCGGCGCTGAGATCGAGGAGTGCATCGTGTCCGGTTTGTTCACGGCCTGGAACGAGGGCCGCGATCTTGTCACGGCCGATATCGTCGCCGCCGCCCAGGAGATCACGCCGATGGCCGTAGGAATGGCAGACAGGATCGAAGCTTTGAGAATGTGGGCAAAAAACAATGCCCGCCTGGCGAACGGCGCCGCACATACACACCCGGACCGGCCGGCGAGGGTGCTCAGGATGGGGGGAGGCGGCCAATGAGCCACTTTTCGGCAATTGACTGCAGGATTGTGGATCTCGACGCCTTGAAGGCCGCCGTGGAGTATCTGGGGCTGACCCTGGTTGAAAATGCCGAGTGCCGTCATTACTACGGCGTCCAGCATAAGGAGCTGGTGATCGTACTGCCGGGCAAATACGACGCCGCGCTGGAGCACAGGTCTGACGGCAGTTATACGCTGACGGCGGATTGGTACGGCGGCCATGTTGCGAAGAGCATTGGCGAAAAAGGAAGCTTGCTGGCCCAGCGGTATGCCGTAGAAAAGGCGATCATCGAAGCCAGGCGGCATGGATTTTTTGTTGCTGAACGCCAGAAGGAAAGGGATATTTTGCTGACCGTGCGCGATACCGACGGCGCCTCCTTAAAGGTCTGGTGCCAGCCGGACGGCAATATGGTATGCCAGCCTGACGGGATTTTCGGCGAAGGTTGCATGAAATTCCTGGATTACGAGAAGGCGCTCGGTTTTGTAATGGAACACCATAAAACAGGCAGTTACTATGTGAAAGACGACCACAACACTGTCAAAACGCATTTTTTATGCGGATGAGGAGGCAGAGAAGTGAAGGCCTGGTGGAAAATAAGGAACAAGCCCCGGGGGCATTACTGTCCGATGCTCGAGTTCGGGATAACCTTCAGCCCTAAAGACGAGAAAGAGATCAGGGAGCTGAATATCAAACCCGAGGTGCAGTTTTGCTATTTAACCGTATTATCTGAGGCTAAGGCGCCCAAGTGCGGCCGCATACCCCTTATTTTGCCGGAATGGGTATTTCACAAGAACAACCCCAATTATCCCGATCCGCTGATCGAAGATGATTGCGGTGAAAAGGAGCAGGGTCTCTGCAATAAATGCACGAGAGACAAGTTCATGCTCTTTGCAACGCACATCAATATTCATCTGTCTCATCATATCTACCTCCCCTGGCGCCCGGGAGCCAAGCCGGACTATGAAGACTTCATCGGGGCCGTCCGAACCTTCATGGACCTGGTGCTTCAGGAAATCGACATCCGCATCAAAGAGGCAAGAGATTCACTGCCTTCGGAGGAGTGGGGACTAGAAGAAGAGTTCTCGCTCGAAACATCCGCCTTGCACCAGCAAGCATCCGGCGATCAGGATAAGGTGCGGGTGGTGAGGATCAGCTAGAGGGTAAGCGTGAACCCTCTTTAAACTTCACAGGATCAGGAAAGAATGTGCAAAGAATCAGCCGGATAATCAGCCTGCGAGCAGGCAGCCCCTATCCTCCTCATGGTATATTTTCACCGGATACGCTGCATACTAAGCCCGGAACAGGGCTGACCGACCGGGTCTATAGTGCGCACGCTTTTTAAAGCGAGGCGGTTTAAGGACTGCGGAAAGATATGCATAGCTCCCGAAAAAGGGGGAGATTATTTTTTTTGGAGAGTGAAGCCTGGGCCTGGCCGGACCAACAGCAAGGAGAGATGTTGTCAATGCGGATTCTGATGCTTTCCTGGGAGTTTCCCCCTCGCTCTGTCGGTGGGCTGGCGCAGCATGTGCATGACCTGGCCACGGCTCTGGTACAGTCAGGTGCAGAGATCCACCTGGTCACCTGCGCCGCCTCCGGATCCGCTCCTGCCGGGCAAAAAAAAGAGGACGCAGCTGGGGGGGTCCATCCAGCGGGCGCTCCGACAATGGAGAACGTCAACGGCATCAACGTTTACCGGATCAATCCTTACAACCTTTCTACTCCCGATTTTCCCACCTGGGTCCTGCAGTTCAACCTCAGCCTGGTCGAATATGCAGTCTCGCTGATCAACTCCCTGCCCGCACCCGATCTGATTCATGCCCATGACTGGCTGGTGGCGTATGCCGCGCGAGCCTTGAAGCATGCCTACAGGATTCCGCTGATAGCCACCATTCACGCCACGGAGTACGGGCGCAACCAGGGCCTGCACAACGACCTGCAGCGCTATATCAGCGATGTCGAGTGGTGGCTTGTATATGAGTCTTGGCGAGTGATCGTGTGCAGCCGCTACATGGCCAAAGAGCTGCAGCACGTATTTCAGGCGCCGTCCGACAAGCTGCGCATTGTCCCGAATGGCGTAGATCTGGGACGCTACCAGCGGGGCGGGCAAGAGTTGTCCAGGCTTTCCTTTGCGGCTCCAGATGAAAAGATGGTGCTATTCGTGGGGCGGCTGGTGCAGGAGAAGGGGGTGCACCTGTTAATTGACGCTATCCCTAAGATCTTGCACTACTATGACCGGGTCAAGTTTATCATCGCCGGCCGTGGCCCTGCCGAGGAATACCTGAAAAACAAGGCCGGAGATTTGGGGATCGCTGACCGCATCTATTTTACCGGGTATATCGACGACGAGACCAGGGACTTTCTGTACCGGGAGGCTGCGGTCGCAGTTTTCCCCAGCCTCTACGAGCCATTCGGAATGGTGGTTTTAGAGGCGATGGCGGCCCTGACCCCGGTGGTCGTGGCTGATGTAGGTGGTTTGTCGGAGATCGTCCATCACGAGGTCAACGGTTTGAAGTTCTACGTTGGCAATGCCAACTCCCTGGCGGACAACATCCTGCGCCTGCTGCACGGGCCGGACCTGGCGGCCAGAATGGCGGTAGAGGCGAAGTGCGAGATCCCCAGCCGCTATACCTGGCAGGAGATCGCCAGGCAGACCGGGCTTGTTTACGCTGAAGTCAGGGATGATTACGAAAGCGGCGCCTGGAAAGCCTTCATGAGCGGCAGCGACGGGCTGAAACGGATCAAACAGCAAGTGGGCGGCCTGGAGAGGTATACGTACGGATACCCGTGATTCATCTGGTTTAAAACTAGAGAAGCCCCAACATTGGAGTTTTTCTGATGGACAAGATCGGATAAGATAAAAAGGGATTTTATACAGGCAGGAATATGGGAAATGTTATGGAACTTAGTATTTATTAGTTTTTATATGATATTTCAGCAAACAACAATCCAATCTCGCCGGTTCACTATTAAAGAAGGCGGCAGAGCAAATGAACGATATCCTGAAATCGAAACAGCAGCTACTCGATGAACTGACGAAAACGCGTCGGCGCTACGAGAGGATCAAAACTCTATATAGAGATGTTCTCTGCAAGTTTACACCGGAGAGGCTGAAGGGCGCGGTGATCGGGATCAACGACCAGGAGCGCCAGAAAAGCGATGGCTACCAGAGAGCATCAGAATTGCAGGCAATTTTCCAGGCGCTTCCCGATCTCTATTTCCAGCTCGATGATCAGGGAACGATCTTCGATCTTCTGGTGGGGCGCGCTTCCGATCTGTATTTTCCTTACGAGGCGCTGATCGGCAAGAGGATCCAGGATGTGCATACCAGGGTGGGCAAGCAGTTCGAGCAGGCAATCCGTCAGGTGCTGGACAGCAAGTCCCTGGCGGTGATCGAGTACTCCATTACCAGACAGGCGGAGGAGCAGTTTTATGAAGCCAGGCTGGCTCCGCTGGGAGAAGATCAGATCATCGCGGTGATCCGTAATATTACCGAGCGCAAACAGGCTGAGGAGAGATTGAAGTTTTTAAGCCTGCACGACCCTCTTACCGGGCTGTATAACCGGGCCTATTTTGAACAGGAGATGAAACGGATCGAGGGGGGCCGCTGGTATCCGGCAAGCATCATCATCTGCGACCTGGATGGGCTCAAGCTTATCAACGACGTGCTCGGACATAATGCCGGAGATCTCATGCTGATTGAGGCCGCCAACATTATTAGAACGACTTTCCGTCAGGGGGAGATGGTGGCCCGGATCGGTGGCGACGAGTTTTCGGTCATCTTGCCCATAGGCGACACCGAGCTGCTGAACAGCGCCTGCAGCCGCATCCGCAATGCCGTCAATGCCTATAATGCAGAAGGGCCCCCGCTGCCTTTAAGCATGTCCATCGGGTATGCCATCTGTGCCGATGCTTCCACAAGCATGGAGGACGCCTTCAAGGAAGCTGACAACAGCATGTACCGGGAAAAGCTGTACCGCAGCAGAATAGCCAGCAGCGCCATCGTGGAGACTCTTCTCAATACCCTGAAGAACAGGGGCTTTATTGCTGAAGGGCAAGTGGCGCGCATGCAGGAGTTGACCCTGGGCCTGGCCGATGTTATTGGCCTGGGAGACCAGGACCTGACCGATCTGAACCTTTTGATCAGATTTCACGATGTCGGTGAGATCGGTGTGCCCGGCCACATCCTCCATAAGGCCGGACCGCTTAGCCCCGAGGAGACCGCAGAAATAAGGCGGCACTGCGAAGTCGGTCATCGCATAGCTCAGACTGCACCGGAACTGGCCCCGATAGCCGACTGGATTCTCAAGCACCACGAGTGGTATGACGGCAGTGGTTACTCGCTCGGCCTAAAGAGTGAGGAGATTCCCCTGGAGTGCCGCATGCTGGCGATCGTCGATGCCTATAACGCCATGACCACCGAGCGCCCGTATCGCAAGGCGATGACTCCGACGGCGGCCCTGGCAGAGCTTGACAGGTGTGCCGGCACTCAATTCGACCCGCAATTGGTGGCCGCATTTTTAAAGCTGCACAAGTTCACCCCCGGCCAAGAGGCAGTCTCCGGGCAGCTTGCCATAGATTTTGACGGCTTCAAGTAGCATCGTGAACCAGCTCACCCTTCTCTGATCCCACCCTCCTCACTGCTTTTCGTAAACAGGGCCGGCAGTCCCTGCCATCAACTCCGCAAGCCCCTGTTCGCTCCACATAAAAAGATGCTCTCTTAGTCAATTCCCGTTATTCCCCCTTTTTTTAATATATTTTTTATTCCCCCGACGCCTTTCTTAACCGAAATTTTATTTGCTGCCTGCTACAATGTAGTTGTGAAATTTATGGAGGCAAGTGGCAAATACTAAAATGGTGACGAGCGGCTCCTGGCTCCGGGGAACATGATAGACCGCGCCCGCGCCCGCGTTGCGGGCGCCCGCCGGGGTACCCGCCTTAGCGGGTCGGGGCGGCAGAGCACTTGGTATTCAAGGCCATGGCTAACGCCGGATCGCAGCTGCCATGGGGCCGCAGCTGCAACTAGACCATAACCGCCAAAAAGGGGGGTGCTCATGATGATGTTCGATCTAATCCTGGGAGGAATCGTCACCGTCGGCCTGCTGATTTTTCTAATCTACTGCATGATCAAAGCGGAGGTCATCTGATGAAAGCAACGGATCTGCTGCAGCTTGGCTTCTTCATCGCTCTGTTCCTGCTGCTGGCGTGGCCTTTCGGCCGGTACATGGCAGCAGTCTATACCGGCAAGCACACCCTCCTGGACCCGGTGCTGGACCCGCTGGAAAGACTCTTCTACAAATTGTGCGGGGTCGACCCCAACCACGAGATGGGCTGGCAGGAGTATGCCGTGGCCGTCATGACCTTCAGCATCCTGGGGATCCTGCTGCTGTTCGTGTTCCTGCTGGTGCAGGGTTACCTGCCCCTGAATCCCCAGCACTGGCCGGGGGTGAGGTGGGACCTCGCCCTCAACACGGCGGTCAGCTTCGTCACCAACACCAACTGGCAGAACTACGGCGGAGAGTCCACCATGAGCTACCTCTCCCAGATGGCCGGCCTGGTGGTGCAGCAGTTCGCCTCGGCCGCCGTCGGGATGGCGGTGCTGGTCGCCCTGATCCGCGGCCTGGTACGGCGCCAGGCCAGCACCATCGGCAACTTCTGGGTCGATTTCACCCGCAGCGTGCTCTGGATCCTGCTCCCTGTCTCCATCGTCTTCGCCTTGGCCTTCGCCTCCCAGGGCGTGATCCAGAACCTGCACCCCTACGTGACCGCCCAGACCCTGGAGGGGGCGCAGCAGACCATCGCCGTGGGGCCGGTGGCCTCCATGGAGGCGATCAAGATGCTGGGCTCCAACGGCGGCGGCTTCTTCAACGTCAACTCCGCCCACCCCTTTGAGAATCCCTCACCCCTGACCAACCTCTTCACCATGCTGGAAATCATGCTGATCCCGGCCGGACTGGTCTTCACGTTCGGGCACATGGTCGGCGACCGGCGCCAGGGGCACGCCATACTGGGGGCGATGCTGATCATGTTCGTGATCTTCCTGGGCGTCTGCTACTGGAGCGAGGCCACCGGGAATCCGCTGATCAGCGCCCTCCATGTCAGCAGCCCGACGGCCATGGAGGGCAAGGAGGTGCGCTTCGGGATCGCCAACTCCGCCCTCTTCGCCACCGCCACTACCGCCGTCGCCAACGGGGCGGTGAACGCCATGCACGACAGCCTCACCCCCCTGTCCGGATTCATCGCCATGCTCCAGATAAAGCTGGGCGAGATCGTCTTCGGGGGCGTCGGCTGCGGCTTGTACGGGATGCTGGTCTTCGTGCTGCTGACCGTCTTCATCATCGGGTTGATGGTCGGTCGCACGCCCGAGTACCTGGGCAAGAAGGTGGAATCCTTCGAGATCAAGATGGGGGTGCTGGCGGTGCTGCTGCCGTCCGCCTGCATCCTGATCGGCGCCGCCATCGCCTGCGTGACGAAAGTGGGCACCTCCTCGATCCTGAATCCGGGGCCGCACGGCCTATCCGAGATCCTCTACGCCTTCGCCTCGGCGGCGGGCAACAACGGCAGCGCCTTTGCCGGTTTGAACGGCAACACGATCTTTTACAACCTAGGCCTTGCCTTCAACATGTTCGTAGGCCGCTACGGGGTGCTGGTGCCGGTGCTGGCGATTGCCGGCAGCATGGTGCATAAGAAGAGCATCCCCCCGGGCCCCGGCACCTTCCAGACCACCGGGGTTTTCTTTGCCGTGGTGCTGGCCGCCGTTGTCCTCATCGTAGGCGCCCTCACCTTCTTCCCGGCCCTGGCCCTCGGGCCGCTGGTCGAGCATTTATTGATGTGGTCCGGAAAAGTCTTTTAGGAGGATAGAAAAATGGCAGAGCTTCACGAGCTAGCAAAGCAGCAGCACAAGGGCTTCAGCGGCCAGATGCTGTGGCAGGCGATCCTGGCCTCCTTCGCCAAGCTGAACCCCGCCACCCTGTGGCACAACCCGGTGATGTTCGTGGTGGAGGTGGGGGCCGCCCTCACCACCTTCTTCATCTGCCGCGATCTTTCCATCGGCAACTATGCCGGCATCTGGCTCAACGTGCAGATCGCCGTCTGGCTCTGGATCACGGTGCTCTTCGCCAACTTCGCCGAGGCGGTGGCCGAGGGCCGCGGCAAGGCCCAGGCGGACGCCCTCAGGCGCACCCGCAGCGAGACCATCGCCACCAAGCTGGTCGGCGACAAGAGGGAGAAGGTGCCTGCCTCCTCCCTGCGCAGGGGTGACGTGGTGTACGTGGAGGCCGGCGAATACATCCCCGGAGACGGGGAGATCATCGAGGGGATCGCCTCGGTGGACGAGAGCGCCATCACCGGCGAGTCCGCCCCGGTGATCCGGGAGTCGGGCGGCGACCGCAGCGCCGTCACCGGCGGCACCAAGGTGCTCTCCGACTGGATCAAGATGCAGATCACCGCCAACCCCGGCGAGACCTTCCTCGACCGCATGATCCAACTGGTGGAGGGCGCCAAGCGGCAGAAGACGCCGAACGAGGTCGCCCTGATCATCCTGCTGGTCGGCCTCACCATCATCTTTCTGCTGGCCTGCGCCACGCTGGAGCCGTTCGCCATCTACTCCGGCAGCTTCGCCTCGATCCCGGTGCTGCTCGCCCTCCTGGTCTGCCTGATCCCCACCACCATCGGCGGTTTGCTTTCCGCCATCGGCATCGCCGGCATGGACCGCATGCTGAAGCGGAACATGCTGGCCATGTCCGGGCGGGCGGTGGAGGCGGCGGGGGACGTGGACGTCCTGCTGCTCGACAAGACCGGCACCATCACCCTGGGCAACCGCATGGCCACCGAATTCGTCCCCGCCCCCGGGATTTCGGCGGAGCGGCTGGCCGACGCCGCCCAGCTCTCCTCCCTGGCGGACGAGACCCCGGAGGGGCGCAGCATCGTGGTTCTGGCCAAGAACGAACACAACCTGCGCCAGCGCGATCTGAAAAACCTGAACGCCACCTTCATCCCCTTTTCTGCCACCACCCGCATGAGCGGGGTGAACTTCGACAGCAGGGAGATCAGGAAGGGGGCGGTGGACGCCATCGAGGCCTATTTAAAAAGCAAGGGCGGCGACCTGCCGCCGGAGGTGCGGGCGGCTACCGTAGAGATCGCCAAGCAGGGCAGCACCCCGCTGGTGGTGGCTGAGAACAGCCAGGCCCTGGGGGTGATCCACCTGAAAGACATCGTCAAGGGCGGCATCAAGGAGCGCTTCAACGACCTGCGCCGGATGGGCATCAAGACGATCATGATCACCGGGGACAACCCGATCACAGCGGCAGTCATCGCTGCCGAGTCCGGTGTGGACGACTTCCTGGCCGAGGCCACTCCCGAGGCCAAGCTGAAACTGATCCGGGAGTACCAGGCCCAGGGGCATATGGTGGCCATGACCGGGGACGGCACCAACGACGCCCCGGCCCTGGCCCAGGCGGACGTGGCGGTGGCCATGCATACCGGTACCCAGGCGGCCAAGGAGGCGGGCAACATGGTCGACCTGGACAGCAACCCCACCAAGCTCCTGGATGTGGTGCAGATCGGCAAACAGCTCCTGATCACCCGGGGGTCACTGACCACCTTCAGCATCGCCAACGACGTGGCCAAGTACTTCGCCATCATCCCGGCCATGTTCACGGTGGCCTACCCGGTGTTGAACCAGCTGAACATCATGCGCCTGGCCACGCCCCAGAGCGCCATCCTGTCGGCGGTGATCTTCAACGCCCTGATCATCGTGGCCCTGGTGCCGCTGGCATTGCGCGGCGTGGCCTACCGGCCGCTGGGCGCCAGCGCCATCCTGAGGCGCAACATGATGGTCTACGGGGTGGGCGGACTGATCATCCCCTTCATCGGCATCAAGCTGATCGACATGCTCCTGGTGCTGCTGCACATGTCCTGACAGAGGCCGGAGAACCAGAAGGCGAGCGCGACCTATCCCACCCTGCGATTCGGACAGAATCGGGGTCGATCCTGGAAGAGAGGAAGTGTCCCATGATTAAAAAACAGACGGTTATAAGCCTGATCATGTTGATAGCCTTGACCATCATGGTGGGCATCATCTACCCGCTGGTCATCACCGGACTGGCCCAGCTTTTCTTCCCGCACCAGGCCAACGGGTCGCTGATCACCCAGAACGGCAAGGTAATAGGATCGGAGCTGATCGGCCAGAACTTTGCCAGCCCGCGCTATTTCCACGGGCGGCCCTCGGCGGCCGGGCAGAACGGCTACGATGCCTCCAACTCCTCCGGCTCCAACCTGGGTCCAACCAGCAAGGTCCTGATGACTCAGATCGCCACCCTTGCCGCACAGGTGCGCCAGCAGAACGGCATGCCACCGGATGCGCCAGTGCCTGCCGATCTGGTGACCATGTCCGCCAGCGGGCTCGATCCGGATATCTCCCCTGATTCAGCCCTCTTGCAGGTGCCCCGGGTGGCCAAAGCCAGGAACCTGCCGGAGGACCAGGTGCGGTCGCTGGTCGCCGCCCACGTGGAGGGCCGGCAGTGGGGCTTCCTGGGAGAACCCCGGGTGAATGTGCTGGAGCTAAACCTGGCGCTGGATAAGCTGGGATCTTGAATAACCGGAATTAAAAAGCCGATCTTCCATGAAAAAGATGCGCTTTCCACCTGGAAATCACAAACAAGTCGTGGTTTGCAGGTGGATATTTTGTTTCTCCGGGCGGTAAACTTGGCAGCCGGCCCTTGAAAAATCGGAGGCTGAGGTTAATCTGGAGCAGCGGGCGTGTTATAATCGAGTGGAACCAGTTTTTATACAGCCCGGGCTGGATACAGGACCGGATAGGTTTTTACCCGGGGTGGCACCACCAGGCTTTAAGATAAGGAAGGTTGTCCAAGATGGAGGATCAGCGCGCTGATCCGGATGCGATCCTGGCTTGCATCAGAGACGAAAAATGCGGCAGCCTGACGGTGTTCCTGGGAGCCGCGGCTGGCGTCGGGAAGACCTTTGCCATGCTCGAAACGGCCCGGGAGCGCATCGAGGAGGGCCTCGATGTAGTGTCGGGATGGGTGGAGACCCACGGCCGGGTGGACACTGAGGCGCTGCTTGCAGGCATACCGGCGATACCCCCTCAGATCATGGACTATCAGGGCCGCAGCTTTAAGGAGATGGACCTGGACGCCCTACTGGCGCGCCGGCCGAAAATAGCCCTGGTGGATGAACTGGCGCACACCAATATCCCGGGGTCGCGCCACGCCAAGCGCTATCAGGATGTCGAGGAGCTGCTGGCGGCCGGGATCAATGTCTATACCACCTTGAACATCCAGCATCTCGAGAGCCTCAACGACATTGTGGCCCAGATCACCACAATTAGCGTGAGGGAGACGATACCCGATCAGATCTTGGAAAAAGCCGATATCCAGCTGGTCGATGTGCCTCCCGAGGAGCTGATCCAGCGCTTCAAGGATGGCAAGGTCTACGTCCCAGACAAGGCGGCCGAGGCCCTGCGCAAGTTTTTCCGCCCCGGCAACATCAACGCCCTGAGAGAGATGGCGCTGCGCTACACGGCGAAGCGCGTCGACTTCCAGATGGAAACGTATATGCGGGCGCATGCCATTGAGGGCCCCTGGTCTGCCGGGGAAAAGCTGATGGTCTGCATCAGCCCCAGCCCTTTTGCGGCCCGCTTGATCCGCATCGGGCGCCGCATGGCCGCCAATATGCAGGCAGAGTGGTTTGCCGTTTATGTAGATACACCGCAGCAGCTGCCTGCAGGCGAAGCTGAACACGGCCGGCTGGTGAAAAACATCCAGCTGGCGGAGGAACTGGGAGCCGAGATCATCACCCTCACCGGAAACGATGCCGCCGAAGAGCTGTTGAGTTTTGCCAGAAAACACAACATCACTCAGATCATTATCGGAAAACCGCTGAAGCCTTTTTTCCGTGAATGGCTGCACGGCTCTGTCGTTGACAGGATGATCAAAGGCAGCGAGGGCATCAGCGTCCACGTAATTTCCGGAAAACCGCAGCCCAACGCCTCCATCCAGGCGCCGTCCATTAACAGCCAGCCGCTCTGGTTTTTGCCCTACGTTGCCAGTCTGGTCATGATCGCCCTGATCACGGCATTTTCCTATTTCCTCCGCTCCTACCTGGGCTCTGTCAATATCGCCATGCTTTACCTGCTGTCAGTTCTGTTCAGCGCCATTGCCTGGGGGCCTTACTGCGGGATTTTCGCAGCCATCTTTGCTTTTATCTGCTTTGATTTCTTGCTTATACCTCCTTCAAATAGTTTCACGATCTTCGATATCCGCTTTCTGATCATTTTTATCATCTTTCTGGTGATAGCGCTGATGACCGGACGGCTGTCCCAGCGCCTGCGCCAGCATGTCAAGCAGGCGCAACAGAGGGAGGCTAGAACGGCTGCCCTATATGCCCTGAGCAGGGATATCGCAGCCACCAACGAGCTGGAACAGATGCTGGATTATGTGATCAAGAAGGTTTCGGAAAGCATCGAGGGGCAGGTGGTGATCCTGCTGCCGGGCGCGGACAATAAACTGGTCGTTAGGGCAAAATCGGACGCCCAGCAGAAGATCCTGGTCGATCAGAACGAGAGGGCCGTGGCCATCTGGGCCTTTGAACATGGCCAGGTCGTCGGCAGGGGAACCGACACGCTGTCGGGCGCAGATTGCACCTACATACCGCTGCGCACGGAACAGGGGATCATTGGAGTGTTTGGCATCAGACCGCAGGATTCCAATTTTCTCTCGCCGGAGCAGCGCAGACTGTTGGAGGCCTTCGCCAGCCTGACCGCGATCGGCATCAACCGGATCCAACTTGTGGAGGAGACCAAGAAAACCCACTTGTTGGCAGAGTCTGAACGGCTGCACACGGCGCTCTTCAACTCCATATCACACGAGCTGCGGACCCCCCTGACCTCGATCATAGGGGCAGTCACCGGTCTGTTAGATGAAGACTACCTCTATGATCCCACCTCCCGCCGAGACATGCTGCAGACCATCAAACAGGGCGCTCTGCGCATGAACAAGCTTGTCAACAACCTGCTGGACATGACCCGTGTGGAGAGCGGACTGCTCCAGCTCAACAAGGAATGGAGCGACATCCAGGATGTGATCGGAGTTGCCGTCAGCCGGGTTGAAGGTCTGCGGGGCCGGCCGTTGCAGATCGATATCGAGCCGGACCTGCCCCTGATAGCGGTCGATTTTGTTCTGGTCGAGCAGGTGTTCGTCAACCTGCTTGACAATGCGGCCAAATACTCGCCACCCGATTCCGAGATCTCCATCAAAGTATCCCGGGACGATGGAGAGTTCGCAATTTCTGTCTCAGACAGCGGCCCGGGCATCCCCGTGGAGGATCGGGAGTCGGTTTTCGACAAGTTCTACCGCTTGCGGACATCTCGCCAGATCAGCGGCACCGGTCTGGGGCTGACCATCTGCAAGGCCATCGTCGAGGCGCACGGCGGCAGGATCTGGGTGAGCAGCAATCCCGGCGGCGGGGCGCTGGTCGTCTTTACTTTGCCATTGGACAGGATAGCCCTGGCGCATGTCCCCGAGACGGAAGCAAAGTTTCCCGAAGCGGACTCAGAGGAGCCCGGGCCGGGAGCACAGGTGCCTGAGCCGGAGGCAGTTGAGCATGCACCCTGACAGGCACCCCGGATGTTCGCTACACTTCGCTTCGCTCACTATTAAGGAAGCAGGTTGATGGCTGTGGATACCAAGGGCGCGCGGATCATGATCATCGACGATGAACCACAGATGCGGCGTCTCTTAAAAGTTGCCCTGACGGCGCACGGCTACGAAATAAGGGAGACCCAGACGGGGCGGGAGGGGATCGAACAGGCAACTGTCTTTCACCCCGATCTGATCATCCTGGACCTGAGCCTGCCGGATCTGGACGGCATTGAAGTGGTAAACAGGCTCCGTGAATGGTCGCAGACGCCGGTGATCATTCTGTCTGTGCGGGAGCAGGAAAGCGACAAGATCGCGGCCCTGGACGCGGGAGCTGACGATTACGTGACCAAGCCGTTCAGCATGGGGGAGTTGCTGGCGCGCATCAGGACCGCCCTGCGCCATGCTGCGGGCTCTCCTGATGAGCCGGTGCGCACCTTCGGTCTCCTGACCATCGACCTGTCTCACCGCCAGGTTGCCGTGGACTCCAAGGAGATCAAATTGACGCCGACTGAATACGAACTGCTGCGCACGCTGGCCGTCAATGCCGGGCGCGTGCTCACGCACCGGCAGTTGATGCGCGCCGTCTGGGGCCCTTTACGAGGAGGAGACAAACTACCTCCGGGTTTATATCAGGCAGCTGCGCCACAAGATCAAGCCGGACCCCTCGCGCCCCCGGCATATCATGACTGAGCCCGGGGTGGGCTACCGCCTGGTCTGAGCAGCCGCAAAGAAGCTGGATGATTTGCTGGCCCCAAAAAAAAGAATCCTCACGAGGAGGAAGAATAAAAAGAAGATATTACATGATAACCGTCAGAGCGCAATCCTGGTGGTTATTTTTTATCAATAGGGTTATTTTCACATTGAGCGGGGATGCTCATTGGTCAAACAGGGTCCAAACCGGGGATTGCCGCGGCAACAGGCCCTTGACGTCATTGAATGGGATGACGAATTCCGGAGATCCGTAATAATGGGGGGTGTACTCATCGCTCTGGAAGTATACGACAATCCCCTCCGGGGTCAGGTAATATTCCTGATCGGGGCTTATTTCTGCAAACGGTTTAATCAGGGTGATGTCTCTATCCCTGATCTGCTGGCTGATAATGTCACTGATCATCCCCACATAATCGCTCTGGCCAGCAAACAGATCCTGCAACTGGTAGACCTTCGCTGTTGCGTCCACGGTCAGCGACACCTGCGCGCTATTGGGGTTGGCTGCATGATAGGGGAGGGCGGACTCTGAAAGCACCAGGCTGAGCAGGCCGTTCTGATTCAAGCCGATCTTGTATCTCACCCAGTAACGGGTCCTGGGGTCTGATTGACCTATCCAGGCCAGCTGACGGTAGCCGTAGACCTGCTGCTGGATGTCATCGTTTATCTGATCCTGGACTGCGGTATCGGTCAGATCTGTCACCATCGGATAAAGCAGATCGATGTTGTCCTGGAAGAATTTATGCTGGAGCAGGTCGAAACCGCCCGGAGAGTTGTTTTTGATGAGTATCCGGGAGTCTGGGCCGTCGGCGATGGTCGCCGTTTGGGTTGAGGCGTCCCAGACCACCTGTGCGCCAAAGGAGTCGACCACGAAGTTCAAGGGCGCCAGGATCCTGCCGGCAACGATCTCGGAAGCTGCATCCAGGGCATAAGGCACGTCGTTGATTTCCGCAAACTGGGAGTTTAACGGCAAGACCACAGTCGTGCTCCCCTTGGTGGCAGTCGCGGTTTTGGTATTGTCATCCCAGCTTACAGTTGCGCCCATAGCCTCAAAGATGGCCCTCACGGGCATCAGCTGCTGGCTGCCGGTTATCTGTGGCGGCACATCAAAGGACAATGTCTTGCCGTCCAAGATCACGGTGGGAGCGTTGTCAAGTGCGAAAGCAGGCGCAGCCAACGTCAAAACCAGGATCAGGCTCGTCAAGATAACGAAGGGGCTTTTTTTCATTCGTCATCGCCTCTCCAGATGGGTAATTTCCATTCCACTTCACTTTTAAAACTATATAAGTAGTCTACATGAGCACTGGCTAAAAGGTTTGTGCCTGTCATTTTAGGCTTCTCTGTCTGGGGTTATTATGTAACCATTTCTCCTTTTCCGATGTTTTACCTGCTTTATGTGGCATAAAAAAGAAGGTTTCGAAAGCCTGTCCAGCAACTGGTCAACTGGAAATTTAACAGCATTCCTGTAATGTTTTAAAAGAGGCTTGACTAATAAAAAGACCTCCTAGTACAAAGGGGTTGGGAGACAACCTTAATAGTTTCTTCAAGTACGAGTTGTTCAGCAGGATCAGGGAAAACGAAGGCTACTTCGTGAGCCGGCTTAAGGCTTCGGCCAATCCAACTATAGTATCGGTGCTTGCGCAACCACCGTGGTAATACGATCGATCTGGCCGGCAAAAACTTAAGGACATACTCCTCCGCCTGAAGCGGGAGGTGATCGACGTCGAAATAGAGGTCTCCTTCAAGTACAGAGACTCCCAAGGCCAACAAGACCGAAGGAGACATGTTTGAAGTCTATCATCCCAAGGGCGGCGCATCTAAGGTTAAAGAGACCTTCCGGCTGGTGGGGGTGCTCGATGAGGAGAGTAAGACATATCATCTCTACCTCACAAACATCACCCCAGATCAGCTTTCGGCAAGATGTGGCGCTCCTTTACCGGGCACGCTGGAGCGTCGAACTGGTTTTCAAGGAGCTTAAGCATCTCTATCAGCTGGATGTGATCTCCAGCGGGCGCCTGATGTCGTAGAGTCGCTTGTCCTGGTGGCCATGCTGACCCTGGTGGTCAGCCACAAGCTCTTGAATTATGTGCGGTCCTGCGCTCCGCCTGAAGATAGAATCCGCTACACCTCTGCGCTGGGCCGAATTGTTCTATAATACAGCCTTTATCCTATTAGCCGGCGTGCTGGATACGGCGGAGTCAAATAAGATCCTTTTGCGCTTCTGTGCTACTACATGACAGAGGGCATCGATCCCAACGTCAATCGTGAACGCTTGCTTACGCCCTGGGTAGGACGGATAATTCACAGGCATTAAATGGTTTTCTATATAACATATATGGCATATCGATCACGCATGAATAATGACTTTTGCCCATTCTTCTGGTAACAGATTTCAGAGATAAGAATTAATAACAAGCTTTGCATAACTTAACACTACTTCTTCCATGCTCATGCCAATTTCCAGAGCGAATTCAGGTGTCGTGAAACGGCGATCAATGGCCAAGATAGCTTCTCTAATCAAGCGTGGGTCTATCTCTAAGACCCATTTTTTCTTTGTTTCGTTAATAATAACTTTGACAACGGATGATATCAGATCAATTCGAAATGTCTCCCATTTACTCCATAAATCCGGGTAATAAATCTGTAAATCTTTTAGGGATTGAATATTTATAAGAAAGTGGCTCTCCTTTATGACAGTGTTAATAATTATGGTAAAATACTCCAAATAATTGGGCTGATTGGCAATCTGGTCAACTTTCAAGCTAATATCGGAGAGCAATGAATCCAGCGCATTTTCAACTATGTCTTCTTTGCCTTTAAAATACAGGTATATTGTCCGTTTACTCAGCCCAGCATTTTTTGCCAGATCATCGATTCTGACAGCATGTATACCTTGAATACGTGCCATTTCTTTAAATGCTTTTAAAATTCTTTGTTGTGCTATCCATTTTCAATCTCCTTCTCCTTGAAAAAATGATCTGCTTTTATATTACCTTAGATTTTACTTTTTTCAAAAAAACCTCAAATTTTCCCACCACAGCATGAACAAAGAGCCTGCTCCGCGCCCCACGAAAAACCTCCTTTTTTCTTGGGGCTCTCAACCCGGCTCATATTCTACTACCAATGTACCATACAATTTTAGGTGCGACGCCTCTGGTGCTTCTGCTGACCACAGTAGTGCAACAAACGGGGGCGTCCTCTCTTCTCCAGAGCAATATGGTCATTATAATCAGGCAATATCATCTACTTATGGACTATTTTGGGAAGCCGAAACAACTAATGGATCTGCCTTTCGTAAATCTGCAGGAATATTTTTTTGGCCCTATATACACATACTGCACATAATAGTATACTACGTGCATATATATTTTAAAATATATTTATGACATTTTATATTGTTCAGGATCAAGCAATGGAGCTTTCTCAAAGATTATATAGATCTAAGGAGCGAGACGATGGTGCGATTCAAAAACAAAAAAATGTTTTATGGCGTGCTTTTAATCGTGATCGTGCTGGCGCTCATTATCGCCGGAGTGCTTCTGAGAGATCATTTCCAGCCGGGGGCTGTGGCGGCGGAGGACATTCCTCTGGTGCAAACCCAGGTCATACAGATAGGCGGTAGTTCCCAGGAAGACAGCTACTCCGGTGATGTTGTCGGGCGCTATGAGATCCCGATGGCCTTTCAGGTCAGTGGAAAACTAGAGACACGGAATGTAGACGAGGGCAGCGTCGTTCAGCCGGGGGATCTGCTCATGCAAGTGGATCCCGGGGATATTCAATTGAACGTCGATAGCAGTCAGGCTCAATTAGAATCTGCAGAATCACAGCTGAATCTGGCGAAGGATAATTTTGACCGCTCCAGTTCGCTATACGGGCAGGGAGCCCTGAGCAAGGCAGATTACGAAAACACTCAGACCGCCTACAACGCTGCTCAAGACGCGCTCAACCAGGCAACTGCTCAATACCAGGAGGCCAATAATCAGCTTAAATACTGCAGCCTTTATGCTGACGATGCAGGGGTAATAACTGACGTTTCGGCTGAGGTCGGACAAATCGTGCAGGCCGGCACGCCGGTGCTGACATTGGTGAAGAACGGCGATCTGGAAGTGGAAATCGATGTGCCGGAAAATCGGGTTGATGATTTGAACAAGGCAAAGCAGATCAAAGTGGCGTTCTGGGCGCTTCCCGATGTCTCTCTTGACGGGCAAGTGCGTGAGGTGGCCACTATAGCCGATCCCGTCGCCAACACCTTCATGGTGCGCATCAGCTTATCAAACCCGCCGCCGGAACTGAAATTAGGAATGACATCTACGGTGATAGTGAACGGTCCTGGGGCACAGCAACAGGTGGCGGAAATTCCCCTGACGGCCATATATCAGACAGGGGATACGCCCTCGGTATGGGTTGTTCAGGGCGATCAGGCGCACCTGAGAGCAATTAAAATTGCCGGCTTTGATGGCAATCAGGTTCAGGTCGGAGCAGGGCTGAATGATGGGGACATCATCGTGACGGCGGGGGTTGACAAATTGCTCGAGGGTCAAAAAGTTCGCTTACAGGACACAGCTTCGTAGAAACAGACATGCGCGGAAGAACCCTCTGCACGTGGATATAGCTGGCACGGAGGCTGATATTGCTGATGAACAGGTTTAATCTCACCGAATGGGCGCTTGCACATAAATCCCTGGTTTATTTTTTTATCATTCTGATCTTCATCTCGGGTGCCTACTCCTATATCAGTCTTGGCAGGATGGAATTCCCGGATTCTGCAATCCGCGAGATGGTGGTCTCGGTTGCCTGGCCCGGGGCCAGCGCCCAGCAGGTGGAACAGCAGGTAACCGACAAGATCGAAGAACAGCTCCAGAATACGCCCGGACTCGATTATTTGCAGAGTTATTCTCAACCGGGACAATCGGTGATCTTCGTCAACCTGAAAGTGGATGTCAAAGCCAGCGATCTTCAGTCCACCTGGTTCAAGATCCGCAATATGGTCAACGACATCAAGGATACGCTGCCGACGGGAGTGGTGGGGCCCTATTTCGACGACGATTTCTCCGATGTCTACGGTTCTCTGTATGCAGTCACTTCCGACGGGTTCAGCTATGAACAGATGAGGGCGCAGGCCGAACAGATACGCCGGATCCTGGTGGGCGTGCCAGACGTGAGCAAGGTGGAACTGCTCGGAGTCCAGCCGGAGCAGATCAACGTGCAGATAGAGAGCAGCAAGCTATCCCAACTGGGAATAGACCCGAGTGCCATCACCGGAGCCTTGCAGGCTCAAAACGCCATGACTCCGTCGGGAATGATCAAGACCTCTTCCGATAACGTCTATCTGCGTGTATCAGGCATGTTCGACGACGTCGAGAGCATCCGCAACCTGCCGATACGCGCCGCCAGCGGCGGTACCTTTCGCCTGGGGGACATCGCCAGTGTGGAGCAGGGCTATGCCGACCCGCCCGAGCCAAAGATGTACTTTAACGGCAAACCGGCTATTGGCATCGCCGTGTCCATGGATCCGGGCGGCAACATTCTTACCCTGGGGAAAAACCTGAATGAGACCATCGCGCAGATCAAAAAAGATCTGCCGCTCGGCTTGGAGATCAACCAGGTGGCAAACCAGCCCCAAGTGGTGGGCGACGCCATCAATCAGTTTGTCGTGACCCTGCTGATCGCCATCGCCGTCGTTCTGCTGGTCTGCTTCCTGACCCTGGGCCTGCGCTCGGGGGCCGTGGTCGCTATCTGCATACCCCTGGTAATTTGCGGGGTTCTGTTGGGCATGAAAACGACCGGCATCGATCTGCACAGGGTTTCGCTGGGCGCCCTGATTATCGCCCTGGGCCTGCTGGTTGACGACGCCATCATCGTCGTGGAAATGATGAAGGTGAAACTGGAACAGGGCTGGGACAGAGCCGGGGCGGCCGGTCACGCCTATGCCTCGACTGCAGGCCCGAGGTTGACCGGGGCTCTGGTTACCTGTGCCGGCTTTATTCCCCTGGGCCTGTCCCAGGGCTTTGCGGGCGAGATGCTGGGCAGCATGCTGTGGGTGGTGGCCATGGCCCTGGTGTTATCCTGGGTCGTCGCCGGTACGGTCACACCACTCCTGGGATATGGCATGATCAGGATCAAGCCGCCTGCGGGCGGTCACGAGCGCGATATCTACGATACCAAGTTTTACAGGTTGTTCAAGCAGGTTCTCGTGTGGTGCCTGAACCGTCGCCGATTAGTTCTGGTCGTGACAGTGCTGGTTTTTGCCAGTTCCATCTTCCTTACCAGATTTGTCAGACAGGAATTCTTTCCGCCTCCCAACCGGACAGAGCTGATTGTAGACCTGAGACTGCCGGATGGAGCCTCTATTCAGGCCACTGACGCAGAGGCCGGTGAATTTGCCAGGTGCCTGCAGGGCGATCCGGATATTGCCAATTACAGCTATTATGTGGGAGAGGGGGCGCCCCGTTTTGTCTTGATGTTTTCACCGGCGCCCTCCAGCTCCAATTATGCCCAGTTCGTGATCGTGGCCAGGGATATCGCTGCGCGCCTGAGACTGCAACAGAAGGTCGACGGTCTCCTGGCTGGGCAGTTTGCCTCTGTCCGTGGGCTTAACAGAGGACTCACGCTCGGGCCGATGTTTGATTACCCGGTAATGCTGCGCGTTTCCGGATACGACATTGACAAGGTGCGGCAGATCGCCGGACAAGTGCAGGGTCTCATGGCAGCGCAGACCTATCTTCGCGATGTCAACCTTAACTGGAATGAGAAGAGTACGATCGTTAATCTGGAGATCGATCAGGACCGGGCGCGGATGCTGGGCATCAGCAGCCAGGAACTGGCCTCGGAGTTGCAGGCCCAACTGTCAGGTGCTCCTGTCACAGAATATCTGGAAAACGACCAGACGATCAAGGTGGTTTTCCAGATTGATGCTCAAGACCGGGCAGATCTATCCGGCATTAAGAACCTGACCGTCCCTGCCGGCAATGGACAGCTCGTCCCCGTGGACCAGGTGGCCACCATCAGCTACGGCGCCGAAGAGGGCCTGATCTGGAGGTACAATCTCAAGCCGACCATTACCGTGCAGGCCAACATCGATTCCAGCGTCACCGATACCGATGCCACCAACCGGATCTACGGCAGTCTGGAGTCAATCCGCAAGGGACTGCCGCCTGGTTACAGCATCGAAATCGGAGGGTCTACGGAGCTGTTCAATGAGGCCCTTGGCTGGCTGACGCAAGAGGTTCCGCTGATGGTGGTGTTGATCGTCGTATTGTTAATGTTGCAGCTTGAGCGCATGCCCAAGATGATCCTGACCTTGCTGACCGCCCCCCTGGGGATGATCGGAGTCATCCCGGCGCTCCTGCTTACCAACCAGTCCCTGTGTTTCGTGGTTTATTGCGGCATGCTGGCGCTGGCCGGAATCATCATGCGCAATTCCGTCATCCTCATCAACCAGATAGACCAGCAACTTGAGGCCGGTGAATCGGCCTGGAACGCCATCATCAACGCCACGGTGCTGAGGTTCCGGCCGATCATGCTGACTGCGGCGGCGGCCATTCTGGGGATGATGCCCTTAGTCACGGACACCCTGTGGGGCCCCATGGCCATCGCTATTGCCGGAGGGCTTTTGGTGGCAACGGTTCTAACGCTGCTGGTCTTGCCCGCCATGTACGCAGCCTGGTATAAGGTTGGACCAGATGCCGAGGCAATAAATAATACTATTGGCGCCTGACATGCTGACAGCACCAGCGAGCCTCAAGTTTTTCAAGAAACGCTGAAGCAAACATCATGGTGCCTGGATTTAAGGGATGAAAAGCGCGAATGTTCTATACCCTGGTTAAGTTGTTTTGGAAATTATATTTTGCTTTTTGGGGGAATCTTAAAATTGCCGGAGAAGCCAACATCCCCCGCACAGGCTCGGTGGTTGTGGTGGCTAACCACATCAGCCTGCTGGACGGCTTCATTTTGGTGGCTTTCTGGCCGCGGCGGATTACGTTCCTGTCAGCAGCCTATCTGTTCAAGATGCTGGCAATGGGAGCGTTTTTACGCTGCTATTGGCGCCATCCCGGTGCAAAACGGGGTGGGACAGTTGGCGGGAATCAGGAGGGCTTTAGGGGCATTGCAGTGCGGGGATACCCTGGCCATTTTTCCTGAAGGCAGGGTTTGCCAGTCGGACAACCTATATCCATTCCAAACGGGTTGGGCGTATCTTGCCCTGAAAGCAGGGGCACCCGTATTGCCGGTGGTCATCAGTAGTAATAGATCACTCTTGCCTAAAGGGGCTATTTTTCCTCGACGCAGAAAATTCGTTGTGCAAAATTGCTGAGCCATGGGCGATGGAAAATATCAATCATCCACAGAAAGAAACCAGGGGAGCTATGAACATGAGACTGATCAAACAAATGGAGAGCATATTGGGCAAGGTCTAGGATATTATCGGAGGCGTAATAAAATGGGAAAAAGACAACCAGTTAAAAAGAGGCCTCTAATCGGCCTGGCCCTGGGCGGCGGTGGGGCTAGGGGCTATGCACGATGCGTAGGTGGTGGAACTAATTTTGGAGGCATTTCTACGCCATTTATAAAATTAAAAATTGAAAAACAAGCTCAAATTAGATTTATTGCAGTAGAGCCCACTGCTAACCCTACCTTGACGAAGGGTGAATACAGATATGATTACGCAGACAGCGGAAAATACACCCCACAAATAAAAATGTATACTTTGGGCCATAATCACGTACCTGATCCTATTCATGCTGGAGGTCTTCGTTACCATGGATTCGATCCTCTTTTAAGAAAGCTATATTACCAAAAATTGATAGAAGCTCAAGCTTATGATCAGAAAGAAATTTTCAAAGCAGGCGAAATTTTCTTTAAAACTGAAGGCATTGTTCCGGCACCTGAATCTGCACATGCAATAAGAGCAGTTAT
This sequence comes from uncultured Peptococcaceae bacterium, assembly GCA_963807495.1. Taxonomy (GTDB): domain Bacteria; phylum Bacillota; class DSM-12270; order Thermacetogeniales; family Thermacetogeniaceae; genus Palsa-1188. Next base: position 92,692 of record CAWEDD010000026.1, read on the forward strand.
ATATGAGGCACAAAAAATCGAGAATAATTACAAAACCATTCTTTTTTGCTTAAGCGGACATGGACTTTTTGATCTTTCTGGATATGATTTTTATTTAAAGAGTTTAAAAGATGAGTAAGTTAATGATTCTGTTGCGGAAAATTCCTTTTTTAACGGAGTTTTTGCAATAGTTGGCCGCATTGCTTTAGAACGTCAATTTAAGGTTGCTGTAACGATATTGCTCTTTCTGGCGATCAGGTTTGACTTAACTGTAGCTATTCTCGCTCTTTTATTAATAATTGTTAGGAGAGAACCTGAAAATAGACAGGCCGGATATTCATCGTGTTCTAATACTGGGGCTTGTTGGGCTCGGGGTCTACAACATATTATGGACATATGGTATGCATCTGACAATAGCGTCAGACACGGCACTGTTGATTTGCATATCTCCAGTATTTGCCGGAATCTAGGGAAATTGAAAAGGATGAAAGGGTAAACATGAAGAAGTCGGCCGATATTATCCCAGCCTTTGACATGCCTCTTGTGCGAATTCAAAAAGCTTGAGTCGACACATTTTTTATCCGCCTTACTCCTTCCAAAATCTCTTCTTCTGTCAAATTACCGTAGCCCAAGATGACTTGACTGAGATGTCTACCCTTGTGCAAGGCATGCATCTCCACAGGATAAACTCGAACCCCTGCTTCATCCAGTTTTGATAAAAGACTCTCTGTGAACACGATCCGTTCAAATTCTGCTACCAGATGTAACCCGGTAGAGCTACCGATGACTCTGTGCATTTCATGAAAATAATATTTGAGGGACTTGATCAGAGCCATTTGTCTCTTTTTATACAGTATTTTCATTTTCGCCACGTGGTGTTCAAGCGCTTTTTTCTCTATAAAACTGGCCAACACCAGTTGGTCCAGGATTGGCGTGTGGTTATCCAGTATATATTTGAGTTCACGAAAGTGTTCAATCAATGCATGAGGGAGCACCAGGTAACCAATCCGCAAGGCCGGAGCCAGAATCTTAGAGAAAGAGCCTATGTAGATCACGTGCTCGGGAGATAAACCTTGCAGGGAACTGACCACGGTTCCCTCAAACCGGAATTCGCTCTCGTAATCATCTTCTACTATGTAACAACCTGTCTTTTTAGCGAATTGCACCAGTTCGATGCGCCTCTGAACAGGCAGGATACCTCCCAGCGGGAACTGGTGGGATGGGGTGACTAATACCAGGCGTGCTTGATCTTCATCAGTGGCTTGTTCTGTGACCATTCCTGATTCATCTACAGGGACGGGACAGAGTTCAGCTCCGCAGGACAAGAGTATTTTTTGAAAATGCATGTGAAGTGGGTCTTCAGCGATTACCCGGTCGCCGGGCGAAAGGAGGGCCTTGCCTGTTAAGAAGAGAGCCTGGGCTGCTCCGGTAGTGATGATAACCTGATTCGGTTCACACCGTACACCCCTAGTCCGGGCTAAGTAGCGAGAGAGGACCGATCTCAGTTCAAGACATCCCTCCGGCTTCCAATAATCAAAGATGGACGATGGCGACTTGGTGCAGGTGGCATAAAAGAGTTGCCCCAATGTTTTGCGCGGCAGGAGTTCTAGGGCGGGCACCCCGGTTCGAAAGTCGATCATCCTGGCGTTTATGGGTTTTGCTAGTGTCTTTTCTTGCTGATTGAAGGGTTCGGCAGGATCGCCACACTCCAAATCTACCAGGTATGCCCCATCGGCAACGTAAGTGCCAGAACCCCCGCGACCGTTCAAATACCCCTCTGCTGCTAATTGTTCATATGCCTCCAGAATCACATTTCTGGAGACGTTCAGTTCGGTGGCCAGTTCGCGGGTGGAGAGGAGACGTTCCCCTGGCCGCAATTCCCCCTGAAGAATTTTGAGCCTGATCTGCTCATATAACTGCCTTATCAAGGGAATCTCCGAGTTTCTGGTTACTCCCAGCCAGAACATAGTATACCTCACAAGTGGTTCTATCAAAAAATTTGAAAGTGGCACTGTTACGATCCAATTATACTTGATAATCTGTGAAAGAAATATCTGTTATTTCCAGTATCACCGCGGTCTGGGCTGTTTGCGACTGGAAGGGAGGCTGACAGAGTGGTCAAGGGGCGTTTGAGCGGCGAGGTGTTCGCGATTACCGCCGCGATCCTCTGGGGCGTCAATTACCAGGTGGTGAAGACATTACTCCGGACTGTGCCTGAGGGTCATTTTCTGGTGATCAGATTTGTCTTGGCCGTAGTCCTTCTTGTCCTGCTCCTATTAACCGCCGGGGAGAACCTGAAAACGGACACACGAGATCTGCCTCGTATTCTAATTCTGGGTTTATTGGGGGTCGGGGTCTACAACATATTATGGACGTATGGCGTGCACCTGACTACGGCCTCCGACGCGGCGCTGCTGATCTCCACGTCTCCCGTCTTTGCAGGCATCTACGGGGTGATCGGGAGGGAGGAGATCTTGAACAGGAAGAAATGGGCCGGGATCATTCTCTCCTTCCTGGGCATATTCGCGATTAATTACTGGACGCCGGGGTCCCGCTTCAGCTTGGGCTCTCAGGTCTTTACCGGAAATTTGCTCATTCTGGCGGGCGCCATGCTGTTTGCCCTGTACGCAGTTCTTGCTAAACCAGTCCTGCGGCGCTACTCGCCTCAGAAACTCACTACTCTGGCCATGGCCTGGGGACTGCCAATCTTGATTCCCTTTGGATTGCTGCAGAAGCCGGCTTTTACACTTATCGGCATTACACCAATGGATTGGCTGGCATTTTTCTACGTTGTTGTTCTGGGAACAGTCATAGCTTTCGTGCTCTGGTACCAGGGCATAAGGGAGACCACGCCGGTCAAAACCGTATTTTTTCTCTACCTCACTCCGGTCGTGAGCATGGTTTCCGGCCTGATCTGGTTCGGCGAAAGGATAAACACGTGGCAGATTGCAGGTGCCGTACTGGTGTTGCTGGGATTGGTTGTGTTCAAAGTCGAGCGGGAAATCCATTCTGGAGATCTGACAGTAACAGAAAACAGAGATAGAGCAAATAAGCGTCACAATTGATATTCCCTAATGTTCTTATTGTGCTCTGCTCGTTGAGAAAGGGTGCTGGGTATTGGCGGTCAACTATGAAGTGGAAAGTACAAAAAATATACATAATATAATATTATTTTGCATAGCATTTCTTTTATCTGCTTTTGGATATGAATTTTTATTTTTTATATTAACTGTATATGCTTACGATATCAGTCATAAAGCTGTTACTGTTGGTTTTATGACTGCAATAACATTTTTTCCAAAGATCTTCTCACCTTTTTATGGGATAATAGTTGACAGATATGACCGAAAAAAGGTACTGGGAATCAATGCAGGTATTGTAGGTCTTTTAATCATTGTTTTATCATTTGTAAATAATATTAATTTAATTTATGCAGTTTGGCTTGTTGCATCTTTTTTCATAATGTTAATTATGAATGCGCGCACAGTACTAATGACAGAAATTTTTTCAACAACCAATTATTTATGGGGAAATTCTTTAGTTTTATCATTTTTAAATATTGCCAGGATACTTGCACCATTGTTGGCAGGTCTTGTTATGGTGTTTGTTAATTATAAGGTATTATTTATTTTCGCAAGCATAATATATTTTCTTTGTATGTTTATGAGCCTAATGATTCAATTGATACATAGGGAAAAAATCAAAATAAGTCATCTCAAGGATGTTATGTATGTCGTTCTCGAAGGAATGAGATTTATATGGGAAGAGTCTGCTATGAGGACAATGGCTTTTGTTGGTATCATCTGGAGATTATTTCTTGGACTTCAATATTCACTTTTTATTGTTTATGTAACTAAATCCCTTGGCCAAACAGAAGTACAGTATGGCTATTTTATGACAGTTGTTGCCTTAGGAAGCCTTGCAGGAAGCTTTGTGGGACTTTTCATAAATAAGAAAGTAAATGATCATGTACTGGTTGTAGTGGGGCTTTCCTTGCATTTTATATCATTCTTAATACTTGGAATGATAACACATTACAGTATTGCTCTGATATTGATTTTTATTAGTTATTCAATCTTTTATGTTACGGTTGTTGGAGTTCATTCCTTACGGGACAGAACCACTCAAGTAAATATTAGGGGACGAGTGTACGGTTCGATTACGTCTTTACTTACACCACCGGCAATAATTTCTATGCTACTGGGAGGACTTCTGGCAGATATCTATGGCGTTCAAAAAGTGCTGATGGGTGCTGGCTTGGCGGCTTTCATAAGTCTAATGATTGTTTTGGCTAAACCTATGCTTTTAACTCAAAGAAGATATGTTGTAGAATGAAAGGGTAGTATCCGAGACTTGGCATGCGGTTTTACGATCACCGGCGCTAAAAGCTTTAGCCGCCTGCCGTTTAAGATGTCCTGTCAAAACAGTTTAGAATCTAATAACCGAAACCCGGTATTTACCAAATGGCTACTGATTCTGATATTTCTTGCCTCATAATTAACCGGCTCTGATGGCGCAGAAACCATGCTCTGATCAGTTAGGAGAGCGAAGAGACAATGGATCAGGAAGATAACACAGCGGCCCATCCTTTTCTGATCATTGGTCATGATCGGGTAGTTAAAACAGTTGGCACCAAAAAGACCTTTTCCATCTGTCCTTACTGTTCTGTCGGCTGCGGATTAATTGTACACACACGCGCCGACAAGGTAGTCCATGTCGAAGGCGACCCCGACCACCCGGTCAATGAAGGCGAACTCTGTATCAAGGGAGCGGTTTTAACTCAACTGGTCAACAATCCAGAGCGCTTGACCGTACCGCTATACCGTGCCCCAGGAGCCTCAGACTGGAAGGAGGTGACATGGGACTGGGTGCTGGATGCGATTGCCGACCGGGTCAAAGCGAGCCGTGACCGGACGTTCAAGCCGACTTCAAGATCGATGGTGCCGGAAAACGGAAGCGATGGCCAAGAGGTCAGGGTGGAAAAAGAGTTTGTCGTCAACAGGACGGATGGCATAGTCAGTATCGGAAGCTGCGGACTTCACAATGAAGAGTGCTATCTGCTCCAAAAACTGATGCGTTCATGGGGAATTGTATATTTCGATGACAAGACCCGAACCTGACACGCCGCAAGTTTGCCGGCTCTGGCAGAGTCGTTTGGACGTGGCTGCGCCTCCAACAATTTGATCGATTTAAAGAATAGTGATGTCATTTTCATAATTGGAAGCAACGCGGCCGAAAACCACCCTATCACCATGAGATGGGTGAAGAAAGCGCAAGAAAAAGGCGCCAGGCTGCTTGTTGCCGACCCCCGGTTTACGAGAACCGCCGCCCAGGCGGATATCTATGTTCCCTTTCGGTCAGGCACCGACATCGCCCTTCTTGGAGGCATGATCAACTATATCCTGGAACATGACCTTTACTTTAAAGAGTATGTGATTCACTACACGAACGCCGCCTTCCTGGTAAATCCTGATTTCCAGTGCCCGGGAGAGCTGGACGGCGTTTTCTCGGGCTATCATGAAGAGACCAGGGAATATGATACGAGGACCTGGTCGTTCCAGCCGGATGAACGGGGTTTGCCGAAGAAAGATGACACGCTGGCAGACCCCAATTGTGTTTTCCAGCTTCTCAAGAAGCATTATTCCCGCTATACCATGGAGAAGGTTTCGAGCATCACCGGCACGCCTGAAGAGAAACTCGAGGAGGTATACCGCACTTTTTCGCTTACCGGAAGGCCGGACCGGGCCGGGACGATCCTCTATTCCATGGGCGCCACCCAGCATTCGGTAGGGGCGCAAAACGTCAGGTGCAAGGCCATCATTCAGCTCCTGTTGGGAAACATGGGACTGGCAGGCGGCGGCCTGAATGCCTTGAGGGGTGAGTGCAACGCCCAGGGAGCCCCGGACAACGGTATCCTGTGCGAGGTATATCCCGGCTACATGCCGGTGCCAAGCGCATCCCTCGTCGATAGAGAGACATACATAAGAAAACATGTCCCCGGGTCGCCAGATCCCAAAAGCATCAACTGGTGGCTCAACAGAGACAAATATCTTGTCAGCTATCTGAAGGCCCTCTACGGTGATAGAGCAACAGAGGATAACGATTTCGGTTATGAGTGGCTTGCCAAATATGATGAAGGCATGAATCTGACAGCGTTTATGGCCTTTGAGCAGATGTTGCAAGGCAAGGTGGAAGGGTTCTTTGCCTGGGCATACAATCCTGCCTGTTCGGCCTCCAATGCCGGCAGGGTGAGAGGGGCTCTATCAAACCTGCAATGGATGGTCTGTGTAGATCTTTTCGACACCGAAACAGCCTCGTTCTGGAGAGGGCCCGGAATGAGACCCGAAGCGATACGGACGGAGGTCTTCCTGCTTCCCGCTGCAACTCAATTTGAAGAGGAGGGAAGCACGACCAGCGGCGCCAGGGTCCTGCAATGGAAGGAACAGGCCATCGAACCGGTCGGCGCATCGAAGCCCAATTATGAGATCATGAACAAACTGTACTTCAGGGTGCGGGACCTTTACCGGAAGCAGGGCGGGGTATGCCCCGAGCCTGTAATAAACCTCACCTGGAACTACGGCGAACAGGGACCGGATGGCGAGATTCAATGCATCGATGTCCAGAGGGTTGCCAAGGAGATTAATGGATATTACCTGGCGGACGTTTTTGATGATGTTACCGATCCCCCAACATTGATCGGGAGAAGAGGAGAACCCTGCGCCGGCTTCGCTAATCTTCGGGCAGACGGCACCACGGCCTGCGGCAACTGGTTATATAGCGGCAGCTATGTTCAAAGCGGCGGCAAGGAAATCAACCTGGCAGCCAGGAGGGAGAGGGGCGACCCGGCGGGACTGGGCCTCTTTTCAGGGTGGGGATGGAGCTGGCCCACCAACAGGAGGATACTCTATAACCGGGCATCCGTTGACTTGCAAGGAAGACCATGGGATCCCGGAAGAGCCGTTATCCAATGGAATGCCGGCAGGGGAGCATGGGAGGGCGATATTCCCGACGGCTCCGGTCCGCCCATGACGCATAAGGACGGCAAATACCCGTTCATCATGAAGCTAGACGGCATGGGCCATCTGTTCGGCCCCCTGGCGGACGGCCCCTTCCCGGAACATTACGAGCCCATGGAATCCCCCCTCGGGGAAAACCTCATGTCAGGACAGAGGATCAACCCGGTGGCCAAACTTTACTACCCGGGAAGGGAAAATTGCCGCACGATATGACCCGCGGCAGCGATGTCCTCTATCCCATTGTTGCCACCACCATCAGGACCCTGGAGCACTATGAAACCGGTTCCATGACCAGGCGGCAGCCGGCTTTGCTCGGATTGATACCGCAGATGTTCGTCGAGATGAGTGAAGAGCTGGCCAGAGAAAAGGGGATCAAAAACGGTGATAAGGTAATCGTATCCTCGGCACGCGGCAGGCTCTGGGCAAAAGCCGTCGTGACAAAAAGATGCCGGCCGTTCATGGTCGGGGGATCTACTGTCCACCAGGTCAGCCTGCCATGGTGCTTTGGCTGGCGGTACCCGGAAGACGGCAGCGGCGGGGACTCTGCCAACCTGCTCGGGCCATGGTTCTTTGATCCGAACGCCACCGAACCTGAGGTCAAGGCGTTCATGGTCGATATCGCCAAGGCGTCTGAATCGGAAGTTAATGAATAATGAATAGGAAATCATGTCATGATATCAAGAAAAAAAGGTTCCTCGCTATTAACTGTGGGTGCTCTCCTCCCCGAGGAGGATTTTCCGTCATCTCCAAGAAGTCAACAGTGTGCAAACACTAAAAGATGATGGAGATGAGATGAATGTCTTTCAATCAGGAACAGTTGTTTACCATTGCTTTAGGATTGGAGAAGCCCTGGTACGTTGACCGGATCGAGTTCAGCCAAAAGGAACAGAGGCTTGATCTATACCTGGAATTCAAGACCGGGAGCAAGTTCCTCTGTCCCAGCTGCGGCAAGGAGGTTCCCGCTTACGATACAGAAAAACGCACCTGGCGGCATCTTGACTTCTTCCAGCACAAGGCATATCTCCATGCTCCTGAGCCGCGGGTGAACTGTCCTGATTGCGGCGTGCTCACCGTGATGGTGCCCTGGTCACGGCCTAAGAGCGGTTTCACCCTGCTGTTTGAGGCTTTCATCCTCACCCTGGCTCGCCAGATGCCGGTCAGGACCATCGCCGCCTTGGTGGGAGAACATGACACTCGGCTGTGGCGAATCCTGCATGCTTACGTGCTAAAGGCGAGAGCCAAAGCTGTGCACTCCGGGGTAACAGACATCGGCGTCGATGAAACCTCCTGCAGGAGGGGCCATAACTACATCTCCCTGTTTGTGGACTTGAAGGCAAGAAAAGTCCTGTTCGCCACCAGCGGCAAGGACAAGAAAACCATCGCCAGCTTCCGGGACGACTTGTTGGAGCACCAGGGAAATCCAGATCGGGTGGAGAACATCTGCTGCGATCCCTCACCTGCCTTCATCTCCGGTGCGGCTGAATACTTCCCCGGGGCTGCTCTCACCTTTGACAAGTTCCACATCGTCAGGATCGTCAACCAGGCAGTGGACGAGGTGCGCCGCGCTCGAGAGCAAGGACAATCCCTGGCTGAAAGGAAGCCGCTACCTGTGGCTAAAGAATCCGGGCAAATTGACAGCCTCCCAACAGAAAAAGCTAGAATCACTCAAGGTTCTGAACAGCAGGACATCTTGTGCTTATGGTATCAAACTATCGTTTCAGGAGTTATTCGAGCAGCCTGACATTGAAACCGCCCGGCCCTACCTGAAAAAATGGTACTGGTGGGCCAGTCACAGCCGCCTGGAACCCGTGGTCAAGGCCGCCAGAACCATCAAGGCTCATTCTAAAGGCATCCTGAACTGGTTTACCAGCCCGGGTTAACAACGGCATCCTCGAAGGCCTCAACAGCCTGATTCAAGCAGCTAAAGCCAAAGCCAGGGGATACCGCACCACAGAAAATCTGATCATCATGTGTTATATCATTGCCGGCAAGCTTGATCTCACTGCCAGTATCCAATTGCTACGAATGTAAGTTTATCCACACTAAACAGCGAGGAACCGAAAAAAGTTATTGCAAATAGCGGCCCATCAAGTCAACGTATAGAAGAAACATATAGTACATAATACGAGTACGCAGAATAAGCATTATTACGAACCAGACAGCAAAACAATTATTCTTATACTTAATGGCCACGATATCCCGTGGGTTGCCAGGCAGACTGGCTGGCGGACAGGCCGAGATGTCGTGAAAAACCTTCATGTCTCCTGGAAGTCGGCCGCCCTTCGCAAAGCAGAACGCCCCGTTTTATACTGCCGCAACATCAGATGGGCATTTCACAAACAAACCACTTTTTCATTGTGTTTCGTTCGTATGTTTCGAGGAAAGTGCAGCTGATCAATAGAAAAGAAAAAAAATTATGTAGTATTGGAGTCTAAAGAGTTTGATACTGCATCGAATAATATTCCACAGTTTTATTGCCTTTTAAAAGGCTCAAGAAATGGGGAATATGCTTTGATGAACTGTAGACCTGCTCCGTAAGTGGATCCCTGCCTGCATAATAAAAAAAAGTAAATGGAAACATATTTTTAAAGAACCTGACAAAGCTCAGGTTTTTAAATTTTATTCTGGAGCTGGATGTCGATGAAAGCGATCATCATGGCCGGGGGCGAGGGCTCCCGCCTGCGACCACTCACCTGCGCCCGCCCGAAGCCGATGGTGCCGATCGTGAACAGCCCCTGCCTGGAGCACATCGTCAATCTCTTGCGCGATCAGGGAATTTCTGAGATAGGAGTCACCCTGCAGTACATGCCCGATGAGATCCGGAACTATTTTGGAACGGGGAAGGATTTCGGGGTCAATCTCCACTATTTCGTAGAGGAAATTCCCCTGGGCACGGCGGGCAGCGTCAAGAATGCCGCCTCTTTTTTAGATGAGACCTTTATCGTGATCAGCGGCGATGCCGTTACCGATTGCAGCCTGCAAGAAGCTGTAGCCTTTCATAAAGAAAAGGGAGCACTGGTGACGATCGTCCTGGCCGAAGTGACCTGTCCCCTGGAATATGGGGTGGTGATCATGACCGAGGAGGGGAAGATCACCCGCTTTCTTGAAAAACCGGGCTGGGGCGAGGTGTTCAGCGACCAGGTGAACACCGGCATCTATATCCTGGAGCCGGAGATCCTGGATTATATCGAGGCCGATCAGCAGGTCGACTTTGCGAAGGATGTCTTTCCCAAACTGTTGTCGATGGGTAAGGGCATGTATGCAATTACTATAAGAGGTAAATATTGGTGCGATATCGGGACGATCGAACAGTACGCCCAGGCCCATCTCGACATCCTGGAGGGAAGAGCCAGGCTGGCCTTGCCTGGGACTGAGCGCAGCCCTGGAGTGTGGCTGGGCGAGCGGTCGGCTGTCGATCAGAGCGCCCGGTTGACGCCCCCTGTCGTCATCGGGGAGGGATGCACCATCGGGCCTCAGGCCGAGATCGGCCCGGGAACGGTGCTCGGCCGGGAGGTGCGGGTGGGCCGGGGTGCCTCTGTCAAGCGCAGCGTTGTCTGGGACGGGGCGCTGATCGATGCAGCAGCGGAGCTGAGGGGCGCCGTGATCGGCTGGCGGGGCTGCGTCCAGACTGCAGCCTCCTGTTTTGAGGGCTCGGTGGTCGGCGACCGGTCGGTGGTGGGGGAGCGGTGCGTGGTCAGGCCGGGGGTCAAGATCTGGCCCGGGAAATGGGTAGAAAAGGGTACCAGGCTGAGCGCCAGTCTGGTCTGGGGGCACTCGGCCCGGACGCATTTCTTCGGATCCCGGGGAGTTGCGGGCGACCTGGGAAGCGAGATCAACCCGGAGATCGCCGCCCGGATCGGGGCCGCCGTGGGCTCGGTGACTGACGGCCGCTTCTCGCTGGGCACTGACGGGCACCCCGCTTCCCGGATGGTGAAGCACGCAGTGCTCTCCGGCCTACTGGCCACCGGGATCCAGACGGTCGATCTGGGCAGCCTGATCCTGCCCGTGCATCGCTTTGGAATCAGGGTGCTGAGTCTTAACGGTGGGGTTCATATCTACCGGTGTGGCCCCGACAAGATCATGCTCCGCTTTTTCAATGATCGGGGGATCGATTTTTCGCGCAGTGAACAGCGGAGGGTGGAGGGGATGTTGAGCCGTGAGGAGTACAGGTACGCAACATCCGCCCAGATTGCAGGCACGGAGTACTACCCGGACCTCGACAGCGCCTACCGGGACTGCCTGCTCGGATTTCTTGACTGCCAGGTTGCCAGGCGTGCACGGCTCAGAATAGCCGTCGATTATCAACCGGAACGATGGGGCCGCCTGCTGCCGGAAGTGTTGGACGCCCTTGGCTGTTCTGCGGTTGGCCTGACCGGCGGCGGGGACCAGCCCCTGGCCCGCGGCGGGGACCAGCCCCTGGCCCGCAGCGAGATGCTGGCTGCTGCCGGGAGGCTGGGGCAGTTGGTGCGGGATAAGGGAGCCCACCTGGGAGCGGTGCTCGATCTCGCAGGGGAGGAGATGGTGCTGGTCGATGAGCGGGGAACGGTGGTTCAGGAGGACCGCCAATCCGCTCTGGCGGCGGCGATCACCCTGCAGGTCAACGATGCTGCCGCCCTGGTGCTGCCGGTTACGGCGCCGGAGGCAATGGTGGAGCAGGCGCGCCGGTGTGGCGGTGTCAGGCGAACTAAAACAGCGCCTTGGGCCCAGCTGCAGGCCGCCCTTGCAGAAGATGTGGTTGGCTCGCAGAGGCGGTTCCCCCAGTTCTTCTTTGCCAACGATGCCCTGGCAGGCTTGGGGATGGTCCTGGAGCACCTGGCCCGGGCTGGGCGCCCCCTGTCCCTGCTGATCAGTGAACTGCCCGGTTTTGCCACTGCCAGCCGTGAGGTCAGGGTGGCCTGGGACGAGAGGGGCAAGGTGCTCCGAAGGCTGGCAGCAGAGGCGGAAGCGAAAATAGCAGAAGTACAGAGAGAGGAGATGCCGGAGGGGATCAAGCTGCGGCACCCGGAGGGATGGGCGCTGGTGCTGCCGGACGCCGATGAACCGGTCTGCCGCGTCTTCGGCGAATCCTTCAATCAGGAAACGGCCGAATCTATCACCGACATGTATGTGCAGAAGATCCAGGAGATCTGCAGCCAGGAGACAGGCGGGACAGATCGTGTCGTTTCCGAACAGGAAGGCGCAGGCAGGGATAGCGCGGGCCGGGACGGCACAGACCGGGGTGCGGCGGGTCCAACCAGGGCCGACAGTTGAGGCAGTGCTGCTGCCATTATCTTCAACCCCCACCCGCAGGGTGGGTTTTTGTCCGGTTGCATGAGATGATCCACGATGTAAAAATCAAATCAGGTCGGTTGGGGCACTCGCTGGGAAAGAGAGCCAGACAGCTCGCCCAGATGGCGGGTCTGATAGACCTGGTAGTCTATCTCCGGGAACAGGTTGTCCTTTTGTTCCAGCCCGCCGAGCCATTCCAAGTCGATCCGGTTGTATTTGATCTCATCGTACAACCGCGTAAAGGATGAGATGTGGCCCTCGAAGCGCAGCCGGGCATAGTCCACCATGGTGCCGGTTTTCATGATGAAGGACCAGTCGCTGCTCTGGGCCAGCAGCAGTTCCCGGGCCGCCTGGTTCAGGGCGCGTCGCAGGTCGCCCCCGGCCTCAGGGAAGCTGTTGGCGAGTTCCACCATGCGCTCGGCTGCCTTGTGCAGATGACGCCACAGCCAGTCGTTGGCCCCGTTAAGCCAGACTTCGTGATAGCCGTTCCAGCCCCAGCTGGATTCGGAGGGAACGGATACCTGGTTGCACGGATACAGTTCCAGGTATTCACCCGGGGTGATCATGGCGAACGTCTGCTGGTCATAGCGGATCTTGCGGCACAGGTAGTCGAGCCACTGCGGCCCCTCAAACCACCAGTGGCCGAACAGCTCGGCGTCGTATGGCGCTACCACCACCGGCTGCCTGTCGAAGATGGCAGCCAGCCACTCGATCTGCTTTTCCCGGTTGAACATGAAGTTGCCGGCGTGCAGGGCGGCCTTTTCCAGGGCGTATGGCCTGACGTAGGGCTCCTTGTAGTCTGACAGACCGGTGACCCGGTGATACTTGAAACCGGTATGTGACCGCGCCCATCCACCGGATGGGCACCCGCACCCCCCGGCAGGTATCGTCCGATATCGTCGAGCGCCAGGTCGAAGCCGATGTCCCGGTAAAAATCCCGGTAGTCGAAGTCGCCCGGATAACCCTCTTGGGCGCTCCATACCTGCTTTGAAGATTCCGGGTCCCTGCCGAAGGCGGCGACTCCGGCCGGTGTGTAGATGGGAGCATAGCAGCCGTACTTGGGGCGCGGTGAAGCGTGCAGCAGGCCATGGCACTCCGCCAGGAAGTACTTCACGCCGAACTTGCCGAGGATCCGGTCGTCTCCGGGATGCCATCCGCACTCCGGCAGCCAGAATCCCTCGGGGCGCCGGCCGAAGTTCTGCTCGTAAAACTGAACGGCCACTGCCACCTGGGCGTACACCGCCTCCCGTTGCGCACCCAGCAGAGGCAGGTAGCCGTGGGTCGCCGCAGTGGTGATGATCTGCAGCTTGCCCGAGTCCTGCATCTTCCTGAAAGCACCGGTCAGGTCCCAGCGGTATTTATCCGTAAACAGGTAATGAGCACGGGAGAAGAGGTCGCGATACAATAGGGCGGTGGCCTGGAAGTCCGGCTGGTTCCTGGTGCGTTCCACCTCCCGCTCAGCAAGCTCGTTCAACATTTCCAGGTGCCGCACGTAGCGGTGCCTCAATAGATTGTCGTTAAACATGGCGATCAGCGTGGGGGAGAGATCGACGGTGATCCTGAACTCCACGCCGTCCTCCAGGAGTTTTTCAAAAACCCAGAGTAGGGGCAGGTAGGTTTCGGTGACCGCCTCCTGAAACCACTTTTCCTCCAGGAATTGCTCATGCTCGGGATGGCGGACATAGGGCAAATGTGCGTGCAAAACCATGGCCAGGTAACCTCGAGTCATTGCGGGAACCGTCCTTTCGCGACAGAAGTCGGATGCGGGCTCACCACCGCATCGGCGAGCTGACGTTGGCGCCTGGTGCATTCAGGCCGGGCGAGCTCGGCCCGGGCGTGCTGCCGCCGATCCTTTGCTGGAGACTGGCGGAGTATTCCGGGGGCAGCAGCCATTCCTCGTCGATCAGATCGGATCGCTGGTCCCTGGGGGTGCTCACATAATTGGAACGGGCGACGAAGATGAAGGACCCGTCTGGGCTGACCCGCCCCAGCTCTATACAAAAAGTCCGGTTGGGCTGTCCCGTGCGGAGGTACCAGTTGTCGGCGTAATCATTGATGAAAATCTCCCTGTAATGACGGCTGTCAAAGTAATAGAGGTTGGTGACGTCGTAGACCCGCAGCACCGGCAGGGAATTTTCCCAGGCCTGACAGCCGTACCGGCCCGCGATCTCCCCCCGCCTCTCCTCGTTTATATCCCAGTAGACGAACAACCAATGCGGATCTCGCACCAGGGCGATTATTCTGCAGTCGCCGTAGGAACAGGGAAGAACCGGCCCTTTCCCCATACCACTATCCTGCATGCCGGCCGGCTCACAGGCGATCTCCATTTTAGCTGCGTTTGGGGACTTAGAGCGGGCGTCTGCGTCCACTCCGCCCGGAGGGCCGCCTGCCGGATCGGCGACGCCTTCCAGTCCCTGGGGGGCTGCTGCGGAAAGCTCCCGGGCGATCTCCATGCCATTGGCATCAGCGGACGGGGCTGCCGGCGGCGTCAGCAGTCGCCGGGATAGCCGCGTCCCCGCCTGAGGGTACGGGCGTTGCAAAAAATTAAAACGCCTCTCGAACATCAGGATGTAGCTCCCTGCTCCCAGTATCAAAATCACTAATATGATTGCAAGAAGCAGCAGCCAATCAATAGGGGACATGTCCGGCTCTCCTCCTTAAATCGGGTTGTATGGTGACGATTATGTTTTCCTGCCCGGTACAGGCGGAGATTATTTTCGGAGGCGACCGGGAAGATTAATTGAAAAGGCGGCAATCCGACACTATTGTATTATGTCCAAAGCCAAGTTCGATTATTTAAAAGTTGAGGACACCGGCCGGGAGAGCGGGTTATTTGTGCTTGGGGCCGATGAGCCGTTTGGCCCGGGCGCTGCAAAAAAGTGGATGATATCAGGCGATGCCAGGAGAGGCACGCTGGCGAACTAGCCGGGAGAGCGCATGAAGCCGGGAGAGGCCCGGGAAATCGATGCGAAACCGGAAGATGCCGGGAGAGTGGCTTGATGCCCAGAGATCTGGTTCTAGGCAACGGCAATGTCCTGATCAATTTTGATCACGGCATGAATATGCGCGATCTTTTCTACCCCGGGGTGGGGATGGACAATCATATCGGCGGTCACAGGTGCAGCATCGGATTCTGGGCTGATGATTGCTTCTCCTGGATGGACGAGAGCACCTGGGAGAAGAGCCTTGGCTACCAGGAAGACACCCTGGTGACCATGGTCAAGGCGCACAGCTGTACTCAGGGGCTCAGGGTTCTCATCCAGGATGCCGTTCATTACCGCCACGACCTGTTTTTGCGCCGGATGAGGGTGGCCAACCTGGCCGACAGACAGCGAACAGTTCGGGTTTTTTTCAACCACGATCTTTCGGTGGGCGGTCTCGATGTGGGCGACACCTCCATGTACGATCCGGCTCTGCACGCTATTTACCACTACAAGCGCGATCGCTGCTTTTTGATCAACGGCCTCGCCCAGGGCCGGGGCATCTTCCAGTATGCCACCGGCCTGAAACGCTTTGGCAGCGCGGAAGGCACCTGGAGGGACGCCGAGGACGGGTGGCTGGATGGCAATCCGATCGCCCACGGGTCGGTGGACAGCTCTGTTAGCTTTGAGCTGCACCTGGGGCCGGGAGCAGAGGATGACCTCTGGTACTGGATCGCCATGGGCGCCGATTTCGGACAGGCGCAGGGGCTCAACCGCCTGGTGCAGGAGCTGGGCCCAGGCGCACTGCTGGAGGAAACGGGGCACTTCTGGCGGAACTGGGTGCACAAGCGGGGTTGGGACTTCGCCGACCTGCCGCCAAAAGTCTGCGACCTGTACAAGCGCAGCCTGCTCGTGGTGCGCACCCAGTGCGACCGCGGGGGGGCGATCCTGGCCGCCAACGATACTGACATCTTGATGACCGCCCGCGACCATTACAGCTACATGTGGCCGCGCGATGGGGCGCTGATCGCCTTGGGCCTGGATAAGGCCGGATACCCGGAGCTAACGCTGCAGTTTTTCCGGCTCTGCTCCCGGATCCTGTCCCCGGGAGGCTATTACTATCATAAGTACAACGCGGACGGCACCCCGGGCTCAAGCTGGCTGCCCTGGGTGCAGGGCGGGGAGGCGCAGCTTCCGATCCAGGAGGACGAGACCGCCCTGGTCATCCACGCCATGTGGCACCACTACTGTTTATACCGGGACTTTGTCCAGATGGAGACGCTTTATCGCGGCCTGGTGCGTCCAGCGGCCGATTTTCTGGCCGGATACCGCCATCCTGACCTGAAAATTCCGATGGAGAGCTACGACCTCTGGGAGGAGCGCAGGGGGGTTTTCAGCTTCACCTCCTGCGCAGTATACGCCGGCCTGGAGGCCGCCTCCCATTTTGCAAAGCTGTTCGGCGATAAGCGCTCGGAAGCGGCCTACCTCCAGGCAGCCAGGGAAGTCAGGGAGGGGATCGAGCGGCACCTGTTCAGCAGCAGCCTCGGGCGGTTCCTGCGGGGCGTCTATTTTCAGGGGGAGGCCCCGGTTCCGGACCTGACCCTGGATAGCAGCCTGTATGGCCTGTTCGCCTTTGGAGCGTTTCCGTCCGATGACCCGAGAGTAAGGCGGACCATGGAGGCGGTCCAGGATGGGCTGTGGGTCAAGACCGGGGTGGGCGGCCTGGCCCGGTACACCGGGGACTGGTATTTCCGCAAGAGCGATGACCTGGACCAGGTGCCGGGCAACCCCTGGCTTCTGACCACCGTCTGGCTGGGCGAGTGGTACACGGCCAAGGCGCAGCACCGGGGCGAACTGGCCCTGGCCCGGGGCATTTTAGAATGGGTGGCCGATCACCGGATGGAGAGCGGCATCCTCCCGGAGCAGATCCACCCCTATTCCGGAAAGCCCCTCTCCGTGGCGCCGTTGACCTGGTCACACGGAGCCTACATCCTCGCCGTCGTCAACTATCTCGAAAAGTTCCGCGCCCTCTCCTCCTGAAATTTGCTTGTCGGAGCGCGGCGAAACAGCTGGTTCATGCCCGGGCGGCAATAATCTGTTCCACCTTTTCATGGATTTACAGCCGGGCATTTGACCTCGCTTTTAGCCATTGGAAGGCGCAGACCCTTGTCCCTTGATGTCCTTTGTGCTAAGATCGTTTTGGCAGTCGGACAGTACTGACTGCTAAGCCCCGAGAACGGGGGAGAGGGTGTCGTGGATATTGTAGCCCGCGAGATCAAGATCGAGGGAGTTGTCCAGGGAGTCGGATTTCGCCCCTTTGTTTATCGTCTGGCCATGGAATACGGGATCAGAGGATGGGTGCTGAACTCCTCGGAGGGTGTCACTATCTGGGCCAGGGCCCCGGAAGAGACGGTGCAGGCTTTTTATGAAGCGGTGGTCAGCAAACCGCCAAAGCTTGCCCTGATCGTCGACCACCGGATAACCCGGCGGGAGGTCCAGGGGTTCGACCATTTTTTCATCAAGCACAGTGAGGCCGGTGAGCGACGGGATGTGATGATCTCGCCGGACGTCGCCGTTTGCGATGACTGCTACCGGGAGATCCTGGACCCCGGCGACCGGCGGTTTGGGTATCCCTTCACCAACTGCACCAACTGCGGCCCCCGGTTCACCATCATCATGGATATCCCCTACGACCGGGTGAAGACGACGATGCGCGATTTTCCCATGTGCCCGGTCTGCGCCCACGAGTTCGAGGACCCGCTCAACCGCCGCTTCCATGCGCAGCCGAATGCCTGTCCGGACTGCGGCCCCCAGGTGACCCTGCGCGGCCTGGATGGCCGCATCCACCCGGGTCTGGGGCACGAATTTCTAAAAAACGGCCAGATTCTGGCGGTCAAAGGGCTGGGCGGCTTTCACCTGATCTGTGACGCCCGCTGCCGGGAGGCGGTGGCGACCTTGCGCCGCCGCAAGGTCCGGGAGTTCAAGCCTTTTGCGGTGATGTGCCGCGATCTGGATGTGGCCAGGCAGTATTGCCGCATCTCGCCAGAGGAGGCCTCCCTGCTGGAAAGCCCGGCCCACCCGATCCTGATCCTGGACCGCAAGGGGCAGGATGACCTGCCCCCGGAGCTCGCCCCGGGGATCGACACCCTGGGCGTGATGCTGCCTTATACGCCCTTGCACCACCTCCTGTTTGCCGAGGGCCTCGAGATCCTGGTGGCTACCAGCGCCAACATCAGCGACGACCCTCTGATCATCGACAACGACGAGGCCCTGGTGAAGCTGAAGGGGATCGCCGATTACTTCCTGTTCCACAACCGCCAGATCTACAACCGCTGTGACGACTCGGTGGCGACGGTGGTGGACGGCGAGGCTCAGCTGGTGCGCCGGGCTCGCGGCTACGTGCCGCTGCCGGTCAACCTGCCGGAGACCGTACCGGTGATCCTGGGCTGCGGGGGCGAGTTGAAAAACACCTTCTGCCTGACCAAGGGCAAGGGCGCCTACCTGAGTCAGCACCTGGGCGACCTGAATCACTACGGCAACTATCAGCAGTTCCTTTACACCATACCTCGCTTCGAAGCGATGCTGGACGTCAAGCCGGAGATCATCGCCTACGACCTGCACCCTGACTACATGGCCACGCGCTGGGCGCAGTCCAGGCAGGGCCTGGCCAAGGTCGGGGATCCAGCACCACCACGCCCACATGGCCGCTTGCCTGGCAGAAAACCTGGCGACTGGTCCGGCCCTGGGGGCGATCTGCGACGGCACCGGTTATGGCACCGATGGGGCGATCTGGGGATTCGAATTCTTCGCCGGCTCCCCGGCCAACCTGGAACGGGTGGCCCACCTGGCCTACATGCCGCTGCCCGGCGAGATCACTATCAAGCACCTGGCCCGGATGTCCCTGACCTACCTTTATGAGCACTTCGGAGCCCGCGGCCTGAAGAGCGGGCGCAGGCACCTGCCCACCCTCGGGGATGAGGAGCAGCAGGTGCTGGTGCGGCAACTGGAGAACCGGTTCAACACCGTGCCCACCTCCAGCTGCGGCCGGCTGTTCGACGCCGCCTCAGCCCTCCTGGGTATCTGCACCAAGGTGCAGTATGAGGGGCAGGCGGCGATCGAGATGGAGACGGTGGCCGACCCGGAGGTGCGGGACTGCTACGAATATGAGGTCAATTACCAGGTCCGGCCCTATCAGTTGGGGACGCGGGGGGTCTTCGAGGGCCTGCTGGCGGACCTGAGCGGGCACACCGACCAGCCTCAGCGCCGGCAGGTTCCACTTGACCGTGGCGGATATGATCGCACAGGTGCTGCTGAAGCTGCGGGACGACACCGGCCTCGGCGCCGTGGCCCTGAGCGGCGGCGTGTTCCAGAACAGGCTCCTGTTCCACCTGCTGCGCCGGAAGTTGGTAAAAGCGGGTTTTCAAGTCTTACACCATAGAAAAGTACCAACCAATGACGGGGGAATCTCCCTGGGTCAAGTCTATATCGCGAGCGAGGTGATCAGATCCAATGTGTCTGGCCATACCGTCCAAAATCTTGAGCATTAAGGGCTGTACCGCCGAGATCGACTTTGGAGGGAACACCAAGACGGTCAACATCACGCTGACCCCGGAGGCCAAGGTCGGAGATTACGTGCTGCTCCATGCCGGATTCGCCATCCAGGTGCTGGACGAGCAATCCGCCGAAGAGATATTCGAAGCTTGGGAGGTCGCATATGCAGCCTTACAGGAGTAAGGACCACGCACAGCGCTTGCTGGAAGATCTGCGGCAGGAGGCTGTCAGGCCGCTGTCTGTCATGGAGGTGTGCGGCACCCATACGGTTGCCATTGCCAGGAGCGGGCTGCGGGAGCTGCTCCCTCCGAACATCCGCCTGATCTCCGGCCCCGGCTGCCCGGTCTGTGTGACCGATGACCTGGACCTGGACCTGGTGATTGCCCTGGCCAGGGAGCCGGGGATCATCATGGCCACCTTCGGCGACATGATGCGCGTCCCGGGTACCCAGAGCAGCCTGTTGGAGGCCAAGAGCCGGGGGGCGGACGTCAGGGTGGTTTATTCGCCCACCGATGCGGTGGCGCTGGCAGAGGCCAACCCGGAGCGGCAGGTGGTCTTCCTGGCGGTCGGCTTCGAGACCACCATTCCCACGGTGGCGGTCGCTTTGGAGCAGGCAGTGCAGCAGGGGGCGCGCAACTTCTCCGTCTTTTCGCTGCACAAGCTGGTGCCTCCGGTGATGGAGGCCCTGCTCACCGATCCGGAGGTCAGGCTCGACGCCTTTATCAATCCCGGCCATGTCTGCACCATCCTGGGAACGGAGCCGTTCCGGTTCATCGCCGAGCGGTATGGCAAGCCCTGCGTGGTGACCGGATTTGAGACGGTGGACATCATCGAGTCCCTGCTGATGATCCTGCGCCAGTACAATCAGGGCTGCCCGGCGGTGGAGATTCAATACAAACGGGCGGTGCGCCCGGAAGGAAATGTTGTTGCCCACGCATTTATCGATAAATACTTTACCCCGGTGACGGCGCGCTGGCGCGGGATCGGTGAGGTGCCCGGCAGCGGTCTGGCTGTGCGGGATGAGTTTGCAAACCTGGATGCCCAGCGGCGTTTCCCGATCACCGTCACCCCGGGCAAGCGGGTGGGGAATGCGCCTGCGGACAGGTGCTGAAGGGTCTGAAGCTGCCCTACGAGTGCGCCCTGTTTGGCAAGGCCTGCACGCCCATGAAGCCGGTCGGCCCCTGCATGGTCTCCACCGAGGGTTCCTGTGCCGCTTACTACCGCTACGGGTCGCAAAGGGTCGGTGGTAAATCGTGAGCCAGACGGAACAGGGCCGGGTAATCCTGCTTGGCCATGGCAGCGGCGGCACCCTGACCAACCAGCTGATCAAAACGGTATTTCAGGAAGCGCTGCAGAACCCGATCCTGGACGAGATGCTCGATGCCGCTTTGTTGGACCTGGGCCAGGGAAGGGTGGCCTTCACCACCGACTCTTTCGTCGTGGATCCGATATTCTTTCCGGGCGGAGACATCGGAAAGCTGGCCGTCTGCGGGACGGTCAACGACCTGGCGGTGAGCGGCGCCGTGCCGCTCTATCTCAGCTCCGCCTTCATCATCGAGGAGGGCTTTCCTCTGGCCGACCTGCAGCGGATCGTAGCTTCCATGCAGGCCGCGGCCAGCGCCGCAGGGGTGCGGGTGGTCACCGGGGACACCAAGGTGGTGGGCCGGGGCAGCGCTGACAAGATATTTATCAACACGGCCGGCATCGGGGTGGTGCCGGATGGGCGCAGCCTGTCGCCGCGGCGCATGCGGCCGGGGGACCTGGTGCTGGTCAGCGGCAGCCTGGGAGACCACGGCCTGGCCATTCTGGCCCAGCGGGAGGGTCTGGCCTTCAACACTCCGGTCGTCAGCGACTGTACTCCTCTGAACCGGATCGCCTCCGCCATAATCGACGCCGGCGGCGAGGGGGTGCGGTGCATGCGCGACCCGACCAGGGGCGGCCTGGCGACCACCCTTAACGAACTGGCTGCACAGAGCGAGCTCGGTATCCTGGTGGAGGAGACGCTGATCCCGCTGCGCCGGGAGGTGGTCGGAGCCTGCGAGATGCTGGGCCTCGACCCGCTGTACCTCGCCAACGAGGGCAAGGTGATCGCCGTAGTGGCCCCCGAGGCAGCCGGCAGGGTGCTCGAGACGATGCGCAGCCTGCCGGAGGGGCAGGGAGCGGTAGTCATCGGCAGGGTGACCGAATCAGATCGGGGTTTAGTCTTATTGGAGACCGAGCTGGGGGCGACTCGCATCATGACCATGCTCGAGGGCGAACCACTGCCGCGCATCTGCTAACTACTCGCAGGCGGTGAAAGGCATGCGTAAAATCCTGTTGAAAATCCCATGGCAACAAGCTTTCGGAAGAGATAACAGGCGCCGGCGACAGATACTCGTGAAGAGGCTTGCCGGCGAAATATTTTCCAGTAAGCAAGCGCCGGCGAACGCCTCTTTAAGAAGCGGCTTGCCGGCGAAATATTTTTAAATTTCCGCTAAAGGTTGCCGGATTGCTGCCGATAACTTTAAGGTGGCCCTTCTTTCGGGCGGATAAACCAACCAGATAGTGCAAAGTGCCGGTGGGGCTGCATTGACTGCTGGAGCCTATTATGCTGGCCGGGCTGTAGTGAAGGAGCGAGGAATGCTGGTTCAGGAGGGGGTGACGACAGCAGGCAGATCCGGCTGGCTATTGAGGGAATGGCCGTGAGATGGCCTGCTAAAATATGTTAATAACTGGCAGATAGCAGCAAAAGAGAATTCTACTTCAATTTTGTTCAGTTTTGTGGTAAAATAAATAAAGAAATGATTAATGAGTAAAGGTCCGAAAGATCTGCAGCATCCCGAGAGGGAGCGCCGCCTGCTTCAGGCGAGCCGTTTCAGCTGCCGATTTCCCTTCACCGCATCCGACCTGGTTGGAAAATATCTCATTAATACATTATGTTGTAATTTGGAAACCTACTGACGAGATTCTAGTAGTCTAGCTGTCAGCCTATGTGCTATCTGTCTTGTCAGTTGCCCGTGCTCTCTTGCAGGCATCCGGCCGGCACCTGGGAGCAGGTTTCGCATCAGGTCTATCCGCCTGATCTGGCATTGCTTGCTTGTCGCCATGCTGCGCTGTCGCTCTATGCCGGCATCCGGCTGGGTGGCGTCTGACAGCAAAAGCGAGGGATCAACAGGCATCAGCTTTTTGATTTAGACGCATGTTCGAATAGACTCATTCGGCGGCGCAGAGCAGTGATGTGCGCTGCAATCATCACTAAGGTAAGGAGCGATGTAGCCATGCTTATCTTGAACCTGGGCACATATCCACCCAAACTGTGCGGCATTGCCACGTTCTCCAAGGACTTGAGGGACAACCTGATCAGGACCGGAGCAGTCGTCAATATAGCGGCCGTTTCAGACTCTGAATACGCCTACGATTACCCGGACGAGGTGCTGTGCGAGATCCGCCAGCAGACCAGGAAAGATTACATCAACACGGCAAAGCTGGTAAATCAGTCTAAAGATGTGGAACTGGTCATCATCCAACACGAGTACGGCATTTTTGGAGGAGTGGATGGAGAATACGTGCTGGACTTTGCCGACCATCTGCATAAGCCTTACCTGATGGTCGCCCATACGATCCTGCCGTACCCTTCGCACGGCCAGAAGATGATTCTGGACAGGCTCTCCCGGAAGGCCGCTATGGTGATCTGCATGACCAAGCGCGTGGCCCGCCTGCTGGAGGTGGTGTATGCGGTGCCTTCTCAAAAGATCTGCATCATCCACCACGGCGTGCCCGTTTTTAAGCCGAATGACCGGGAACTGCTCAAGGAGAGCTATGGCTATGCCGGGCGTCAGTTGATTACCACCTTTGGCCTGATCGGCCCCGGCAAGGGGCTTGAAACAGGCATCAGAGCGTTGCAAGGTCTGGTGGCCAAGCATCCTGACGTCCAGTACCTGATCGCCGGGAAGACCCATCCAATGCTGTTGAAGCGGGAGGGCGAGCGCTACCGGGAGATGCTGAACGGGCTGGTAGACAAGCTCGGGCTGGGCGATTACGTAAAATTTATCAATCATTACATGGAGCACGATGAGTTGGGCGACTACCTGTACATGACCGACATCTATCTGAGCCCCTATCCGAACAGGGATCAGGCAGTAAGCGGAACGCTTGCCTTTGCCATCGGCTGCGGAAGGGCCATAGTTTCCACGCCCTACGAATACGCGCTCGAGATGCTGGCCGAGGACCATCGCGGCCTCATCGCGGCGGACGCCGGCCCGGAAACAATTGCCACCCTGCTCGACCGGGTGCTTTCCAGTCCGGCGCTCAAGGCTCATCTGGAGCGGAAAACGGCCCGTTTGGGAAAGACCCTCAACTGGCCCTACGTTGCCGCCCAGTACGCCAATTTGGCGGCCGGAGTCCTCACTTTAGAAAAAGTCAGCTCCACCTCTTAGCCAGAGAACCGGAAGGGGGGCGCATCATGAAGATCATCGATCCCAATTATGACCACCTGAAGCGTATGACCAACAAGAACGGGATGCTCCAGTTTTCCAAATTGGACACTCCGGATCCGGGCAGCGGCTATACGATCGATGATAATGCCAGGGCGCTGCTGGTAGCTTTGAACATGACGGGACCGGAGCGCCGGAAGTATGTCCTCACCTACATCCGGTTCATCCGCAGCGCCTGCAGGCAGGATGGCGGATGGTGCAACTGGAAGCTGCGCGGGCGTTTTGTCAACATCATAGATTCGGAAGACAGCCAGGGCCGGGCCTTTCTGGCCTGTTGCACAGCTGCGGCATGCGACCTGGATGAGGCGAGGGAATTGGGGCTCTGCATGGTGCTGCGGTCGCTGCCGGTGGTCCTTACCGCGAGATCGCCGCGGGCTGTGGCCTATACCCTGCTGGGCATCTGCCAGAACCCGGGGCCTCATGGGGCTGCAGAGGGGTCTCCTGGCGGGTGCGGCCAAGGATCTGGCCTCGTACCTGGTTTACCTGTATGAGAAGAGCAAGGCCCCGGGCTGGCAATGGTTCGAGGATGGAATGACTTACTGCAACGGCATTCTGCCCCAGGCCTTGTTCGCCTATTATACCTTTTCCCAGGATCGAAAAGCGCTGCGGGTGGCCAGGGAGACCCTGGCATTTTTGCTGGATGCGTTGTTTGCCAAAGGCTACTTGAGCATCGTCGGTAATCTGGGTTGGTGGCAGAAGGGTGCGCAGATGCCACCCTACGATCAGCAGCCGGTCGATGCCTGTTCGGTGGTGATGGCTTGCCTGCAGGCCTACCGGGCGACGGGGGATAAAACGTACAGCTCCCTGGCTGCCCTGGCCCATGACTGGTACTGGGGCGACAATATCAACCGCGTCCACATGTACGATGCAGTTACCGCAGGCTGTTATGACGCTCTTGTTCCGGCCGGGGTCAACCTCAACCAGGGGGCCGAGGCCGTGCTCTCCTTCCTGCTGGCCCAGCAGGCGATGAACAGGGTGCTCGAAGACGATAATGCCGTCGATGATGAGCGGCGGGAAATCGTCGAGAAGGCCTGAAGAGGTGAAGGCAAAAATCGCGTTCGGAGATAGGCAGGGTCAGTTTGTGCTCGGTGTCAATTACTGGCCGATCGACCAGGCCATGTACTGGTGGCATGATCTGGACGTTCGGAAAGCGGAGCAGGATTTTGCCAGACTGGCTGAATGCGGCCTTTTTTTAGTGCGGATCTTCCTGCTCTGGGAGGAGTTTCAGCCGGCCCCGGGCAAACTATCACTGCCCGCCCTGCGCCGCATGGTGCAGTTGGCGGATGCCGCCGGGCGCTGTGGTGTATCGCTGCTGCCCACTCTTTTTTGCGGCCACATGAGCGGCGTCAACTGGATGCCCGGGTGGGTGCTCGGGCCATGCGGGGGGAGGGAGCGCTTTCCGGTCTGGTCGGGCGGCCGCCAGAGGAAAGCCGGCGTCCTCAACTGGTATGACAACCAGGATCTGATCGCCGCCCAACGGCTCCAGTGCCGGGAGGTCGGTCGCACCCTGGCCGGTCACCCCGCCGTTTGGGCCTATGATCTTGGCAACGAGGCCTCCAACTGCGTCCTTCCGGGCAGCCGGGAGTCTGCCAGGGACTGGCTGGAGGCGATGGTGACGGAGCTCAAGCTGTCGGACGGTCATTGCCTGGTGACGCTGGGGATGCACGCCGAAGATTTGGAAGAGGACCGCCGGTTGTGGCCGCAGGATGCGGCCCGTTGGTGTGATTTTCTGTGCATGCACGGCTATCCTTTCTACCTGTCGTGGCTGGATGACCCGCTCGATGCCAGAGTGCTAGCCTTTCTCGGGCTTCTGACCCGGTGGCTGGGAGGCCGGCCGGTGCTGTTCGAAGAGTTCGGCATCCCTACTTATCCGGCACTGCCTCCGTACCCTGCGGCGGAGGAGATGGCGCGCATGAATTGCCGGTTGTGGCCGGAGGACGAAGCCGCCGGCTATTATCAGCAATCCCTGGCACTGCTGGAGCGGATCGGCATGACCGGCGCCCTGGCCTGGTGTTACGGCGATTATGACCCGGGGCTGTGGGGCCGGCCACCCCTGTCGGATAAGCCGCATGAAAGACACTTCGGCCTGTTCAGGCACGACGGCTCACCAAAGCCGGCACTGCAGGCTATCTATAATTTTTCCCGGACTTTATCCGGTAAACAGGGGGAGCCGGTTGATCTGGATGCGGAGAGCTGGCTGCGCGACGAGGATCGGGACTCATTTTATCTCAACCCCAGGGGCCCCAGGGGCGAACTGCCCCGGCTTTACGACAAGTTTCAATCCTGGTTGAACCGGAAGCCGGATGCTGGAAATTGAGAGGTAAATGAAGCAGGTCTCTTACATTTCAACCCTGCCATTTGCATCTGATATTACAGGAAGTCGGCGGGCACACGGCCTCTGACTTCCGCAGCGGGAGGTAGACCGGTGAAGATCGCCTTGCTGTCGCCCATTGCCTGGAGAACGCCGCCGCGCCACTATGGTCCCTGGGAGCAGGTGGTCTCGCTGCTGTGCGAGGGCCTGGTAGACCAGGGGTTGGACGTCACCCTGTTTGCCACCGGCGATTCCCTGACCAGGGCGAAGCTGGAGTCTGTCTGCAGCAGGCCCTATGAAGAGGACCCCACCATCGATCCGAAAGTCTGGGAATGCCTGCATATCGCCCATCTGTTCGAACAGGCCGCTGAGTTCGACCTGATTCACAACCATTACGATTTCCTGCCTCTCACCTACAGCAGGCTGGTAGAAACGCCGATGGTGACCACCATTCACGGCTTTTCCTCTCCCCGGATCCTGCCTGTTTTCCAGCGTTGCTCCGGCAACAATGCCTTTGTTTCCATCAGCAACGCCGACCGCCATCCCTCCCTCAACTACGTGGCGACGGTCTATCACGGGATAGACCTGGAGTCCTTTCCCTTTGTGGACAAAGGCGGCGATTACCTGCTCTATTTCGGGCGCATCCATCCGGATAAGGGGACTGCGGAGGCGATCACCATCGCCCTGCGGTTTGGAATGCCGTTGGTGATCGCAGGCATCGTGCAGGACCGGCGCTATTTTCTTGAACAAATTGAGCCGCGGCTGGAGGAGGGGAGGGTCAGTTACATCGGTTCGGTAGGCCCTGACAGGAGGGCGAAGCTGCTGGGCAACGCCTTTGCCCTTCTGCACCCGATCAGCTTCGCAGAGCCGTTCGGCCTCAGCGTGGTGGAGGCGATGGCCTGCGGCACCCCGGTGGTGGCCTTCAACCGCGGTTCGATGCCTGAGATCATCAGTCACGGGGAGACCGGGTGGCTGGTAACGGGCGTGGATGAGGCCCTGGCGGCTTTGAAACAGACCGGCAGCCTCGATCGCCGAGCTTGCCGGCTTTGGGTGGAGCGGCGCTTCAGCCGGGAGCGGATGGTGCGGGACTACCTGGATGTTTATAGACAGGTCCTGGAGGAAAGGAAATATTGCACCAAGGACGGTTTCGGCAGTCTGAGGCTTCCAACCGTGCCCGAGGATAGTCCGATCACGCTTGCTTCTGCTCAGAGGCCGCCGTCTGCATGATCGCCTCCGATGTTGCCGGCATTGTTTGAAGTCCCCGCCTCGCCGATCGTTTCCAGGATCAGGTCGGCTCCGTTGGCAGCACCCGTCTGCCTGATCGCCTCGGGAATCAGGTCTCCGACCTTACCGGTGGCCAGGCAGACATAGGTGTCTGCAGCGCCGTAGTAGACCAGGATCTCGTCCTCGGCTTCCAGCATCTCCTTGTCTTCGACCGGCACAGCCCCGCATGTGAAGACCACCCTGGGCACCCAGCACTCGACGTTGCCGATCTCGCACGCGGTCTCGGGGGATAGCACCGGGTTGGGCGAGCGGTAGAGCAGCCGTTCCGGATTGTTCAAGTCGGTGAGGATCACTCCCAGGCGGTAGACCCGGTCGCGGTCGACTCCATGGTAGATCAACAGCCAGCCGTACTTGGTTTTGATCGGCTGGGAACCGGCCCCGATCTTCAGTGAGTCCCACATCCTGCCGGAACGCGGCCCCAGGATGATGGAGTGCGTCTCTTTCGGCGCCGGAAACTCCAGCTTATCCAGGCGGGAAACCCAGATGCTGGGCTCTATCCGGTGATAGATCACATATCTGCCATTGATCTTTTCCGGGAACAGGACGGCATCCTTGTCCCAGATGTCCTGAAAAGCGAAGCCCATCCGCTCCCAGCGGTCCCACCTGCGGTTCACGAAGTCGTCCACGGCGATCTCCGCGGCGGAGATCTGGGCTATAGCCCCATCGTAGGCGGTGTAGAGCATGTAGATCTTGTCCTCGATGATCACTGCCCGCGGGTCTTCGATTCCCTTCCTATCCTTATCGTCGTGAGGGGTGAAGACCGGCTCCGGAAGCCTCTCCAGCACCCGGTAGCCATCAGTGATCGCCAGGCCGATGCGCGATATCTCGTCATCCCCGAATGCCCGGTAGAGCAGGTAGACCTTGTCTTTGATCCTGACCGCCGCCGCATTCAGGACGTACTTGCTTTCCCAGTAGTGCTCCTTGATCGGGCTCAGGATCGGATTGTCGGGCCATCGCACCGAGTGGTTTGGCCGGCGGGTAATCCAGAAACTCCTGCGCCACGACGGTGACATCCTTGCGCTTGATCCCCAGCAGGGTATCCAGCAGGTTTTCGCTCGCCCGGCCCTCGCCGATCAGCTGGGAAACCATGCGCATGATCTCCCCCGGGTCGTACCCCAGCTCCGTGTAGATCTCCTCCAGCAGGTCGTGGTTGAACCACTTCTCCTCGACATGGCTGGACAGCGGGGTGGGGATGCCCCGGCCGCCCTTGTAGCTGAAGCTGGCCCAACTCCAGGCGGAGCAAGGAATGAAGGTGCCGTCCGCCAGGTTCTGGCTCAGCCCGTAGCCCTCGCACATCATCTCCAGCAGCCGGGCATTCTTGCTTTCCTCAGTGCTTGCGAGTTGTTTGGCAATGGCCCGAAAGTGGTTTACCAGGGCGCGATGATGGAAGTTCTCAAAGATGTTGTGAACGGAAAAGGCGGTGGTCTCGTAGCGCCCGATCAGGGAGTTGCGGATCTTGAGGCCGAGGTTCTTGCGCTCACGGGCATAGGTTCTCAGCAGTGCAGAATAGTTGCTGGCGATCATGATGTGCCGTCCAATAAACAGCACGAAACGCAGTTTTGGAAAGTCCCCTCCCATCCCCTTGGAGAGGGGCCTGATCACGATCCGGGTCGTGAGCTTGTTGAGGTCGGAGATCGTTCCCAGTTGGATGATGCCGCCCAGGACCTGGGGGCCGAGCACGATCGGCTCGATCTCCACTTCTCCCATGTCTTCGGGCCTCACGTTGTCCAGTATCCAGAGCAGGATGCCATCGGCCCACTTCCTGTTCTCGATCAGGTTGGCCAGGGTGATGGCGTCGCGCACACCCATCTTTTCCAGGAGCACCTGGACGGCGTTGCTGCCCGAGGGGATCATCAGGTTCAGGGGAGGATAGTGCAGCAGCGCCTCTTGCAGCAGATCGTTCCGGATGTAGAACATCGTCCGGGAAGGGAGCAGCCGGAACAGGCTGTCTACCACCTGCCTGGTTCCTTCCACCGTGAACAGGTCTCCTGGCAGCATCCTCTCCATGACCTGCTCAAGGTCCCCCATGAAATCTTTGAGTCTCCCGGCCACGGTGGCGGAGTCGGCGTTTTCGGCCACTCCCAGGCTGTTGTAGATGAAATTGTTGAAGGCCTCGGCGTACTTTGACTGCAGGAGGTTGAACATGCCTTCGGTCCAGACCACCCGGCCTCCCCGCCCCTCCAGCCGCTTGGGCAGGGCGATGGGAATGCCCGGAATAAATTCCAGGTAGTGCTCTGGGATGATCGGCGGCTTCTTTTCTTGTGATTTTTGTTCCCAGATGCGGATGAAGTTGTCCCTGAGGATCAGGAAGGCGTTGCGCTGATCTTCTTTAGTGGCTGCGATGTCTCCGGCGATCAGATCCAGCTTGATGTTTGGGACATGCTTCAACTCGTCCTTGAGAGACTGGGAGCGCTCCAGCAGGTCTGCCAGTCTGCCGAAGAAGGCTCCGGCCAGGGCGTTGAACACGTCGTCGCTGTTGCCGCCGGAGTCAAAACAATAGTAAAACAGGAACCGGTATACGATATGCGCCCAGATCTTGCTGTCGAAGCGGGATTCTTTGTCCGAGGAGGTCACGATGCGCTCCAGGTCCGCATAATTGACGTCGGGGAGAATTGTCTTGTAGAGGCTCCGGTACTGGTTCAGACCGCGCTTGAACACTGTAGCGATGCCATAGGTGGAGTATGGCGGTTCGAAATCGGCGTCCTTATACCGGTTCCAGTAGACGTCTGGAGATTTCCGTATGAAGCGGCCCGATATCCAGAGGTCCTCGTCACGCTTGATGCACTCGAACATGGACTTGGCCAGGACCTTGAACATATAGCTCAGTTTCTCGAGGTAGATGGTCTCCAGTTTGGTGCCCAGCTCCACCTCGCAGATCTTCTTGTTCCAGCGAATAGCCCGGGTGATCAGCCAGGGGTCGATGCCATAGTCCCTGGTCAGGTCCACCCAGAACTTGATCTCGGTGCACAGGTCCTCGACAGTGTCGTTAGAGATCGCATAGACTCCACTGAGGGCGTTGTTGACGCTGTAGCCGTAAAAGACTTCCAACAGGGGCGCTACCAGCAGGTTGTTCATGTAATCCTCGAGGTAGTTCTTCTTGATGGTGGTGATCACGAGGTCGTACACGCTTCTTACCGGTTCCAGCACCCGCCTGACCCAGTCCGGCTGCAGTCCGTGGCTTCCCTCGGGGATCAGGTCCGCCGTGAAGAGCAGGACGTCGGCCTGGAGCAGGTTGGCCAGCTCCAGGATCGCCCTGATGCTGCCCCCTCTGCCGCTGGCTCCGGACTGCATCAAAAACTCCAGGTGGGCCGTTTTTAAGATCCAGGCGCGAGATCGCATCAAGGGCATTGGTCCCCCTGGGGTCGCCGCAGCAGATGATCAGAGATTGCTGCTGCACGGCGGCCTCTGTCAAACCCTCGTCGATCACCTGCAGCACGCGGGCAGGGTGAATGTTTCATTGTAGAAGGGAACACCGACGACGAGGTTGATGTCGGTGAGCTTTTTGACCTTTTCCGCGGCTTCGATGACACTCTGATCGAACAGGGCGTCGGCGTCTAGAACTCCCACTCGAAAACCCCCACTTCCGGATATTGTAGCATTGCCTGTCTCATGACATCGCAGATCCGGTTCAGGCCTTCGGCTGTTTTAGCCTCGCATCTGGCTACCAGCACCGGTTGGGTGTTGGAGGCCCGCACCAGGCCCCAGCCCTCGGGAAAGAGCACTC
The DNA here is from genome assembly GCA_963807495.1 of uncultured Peptococcaceae bacterium. GTDB lineage: Bacteria > Bacillota > DSM-12270 > Thermacetogeniales > Thermacetogeniaceae > Palsa-1188. The sequence goes on from CAWEDD010000026.1 coordinate 124,218, forward strand.
TGGCTCCGTCTATGTCGACCACCTGGTAACTGCGGCGAAAATGGTCGACCAGGTTCTGAACGATGCGGAATTTGGCCTGGTCCGGGCAGGGGACACGGGTCTCTGCAGTGGCATAGTACTTTGGAATGTGGTCCAACAGTCCGGAAAGAGTCTGCCCTGCCTGGGACAGGATCCGCAAGAGCCGGCCCGTGGCATAGAAGGCATCGTCATATCCATAGTATTCGTCTGCAAAGAACATGTGTCCCGACATTTCCCCCGTGAAAACGGCGCCGGTCTCCCTCATTTTAGCCTTGATCAGAGAGTGCCCGGTCTTGTAGAACATCGGCCGGCCCCCCAGGCGGGTTACCTCATCAACCAGGGCCTGGGAGCATTTGACCTCGATGATCGCCAGGGAATGTGGATAGCGCTCCAGGATCTCCCGCCAGTAGAGGCACATCAGCTTGTCCCCCCAGATCACCTGTCCCAGTTCGTCAACCACGCCGATCCGGTCGGCATCTCCGTCATAGGCCACGCCCAGGTCAGCCGATTCCTGCTGGAGAATTCTTTTCAGGTCTGTCAGGTTGGCTGTTTTTACAGGATCCGGGTGGTGGTGGGGAAAGCGTCCGTCTGAATCGCAATAGAGCGGCACCACCTCGCAGCCCCAGGACGTTAAAAGATCCACGGCGAAAAGCGAGGCCGTGCCGTTGCCGCAGTCAACCACAACCTTGAGCCGCCTGGGGCCGAGCACGATCTTCTCTTTTAGCATCGCCTTGTACGGTGAACTTATGCTGCGCTCCTCGCAGCTGCCTTGGCCGCACGCCAGCTGACCTTCCCGGATCATCTCCTGGAGGCGCAAGATCTCCTTGCCATAGATGGTGCCATCGCCGCAGGCCAGTTTGAAACCGTTCTCTTCGGGCGGATTGTGGCTGCCGGTGATCATCACCGCTCCGTCGATGTTGAAGAAAACTCTGGCATAGTAAACCATCGGTGTCACTACCAGGCCCAGGTCGACGACGCGGCAGCCGGCTGCCAGCAGTCCCCTGGTCAGGGCGTCCCGCAGCCTTTCCGAGCTGAGGCGGTTATCGCGCCCGACCAGCACCTGATCCGAGCCGCGCTGTTGAATATACGTTCCAAAGGCCTGGCCGATCAACATTGCCGTCTCGTCGGTCAGGTCACGCTCTGCATGGCCGCGAATATCGTACTCTCGAAAGATCAGCGGGTTCATCAAATGCCTCCTTGGTGAAAGTGTTCATGGCAACGGTGGTTCGAGGATCGTTAAACCGTCGTTCACAGAACATCCTTGTAGCCCTGCGCGTGCAGGGCGTTGATGACCTTCTTGATCTCCTGGGCCTTATCTTTGTGGCAGACAAGGATGCTGTCATGGCCCTCGACGATGATCAGATCCTCCACGCCCAACGTGGCCACCACCTTGTCGGAGGCCAGCACCAGTGTGTTGCTTGTGTCTATCATCACACCCCGGCCTTCAAGGCAGTTTCCCTGCTCGTCCATTTCCTTGTATGCCTCGAGGGCAGTCCAGGAGCCTACGTCGTCCCAGCCGAAGCTGCACGGAAACACCAGCACGTTGCCGGCCTTTTCCATCACTCCTAAATCGATGGAGATCTTCGGCAGGCCGGGAAAGACCTCGGCCAGCACGCTCTCGTAGTTTTCAGTGCCATAAGCGCTGCCGATCTGCTGCAGGCCTTCGTAGAGTTCGGGCAGATGTTGGGCGATCAGGGACAGAATCAGGTCGGCCCGCCAGACGAAGATGCCGCTGTTCCAATAGTAATTGCCGCTTGCCAAATATTCCAGCGCTTTCTGATAATCGGGTTTTTCCTTAAATCCGTCGACGATGTAGGCCGTATTTCCGTTGTAAGTTTCCTGGGGCTGCCCATGTGCGATGTAGCCAAAGCCGGTTTCGGGGCGGTAGGGAGTGATCCCCAGCGTGACCAGGTGTTTTCCGCTAGCGGCAGCGGCGATGGCGCTGGTCACGATTTCTCTGAAATGCTCCTCGTCCGCTATGTAGTGGTCGGCGGGCAGGATCACGAGCACCCCGGCCCGGGTCGCGCCGCGCTATGATCATGGCGGACAGGCCGACTGCAGCAGCGGTATCCCTCCCGACCGGCTCCAGGATGATGTTTGCCTGCGGCACCTCCGGCACCTGGCCCTGCACGATATCATTATAAATTTTTCCGGTAATAATATATAGATCGGACAGATGCACCAGGTGCTTGAGCCGGTTAACGGTATTTTGCAGCATGGTGCGGTCTCCTAGCAACCTGAGAAACTGCTTCGGCAATTCTGTCCGGCTTTTTGGCCAGAACCGCTCGCCGCGGCCGCCAGCCATGATCACCGCATAGGCCATTCCATCAACCCCTTATCTCCAGTTGTATCCAGATGCCCGCTGCATACGCCCTTGAGCCGGCTTGCAGATGTTGCCGGTCGTCAAGGGGATGCGTACGTCCAAAAGGGCCGTCAAGCGAGGGCAGCCAACGGTTGCGCGCCGGAGTGCCTGGCGTCGGGCGCATCAGCTTCACCCCGGCTGGCCCTGGATTTTTGGTTTAAGTGAAGTCCTCTATTAATTAAACAGTAAAGGCGGCAAAACCTTTTTGAGCGCTTCAATTGGGTTTTGCGCAAGTGAGCGGGGGCATCGCTTAACGTGTTGCCGGGGTTGAAACAACTTGCAATGGACAGGCCGGAGTGGCTGGGGAAAAGAGCGGAGAGACAACCCTCATGATTTCAGCGGCAGGGTCTTGGGCGGGGCCTGCTCTCCAACCGGTGATATCCGGCAGCTAATGCCTAGATCATAAAAGGGGTTTGGCAAAGAATCAAGAATTTATGTAACAGGATCTCAGAATTTATGCAACCGGGAAGATTGCCTACTAGGTCATTTTAGCATAGCTGGCTGCCTATAGGAAACAGAATTCTGCTGTTTCTCGTCCGTTTCTCATGAAAAATGGTCCCGTTGACTCGCTCTTTTCTGGAAACCGAGTTGCACCATGTGGTCCCAAGTTTCAGCAGCCTGATTTCTCGTGAACATCTGAGCCAAGGAGCCGGTCATGGATGTAGGTAACGCAGAGCCAGATGATGGACTGATTGCCGAACTGAGGGAACTCAACCGCTCTCTCGACAGGCGCCGGCGGGCGTCGGGCACCGTATTCGACAGACGCCGGCTGGCGCTGCAGCATGGGTTTGTCAACGCCCTGCACCGGCTCGGCGGCCAGGAGATTCACTCGCTGTTCAACGGCTCCGGAATGGTCGGGGTCGATGGTTCTCTGAACACGCGCGGCGCCAGCTTCCCCTATACGGTGACGCTGTTCCGCGCCCTGGCACGCTCCACCAGGCCAGGCAAGACAGGGGAGCGCTTTTGGGCCTACCGGGTTTTTTCTCCGCTGCTGGCGCAACACCGGGCCGCGATGCAGGCGCAGCTTGATCAGGGCCTGGAACCTGAAGAGATTCTCGCCCGTATTCGCTGGGGAACGCTGGCGACCCTGGAAGCAGAGGTTGGACAGGACGCCCTGGAGCGGGAAAAGCCGCGCCTGCTGCTGTGGGACGGCGGCTTTGCCCGCCTCGAGGCACATGCCCCTGCCATATGGGAGCAGTTGCAGGCCAGCGCTCTCCGTCAGGGCACGATCATGCTGGGGGTGACCGAGGAGATTGCCACACGCGCCCTGGCCGGCTCACTTTTGGACACAGAGGAGAAGGCAGCGGAGTCATGCACACCCGGAGCCTTTCGGGAGCGCGAGGCCGACCGGGAGTTTCTTTACGGCGTACTGCAACCCGGGGAGGCGTTTCGAACGGTTGCCCCGGCTGGGCGGACTTCCAGGTGGGGCCGTGTCTATACCCGCCTGGCCAGGCACCCCCAAGTAATTGCAGTAGATTACCTTACCGGACAGGCAGGCGAACTGGAAGCCGCCCTGAACTGGCTCTATACCATCACTCCGTCTCATGGTAGAGGTTTTCCCCTGTGGCTGGACGTGGTTGACCACGAGGTGCGCCTGACCGGGGAGCAGATGGAGGCGCTGCTCGCCGCCTGCCTGGACCCTGCGCTGCAGGAGTTGTTTCTGAAGCCGCTGCGGGCGCGACGTATGTGAATAACTTGGAGGAGGATGCAATGTGCCTTGGTGTCCCCAATGTAGAGCAGAATACCGTGAAGGTTTTAAGACTTGCAGCGATTGTGATACGGATTTGGTAGATAAACTGGAAGAGATTGAGAAAAACGACGATACTGATGCTGAATATGATCAAGAGACTCATTTGACTTCGGTGTCTAATAGGATTGAAGCTGAAATAATTGAAACTCTTTTAAATTCAAATGGTGTTCCTGTACGGAAAAAGTCCAGGGGAGCAGGCGGATTTCTGGATATTTATATGGGCGCGATTTCAAACTTTGGGATAGATTTATATGTGCCTTCAAAGCTACTGGAGGAAGCAAAGGAGATTATTGCAAGTAATCCGGAGATTGTTGAAGAAAATATTCAACAAGATTCTAATGAAGAAGATGTTAGAGAATTGGATGAGAAACATGATACAACGCGAGAATAAAAGCCTGGATAATTTTTGTTGTTTATTATTCCGGGACTGTTATGGATTGTTATTGCAGTTTTTACTACTTATATTCTGCACTGAAACCGCGGACGTAGTACTTCCAATGATAGGATGATGCAGGTGCAAGTGGTTGGAGTCACCACTCAGCAGTATATCTACGTGGCCTCTAGAGACAGGAAGTTCCGCATCAATGAGGTGCTGGTGGTTGAGGACCCCGAGCAGAACCAGCCGCGGGGCGAGGTGGTGGAGACCAAATCCTTCAACCGCTTCATACCCATGACCATGGAGCACAGCCCGTTGATCGACTCTCAGGTGTGGGAAGGGTTGGAGCAGATCGGTTTTAGCCTGGGGGATGAGACGATCCACCTGGCCAAGGTGCGCATGCTTTACGACCTGTCCTTGCCGGTGGCGGTCGGGGCGATGGTGCGGGTGCCGGACTTCTCCGAGGTCCGCGATTTATTAGCACCCTGCCCTCCAGACCGGGGGCTGGTGCTCGGTGTATTCCTGGGCACCGAGGAGCTGAACGGGGGGCTGCCCCAGGATCTGCAGGAGATTGCCCCCCTTTATGTGAAAGGATCGGGCGTCCTGCCTCAGAACGGCGTGCCCTTCATCTTCGATTACCGGTCGATGCAGGAGTATCCTCACATCGGCATCTTCGGGGGTTCGGGCTCAGGCAAATCTTTCGGATTGCGCGTGATTCTCGAGGAGCTGCTGGAGAAGCGGGTGCCCACCCTGGTGTTCGACCCCCATTACGAGATGAGCTTTGCCACCAACTTCGAAGGGATGTCCGGCGACTACGGCGACTGCTACCGGGAGCGGACGGTGATCCTGAACATCGGGCGGGATATTGGGGTAAATTTCGAGGACCTGAGCGGAAATGAACTGGCAAACCTGCTGACAGCAGCCGGAGGCAATTTCACCGAGGGCATGGACAATGCCCTGAAGACCGTGCACCAGAATAGAGACTCCTTCGTCAGCTTCTCCGGCAGACTGGGCGACCTGATAGACTTGATGGAAAAAGGGGATGAGGCTCGCGAGCAAATCAGAAAGAAATTCGGGCCGAACTCCCGTTATGAGAAGATGGTCGAGACTATGGCCCACACGGGGGTATACTCCAGCAGCTTGCGGGGTGTTCAATGGCGGCTGTTCCGACTAGAGCGGGAAGGCCTTTTTAGAAAAGAAATCACTCCGATCATAGACTCTCTAAAGCGGCGGCGCCTGACGGTGATCCGGGGCCCGATATGGCTCCTGAAAGTCTTGAGCTCCTATCTGATCAGCAAGTTGTACCGCCTGCGGCGAAGCTATACCGATGCCCTGCAGCGCGGCGAGACGCCCGGGGAGCAGTTCCCGCCATTCGTGATCGCCACGGATGAGGCGCATAACTTCGCTCCCAAGGGCTTCGAGATCGTCGCCCCGGCCCGGGGGGTGTTCCGCGAGGTGGCCCAGGAGGGCCGCAAGTACGGCGTTTTTCTGATTCTGGCGACCCAGCGTCCGGCTTCCCTGGACGAGACGGTGACCGCCCAGCTCAATACCAAGATCATCTTCCGCACCGTCAGGGCATCTGACATCGGGGTGATCAAGGAGGAGACCGACATCACTCATGAAGAGTCGGAGCGCCTCCCGTATCTCAGCTCCGGCACAGCCTTTATCTCCTCGGCGGTGGTCGGCCGGACCGTCGCCGTACGCATCCGCTGCTCACGGACCAGCGCACCGCATACCGTAAACCCCTTTACAGAGCTGGAACAATCATTTGGAGCGCTGCGCCCGGAGGTGTGGAGTGTTCTGTCGGGATGCCTGCCCCTGGAGTCAGCCCAGATCACCCTGTACCTGGGGGACTTCGAGCGGGCGCTGCAACAGCCCGTCACCTTCGACGAGGTGCAGGAATGGCTGGAGGAGTTTGCGGCCGCCGGCAGGCTGGTGAAGAATGCCGGACCGTTCGGCCCCAGCTATGCCCTGAAGCCATCATTCAAGGAAGCTCCTTGACGCAAAACACCGGCTCGGCCGGTAAAATTTCGAGCAGTAGAGATGATTCAAGAATAGGAAGCCATCATGAGAATCCTCTTTTTGACCGACGATCACAAGCGGGGGACGACCCCCGCCAACCGCAAAGACAACTTTCCAGCCACCCTGGCCTCCAAGCTGCGGGAGGTGGTAGCCATCGCCCGGGAGCGGGAGGTGGACTACATCCTGCATGGGGGCGACTTCTACGATGTGCCGGCGCCTGCGATCAGCGTCTGCGCCGACTTTTTGGAGATCTACCAGCAGTTTCCGGCGCCGGTGTATATCATCTCCGGCAACCACGACCTGTTCGGGCACAACGAGGAGACGCTGCCCCGCACCATGCTGGGGCTGGCGGCGCGCCTGGGCATCGTCCGCATGCTGCCGCAGGAGCCTATCTACCTGGACCGGGGCGGCCTGCGCCTCCAACTGACCGGTCAGGGCTATCACTATGAGATGGACCGCCGCGACCCGCGCCAGGACTACGTGGTGCAGAAGAGGGACTGCGATTACGCCATCCACATGGTGCACGGCATGCTGCTCGACCGGGCATCCTTCCCGGGCCCGTTCTACACCCTGGTCGAGCAGATCTGGGAAACCGAAGCCGACTTCACCCTGGCCGGGCACAACCACCTGGGCTTCCCCGACGCTGAACGGGAGGGCAAGTATTTTCTCAATCCCGGCGCCCTGGCCCGCCTGTCCAATCACCCGCTGGAGATGCAGCGTCCGATCCAGGTGGTTTACATCGACCTTGGAGGCGGCCGTCCGGTCTACGAGAAGATCCGGCTGCGAAGCGCCCCGCCCGGGGAGGAGGTCCTGGACCGGAGCCGCCTGGAGGAGGCCTCCTTCCAGGAGGTGCGGCTGGCTGGTTACCTGGCCGAGGTCAAGGCCGCCGGCTCCTTGCAGCGGGCCGACGTGCGGCTCCTGGTGGAAGAGATCGCCCGGAGCGAGAAGTTGGAGGCGTCAGTCAGGGCGGAGGCCCTGAGGCGCATCGGCCTGGCCGAGGAGTCTATGGCCCAGGGGGAGGGAGGGGCATGAACAGCCTGACCAGGCTGGTAGTGGATAACTTTCAGTCCCACGAGCACTCCGAGATTATTTTGGGCCCCGGGCTGAACGTGATCGTAGGACCCTCGGACTTTGGCAAGTCCGCCCTGGTCAGAGCGTTGCGCTGGCTCTTTTACAACGAGCCGCGGGGGGCCAACTTCATCCGGGTCGGGGCGCGCACCTGCAAGGTCAGCGTGGAGCTTGAGGACGGCTCCAGGATCGCCCGCCTGCGGGACACGTCCGGGAGAAACCAGTATACCCTGCAGCGCCCGGGCGAAGATGAAAAGGTTTTTGGAAAAGCGGGCAGCGAAATTCCACAAGAAGTGATCATGGCATCGGGAATTAAAAAGGTGCTGGTCGATGAGAATAACCAGATAGAGTTGAACTTCGGCGCCCAGTTGGACGGGCCGTTCCTGCTGACCGAGAACGGGGCGGTGAGGGCCAAGGTGATCGGGCAGTTGGGAGGCGTCCATATCCTGGACTGGGCCCAGAAGTCGGCTGGGACCGACCTGCGCCGGCTGCGTGAGGACGAGGGCCGGCTAGCGGCTGAGATCTCCAGGCTGGAGCTGGAGCTTGCGAGTTATGCCTACCTCCGCGAACTGGAGGCAGGCATAACCAGCCTGGAAGGGATATCTGCGAGGGCGGAGGCGATAACGGGGGACATTGCCGCTCTGGAAGGGCTGCAGCGGCAATGGGAGGAAGTGTCGGCCAGGCTTGAACAGCTCGATCTGATAGTGGCGGCCTTGGAACGGCTTGACCGGGCCGAGGCTCAAGCCGGAAACATAGAATTGAAGGCGCAGCAATACCAGAACCTGGTGGGTATCGCCTCTGAGCAGGCGCAGGTGGACCGGCAGCTGGCGGCAGCGACAGCCAGGCTCACCGCCCTGGCAGGATTGGATGAGGCCGAGTCGCGGCTCTTCCGCCTGGAGGCGGTGTTTGCTGACTGTGACCGGACAGTGCTGCTGGCCGGAGAGATCAGGCAGACCCGTGCCTTGTTGGAGCAGGCAGCCAGGATTGCGGCGAAGACCGAGGCAGTGCCGGTGGCCGGCTCATACTGCGAAGAGGCGGAGCAACTGTACCAGCAGTGGTTGGAGTTGAACCGGGTATGCAGCGAGCTGGCCGGGGTGATGGTGGCCCTGAAGGGGGCGGCAGGCACCGCTGAGCGGACACGGCAGCTGGAACAGATCGCCGGCAGCCTGGAAGCAGCCGCCGAGACCTGGCAGAGGCTCAGCGCTTACCGGGAGATATGGCAGAACTGGCAGGAGCGTGAACGGTTATGCCAGGGGGCCAACCTGGCGGCGGAGCGGTACCAGCACGAGTTGAAGCAGGCTCTATCAGCATATGGGCGGCTGTTGGCGCAGATCGGGAGGTGTCCCGTCTGCTTCGGCGAGTTGACAGAGGAGGCAGTCAGGCGCGCCCTGGCCGAGTATGAATGACAGATCGAGTACGAATGACAAATCAGGGATGGGCAAGCTGATTCACACCTGTATCAAGGGTGAGCTCCTTTCCGATCTGCTCCTGAAGAGCAGGCAACCATGCCGAGTTTTTAATTATCAGGTCAGGATCAGGCCGGTGTTTATCCAGGAAGACACCATAACACCCGTCAAGATCGTCGAAAAAAGGCAAGGAGGAAAAACGGTGCAGGCACCAAATGAACAGGCCCAGTACGAGAAGCAGATCAACAAGCTTAGGGAGGCGCTGCGCAGATCCCGGGACCTGAGATCCGGGGCTCTCAAAGAGAAGGAACTGAGGGAGCAGGAGCTGGACAAGCTCCGCCAGAAGGCGGCGGAGTATGGGATCACACCCGAGGAACTGGGCGCCAGGATCGCCTCTTTAAAAGAGGAGCTGGACCGGCTGTTATCGGAGGCCGACCGGCTGATCCCCTGGGAACTGCTGGAGAAGGAGCAGCCCCGGTGAGCAGCAGTCTGCAAGCGTGCCAGCAGGCCCTCGAGCGCGCCAAAACGATCTACAACCGGAAGCGGGGAGAGGAGCAGAGGCTCTTAAACGATCTGGCGGCACATGAAAAGCGGCTGGCCGACTTGAGGGACCGCGCCGAGATCCTGGAAAAAGTGCGCCTGCTGCTGCAGGAGGCGGCCGGGCACGCCCGGGAGCAGGGCCGCCGCCAGGTGGAATACATGGTTACCCAGGCCCTGCAGTTTGTCTTCGGGGGCAACATTGCTTTCAAAGTGGTGATCGAGGAGAAGCGCGACCGGCCGGAAGCGGAGTTTTTGGTCTGCTCCAGCTATGGTGAGGACTTGAGAGTGGAGACAGCCCCCCAGGATGCCAGGGGCGGCGGCGTGGTCGACGTCATCTCCCTTGCCCTGCGGCTGGCGCTGCTCCATGCCTTTCGCCCGCCGGTGGGCGGCCCGGTGATCCTGGACGAACCGGCCAAACATGTCTCCGAGGAGTACTCGTCCCAGGTAGCCCATTTTCTGAAGAGCTTCAGCCAGAGCATGGGCCGCCAGATCATCATGGTCTCCCACAACCAGCACCTGGCGGATTCTGCCGACATCGCCTACCTGGTGGAGATGTTCCAGGGCCGGAGCAGCGTGCGGCGCATCCGCTGATAATTTGCACAGCTGACAATTGAATACGTTATTTAATGTTTGGAATCCGGGCTCTTGTGATAAAATTATCTGGTGTGGCGCACTGATTTCAGATGCGGCCGACAAGGCCGGTCAACTTTAGGAGGTTTTTGCCTTGACTATCTTTCAGGCGGTAATCATGGGACTGGTGCAAGGGCTGGGTGAATTCCTGCCCATCTCCAGCACGGCTCACCTGATCCTGGTGCCCTGGTTCTTCGGCTGGAACCCAAATATCTTTGACCTGCCCTTCGACGTGGCACTGCACATGGGCACCCTGGTTGCGTTGCTGGTCTTCTTCTGGCACGACTACATCCGCCTGATCGTGGCTGCCTACACCGCGTGGGTGAAGAATGTGACGACAGTGGAGAGCCGCCTCTTCTGGTACCTGGTGGTGGCGGTCATTCCGGGCGGTATCTTCGGAGTGCTGTTTGAAAAACAAGCGGACACCACCCTGCGCAGCCCGCTCCTGATCGCCGTGATGCTGGTCCTCATGGGATTCGTTCTCTACTGGGCCGACCGCCGGGGAAGAAAAAGCCTCGGGGTTGAGAAGGTTACCTTGTGGTCCAGCCTCCTGATTGGCTTTTCACAGGCGGTGGCTCTCATCCCCGGCGTCTCCCGCTCGGGGATCACCATGTCCGCCGGCCTGGCGTCGGGCCTGACCCGGGAAGCGGCGGCGCGCTTCTCCTTTCTCCTGTCCGGCCCCATCATCCTGGGTGCGGGGCTCGTGGAGGTGCCACACCTGTTAAATACGCCTGGAGCAATAAGCTTGAATTTTGGCCTCAGCATCGCCGTGTCTTTCCTGGCGGGCGCGGCCAGCATCGGCTTCCTGCTCCGCTACCTCCAACGACACAGCTTTCTCCCCTTTGTCTGGTACCGCCTGCTGCTGGGCGCGACGGTGATGGCGGTGATCCTGGTGCGCCGGTAGGTCGCAGCAATAGTTCATGAGGGGTCATTGGCGAGGCTAATAGTTGACCAGGGTTTGCCAGCATATAAGAATTGCTTGTGGGCATGGGATTGTTTATGATTTGACGTTAAATTGGAAATGGCACAACTATTTTCATGTGCGGTTGGTGATGGAGCCATCATGGCTGGTTAGCCGGAGGAGTTAATTTCAAGCAATTGACAAACCGAATAGCGTAGGATAATATACTTTTTGCGGGGTGTAGCTCAGCTTGGCAAGAGCGCACGGATACATTTCACTATCCCGAATTTGTAATTTAAAAGTTGGTTAGAGAAGTGGAATACCGTAAAGCAACAAATCGGTGTAAACCAAGAAAAGAATAGGATAAGATAACTTTCAACTTGGCATAGAGGGCATTTTGGATGGGCGTGTGCCAAGAGGCATACAGGTTTAAATCCGCTCCCGCACTATAGAAATTAAAGACTGGACTGCTCGTTTATTAGGGCAGTCTTTTTGTTTCAATATAGAGTTACAGATTCATTTGGGGCATGGTGCAATGCATCCCTTGTTAAGACATGGAAGCGAGGATAGATACTTCCTTCTGCTTATGAGGGCTAGATTATATAGTTCCCTCTGAATAGTGAGTAATGGTTACCCTTCTTTTATCTAGATATCAGCGCTAAGATATTTTACTCTTGTATGTTGAATTATGTTATAATATAACAATTATAACAACCTCACACTGATAAGGGGGAAAGCATCATGGTAAAAGAAACCACTACCAGCCTACCGGCATATACAACTGTAGACAATCTATTTAAGTTAATAGACGCACTTAAGAAAAGAAATGGAAATGAAGAAGAAGCCAAGTCTATTTTCGGAATGGGAAGTTCTGCTTTCAATAATACTAAATCAGTATTGAGGACTTTTGGTCTTATAGAGGAAGACAGCTGTACATTTATGCCGAAAGGTCGTACTATTGCATATTCAAAAGATGCAGATAAAAAAGATGAGTTTAAAAAGGTAGTAATGAAATTCTTCCCTTATGAATCACTGATGAGTAATATCTTCCAAAAAGGTAATGTCGAAGCGACAACAGTTGAAGAAATTACAAACTTCTGGGGTAGGTTCAAATATGGGAGTACTCAAAGAAATCTCCAAGATGCTGCCAAACTCTTTATGAGTATAATGGACTATTTAGGGTTTGGGAACTACGTTATTGGGAGGATGAAGAATCCAACCCGTATCGTATGGGATACAAACGCAAGGCAAATATTTGAAGATGCTATGCCAAAAAGTGATGTAACAGAACTTCATAAGGACAAGGACGAAATAGAAAATATGCACCAAGAAGCGGAATTACAGACTCAGCCTATCGAAGAGGAAGTAATTGCAAAATCAGTTTGTGCCAAGCCTCTTCAAGTTTCACCGCAGTTCACCTTTAAACCTTCTTTTATGCCTAACATTACAATTAATGTGGATATGTCCTCGTGGTCAGAGGAGAAAATTAAATCCTTCTTTAAATATGCATATGGATTATTTGAGGAGGAACAGAAAGTATATGGCGACTAACCTTCCGAGCCATAGTGTTCCTTTGTCTTTGGTTGCAGATATAATTACTTATATTAATAAGAATCCAAATACGTCGCAAAAAGAAATATGTAGTTATACAGGAAAGAGTGAATCATATGTGCGTAGTGGTATTTGTATAGGTAGATTACTTGGTATAATAAATAATGAAGGGTTTAAAGTAGATGAGTTTGCTGATACATTGGGAACTACTCCCAATGAAGAATTGAAATTAAATGTAATGAGAAAATATCTCCAAGCATATGAGCCCTTTGTAACATTTATTCAGTTTTATTTCAATGGTAACTCTATTAATGATTCAGCGCGCAAGGTTTATACTATATACGGCTTTAAAGGTAAAGACTATATATTTCTTAAAAACCTTTTTATTACATGGGGAACTACAACTGGTATTTTCAGACAAAACTCTGACGGAATCGAACTCATTGAAAACATTAACATGAATCTTAAGAAGCTTAATAACGATTTGGGTCTTGATGATGATATGGCTATAAGATTGTACATTAGTGAAAGGTTAGGTACGGAAATATTTGCTGTTATGCGACCTGCGGAAGTTGATGAACTTGCAGAGGCTTTTAAAAAGTATTCGACTGACCAACGAGGTGCTATAGAGTGTGCGGGTAGGGCTTTTGAAGACTTCCTACGTAGAACAGCACAAAAGGTAGGGGTAGATGTAAGTAGTAAGAATGGTATAGGGCAAATTGTTAATAGCCTATATAACAATAAAGATTATAAAGGTATTTTAGATAATAAAATTCACAACAAGCATTACTCAATTGGAGCAGCAATTGGCGATATAAGAAATATGGCAGGTCATAGTTTAGAGGCGAGGACTATGGAAAGATGGGATTTAACACCTAAAAGTGGATTAATATGCATTGAACTTATATTATCTTCTATTCGAAGCCTATACTTATATATTGAGAAGTCAGATTTTACATTTTAATATTAGATTTACCTTATGATAGATTCAATTAATCAATGTCAGGTGGAATGAAGGTCTTGGCTTTGAGATACTAAAAAGTTTATGGACCGAAGAAGAGGGGAAATAAAAATCTTAATACAGCTTGAAAAGGATAATCCATTCTTTAAGCCATTTTGCAAGGTTGACTCCCGGTATAAAAAGCATTAAAATAAGCCTTACGAGTTAATCGGGGTGTAGCTCAGCTTGGCAAGAACACACGGATACAATTCACTACCACAACTTTATGGTTTAACATTTGTAAGAATTGTGGAATTATAGTAAAGCAACAAATAAGACCCCCTACATAGGAGGTCTAATTTTCAAAAAATGACTAATCAACTTCTATATAATTGTCTGGAACACTTTCCCATGTATGGCATTTACGTCTTATTGATCTCTTAAAGGCACGAAAAAGATTGTATTCATCAAATTGGGCATTTGGCATAACTTCAAGCACCGCATCTCTGAGAGCCTTTCTTATTTCCGAATTAAGGTGATCAATGATATCTTCTATTTTAATTCTAGCCACCATGAAGAACCTCCTTAAAAATATTTAATTATTGATTATTGACTTTGGTTCTTGCTTTTTCAAATAGAGTTATAATTGCCGTAGGTACATCATGCATTCCACATGCTTTAGCTATCTCCGTTCCCAATTTGGGTTTGGAGCAAATCTTCTCACCCCTTAACCGACTTTCTCGTTGAATATGTATAAGCAAGTCCTTTGAAAATTTCTCATGCCCTCTAAGTTCATCTATTTCAGTATCAGTCCAACTATCCACTGGTTTTGGCCAGTTAATATTCAATGCTTGCACATATAAAGCGGAAGAAAAAGCATCTTCAAATTCCTTAATGCCTATATATACAACATTATCCTGAAAAAAGTCCTCATCGAAACCGAGTTCCATTAAGGTTTCTTTGTTTAGATTACAACTCGAATCAGGTTCATTGCAGTCAGAATCTAAAAAAAATAACATAAAATCTTTTTTATTAATACTCATTAGTTTTACATAACTTTCCCATCCACCGCATCCTTGAATATTAATTATTTTAATGCCATCTTCAATTACAGATGCATTAAATATTTTAAAATACAATATAGGTAGAGCTTGTGTCTCAGTCGGACCTTCAACAAAAATGAAACAACGTTCATAGAATAAACTACTGTTTTGAATTCCAACTGCTTTGGTCATATCAGAGAGAAAATCTTCAATCGATGCATCATTATTAGTATTTAAAAATTGAATAAAGCATTTTCCTTGCTCATCAAGCCGTAGTAAGTTAATTGATTTTGCCGGTGACCTGTCAATTAATGTTAAAGAATGTGTACATATTATAGCCTGTATTTTAGAATCTTCTTCATGAGTAATATCTCTTAAACAATAATACATTTTGCGCTGCGCTTCATAATGTAAATGTGCATCTGGTTCATCATAACCCCTTATTACTGGCCTGTTATCATTTTCTAACATTACTTTTCTATCCCAATCCAGTATCGACATGAATAATCTTTTCTTTGTTCCTTCGCCTTTATTTTCAATATGATATGTATTACCTAGAATATCTTTAAGATATAATTTACCGGTTTGAAAACCTTTCACAAAATCAATAATAGGGTCAATTTCTAAACCATTAACATTTGGATTATAGAATCTCACAAAACCCAATAATTCAGATATTTTTGTATTTAATTTTATTGTAATATCTTTTTTAACAGTATCAAGGGGTTTAATTAATTTTTTACCAGATTCACTAACTTCATAAATATGGGACTCGACAACACTTATTAAAGTCTTTAAAATCATAGATTCTGGATTCTTATAGTCTGCCGTACTATATTTCTCAAATCTTGGCAAATAACGATCCAATTCATTTCTTACCTGTACCCATTCCTCAATCAAATCTGGCTTGTCAATTTCAATATGTTGCTGTAATAATTGCATTCTACGTTCTGAATTTAACCTTCCTTCATGTGTAATTCCTAAAGCAGCTAAAACTTCATCAAATTCTGTAGCCTTGAGTTTGTTGAAATCTGTATTCAATATTGGATTACGATATTTTAAGCCCTTTACTTCAAAGAGGATTGAAGATTGAGTAAACTTGACCCGATATTGTAATTGATTGTCCCTATTAAGAAATATTCTGTCTGGTGTTTCTTCTCCATCTTTAAATGTAAATAATAATTCTATAACTATTTCATTCTCACTTGGTTGTCCTTCGCAAGTGTAATAGTCATCTAGCTGAGGAGATTTTTTGTTTAGAGCAAATTCAAGTGCATCTAATATTGAACTTTTTCCAGCATCATTTTCTCCAATAAGAATTGTTAACTTGTGGATTGGAATATTATTTACTTCTTTAAGGCATCTAAAGTTATTTAAAGAAATACTTGATAATTGCATATAAGCCCTCCTAAATAATTCTAGTATATTTATAAGAAAACTTAATATTAGATGCAAAATATTTTCCGAGTGATGAGGCTGTTAATAAAGCATTATATATAAATAAAGGAACATTAAAATATTGATATATAGAACCGCTATCAAATTCTATCTCTAAAATATTTGACGCTTCATCATATCCGACAGAATATAAATCTGAAGAGCGAACTAAATTTCTTATCACGTTTATCCCCCTCCTCTTAATAAAATGAGCATTTAGAATATCTTACCACTTTATTTGAAATAATGTTGTCAAATAATGTCGATTAATTTAAATATATCATAAAATATAAATTTATTTATCAAATGAAAATTCCCATATAAAAGTAAATATCCTTCATTTCGTTACTTTGTGTGGTTTAATCCCGCTGGCAAAACATTACAATAGGTGATGCGAGACGTATTGGATGAAGCTCAGCTTGGCTAAAGTGCACTGGTACAAAACACTATTTCATTTTTATGATTTAAAGATTAACAGGACAAATAGATTTACGATCAATTGACAATCGGCAGATGCTAAGATAATATAGCTTGTGCGGGGTGTAGCTCAGCTTGGCAAGAGCGCACGGTTCGGGACAGTGAGGTCGAAGGTTCAAATCCTTTCACCCCGACCAGTTCATTTTCCTAGAACTCATGCGGAATGCGGGGTTTAGGAATAGAAGAGAAACTTCATCGGGCAACGAACAAAACCCTGAGAAGTCCCGTAATATCGGTAAGTGTCTCTAAGCATGTTCCCAAAATGGAACCCAATAAAAAACCCAATAAAATGGAAAAATACTGGAATAAGAAAATAACAGGCAGGCGATGAGCCTGTTGTTTTTATATATGAGTACACGCCAGGCCCAGGGAAACCGGGCTTTTTTGTTGTACGGCTCATGTTTTACCTCTCCGTTTCTCTCTGCTTTGCCCCGGCTGCCTTCACACGGTTGCCGGGGCTTTTTTTGGAGAGACCGGGCAGACCCGGCACAGGGATGTAAGATTATGAGCGTTTCAATGACTATGCCTGCCCCGTACATCGGGACAGTGACAATGGAAGCGTTGCGGTTCATTCTGGCCAGCAGCCTGACCGAGAAACCAAAACGCTGCCGGCCCAGTCGTATCGGTGGCCAGCATTAACAACCTGGCCTGGGTTTTCGTAACAGACGCAAGCTTCCTGCCGGTGGCTGTGCGGACATACTCAACGCTAGAAGCAGAAGCTCCCAGGACAAGCTACTTTACAGGTGCTTTTTTCTACATCATGCGGATTGCCGTATGTTGTCAGGATATGGTATAATGCCGATAAAGTGACGAGGTGATATAAAATGGCCATTGAACGGTTGGTCGAAGAAATAAGAAAGCTAACTCCCCAGCAAAAGGAGGAGTTGTTCCGCAAACTGGGAATCACCCTTCCTGCACCAGAAAAAGAAGAATTGCTCGGCGGCCCTGATGATCCCCTGGCTGAACTAATCGGCATGGTTAAAGGAACGGGTACCGGTTCCCGAAAGTATAAGGAGGATCTTATATGGGGGCGAAAGACCTCTATAAACTGTTTATTGATTCGGGCGCTTTTATCTCCCTGATAGATGAACGCGATCCTCTGCACAAGGCGTCACAAGCCTTCTATAAATCGCTAACAAAGCGTACAATTCCACTGATAACCAGCCTGATGGTCGTTTCGGAAACCTACACCTGGCTACGTTATCATGTCAGTTATGATTCGGCTGCTCGATTCCTCTGTATTATCGAACGGTCGGAAAAAGCCGGGATTTTAAAAGTTATTCTCCCGGACGATGACATGAAGGTTAAAACCCATGCCATTCTTAAAAACTACCGTGATCAGGACATATCCTACGCCGATGCAACGAGCTTTGTGATCCTGGAAAACATGAACATTGATGATGTATTTGGTTTCGATTCACATTTTTACATTATCAAACGAACTCTATGGCCCATTATGAAGAAAGCTTGAATCCAAGAGAATCAATTATTGATCAACCCGATTGCCCGGCCAATTGATATGCTCCCCTCAAAGTAGACAGTAGAAAAAATAAACTGTCACTTGGAGGGGAGCATTTTATGGGCCGACGTCCGAAGCTAGCGACAGCAGTTCGTACGGGATGAGATCGCAGGGTCGTCTGGCTGACTGTGAAACGGGGGATCCGGGGGACAAGGATGAGCGAAGAAGCGCTGCCAGAGAATGGATGCAAAACACAATAGCGGCTCTAAAAACAGCTATCAGGTATGCGAAACGCTGGGATATGATCACCCGGGACATCGGATCCGGCTTGATCTCGCCAAAGGTACCCAAGACCAGATATAATGCTTTCACCCGGGATGAAGTTGTCAATCTGTTGTTGCCTGCGTTGAAAAATTACAAACACGGCCTATTTATAAGGCTTTTGGCCGTATGTGGGTTCCGGACCCAAGAACCGGTAGCGTTGACTTGGCGTGACGTAGATTTCAAAAAAGGAACCGTCAAGACAGGAGAACCGGCAATCCGTAAAAATCCGCAAGGATCCGTAAAATCCGCTAGTTCAGGGATCGAAAAGTTCGAGAGTCCAATGAGAGTCCAACGAAAATGAGCGCAGGAAGCTGCGCTTTTTGCTATTTCATCGCCAAGACGATCTGCAACTGTAAGGTTCCGGCAGAAGTAGCCACGCAAGTCCAGGCTAAAATGCAGGTGTTGATATTATCCACTGCTCATTATCCCCATCCTGGATGCGCCCACGTGACGCCGGCTGCCGGGTCCCGGCGGCGCAAGGCCGCCCAGACTGCTTGTCTAGCCCGGTGGGTTATGTTAGACTGGACCAGTGGTGAACAGCAAGGACCAGCCATCAGCGCCCGGCTATGGCGGTTCCTTTGCAGACTATAGCCTGCTTAGACGATCTTTGCGTGCCTGCCGGCTGCACCGCAAATCGAGCAATATTTCTTTGAGTGAATACCTGTGTCGAACCGGGGTATAGGAATGGCTTCCGAATTTGCGCACCTCCACGTACATAGCGAATACAGCCTGTTGGACGGGGCGGCCCACCTCAGGGACCTGGTGGCCAGCGCGGCCAGGCTGGGCATGTCCTCCCTGGCCCTCACCGACCATGGGGTCATGTACGGACTGGTGGAATTTTATCGACTGTGCAAGGAGCACGGGGTGCACCCGGTGCTCGGCTGCGAGGTGTACGTGGCCACCAGGTCGCGCTTCGACAAGACCCCCCACGTAGACTCTTCCCAGCACCACCTGCTGCTGCTGGCCGAAAACGATACCGGCTACAGAACCTCCTCAAGCTGGTCTCCAGGGCTTACCTGGAGGGTTTCTACTACAAGCCCAGGGTGGACCGGGAACTGCTGGCGGAGTTTAGCCAGGGGCTGATTGCCCTGAGCGCCTGCCTGGCCGGGGCGATACCAGCGGCGCTGCTGGCGGGTGACCGGAACAGGGCCCGGGAGGCGGCAGGAATATACCGCGAGATTTTCGGGAGAGACAACTTCTTCCTGGAGATGATGGATCACGGGCTGCCGGAGCAGCAGCCGGTCAACGCCGGGCTCCGTGAACTCTCCCGGGAGATGGGTATCCCCCTGGTGGCGACCAACGACCTCCACTATGTGCGCAAGGAAGATGCCCCGGTCCAGGATACGCTGCTCTGCATCCAGACCGGAAAGACCATCAAGGACGAAAACCGGCTGCGCTTCGAGACCCCCGAATTCTACTTGAAATCGGCAAGCGAGATGGAAGCTGTTTTTCCGGACGACCCGGAGGCCCTGCGGATCACCCAGGAGATTGCCGGGCGGTGCCAGGTCGATTTTGATTTCAACCAGATGCACCTGCCGGAGTTCCAGGTGCCTCCGGGCGAGGATCTGGATTCATACCTGTGCAAACTCAGCCAAGACGGGATGGACCGGCGCTTTCCACAAGGGGTGCCCCCGGTTGCCCAGGAGCGGTTGGACTACGAATTGGCCATGCTCCGGCAGATGGGATTCGCCGGCTACTTCCTGATCGTCCAGGACTTCATCAACTGGGCGCGCCAGCAGGGGATCCTGGTGGGGCCCGGGCGGGGTTCTGCTGCGGGTTCGCTGGTCTCTTACTCCCTGGGCATCACCGACCTCGATCCTTTGAAATACGGCCTGATCTTCGAGCGCTTTCTCAACCCGGAACGGATCACCATGCCGGATATCGACATCGACTTCTGCTACGAGCGCCGGAGCGAGGTCATCGACTACGTGGTGGGCAAGTACGGCGCCGACCGCGTCGCCCAGATCATCACCTTCGGCACCATGGCGGCCCGGGGGGCCATCCGGGACGTGGGGCGGGTGCTCAACATGCCCCTGGCCGAGGTCGACCGGATCGCCAAGCTGGTGCCGGAGGAGCTGGGCATCACCCTGGGCCGGGCGCTGGAGACCTCTCCGGAGTTGAGGCAGCTCTGCGATGAGTCGTCCGAGGTGCGGCACCTGCTGGATCTCGCCCGCGCCATCGAGGGCATGCCCAGGCATGCCTCCACCCACGCCGCCGGCGTGGTGATCACCAGGGAGCCGTTGACGCACTACCTGCCGCTGCAGCGCACCGGAGACGTGGTCACCACCCAGTTTCCCATGGAGACGGTGGAGCAGATCGGTCTGTTAAAGATGGATCTGCTCGGCCTGCGAACCCTGACGGTGCTCGGCGACGCCCTGCGGATCATCAACTCCACACAGGAGCCCGGTCTTGGCCTCGGCCTGCTGCCGCTGGACGACCGGCGCACCTACGATATGCTGAGCTCCGGCGAAACGGTGGGCGTGTTCCAACTGGAAAGCTCGGGCATGAGCCACCTGCTCAGGAATTTGAAGCCGCAGTGCTTTGATGACCTGGTCCCCCTGATTGCCCTGTACCGCCCGGGACCCCTGAAGAGCGGCATGGTGGACGATTTTATCAGCCGCAAGAACGGCCAGACCAAGGTGGAGTATCAGCATCCGGTGCTGGAATCGATCTTGAGCGAGACCTACGGGGTGATCCTGTACCAGGAACAGGTGATGCAGATATCCTGCGATCTGGCCGGTTTCAGCATGGCCCAGGCGGACTCCTTGAGGCGGGCGATGGGGAAGAAGAAGCCGGAAGCGCTCGCCAAGATGCGGGAGGCCTTCGTCACCGGAGCCGGCGGGTGCCGGGTGGAACCCAGGGTGGCCGCCTCGATCTTCGATCTGATGGAGAACTTCGCCGGTTATGGTTTTAATAAATGTTTAACTGGCGATACCAGGATCGTAAACGCCGAGGGCCAAATAAAAACAATCAAGGAGATCTATGAGTCCCAAAGCCTCGGTACAGTTATTACCCTGGACAATAGATTTAAGCTGGTCAAGGGTAAAATAACAGCGGTTTATGAAAATGGTGTGCATGATGTCTATGAGCTAAGGACGCGCACCGGAAGAACGATTAAAGCGACTAATAATCACAAGTTTATGTCTTTTGATGGATGGAAACCATTAAAATCTTTAAGAATTGGTGATCATTTAGCAGTACCGCGCTGCATTCCTGTAAGTAGTAGTAAAACCATGCCAAGATATAAACTGGCTGTACTTTCATATATCATTTCTGAAGGCAATACCTGTTTGCAATCTCCCGAGTTGGCCTATGCCGATGTCCAATGGGATGAAATTGTCTCTATCGAATATGCAGGACAAGCAATGACGTATGATCTTGCCGTAGACGAAACGCATAGTTTTGTGGCCAACGATATCATCGTTCACAACAGTCACTCGGCGGCTTATGCCCTGATCGCCTATCAGACCGCATATTTGAAGGCCAACCACCCCGTGGCGCTACTGGCGGCCCTGCTCACCAGCGTCAGGGGCAACTCCGACAAGGTCTCATACTACATCCAGGAGTGCAAGCGGTTGGGCATCGAGATCCTGCCTCCGGAAGTCAACGAAAGCCTGACCGATTTTACCGTGATCAACGGCGACCGGATCCGCTTCGGCCTCGGGGCTGTAAAGAATGTGGGCAAGGGGGCGGTATCAGCGATTATCGAAGCCCGGCAGCGGGGCGGGCCCTTCCGCTCTCTGGATGATTTCTGCCAGCGGGTTGACCTGCGCCAGGTCAACAAGCGGGTGGTGGAAAGCCTGATCCTGTGCGGGGCGTTTGACTCGCTGCAGGCGCGGCGCTCCCAGCTGGTGGCGGTGCTTGACGCTTGTATGGATACAGCCCAGGCCGGCCGGCGCGACCAGAGCGCCCAGGCCAATGGGCAGGTGTCGCTGTTCGACCTGCTCGAAGAGCCCGACACCCGGCTGGCACAGCGTAACCTGCCGGCGATCCCGGAGTATTCACCCCGGGAGTTGCTGGCCCACGAGAAGGAGGTGCTCGGTTTTTACGTGAGCGGCCATCCGCTTGCAGGATCAGAGGATGTGCTGGCAGGCCGGACTACACTGTCCATCAGCGAGCTCTCCCAATGCAAGGAAGGAGAGCGGGTGACAGTGGGAGGAATTGTCTCGAGCATGAAGCGGGGCACCACCAGGCGGGGTGAGGGCAAGATCACGTATACGGTGGAAGACCTGGGGGGAAGCGTGGAGGTCACTTTGATTCTTAGGAACAACGGCAAGAACTTGACCCCTCCCGGGGAGGATGCCGTCGTGCTGGTGAGCGGCCGGGTCAGCCAGCAGGAAGATGAGAGTACCAGGATCCTGGCCGATCAGATCACTCCCCTGGAGATCAAGCCGGCCCGGTCCTCAAGCGTGCTGTATATCCGGATCAACCCCCTGGCGGGCACTCCGGACGTGGTCGAGAAGCTGCGCGTCCTGTTCATGCAGTATCATGGGGCAACGCCAATCCTGCTCTATTTTGTGCGGCAAAAGAAACTGGTTAAGACAGACGCCTCCTTCTGGGTCGACCCGGTGCCGGAACTCCAATACCGGATCGAAGCGCTGTGCGGCCCCGGCTCCTGCTTCGTGCTGGACCGCGAGGCCGAGCTGGCGTCGATTTCGGCGCTGACGGCGGCCCTCTGATCATACACATTTTTAATAGATAAGTAAAATCATGGTATTATAAATCAAGGAGGTCGGGCATGGACGACATTTTACAGTCAGATTACATCGCGATCAAAGCGCTGGAGAACGGCGTGACGCTGATCGGCCTAACCCGCGGCCGGGACACGAAACTCAGCCACACAGAAAAGCTGGACAAGGGAGAGGTCATGCTGGCGCAGTTCACCGAGAATACATCGGCGATGAAAATTCGAGGCAAGGCGATCATCTTTACCAGATTCGGCTGCATCGATACGGCCGTCGAATAACAGTCTTACGGCTTTAAGCAACCCAGGGTCCAGGGACGGTGTCCGGCCATCGGGGCGAGGTGCGTCGAAAACTCCGGCAATTGCCTAAATATGCGTCCTGGAAAAGGAATCTTCTCTATCAGGGCGAAACTTATTTGAAATATAGGATTTGAAATATAGGAGTTGTTTGCTGCAATCCTCTCCCAGGCCCGGCGAGGGCGACTGCGGGCAAAGCCTATCTGCGGCATCCGAGCAGGCATCACCCGGATCTTCTACGCCTGTTCTATGACATTTGGATATAGGTGTTTTTAAGTATTTAACACTTGGAGATGGGCAGTGAGATCATGTGGACGGTCGTCTATATTGCTGCAAATCGCACTAGTGCAGAGATCATCAAGGATATCCTGAGCGGAGAAGGCCTGTTGGTGATGCTCCGCGCTGGCCGGCGTCCCGCAGCTTGGCGATGGCGGCGCCGTGGAGATCCTGGTGCCGGAGTCGGAAGCCGAGTCGGCCCATGAGATTTTGAGCGATGCCAATCACTGTTGATCTCCGGAGATCTCCGGGAGGCGGATTGCGACATCGAGAGATAGTCAACGGGCACGGGAGGAAGTGGCCAGACTGTTAAAAGACCTGTTCCGCAAGCAGCAGAAATACATAACCCTGCACCCGGATATCGTGGGGGAGCAGAAAGAGACCCTGTGGATCAAATGCCCGGAGTGCAATGAAATACTGTACGTGCGCGAGCTCGAAAAGAACTTGAGCGTGTGCCGCAAGTGCGATCATCACTTTCGTCTGTCGGCAGCCGAGCGGCTGGCGATCACCTTGGACGAGGATAGCTTTGGAGAGCTGGATGCGGATCTGGATGCCACCGATCCGATTTCCTTTCCGGATTACCGGTCCAAACTGGAACTGGCCAAAGAGGCCACCGGATTGCCGGAGGCGATTCTCACCGGCGAGGGCGCCATCATGGGATGGCCGGTGCTGGTCGGAGTGCTAGATCCCCACTTCATCATGGGCAGCATGGGAAGCATCGTCGGCGAGAAGATCAGCAGGCTCGCAGACGCGGCGATGGCGAGGCGTCTGCCACTGCTGCTGTTTTCGGCCTCAGGAGGCGCCCGGATGCAGGAGGGTGTCTTCTCGCTGATGCAGATGGCCAAGACCAGCGCTGCGATAGCCAGGCTGAACGAGGCCGGGCTGCTGTATATCTCCGTCTTGACCGATCCCACTACCGGCGGGGTGACCTCGAGTTTTGCCGCTCTTGGCGACATCATCATCGCCGAACCGGGCGCTCTGGTCGGGTTTGCAGGCAGGCGGGTGACTGAACAGACCCTGAAGGAAAAGCTTCCACCTGATTTTCAGACTGCAGAGTTCTGCCTGAAACACGGTTTCCTCGACCTGGTAGTGCCGCGACAGGAGTTGAGGACAACCCTGGCCCACATCCTGTCGCTGCACCCCGCATCTTAAAAAAAGGAGCCGCCCGGTTGAAAATTAAGTTGCCCGATGAAAAATAGCTGCTCGGTAGAAAATGCGTCGCTGCTTTAGAAACTGGCTTGTGGACAGGGAAAGGGAGTCGTCAAGGCTTCGCCAAGCTTGCGCCGGTCCTTTGCACAATACCTCGCCAAAGACTTTAAGATCGATTTCAGGAAGGCGGTCAAGTCTGCCAGATGCTGTTAGATTTTGAAAAACCACTGGTCGAACTGGAAAACAGAATAGATGAGCTCAAAAATTACACGGACGAAAAGGGAATCGACCTGTCGGCAGAGATCGAGATCCTGGAAAACCGCGCCCTGGCCCTCAAAAAGGAGATCTACCACAACCTCACCCCCTGGCAGCACACCCAGTTGGCGCGCCATTCAGAACGGCCCAATGCCCTCGATTACATCGGGATGCTGTTCACCGACTGGCTGCCGCTTTCCGGCGACCGCTATTATGGAGACGACCCGGCGGTGATTGGAGGAGTCGGTAAATTCGAAGGACTTCCGGTAACGGTGATCGGGCAGGTAAAGGGGCACAACACCAAGGAGAACCTGGCCCGCAATTTCGGGATGACCCATCCGGAAGGGTTTCGAAAGTGCCTGCGGCTGGTAGAGCAGGCTGCCAAGTTCCACCGCCCGGTGATCTCCTTCATCGATACCCCCGGCGCATACTCCGGCATCGAGGCCGAGGAGCGAGGACAGGCCTGGGCGATAGCTGAAAACCTGCTCGCTTTGGCAAGGGTCAAGACCCCTCTGATCGCAGTGATCACCGGGGAGGGAGGCAGCGGGGGAGCCCTGGCCCTGGGAGTCGGAGATGCTCTGCTGATGCTGGAGCACGCGATCTTCTCAGTGATCTCTCCTGAGGGTTGTGCGGCTATTCTCTGGAAGGATGCCTCCCGCGCGGCTGAGGCGGCCGCTGCCCTTAAAATGACCGCATCCGAACTGCTGCGCCTGGGCTTGATCGATGGCGTGATCCCTGAACCGCTGGGGGGCGCCCACAGGGACCCCGAGTCTACAGCAAACAACCTGAGGCAGGAGTTGAGGCAGATAATCCAGGCCTTGCGGCAGATCGAACCGCAAACGCTGGTCGACAATCGCTGGCAGCGCTTGCGCGGCATAGGTGAACCCAAGCCGGGCACAATAAGTGATGTCGTCGGACCCTGAGGCCTCTTTTCTTTATGATGTTTCTCATGATGTTTTATGATTTTGCTGTATGATGTTTGTAGAAAATCTTTGCCTTGGACTTTTGGTACCCACCCGCTGAAGCGGGTACCCGGCGGGCATCACGCCCGGCGGTGTCAGATGCCAGAAATAAGAGGCCAGAAGTCGGAAATAAGATTTTGAAGCAGGCTTAACAGGTTTGTATGTCTGACCTTCCGACTTCCTGCAACTGGCCTCCAATTTGGGAGGGTGAGTATATGCGTCCTTTGAACAAGATCGCCGTCCTTACCAGTGGCGGCGACGCTCCGGGCATGAATGCGGCGATTCGTTCCGTGGTTCGCAAGGCGATCTACCAGGGCCTCGAAGTAATGGGCATTCAGCGGGGCTACCTGGGTCTGTTGAAGAATGAGTTCATGCCTCTCAGCCTGAGATCGGTCGGGGACATCATCCAGCGAGGCGGGACGATGCTGCGCACGGCCCGCTCAGAGGAGTTTAGGTCTCAGCCTAGCCAGTTGCAGGGGGTGCATCATCTCCAGGAGCAGGGGATCGATGGCCTGGTGGTGATCGGTGGCGACGGATCCTTTCAAGGCGCCCTGGCCCTTGCCCATTACGGCGTTGCTGTGATCGGGGTGCCGGCCACCATCGACAACGATTTGGCTGGCACCGACTACTGCATCGGTTATGACACCGCTCTCAACAACGTGATCGACGCCATCGACAAGATCAGGGACACCGCCACTTCCCACGAACGCACTTTTATCCTCGAGGTGATGGGCCACACCTCCGGCCAGATCGCTCTGCACGCCGGTCTGGCGGGAGGCGCCGAGTCGATCCTGATCCCGGAGGTCCCCTACAACATCGACGACGTGATCTTCAAGCTGGAACGGGGCATCAACCGGGGCAAGCTGCACAGCATCATCGTCGTAGCCGAGGGAGCCGCCAGCGGGCTGGATGTCGGCCAGCAGATCGAAAAGCGCACCGGACTGGAAACCAGGGTGACCATCCTCGGCCACCTTCAGCGCGGCGGCTCACCGACTGCCCTGGACCGCTGTCTGGCCAGCCGCATGGGAGCGAAGGCGGTCGATTTGTTGTTGAACGGGGAGATCCGCAAGATGGTCGGGGTGAGCGCCGAGCAACTGGTGGCCCTAGACCTGGAAACCGTGCTGCAGCAGAAGAGGGAACTGGACTTGGATCTCTACGAACTGGCCGCCATCCTCTCCATCTGAGAAAAA
The DNA here is from genome assembly GCA_963807495.1 of uncultured Peptococcaceae bacterium. Taxonomy (GTDB): domain Bacteria; phylum Bacillota; class DSM-12270; order Thermacetogeniales; family Thermacetogeniaceae; genus Palsa-1188. The sequence continues at coordinate 151,335 of CAWEDD010000026.1, forward strand.
GTGATAGCACCCCGAGGTCAAATCCGGGCTTGGCAGGATCGAAATCTATCCGATGCTTGGGACTTTGCAAAAGTAATATTTTTATTAAAAGTAAGCTAAAGCGGAGGAGGCTGCGCTGATGAGAAGGACCAGGATTGTTTGCACCATCGGGCCTGCGAGCGGCACCGCAGAGATCGTCAAAGGACTGCTCCAAGCGGGGATGGATGTGGCGCGCCTTAATTTCTCCCACGGCACGCATGAGGAGCATGCCGCCCGCTTGGCCATGTTGCGGCAGGCTGCTGCGGAATTGGATAAGACCCTGGCCATCATGCTGGATACCAAGGGGCCCGAAATCCGCATCGGCTTTTTAAAAGGGGGCAAGGTGATCCTCAAACAGGGAGCGCTTCTCACTCTTACCACCGATGATGTCCTGGGCGATGAGAGCAGGATCTCGGTCACTTACAAGGGTCTGCCCCAGGCGGTGATCCCGGGCACCTCCATCCTGATGTCAGATGGCATGATCAGCCTCAAGGTGCTGGAAGCCAGAGATACCGAAGTGGACTGCGAGGTGGTTTACGGCGGGGAGCTCACCGACCAGAAGGGGGTCAACCTGCCTGGAGTGTCGTTGGACCTGCCGGCAGTCACCGCCAAGGACATTTCTGACATCAACTTCGGCATCGATCACGAGGTCGACTTCATAGCCGCATCCTTCGTGCGGCAGTCTGCGGACGTGATCGCCATCAGGCGCCTGCTGGAGGCCCGGGATGCGGACATCCACATCGTGGCCAAGATCGAGAACGAGGAAGGGGTCAATAACCTCGAAGAGATCATCAAGGTGGCCGACGGGGTGATGGTGGCCCGGGGCGATCTCGGCGTCGAGGTCTCTGCAGAAGAGGTGCCCATGGTGCAGAAGTTGATTATCAGCAAGTGCAATCGTGCCGGCAAACCGGTGGTCACGGCCACCCAGATGCTGGAATCGATGATCCAGAATCCCCGGCCGACCCGGGCCGAAGCCAGCGATGTGGCAAACGCCATCCTGGACGGCACCGATGCCGTGATGCTCTCCGGAGAGACTGCGGCTGGCAAGTATCCCATAGAGGCGGTCAGGGTGATGGCCAGGATCGCCGAACGCACCGAGGAATCCCTGGATTATGCCGGGCTGCTTAAGCAGCATGCGGCTGCAACCTTGCCCACTATCACCGATGCCATCAGCTATGCGACCTGTTCCACCGCCCAGGACCTGGGAGCGGCTGCCATCATCACCTCCACCAAATCAGGCTTTACGGCGCGCAACGTCTCCAAGTATCGCCCCCGGGCGCCGATAGTCGCGGTCAGCCCCAGCGATCAGGTGCGCCGCAAGCTGTGCCTGGTATGGGGGGTGCAGGCCCTGCCCGCACCGATGATCCACAACACCGACCAGATGATCAAGGAAGCCGTGGACATCAGCCTGGCCAAGGGCCTGATCAAATGCGGCGACCTGATCGTGATCACGGCCGGCGTTCCCGTCGGAGTGCAGGGCATGACCAATCTCTTGAAAGTGCATATTGTAGGGGAGGTGCTGGCCCGGGGGAGCGGCATCGGCAACCGGGCTGTGATCGGGAGGGTGCGCCTCTGCAAGAAGCCGGAGGAGGCCAGGACTAAGGTGAATATGGGCGATGTTCTGGTAGCCTTCAATACCGATCGCGACTTTATCCCGGGCATGCAGAAGGCCGGCGCCATCATCACCGAGGAGGGCGGCCTCACCTCCCATGCTGCAGTGGTTGGCATCAACCTGGGCATCCCGGTGATCGTAGGAGTGGGAGGAGCCATGGAGATCCTGCGCGACGGCGGTACGATCACTGTCGACAGCATCCGCGGCCTGATTTACAAGGGTGCGACCACGGTTCTGTGAGGCTTGATGGCTATGAGGGCAGCCAGGCCCGGGATTGTTAAGGCTGACCGGCAATGATCAGTGAGGAACGATGCATTTTCCAGAATTGAACTCTTTTTCAGATACCGGAGAGGGGTGAACGCAATTGCTAGAGATCACCGATCTGCATGTTGAGGTGGACAACAAGCCAATCCTGCAAGGGCTCAACCTGCACATCAAGCCCGGCGAGACCCACATCCTGTTCGGACCCAACGGCTCCGGGAAGTCGACGCTGCTCGGAGCGATCATGGGATTTGGGCGATACCGGATTACAGCCGGCAAGATCCTCTTCAAGGGCCAGGATATAACGCCTCTTTCCACTCATGAACGGGCAGCGCTGGGTATCGGCCTTGCCTTCCAGCGGCCTCCCGTGCTGCGTGGCGTAACCCTGCAGGAGCTGCTGAAGATCTCAGCCAGAGGCCGGGCAGACAGTTTTGAAGAAGCGGCCAAAAGCCTTAACCTGTCTGAGTTTATGCCCCGGGATGTCAATTACGGCTTTTCCGGAGGCGAGGTCAAGCGATCCGAGATGCTGCAGCTATCTGGCCCAGGCGCCGGACCTGGTCATGCTTGACGAGCCGGAGTCCGGCGTCGATCTGGAAAACATAGCCCTGATCGGGCAAGCCATCAACCAGCTGCTGCAAAAAGATGGCGCTGACGGGCAGGAGCGCTCCCGGCGCGAGTTCAAATCCAGCCGTCAGAAGGCCGGCCTGATCATCACCCACACCGGTTACATCCTGGATTATGTGTCGGCTGATACCGGGCACGTCCTGTACGAAGGGAGACTTTCCTGCAGCGGTTTCAATCCCAGGGAATTGCTGGGCTGCATTCACAAGGTGGGGTACGGGGACTGCACTCATTGCGTGGCCAAGGAGGGATGACAGATGGCTGAAGATGTGCGTGCCAAGGCGAAAACCGCAGTGGCCAAAAAGGCTGCTTTCGGGGACGAGGTCGATTTCGGCCTCTACAAGGACCAGGGCCAACTCCACGAATACATGTCCAACCTGAATGTCATGCCTGAGGCCGAACAGCAGGACATGCTCAAGGCCGGGGTGGTCGTCTCCGGCCAGGGGCGGACCGGCACTTACATCCAGAAGGATCATTCGGTGATCCACTCCAGCATCGGGCAGGAAGGGGTGGAGGTGATCAGCATCACCGAGGCCCTCCAGAAGTATTCCTGGCTTCAGGATTACTACTGGAAGAATGTGCAGGTGGATGCCGACATGTTCACCTCCCGGGCCGAACTACACCAGGAACACGGCTACTTTATCAGGGCGCTGCCAGGAGTGAAAACGGCCTTTCCGGTTCAGGCCTGCCTCTACATCACCCAGGAGGGCCTGATTCAGGACGTGCACAACATCATCATCGCAGAAGAGGGCTCTGAACTGAGCATCATCACCGGCTGCACCACCGGGCACGGGGTGGAGTCCGGGTTTCATATCGGGGTATCCGAGTTCTACGTGAAGAAGAACGCTCACATCACCTTTACCATGGTGCACAACTGGGCCGAGAACGTGGCAGTGCGCCCCCGAACCGGAACCACCGTGGAGGAGGGCGGGGCCTATCTCTCCAACTATATCTGCATGAAACCGGTGCGCAGCCTGCAGATGTACCCCTCCGCCACCCTGCTGGGGGCAAACAGCCTGGCCCGCTTCCATTCAATCCTGGTGGGACACCCGGGGTCGCACATAGACGTCGGCTCCCGCGTGATCCTGCGCGGCGAGAACAGCCGGGCGGAGATCATCGCCCGCTCCGTGACCGGGGCGGCTACATCATGAACCGAGGCCAACTGCTGGGAGAGGCGGCGGGGGCCAAGGGGCACCTGGAGTGCCGCGGCCTGATGCTGTCACCCCAGGGAGTGATCGCCGCCATTCCCGAGCTGGAGGCCCGGTCGGACAAGGTGGAGTTGTCCCACGAGGCCGCAGTGGGTAAGATCGCCGAGGAGGAGATCGAGTACCTGATGGCCCGGGGTCTGTCCGAGGAGGAAGCCACCGCCACCATCGTGCGCGGTTTCTTAAACGTGAAGATCATGGGTCTGCCACCCGTACTCGAGGATGAGGTGCAGCGGGCGATCGCCATGAGCGAACAATCAGGCCTCTAGCCGTCTGCTGCCGGCGCCGGGGGCGGACCTTCGCAAGGTCTGGCTAAGACGGGGAATTGGCTCCGGCACCAGGCCATGGAGCGCCTGCCGCCCGGGCTCGTCAGAAACCGGGATATCTTCGTCTGGCACACGCCTGCCTTCATCAGGCACACCGCGCCTGCCTTTCAGACCTGGTGACAGTCATAGACCATCTTCGACAGTAAGGCGATCTCTCTGAAACCGGCCTTGATACCCGGCTGGTTCCGGGACAGTATGGTCAGCAGATAGGGGCGATCCGGAAGGAAAACGATGCCGATGTCATTGGCCACTCCCTCCAGGTCGCCTTCCTTGTGGGCCACCCGGATCGCATCAGGCAGCAGCGACGGAAGTCCACTGTGCCAGGCCGGATTAGACATATCCCCAAGCAGCATCTCTCCCAGCGCCGGTTCCCTGGCTGTAAAGTCCAGCACTCCTTTTAAGTAGCAGCCCATATCGCGGGAAGTCGTGCATTGTTCGCCATTTGGCCGGGGGTGTCTTGCCCCCAGTTCCTGCATGTGGCTCAGGACATTGGGAATTCTAGAAAGCGCTTGATCATCCGGTAGGCGATATTATCCGACAGGGTGATGGCGGTAGCGGCCAGGAGGCGCAGGGTGAAACGATCTCCTTCTTCAGCGATGTATTGCAGGTAGCCGGAGCCATCGCTATAGTCGGCTGTGCCCCGGTAGGCAAGGCGCTGGTCGAGGGTGCACCGCCCTGCAGCCACCTGCTCATAAAGGTAAAGCACATAGGCCACCTTTACACAGCTTGCCTGGATAAACAGTTCATCCTCGTTAATACCGAAGTGCTGGCCGGTGTCCAATTCCTGGCAGTAGATCCCATAGGTTGCCGGCTGTTGTGCCAGGTATCGGCGCAACCGGGAGGCGAGGCGTGCATAATCGGGGCTGCCGGATGCTTGCATGATCGGTTCCTCCTGCGGCACGAAATAGCAGCTGTATGCCTTCTGTATCACATATGCCGCTTGACCGGAGAAAATGATCCATTCAAATCCATTCATCCGCAAACTATGGCAGGCGATAAAAATCTTATAAGAACCCGGATGACATAAAGAGCCCGGATGACATAAAGAGCCCGGATGACTTTTGAGCCGGTAGTGATTTGTGCTTTTACGGGGATGGTGCTATAATTAGTCTGCCTTTATGCAGGGCAAGCAGTCTGGATAATCGCGCGCGCCAGAAGCCGAAAGGCGGCGCGTGAGGAAAGTCCGGGCTCCATAGGGCAGGGTGCTGGGTAACGCCCAGTGGGGGTGACCCTAAGGCAAGTGCCACAGAAATGTAGACCGCCTCGCACTCACCGGGGCGCGGCACCGGTGCAGCCACTGATTGGCCATCAGCGCCAGACAATCTCGGCCGGTATCGGCACTGCGTTGCGGTGAGTGCGGGGCAAGGGTGGAACGGTGCGGTAAGAGCGCACCAGCGGCCAGGCGACTGACCGGCTAGGTAAACCCCACCTGGAGCAAGACCGAATAGAGAGGCTATGGAGTGGCCCGCTCCGCCTCCGGGTAGGTTGCTAGAGGCCTCAGGCAACTGGGGTTCGAGACAAATGATCATCGCCCTCGATCGAGGGAACAGAACCCGGCTTACAGGACTGCTTGCCAAGGTGACAACAAGGCGTAAAGGGGGGAGCATTGCTTCCCGGCTTTACGCCTTTTCCTGTTTTAACCTTGCTGTGTCAACGATCCGGGGAATTTTTGCGGCTGGGGACAAACAGGCGCTGGAGGCGGCGCAGCGCTTGCAGCTTCTCCTCTCGTCCCAGCCGGGCCTCCTTTATGGCCTGCTCCAGGATATCTATCGTCTGGTCGTAAGTGCTCCGGTTCACCGGATAAGGGTAGCCATCCTTGCCGCCGTGGGCAAAACTGAACTTGGCCGGGTCGGTGTAGCTGGGCCGCTTCCCGTAAGCCAGCTCGGCCAGCAGGGAGAGGGCGCGCACGGTCTTCGGGCCGACCCCTTTGATGGACAGGAGGCTTTCAAAGTCTTCGGGGTGTCGTTCGTAGGTCTGCAGCAGGACTCGCTCCAGGCTGGATGGTTTTAGGTGCTCCTCATACAGAGAGTGGCGGGATGGAAGCACCAGCTGGGTGTACTCTCTGGCGACCGCCTCCGGACTGAATGAAGCCAGGGAGGCGATGGCGCTGCGGCTGGCCGCGCTCTCCCGTGCGACCAGGTTCAACACCGCCTTCTCCTTGCGGTCGCAGCAGATGGCCGAGTGGGGCTCGTTCACGAAGTCGGATACCTTGTCCCCCAGCCAATGGTAGCGGCGGGCGCGCTTGCTGCCGGTGTTCATCCCCTGCTGGATCACGGCCCAGTCGCCCCGGGCCGTGAAGATGAAGGTGTGGTGGTAGAGCTGGTAGCCGTCCTGGACTGCGGAGTTGTCCACCTTGGCGCTCATCCTGCTGGCATAGACCAGCCGCTCGGGACTGCCTGGCAGGGAGTATTTGTCGGCGTAGCCCCGGATGTCCTGAGGCGTTTTCAGGGATGTCTTTCCCTTGCCCCCTGCGATAAAGAGGCCCAACTCCCGCTCGCAGCCCCGCGCACCCTCCTTGAGCGCCCCGCAAACCGTGGTGGTCAGCCCCGAGGAGTGCCAGTCAAAGCCCAGCAGGCAGCCCAGGGCCTGGAACCAGAAGGGGTCGGCCAGCCTCTCCAGCACCGCCGCAGGCCCCTGTTCACGGACCAGCAGCAACAGGATGGCACGACCCAGCTTGGTCATGCGCTCAAAGAGCCAGGGGGGACACTGCCCCGAGTGCAGGGGCAAATCTACGCTGCCGGTGCGCACGGGATCACCTCTCTCTTTCCTCTTCCTCTCTTTCCGCTGTTCTCTATTTTAAAGGTTGTTGCGGGAAGCGGCAAGGACGCCAGCCCCAGTGCCGGCGGATTCGGCGCGAAGATTTATAACTGAGTGCGGCAGCACAAAGTTTCAAGAGAATCTACCTTAGATACATCGGGCTTTATGCCCGATAATACAGAATCAAAGATTCTTTTATTTGCCGGGCTGGGTATAGCCAATCCGGGCTGCCAACTGTTATATTTAAATCGATGCGGCCTATTTTTATTTGATTTTTGTGATACGCCATCATGGCCGGTTAGTCCGCAGCTCAGGGGAGGGTGTTTATGCAAGATTATATCAGAGGCACGATTGTCGATGCCGTCAGCGGATACCGGGGTCAGACCGGGTATCGCACGCCGCTGGTCGGATTTGCCCGGGCAGATGACCCTGGTTTTGCGCGGCTGCAGGAAGTGGTCGGCCGCGGCCACTTGCTGCCACAGGACCTGCTTCCCGGAGCAAGTGCGGTGGTTGCTTTCTTTGTGCCATTCCGCGAAGAGTTAGTACGGCTGCAACGGGAGGACCGCTTTGTCAACAGGGCCTGGGCAGAGGCCTATATCGAGACCAACCGGCTGATTTATGACATCTGCGGCATGCTGGCCGGTAAACTGGCCGGTAACGGAATCAGGGCCGCCTGGCAGCAGCCCACCCACAACTTTGACCGGTCAACCCTGGTGTCGCCCTGGTCGCACAAGCACGTCGCCTTCCTGTGCGGACTGGGATCCTTCGGCAGGAACCAGATGCTGATCACCGCCTCCGGGTGTGCCGGACGCCTGGGGAGCCTGGTGCTGGATGCCGGGTTGCCGGCAGCACCGGTGGGGTCGGTGGCGCCGTCTCCCGAACTCTGCCTGGCCAAGGCCGGGCGCAGCTGCGACGCCTGCATCAGGCGCTGCCCGAGCGGTGCGCTTACTGAGACAGGACTGGATAAACGCAGCTGCTTCAAATACTTGCAGCATGTAAATAAACGCTTCCAAGACCTCGGCCACTGCCTCGTCTGCGGCAAGTGTGCGACTGGCCCCTGCGCCCTAAAGGCACCGGGCGCAGATGAAGGGGAATAGACGATGCCTGGCCCGGGGGTTGATGGTCGATGAAGCTGCAGCTTCCTGAGGCGGTGAAAGAGGCGTGTGCCATTCTGGCCGCCGATAAGCGGCAGGCATACGCGGTGGGCGGGGGGATCCGGGATCTGGTGCTGGGCGTCACGCCACAGGATTGGGACCTGGCTACGGACGCCTCACCCAGTGACGCCGCCGCCATTTTTGACAGGGCGGGCTTTCGAGTGGTGCCGACCGGGGTCAAGTACGGCACCATCACGGTGTATGTGCGGGACTTGCCGCTGGAGGTCACCACCTTCAGGGTCGAGGGCAGGTACCATGACCGGCGCCGTCCGTCGAGCGTCCGGTTTGTGCATAGCATAGAGCAGGACCTCGCCCGCCGCGACTTTACCGTAAACGCCATCGCCTATGACCCGCTGCGGGAGGTCCTCAGCGATCCCTATGCAGGGCTGGACGACCTGCTGCGGATGCGGATCCGGTCTGTGGGAGATCCGGATGCCCGTATTGCAGAGGATGCCCTGAGAATCATGAGGGCGATCCGCCTCGCTTCAGATTACGGATTTTGCATCGAGGAAAGGACCTGGCACGCCATCGTCAGGAACGCCGAGTTGATCCGGGGGATCTCGAAGAACGGTGCGGGATGAACTGAACCGGATCTTGATGTCAGCCAACTTTGTGGACGGCATGCAGAATTTACTGGAAGCAGGGCTGCTGTTCCTGATCATTCCGGAGTTGTGCGAGGGCTGGCTGTTATCCCAGTTTCATCCTTTCCATCAACACACCGTGTTGGATCACACCCTCGAGGCTCTGCGCTATACACCGAGTTCCCTGGAGGTGCGGCTGGCAATCCTGCTGCATGATGTCGGCAAACCGAGAAGCTTCAGCCGTGGAGCAGATGGCCGGGGGCATTTCTATGGCCATGAACTGCTCGGGTCAGAGATGGCGGAACAGATTTTACAGACGATGCACTACAGCTCCCGCATCATCAAGAAGGTGACTTTTTTGATCCGTGAGCATATGCTGAACCTTCACATGGGGCCCGCCGCCATGCGCAGGCTCATTGCCAGGATCGGGCGGGAGGCCGTGCCTGATCTGATCAGCGTGGCGCAGGCCGATTTCATGGCACACAGCCCCCAGCTGCTTGTTCGCCTGGCAGATAGCTGGGAGTCTTTCAGGAGCCGCCTCAGCTTCGTCCTGTCAGAGGATACCGCCTTTCACTTGCATGACCTGGCGATCAACGGCACCGATCTGCTGCAAGAGCTGGGTTGCCGTCCGGGGCCGCTGGTCGGGCGCATCCTCAAGGCTCTTTGGGGCGAGGTGTTGAACGAGCCTCTCAAAAACAAACGCAGCTATCTGCTGAAGCGGGCCAGGGAGATCGCTGCCGAACTGTCCAGGACCTAGACTTGTGCTCCGGCCGGGAAAGAAGCGGTGACACTCCCTAACACCCTGAGGGGGGTGGGCTTCTAAGCAACTCCTACGGTGTGGCCTATGAGTGTCAAGGAAAATAACGCTTTCATCCCCATCCCCTGAAGGGGATGTGAATTCCCGGCTTAAGCGTTAAAAGCCCAGGCCCAGGCGCTCCGCGAGCATCGGGGGGAGGCCCGCCTCGGATATCTTTTGCTGGGTCTGATTGAAATCGTAGGGCACGTGTCTGTAGACAACAGTATTGGCGGTGGCGTCGAAAACTAGGTAGGAAGCGCCCGGCTTGCCGTCACGGGCCTGGCCGATGCTGCCGGGATTGATCAGGTACAGCCTCTGCGCCTGCAGGCTGAATTCGGGTTCCGAACCCTCATCCTGGAATTCCTGGATCGTTTTGTAGTCAAATGAATATAGGGCCCGCTGGTGGGTGTGGCCAAAGAAGCAGATCTGCACCCTGGGGTAGAGAGAGGCGAGAATGTCAAAGGATTGGGCCGCTCCCGCCAGTGAAAAGATGTAGTCGTAAGGGTGCAGGGGAGAACCGTGGACTGCCAGAAACAGGCTGTCTAGCAGGGCTTGCTCGGGCAGTTGGCGCAGCCATTCCTTGTTTTCTGAGGTCAGGTTAGATTCTGTCCAGAGGAGGGCCTTCTGGGCAACCGGATTGAAATCTTCTATACCGCAGATGCCGACCACCGCATCGTCATGATTTCCCCTGAGGCACAAAAAACCCCGGCTGCGGCAGAGTTCCGTGCATTCATTGGGGTTGGCGTAGTAGCCGACGATGTCTCCCAAACAGACGACCTGTTGCACGTCCTGCTGATCAAGATCGTCCAACACCACCTGGAGAGCCTCCAAATTGGCGTGAATATCACTGATTATAGCATAACGCACCGTCAGCCGACTCCCCTTTGTGTTGCTTCGAGTCCTTTTAATTTCTCTGAGTTTCTCACGTGCAGCTTGCTTTCAGACCTGACACTTGGGTTATACACGATGTTCGCCTCAAGCGCAGCTTGCCTTCAGGCCTGGCGCCCAAGAGAAAGAGAAAACAGGGCACCTACCGCGCCGCGGGGCGTCCACTGTAGGTTGTGGGTTACCCACCGAGATCGGTCGTGTTGGCCCTGCCTTTCTATTTTCGGAGACCTGATCAGCTTTGTCAATAAAAAGTTGCATCATCATTGCACTGCAGCGAAGGGCCGCTTCGTCCTCAGAGTGCTTGTTATTGCTTGTTTTCTCTTGTTTTCTGCTGCTGTTGCCGGATCCGGAAAACCAGAAGGCGTTCCAGCAGCGGATTCAGCCAAACTGTACGTAAGCAGCAATTGATCACATCCCTGGAAACATATGTTTGTACTGTAATTGTATCATGAACGATATGGAAATACAAGCCATTCATCCCCCAACCTCAGATGATAGGGGGACTTCTGGCTTAGATTTGTTAAAACTGAGCGGGCGCTGATGGCTCCCCCGAACTGCTCGCAGGTTTCTCTCAGGATCCCCTTGTCTGGGCGAGATCGGCCCAAGCCCGGCGCCTATACGATCAGTTCCTGCCCTATCGGGTAGGTGACAGTCTCGTTGCACCGGGGGCACTGCAGCAGGTGCACACACTGGTCGTCATTTGTGGTCGGGGCCTCCGGTGCGGATTCATTATCCCGCTCGTCATAAGGGCCATAGGGATTGCAGTAGCTTTCCAATCCACCATAGTCGACCATCCGGGATCCACAATCGGGGCAGTTGTGTTCCAACTGGGTCAGTCCATTACAAACCGGGCAGCCGGCACCCATCCTGATCACCTCGCTTTAATGCAGCCGTCCTAATTATATTTTTCAACCTTTTGCCACGGCTTATGCATCCTCATGTGGCCGCAGGATGATGGTCAAGCTGGTTCCCGGCGCAAGCATGTATGGTGCATACTGCATGAAAGTATTAAATAAATCCAGTGATACCAAGGCCGGGCGGGGTCATAAAACTCAAAAATGACATGCAAAACAGTCCATAATTGTCCAAAAGAAACCCAGTAATATCAAGGGTTCCACAAGAGTCCGTTTGCACTCGGTTAGCAAACGGTTAGCAAGAATGAGCAGGAAAATTAAGCACGGCAGGTCCGCGTTTTAACATATCAGTTAGCAATGCAGGGATTGCAAAAAAATCAAAAGGCCGATTGGAGCCAATAGATAAGAAAAATGAACTGCGAACTACGAGTGAGTGGATTTTAGTTTTTATTTGCAACAATTTGAACCAAATACCGCGATACGAAGCCCCCAGGATTTTAAGGCTTATGAGACCATTATCGCTAGTTTTTCGGGGTTATCTCCAGTTCAAGAAATCCAGTATAATCAATGGTTTGCGGCCTGGGTGCAGTTATTAATCGTTATCGTCCATTCCTTACGCCAGAAACGCCAGCACCAGCGTCTCCTACAACAGCGTTGCAGCCGGTACCAGCAATATCTGTTTTCGGTAAAGTGCAGACAGGTAGGACCAAGGACGGCCGTTGCTACGTGAAAGTCATCGGGAGCAAAGATGAAGCTGAGGCTGTGCGCATGAGCTATGAAACAGATGGAAAAAAACCAGAGCCCATGAAAGCAGACCGTTTTACAAAGGGCGCTTGGTTCTTCTATGTAGAATATGAAGAAATAAAATAATAGGATTTAAAAAAATAAATATTATATTTTATTGCAATTTATAATAATTTATAATATCTTTAAAAGAGGGGAATAATATTGTTAGAACGATGGTTGGTGATTTTACGAAAGGCAGTCCAAGATCGTTCTTATCTTATTTCCAGTCATGCTAAGGACCGCATGGGGATGCGAGATATCTCGGTTCAAGATCTCGAAAATTGCGCCCTGCATGGCATTTTTATTGGAAGCCAGGATCATGGTCAGGACCTGAAAGCGCTGATTCAAGGAGTTGATGAAGAGGGAGCAGACTTCTATATGATCGTGGCTCTTCGTTATCCCCAACCAGTCATTGTGACTGTCTGCCGCTTCCTTGAAGGGGCTTGGGATGATTTAGGCTCTTTCAAACACAGAAAAAGGGGGCAATAATCATGGAGTGTTATATCTGTGGCGCGGAGATGAAGCGGGTCAAGAAGGACGTCGATGCCATCTGGCAGGGGCGGGAGATCGCTTTCCGGGGCATGAACGTATGGCTCTGTGAGGCCTGCGGCGAGGAGGCATACGAGCCGGATGATGTGCGCCTGATGCAGGGGCTGATCAAGGGCACCCTGAAAGATAGAGAGTACCCGGAGATTATGAATGTCGGTGAGGTGGCCGACCTGCTGCGGGTGAGCAACCAGACTGTCTATAACTTGGTGACAGAGGGGCGCCTGCCGGCAACGAAAATCGGCAGGGAATGGCGCTTCTCACGCCCCAGGATCATGGAGTTGCTGGCCGGTGAAGGGGGCAAGGAACAGGCCCTGGGTCTGGTGCGTGAAACTACCGTGGCAATCGTTGCCAGGGATACTGGTGATGAGGGCATCTCCAGCCATGATTCAGCAATCATCCAAAAACACCTGGCGGAGATGGAACAGGGGAAGAGGGGGTAAGCGTATTGGCCTTGTATCCTGGCAATTATGCCCAGCAGTTGCGGACTGAACTGCGCTTATCTGGATCAGTGAACCTGGATAATGTTTCCGAGCATTTGGGTATAGCAATCTTTGAAGAACCGCTTGACGCCGACGGATTCCTGATAAGAAAGGGAAAGGACGCCCGGATTCTAATCGATAGCGGGATTGATTACGAAACTCGCAAACGTTTCACTATTGCCCACGAGATCGGGCATTTTTTTATGCCGCATCACCAGGCCGAGGTTTTTCGCTGCCTGGGGCGAGATATCCAGTCCTATAAAAGCAACAAAATACTAGAGAGTGAGGCCAATGAGTTCGCCGCCGAACTGCTGCTACCTACAACAGAACTGGAGAGGCTTCTTCTGCACCTCCCACTATGAAACTTGTTCATGAGTTCAGCGAGGCCTACGGCACATCATTCACCGCTACGGCTGTGAAAATCGCAGGGGTGACCTGTGAGAGGATGGCAGTAGTTCTTTCCGCTGACGGTGAAATTAAATGGTTTACCAAATCCAGTTCATTTCCCTATTGGATCAACAAAGGGCCACTGCATGAGTGGACTTATGCCTGTGATTATTTTGTAGATGGCCGCCTAACTGACGAACCCCGAAAAGTGCAGGCCTGCGCATGGTGCCAGGTGGCATCAAGAGAGTTATATGTTATTGAAGAATCGCTGGCCTTTGATCGCCTGGGGCTGGTGTTGACCTTGTTGCATATTCCAGTTGATGAGAACGAGGATGAGGTCGACTCATTTTAGATAGATCCTGGCGGATGGTCACGGCCAAGCCGGTGGTGCTGGGGGGGTTTGGTTTTTTCAGTTATCTAATTCGTCTCGAGTCTGCGTATCCGCTCCGCCGTTGGCGGATGCGTCCGGGATAGGGCAGCCCAGAGCCCCTGGGGGAGCTTTTCTATGTACTGCATTCTGTTCAGGAAGCTGACCAGCCCCGGTCCGAATCCCAGGCTCTTGGCGTAGGCGTCCGCCCGGTACTCCTCTGATCTCCCCACGGCCAGCATGCCCAAGTCAAGCAGGTACTGCACCAATTTTAGCGCCAACTTGAACACCAGAGCGAACGTGGAGGCGCTGCCCAGCAGTCCGGTGGTGACAACGACTGTACGGGCGCCGATGGCGTAAGCGTTGGGGTATTGTTGTTTGCAAGGTATACCGCAGGCTCTCTCTCAATAGATAGAAAACCATGCCCAGCGCACTGGTCCTCCACCGCCCGATCCCAGACCCGTTTGAATGCAGGCCAAGCACACCAGCCGCTTTTTAAAGTCCAGACCTCCGGAATGAAAGGAGAAGTGGTAAAAAATGTACAGCAAACATATCTTTCACGAGGTTGTCGACGTTTCTGCAATAGACAACTATCATCTTATTCTAAAATTCAACGATGGTACTACCAAGATTTTTGACATGCGTCCGCTTCTTTGGGGTGAGGTGTTTGCTCCTTTGAGGACCCGCAGTATTTCAAGCAAGTATACGTTGACCGGGAAGCCGGAACCGTTGCCTGGCCCAACGGAGCAGATGTGGCGCCGGACACCCTGTACAATGAGGCTAGGGATCTACGAGAAGCGAGCTGTTAGAGCCCGAAAACATAAAAGTTGAAACGGCAACACACAGGAGTGAAGCACCCGAGAAACTCGGGCCTTTTTATTGGGTGCACTGATCAACATTCTAATAGGAGGGAACCAGACTGTAGGACGACAAGAAGAGGTTTTTAGGTCCTAGATCATGTATGGTGCATACATCTCGGTAAGTGGTTGACTTTTGGGATCCCTTATCTCATAATATTTTCATGGGAACAGTAATGATAGCGATTTTGCCATGTTCCACGTTTGTTCTGGGCAAAGATGTCCTCGAAAGGAATGATTTCCGGAGAGGGCATTTGTTATTTGCAGAACTGGCATAGTGTCTGATCAGAGTTCGTATGAGGTGCCGCCATGAACCGTGCGCGCATAGTGATCGGGGTAGCGAAAGCTGAACAGCGGAACGCCCTCAAGCTGATGTTGGCGAGGGGCAACTATCAGGTGATCGCCGAGACCGGCGACGGCGCAATAGCGCTAGATACGCTCGCAGCTTGAGCCCGGACCTGGTGGTTGCCGAAACCGAACTGCCGGGAATCAGCGGCTATGAACTGGCCCGGGTGCTCTTTGAGGACAAGGCCGCGCCTGTGCTCCTGATCACCCAAGAGGTCTTTCTTTATAGCAGTTTTGAACAGATCAGGGCGAAACAGCAACCGGTCAGCTATGTAACCAGGCCCCTGACGGAGTCCAACTTGTTTCCGGCCATGGAGAACCTGCTGGGGTATGTTAGGTATGTTCAGGATCTAGAGGCAGAGATCAGAGGCTTGCAGGAAAAAATTGAGACCAGAAAACTGGTCGACCGGGCCAAGGGAATCCTGATGGAGCAGTTGGGAGTGACCGAGGCCGAGGCATACAGACGCCTGCAAAAACAGAGCATGGATAAATGCCTGCCCATGCGCAAGGTGGCGGAGGCCATCATCCTGGCTTTTGATCTGAATCGGGGTTGACCGCCGGCTTAAGTTAAAAAAGTCAGACGAGTGGTGTAAAATAAAGGTCACTAAGGCACAGGAGGGTTCAGGGATGATTACCCAGACCAGAGAAGACGTTCTCAGCATTGCCCATGACCGCGGGGTACAGTTTATCAGGCTGCAGTTCACCGATATCTTGGGCACCCTGAAAAACGTGGCCATTACGGTGGAGCAGCTGGAAAGGGCTCTATACGAGGGGATCATGTTTGACGGTTCTTCGATCGAGGGATTCGTCCGCATCGAAGAGTCGGACATGTACCTGATCCCCGACCCCAATACCTTCACCATCTTTCCCTGGCGCGGCCGCGACGGGTCTGTCGGCCGGCTGATCTGCGACGTCTACAACTCAGACGGCACCGCTTTTATCGGCTGCCCCCGCTATGCGCTGAAAAAGGTGCTGGCGGAGGCCAGGGATCTGGGTTTTACCATGAACGTCGGGCCTGAGGCGGAGTTTTTCCTGTTTAACACGGAGCAGTCAGGCCGCCCCTCCGTGATCACCCATGATGAGGGCAGCTACTTCGACCTGAGCCCGCTCGATCGCGGCGAGGATACCCGGAGGGATATAGTCTTAGCCTTGAAAGAGATGGGATTCGAGGTGGAGGCATCACACCATGAAGTCGCTCCTGGACAGCACGAGATCGACTTCCGGTACGACGACGCCCTGACCACGGCCGATAAGGTGGTCACTTTCAAGTACGTGGTGCGCTCTATTGCCATGCTTCACGGGCTGCACGCCACTTTCATGCCCAAGCCGGTGTTCGGAATCAACGGTTCAGGCATGCACGTCAACCAGTCGCTCTTTGCCGATGGGCAGAACGCCTTTTGCGATCCATCCCGGCCGCTGCAGTTGAGCACCGTGGCGCTGCATTATCTGGGCGGCCTGCTGTCTCATGTCAAGGGGTTGACCGCAATCACCAACCCGCTCGTAAACTCTTACAAGAGGCTGGTGCCAGGCTATGAAGCGCCTGTCTACATCGCCTGGTCCCCCCAGAACCGGAGCCCGCTGGTGCGCGTGCCCACACGCCGCGGGGAGGGAACGAGCCTGGAGTTTCGCAGCCCCGATCCGTCCTGTAATCCGTACCTGGCCTTTGCCGTCACCCTCAAGGCCGGCCTCGAAGGAATCAGGAACAAGATTGATCCGCCTCCGCCGGTCGACCAGAACATCTATGAGATGTCGCAGCATGAGCTGCAGGATCGCGGCATCGATTGTCTGCCCGGCACCCTCGGTGACGCCCTGGAGGAGTTGAAGAAGGATGTCCTGATACAGGAAGCGCTTGGCCCGCATATCTTCGAGAAGTTCGTGGCCGCCAAGACCCTGGAATGGAACGAGTACCGGATTCAGGTGCATCCCTGGGAGAGGAACAGGTACCTCAGCAGTTACTAACAGGCCGCCAGGGGCCGCCGGCCCTTGCCAACGCCGTCCGCCGCCAGGGCCAGCCAGGCGGCGGCCGTTGCTTTGCCA
Organism: uncultured Peptococcaceae bacterium; assembly: GCA_963807495.1. Classification (GTDB taxonomy): domain Bacteria; phylum Bacillota; class DSM-12270; order Thermacetogeniales; family Thermacetogeniaceae; genus Palsa-1188. The sequence continues at coordinate 168,215 of CAWEDD010000026.1, forward strand.
GGCTATTTTTAACGCCGTTTCATGCCCGAAGTACATTGTATTCACTGGGAAAAGGTCATTGTAATTTATGCTAGGTGAATGTTATAATCGCAAATACGAGCATTTAAGCCGGTAAGTGGGGGATACGAACCATGGAGAGGATAGACAGCCAGGGCCTACATTATCGCGAGTTGAACGAGATGGTCAAGCGGATGGCCGAGGGGGGAGTCAGGGAGTTTCAACTGGACAATGTCAACGGCCAGCGCTATATCGGCACCGGCCTGCCCTATCCTGACGTCAAGATACTGGTGAACGGGGTGCCGGGCAACGACCTGGCTTCCTTTATGAATGGCCCGGAAATCATCGTCAATGACAACGCCCAGGATGCCATCAGCAACACCATGAACGCCGGCCAGGTCACGGTCCATGGGCACGCCGGCGATGTGCTGGGCTACGGGATGCGCGGCGGGCGCCTCCTGATCAAGGGTGACGTGGGTTACCGCGTTGGCATCCATATGAAGGAATACAAGAAGCAGGTACCGGTGCTGATCGCCGGCGGCAGCGCCGGCGACTTTCTGGGAGAATACATGGCCGGCGGAATATTGGTGCTGCTCGGCCTGGAGCGGAAGCCAGGGGCGCCCCTGGCAGGTGACTACCTGGGGACGGGCATGCACGGCGGTGTGATCTACCTGAGGGGAGAGATCGATCCTTTCACCCTGGGCAAGGAGGTGGCGCCCTTCGAACTGGACGAAGCTGACTGGAAGGTCTTGGGGCCGCACCTCCAGGATTTCTGCGCCGCTTTTGGATATGATTACGATGAGGTTTGTTCCGAGAAGTTCAGCAAGCTGATACCTGTGTCCCACCGGCCTTACGGAAGGCTCTACTGTTATTAGCTGCAGAGAAGGCTCCGATGGCGGGTTTTATCAGCGCCAAGGGCGCGCATCATGAAAAGTGAGCGTTGCGCCGGGAAAAAAGCACTTGAGGAAAGCAAGCCTGCACTGGAGGAAATCGAGCATCCACTAGAGGAGAGCATACGCTTTGGACTACCAGCTGATCGTGATCGGGGCGGGGCCGGGGGGCTATCCGGCAGCCCTGCAAGCCGCCCGTATGGGGGCGAAAACCTGCATCGTGGAAGCCAAACAGGTCGGGGGGACCTGTCTGAATAGAGGCTGCATCCCGACCAAGGCACTCGTGGAGAGCGCCTCGGCCTATCGCCGCGCCCGCAGGGCCGGAGAATTCGGAGTGGAAACGGGCCCGGTCGGCTTGAACTATGGACAGGTGAGGGCGCGCCAGGATGCGATCGTGGTCCGCCTCAGGGCCGGAGTGCAATCGCTGCTGGCAAACAGCAAGGTGGAACTGATTCAGGCCCAGGGCCGCCTGGCAGGGCCAAACATGGTGGAACTGGTGTTCGGCGGCGGCAGGATGGAAAGGATCACGGGCGAGCGGATCATCATCGCCACCGGATCCGAGCCCTTGCTGCCCGCGGCGTTGGGCTACGACGGGGAGTGCATCGTCTCCAGTACGGAAATGCTGGAGCAGAGCGAGGTGCCCGAAGCCTTGCTGATCGTCGGCGGGGGAGTGATCGGCTGCGAATTTGCCGGTATCTTTGCCGAGCTGGGCTCCCGGGTAACCCTGGTGGAGGCCGAACCGACGATCCTCCCGTTCCTCGAGGAGGACCTGGCCCGCAAGCTGCAGGCCTCGCTGCGCCAGCAGGGTATCGATCTGAAGACGAAGACGAGGATCCTGGAGGTGGCCCGGGAAGGCCGCAGAGCCAGGGTGGTCTTGAGCGATAACACCGAGGTGGCGGCCGACCGGGTATTGCTGGCGGTGGGCCGCAGCCTGAACACGGCCGGCATCGGGCTGGAGCATTGCGGAGTGGACACGGCGGCTGGCGCGGTGGTTGTCAACGACAGGCTGGAGACCTCGGCCCCGGGCGTCTACGCCGTGGGCGACGTCACCGGCAGGACGCTGCTGGCGCACGTGGCCACCGTCCAGGGAACCGCCGCGGCGGCCAATGCCCTGGGCGAGGCGCATGAATTGGATTACAGCGCTATTCCCAACTGTATCTTCACCTATCCGGAGATCGGGAGCGTCGGCATCACCGGCAAGGAGGCCAAAGCACGGGGAATCCGCTTGAAAACGGGCAAGTCCCCCTTCATGGCCAGCGGCAAGGCTTTATGCGAGGGGGAGGTTGACGGCTTCGTGAAGGTCTTGGCCGCGGCGGATACCGGCCGCCTGCTGGGTATTCATATTATCGGGCCGCACGCCACCGAACTGATCTCTGAAGGCGCCCTGGCGCTGCGCTGGGGGCTGACCCTGTCTCAGATCGCGGGCACCGTTCACGCCCACCCGACCCTGGCCGAGGCTCTGAAAGAGGCGGCTGAAGCAGCAGCGGGCGCGGGTACTCCCGGCTGATTGCCAGAAAGATTGGGACCACTTAATCCGATTTTGTGATAGGATCAGGGGGACAATCACCTTCACTAAAGATGGAAGGGGCATGTTAGATGGAAGTAGTGCTGCCGTTTCTGGCCGAAGATGTGGACGAGGCCACCGTGTCCTTTTGGAAGGTGGATGAAGGAGATAGCGTGGCTGCAGAAGACGAACTGGTCGAGATGTTCACCAGCAAAGCTGTCTTCAGCGTGCCCTCGCCTGTCTCGGGCGTGGTGCAGGAGATCGTTGCCGGGGAGGGCGACCGGGTCAAGGTAGGCCAAACCCTTTGCCGCATCCAGGAATAATCGATTGCAGCGAACCGGTGAGTCAGGCCCGCTCCTCGGCTGTTCAGCAAGCACGGGAGCCGCAGCTTGAATCATCGGGCGTATATATCACCGAGTGAGTTCAGTTATGCAGTCAAACAGCAACGTGAGCCGCGCTACCGGGGGCTTGTTACGGAAGTTGCCCTCGCCCGTTGACTTTGGTCGGACAGCCATGACGGACGTACAGGAGAGGAGAGTTCATGGCCAACAGCCGCTATGCAGTTTTTTGGGGATGCCAGATTCCGGCACGCCTCCCCTTCATAGAAAAGACAATACGCCTGGTATTGCAGAGGGCGGGAATCGAACTGGTCGACCTGCCCGGCTTCACCTGCTGCCCGGAAAAGAGCCTGGTGCAAGGCTATTCAGAGGAGGCCTGGATATTGGCGGCAGCCCGCAACCTGGCGCTGGCCGAGCAGTCCGGGCTGCCCTTGCTGACACCCTGCAACGGGTGTTACAGCACGCTGAAGACCGTGCTCGGAGACATTCGGGATTCGGTAGAACTCAGGGCGAAGGTGACCGCCCGCTTGCGGGAGATCGGCCTGGAGCTTCGCGGCGAGGTAAAAGTCAAGCACCTGATAGAGGTGCTGCATGACGACCTGACTACCGACCGCATCAAGAAGCTGGTCACCCGCCCCCTGAGCGGCATGAGAATCGCCGTGCATTACGGCTGCCACATGATGAGGCCGGCATCCCGGCTGCGTTTCGACGATCCCTTGCATCCCGAGAAGTACGATCTGCTGGTAAAAGCGCTGGGCGCCGAGGCGGTGCAGTATGAAACGAAGATGCTCTGCTGCGGCAGCGCCCTGGGCAATGCGGGGTCGCAGGAAGAGGCGGCCATGATGCTGCGCCGGAAGTTGATGGACCTGAAGGGCCGGGCCGATGCGCTCACCGTCGTCTGTCCCGCCTGCTTCATTCAGTATGACCAGCGCCAGTTCATTCTGCAGCGCCAGGGGGAGGGCCTGAACATCCCGGTCTTTACCTATCCGGAGCTGCTGGGCCTGGCCATGGGCATCCCCGGCGAGGAGCTGGGCCTCCGGGAGCACCGGATCGCCACGGAACCCTTCATAGAGACCTGGAGCAAGCGGGCCGCAGTTCTGGACGCCATCAGAGACAGGCTTGACCTGGCCGCTCTCAAGCGGTGCTACGAATGCGGGGCCTGCGTGGATGACTGTCCGACAGCCCAGGTGAGCAGCGCATTTCAGCCGCAGGAGATGATCGGCAGGCTGCTGCAGGGAAACCTGGACGATCTGATCAGGGACCGGGCAATCTGGCAGTGCCTGGAGTGCCACACCTGCACCGAGCTCTGCCCGCAGCATTTCGGCATGGAGAAGGTCTTCACGGCCTTGAAGCACCTGGCTATAGAACAGGGCATGGCGCCGCCTTCGCTGCAGGGGGGCATCAAAACCTTTTTGACAACGGGACGGCTTGGCGCCGCCGACGAGAAGGCCCGCAAAAAACTGGGCCTGGATGCTCTTCCTCCCGGTGGCGAAGAGGAGCTGCAACGATTGCTGGGCTTGACGCAGCAAGATTGAGGCCTCGGCCAGATGGTCCCGGAAAGGGAGATTGGCCGGGACAGATTGCTCCCGGCATGGCGACAGATTGCCTGGGACAGATTGCTCCCGGCATGGCGATAGATTGGCCGGGACAGATTGTCTGTAACAGATAGTTTCAGGAATGGGGACACACCTGCCCGTGCAATATTACCCGGTGAGGAAGGTCCCCGTTGAAGAATGAGCAGTGGGGGAGGAGTTAACATGAAGGGGGATTTCCCGCGCATCCTTTCGGGATGTTCCATCACCGGCATCCTGAATAAAAAAGCCAGGCGCTTCAGCGGGGCGGACGTTGTGAAATCCATCCGGCTGATGCACGACCGCTCCAACGGCCTTGGCGGCGGTTTTGCCGGATACGGGATCTACCCGCAGTACAGGGATCATTATGCCTTTCACCTTCTTTATGGCTGCGATTCCGGCCAGCACGAGACCGAGCATTTCTTGGAAAGGAACTTTATCATCGACCGGAGCGAACCGATCCCGACGCGCCCCCACCCTCTGATCACGAATCCCCCTCTTCTGTGGCGCTACTTTCTGAGAGTGAAGCCCTTTGCAGTGGAGCAGTTTTCCGCCAGCCGCGACCGGCAATTGCAGGGGGAGGCTGGTGACGGATACAACGAGAAGAACTTCGTGGTCACACAGGTGATGGAGATCAACCAGAAGATCGACGGCGCTTTCGTCTCTTCCAGCGGCAAGAACATGGGGGTGTTCAAGGGCGTGGGATTTCCCGAGGACATCGGCGAGTTCTACCGGGTCGAGGAATACGAGGGATACATGTGGACCGCGCACGGCCGGTTCCCCACCAACACCCCGGGCTGGTGGGGCGGGGCGCACCCGTTCACCATCCTGGACTGGTCGGTGGTGCACAACGGGGAGATCTCATCTTATGGGATCAACAGGAGATATCTGGAAATGTTCGGTTACCACTGCACCCTGAAGACCGATACCGAGGTGATCGCCTACTTATTCGACCTGCTGCACAGAAGGCAGGGCCTGTCCCTGGAGACCACCTGCCTCGCCTTGTCGGCGCCTTTCTGGAAGGAGATCGATCGCTACCCCGAGCCTAAAAAGGCGGCGGTCACCGCTATCCGGGAGGTGTACGGCTCGGCCATGTTAAACGGGCCCTTCAGCCTGGCGGTCGGATTTACCGGCGGCATGATCGGGATCACCGACCGGATCAAGCTGCGCCCGCTGGTGTGCGGCCAGAAGGACGAGGTGGTCTACCTGTCTAGCGAGGAAAGCGCCATCAGGGAGATCTGCCCGGCGCCAGACCGCATCTGGACGATCAGGGCCGGGGAGCCGATCATAGTGAAATTGGAGGAGGGGGTGCAGCCATGACCAGAAGCCTGCTGACGCCCGATTTCCTGGTCAGGATAGACCATCAGCAGTGCCGCCGCTGCAAGCGGTGCGTGCTCAACTGCGGTTTTGGAGCGCTGAGCTTCATGGACCGCATCGTGCCTGACAATGACAAGTGCGTGGCCTGCCAGCGCTGCGTGGCCTTCTGCCCCGAGGGCGCGATCACGGTGGAGCGAAACCCGCTTGCCTTCAAGGGGAACGAGTACTGGACACCTGATGCCATCAAGTCCATCTACAAACAGGCCGAGACCGGGGGCATGCTGCTGACCGGCATGGGCAACGACCGTCCCTATCGCAGCTACTTCGACAACATGGTGCTGGATGCCTGCCAGGTTACCAACCCATCCATCGACCCCTTGCGGGAGCCGATGGAGCTGCGGACCTATCTGGGCAGCAAGCCGAACTCCCTGCAGTTCGTGGAAAAAGATGGAGATATAGAGTTGGCCACCAAGATCGCCCCCCAGGTGGTCCTGGAAACGCCGATCATTTTTGCCGCCATGTCCTACGGTGCGATCAGCCTGCCGGCCCACAAGGCCCTGGCCCGGGCGGCGTCCCTCACCGGCTCCTTGATGAACACCGGTGAGGGCGGGCTGCACAAGGAACTCTATCCGTACAGCGACCGGATCATCGTGCAGGTGGCCTCAGGGCGCTTTGGTGTCAACCAGGAATACCTGGATCACGGAGTGGCGGTGGAGATCAAGATCGGGCAGGGCGCCAAGCCAGGTATCGGTGGCCACCTGCCGGGTGAAAAGATCAACCAGGAGGTCTCCCAGACCAGGATGATCCCGGTCGGCACCGACGCCCTTTCGCCGGCGCCGCATCATGACATCTACTCCATCGAGGACCTCTCGCAGCTGATCTACTCTCTGAAAGAGGCGACCCGCTACACCAAGCCGGTCGGGGTGAAAATCGCCGCAGTGCACAACGTGGCGGCGATAGCCAGCGGCATCGCCCGGGCCGGGGCTGACTTCGTCTACATCGACGGCTTCCGGGGCGGCACCGGCGCTGCCCCGACCATGATCCGCGACAACATCGGCATCCCGATCGAGATGGCGATTGCCGCCGTCGACGACCGGCTGCGCCAGGAGGGCATTCGCAACCAGGTGACCCTGGTGGCGGCCGGCGGCTTCCGGAACAGCGGCGATGTGGCCAAGGGCATTGCCCTGGGTGCGGATGTGATCGCCATCGGGACGGCAGCCCTGGTTGCCATGGGCTGCCACCTGTGCCAGAAGTGCTACACAGGCAACTGCTCCTGGGGGATCGCCACCCAGCGCCCGGAGCTGACCTCCCGCCTGGAGCCTGACGAGGCCACCGAGAGGCTGGTCAACCTGCTGCGCGGCTGGTCTCTCGAGTTGAAGGAATTCCTGGGCGCACTCGGGCTGAACGCAGTCGAGAGCCTGCGGGGCAGCCGGGAGCGGCTGCGCGGCGTCGGGCTGAACCAGGTGGAGCTTGACGTGCTTGGCATCAAGCACTCCGGCCGTTAACCGGAGCCGTATTTCCAGGATGAGCGTGAATGGCCGGGGCATGGGCCCCGGCCATTTGAATCAAAGTTTAATGGTGATTTTTCTTCGTACATCAGATCTAACTCGATTTTCTTCAATAAGTATTTACTTCTTGGGCGCCGTGCCGGCGCAGGATGTCAGCGGCATCGTCCAGCCTCGAACTGCTGCCGTGAACTGACACCAGGGTCTTGCCCTGCTTGATGTCCTCCTCGAAGTGCCGGCTCTGTTCGGCGGGAATGCCCCAGTCGATCAGCCCCCCGGCGATGCCGCCGGTAACCGCGCCTGACAGCAGCCCGGCGATCGGCCCTGCGGCGATCAGGGGGCCGATTCCCGGTATGAAGAGGGCTCCCGCACCCACGGCCAGGCCGGCAATGCCTCCCAGGACCCCGCCGGTGGTGATCCCGTCGATGTTGCTGTCCGTATCCCTGTTCATGCTCAATCCGGAGGCCTCGTTCCGGCCCTCTTCCTTGGTGACCACCGAGATCTCCCTGTCAAAGCCCTTGTTGCGCAACTCCTGCACCGACTGCTCGGCCTGATTGCGGCTATCGAATATCCCAACCGCTACTGATGCCATTTTTCTGCCTCCTGTTTTCGTGTTTTGTCTCTATTATTTGAAACGGGGGCTGTATTTATGTAGTCAGAGCAGGATTAGGAAGCTTGGCAGCTTGGGAATCTAATCTATAAGGCGCATCGAAGCAACATCACGGGAGCTCGGCCCGCATTTAAAAATGCCTTCCAGCGCTCCGAAGCCGGCAGCTTGGCCGGGTAGCAAGGGAAGCATTGGTCTTGCCTCGGGTTCGCGGAACGTGTAAAATCTGGCTGAAAGCTGAAAAAAGAAATGACGTGAAAAGGAGCAACTCAGATGGCCGCGGTCTTATCGGTGGTGGGGCATGCGAATACGGGGAAGACCACGTTGATCGCCGCTTTGATCAGGAGCCTGGTATCGAGGGGCTACCGGGTGGCCGCAATCAAGCACGCGGCGCACGGCTATGAGGTTGACAGCAGGGGGAAGGATTCCTGGCAGTTTTTCCTGGCAGGCGCCGAGCAGGTGCTGGTATCCGGCCCGAATCCCTGACTGTGCACATCCGCCATGGCCGGGAGCTGAACCTGGCCGAACTGGCCGGAATGATCGCAGGAGTCGACCTCATCCTGGCCGAAGGGTTCAAGTCCCAGCCGGGGCCGAAGATAGAGGTTGTTCGGCGTGGGTTCTCCGAGGGCCGGCTCTCTCTTGGCAGCGGCCTGGAGGCTGTGGTCAGCGATATGCCTGTCAGCGAAGTATCTGCTGTACCCGTTTTCCGCCCCGATGAGATTGAGCCCCTATCCGTCTTTATCGAGAGCCGCTGGCTGGCAAAGACCTGATCAGGTGGCGGTCAGGTCGTTGATGACCATCCCGGTGAGGATTTTCGGGTAGAAATAGGTTGATTTTTGAGGCATCTTATCGCCGGCTGCAGCCACCGCGGTCACCTGTTCGATCCGGGTGGGGTTCATGATAAAGGCCAGTTGCCCTTCGCCGCCTAAGACCGCCTTGATAGCCTCCGCTGCACCCCTGGTGTAGGTAAGGTTCTCCTGATGTGCCATTTGCTCCGGTTCCAACCCCAGAAGCTGTTGTAGAATCAGGACGTGGAGCACTGCGACATCCAGGCGGCACCAGGCTTCGGACCTCTGAGGAACGATGAGCCTGACCCGGTCAGGGCGGTTCAGAGTCAACCGGTAGGCCGCGGGTCCCGGCGTCACCATGAGCATCGTCGTCCCCGCCGGCCGGCTCAACAGCTCCGGAGCCTGGCCTGGTTCGGGCAGCGCCGTCCGCTCTACCGTGAAGTCCTGTTGCAGCTGTCTGATCAGGCTGTTCAGATCCAGGGACGGCAGCCCGTGTAGGACGCGGTGGGTTGGCAGGATCACCAGGCCCGGGTCGGCAGTGTTAACCAGGTACATGAGGATGTAAGCCGCCCCCGGAAAAGCGCTTCCGGTCAAGCGGTAATAGCTGAGAGCGGTCTCGTAGCGGTGATGGCCGTCGGCAATATAGAGGACCCTGTTCCTAAGCGTGGCAGACACTATTTTGTGCAGGGTGTAGTCGGTGATGACCCAAAGCCGGTGCTTGACTCCCGCATCGTCGTCAATCTCGACCTGTGGGGGAGACTGTTTTGTTCGTGCAAACTCCTCTCTCAGGAGCTGTGCCTGGTCCTCGTACAGGGAGAAAACCGGGCTGAAGTTCGCCCGGCAGGCGGAGAGCAAAGCCAGGCGGTCAGTCTTGGGCTTGGAGAGTGTTTCTTCATGCGGGCGGATCATGCCGGTTGTATATTCTTCCAGAGCTACCCTGGCAAAAAAGCCGGTTCTCCTGCACCTCTCTCCATCCGCCTGAAACTCCTGCTCCTGGAGATAGATCGCCGGCCGGGATTCCTGTTTCAAAATGCCCGAGCGCAGCCACTCCCGGTAGTTGCGGGCGGCCCGCGTATAGCGGTTATCGTTGTCATCGTCGCTTGGAAACTGGAGGCCTAGCTCCAGACGGATGACGTTGTAAGGATGCCGCTCATAGAATCGCCGCTGGGCTGCGGCGTCGATGACGTCGTAGGGCGGTGCCACTACCGATGTCATGTCGGCAATCTGACTGGTGTCGTACCTGATACCGCGAAACGGAACAACTTCTGCCACAGACACTCACTCTCCCGGATAGCCTGCCTCTGGGGCTTGCCGCAGCAGGCCTACTTTATTGTAATATGTTTACCTGTAAGGCACAAGAAAGTTTACCGAAACAGCTATTCGCAGCCATTTGAGCTCAGACTTTTACACCCCCCCCGGCGGGAAGGCCCCCTCCTTAATCCCATAAACTTTAGTGGTGGGAGTATGTCCAACAGAACTGTCCAACAGAACTGTATTGAAAAGATTGGTAAATCGTGTTTTAATGCATGTGTGTGGTGGGAGATCATAGGAAAGCGGGGAAGCGGGTGCTTGTCGATTATCATACCCATCCTCTGGGGCACAGGGGAGGATGCTATACCGGAGCGCTGCTGGAGGAGTTTATCAAGGGGGCCCGCGCCCGGGGGCTCGCAGAGATCGGGTTTTCCGATCATGATGAGTTCAGCCCGGGGATCGACCCGGTCCTGGCGGCCGCGGTCGCTGCCCGATTCCCGTCCCTGCAGGTGAGAGTCGGCCTGGAGGTCAGCTACAGGCCGGGGCGGGAGCAGGAGATCGCCAGGTTGGCCTGCAGCCTGCCGTTCGATTACCTGATCGGGTCGGTCCACGAGATCGGCGGGTGGATGTTTGACCATCCCGATTATCAGGCTGATTATGACACCTGGGATATAAACGAACTGTACCGAACATATTTTAATTTAATAGAGAAGCTCGCCGGCTCAGGTTTGTTTGACATAGTGGGGCATCTGGACCTGGTCAAGGTGTTCGGGCACCGGCCGGCGGGGGCCACGCTTCCCTATGCCTGCCAAGCGCTGCAAGCGATCAAGAAGAGCGGGATCACGGTGGAGATCAACAGCAGCGGGCTGTGCAAGCCCTGCGCCGAGATCTACCCGGCGCGGGAGCTGCTGCAAAAATGCTTTGACCTGGACATTCCTGTTACAATGGGCTCAGACGCACACGCAGCAGAAGAGGTTGGCCGAGATCTGACCCGGGCACGCCAGCTTCTCAAGCAGGCCGGTTATCGCCGGCTGATGACCTTTACCGGTCGCCTGGGGAGACCACAGCCCCTCTGATCACATTCAAAAGCAGATATTCAAAAGAATAGGGACACTCCACGAGGAATGTCCCCAGGGAGCCGAAACCGATGGTTTATTTCCTGCTGTTTCTGAGCCTGGGAATCATCCTGGCGGCGGCGGAGATCTTCACCAACGGCGTGGAATGGCTCGGGTTGAGGCTGCGCCTGGCGGAGGGTGCAGTCGGCAGCATCCTGGCAGCAGTGGGCACGGCGCTGCCCGAGTCCCTGATCCCCCTCATCGCCTTCGTTGCCGGAAGGGGCGTGGAGCAGACACAGGTCGGCATCGGGGCGATCATCGGGGCTCCATTCATGCTGAGCACACTCGCCTTTTTCATCAGCGGCCTGGTGGTGCTGCTCGATGCCAGGCAGCGACCGGACTTCCCCCGGCTTAACGTCAATCCGGAGGTCATCCAGCGCGATCTGCTATTTTTCTTCAGCGGTTACACCATCGGGATAAGCGCCGTGTTGGTGCCTGAGCGGTGGCGTCCGGTATTTGTGTTGGCGCTGCTCGCCAGCTACAGCCTCTACCTTTACCTGACTCTCAGGCGCTCCGCCGCTTCCGGTCAGAGTCTGGACCTGCGGCCATTGCTTTTCAGCGCCCGGCGCAACAGGCCCAGACTGGTGATGGTCTTGCTGCAGATCCTGTGCGCCATCATCCTGCTGCTCGGCGGAGCCGAACTGTTCATCAGAATGGTCACCGCCATCTCATCGCTGCTGGCCGTTCCCTCCTTCTTTCTCGCCTTGATTATCGCACCCATTGCCACAGAGTTGCCCGAGAAGTTCAACAGCATCATCTGGCTGAAGCGCAGAAAGGATACCCTGGCTATCGGCAACATCACCGGGGCGATGGTATTTCAGAGCGCGGTCCTGCCCAGCATCGGCATCCTGACTCAGAACTGGCATTATGTACCGGGGGCTCTGTCGCCGGTGCTGCTTACATATGCTTCGACCGGCCTGGTCTACCTCAGCATCAAATTTGGCAAAAACCTCAACGCTTTCATCCTGATGGCCGGGGTGATCTTCTACCTGATCTTTCTCTGGACAACCCTTTACTGACCGTCCGATTGATGGTACTTTTTATAAGAGCGGGCAGCAAGACGGGAGAGAGATCAGAATGAGCCTTCTTTTCATATTTACCACAGCCTATGCAGTCGCCCTTTCCGGCGCCCTGGTTCCAGGCCCCCTGCTGACTGTGGCCATCAAGGAAAGCATACAGCAGGGATGGCGGTCCGGATTGTTGATCAGCGCCGGACACGGCCTGATGGAGATCATGCTGTTGGCGTTGTTCGCCCTCGGTCTGAACCGGCTGTTGCACTCGCAGGGGCTCTCTTTATGGATCTCCATGATCATCGGCATCATCGGAGGCCTGATGCTTCTCTACATGGGCGTGGATATAGGGCGCAACGCCATCGCCGGGTCATTCGCAGTCGACTTCTCCGGGGCTGGGAATACCAGGAGCGCCCAGCCAGCAGCTTCCCCGCTCGAGCCCTTGAAGTCCGGTCTGCTGGCCAGTATAGCCAACCCCTACCTGGTATTGTGGTGGTTTACCATCGGTGCGCTCTATGTGACACAGGCGCTGCGGTATGGCTTGATAGGGCTGGGCTCATTTTACGCCGGTCATATTCTGGCTGACGCCAGCGTGCTTCTGTTTGTAGCCGTTGCAGTCACCACCGGCAAGAAGTGGTTGATGCCCGCCGCCTACAGCGTTATCATGGGAATCTGCAGCCTGTTTCTGATGCTGCTGGCAGCATTCTTTATCTATGGCGGGGTCAGCGCGGCTGTCCGGCTGTAAGCTGCCGACATGTCAGGCCAAACTCATCGAGACCGGCATCAGGAAAACTTTTAAGTCAACTTTTTTAGGCCAGGAATTGCAGCCAGGTTTTATCGAAGCAGGCTCGTTAAGCCAGCTTTGTTAGGCCAGGCTTGCCAGCACAAGCTTATCAGTATCAGGTCATGAAGGAGGGATGAGAAAGGCGTGAACGCTTATGATGAAGCTCACAATCTGGCAAGGGTGTTGAAGACATCCGAGGAGTATCGCAACCTGCTCGATGCCAAAAAGCAGTTGGATGCAGATCCCAAGAATAAGGAGATTCTGAACGACCTGCGGCGCATGCAGTGGGAGTTCGAGACAGACCGCGTCCTGGAAAAGGAGGTGGACGCTGCCAAGCAGCAGCGGATGGAGCAGTTATTCCAGCTTGTCAGTCTGAACCCGACCCTCAAGGACTATATGGGTGCAGAGTACCGGTTTGCCCGCCTGATGGGCGATATACAGAAGATATTGGCCGATGCCCTGTCAGAGTGGTTTGCAGCAGCCGAGGAGATAGTCAGCAACAGGCAATGCGCAGAATAGGCCGAAGGCCTCACCGGCCCTGCCTGAACACAAAAGAGATAGTTGGCAACGTGTCAACGTGTCTCGCGTAAGCAGTGCAGGCTTGGCTGTGAAACGATGGCCGTCTGAGCCTTTAATTGATTGACACTGCGGGGACCACCGGGTATAATCTGGTTTGTTTGCGTTTTCCGGACTCTTGCTGCCGCCGCACAGGGCAGCTATGTGCGATCCTTATTAATAGTATCTCACCAGGCTTTTAAACTTAAAACAGGATGAGGGGAAGATTCTTTGGAGATGCTGCCAACGCCGCGCCGGTATTCTTTGGTCGCTGCCGCCTCTGAAGGGGTGCACGAACTGACCTCTTTTGATAATGCACTCCTCAAGGCGGGAATAGGCAACGTAAATTTGCTCAGGGTCAGCAGTATTCTCCCGCCCCATGCGGTATACGAGGAAACGCTGACAATTCCGCCCGGCTCCCTGGTTCCCGTCGCTTTCGGCAGCCTGGTCTGCAACGAGCCAGGCGCCAAGATCGCCGCAGCGGTGGCCGTGGGCATCGGGGCTGGAGCGGGAGATTTCGGGGTGATCATGGAGTTTGCCGGCCACTGCGGCTGCCAGGATGCTGAGCACCGGGTGCGTGAGATGATAGTCGAGGCCTTCCGGTATAGGGAGATGGAACTGGGAGAAGTCAGAGTGGCTGTGGTCGAACACAGGGTTATCGCTTGCGGATGCGTTTTTGCAGCAGTGCCTCTGTGGTATTGACAGAGCGATTCAGGCCCAGTATCAGCGATTCAGAGTCCCGGGGTATTTCAGGAACGATTCATTGTTCAAATTCATTATTCAAACCTGAGTCCGCTACCGCCTTGATCGGTCGTTTTTCTCTGGCCTGCGGCATGGCTCTGCAAGGATCGAAGGCTATTGGAAAGGGGGTCTCGCGCCATGGAGGTCTGGTTTACAGAGCTGCAGTATCCGGGATTGAAAATTACCTGCAAGGTGCTGCAAACTCTGTACCGGGAAATGAGTCCTTTTCAGGAGATCCTGGTGCTGGATACGGAGTTGTTCGGGCGGATGCTGGTGCTTGACGGAGCGATTCAGGCGACAATTGCCGATGAATTCGTCTACCATGAGATGCTCGCACATGTTCCTATCTGCTCGCATCCGGCTCCTAAAAATGTTCTGATCATCGGCGGCGGCGACGGTGGATGCGCCCGAGAGGCATTGCGGCACGGCCGGTTGCAGAGCCTGACGCAGGTGGAGATCGACCGGCGGGTGGTGGATGTCTGCCGCCAATTCCTTCCGGAGCTGGCATCATCCTTTGATGATCCCAGGATGACAGTGCTCTTCGAGGACGGAATCGAGTTCATGAAACAGCAGGAATCATGCTACGACGTGATCCTGGTGGACGCTCCGGACCCGGTAGGGATGGCCGCAGGGCTGTTCCGGCGCGATTTTTACGAGTGCATCTTCCGGGCGTTGCGGCCGGACGGGATCTTCGCCGCTCAGACCGAATCTCCGTTCTTCAACCAGGAACTGATCACCCAGGTCTATCGAGATGTCGGCAGCATCTTCCCTCTGGCCGGTTTTTACCTGGCCAGCATACCCACGTATCCCAGCGGTCTCTGGAGTTTCACCCTCGGCAGCAAACAGCACGATCCCACACCGGGGCCGGCCAGCACCACCGGAGCCGTTGTTCCTCCAGGCTTGCGCTACTACAGTCCTGAGGTGCACCGGGCAGCCTTCGCACTGCCGCCCTTTGTCAGGTCGCTGTTGCTGAAGGGGGGCGGCTCTTGAAGCTGGACGAGCTGTGCCATAGCAACCGGGGCTTCCTCGAGGCAGGGGACTTGTATTCAGCTGCCCGGATCGTGCTGCTGGGGGTCCCTCTGGATCTCACGTCCAGCTACCGCCAGGGATCGCGGGAGGCTCCCCCAGGCAGTGCGGGATGCATCCCAGGGGTTGGAGGATTATAGCCCGCAGCTCGACCGGGAACTGGGGGCCTGTGCCTTTTACGATGCGGGGGACCTGCTGCTGCCCCTAGGAAATCTCACTGCCAGCCTCGGCCGGATCGAACAGGCTTGCCGGCTGATTGCCGGTGACGGTAAACTGCCCTTTTTGTTGGGCGGCGAGCACCTGATCACCCTGCCGGCCGTACAGGCCTTGAACGACCTCTATGCCGGGCTGGCCGTGCTGCAATTCGACGCCCATGCCGACCTGCGTCAGGATTACCTGGGGGAGCCATTATCTCACGCCACCGTGCTCAGGCGCATCTGCGAGGTTGTAGGCGGCAACAGCGTCTACCAGTTTGGAATCCGCTCAGGCACCAGGGATGAGTTCGCCTACGGGCGCGCTCACACCAATTTCCATCCCTTCAAGGCCGCCAGCGCTCTCGAAGCCAACCTGCCTTCATTGAGGGAGCGGCCGGTCTACGTGACCCTGGACGTCGACCTATTAGACCCCGCTTACGCCCCGGGAACCGGCGCTCCAGAGCCCGGCGGCATCGAGCCGGCAGAGATCTTCGATATTGTGGCCATGCTTCAGGAGCTGCGAGTGGTGGGCTGCGACGTCGTAGAACTGGCGCCGCCCTACGATAGCAGCGGGATCACGGCGGCCCTGGTTGCCAAAATCGTCAGGGAAGGGCTGCTGGCACTTGCCGCGAAGACCGCGGCAGCCATGCCCTGAGCCAAAAGAAGAGTACTCAAAAACTGGCAGAAAAAGAGTGGAGCTGAGAGCCAGGAAGTAACCGAGCATGCCTGGCCATAAAAAAAACTGAACGTCGGCAGGCGATATTTAAAAGGCTGAGTTTGTCAAAGCCTCAGACAGTCACAAGGCTCTGTTATTTGCAAACCGGAGACAGGATAGATGCTGCGCCTATGATTGGGAAGGCTGTTTAGAGGGAATCAGTTGCGGAAATAGAAGTATATAAAATGGCCGCTCGAACGGGATCAAATTGTTGTTTAAAAACATCGGATTATCTGCTGCCTATCTTATCCTGACGAGGAGTTGTGGAACAATGTGTGAATGCTGTACACCCAAAGAACATTTGGGGCATTTTCACGTCCCGGATATGGGAGACAAGGACATGGACAGCCTGAATGATATGCTCCGCAGGCTGCCGGGAGTGTTTCGCGCCCAACCGGACGACCACTCTGATGGTGTTGCAGTGGTGCTGTTCGACAGGCGCATCATCGACGAGGCCACACTTAGAGGCGCTCTCAGGGCACAGGGGTTCCAGGCCTGACCAGGAGTCGCCAGCGCCCGGTTTGGTAATGCGATTCTGCCCCTAACTTTATACCCCTGGCTCCTGCCCTGCCTGGCACCCAGGTTTGTCCAGCCAAGATCGGCACATCCCTGCCAAGCCCTTGAGGCTTGCCCTAGAGGCTTGTCAATATTGACTTGCTAAAAAAGGGATGCTATAATAACTTTCGTCACTCGGGCGATTAGCTCAGCCGGGAGAGCGCCTGCCTTACAAGCAGGAGGTCGGCAGTTCGATCCTGTCATCGCCCACCATTGGCTAGCGGAACACCGCCAGGTGCTGACGCGGAGCTGTAGTGTAGCGGTTTAACACGTCGGCCTGTCAAGCCGAAGATCGCGGGTTCGATTCCCGTCAGCTCCGCCATTTTGCCCATTTTGCAACGAAGTGGCTCGGTAGCTCAGTTGGTAGAGCAGCGGACTGAAAATCCGCGTGTCGCCAGTTCGATTCTGGCCTGAGCCACCATATAGAAATTACAAGCGGAAGTAGCTCAGCGGTAGAGCATCGCCTTGCCAAGGCGAGGGTCGAGGGTTCAAATCCCTTCTTCCGCTCCATTTTATTATTTCATCTAAATAAAGAATAATTGCCCGTAAAGGCCCCTATTGGCTTGTCAAGATCTTTACACTTGTTTCTATAATGTTCTATAATATGGAAATAATTTAATAATGGGGTATAGGGCAAGTGGCGAAGTGGCTAACGCAGCGGACTGCAAATCCGCCATTCGCCGGTTCAACCCCGGCCTTGCCCTCCATTTATTTTTTTAGGATGATGGCAGAATTTATGGGCATATTTCAAGGGTTTTCGGCGTTCTTAAAAAACGCATGAAGCCCTTTTTTGTTTGAGTAGTCCGCGACCGGTCCCCTGTTAATGCCTCTCCTGCAAGGGGGGCATCGGGGGCAAGCCCCCTGACGGCAGCTCTCTGGCGACATCCTTGAGCAGTTCCTTGATCGGCAGCTTCTGGGGACAGAGATCCTCGCACTCTCCGCACTCTTTGCAGGCATCCGCCCGCTGCTCCGGAGGGATCATGCGGCCTGCCAGGGGCTCGTCAAACATGTGCAACTGGTTGTAGGCCGAGAAATTACCCGGAATATTGACCCCTTCGGGACAAGGCATGCAGTAGCCGCAACCGGTGCAGTCCACCTTGATCCGCTGGTCATAGAACGCCTTGACCCGGTTATACAGTACCAGTTCCTCCTCGGTCAGTGTATCAGGGGTGGCGTCGCTGGCGACATTGATGTTCTCCTCGAGCTGCTGCATGGTATTCATGCCGCTCAACACACAGGAGATGGCGGGAAAGTTCCACAGCCACCGCAGCGCCCACTCTGCCGGCGACCGCCTGATCTTGGCCCCGCTCCAGATCGCCTCCACATCCGGAGGCAGGTTCTCGGCCAGCTTGCCGCCGCGCAGGGGCTCCATGATCAGCAGCCCCAGCCCTTTTCCGGAGGCGTATTGCAAACCCTGAAGTCCGGCCTGGTAGTTCACATCGACGTAGTTGAACTGGATCTGGCACAGCGACCAGTTGTAGGCGTCAACGATGCTCCTGAACACCGGGAACTGATCGTGAAAAGAGAAACCCACATGCCTGACCCGACCGTCCGCCTTGATCCGCTCCAGAAATTCCAGCACGTTGAAGCTCAAGGCCTTCTCCCAGCTTGCGGCGTTCAGGCCGTGCAGGAGGTAGAAATCCAGGTAGTCCGTCCCCAGCTTCTGCAACTGCCGGTTGAGGATGGCCTCGAAGTCGGCGCCGCTATTGGCAAACCGGACCAGCAGCTTGGTGGTGAGGAACACCTTCTGGCGGCGCCCTCCTTGCAGTGCTTTACCCAGCACCGTCTCGCTCTGGCCTCCGAGATAGGGATAGGCCGTATCGAAGTAGTTGACGCCGCAGATCAATGGCATAGTGGATGAGCCTCGTCGCCAACTGTTGATCGACAGCCTTGTTCGGGTTCATCATCTCTACAGTACCGTCTTCCGCCCGTAGCCTCATGCAGCCGAAACCCAACTGCGATACCTGGCAGTCAGTCTGGCCGATCTCCCGGTAGAGCATCGCCATGCCTCCTGTATAAAGTGATTTTGCAACCGGTTCCTTGGTCACAGTATACCACGTGCCGGTAAAGCTCTCAGAAGAGGCTCATCACCGATTGTGCGCGGACAGCAGACAGCTCATTCATAAGTCACCTGTCTTGCGAAGACCGGTTCTCCCGTAATAAGTTTGAGACAAGAAGGCCGGCCGTGCGGTTTTCGCCACCGGCCTCCCTGCTCTCTTTTTGGATGTTTGTTCCGATCCTCTCATCGCCTTGCCTCACAGGCTTTCCAGGCGGCGACCGGGCATCGGACCTCCTTATTGCTCGTCCTCTTGCGCTGCCTCTGGCCCTAGTGCGCCCAGGCCGTACTTGCCGCCGGTGTCTACCGGGGTTTTCATCTTGTTAGCCACGCTCTCCGGCAGGGAGCGTTCCACCATGCCGATCAACCGATCGAGTTCCTGCCCGTCGATCTCCAGATAGACAGCGATCCGCTCCCGCTTGTCCGGGGTGTTGGTCACAGACAGAAACTCTTCGGCGGTGTCGATGGACAGCGCCGCCAACTTGCGTGTGTGCTCCTTCGGGAAGCCCTCGATCCGATGCAGGGGAGTACCTGGCTTATGGCTCATTGGTTTCACTTTCCCTTCGTTGTTGGATGGAGATGCCGGGGCACCAGAATCAGGATGCCGAAAAACCTGTTGGCAATGCCCAAGCCTGTGTTGCCATCGTTCACAGCGTCCTGATGGATACCTTATCGTACTGAATGGTTTAACTCCTGTCAGGTTCGTCTTTGCCGGCATAGAACCGTAAAAAGCAGCCATCAGAACACACATTCAATATTACCAGAATGACAATGACAACCGGCCAGGCTATCCAACCGATAAGATATAGTGCCGCACGCCCCGCGAGTTTGACGCCGGGCTGGTCGGGACTGGCAGGGTTTGATATGTGTACGCCTCCCAGCCATTGTCGGTCATGTATTGGTAGGGGATGGTGCCAAAGCCGGGTTTGTAGACGTTTTCCGATCCCCATGTCGCACCCCAGCTGTTGCGCAGAATGAAGTAGCCTCCGCCGGGGGTGGAGGAGTCATCATGGTACCCCGCAAACAGCATGGAATGGCCGCCGGCCTGCGCCTCGCCCGGCAGCGGCATGGTGATGTTGCCTGACGTCTCCACCGCTGCCGATTGGTACCAGCTATTGTAGACCGGAATCGAGAACGCCACCGCTTTGTTGTCAGCCAGGGCGCCCTTGATGTCGTTGACCGAGTTTGCATTGAGCTGCTGGCTGTCCGGCAAATTGTAGTCCGGCCTTTCAGGGGCAGCGCAGGGCGGGGGAGGCCCCGGCTGATTGGTGGGGGGGTTGGGATTGTAAGGCCAGCAGGCTGCGGTACATTGGCCGAACTGCACCAGGCAGTACATCGCCCACTTGACGAAGGTGCCTTCGCCGTTTGGATGGCCGTCGTTTTGCTTGCATTCATAGTACAGGTCCTGCTCGGATAGGTCGGGACATCCAACTGGCAGGTCTCTGTGGTAATCCTCATTGAGGGCTGTGCAGGAAAAGGCCACGCAGGTGCCTCGTCCGCCCTGGTTTTTCACCGGCCGGAACCTGGAAACGAGGTTGACGCTGGCTGGCAGGGGGGCCGGCCCCATGGTCGATTCATAGGGCCCTGGTTTGACGGCGGCATCGTGCCCGGCCGGGGGTTGCACCGCCCCCAAACTGCGCTGTCTGTTATACGGCTCCTCCATCGCCGAGATCACATGGCTGCTCAAGTTCTGCTTGGCCGTACCGACGTGAGCGGCCAGTTGATCCTCCGAGATCTCCAGGTGAGCGCTCAGTCCTTGCTTGGCGCCGTCGATCGCCGCCAGGGAGACCAACTCCTCGGCTGTGGTGATGTGCAGCGCCTGCAGTTTTTCCCGGATCTCACCGGAAAAGCCGGCGATGCTGCTCAAGGGAAGGCCAAAACCTTTGTGCACTTCAATACCTCCTTTGCTCGTGATTATAGCCCTTGGAAGTATTCAGGCTGTAGTCTTAAGCGGGGTCTTCTAATCCCGGCTGCGCCCGGAGAAGCCTTTATTATATCTCCACTGTCTCCACCTCGCTGCTTTAATGTAGAGTGCGATCAATATTGAGTAGAGGCATGTTGACCGGGAGAAATATTATCTCTATCCGGAAGTAGAGTATCTCTGCCCTGAAAAACATAAATATGCCATAATGGTGGAGGGAGTAGCGGCAGGAGAGTTCATTTTTAATATGTTACAGCCAAGCTCTCGAAGCCTGATTATTTATGTTATATAA
>CAWEDD010000027.1:0-7247 GCA_963807495.1 uncultured Peptococcaceae bacterium
CTGTCCGCCGCAGTATAAGGCGGTGGTGAAGCTGTCGCCGCCGGTAGTCGAAGAAGTTGTGGCCGAAGCTGTTGCAGGAGGGGGGAGCGAAGTTGAGCAGGAAAGTGGCGCTAACCATTGACGACCGGCAGGTAAAGGCCGCCGAGGGCGAGAGGCTGCTGTGGGCCGCCCTCGACAATGGGATCTACATTCCCCACCTGTGCGATCTGCGTGAGGCGGAGCGCACCGTTGCCAGTTGCCGGCTGTGTTTCGTGGAGGTGGAGGGCCTGCAGGGACCGGTCACCTCCTGCACCCTTGCGGTGAGCGAGGGGATGGTCGTCAAGACTCGCAGCCCCAGGGTGGACCGCCTGGTGAGAACGGGATTCGAGCTGCTGCTGTCCAATCACCGGCTGAACTGTGCCAAATGCGCCAAGAACAAACGGTGCGAATTGCAAAAGATTGCCAGGGAGCGCGGCCTGAAGATGAAGCTCACCCGCCTACGGTCACTGCTGCAGGATGTGTCAATCGATAAAAGCGCGAGGAATTTCAGTTATGATGCCGGCAAGTGCGTTCTCTGCGGGCGCTGCATCTGGGCTGATCAGGAGCAGGTCGTGGTCGGGGCGATCGGATTTATCAGGAGGGGTATCGACAGGAAGGTGGCTACCTTTGAGGATGGCTGCCTGGCCGATTCCATCTGCACCCAGTGCGAGGCCTGTGTGAAGATCTGTCCGGTGGGGGCATTCTATTTGAAAGAGGATGAACTCCGGCTATACGAACACAAGAAGAAATGCTGAACAGAGTTGGTATACGCTGATCGGTCACTTGCTTTTGGATCGAGGGTCTCCTCTAGCCTCTCGCCTCGAACATCAAAAGGAAACCGGGGGATTTACCGTCCCCCGGTTTGGTGCGCAGGTTTAATGTGCGTTACCGGTTCTGTGCCTGGACGCTGCGTTCCGCTCTGGCAATGGCGAGGCTTACCAGTGATCCACACATTCGGGATGGTACGCTTCCCCAACCCTCTTGCTGTACGGTATCGTGCACTCCCATTTCTTTAGCCAGTTCGTACTTGAGAGCCTCCGACATCAAACTACCGTTTCGTCGCCCCATAGCAACCTCCTTTTGCGCACCTGGATCTAGTTTGGGACCGGCGCCGGTTTTTCATGCAGACAACTGACAAGTTGTTTTTGACTTCACTGGTAAATTATAATATAATGATGCAGCGTATCTTGCATTTTTTGCAAAAAGACGTCCTCTGCGGCGTGTTTTCGCGTTTTATCTAATACATAAATGGGGATATGCCTATTCGAGGAATGTCCCACATGAGGAGGGAAAGCTGCCTTGAAAGTCTACGAAACAGACCGCTTACGCAACCTGGCCATCATTGGACACGGAGGTGCCGGAAAGACGTCACTGGTAGAGGCGATGCTGTTCAACGCCGGTCATACCACGCGGCTGGGCCGGGTTGACGAGGGCAACGCCACTACCGATTATCTGCCTGAGGAGATTAAAAGAAAGATATCAGTTAGCACGACGATGGCTCCTTGCGAATGGAAGGAGTGCAAGATAAATATCCTGGATACTCCCGGATACGCTGACTTTTTCAGCGAGGTCAAGAGCGCCCTGAGGGTGGTTGACAGCATCCTGACAGTGGTCGAGGCCGTCGCCGGTGTGGAGGTGCAGACGGAGATCGGCTGGCAGGAAGCCAACCGGGCGAAGCTTCCCAAAATGATCTTTATCAATAAGATGGACCGGGAAAACGCCAACTTCGACCGGGTATTGAACCAGGTCAAGGATGTCCTGAAGTGCAACGCCGTACCGGTCGAGCTGCCGATCGGGTCAGAGGCGCAATTCTCCGGGGTTGTCGATCTGTTGACGATGAAGGCTTACCGGTACAGCAAGGATGGCTCTTACCAGGAACAGGAGATCCCCGGCGATCTCCTCGAAGCCGCCCAGGATGCTCACCAGAACCTGATGGAGGCGGCAGCCGAGGGTGATGACGAACTGCTGATGCGCTACCTGGACGGGGAGACCTTGACGGGTGAGGAGATCTTCACCGGGTTGAAGAAGGCTTTCCGGTCCCAGAGCCTGGTTCCCGTCCTCTGCGGATCGTCCCTGAACAATATCGGCATCAGGCACCTGCTGGACTTTATCGTCAACGTGGTACCCTCGCCGGCCGACCTGGCCGAGCCGGGCGGCAGCCCGCAGCAGGAGCCGTTGGCAGCGCTCGTCTACAAGACAATGGCAGACCCCTACGTGGGAAAAGTGAGACTTTTTCCGGGTCTTTGGCGGCGTTCTGAAATCCGACAGCCAGGTGTACAACACCAACAAGGAGAAGGAAGAGAAGATTGCCCAGTTGTTCGTGATGCGCGGCAAGCAGCAGGAAAACGTCACCGAAGTCAAGGCCGGCGATCTGGCAGCAGTGGCCAAGCTCCAGGAGACTGCCACGGGTAATACCTTGTGCCGCAAAGACAAGGTGGTAACCCTGCCCGGCATCGATTTTCCCGAACCGACCCTTTCCTTTGCCATCGAGCCCAAGAGCAAGGGAGACGAGGACAAACTCAGCAGCGCCATGGCCAAGCTGGTGGAGGCCGACCCCACCATCCGCCTCTCCAAGAACGCGGAGACCAAGGAAACGATTCTCACCGGAATGGGGGATACCCACCTGGAGATCGTTTTGGAGCGCTTGCAGCAGAAGTTTGGCGTGGAGGTAACCTCGAAGAAGCCGAAGATTCCCTATCGGGAGACCATTCGCTCTACAGTTCAGTCTGAAGGCAAGCACAAGAAACAGACCGGCGGCCGCGGCCAGTACGGCCACGTCTGGATGACCCTGGAGCCCATGCCCGAAGGCGGCTTTGAATTCACAGAGAAAGTTTTTGGTGGGGCTGTTCCCAGGCAGTACTTTCCGGCAGTGGAGAAGGGCGTGCGCGAGGCCTTGAACGAAGGGGTGCTGGCTGGCTATCCGGTTACCGGACTCAGGGCAACCCTCTACGACGGGTCCTTCCACCCGGTGGACTCCTCGGAACTGGCCTTCAAGCTGGCCGCGATCCTGAGCTTCAAGAACGGTATGGAGAAAGCGAACCCGGTGCTGCTGGAGCCGGTCATGAACGTTGAGGTGACGGTTCCGGAGCAGTTCATGGGCGACATCATGGGGGATTTCAACAGCAGGCGCGGCCGGATCCTGGGGATGGAATCCCGGGACGGCGGCGTCCAGGTGATCAGGGCCACGGCGCCCCTGGCCGAACTGGCTGATTACGCCATCGTCCTGAAATCCATCACCCAGGGGCGCGGCACCTTTAAAATGGAGTTTTTCCAGTATGACGAGACGCCTGCCAGGCTGGCCGAGGAGATCATCGAAAAGCGCAAGGCGGAACTGGAGAAGGAAAGAGAAAAATAGAGCTGATTTCGGATCGGCAGACGGCCTCTCCGGCCGGGATCAATCAAACGCCGCGACTGAATGGTTGCGGCTTTTTTACTGTTCCAACAATAGGGCAGGGAAACTTAGTTCTTTGAACGCTGCTTCGGCAAGAACAGTCCGCAGGCCTGGGCGAGCGGATCGCCCTTTTTTAAAATATTTGCCAGGCCATCCCGGCCCTCGGTTTCCATGATCTCCATCATGTGAATCACGGCCGGCACCCGGACCGAGAGCGTCCGGTACTTGCGGACTTCGGCAACGCATCCCGAACGGGTTTCCCTGACACCCTGGATGGTTACGAAGAAGCGGCACTCGCAGCACTGCTTGATGATCACCTCCCTGGCCTCCGGGAGAACGATCCGGTGGCTTTGCCAGAGTTTGTTACCGGGCATACTCCACCCCTCCTTCGATCAGAGAGGCCGCCCGGCAGATCGTTTTCCTGCCGAACCGGTTGCGCACCAGGTCGCAGGCCTGCTCTATCCTTTTTAACCTCTCCCTCTCGCCGAACAGGGCCGGCTGTTCGATTCGGCAGGGGATGAGGCTGGCCAGGGTCACCCCCACCATCCGCACCGGCCAGTCGGGGGACCAGTGCTCCGTCAGAAGGCTCAGGGCGGCCGTGGCGATCTCCGCCCCCAGGTCGGTGTATTCCGGAATGGTCCGCATCCGGGACAGCCAGCAGAAATCGGGGTCCTTCAGGCACAGGGCGACGGTCCTGCCCACGTAACCATCGCTGCGGACGCGGTAGGCCACCAGGTCGGCCAGTTCCAAGATCACCGCCCTGAGGCGGTCCCCCTTGCAGTCCCGGGGCAGGGTGACCTGGTGGCCCATGCTCTTGACCCGGTCCAGGCTCTCCGGCTCGACCGGGCTGGAATCGGCGCCGTTGGCGCTGAGCCACAGGACCTCTCCGATCACCCCGAATTTGCGCTTCAGGATATCTACCGGAAACCGGGCCAGGTCTCCGATGGTGAAGATGTTCAGCCTGCGCAGGTGCTGCTCGTAGCGGGGGCCGACCCCGAACAGGTCCCGGACCGGCAGCGGCCAGAGGACCGCAGGGACGTCCCGGCGCCCGATCACCGTCAACCCGTCGGGCTTTTGCAGGTCCGCCCCCATCTTGGCCAGCAGCTTGTTGGGCGCCACCCCCACACTGCAGGTCAGGCCAACCTCCTGGCGGATCCGCTGCTTCAACTGCCGGGCGATGGCTACCGGCGTCCCGAAGAGTTTCTGGCTGCCGGTGACGTCCAGGAAGGCCTCGTCGATGGAGAATGGCTCCACCAGCGGGGTGAAGTCGCGCATGATGCGCAAGAACCGGCTGGAGAAGCTGACGTAGAGGTGATATTGGGACTTGATGAAAAAACCGTGGGGGCAGACCTGCCGGGCCTCCCGCAGGATCATGCCGGTCTTGACTCCTCTTCTTTTCGCCTCGTAGCTTGCGGACAGGATGATCCCGCGCCTCTGCTCCGGGTCCCCGATCACCACCACGGGCTGACCCCGCAGCCTCGGGTCCAGGGCCTGGTGCACGCTGGCGAAGAAGGAGTTCATGTCCGCCAGGAGGATCGCCCGTTCCATACCGCCACCCCAAACGTCAGTTTGAATATTATTATATGACAAACAGACGTTCCTGGCAAGAGGAATTGGTTGGCAGGGCCTTCTCCTGTATATCCTACCGGGATTCCTGCATTGATTCCTCTCGCATTATTGATCCCCATTTCCGTTTCATAACTCATCATGGGCGTTCAATCAGAAGTCTCAGCCTCCAGTAGGCAAGATTGAAAATATGCTGCCCGATCTGCGTCTCATTCAGTTGCAAGTCTGGGACAGCCGCCAGATCCGCTTTCTACGCGCCATTAATGTAGTGGTCTGTTTTTTTTCATTCATGCTACAATTAGATCATTGGTACGGGGTTGAAGGGGTGAGCGACGTGTACGGTATCGTCCTGGAGGGCGGCGGGGCCAGGGGCGCCTACCAGGTGGGCGCCTGGCAGGCTCTAAGAGAATTGGGGCTGGAATATGGGGGAGTGGCTGGAACCTCGGTGGGCGCCCTGAACGGGGCGATGATGATACAGGGGGACCTCGACCGCGCCCTGGAGATCTGGAGCGACATCAGGCCGTCCCGGATCTTGGGTATCGACGAGGCTCTATATGAGCGGCTGAAGCGGCGGGAGATCTCGTCGGGTGATGCCTCCAGCCTGTTGCAGCGGTTCAAGATCGTCTTCAGGGACGGGATGGACACGGCCCCTCTGCGCCTTCTGCTGGGCGGGGCGATCGACGAGGCCAGGATCAGGGCCGCCGGCCTGGAGTTCGGATTTGTCACCGTCTCTCTGTCTACCTGGAGCCCCCTGAAAATGTATATCGACGATGTGCCCCCGGGGCAGTTGATCGACTATCTCCTGGCCAGCGCCAGGCTACCCGGCTTCAAGAGACAGAGCATCGACGGCAGGTTGGTCCTGGACGGCGGATTCTACGACAATCTGCCGATCGACCTCCTGGCGGCCCGGGGTTTTACCCGGATCATCGCGGTCAGGCTGGGTGGCTTCAGCCGCACCAGGTGGCAGGAAAAGAAGGATGTCGAGGTGACCTATATCAAGCCCAGCGAGAGCCTGGGCGGGATGCTGGATTTTTCCCGGGAGCGGGCCGGCCAAAACATCAAGCTGGGCTATTTTGACACCCTCAAAGTTTTCAAGGGCTACCAGGGCCGCAAGTACTGCCTCGAGGTAGACAGGGATGAGAAGTATTTTCTACATCTGCTGCTCGGGATCGGGGATGACCGGTTGATCGCTATCAGGGAGGAGATTGGCCTCCCTGCCGAAATGCCCGTGAGGAGAATGCTCCTGGAGCGGCTGGTGCCCCTGGCGGCCGAATTGCTGAGGGTGGGTAGCGCCGCCTCCTACCGGGAGATCGTGATCGCCTTGCTGGAGCGGGCGGCGGCATCAGGCGTGGAGCGCTTCCAGATCTACTCCTGGGATGCATTCTTGCAACAGGTGGTCGGGTGCTACCGGGCAAAGCGCCCACATAAGGGGTCTATCGGCGACAGGTTGCCCAAGATCCTGCATGGGAACGAGCTGCTGCTGCGCGCCATGCGGGAGCCGGTGCTGGACCGGTTAACCGCAGCCCTGGTGGCCAGCTTGCAGTAAGAGCGAAGATATAATCAGTTGAATTCAAGGCTTGTTATTTTTACAGAAAATCGAAGAAAAACATCGGAAAGTGAAGAAAGATAACACAACACCGTTGGTATTAGCTTCGCTGGAGTGATGAGACTTTCGTCATGAAGATGAAAAACTGCGATACATGTGGAAACGAGATGCCTGAAATGTCGATGTTCTGCCGCTTTTGTGGCTCCCATCAGCGCGCGGGAAGGCGTGCCGGATCACGCGAGCGGCTGCGTACGGTCAACATCGAGGCCGGCATGCCATCAGTTGAAGACGGACTGGCACGTCTTGAGGGCGATCTGATGCGTGCCAAGCAGTCTGGCGTCCGTGTCGTCCGTGTGATCCATGGATGGGGTTCGACGGGAACAGGAGGAGCGCTCCGCGACGCCTGCCGGGCATTCCTGAAGAGGAAGCTCACCGCCCGGCAGATTGCTAATGTCATCCATGGCGAGGACTACTCACGGACAACAAATGCGGGACGGGACATTATGAACCGTTGTCCGGAGCTGCGAGGCAGCGAGCGCTCGGACAATCAAAACCCCGGCATCACATTCGTCGAGCTCTCAGTTTCAACGCCACTACGTAGACGATATATATGCCCATTTCCTAAAGAAAGCCGACCAGGCGGCTGCTGAGAAGCTGGATAACCTGATGACCAGGAGGAAGAAGGGCACGGCAGCAAAGCGCAGTTAAAATTATTTCACGTGAAAT
>CAWEDD010000028.1:0-111273 GCA_963807495.1 uncultured Peptococcaceae bacterium
ATTCCTAATGCTTCCACACTAATATCTAAAGCTACTCCAGGACCACGATTCCTTATAGTAAAAACCCATGTGCCGAAGCCTCTACTATTTATTGACACTGGGCGCAGATATGTCATTTGAGGCCCATGAACAATCTTATAAGTTAGAATGACGTACCAGCCAGTTAGACCAATTAATATAATTGCTGCAAAAGCCTGTGCAAGAGCTGCACCTGTTTGAAGTAATAAAACCTGATCTGTGGGTCATTATCACCAACACCTATCCTTCATTTCTCAAACTCGCAAGCATTGCAAATATGACGGCCGCAGGCCTGGGCCACCTGGCGGATTATTTCTCCACTTTCTGATTGTAGGCGATGCTCAGCGCCCGGATCTCAGAAGCAGCGATCTTCTTCATAAGGTAGACCAGCGACCAGCTCCCCGATATCGGCTACCCGCCGGTGAATTGTATTCTTGCAGAGTTTAAGCCTACCCGCTATCTGCTTTGTGGTCAATCCGGATCCATACTTTAATTTGAGGACCTTTCTATGGTCTGGTGGCAGCCACCTGATCGCCCGATCTGTATGGTCGAGAGTCTGGGAAAGGATGGCCCGTTTGACCGCTATAGCTTCGACCTGACTTTTTCCACCAGCCCCTTCTGCCGTGGTGAATAAAAAGAGTGATATCCCCCGGCGTCTCTGGGTTGATCTCTTCGACCATCTCCCGGAGGGCCGGCAGTTCGTAGAGAAGCCAGTCTATGAATTTAGGCGTGAGGACGCCGTTTTGAACGTCGTCCTTTGAGGTGTCGGCGTGAGGCAAATTTCTTACCTCCAGTGATTATCGCCAAGATAGCAGCTGCGTGGTCTTCAGGCTGGGGTGCGTCTGGCTTGGCCCTGGCTTTCAGGTGAAATTTAGCCAGGGCGTTGTCGATGATCATGCTTGGTCAGGATGCAAAACATCAGGGCATACCAATTCGGAGAGAGATCGATGCGGGTCAGTTAGGGTTCTTCTATTGCCAATAGAGCAGCCATCCCTTCTTTTGACTGACCTACCAGGAAGATTATAACATAGAGGACAATAAAACCGGGTGCAAATTTGCACCCGGTTGACTATAATGCTCCCCAGGAACGAGACACGGAACTAGAAAAATAAGTTAAAATGGGAGCATGAACAAGCGCAATCATTATTCAGCAGAGTACAAGACCAAGGTAGTCCTGGAAGTGCTCCGGGAAGAAGCCACGCTCAACGAGATCGCCGCCAGGTACGGCATCAACCCTGTCATGATCAGCCGCTGGAAGCAGGAGTTCCTGGAACGAGCACCTGAGGCTTTCAGGAGAGGAGCCTCGGATGCCGAAAAGGAACTGGAGAAAGAGCGGCGGCGCGTGGCAGAGCTGGAGCGCAAGGTCGGCCAGTTGACTTACGAGGTCGACTGGTTGAAAAAAAAATCTGAACAAATCCTCGGCCGCAAGCGACCGTAAGGAACATTCATTGAGCTTGGTAACAAGCAGATGACAGTGAAGCGACAGGCGGAGCTATTAGACATCAATAGGAGCGGCGTATACCGTAACCTCCCGGCAAGAGAATTAGCGACGAAGAGTTGGCCATCATGCGCCTGATCGACGAGATCCACACCGCCGAACCGACCTGGGGCTACCGGATGATCACGGCCTTTCTCAGAAGAGCTCATGGGCTGGTGATCAACAAGAAGCGGGTACGGCGGATCATGCTGGATATGGGCATCTACACCCTGTATCCGAAGCCCAATCTCTCCCGGCGCTATCATGCCCAGTACGTTCGCCCCTACCTGCTGCGGAACCTTGAAATCACCAGGCCAAACCAGGTATGGGGCGTGGATATCACCTATGTTCGCATGAAGAAGGGATTCATGTACCTGTTCGTCATCATCGACTGGTACAGCCGCTATATCGTGGATTACGAACTCTCCAGCACCATTGATAAATCACTCGTTCTGAGCTGCCTGAGACGCGCTCTGGCCACCACATAAGCCGGAGATCATCAACAGCGACCAGGGCGGACATTCGCCAATCCAGGACTACATCAAGCTGCTTGAAAGAGAGCGACGTAAAGATCTCTATGGACGGTAAGGGACAGTGCCTGGACAACGCCAGGACCGAACGATTTTTCCGCACCCTGAAATACGATCGCATTTACATCAACGAATACGAGACACCCAGAGAGCTGAGAGGCATGCTGAATGAATACTTGGAGACCTACAACGCTTGCCGGCCTCACTCTTCGCTGGGCGGCGCCTACCCGGCAGATTATTACCTGAAGAGCCAGCTCACTGAAGCTGCTTGATACAACAAATAACACGGAGGAAGGAGTAAACTTATATTTTCAAATCCGTGTTCTTGACAAGGGGAGCATTACAGACAGGCCATCTTGGGAGAGAACAAAAAAGCCCCGGTTAGTTTCCGGAGCTTCGATCTGCTGGTTGAGGTGGTTCAATTTGGTGGTTGGTGTAAATATGGCGGAAGAAGTTAAAATCTTTTACCTTTTAAAAATATATTTATCTACACAGTAGATTAACGATTCTATTAAGCTAATAGGGATAGCGCAATAAGTAAAATACTTAATTATTTCGCTTATAAAATCAAATGAAAATATTACATGCCCAAATAGAGCCTGGTAAATAATAATAAAAGTTAAAGGTAGAGCTAGTATTGATGCAATAAGAACTAATAATATCCCATACCCAAGATTGATTTTACCTGCCGTTGTAAGATGTTCGGTATTAATAATAAACTTAAATAAGTCACGAGCATCATCAAGAAGTCTCTTTCTACCGTTTGCTAATCCAATAAAATAGCTAATAATACAACAGATTATTATAATAACTGCAAAAGCTATTATTAATTGAGTATTCATTCTTCAATTCGCTTCTTTACGGAATATAAACCACCAATAGCGGTTAAAGACCAACCTAAAGCCATGACAGAAGTTATAAATAGTTCAGTAGGATTATATATATACACATTTTTTATGCGCCATATAACATACATTGCCCCAAATGTGCAAAATATAGCAAGACTTACTATCAGATATATTAAGTACGGTATAAATCCATATTTCAATAATAAATTCTTTTTATCCATCTTGGCCGTTACCTCCCCTAGCTCTTGTTGGGTGTTGGCCAACCTTGCCTTCAGTACACTATTTATATTCTGTAAAAAGAAAATATGTGCCTGAGTGCTTTGTATCCATTTGCGATATTTTGGCTCTTTAAAATTCTTCCTAGCAGGAGTTGTTTCATCCTCAATCTCAGTTTGTGGAAATCTCCAAAATCCTTCTGTTCCTTTTTTCTCTAAATCCATAGGTTCTACAATAACATTGACTTTATACCCAGGTCTTAACTTGATAGGAAAAGTTAATTGAAGATTAATATCAATATCTTCTGTGTTTTCAATAGAATAAAATATTTCCGGTTCAATATCCCAAGCCGACCCTTCCGGAGACAAGGCTGTGTTTCCAGTGGGCCCAGGATTAGTGGTGTCCTCATTTTGAATTAGCTGGTTGTCTGAAAGAGAACTTCTGTTCAATTGCTTTCTTCCAAACTATTTAAGATTTTAAAGAAGAAAGATTTTGCAGAATAAATAAAATCATTTTGTTTCGGGCTTGTGTTTTCACTATATAGATCAATATCCGCTATCAATCCTTCATAATTTTTAGCATCTGCTACTTGGTCTCTATATGAAAGAGTTTGTACTTTCCCCACTCCGGCCCTTATATTTACACCTTGATTAGAAATCTTATTCATATATTTTACTGAAATTTCAGCTGCTTGTACTTCACCGAGTCCTAAAGGATCTGATAAATTAATTTTAGACATGACTACACTGGTAGCCTTTTGCATCGGCATTTCTTGTAACCAGTTTGCTCTCATTCCAAAACGGATTAAGTTGTGAATTGATAATTCTTTCGTAATGGTTCCTAAAAGCTCCGAAGAGTCATTTAAAAAATTATCAATATTTTCTGGCTCGCTATAATCCAGGACTGTCCTATCTATCATAATGCTAAGGTTCTTAGGAGGAATTTCGGTAGCCAGCATTATAATAGCATCGGCCCTGTCCATGTTATAATCCGGGAAAATAAGCATATACTTTTTTAAAAGAGTAGTTTGTTTATCAAAAAATATAGGCATTTTTGGATAGCGAGCTTCAATAATAATCTTTGTTAAGAGCCATTTATTGTAAGTAAAAATTATAATGCCTCCAATCTCTACATAATATTGTAATACTATTCTTCACTGTCCATTTGAATCCTGTTGCTAATTTTACTCTTTTTTTAAATAAATTGAAATCCGGAGAGCACAGGCCTGCAGCGATAAATAGCCAAAATGCCGCTGAAAACATTCTCCAGGGCCTCCTGGCACATGGAAAACAGGAACTGCCCAGGTAGGCATAGCCCTAGGTTCTTAACTCTTATTCCATCAGTCTCGCCCTTCCGGTTTTTCCTCAGCCCTAGGCGCCGGCAGCGGCTTCAGTGCGGCCAAGGCATCACGCCTCCTGGTCAACAACCTCATCGGCGGCCACGCCTGCGGCCGGGAAGCTTATTATTCCCTTACATCCCCGCTAAGAACAACAAATCAACACGCCAACCACCCTGATTGACAAGGCAAAAAGGCAGTTGCTCCTGTTCAAGTTTGGCAACGCCATTCGGGGCAAAAGTGGACCAGCATTCTAACAATAACTCTGCCATCCTCACGGAACTCCGCAGGTGTCGGTCTTATACGCGAAGGAAAATCTTTACCCCAGTCAAGCTTGCTTCTCAAGATGCAGACAGTTTTTGTAATATCATAAACCAGCAAGGTCCATTGATTCTTCTTTGTCATCAAGACGCATCCTTAATTCTCCCGAAGAGGGAATTACCTTACCCGGGGCGGTCTGTGATAACATACCGCAAGCAATTCCAAGCATGTAAGCACGGTTTTCAGATGATAGATAGTCCCACACGGCCGGCACATCTTCTGCATACAGCCTGTCAATGAAATCGAGCACCAAGGCACCGTATTCATCCGCCTTGCGATGCTTAGTCATCATGTTGACACCTTCTTTACGCCTCTCCTGTTAAGTTGCCGGTCTAAATAGTTTAACACCTGCTCAGGGTTGTTGCCATAGAGATTGACTATATAGGTGTCCCCGCCATAGGAGTTGCTGGCGCCGGCCATGGCTGGCATCATCCTCGACTGGGACGAATTCAGCGCCGCCATCTGCGCGGCAGTGAAGACGAACTCTCCCTTGTGCAGGAATCCGAGTCCGGTCTGAGGCACTATGCCGCCCTGATCGTACGATCCTGCCGGGATGGGGTTGGTGTTCGCCGGCGATGCACCGGCCGGACTACGCCGAGGCCAACCTGGCGCCGAAGACCTTGCACCGCTATAAGGAGATCCTGGATACCAGGATCTTGCCGGCGATCGGCCACATCAAGATCGACCAGCTGCGGCCGCAGCATATCATCGAGTTCGAGAACATGCTCCGGGAGAATGGGATCCGGAAGGACAAGAAGGAAGGCGGCCTGTCTGAAAAGACGATCCTGCAGCATCACCGGATAATCAGCAGTATCTTAAACGATGCGGTCCAGTGGCAGGTTATCTACTCCAGCCCGGCTGCCCGGGTAAAGCCCCCGAAGGTGCCGAAGAAGCAGGCAAAATGCTACGACGAGGAGCAGACGGGCGCCCTCCTGGATGCTTTGGAGAAGCTGCCGCCCAGGGATCTCAAATACCGGGCTATGGTAGAGCTGGCCCTGACTACCGGCTTGCGCCGGGGGGAACTGGGGGGCTCGAATGGAAGGATATCGACTTTTATAAATGCACCCTCGAGGTCCGACAGGCCAGCCAGTATCTCCCGGGAAAAGGATGCTTCATTAAGGACCCAAAGAATGAGACATCGAAGCGGCTGATCGCTGTGTCGGCATCCACAGTAGCTCTGCTGAAGAGCTGGCGGGCGCAGCAGACGGAGAAGAGGCTGAGGATAGCCGATATATGGATCAAAGAGGACTGGGTTTTTACAACCTGGAACGGCCAGCGGCTCAACCCGGACCGGTTCACTCAATGGTTCTCCCGCTTCCTGGATGAAAACAAGCTGCCGCATATCCCCCTGCACTCGATGCGCCACACTTCGGCCACGCTGCTGATCGCCGAGGGGGTCGATCTCCGGGAGGTGAGCGGCCGGCTTGGCCACGCCGACACATCTACCACTGGCAACATATACGCCCATTTCCTCAAGAGTGCCGACAGGGCTGCAGCGGATAAGATGGAAGAACTCGATTAACAGGGCCAGGAACAAGAAAAAGAGTGCAATTAAAGCTTAAAAAAGGGGGGTGTTAAATATGGATATTCAAGATCCACATGTAACTTTTCTTCGATATGAACTTCAGGCCAAACCCGATGAATCTTTTAAAAGATCCTCCACCTATCGAGTTTGAAAGGAAAGAATTTATAGGCAAATTGGCAAATAATATTTTAACTCTTGAAATGAAAGAACACTTTCCCTCAGTTGAATCTGCTCGCCAAAAAATTGATAACTTTCTTAGGGCATGGGAAATATATGCTGGATTGCAATATGGAAGAGCTAAATTTACGTTTCATTTTCTTAATGCAGAACTTATTGATCGAAACCCATTGCCACAAGGGCCTGAACGAATAAATATACCTCGTCATCAAGTAACCAAGGAGTTCATTTTAACTATAAAGCCAGCACCTATATGTAGTTATCCTGAACCGCCAACACTATTTAATGTCAACTCTGATGTTGAAACTCTATGGTATCGTTTTGAATTATATAAGAAAAAACGCGAGGAACTATTATCTATGTCATATTTCTGTATCTCCTTTATTGAATACAACTTCGGAGGTATTAAGAAAGCTTCAAGATCGCTTAAAATTAGCAGAAATATATTAACAAAAATTAAAAGCGAATCTTCATTTAGAGGGGATTTTAAAACTGCTAGAAAGGTCGATAGACAAAGTAGCCTTGATCCTTTATTTAATCAGGAAATTAAGTGGATGGAAGAAGCGATTAAGGCGCTAATTATAAGAATCGGTGAATACGAATGTGGAAACGCTCTATCACCGATAACAATGTATAACCTACCACCATTAAAAAGTAATCTATAAAAATAGTAATAATCCCAGGCCACCACGGACCTGGGATTAATGTTTTTTAGGAGTCACTGTCATGGATTTGTGTCCTTTGTCTTTTTGTATGCATAAACAATTTTTGCTGTTGAGTCGCCTCCACCAACACAGCCATCTAAACCAATAAGGCTAATAAAATAATCTTCTACCTTTCTTGCTATATTCTCATTGTCAGCAGTCATATAAATCCATCGTCCATTTTCCTTGTTTACTCCGTGCTCAATGAACAATCGGCGCTCCGGATCATTTGTGATACCGGTATACCATGTTTTATTTAAAGCAGCTCCTTCTTTTTTGATTTAGGATGTTATATCTGAGATAATTTCTTTCTCCGAGGACATTTTATATCGCCTCCCTTTTTATGCTTATTGTAGCATAAAAAGACAGGAGCCAGTATGTAACTTTAAGTATTTTTCGGTCTTATGAAGTAACTTTTGAGGCAGACTGTCCCCAATTTGTCCCCAACTCTCAATTTCTATGCATCACCGTATAAAATATAAAGTCCTGCAGGGCTTGCAGGGCTTGAGTTTTCATGGTGCCGAAGGGGAGAGTCGAACTCCCACGAGTGATGAGCTCAACGGATTTTGAGTCCGCCGCGTCTGCCAATTCCGCCACTTCGGCACTTTTTATTGATATTTCCTTCATTATATAGTTCCCTCAACTCGGATGCAAGGCAAACGCTCCTTGGCACAAAATGCCTCTACCAAAACACCCTCCGCCTATTACCCATCCACTCCCACCTGTCACAAGATGTATGAATGGTATATTGCTCTGGTTGGTAACTGTTAGTAGTCAACATTATGACGATGAAGGCTTGGGAAACCCAAGGGTGTATATTCCAGCCTCAATCGGCCACCCATTCCGTTTTCGGCCGGCCACTAATTCCGCTGAACAACAGCCGCTCATTCCGCTATAACCGGCCACTTATCATGTTTCCAGATAAGGGAATAAATAGCTTAAATAAGCGCTAAGGATCACTTATTCTGTTGTTTGTTCTCCTTGGCATTAAACTATGCTTTCTGTTATATTGGACAATATAAACAATAAATGTTTAACATGTACAGATCGCGAAGGTGGGATGGGGTTGCCCGAAAGTGAAGAACGCCAGAGGCAAATATTCGATGCAGCAGTGGCGGTAATTGTCCGCCAGGGGTATGACAAGACAACTATGAGTGATATCGCTGATGAAGCAGGCTTGAGCAGAGGAACGGTCTACCTCTATTTCAAGGGGAAAGAGGAACTTTTTGAAGCCCTTTTGTATCACGAATGGATGCAATATGCCCAATCATGGCTGAGATATATCGAATCCAACCCACAAGGCGGTACTATCGGGGGGCTTTACCGGGCTACACTTAACGCAGTCAACAGTCACCCTCTGATAGCTTCCATGATGCGGCGGGATCGGCGTATTATTGGTCACTACCTGCGTAAGCCGGACAACCTGTTTGCCTGGATTCAGACGGGTTCAATCAGTGTAGATTTCATCAAAGTGATGCAAGCAGCGGGCGCTGTGCGCCAGAATATTGACCCGGCAGTGGCGGCGCACATTATCGATATACTGGCATACGGGCAGTTGACGATCGGAGATTTCAAGCCGCCCGACCAGTTTCCGCCGTATGACGTTGTTATGGAAACAGTTGCTGAGATGATGGATCGCCTACTGACTCCGAAGGATGGCGACCACAGCGAAGCGGGCAATGCGGTTATCCGCCAGGTTGTCGCTGCAGCTAAGGCGCATCTTGAGCAGTTGAAGCAGGCGAAGGACAAGAAGGTAAAACGAAAGGGAAATGCCAATGACAACTGATAAAATCCACGTCACGAAAGAGAAAGAAACAAGCCTCCTCATGCTGTATGCTAAAGCAGTGCAGAGCCAATGGCAGAACCCCATCTTGCGAGATCCGTTGGCGGAAGAGGCGATCCGCCGCATCGATTACGATTTCGGCAAAGAAAGGTGGAATAAGATCTGGAATAAGACCGGGTCGATGATTGTCGCCATCCGGGCCAGGAACTTCGATCTGCTGACGACCAGCTATCTGGCGGATCACCCTGACGCGACGGTTCTGCACCTTGGCTGCGGTTTGGATACTCGAGTCTACCGGGTCGATCCACCTGCCAGCGTGAATTGGTTCGATGTAGATTACCCTGATGTGATCGAACTGCGCTTGAAACTATATCCCGAGCGGCTTGGCTACCGGCTGATCGGTACTTCGCTGGAAGATTTGCACTGGTTGGATGAAATACCGGTGGACCAGCCTGCCCTGATTGTTGCTGAGGGGGTATTGATGTACATGGCTGAAGACAATGTTAAGGCGCTCCTTAATGCTCTGACTCGCCGTTTTCCCGGTGGGCAGATGATCTTCGATGCGCTCAATACCTGGGCAGTTAGAAGGGGTTCTAACGTCGCGGGTACTGGTGCTTCCTTTAAGTGGGGCGTCGCTGATCCTCAAGACATCAAGAAACTTGTGCCGAAGCTTGATCTAATCAAGGAGTTCAAGACACCTGATCTGGTGTCCTATTCCAGGTTTCCGTTAGCGGTGCGTGCGCTTCTTCGTGCAATGGATCTTTTCCCCGCCCTGCGTAATAATTGGCGTTTGCTTCTTTTTCGGTTCTAGTTACCTGCTTTGCAGGCGCTACAGAAAGATAAACAGCAACTTGTCTTCCTGATCGATACTTGATAGGAGTACAATTCAGGTCAACTGGTAATTTTACTAGTGGCCGGTTCCCCCGGAATCGCTGGCCGATTCAATACGGAATAGGTGGCCGACTTTCCACCTAATCCAACCCTTCAGTTCCCTTTCCAGGTTCCCATTAATGGAATGGTTAACCATTGGCTAATGGAAATCTTGGAATCATCCGCTCCCTTGACTGGCTCCTACCTGCAAGGTATGGGTTAAGCATGGCTGAACTGGCAGGTAAAAAAGGGACTTTTTGGCAGATACCATTAGCCTATTGACACTTGATTGTAAGGGACTATAATACATATAGGCATATGTCTAAATATCTATGGGAGGGGAGGAAACCTTTGAACCAATTGTTTAATGCCCTGGCCGATCCCACCCGGCGGCGCATCCTGGAACTCTTGCGCCAAGGTGATCTGACAGCCGGGGAGATCGCCGATCAGTTTTCCATATCCCAGCCGAGCGTCTCCCACCACCTGAGCCTACTCAAACAGGCCAGACTGGTGGAGTGTGAGCGCCGGGGGCAGTATATCGTGTATTCCCTTAATTCCACCGTGTTCCAGGATTTGTTTGCCTGGTTGACCGGATTACTACCGAGAAAGGAGAAAGACAATGGAGGAGAGTAGGAAATTCTTGCTGCAGGGCTGGGCCATTGGGATTTTGTTGGCCCTAGACCTGGCTGCTTCGTTGTATCTGTACTCGCTCGTGCACACTGGGTTCGCCTTTGTTTCGTTTTTCGTAACTCTTTTCGTGTTACTGGTGTTTGCTCTCCTGCCGGCAATCGACCCGCACCGGGCGAACTACAGCCGTTTCTCCGACACTTTCCGCTTTGTGAGGCTGGGCGTCGTTCTGACCTTGGTAGTGCTGCACTGGCTGTTAATCCTGGGTTACGCCCTTGGCTGGCAGGTGTCAGCCGAAACAGCGGTTCTGACGGCGCTGGGCGTTTTGTGGATAGGTATCGGCAACGTCATGGGGCGGATCAAAAAACAGACCTGGTTCTTCGGCACCGCCAACCCCTGGACCCTGTCTGACGAAGGAGTCTGGACCAGGACGCAACGCCTGGGCAGCCGGGTCTGGGTTATCGCCGGGCTGGTGTTGATCGTGGGCGGAATCATCGGCGGCAGGGACGGCTGGATCCTGTTAGTGGCCCTTGTGGTGGTCGGGGCGCTCATTCCACATGTTTATTCCTATTTCGACTACTGCAAGATTCACAAGTAGATTTCAAGATGCATCTAAAGGGAGTTCATCATGATCGGCTCGACACAGCTTTATTGCCGAGCACAATCAGGATGGTTGAGACCGGCTCCTGCTTTTAAGAGTTCTGTTGGCATATTTAAAGTGACCGATTTTCTTCGGAACAGGTGGACGACTTGACTCGGATATGTTGGACTTAGAACGGAATCGGTGGCCGATTCCGATGGAATATACACAAAGGGTGCATGACTATCCAGTTAGTCACTTGGCAGACCTGCTTTTTTTCCGCCCTTCTTCTTTAAACTTCCATTCAAACTGTTGCAAAACGCCTCCAACCTCGGACTCCTTACTTTCAGGCCGGTTGCTGGCAAAATTTCAGGAGAGCGA
This sequence comes from uncultured Peptococcaceae bacterium, assembly GCA_963807495.1. Classification (GTDB taxonomy): domain Bacteria; phylum Bacillota; class DSM-12270; order Thermacetogeniales; family Thermacetogeniaceae; genus Palsa-1188. Next base: position 11,394 of record CAWEDD010000028.1, read on the forward strand.
TCTTGGGAGGCTTTTTTTTCACAGTGATTCACCTCACTTCAACCACAGCCGCTGGTAATGAATATAAAAAGAATGAGCAGAGGAGCTAACATCTTAATTAAGCTAACTACTGCGAATTATTTGTGTTACCTTCATATATTCCTTTTGCCTATACTCAAGCCTTTCAGATAAAGACGCTTTTACCATATTGATTAAATCTTGTTTATTATCCAATGCATTTTTAGGATCTATATCTTTATATAAATCCAATATATTCAATTCATATTTCATTGAATTACACGACAAACAACAAGCTACTACGTTTCTTTGATCCCATTCTAAATCAGGATATTTACTTTTAGGCAAGAGATGGTCAATATATATGCTTGAATAACTAGCTCTTGAAATTAATAAATCTTCACCGCAATATGGGCATATACAACCATACTCAACAAATGCTCTTGCAGTTGATTCTTCCCAATTAAGCTCATTCATCAGCATCTTAACTTTTTCATCAGGATTCATGATAATATCACCCCTTCTATTTTTATCTTATTTCCAATAACGTTCTTAGCCTTTCTATTTCTTCAATCAACTTTGAGGCACTCGCAGCATGCTAATCCCTGCCACCAAGGTTTTTCTAAGTATGGTTTAATAGCATCCCATATTATTACTGGCATTAAGAACTCCAATGTGTGCCAATTGTCCCAGCTTAATGAGGTTTACCAACCGCCTCACATAGGTCGCGCCGAATGCTCCATGCCGTCACCTTCCAGATCAGTGGCAGTATAATACTCCTACATGCAGGAGACCATTCCTGCATGTAGGAGCCGGACCTGCTTACAGCCATTATGTTCGGGACTATGTTCTGGGCCAGATGCTTCCCAGCGGTTTTTATTGTTGAGGTGGCAGGTTCATATTGGTCATATCTATGATCTTTACGCCGGCTGGCACGCTGAAAGTATCGCTGGGCAGCGGGCCCACCTTGATGTTCGTGTAGTCGGCCGTCGTGGTAGTGCCGTTCGGCAGGGTGCTGTTTATTTGGGCAGGAAAGCCCAGATCCACGATCAGCCACATTTTTATAGTCGTCCCGTACTGGTCGGTGTATTGCAAAACGCGGCAGGTCTCGCCATTGATGACTGCCGTCCCGAGGTCCTGCACCTTGCTCGGGTCCATTTCGTTCAATAAATCCCCAGGCGACCTATTCTGGCTCTGGCTCAGCTTCATCTTCGATCCCCGGCCGGTGGCTGGCTGATACACAATCATGCTACTGTCATTGTAGTTATATATCATTACTTCCTGCGTGCCATTGACAGTGGTTTCAAACTTAAACATCTTGCCTTGCACCCAGATCGTTCCGCTACTTGTCTTACCGTCGGAGGTGGTCGAAGTGATGTCAGCCGAGACGCTTTGAATCAGTTTGCCCTTGTTAATTAAATCTGCCAACGACTGGCTGCCGCTCGGCTGACCCTGAGCGGGAGCCGGCGGGCTGCTGGCCGTTGGGCTGCTGGCCGGCGGGCTGCTGGCCGTTGGGCTGCTGGCAGTGGAGCCGCCTTTGCTGCAACCCGCAACCAGGATGCCGACAACAATCAACGACGCCAACAAACACCATGTCATTCCCTTCTTCATGCTTTCGCCTCCCAATATAGTAGTTTCCAGGAAACTCCGCCTGCTCTTTGACCAAGCTTTTCCCGGACAAGTCGGCTTTGCTCAATTAGGTGCTTGTAATTCCTTTTAAAAAAGGCCTCTTAAGAGTCATCCATCAAGCCTGACGCCTCCCAGTCAAAAAACACATGGTCTCGGAATTCTGGAGCTACAGCGTCATCGTGCAGTATAAAATAGAATTACTCACACTTCAACCGACAGTCAGACTGCTTGAGCACCTACCGGTCCAGCTGATTGGTTTAAGAGCTGGTAGTGGCGGGTTGTAAGCCTGGAGCTTCAGCCTTTTCTTGACGTCTCTCGATCGTTCATAGTCCTTGAGATTACTGGCCTTCGTTGTATTTGTACGTAACCGCTCCTGAAAGTCCTTGACCGCCTGAGTTGCTGAAATCTACCTCGACCCCGCGCTGGCCTTTAGTGGCGACGATCTTAAAGCTGCCGCCTGCTGAGAAATATTCGAAAAATACATTACTTTACTATGGAAGATTCAATTAAAAAGAAAAAAGCCCTTCCTGGAAATGTATTTTTTCTTAAAAAGTCTGCTTAAGCCACCTCATTATGTATGTGATCGGGGGTCTTGCGGACATCTTTCAGCCACCTGTTCAATATGCTATACTTTACAAAATGATCACTGCATAAATATCATAATATCATCGAAATTGCAGCGCCGAGTGAGATTTCAAGGCTTTGGCCTTATGTTTTAAAGGGAGATGATCTGTCTGTCAGAAGAAAGGCCTCAGGGTCATTTCGCAAGGTACATGAATATCGCCGTCGATATCGCCACCAGGATTGGCCGGGGCGAGTACCGGGAAGGGCAGCGGATCTTCGGGCGCTCTTCGCTGGCTGGCCGGTACAACGTATCCCCGGAGACGATCCGGCGCGCCCTCGCCATCCTCGAAGAGCGGGGGATTGTTGAGCTGCACCCGGGTATCGGAGTGACAGTGCGCTCCAAGCCAAACGCCGAGAGCTACCTGGCTGAGTATGGGCAGCGCCAGATCCTGTCCGATATCCAGAGGCGCTTGCACCAACGCCTGGATGAGCGCAGCCGCCTGGATGCCGAGATCGTACGGCTGACCGACGAACTGCTGGATTATACTTTCAAGATGGCCACACGCTTGCAGAGGATCCAGGAACTGCGGGTTGAACCCAACTCACCTCTGGCCGGCAAGAGCCTGGAAGACGTGCAGTTCCGGGCGCGTACCGGGGGCACGGTACTGACGGTGCAGCGCAGCAACAAGGAAATAGTCGCTCCCGAGGCCCACACCATCATTCAGGCCGGGGACGTTCTCACCGTCATCGCGCCGCCGGAAGCGGTCGAGCACACGCAGGAATTGAATCTCACCCTGCTTACGGGCACTGTTCCCCATCCCGTCACCTAACTGACACATGGATTCGAACCAGAGGTTATAACGGAAGCAGGAGGTTCAAATGTCCAGCCGACAGAGGGAAACCTACCAACCCAAGAAAAACAGACGGAAAAGGCTGAAACCGTCACGAGTAATCATACTTGTAATTACGGTGGCCGCCCTATGCCTGCTCCTGGTGGGCTGCGGCAACCTTACCTGGGCGGTCGTCACCCTACCGTCATGGGACCCCAGTAAACTGACAGGAACGCAATCGACAATCATCTACGATCGCTTGGATCAACAGGCGTCACAGGTCTATACAGATGAAAACCGCACCCCGGTTTCGCTCCAGGATCTGCCCCCCTACCTGCCCCAAGCTTTTGTGGCCGCCGAAGACAACCGCTTCTATCAGCATATGGGCATCGACCCGGAGGCGATTATCAGGGCGCTGTGGGCCGACCTGCGCGGCGGCACCATGTCTGAGGGAGGCAGCACCATCACCCAGCAATTGGTCAAGAACGCCTTCCTCAGCAACGATAAGTCCTTACATCGCAAGATCCAGGAGGCGATCCTGGCCTTGGAGGTGGAGCATCACTACTCCAAGAGCGAGATCCTCGAGTTTTACTTGAACAGGATCTTTTTCGGCAACGGCGCCTATGGCATTCAGGCTGCGTCTCAGCTTTATTTCAACAAGGATGCCAAGGACCTCGACCTGGCCGAGAGCGCCATGCTGGCGGGGATCGTGCGCAGCCCCAGTAATTACAACCCCTTTGCCAATGCGGATGCTGCGAAGAACAGGCAGGAGACTGTGCTCGACCAGATGGTCAAATACGGCAAGATCACCCAGCAGGAAGCCGACCAGGCTAAACAGGAGAAGCTGCAGTACCACGAGGGAGTTACCGGCGCCTACCAGTACCCCTACTACACCGATGAGGTGGTCAGCGAGACCGAGGATATTTTGCAGCAACAGGGGATGTCGCTGGATGCCGCCCAGAACATGGTTTACAGTGGCGGGCTGAATATATACACGTCCCTGAACGCGCCGGTGCAGAAGAAGATGGAGGAAGTCTTCGCCAACAAGGCTAATTTTCCGTCCGATTACAACGGACAGCAGGTAGAGGGGGCCATGGTGCTCGTAGACCAGCACACGGGCCAGATCCAGGCCCTGATCGGGGGGCGCCAGCACACAGTGGCGCGACCCTTCAACAGGGCCACCCAGGCCGAACGCCAGCCCGGGTCCGCCATCAAGCCGATCGTGGTCTACTCCCCGGCCATCGAGAAGGGCTACACCGAAGCGTTCGTACAGGACGACGTACCGCCAACCTTCGGCAGCAAGACCTTCTATAACGACGACAGCCGGTACCGCGGCCTGATCACCATGCACATAGCCATCATGTACTCGATCAACACCTATGCCGTAAAGCTGCTCAACCAGATCGGCATCGATTACGGTTACGACTTTGCCACCAAGATGGGCATCACCAGCCTCGACCCGGTCAAAGACAAGAACCTGTCGCTGGCGCTGGGCGGGATCACCAACGGCATCTCACCCCTGCAGATGGCCGGTGCTTACTCTGCCATCGCCAACATGGGCGTCTATACTCAACCGTACTGCGTTCTCAAGATCACGGACAACACCGGGGCGGTCATCTATCAGGCCCAGCCCCAGCAGAGAGTGGTGATGTCTCAACAGACCGCCCGCATCATGACCGACCTGCTCGAGGACGTGGTGAAAGCGGGCACAGGCACCAATGCCCAACTGGATCGCCCGGTGGCGGGGAAGACGGGCACCACTTCCATGAAAGCGGACGCCTGGTTCATGGGTTACACCCCGGAGTATGTCGGTGCCGTCTGGATGGGGTTCGATAAAAGTGAAAACATGGAAAACATGCCCGACGTGTTCGGAGCGACCTACCCGGCCCTGGCCTGGAAACAGGTCATGGAAACAGCTGTCCAGGGTTTGCCTGTGACCGACTTCCCGATGCCGGCGGGGCTGGTCAGGGTCGCGGTCTGCAACAAGTCCGGGTTGCTGCCCAATGCCTTCGATCCCCCAAACTCACTGGAGTATGATCTGTTCGTCCAGGGGACGGTGCCGACTGAGACCGACGATGCCTATGTGGAGGCCACCATCGATACCGATACCGGGCTGTTGGCCACTCCCGAGTCACAGCATACGGCCACCAAGGTGTTCTTGAAACGACCGCCGGTGAGCGGCCCGTACCAGCCCGAGGACATGAAAGACGCCCTGCCCACGCAGTATAGCCCGGGGCCTGCCAGCACCGGCATCGGGACCAGCGGTGAGGGATCACCCAGCGCCGCTTCGGCGACTCAGATGGTGACCGTCAAGATCTGTACCGATCCCCGGAACAAGGGATTTCCCTACCTGGCGAACATCCCCGGCTTCCTGCAAACCGGCGGTTGTCCGCCGGAGTTTGTGGTGGAGGAGCAGTTTCCGGCGAATCAGGTGCCCACGCTGCACTGTCCGCTGCCTGATCATCAGGTTAGCAACCTCATACCCAGCACCAATACCTCGAACCAGAACAGCGATCAGTATAACCAGACAACAGATCAGTAGCGGCGGCGAGCCCGGAAGCGGAACACGAGAGGCGGTTCGAGGGAGAGCGGAACACGAGAGGCGGTTCGAGGGACGAAACTCCGGTTGGGGGCTACTTGAAGGTGACGACGGTCACCCCGGTGCCCCCTTCATAATGCCCGCCTGAACGGAAGGAATCAACAAAGGGGTGCTGGGCCAGGTAGCGCCTGAGGGCGTCCCGCAACGCCCCGGTTCCCTTGCCGTGAATCAGGCTGACTCTGGGCAGGCCGGCCAGGTAGGCGGTATCCAGGTACTTGTCCACCTGCTCCAGGGCGTCTTCAACCCGCAGCCCCCTGAGATGGAGTTCGGTGGAGACCCCTGCCGCCTGCTCCAGGGATGGAGACTGGAACGAAAAAGAACGCTCCTGCTGGCTCCTGGCAGTCTTCCGGAGCTCCTTGACGGGGAGGGTGACCTTCAGGGCGCCCACCTGCACCAGGACGTCTCCGCCGCTGTTCTGCTCCTCCAGCACGCAGCCCTCGGTATTGAAGCGGGGGATAAATACCGGATCCCCGATCTTGACACCATCCGGAGGCTCGCCGCCGGAAACTGGCGTGATGGCGCTCACCCGCTCCTCGATCTGTTCAGACAGGGCGGACAGCTTGCTGCGGGCAACCAGGGCGGCCTGCCTCCGTTCATCCAGACCTGATCTGCGCTGCTCTTCTCTGAGAGCGCGGATCAGTTGCTCGGCCTCACTCCTCGCCATCCGCACCAACTCCTGGGCTTCCTGGGTGGCTTTCGCCAGGGTGTCCCGCTCCCTCTGCCGCAGCCGCTCTTCTTCCTCTTTATGCCTCGCCTGCAACTGCCGGGCTTCGGCGCTCAGATGCTCGGCCTCCCGGCGGGCCTCGGAGGCGGCTGCCTGGTCCTCCCGGAGCTGCCTGATCAGGTCGGCCAACTGGCGCTGTTCAGGGCTCAGGAAGCCGCGGGCCCTGCTCAGCACCTCCGGCTGCAGGCCGAGACTCCCGGCCACCTCGAAGGCGTTGCTTTCGCCCGGCACTCCTGTAATCAAACGGTAGGTGGGGCGCAGTGTCTTGCTGTCGAACTCCACGGAGGCGTTCTCAGCCCTCTCCTCCGAGTAAGCGAAGAGCTTGAGCTCGCTGTAGTGGGTGGAGGCCATAACGAGGGCGCCCAGCTGCATCAGTGCCAATAAAATCGCCATCCCCAGGGCGGCGCCCTGTTCCGGATCGGTGCCGGCCCCGAGTTCGTCCAGCAATACCAGGCTGAGCTGCCCGGGCCTTTGCTCCACAGGCGTGGACCCCGACACTCCCTGCAGGATGTGAACGATGTTTTTCATGTGCCCGGAAAAAGTGCTCAGCGACTGTTCGATGCTCTGCTCGTCTCCGATGTCGGCGTAGACGTTGTTGAAAAACGGCAGGACCGTGCCCTCTCCGGCAGGGATATGCAGGCCGGCCTGCGCCATCAGGATCAGCAGGCCGAGCGTTTTCAGGGCAACGGTCTTGCCGCCTGTGTTGGGCCCCGTGATGACCAGGCAGTCAAAATCCTTTCCCAACTTGAGGTCGACCGGCACCACCTCTCCCTGGAGCAAGGGATGCCGTCCGCCGCGCAGGTCTACCCGGCGATCGTCGCCGAAGGCAGGCTGGCGACCCCTCTGCCGGAGGCTGAGCCGGCCCTTGGCAAAAGTGAAGTCCAGCAAGGCGAGCAGCTCCATGTCTGTGCGCAGTTCGTCCTGGTAGGCCGCTACCAGCCCGGACAACTGCTCCAGGATGCGCAGCTCCTCGGCATGCGCCGCGCCGCGGGCTGCCGCCAGGTCGTTCATTAAATTGACCAGCGGCAGGGGCTCCATGAACACGGTCGCCCCGCTGCCGGACTGGTCATGGACGAGGCCTGGAAAATGGCTGCGATATTCCTGTTTGACCGGAACGACGTAGCGATCGCCCCGGACGGTGTAGAGCGGCTCCTGCAAAAACCGGAGCCACTCCGGCTTGCTGAGGATATCGTCCAGCTGGCTGCGCGCCCTGGCCTCCACATCCCGGATCTGCCGCCGCAGCCGGGCCAACTCGGGGGAGGCGCTGTCGGCAACCTCGCCGTCCGGGAGGACACAGGCATCGATCCGCTCCTGGAGCGGCTCGCAGACATCAATGCCGGAGGCATACCCCTGCAGGCAGGGCTGCTCCTTGTCGTATCCCGCCAGTTCCTGCTTGATCCGTTCGGCCACCGCCAGGGTCTGGCGGCAGAGCAGCAGTTCCCGGGGCTCCAGCACCCCGCCGATGGCGGCGCGCCGCAGCTGCGGCGTCAAATCGGAGATGCCCTCGAAGCCCAGGGAGGGCAGGATCCTGAGCAGGGTCGCCGCTTCGGAAGTCTCTTCCTGCCAGCGGCCGATCTCGACCGGGTCGGAAGATGGCTCCAAGGCACGAACCAGCGGCGGGCCCAGGGGGGTGCGGCAGTCCGACTCCAGCATCTCCTTGATCTTATGAAATTCCAGCTTCTTGAGGGAATACCGGTCCATTCTATCTTTCTCCCTGAATTTATCTTTCTCCCTGAATTCTACCTTTCTCCCTGAATTCTACCTTTCCACTGAGATGTCAGAGGCAAGGCGTGGTCTTTAAGAGCAGGGGCCTGATGATCCTTTGTTAAGGCTTCTGGCCTCCTGTCTCCGATGCGGGCCTCAGAACGCCACGCAGGTAATGACCCCGGGTCAGGCCTTGCGTGGAGAGCTGGTCCAGCTGTTCCCAGGCCTGTCTGCCGGCGCTTCTGGTCCAGTCTCCCGACCGGATCCGGTCGCAGGCTTCCCGGTAGATCTTCGTGATCCCCAGCACCCGTTTCGCTTCGGAGGAGCGCAGTTCCAGCCTGATCGCTCCATATCCGTCCTGTATTATATCATCAAGATGCTCGATCAGACAGAGTTCCCTGGCGTTGTATAGAGTCATGCGGCAGTGCTCATCAAACTGCAGGGGAAAGCGGTAGCCCTGGCGGTCTTTTAGAAAACAGGCACCCCTGCGGCAGCGCTGCGGGCAGCGCTTCCCCCCGGCGGCCTGCGCCCCCAGCGGGCAGTGCTCGCTGACCATGAGGGGCATTGTTCCGTGCACGATCAGCTCCAGGTGCGGTGTCGCCCTGAAGGCGAGCCTCTGCAGCTGCTCACGGTTCAACTCCGGCGACAGGGTCAGCCTGCCGGCTCCCTGCTGCAGAAGCAACAACGCTGCCGCATCGTTGAAGACCGGAATGGACAGATCGGTAACGATCTCCAGCCCGGCCTGCAGGGCCAGGGCCAGCCCGCCGAGATCGCCCACCAGCACCCCGGCGCCCGAACTGGCCGCTGCATCGAGACAGGCTGCAACGGGCGGGCGATCCCCATCCTTCCAGATCCGCGGCACGATCAGGTACGGACGAGCCTGGCCGGTCGCCCCTCTCGCTCCAACTTTACCTGGTGCCATGCGCACGTCAGAAGTGATCACGGCGGCAGCGGGCGCGGCGCGGCAGCGTTCAACTGCTGCGGCTGTCCGGCCCGGACTCCAGGCATCACGGCCCTGGTAGGAGAGCCCTCCGAAGTAAACGACATCGGTGCCTCCGGCCAGGGCCGACTGCAAACCGGCCTCATCGGACACTGCCACGGCCAACAACGGCCATGCAGCAGGCGGCGGCGAAACGGAGGCGCCTCCGGAATGACGCTCGTGCAGGCGGCCGCCGCGCCCGATGAAGAGATCGTCCGCCGCGAAGCCGCCATCTGGCGCAGGGATAACCAGAAAGCCGTTTCAGCCTGTGCGGCCCCTTCCGGGGGACTACGGCGGAACTGTTCGAGGCGAGCCGCCTCCAGGGCTGCGGTAAGATCGCGGCGCACGGCGTTGATCTCGCTCAGCGGATACATGGCCTCGCCGTCCAGGTCACACTCCAGCCCCGACAGGGTGAAGGGGGTGTTGCCCAGGCGCTCCATCTGGGCGTGCGCCACCTCCGGGGTGAGAGGATGCTTCAGAGCGCGCTCGCCTGCCAATCTTCCCCGCACCGCCACTCTCAGACCCGTGGCGTCAACTGCGGCCATCGCCAGGGGCTCGCCAAGGCGGGCCGTCACGCATACGCTGATCGGAATCAGGCGGCGCCCAGGCCCCATAAAGCTGCGCCGGGCCTCCTGGTTCAGACGCTCATCATGCGTCTTGAACACCCGGTCGCCCGGCCTGACCGCAAAGGGCAGGCAGAGCTCCACCTCGCTGCCCGCTTCCGCTTCCGCGCCCGCCGGCGGACTCCCCGGCGCCGGCGCGAGGGTCGGGTTCATGCCGTGAACGGTGATCCCTTCCCGTTGCCCCTTCTGCGTCCAGAACTCGATGCCGTCGCCACTCTTAAGCGGCAGTACTGTCTTAATAAGCGCACGCCCGGGTTCGGCTCTCAGCACACGGCCCAGGTAGAGGCCGCGGTTGTTGGGCCTGGTGAAGCTCATCAGCGCCTGGCCAGGATTGCCTGCAAAGTAGCCGTTGGTAAAACCGCGGTTGAAGGCCTGGGCCAGGTCCCGGATTTCCTCCCCGGAGACCTCGTAATGCCCGGGGTCCGCGCAGGCCCGGTCCAGGGCAGCCCGGTAGATCCGGACGACTGTCGCCACGTATTCGGGCCTTTTCATGCGACCCTCGATCTTCAGGGCCGCCACTCCGGACGCAATCAGTGACGGCAATTCTCGCAGCAGCATCAGGTCCTTGGTGCTCAGCAGGTGCTGGCCCGGACAGGCGCCGCCCAGTTCTCCTCCCCTTTCATCCACCAGGGTGTAGGCCAAGCGGCAGGGCTGGGCGCAGCTGCCGCGGTTGCCACTGCGTCCTCCGACCATGCTGCTGAACAGGCATTGGCCCGAGTAACTGATACAGAGCGCTCCGTGGACGAACACCTCCAGCTCCAGGTCTGTGCTGCTCTTGATGGAGAGCAATTCCTGATATGTGGTTTCGCGCGCTAGCACCACCCGCTGCAGGCCCAGGCCAGCCAGGTACTGCACCCCGGCGGCGTTATGGACCGTCATCTGGGTGCTGCCGTGCAGCGGGAAACCCGGAAGCACCGCCCGGATCCAGGCAATGACTCCCAGATCCTGCACCAGCAGGGCATCTGCTCCGGCCCCGTATAAAAAAAACAGGAAATCGGACAGCTCTCCGAATTCCTCATTGTCTACCAGGGTGTTGACGGTCACATACACCCGGACGCCGCGCCCGTGGGCATACGCCAGGGCCTCGTACAGCTCCTCCCGGGTGAAATTGTCTGCAGAGGCGCGCGCCCCGAACGACTTCCCCCCCAGGTATACGGCATCCGCCCCGTTCTCCACGGCTGCCCTCAAGGCCTGCATACCCCCGGCGGGGGCTAACAGCTCCGGCCTGCTCCTCCCTGTCATGCGCTCACTGCCGCGCCCCCCGAGCCTTTACCAGACACTAGCGCTTGCGCCTGGGTGGCCGCGCCGCATCCGCCGGATCGGTCGCCCGGCGCCCCCCTGTGCGCTCCCTGGCGGCGCCCTGCGGCCCCCCTGGCCGGGACCGGCTAACCCGGATCAGCCCCGAGCAGGCCAGGACAGCCACTTGGCGCTGTTCCAGCTCGTCCAGGAACTGGTTCATGCCCAGGGAATCGCTGGCGATATGGCCGGCGATCACGACGTTGATGTGGTGCTTTTCGGCCTCCTTGCGATGCTCCTCGGCGATGTGCATGCCGACCACGGTACCGACTCCGGCCAGCGCCAGCTTTTCGAAAGCCTCCTTGGCTCCCCCGGTGCCGCCGGTCATGTCTACGAAGATCTTGCCAACCCGCAACTTTTCTTTTCCGACCACGATCTTGGGGCCCGCGTTCAATGTTCCGGCAGCGGCATATTCGGGGATCTCCTTCAGGGCTTTGACGACTTCTCCCAGCGTTTCCGGGCCCTTTTCCTCCAAATACCTGGTCAGGAAGGCGGTGACCAGGTTATCCGCCGGCGTATGCACGCACATCAACGGGATATCCAACAGGCGCGCGGCGTCAACCGCCCGGTTGTGGTTCAGGGGCATCAGGCGCCGCGCCACCTCGGCGATCCGTCCTACCAGGATGCCCTCGGCCACGTTGATCGGTACTCCCAACTGCGCCAACAAGTCTTCCTGAAGGTGCATCACCTCGTACAGGGCGGCCATTGCCTTCCCCTCGGGATGGTGCGTGATGACCAGGTCTATTTTCTTTCCGCTCCCGCGCAGCCGGTCGGCCAGCAAGATCTCGCCGACCTCCATGTCGATCCCGCAGAGAACGCTCCGGATCTCGCTATCTTCATCGCCGTATAGCATACGGGTGTCGCTGAAGGGGTTGTGCAGCTTTTCCAGGTCGAATTCAGCCTTCTCGCTCTCCTTCATCTCTTCGTATTCTTTGCGCTGTTTGGCCAGCATCTTGGAGATCAGGGGCTCGCCTCTCAGGTCGGACGCTATCCCCTTCTGCACCGCCAACTCGTAGATCTCCTTGAACCTCATCTATCGCACCTCCAATAAAGACTTTGGTAACCGCTTAAAGCCTGCCCGAACTCTCTTTAGCTTGCGTTTCCTAGCTTTATTATTATAATTTCTGAATTATAATTTCTGATAGGGGCCGGTACCGAACTGTACAGAAATGCCCGTTCTTAATTCTGTCCGGTTTTGACGTCAACAATTCCGGATGCCTGCACCGGGCTGCCTCTCGCTCTCTCCTAATCGTGAGCGGAGTGAGCATCAGGCGTGCCGGCGTACCCGCCCGGGTGCCCGCGCCGGGGTACCCGCGAAGCGGGTCGGGCACCCGGCTAAAGCGGGTACCCGGCGGGCGCGGTCGGGTGCTTTTTCAGCCAGGCTTTCAACTCCTGCAACGGCTTGGTGTTGATGATATCCTGCCGGCCGGCCCAGCCCCGCCTGGCAGTGAGCACCCCGTACCGCATATCGTCCAGGTAGTGGGCCTCATGGGCATCGGTGTTGATGGCAAACTTCACGCCCAACTCCCGGCCCTGGCGCACATACACGTCGCCCAGGTCGAGCCGGTCCGGCGAGGCGTTGATCTCCAGTGCGGTTCCGGTTTCAGCCGCCAGCTCCAGCATCCGTGCCACGTCGAGGGCGTATGGCTCTCTCCGGCCGATAAGGCGCCCGGTGGGATGGCCGATGATGTCCACGTGCTCATTCTTCAGGACGGCTTCGATGCGTTCGTTCAAAACCGCCTGCTCCTGTCTGAACCCGGAATGCACCGAGGCCACCACCACGTCCATCTGGGATAACAGCCTGTCATCGAAGTCCAGCTGTCCCTTGGACAGGATATCCACTTCGGTTCCTGCCAGCAGCTGGAAGTGCTCCCATTCCCGGTTCAGGCTGTCGATCTCATCCCGCTGCTGGAGCAGGCGCTCCTCGGTCAGACCGTTGGTAAAGGCCAGCGACCGGGAATGGTCGGTAACAGCCAGGTACTGGTATCCCCGAGCCATGGCCGCCCCAGCCAGTTCGGCTATGGTGTTGATTCCATCTGTCTGGTTGCTGTGCGCATGCAGGTCGCCCTTGATATCTCCGGTCTCGACCAGGCTGGGCAGTTCGCCCCGCTCCGCCGCCTGGATCTCTCCCCGGTCCTCACGCAGTTCCGGCGGTATATAGCTGAGCCCCAGCAAAGAGAAAAACTCCTCTTCCGTTGCCGGGAAGAAGCTCTCTTCCCCTTTCTGGATCCCATACTCGCTGATCTTCCAGCCTCTGGCCCGGGCGCGCTCCCTCATGGCCACGTTGTGCTCTTTGGACCCTGTGAAATGGTGGAGCGTGGATGCATATTGGCGAGGCGGCACCACGTAGAGGTCTGCCTGGATTCCCCACCTGGTGAGGACGGTGGCCTTCATCTCCCCTTCCGCCACCACCTCCCTCACCCAGGGCGCCTGTACAAAGTAGGCGATCAGCGCCGCGGCATCGCCGTAAGCAGCGACAAAGTCCAAGTCGCCCACGGTCTCGCGGCCCCGGCGGTAGCTTCCCGCCGCTTCCATGATCACACCCGGCGCCCATCCTGCCAAATAACCCCGGATCTCTTTAACGGCAGCAGCAGCCACGTTCAACAGCCAGCGTCTCTGGCGCTCCTGCATCACTGCAATCCCATGCAGGATCTCCTCCTCGGTCTTCTGGCCGATGCCAGGCAGTTCACGCAGACGCCGGTTGCGGGCTGCCGCTTCCAGGTCCTCCATAGTAGTGATGTTGTGGCTCAGGAACAGCTGCACCGTCTTCGCCCCGACGCCGGGGATCTGCAGCATCCGGAGCAGGTCCGGGGGCACCTTCCGCCTCAAGTCCTCGTAATATTGCAGCCTGCCGGTCGTTACCAGCTCCTTGATCTTCGCTGATAGGGCGCTGCCGATTCCCGGCAGCTCCTCCAACTTGTCCTCCCGCACCAACTGCTCGACGTCGTGGCCGGTGTTCTCGAGCAGGCGGGCCGCGTTCCGGTAGGCCCTCGCCTTGAAGGGATTTTCCCCCAGGATCTCGAGCAGTTCTGCGATCTCGACGAAAATACCGCTGATTTCCCAATTGGTCATCGGATCTGTCCCCTGGAGATTATTTGATCGTTTTTTCTTCCTCCAGCAGCACAGCCAGGCTGTCGTAGTCCTCTTTGAGCTTGTAGAGTTCGTCAGCGATGTTCAGAGCCGCCAGAACGGCTGTCTTGCCGACCGGGAGGTGCGGGTTTTTCTGTGCGATGAGGTGCATCTTCTTATCCACGTAAGCGGCGATCCCTTCGATGTAGTCAGGCTTGGCGTATCCCTTGATCACGTATTCCTCGCCGTGGATCCTGACGGTGACCCTGCTTTTCTCTTCCAACTCGCTCATCCGGTGCCCTCCTCTTTCTAGGAACAAAGTGGATTCTAGCTCTATCTGTTTTCTCTGCCAAACCCCGATTTCCTGCCAGGGTTTGCTATCTCATGCTCTTTTTCGACTGAAAAGACGGTTTTCCCGACAGAGGCGCTATCTGGGATGCTGCGGCGCGCCCGCCTGCCAGGGTGGCGCTGGGCGCAGCGAGGGCATCAGCCGCATTACACGGCGGCCGTTTGATGGCCGGCCTTTCCAGGGTTTGCTATCCAGGGTTTGCTATCCAGGCTTGCTATCTCAGGTTCACTCCAACATTGGCCAGGGCACTCAGGATGCGGCTGAGCGCTTCGGCCACCTCTTCTTCGGTCAGGGTGCGCTCCAGAGATTGGAACAGGAGCCTGTAGGCCAAGCTGCGTTCGTAGCCGGCTGGCACCTGGGCGCCCTGGTAGACGTCGAACAGGAGGCACTCCTTCAGCAGTTCTCCTCCGGCGTCCAGGATGATCTCCCGGATGCGGCCGGCTGTGAGCCCCTCGGGCACCAGCAGCGCCAGATCCCGTGAGCTGCCCGGGAAGCGTGGTAGGGGCACAGCGGCGATCTGCAGCCTCACCAGCGGCTGCAGCGTTGTCAGGTCAATTTCACAGGCCACCACCCGGGCGCCGATCTCGTAGTTTGCCAGCACCTCCGGGTGCAGCTCGCCCAGCCACCCGGCCTCGGTGGCGCCGATCACGATCTTCGCTGCCCGCCCCGGATGCAGACTCCGGTCATCCACCCAGGGAGCATAGCTGGCCCCGATGATGCCCAGTGATTCTAACAAATTTTCGGCTATGCCCTTCACGTAGAAGAAATCCCGCTCTACGGGCTGTTCCTGCCAGCCCCGGTCCAGCATCCCGCAGGCAGCAATGCCCAAATGCAGCCTCTCGTCGGGCAGCTCTCCACAACCGGCCGGCCTGAAGACACTCCCCAATTCAAACAGCCCCAGGCTCGTCTGTTTGCGCTTGAGATTGGTGGCCACCGCCTCCAGGAGGCCGGGCAGCAGCAGCGGGCGCAGGATCCCCTGCTCCTCCCGGAGCGGGTTCTGCAAAGGCACCATCCTGCGCAGAGGGTTGTCGCAGGAGATCTGCAGCAGATCCAGGGCGCTCTCGCCTATGAAACTGTAGGTGATCACCTCGTCCAGGCCGGCTGTGGCCATGACCCTGCCCGCAGCCTCTCTGACGGGGGCGCTGTCCGGACGCCTTCCTCCCTGAGCCAGGACACCTGCCGGCACCGTGCACGGAATCTGGTCGTAGCCATGCAGGCGCGCCACTTCTTCGATCAGGTCGATGTCCTCCACGAGGTCCTGGCGGTAAGAAGGCGCGCTGACGAGCAGACTGTCAGGTCCGCAAAGATCTACACACAGGTCCAGCCGGTGCAGGATCTCCAGCACATCCGCCCTGCTGAGGCAAGTGCCCAGCACCTGGTTGACCCTGGAGGTGCGCAGCCGGATAGCCAACGGAGCTGCCGGACGCACGTAGCGGTCGATCACGCCGCAGGCGATCTCCCCGGCTTCAAGCTGGATGATCAGGTGGGCCGCCCTATTCAGGGCCTTAACCGCCCCCTCCGTGTCGATCCCCTTTTCAAAGCGCTGCTCGGACTCGGTGCGCATCCCCAGCTTCTTGGCAGTCTTCCGGATGCTCAAGGGATCGAACCAAGCCGACTCCAGGAGCACCGTCCTGGTCTCCCCGGTTACCTCGCTGGCCAGGCCGCCCATAACCCCGGCCAGGGCCACCGGTTCCCGGGCATCGGCGATAGCCAGCATCTCCTCGTCCAGGGCCCGCTTTGTACCGTCCAGTGAGATTATCTCCTCGCCCGGCCGTGCCCGGCGCACGATGATCCGTCCGCCCTGCAGGCGGTCGTAGTCAAAGGCGTGCAGCGGCTGCCCCAGCTCCAGCATGACATAGTTGGTGACGTCGACGATGTTGTTGATCGGCCTGATGCCAGCCGCCCGCAGCCGGTAACCGAGCCAGGCGGGCGACGGCCCCAGCCGGACGTTGCGCACGATCCGGCAGGCATAGCGCCGGCACAGCTCCGGCTCCTCGACCTGCACGGCGGTGATATCCTCTATCAACTCACCTGTCTCCTGCACCGAGGCCTCCGGCAGGGTGAGTTCACCCCCGGTGAGCGCCCTCACCTCCCGGGCAATGTTCTGCACAGCCAGGCAGTCGCCCCGGTTGGGAGTCAACTCGAACTCCAGGATCCGGTCGTCCAGGCCGAGGGCCTCAGGAAGGCCGGTTCCGGGCGCCAGATCCGGGTTCAGCAGCAGCACCCCCTCGGTATTGCCAAAGCCCCACTCCTCGGTGCCCAATTCCGCCCCCGAGCAGAGCATCCCCCCGGACCTCTCGCCCATTATGGTGCGCACGCTGACAACAGAGCCCGTGGGCAGCACCGTGCCCGGTCCCGCAAAAGGTACCATGGCGCCAACTTCCAGGTTCGGGGCGCCGCTGAGCACCTGCACCACCTCCGAGCCGGTGTCCACCTGGCAAATCTGGAGGTGTTCCGAGGCCTGGTGCCCTTTCATCTCTATAATTTTGCCCGCCACGACGCCGTCCAAACCGGGCACCGGTTCGAAGACCCCTGCCACCGGCAGCCCGGCCATGGTCAACTTCTCTGCCAGCGCCTCTGCGGGCAGGTCAACGTTCACCAATGATTGCAGCCATCTGTAAGAAACGCGCATCTGTTGCTCCTCCCTACTGCCCCTAAAATTGGTGCAAAAAACGCACGTCGTTGTCGAAGAACAGGCGGAGATCGGTGATCCCATACTTGAGCATGGCCACCCGCTCCACCCCCATGCCAAAGGCAAACCCCACCGCCGTCTCCGGATCATAGCCGGCATTGGCCAGCACTCGCGGGTGCACCATGCCGGAGCCCGAGGATCTCCAGCCAGCCGGTTCCGGAGCAAACCCGGCAGCCCTCTGCCGCGGCAGTTCATGCAGGAGATGTCCACCTCGGCGCTGGGCTCGGTAAAGGGGAAGAAGCTCGGACGCAGCCTGATTTCCCGGTCCGCACCGAACATCTGCCTGGCGAAGGCGATCAGCACGCCCTTCAGGTCAGCCAGGGTGCACTTCTGATCGACCAGCAGACCCTCCACCTGGTGAAACATCGGTGAATGGGTGGCGTCATCATCCCGCCGGTAGACCTTGCCCGGGGCTATGATCCGCACCGGCAGGCGGGGCACCGTCTGCTCCATGACGCGCACCTGCACCGGAGAGGTATGCGTGCGCAGCAGCATCTCATCGGTGATGTAGAAAGAGTCCTGCATGTCGCGGGCGGGTGCTCCTTGGGAATATTCAGGGCCTGAAAGTTGTAGTAGTCCGACTCCACTTCGGGGCCCTCCGCGACCTCAAAGCCCATGGATGAAAATATTGCTCGATCTCCTGCAGCACCGTGGTCAAGGGGTGCCGTTGGCCGCGTTCCGACCGGCCGGCCCGGCAGGGTGACATCGATCACCTCGGTTGCCAGCTGCCGCTGCCGCTCCTGTCTGGAAAGAATTGTTGCCTTGCCTTCGATCTTGGAATTGCTTACAGCGCTGCCATTCAGTAGGTTTATACTAGCAGTATCTTGGAGATTAAGCGAATCTCTGATTTCTATTTCTCTAACTGTGTGTTTGCCTCTGTCTTCAAGTTCGTTTTCCAGCAGCAGCCGCACCTCGTTGGCCAGTTGCCCGAGCCGCGGTCGCTCCTCGGGAGGAAGTTTACCAATACTTCGCAACAGCTTGGTGAGTTCTCCCTTCTTGCCGAGGTATTTCAGCCTGACCGCCTGCAGCGCCTCCAGGGTGTTTGCCGCCGACAATTCCTGCAGCGCCTCCGCCCTGATTTTTTCGATCTTCAGCTCCAAACAAAACACCTCCAAACCAGACTAGCAATGATTCTATTATAATTCACACATTATTTCACATAATTTCCCTTTTTTTAATGCACATTTTTTAATGCACATTTTTACATTCTTAAAGCTTGCCTGAAAAGATAAAGCCTCCGTACTTAAGGGACGGAGGCCGTGACAACCTGCGCGGTACCACCCTTCTTGGCCATCTGGCCCTCTCTCGGGGTACGCTTCTATAACGGGAAGGCCCGGCTGCGCTTACCGGCTCCAAAGAAACTTTCGGCGCAGCGATTTCCAGGCGAACTTCGGAACCGGGGCTCTGGCCTGCTCTCAGTCATGGCCCGGCCTCCCTGCGAGAACCCGCTAGCTCGTACTCTCCTGGGCATTATCGTTTTTCAGTCCCCTTTTCATCGGGTCAATGACCGAACGGGCCCGATGACACCGGGAAGGCATCCGGGGAATAGTCTGTTGGTTCTTGCCCAAAGCATTTACTGGAGCACAAATCTACGGTACAGAATATAGGCACGAAGCGATCCCGTTTGTTCAAAAATCACCCAACAAAGATAGGCCGGTAGAGACAACCGCTTCACACACCTTTATGGGGCAGATTTAACACTTGAATTATATCATAAGGTCTTAACCCCCACAATAACAACAAAGTGACCGCTATCTCCACCCAAACTACCGTCAAGGGCGGCTGCCGGCTCTAGAAAGGCTTATATCGAGCAGCCTGTCTTTTCGGCAACCTCGTTTACGCCTCTGCTGCTTTGCCCGATCAGCGATCGCCGGCGGCTACCGCACAGCAGCCGGCGACATGACCGGATGACCACGCCCACTGCAGGTTGAAACCGCCGCAAGCCCCGTCTATGTCCAGTACCTCGCCGCAGAAATACAGTCCGGGCACCAGCTTCGACTCCATAGTTCCAGGGTCAATCTCAGCGGTGGCCACCCCGCCTGCGGTCACCTGAGCATTTTGCCAGGACATGGCACCCCGGATTGACAGCCGCCAGCCGGTCAGGATCCCGACGATCTTCTCCCTCTGTCCGGCGGCCAGATTAGCAACGCGGCAGCGCGGATCGGCAACGCCGGCTTCCTTCAGCAATACCGGGATCAGACGCTTGGGGATCAGGCCTACCAGACTGGTTTCCAACGTTTTTTTCGGCATGTTCTGAAAACGCTCGCAGAGCAGCCGGTCCAGCTCCTGCGGCGTCTTGCCGTCGAAAAATGCAAGCCTCAGCCAGGGTTGCTCTCCTGCCTGGAACAGTTCCCCCGCCTTCCTGCTGATCTGCAAAATCGGCGGCCCGGACACGCCATAACTGGTAAAGAGGATCTCGCCGCGGTCTTCGGCCACCACCCTGAAGCCACCCCCATCCCGCTCCTGGAGGATGGCGGCAGTCCCAAAAAACTTCAACCCTTCCACCTGCTTGAAAAATCCACCATCCAGTTTGAGCTGCACCAGAGCAGGAAAGAAATCGACTATGGTGTGGCCCAGCTTCCGGGCCAGCTCAAACCCGCTGCCGTCAGAGCCGCTGGCGGGCATCGCTTTCCCGCCCGCCGCTATGATCACCCGGTCGCCCGTGACAACGGCGCCGCTCTCGAGCTGGATGCGAAACAGTCCATCTTTTCTAACGATCTCAGTGGCCAGCGTACTGCAACGGACCTCCACCCCCAGGTCCTCCAACTCGTAGCGAAGCACGTCCAGCACGCTGGAGGCCTGATCGGACATGGGGAAGACCCTGCCTTCATCCTCGACTTTGTGGGCAATGCCCAGTCTCTCGAAAAAGTCGATCGTCTCAGGCACCCCGAACTGAGAGAGCGCGCTGAAGACAAACCTGGGATTGGCGCCATGGTAATGACGCACCTCGGTATAGATATTCGTAAGGTTGCAGCGCCCGTTGCCGGTTGCCAGCAGCTTTTTTCCGATACGCGGGTTTCGTTCCAGCAGAGTGACCGCAGCACCGCAGCGCCTGGCAGCGATGGCGGCCACCATTCCCGAGGCTCCGCCACCAACGATGATCACCCTGGGTGAATTCTCCGGCTGCATTCTTGTTCACCTGCGCAGCAAACTGAATTTGTTAATATCTTCGTTTCCTAATGCTGGTAAATAGCTCCGGTGGCCGTTGCTTCGCGCACCGGGTACTGTTCTCCCGGCTAGCTCTTCCAGCCCTGCCGCTGCCGGTAAGCCTCGTAAAGAAGCAGCGCGGCAGCCACAGCAGCATTCAGCGACTCCACCTCGGGTCGCAACGGAATGTTTACCACCTGATCGGCAAGGGCGAGCAGATCGCGGCGGACACCGCGGGCCTCGTTGCCGATCAGCAATAACAGCCGCTGATGCTTCAGGTCTGCCTCAAAGTAGCTCTGCCCAGCATGCGGGACTGCTGCCACGATCCGGGCGCCTCCGGCCTTCAGTTCTGGCAAGAGCTTGTCCAGGCCGGTTCCGGGAAAGGACGGCAGCCGGAAGATCGAGCCCGCGGTGGCCCTCAGCACCTTGGGATTGTATAGATCGACTGTGCCCAGACCCAGCCACACGGCGTCCAGGCCGATCCCATCGCCGGTGCGAAGGATGGTGCCCAGATTCCCGGGGTCCTGGATGCCGTCCAGGGCCACGTAAAGGCCCCCGGGTCGCGACATGACGTCTCCCTGCCGCCAGGCCGGCTGCTCTACCACCGCCAGTACCCCCTGGGGCGTTTCGGTGTCGGTCAGGCCTTCGTAGAGGCGCTCGCCGACGAGAAAGGCGGGCACGCCCCGCTTCTGAAACTGTCCGAGCAGCACCCGGCCTTTCCGGTGCTGCAGTATTTTTTCGGTGTAGACCAGGCAATCGACAGGCGCCCCGCTGCGCAACGCTTCTGTCACGAAGGTGATCCCCTCGATCGTAAAACGGCCTTCCGCCTCACGGGCCTTCCGCTGGCCCAGTTTCCGGGCGAGCAGCACCGCCTGCCTGGCTGTTTCGATCTCCAAGGTTTCACCCCTCTTGCCATAAAATATGTTCTGCCATAGAATGTGCTCTGATATTTAAGGCCCTTAAAGCAGTCTCATTGCAATATCTAAATGGCAGGTAATGATTGCCATTACGTAATGGCTCCGTTTGTAACGTTCCCTCCAGGGCTTAAAGCAACCCCCGTCTTGGCCCAAGAAGCTTAAAAACAATTATACTTTACTACATAGAGCGTCAAGGTAGTAGTTATTTCCCGATTATTTGAAGAAAAGAATGAGCGACTCAGAATCACTCTGAAATCGCCCCCGGTATTGATCTCATTCCTTAACTTGTCGTCGATAAACTCGGTTTCCAGGTCATACTCCGAATTGACGCCCGGTTGAGATGCATCTCCATGGCCAGCAAGTGCCATTTCTTCGCTGCCCCGCCGATCCCCCTGCGACCCGGTGTCCTGGTGCCCGACCCAGAGGGTGCCCCGGTGCTGCCCGACCCGCAGGGCGGGTTCCCCGGCGCGGTGGGGCGCGGCGTGCTAGCCCTGCTTTTTGGCCAGTGTCACCAGTTCGGCAAAGGCCGAGGCGTTGTTGACGGCCAACTCTGCCAGCATTTTACGGTTGATGGCGACGCCCGCCTTCTTGAGGCCGTTCATGAGCTTGCTATAGGAGACCCCGTTAATGCGCGCGGCTGCATTGATCCTGGTGATCCACAGCTTCCGGAAGTCTCTGCGGCGCAGCCTCCGGTGTACATAGGCATAGTGCAGGGATTTCATCACCTGCTCGTGCGCCGGACGGAAAAGCTTGCTCTTGGCGCCGCGATAGCCGCGGGCGAGCTTCAGTATCTTTTTATGGCGGCGCCTGGAGACGGCCCCACCCTTTACTCTAGGCATATCAGAAACCTCCTCATGGTTTAGGCATATGGCAGAAGTCTTGTCATCCGGCCCCGGTCCGCAGCGCTCAGGATGGCCGGATGCCGCAGACGGCGTTTCCGCTTGCTCGACTTATGCGCCAGCAGGTGGCTTTTACATGCCCGCGCTCGTTTCCAAAGTCCACTCCCGGTGCGCTCCACCCGTTTGGCTGTGGCCCGGTGTGTCCTCATCTTCGGCATTATCTATTCTCCTTTCGGCTGCTCCTGGTTCTTGGGGGACAGCACCATGATCATGTTGCGCCCCTCGATCTTGGGCTCCTTCTCCATGATCGCCTGGTCATCCAGCTGCTTGAAAAACCTGAGAGAAAGATTGCGTCCCAACTCTGGATGTGAGATCTCGCGTCCTCTGAACATCAATGTGACCTTCACCTTGTCCCCATCTTGCAGGAAGCGCTGGGCGTTTCTGAGCTTGACCTGAAAGTCATGATCCTCGATTTTCGGCCTCAGCTTCAGCTCCTTGATCTCGATGATCTTCTGTTTCTTCCGCGCATCCCGGTCGCGCTTGCTCTGCTCATACTTATACTTGCCGTAGTCCATGATCCTGCATACCGGAGGCTTGGCCTGCGGGGCCACCTCCACCAGATCGAGGCCCTGTTCGACCGCGATCCGGAGCCCCTCCTTGATCGGGACGACGCCAAGCTGTTGGCCGTCGCTGCCAACCAGACGAATCTCCCGGACGCGAATCTCATCGTTAATCCGCAAATCTTTGTTAATTAGTCGCCACCTCCTGGAAGTTACAAAAAAAGTAAGCGGGCTATCCACCCGCTGTTTGCCACGATCAGATTTGCGGCGTAACCCCAGCAGCACCAATGAGCCCTGGGGTGAGAAGCGAGCAGCCTCTACTTGTATGCCTTGTGTTTAGTTAAAACTGGAATAGAGCTTAACACAACAACAGCCTGCTGTCAATGTCTTCCGGCCGTCATGGCAGCAGTTCAGCGGCATGGCCAAGGCAGTTCCCGGAAGATCCGTCCCTATCCTGGAAGAGCCGGTTGCTCCGGCACGGGTGGAACTTGTAAAGTGAACCTCCCCCAGGACAAGCCTGGGGGCTTCTCCCGGAAGGTTTCTCATTTCATCGAGAGCCGCCTTGCCAAGCAAGGTCTTGTACTCTCTGGTGAGCTACAGCGCCGTGTTTGAACGGCCTTGGCCCGGTCCATGGGCATCTACTACTCATCGTAGATACGTCAGGCAGCCTTTTTCGGCGTGACTACCATTGGTCGTATATACTCGACTTTCTCGGGCAACCTGCGATCCCTGGTAAAGCTCCCGTTGACTGACTTATCCAGGATTCCCGAGGCCCCGATCACGTCCCGGTGCGCTCCGGTGAAGCCGCACTGGACACACCTGTACGTACGCCCGGCCTGCTTTGTGTATTCAGTACACTGGGGACAGGTGCCAGATGTTCCTCGCTCCTCGATCTTTACAAGTTTGACGCCAAGGCGTTTCAGCTTGTACTCCAGCATCCGGCGCAGTTCGCCGAACGGCCACTGGCTCATGCGCTGGTTGTGCTTATGGCCGCAGTCTTTCTCCCGCACGCCCGAGGGATCGCCGATGTAGACTTTACTGATGTTGTGCTCGCTGCACCAGGCTGCCACCTGGGCGGAGATCGTGTGCATGGCATCCGCGATCTGGAGCTCGATGTTGTTCAGGAACCGGTACTTGGCGTCCAATAGCTTCCGGCGTCTCTGCGAGCCTTTCTTGGCCCAGGGAGACGGCCCTCTGGAACTTGCCCAGGGTCTTGTTGCGGAGCCGTTGCAGGGAGCGCAGAAGCCTCCCGCTCACCACCAGCGCCTGCTCGCCATCGGTGATGGTTACGGCATGCACCTCACCGGGGTCTATGGCTGCGGCAGCGCCTCCCTGGACTTTTTTCAGGGCCGGTTTCTCTATCGCTACGTGCAACCAGTACCCGTTCCTGTGCCAGACGATCTGGACCAGTTTGATGACGGACTGGGAAAGCCTGGCGGGGAGATCGAGCGGCAGTGATTCCCCGCCACGCCCGTTGGAGAGCGTCAGCACACATCCTTCGTGGGTGATGCCGAGCGGCTTCCAGGTGACGCTGAGAAAGTATTTCTTCCGGTAGGGGTAGCGCCAGTCGGCCTGACCTTCCTCCCGTAGTTCCCTGGTCCGCTCGCAACACTCAAAGTACGTCTCCACGATGGCCTGAACTGATTGGGAGTGGATGCCATACCTGCCTGCCACAAAGGACTTCATGGCGGACTCGTCCAGCCAGACGTGGTACCTTCCATAGATCAGCCGGTGGACGGAGCAGACAGTGTTCCATACTCTGGCCGCCTCTCTCTGGAGGCTGCGGACCAGGTCTTTCTGTTCGGGGGTGAGGTGCAGCGGGAACTTCGCGACCAGGATATCAAAGTTCTCAGGGCTTGCTTTCTTCTTCCTGTTGTTCTTGCACTTGCTCACCTTGTTTTCACCTCCTTCCCGGGGGATTTCTGGGCTTCGATATATTTGCGGATGGTTTCGGCGCTGACGTTTCCGGCAGTACCGATGCAGTAACCCCTGCTCCATAATCCACTGCCCCAGAAATACCTTTTCTTGAGATTCGGGAAGACGGTAAATATCCTGTTGGCTGTAATGCTTTTAAGCTTCGTGACAATTTCGGCAGGCGCTGCAGTAGGTGGAGCAGAAAGGAATATGTGCAGATGGTCCGGCATTGATTCCATTTGGATGAGGGTATATCCGTAGTTATTGCAGATTTCCTGTATTAGCTGTTTAACAATATCTTCGACCATACCCTTGATTATCTTGTGCCGAAACTTCGGGCAAAACACGATATGGTAGTTGATGTTATAGATGCAGTGGTTTGTTCTTCCATACATGCTACAATTATACTATACGTACAACTGTTTGTAAACATCCTAATCGCTTTTCGGAAGGCTGCCCCTTTTATCCTACCCCACAAGAGGGTAAGGTTTTCAGGGCAAGGATCTATAAAAGAATCTTTGATTCTAATCCCTGGGCATAAAGCCCGGGGTTTTTCAAGGCAGATGCTTCTTGAAACTTTGTGCGGCATTCACCTGACGCGCCGGGGTACCCGCGCAGCGGGTCGGGCACCCCGGGTGCCCGCAGGGTGCCCTCTGGGCGCGGTGGGGCGCGTCAGGTTTTCTGCCGCACGTCGTTATAATCAGTGATCAACCGGATTGGGCGGATGCCGGACACCGCACTACTTCTTGCCGGCGATTTCTCCGGCCAGTTGGGCAGCAAATTCTGCCAGCGGCACGCTGCCCAGATCGCCCCGGCCTCGCTGTCGTATGCTGACCGAGCGGGCTTCTCTCTCTTTGTCGCCGACTACCAACAGGTAGGGGATTTTCTCCAGCTCGCCGTCGCGGATCTTATGGCCCACCCTCTCGTTGCGCTCATCCAGGTCCACCCTGAAGCCCTGCTCTTCCAGCCAGGCCGTAACTTCAGCAGCAAATGGGAGGTGCCGGTCGGCCACGGTGATCACCCGGGCCTGCACCGGCGCCAGCCAGAGCGGAAAGGCTCCGGCATAGTGCTCGGTAAGTATGCCCAGGAAGCGTTCGATGCTCCCGAAGGCCACCCGGTGGATCATCACCGGGCGGTGCTTCTCGCCGTCATCCCCGGTGTAGGTCAGATCGAAGTTCTCTGGGTTCACAAAATCCAGCTGGATCGTTCCGCACTGCCAGTTTCTTCCGAGGCTGTCCAATAGATGGAAGTCGATCTTGGGGCCATAGAAGGCGCCGTCCCCCTCGTTCACAATGTAGTCGATCCCTTTTTGTTCCAGTGCCTGTCTCAGTGCGTCCGTGGCCAGCTCCCAGATCTCATCCGAGCCCATGGCGTTTTCCGGTTTGGTCGAAAGCTCCACCCGGTAGGAGAAACCGAAGGTCTTGTAAATGATGTCGATCAGGTCGATGACCTTGATGATCTCGGGTGTCGATCTGCTCCGGCAGCATGAAAATGTGAGCATCGTCCTGGGTGAAGCAGCGCACCCTGAGCAGGCCGTGCAGCACGCCTGAGCGCTCGTGGCGGTGCACCAGGCCCAGTTCTCCGTAGCGGATCGGGAACTCCCTGTAAGAGTGCGGCCTGGTCTTGTAATAGATGATCGCCCCGGGGCAATTCATAGGCTTGACGGCGTAATCATCGCCGTCAATATTCAAGAAATACATGTTCTCCTTGTAGTGATCCCAGTGGCCTGAGCGCTCCCAGAGCTGACGGCTCAGGATCAGCGGGCTTCGGATCTCCATATAGCCCCACCGCTGGTGCACCTGGCGCCAGAAGCTCTCCAGCTCGTTTCTGATGATCATTCCCTTGGGATAGAAGAAGGGGAAGCCAGGGCCCTCGTCGGCGATGCCAAACAGGTCCAGCTCCTGCCCCAGCTTGCGGTGGTCGCGCCTTTCGGCCTCCTCCAGCCGGTTCAGGTATTCGTCCAGTTCCTTTTGCCTGGGAAAGGAGGTGCCGTAAATACGCTGCAGCATCCTGTTCTGCTCGTTGCCGCGCCAGTAGGCGCCGGCGATGCTGAGCAGCTTGACGGCGCCAACCATGCCAGTGCTGGGCAGGTGCGGCCCCCGGCAGAGGTCTATGAACCCGTCCTGCTTATAGAGGCTGACCTGGGCCTCGGGCGGGAGATCTCTGATCAGCTCGACCTTGTAAGGCTCCCCTCGCAGGGTGAAGTACTCGATCGCCTCCTGGCGGGACACCGCCCGTCTCTGCAGCGGATAATCGGCGCGGATGATCTGCTGCATCTCCGCTTCGATGGCTGCCAGGTCTTCGGTGGTGAAGGTATGCTCCGAGTCGAAGTCATAATAGAAGCCATCGGCGATTGCAGGTCCGATCGCCAGCTTTGTGCCCGGGAACAATGACTGCACCGCCTGGGCGAGAATGTGGGACGAGGTGTGGCGGAACACGTCACGGCCATGTTCGTCCGCAAAGGTCAGAAACTCCGCCTGCTGCTCCGGGCGCGCCGGGGTTTGGAGGTCCTCGGTCTCCCCGTCCACCCATACTGCCAGGGCCTCCCGGGCCAGCCTGCGCCCGATCCCTGCAGCCACCCCGCTCCAGGTAGTGCCGGACTCGACCTCATACCTGCTGCCGTCTTTCAGGATCACCGCGATGGAACTCATGCCGCACCCCCGTCATCTTTTTAAAAAACCGGAGAAAAACTCTTGCGCATAGTAAAAAATCCCATCCCCTATTCGGGGACGAGATCCTTCCCGCGTTTCCACCCCTGTTGACGGAGCATCCGCTCCGTCCTCTCGCCACACTGTTAACGGTGTGCTGCCGTTCTGCTTATCTCGCAGAATGCTCCAGGGCGGTTTTCACCCTGCCTGGCGGTAGCGGCGCTTGCAGCCGGGGCGCCTCATCTCTGGACCGGGGCAGGGATACTCGTTCCTGTCATCGCAGCGTCTTTTCCTGGCTGATGACCCCATTATACGATGCCTCAGAAGACGCTGTCAATTGTACGAGTTTCTCTTGGTACGAGTTTCTCCTTCAGGCGATTCACTTACAAAATCACAATCTTACAGAGTGCCATCGTGAACTACCAACGCAATGATGTTTTGCCGGAAGCCCCCGCTTCGTATATATGTTACCACATTTTGTTAGAGGAAGCATCCTCTCCGACTTCAGAAGTCGGAGCTTCTAAGGAAAATGGCGATTCATCCCCTACCTAAGAGGATAGGGGGACTTCTCGCTCATAAAAGTTAAAGAATGACTATCTTTCAAAATGCAGCGCTTAACCGCTTCACTTCTTGTGGGCGTTCAGGTGCTTGCACTTGGTGCAACCCGGGCAACGTGTGATACGTTCCCCGAACACCTGTTGAATCGTCTGCAGCGGGTCGCAGTCCCAGATCAGGTCGGAGACGTGAAAGATGATCGACTTCGGAGCCAGGGTGATCAGCATGCTGAGCAAATAGTCCTTGTAGTTGAACTCGCCGTCGTTGACAGTGAAAGAAGGCGTCCGCAAATGTTCGCTGCGGATCACATCCCCGGCCTCGTCGCAGAGGTAAAACGTCCCCTCTTTCGTGATAATCACGTGCACCTCCTGGATCTTGGGCTCCTGCATATCTATGAAGCAGCGCAACAGCCGCACGAATTCCAGGTAGTCCTTGGCCGCCATGAACTCCTGGCTGGTGCGCTTGACCATACGCTGCAACTGCTTCCAGTAGTCCTGAAGGCGAAACCTGGCGAACCCCTCGATGATCAGCACCTGGGAATCGGCCAGGTAGTCGTAGAGGCTTTGCAATATACGATTTCTGCGGACGACCCGGAGCTTGCACATCGATTCGGTGTTGCGCTTTGCCAGGTCCTCCCGGTCCTTGGCCGACCAGTAGTTATAGCTGGTGAATATGAACTTCTTAACAAAAGCGGATTCCACCTGATTTACGATCAGGTCGGAAACAGCCTTGGCCACGGCAAACCGGCAGGCAATCCCCTTCTCACCCTGTCTTTTACCACGCGGGATGTGCAAAATAAAAAATGACCATGGATGCTGTTCTTCTTCCTCCAGCTCCAGGCCAGGCCTTCGGCGGTTAAAAAATTCAGTTCTAAGCTCAACCTTTCCCGTATTTCCGCTGCATATGCCATAGTGCCCACTATAATGTCAGTAGCCATCAGAACTCACCCCTTCCTCGGTGAGATTAAAACGACGTCCATACATGATATGTATTATACGGAAGGGGTTTTCACGTTATACGATATTTTTAGAAAAAAGGTTTCATGCAGGAAGGGACTTGACCAGATCGCCCAGCCGCAGCCTGGCCCCTGGTTCCGGAAACAAAAGCCCGGCGCGATCTGGCATTTGCTCTTCGAAAAAGTGGCGGTCTTCGGCGTGCACCGGAATGAACAGCCTGGGGTTGATGGTCTCCACCAGTCCAACAGCCCTGGACCGTGGATGTGCCCGCTGGCGTGAAAGCTCGGTGCCTTCCCGGTCCTTGCGGAGTACATCGAAGAGTGTCAAGGAAAATAGCGCTTTCATCCCAACGGTCATGATTTCACAACACAAACCGGGCATGAAAACAGTTGTGCCATTTTCTCACTAAATCCCCTAAAGGAGATGGCAATTTCGGCTTAAACTTTAAATCATGTTGGCATCATCGTCGTATTGCTGAAACCAGTATACTCTTTTTCGGCACTTGCCATCATGTTAAGTCAAAGCGGCCTCTTTTTGGCAAACCAAAGGGTTAAATTCAAACAGCCGGCTGATTGTCGTTGCCGGCTGTTCCGACTTTTAAGGTCTTCATCTATTATTTCAGTTTAACAATGAGTGCGTTTTCCTCTTCCTTAAAGTCGGCCTTGAATTTACCTTTTTCACGGATATCGAAATGCTCCAGAAACCCCCTGGCGAAGACCTTGGTCTTCT
Source organism: uncultured Peptococcaceae bacterium (assembly GCA_963807495.1). GTDB lineage: Bacteria > Bacillota > DSM-12270 > Thermacetogeniales > Thermacetogeniaceae > Palsa-1188. Next base: position 40,714 of record CAWEDD010000028.1, read on the forward strand.
TCATGTTGAGACCGCTTTCAGAAGCCTTTCTTACTCTGATGGTCTTGTTGCCCTTGTCGTATGCAAGCTCTATGCTATCTGTCTGTATCAGGTTTCTAGCTTGCTTATTAAGGACGATCGATTGCTTGGAAATTTTGATTTCCGGGACAGCTTCTTTCCTTGCACCTCTAGTTCTGGGAACATAAACTTCAAACATCTTCTAACCTCCTTTTTACTTAATTATACCACATTGAAAGATTGTATATACATATTTTATAACGACTGTGTCAGAAAATCTGACGCGCCCGCTTTTTGCGGGCACCCGGTGGGTCAGGATGAATGCCACACAAAGTTTCAAGAGAATCTACCTTAAATACCTCGGGCTTTATGCCCGAGGATTAAATCAAAGATTCTTTTATTTTCTTTTAAATTAGCATAGTTGCTGCATGATTCCCAACCCCTGACACCATAAAAAAGACGGTCGAAGCATTGCTCAAAAAACATGGATAAGGATTTAAGCAACACGAAAATTTATGAGCACAAGTTCCCGGGGCTTGATATATACTTTCAACCAATCGATCCTTAAATCATGCCCTCTACCGCTCTTTTAAACATCATCATCAACTGCCAAGCAGCATCGTCAACTACAAAAAATAAAGGCGGTTGGAAGGAAACTGCTTCCCGCCCCCTGCACAGTAACTCAAGAAGGGATGGCAAAGACCCCCTCATCTATCATCATGTGTTTTTGATTATGGGAGATATTTTCGGGGTTATATCGAATAGAGCAAGCAGGAATTTTTCATCGTCAGACCTTGGACAGACCGCACTGGGAGCGATCCCTGTCCACCAACTTCAAATAATTTTACAGGTTGCATAAACCGGCAACCTTCAATGACTCCCCTGGGTTCCGCGCCCGCTAAGCATAGGCACCCGAAAGCGGGTTTCAGCGGACACGGACCAGGCGAACAAGGATTCTCGCCGATTCCAGTCAATTTACCCTAAGCGTTTTTCCAAAGCCCGTGAATGTTGCAGTAAATCCTTGCCTTAGAGACTGCTCCGCAGGAACAGAACTTGGCTTCGGGCGCCACACCGGGTTTCAGAAACTCTCGTTCTGTGACCCCGTTTACCGTCACCTCTACCCACTCGATGTAGTGCTTTTCTTCCATCGGGTGCGGGACGCTGCCGACCTTGACGACAGTCTCGCCTGCTCCGGGAACGACTACCGGAACATGTTTCTCCTTGAGTTCATCCTGATTTTTTTCGACCATCAGCTCCATCGGCTGGCCACAACAGACGAGTTCTCCATCGCCGGTATGAACTACTACCACGATATTGCCACAAACATTGCACTTGTATACCTGATTCAGTTCTGTCATTTAATGCCTTCACCCCTTTCGTATATTCTTTAATGCAAGACCGCCTTAAAAAATTTTTATTCCTGTTTAAGATGACTTTTCCTTTTCATGATACTGGAACCCTTCGAGTAAGGTCGAGAATATATCATGATGGTCTTCCTCGTCAGTCAGAATTTTTTCGAACAACAGGGCGGTCACCGGATCCTTCTCCTGTTTGGCCACCTCGATGATGCTCCGGTACAAATTGATTGCTCCCTCTTCGTCCTGCTTGTCCCTCTCTATCATTTCCTTCAGAGACGACATTATAAATATCGGCTCTGGCTTGGTGGTCGGTACACCACCCATATAGTTCAATCTCTCGGCTATCGCTTCCGCGTGCTTCATTTCCTCTATGGCTATCGACTTCAACTCGTCCTTGACCGCAAACCCTTTGACTCCGCTCCAGAGAACATGCTGCCACATATACTGTATTACGACCTGAAGCTCCCGAGCTATTGACTTGTTCAACAGTTCCATTAGGTTAGCCGATGCCTGTGGGTTTTTCATGCATGTCACTCCCTTTCGTTTTTATAAATCGATGTTGGAGACCAGATTTAATTGGTTTCAACGCTCAGGCGCCTCTTGCACAAGTTTCCAATTTTACATCGTCAGGAAACTGGCGGGTCAAGTCACGATCATACCCCCTGTCCTCCCTGCAGTTTAACCAAGCATCGCCAGTGCTAATTCTGGATTCAACCAGTATCAGATGGCGATCCTGGACTTCAAAACGCTATCGGCCAGGTTTGCATACTGTTTGGCGATATGTGGCCACTTTATCCTTTCACCCAGCCTGGCCGCACCATTTTCAAGCACGAGCTTCAGTTCAGGCTCGGAGAGAACGCGGTCCAGCAATTCGGTCAGGGCCTCCGGGGTGGCATCGGCGGCCACCAGTCCTCTTTGCCCCTGCGACAACATTTCCAGGGCGTAGGTGTACGGGGTCGAGACGATGGCCCTCCCGCACCCGATAGCATAGGCGAGCGTCCCGCTGCACGCCTGATCCCGGTTCGGATAGGGGCTCAGGTAGACATCGGTCATATGCAGGCACGAGCCCAGTTCTTCCATATCCAGAAAATGGTTGATAAACCGTACGTGATCCTGCAGCCCCTGGCTCTCGACCAGATCGAACAACATTTCCCGATAGTGCTCTCCGTCATGCTTGACCAGCATCGGATGGGTTCTGCCAACTATCAGGTACATCAAGCTTTTATGTTTTTGAACCAGTTCTTTCAATGTCATAATCCCTATTTCGATACCCTTCCCAGGCCCGATCAAGCCGAACGTGGTTACCACCGACCTGTCTTCATAACCGTACACTTTTTTTAGCTGCTTCCGGTCTCCATGCCTGAAGTCAGGCACCCCGTGGTGGATGATGTACACTTTTGACGACGGAGTTCCATAGACTCCCGATAACAGGCCAGCCGCATTCTTGGTCATGCAGACGACCGCGGCTGCCCGCCGGCACAAGGTGCTCAAAACTCTTCTCTGGTTGGCATTCGGGTTGGGTAAGGCAGTGTGAGCGACAATCATATAGGGCTTGGTTAGACGTGATGTAAACCCTAACAGATACTCGCCGTCTGTGCCGCCATAGATGCCATATTCATGCTGGATGATCACAACATCTATATTGCTGCTCCTGTTGATTGCATTGGCGGTGCTGATGTAGTCCTGCATTTCTTCCTGCCGGATGTTGAATGATACTTCTTCAGAATAAATGTAGTTAAAGTAAGGGTCAGATACGGCTGCGATATAAGCCTTTTCACCCAATCTTGTTAAATTATCCCTCAAATTCTTGGAGAAGGTTGCAATTCCGCATTGTTTTGGCAAGTATGTACTCAGATTCAGAAAATGCATACTTAAATTCCCCCTATCTGTCATGTATTGTAGATTTTTCATCATATATTAGAACATATATTCAGATCTTTGGGATATTTGATAGGCAGCCGATAATTCTCGGTATGAAGGTAGAAGGCAGGCATGAAGGTAACAGGCAACAGTAGAATTGGGATAAAAGAACCCCAATCCAATTGTTGAACTTATACGATTATCCCCGGTGATGTTTCAGCTGTTATCAAGCTATAGCTTTGTGAATTTAGGAAGGAAATTGAATGGAGGAAATAACGTAACAATAGTATAGTATCTATTTTGGAAGATGTCAAACAGATCGAACGAAACTCTCAGGATGGCGGTTTTAATAGAATAGGAACGGCTGCTTGGAAGCTTTCCTTTGTGAATTTAGGAAGGAAATTGAATGGAGGAAATAACGTAACAATAGTATAGTATCTATTTTGGAAGATGTCAAACACATCGAACGAAACTCTCAGGATGGCGGTTTTAATAGAATAGGAATGGCTGCTTGGAAACTGCGGCCTTTTTGAGGCAACGATGGGTTGAGATGCAACGGTTGCTTGGAGGCACTGTCCGGTTTAGAGTCCGGGTCTGGCCTTTTAAACCGGCCGGCCGCGCCCGGAGGGTGCGCCCCGGCAGGCTCTTGGCCGTGTCATTTTAAGGGCGGTTTCTTCAATACCTCATATATCTTGCGGAAAAGGATATCCGATGTATAAGGTTTCGATAGGAAGGGAATTCCTTCTTGTTTAATGCGCTCCAGTTCGGCGCGATCATCGGCGTAACCGCTGACCAGGATGACCAGCAGCGAGGGCTGGATCTGGCGAAGCGACAACGCCAGGTCTGTTCCCCTCCCGTCTGGAAGGATCAGATCCGTAATTAAAAGATCGAACGCTCCTTTTTCCCTGGTAAAGACAAATTCCGCATCTGATATGCCCCTGCATGCAAAAACAGTGTAATTGTTGTCAGCCAGCAGGTCTCTGGTCAGGTTCATGAGGTCCCGGTCGTCTTCCACCAGCATGATTTTTTCTCCATGGCCTCGCAGTTGGCTGGGGCGCATCAGAGCCTCTTCATTTAGAAGCGGTTGGGTGTCGAATTCAAATGCCGGGAGGAAGATCTTGAAAGTGGTGCCGCGTTTAGTAGCGCTTTTCACATTGATATAACCGTCATGATCCTTGATGATCCCATAAACAACTGACAATCCGAGGCCAGTACCCCTGCCCTGCTCTTTCGTTGTAAAAAAGGGCTCGAAAATGTGTGGCAGGACCTGCTTGTCTATCCCCGTGCCGGTATCGCTGACCGAGAGGCAGACATACCGGCCGGGCCTGGTGTAACCCGAGTGCTCGAGGCGCTCCTTCTTCAGCGTCACGTTTTTCTGTTTAATAGTGAGTATGCCGCCTTTAGGCATGGCATCCCGTGCGTTGAGCATGAGGTTGACCAGTATCTGGTCGATACTGGCAGTATCTGCATACACCGTCCAGAGCTTTGGCTCAAAATTGTAATTGATGGTGATGTCTTCTCCTATCAACCGTTCGAGCATTTTCAAGCTATCCTTGATGTTCTGGTTAAGGTTGATCGGCGCCTTAAATTGTGGTTGCCTGTGTCCGAAGAGGAGCAGTTGCCTGGTGAGATTGGCAGACTTCTCAGTAGCTTTTCTGATGTTCATGAAAGTGTCGTATACGAAATTATCCAGTGGGAAGCGGTGCGAGTGCAGGTCCACGCATGCCTGGATGATCGTCAGCTGATTGTTGAGTTCGTGAGCCATGCCGCCGGCCAGCTGGCCGATCGCCTCCATCTTCTGGGCCATGTGGAGCCTCTCTTCCGCCTGTTTGCGCTCCGTGATATCTACAGCTGAGGCCAGCATGCACGGTTCATCGTTGAGCATCACTACCACGGCTGACAATAATACTACTCGGATCTTGCCCGACCTGGTGCGCAAGTCAAATTCGAAATCACGCACCTCTCCTTCTTCCTGCAACATCTGCATCATCCGGGCGTGACTTTCCGGTTTGAACCACAAATTCAGATCCTGGGGCGTACGCCCGATCACCTGCTCCCGCCGGTAGCCGGTAAGCTGTTCAAAGCCTTTGTTCACATCGAGGTACACCTGACCCTCCAGCGTCTTGATGGTCTGGCTGACCGGACTCGATTTGAAGGCTTTCAAAAAGCGCTGTTCGGCCTCCATCTTCTGCGCCTGAAACAGCTTCTGCTGCGTGGCCGCTAGCTCCTCCTCGGCCAGTTTGCGTTCATGGCGCACCGCGGCATCGCGCAGTTCCCGCTCGATGGCAGGGTTGAGCCTCGTCAGGTTGTCTTTGAGGATGTAGTCGTGGGCGCCCGCCTTCATGGCTTCAATCGCTACATCCTCGCCAATCTTCCCTGAGACGATGATAAAAGGGAGATCGATGCCCCGTTCCTGCAAGAGCTTCAGGGCGTTCAGGCCGCTGAAGTGCGGCAGGACGTAATCGGCGATCACCAGGTCCCACTTCTGTTGCTCCAAGGCGGCGGCATAAGCATCAGGAGTTTCCACCCTCGAATACTCAAGGTCATAACCACCCTGCCGCAGTTCGTAAAGCAACAGTTTAGCATCCGGATCCGAGTCTTCCACCAGAAGTAACTTCAAGTGTTTGCTCATCTGTTAGCTCCTCGCCAAAAAGATTCGCTCAAAATCAGCCCTGAAAAACTCCAGTCCCGGCAGTAATCCGCGAGCTGCCCTGCATCAGCATGAGTTCATTGCAATCAAAGATCTTGCATGCACTAGGACGCCGGCCCCAGGTTGTTTTCATCGCCGGTGTCACTCTCATGTCCATGTCATATACTAAAATACTATTTTTCGCATGCTTGGACAACTGTAATTTACGCTCTAAATTAAACATCTATAGAGGGAGTAAATAGAGAAGCCGGTAAAATTAACCCAGACGGTCAACTATCACCCAGCTTCTGCTACGCTCAGGCCTGGTTCATCGATCCCCTCTGTCAACATGTTTTATATTATATCTTAACAAAACACAATGCCAGTCACATCGCACGACCGGCATCTAAAGAACCATATACCGTTCCCAGTTTGCGCCGCAGGGATCTCAACTCCTCATCAGTGGGGGCTGATTCAACAACGCCCAATATTGGCCCAATTTGATCACCGCCCTGGTGAACTCATTGAAGTCTACGGGTTTGCAAACGTAGCTGTTGGCCCCCAGCAGGTAACTTTCGACAATGTCCTTTTCTTCATCGGATGAAGTGAGAATCGCTACCGGCAGCAATTTTGTGAGTTCGGATGAACGCATTATCCTCAAGACCTCCAGGCCATCTATTTTGGGCAGTTTCAGATCCAGGAAAATGACCAGAGGTTTGACGTTGGGGTCACGCCCCTCGAATTTGCCCGTGGCAAACAGATAATCGAGCGCTTCCACTCCATCGCGCGCCAGCACGATTTCATAAGAAAGATTTTGCTGCTCCAGGGTGTGCGTGATCAACATAGCATCGCTAGGATTGTCCTCGACTAGAAGAATGATGTTTCTGCTCATCTTGCTCCTGCTCCTTTTTATTGAGGTATGGGCAAGAAACAGACGCTCTCTCCACCGTCTCTCGCCAGCCTTCATCTATCGGAATCTTAACGGGGCAGATCAAACAACACGCCCTGGATGTTTGTCCAAATTTCCGATCAAGAATTCCATTCGCTTGGCGCAGCAAACCCTGCCTGATTTCCGAGTTTCTTGAGATATCATAAGACAATAAAAACTTTATAGGAAATTCGTTGTAGTTAAAACGATCTCCTGCCTGATCTTTCCTTAAAATAGACTATATTAAAACTTAACGGCAATCTGTTATTGATTCTCGAACCGATGAATCGGATATTTCCGCAATATTCGGGACTTTGCGATACGGTTAATGGAACAGCTTCAATATGAAGCCAAGCGCGGCGCCTCCGAAAATGAGATAGGTCGGGTTCAAACTGGATACCAGCAGCAATAAGGTGCATAGAGCAGCTATTATAGCCGTCGGGACGTCCACTATCGCAGCCAGGCCCAGCTGCCACGCTATGTAAATCATCAATGCGATCGCGCCGGCATTGATCCCGTCGAGAAATGCCCCTGATATGGGTGACCGGCGTACTTGCCGCAAAAGTGGGGCGCTTAGTCCCACATAGAAGAAGGATGGGAGAAAGATCCCCACCGTGGCGACTACTGCGCCGGGAACCCCCGCCAGGACATAACCGATGAATGTCGCAGTGGTGAATACCGGGCAGGGAGTTACCTGGCCGACAGCGATCGCATCGATCAGGCGGCCCTCTGACAGCCAGCCATAATGCTGGACCAGGTCGGCTCGAAGAAAAGCGAGCAGCACGTAGCCGCTGCCGAACAGCAGAGCCCCGACCTTTAAAAAGACCAGGAAGAGCAGCCAGAGTCCAAATGGCGCTATCCCAGGCAGCACTGTTGGAGCCGGCCATGATTTCAAGCGCGTGCTAATCCAGCGAGTAACGGCAACTAAAAAACCGGCGCCCAGGAGGACAACGAGCACATTTGCACCGGCAAAGCTGGCTGCAATGGCAATAATCCCCACCGCCACCAGAAACCTGCTCTTAAGCGTGGTGTGCAGAAGGTTCCACAAGGCCTGGAGAATCACGGCGATAACCACTGGTTTCACGCCGTAAAGGATGTAGGTTACCTGGGGAAGTGCATTAAAACGCACGTAAGCCCAGGCGATGGCGCCTACTATCAGCACTGCAGGCAAGATAAAACTGGATCCGGCCACTATTATGCCGGCAAGCCCCGCTCGCATGCGGCCGATGTAGGCCGCCATCTCAGTCGAGCTCGGCCCGGGAATCAGGCTGGTGGCGCCGATGAGATCAAGGAATTCCTCGTGAGAGAGCCAGGCTCGCCGCTGCACAACCTCCCTTTGCATCATGGCAATGTGAGCGGCCGGCCCCCCGAAAGTAGTCGCGCCAAGACGAAGAAACAGAAAAGCCAGTTCCTTCAGTGATGAAAATCTGCCTTCGGAAGTTTCATCAGGAATATTTTTTATGATCACTGACCCCTCTTGCAACTCAGGTAGACGCGATCTCCCAGTATGAGCTGGTTGGCTGCCATTGCGCCATAGTCGCCGCCTGCCTTGATGGGCAGCATCCAGGCAATTTCCAGGCTTTCCACGTTAGATGCACCGATGAATGCATCGAATGTGGAACTATAGCCCCATCCTCTCTCTCTTGCTCTCACTTGCATGAGCGGTCACAGCTCACTGCATATTCTGGGGCGCGATATTGACCGTCTGCGTTGCAGCATCCCAGGATATCATGTAACCCAGGGCCCCGGCGATGTACCTGGCTGGCAGAAAGGTCCTGCTGTCAACGATGACCGGCGGCACGTCCATCTGGCTCGTTGTTCCGTTCGTGGTGAGCACATTGCTGCCTATCATCAGCTCCAAGGAGGTGTTTCCCTTGGTGACAGTTACTTTCTGGGCGGCTGCATCCCATGCTGTCTGGGCGCCCAGCGCAGCAGCCAGGTAGCTGACCGGAACGAGGGTGCGGCCGCTTGAGATAAAGGGAGCGGCATCCATAGTGAAAGACTGGCCGCCCGCCATATACGAATTCTGGCCAATGGTAAAGCTAATGCTTGGCGATGCGTGCGTTGGTGCGGGAGCAGGGGCTGGCGCGGGAGCAGGGGCTGGCGCGGGCGCAGGAGTTGGAGACGGCGTCACCACGGGCGTAGACGGCGGAGAAACAACTAATCGTAGAATCATGCCACCTTTCCCTACCGCCACAAAGGCGCCGTTGCCATAGCATGTTCCATAGAGAAAGTTGCCGGTAGCCGGACCCTGGCTGGTCCAGGTCACCCCGTCAGTGGAGGTGATGATCGCGCCTGCGGATCCCACCGCTACCAAGGCGCCGTTGCCGTAGCACACTGCATTGAGAGTGTTGCTGGTGCTCGAACCATGGCTGGTCCAGGTCGTCCCGTCAGTGGAGGTGATGACCGCGCCTTCGTCCCCCACTGCAACAAAGGTGCCGTTGCCGTAGCATGCCCCTCGGAGTCCATTGGTATAGAGCGGGCTTTGGTTGGTCCAGGTTGCCCCGTCCGGAGAGGTCAGGATAAATCCAACAGTTCCGTAAACGGCAGTAATGGATCCCACCGCCAAGAAGATGCCGTTGCCGTAGGATGCAGCATTGATAGTATTGACGGTGCCCGATGTTTGGCTCTTCCAGGTCTTGTCATCCGGGGAGGTCAGGATCATGCCGTTCATCCCGACAACCAAGAAGGTGCCGTTGCCAAAGGAGGCGCCATAGAAATAATCGGTGCTATTCAAGTTCTGGGCGGCCCACTTCGCTCCGTCAGGCGAGGTAAGAATTACACCGTTCCATCCTACGGCCAGAAAGGTGCCGTTGCCGTAGCAGACGCCGGTGAGGTTGTCTGTAGTGTGCGATGCCTGGACTGTCCAGGTGGCGCCATCGGGGGAGGTGACGATCGTGCCGTCGGCTCCCACGGCCACGAAGGTGCCGTTGCCGTAACATGTGGCATTGAGATCATTGCCGGTCATGGAATTTACCGGTGACCATGGCCCAGAGGCCCGGCGGCCAGGGCCGGGGCTGCCGTTGCCATCATCAGCGCCAAGATTAGCGCGCAGGCGCAGAGCCCTGGCAAGTTCATCTTTTTATAAACCATATTGTGCCACTTCATATTTTTGCACCACCTTTATAATATTTTGTATTTTGGGCTCACAGTAAAGAACTGCAGGAGGGCAGGAATAGCTGCGGGGCGACGGAACCTGAAGGAACAGCGTTACCCCAGGGAGACCCCCGGATGGCAGGTAAATGTTAAAGCATCTGTTGTCATTGAGTGGCAGCTGTTTGAACAGGTCATCCGGCTTTGGTTGGCAATCGGTTCCAAGCTATCCAGTTATCACTCTATCAGGAGGGATGGATGAGAAGGGTTGTGTGTCCATTATACATGATTATAGACATATTGCGTTCTCTTTCACAAAAATCTTTGCGCTCCTTTTTTAAATCATGTTGATCATTTTTGCGTAAGGGGTTGTAGCGCGTCTGGAGCAGTAATAATATATAAACGAGATTTTCACACTACTACAAAGGGGATACGTTTTAATGAAGGTATTAGCGATAAGCGGCAGTCCTAGGAAGAAGTGGAATACAGCAACCTTGCTGAATAATGTCCTTGAAGGAGCGGCCTCGTGCGGAGCGAAAACAGATCTGGTTCATCTCTATGACTTTGATTACAAAGGATGCATCAGTTGTTTTTCCTGCAAGTTGAAAGATGGCAAGAGCTACGGCAAATGTGCCGTCAATGACGATCTGACGCCGGTTCTAGATCAGATGGAGTCGGTTGATGCGCTTGTCCTGGGCTCTCCCATCTACTTTGGAGAGGTCACCGGTGAAATGAGATCGTTCTTGGAAAGGCTGTTATTTCCTTATGCGGTGTACGATGCGAACCACTCAACACTTTTTAAGAAGAGGATCAAGACGGGTTTAATTTTCACTATGGGTATGAAAGAGAGCCAGTTGAAGCAAGTGGGTTATGATCAACGTTTTAATTTTTATGAAATGTTGATGAGGAGGATCTTTGGAGAAACAGAATCGCTAATTGTGACCGATACCTATCAGTTTGATGATTATTCCAGGTACGTGTCAACCCTATTCGATGCTGCAGAGAAAACAAAGAGGCGAGAAGAACAATTTCCAAAAGATTGCAAAAAAGCTTTTGACATGGGAGTGCGCTTTGCCCAAATCCAAGGGTAGTTGTTTGCCGGAAGTCCCGAGAAGGGCACATGGGCTCTAAAAGCCTCTGATATGTTGGGGCCACGATACATCAACTTATTGCCGGTTATTTCTGAGGCATAGAACAATAAAAGGAGGCTGCTGAATGCAAACTCGTAAAATTGGGCAAAACTGGCCTGAAGTTTCCGCGCTCGGATTAGGCTGTATGGGAATGTCGGGCATGTACGGGGCAACAGAGCGCCACGAAGCGATCGCTACCATTCAGGCAGCGCTTGATGCCGGAGTGACTCTCTTTGATACGGGAGATTTCTATGGATGCGGCCATAACGAACTGCTCCTGCACGAGGCGTTGCAAGGTTTCCGGCGTGAGCAGGCGTTTATTGCGGTCAAATTCGGGGCCTTGCGATCCCCTGATGGATCGTGGGGCGGTGTGGACGGCCGGCCGCAAGCGGTGAAGAATTTTTTGGCCTACACGCTGCAGCGGCTTGGCGTGGACTATATAGATCTCTACCAGCCAGCCCGCGTTGATCCTCAGGTGCCGATTGAAGAGACCGTGGGTGCTATTGCAGACATGGTGAAGGCGGGATATGTGCGGTATATCGGTCTTTCCGAGGCTGGGGCGGAAACGATCCGCCGCGCCCATGCTGTTTTCCCGATCAGTTGGCTGCAGATTGAATACTCACTCTTCAGTCGGGGTGTCGAAGCACGAATCTTGCCCACTTTACGCCAGTTTGGGATTTCACTGTCGGCTTATGGCGTGCTCTCGCGGGGATTATTGGGGGGAACATGGTCAAAGGAACGTGTTGCGGATGTGCACGACTTCCGTAGTCACGCTCCCCGGTTTCAGGGTGACAATCTGGACCGGAACCTGGCGCTTGTCGAGGCCTTGCGGGCAGTTGCCGAAACCAAGCAGGCCACTGTTGCCCAATTGGCTATTGCCTGGGTTTTATCTCGCGGCAACGACATGATTCCGTTGATCGGAGCCCGGAGCCGTGTTCAGCTTCATGATGCGGCAGGTGCGCTGGATCTGCGCCTGAGTCCGGCCGAGCTGGCCTTTATTGAAACAGCTATCCCTGAAGGTGCTGTGGCCGGGGATCGTTACAATACCCCGCAGATGGCGCTGCTCGACAGCGAGCGATAATGAGGGTCTTTCTTGTCAATGAACTCTTGGGCATCAAGGTTAATTTATAAAATGAGGTGATTTGGAATGGAAACCATTAAAGCAATAGCAAAGAGAAAAACGACCAGAAAGTATTTGCAGAGGCAAATAGCACGGAATGAGCTGGAAACTATTCTGTTTGCAGGCTGTGCAGCTCCTGTTGCAGGAAACGATTGGCATACAATGCAATTAGTTGTGATCCAAAATAAAGAATTATTAAGCCGAATATCAAAAGCCGGAAACATTGGTAGAAAAAAGGGGCGTGATCCTTTATATGGAGCCCCGACGCTTATATTGATCGCATCAGAAATCTATTGTCCTTACCCATTCCATGCAGGGCAGCAAAATGCTGCGTGTATTGGAGAAAATATGTGTATTGCAGCATCGGATTTAGGGGTCGGCTCTACATATTTAACCGGATTCTTGCCGGGGTTTAATGCTGATAGCGAACTGGTAAAGGATGCGGGTGTGCGGGAAGGCTTTAAGACCATGGCAGCAATTGCTTTAGGATATCCTGAAGTGAAAGATGAAAGCGAGAAAAAAATGGATCATCAAGAGATTATCACATTTATTCAATAACTCTGTCCGATGCCGGCCTCCAGCCGGTGCCGCTCAGACCTGAGATAGTTGCACCATAAAACTTAAATGTACACCAGACATTCGTTTTTGCAGATCTAATTTACAGACGATAAATGTATGATAGTTGCAGGTGGGGTAAAAGCACAAAATCATTGACAGACCCCCGGCTCTTCATCACTGATCCTTGTTCCCCGAATCCCTAGCTTTATATCAAGCTTAGGATTATGGCATATGCTAAGGTAAAATTAATCCTACGATTCTTCTGTAGAATTACCGAGCATCTGCTATTTCAGTATTAATTTTATTTTAAAGATTTTTGTCTATAAACTGTTTCATTTCTTCCACATTTTGAAATTTTAAGGATTTGGCTATAGCATTAGCTGTTCCGGTTGCCACAGGATCATTGTCCTTATGGTAATCGAACTTACATATTCTATATACCCCATCTTTCCCAAGACCTTCGTAAAGATTGCTTCCCTTTGATAAAGGCTTCATGTTTAAATAATTGAGTAGTCTTTTAATTATACCTTGTTTAAATCTAATAGGCATGCTGCAAACCTATTGTTTCCAGAATATTTTCTTTATCTTCACTGCACCTAGCCAACTTTAACATGTAAAGCTGTTTAGAAATGGGTTCAACTTTAGCATACAATTCAATTTTGTTATAATATATTTTGAGGTATTCTTGAATACTCCCCAATAAATCCTCAGTTGCTTCTTCTTTTGATTTTCCTTCTCCGTACATATCAATTTCATTAAGAGTAATTGTAAATATTTTTAATTCCTCATCATATTCTACAACAGGCTTAAACTGAAGATTATCAAGTAAGAAATCAAAATATAACTTATTTATATGGCTTACCTCTTCTTTAGCTTTCATCGCATTGTAAGTTATTATTTCCATGCCATTTAATGCTTTTGCGTTGATGTCGGAATAATATTTTTTTGTATCTCTGATATTAAATTTGGGCACAAGGGTAGTTTGCATTTTTTTTCTAGCTCCTTTACCATTATTCAAATTCTTTCCCCTAATTATAATTGGTATAGTCACTGTGGTCAAGGTGGTCACACACTTAGTATATTCATCAGAGTGAGAAATAGTTATCGCAGTGAGCAAGAATTCTGATTATTTGTGTCGAGTGAAATAAGTTTGATGGCGTCGAAAGCGGGAGATGTTGTGTATTCTTTGATTTGCTGGCGTTGCCGATCCTGCCACTGACCTCTTGGATGTCGCTTATGGCTGACCACTGTAGTGCCAACCCCTCGCTGATTTGGACCAGATCACCCGGATCATGAGTGTGGCAGCGATGGAGTTGTAACATCCCCCAATTTAAAGTATTGCCTTGTGTTCAAGCAGGAGGTTGGCAAAGTGTCGGAACATACGTTATTAGTTTAAACGTTCATCCCCCGGCGTCAGCGAAATAAAATGATCTTGGAAGATATTGAACATTGAACCTTTTGCTGCTAAATCATATCTCGGCTTCCGGATTAGATATGGAAGTCTTTTTCTCGTCGTAGCCTGTAAGAAAAACTGCAAGCACAATCGCCTGCAGTTCTACTTTCCAATTCATGTTATTAATCTAACTTTCCATCTAACTCCTTAGGGTTCCTAATGGAATTTACCGGGTTTTTAGGGAATTGGGTTATCGCCCCGGATCTTTGTTATTAAAGGCTCTACGCCTTGTCCTGCAAGCACTTCGTAGACAATAAATGGTGGGCGCGATAGGGATTGAACCTACGGCCCCCTCCGCGTCAAGGAGGTGCTCTCCCACTGAGCTACGCGCCCACTTCAAAATATTTATTAATGTTGAGTTGTAGATTCAATTATAACGGCTAATCGGCGGATGTCAATCCAAGTGCGTCACCCAGTGTTGTAGTTCTCTGATATTGTCACCTCCTAAAGGTTCTTAATGTCCATGCAAGGCAATTGGCATCAATTGATGCTGATGCTAGACAATGAAATGGGAATAATAATACTTGCTTGTACTCCTGTAGCTGCATCATTCTGACATGAGCTTTACGGAGCAAAGGGGACCTTCATGCCGCGCCCGAGACCGAGTCAGATGGACCCGGATTGTGATTGCTGCACTTTTTGCAACGACAGCCTGGCTGGGTAAGATAGCCATAGCTGGTCCGCCTGCACCCCGCATGGTCGCTGAGGCCGGGCTGATAGCCGCACAGGATGCGGAAACTCAGCTGCCCCCTGACAGGGAGGTCAGGCTGGTAGTGGACACGGACAATCGAACGCTGACTGTATTGTCCGGATCGGAGGTGGTGGGCATCTTCCCGGTCGCCGTTGGCAAACCGGCGACTCCGACGCCGATCGGCGAGTGGAAAATAATTGATAAAGACTACAACTGGGGTGGTGCTTTCGGAGCGCGTTGGCTCGGTCTCAACATTTCCTGGGGCCGTTACGGCATTCATGGAACCAACCAACCATGGTCCATTGGATCGAATGCTTCTTTAGGTTGTATGCGCATGCACGATGAGGACATTCTCAAGTTTTTTGACCTGGTCAAGGTTGGCACTCCGGTCGATATCACCGGCTCGCCGCACAAGACCAACCTCTGGCACCGGACTCTGGGCACAGGAATGAACGGGCCCGATGTCGTCTATGTCCAGTTGGCATTAAAGAGGAAGGGATTCTATCCCTACCGGAGCGATGGCATCTTCGGACGGTTGACAGATTTAGGAGTGCGCTGCTTTCAATCGCTTGAGGGGTTGCCGGTGACGGGCAGGGTGGATAAGAAGACAGACCAGCTGTTGCTGGAAGAAGATCGGGCGCAGCCTGAAGATAGTTTCTTAAACTAACTGGCGGCGATAGTATAGATCCATCATCTGAGCGCGCAACTCCTCATCTGTGCGCAGCTCCATCATCTGATGCACAGCTTCATTATCATCTGGGCGATCAGTTCCATCATTTGAGCATGCAGCTCATTAGTTGCCACGGCTCCATGGTCTGAGTTGCGCAGGCTCATGGAGCCGGTTAATAATGCTAAAAAAGTCGTTGCCAAGCACATCATATCTTAGTCTACCACCGGCCCCTGGTCAATCCCGACCATAGGCGCAGGCCGGCGCCTGAATACTTCAGCAGCAGCCAGCTGATTGATAGAGCGCTCCAAAGTCTCATCTGCCTCCAGTCACGGGTAGTGAGGCTGACTAACGTGTCCAGGGCAGACCGATCGAGCTGCGACCACAATCTAATGATCTGATTCTCCACCCTGAGCTTCGGCTGCAGGAAATCCCAGACAGCGCTGGTGTAGCTTTTATTGCTGTCGAAAAGAGGATCTTCCAGGGGCAGCCTCCCGGTCTGGGCCGCGATCCATCTGGCAGCCAGCCTCCCCACTGAGAAGGAGATGTCGATGCCTCCTCCGTGCAGTGGGGAGGCGCAGCCGGCGGCATCTCCCACCAGCAGCACATTGCCATAGTCAAGCCGATCCAGCAGCCTAATCGGCACTATGCCGCCGTGCCGCCTCAGAACTCTTCCTTCGACCTGCTCCAGGGCCCACAGCCGGTCGAGTGACTCCCACAACAGGCTGCTCCCACCGCCAATACTGCCCTCCCGAAACAGCCCGATACCCACATTGGCGGTCGAGCGGCCCTGGGAGTCTGGCCCTTTCGGAAAAACCCAATAATAACCCTCATAGTGGGGAAAAAGCACAAACTTCAGGCGCTCGTCAAAAGCCGCAAAATCTCCCTCCATGACGTACTGGGCGGTATAGGCGCTATACCTGCGGTAATGGTCACGGAAGCCATGCTGCAGTGAGGTCAGCGAGGGGGCGCCGCTGGCGTCGATCACCCAATCGTAGTTGCGCTGTATTTCTGTAAACGCCCGGCAGTCGATCCTGGTGTTTTCGTGGAGTTGCACTCCCTCAGATGCAGCCTGTTCCCCAAGGCCACGCTGCCACTCGGCGCGGTCGATCATCCAGAGCGGCACACCCTGGCAGCACACCCGGTACTCCCGGTCCACCTGCACCACTGCCTCATTCACTTTGAAGCGCACCCCAGTCCGGGGCTGCCCGATGCGGTGCATGGTATCTACAAAGCCCTCGGCGCACCTGATGTGGTCGCCGATCCGGTTGCGCTCGAATAGGTCTACGGCCAGCCCCAGCCCGGCCGCCTCAATGGCCGCCGCCAGACCGGCAGGCCCCCCGCCCAAGATGCAGACCCTAGGCTTGTCCATACTTCAGCTTGGCCCCCTCTATCAACGCGCCCGCCACGGCAGGTGGGCCCGGCAAGCACGGTGCATGCTCAGATTTTCCTTCCGCTTTTTAGCGCTCCACTCCGGCCTCGGTGCCGATTGCTCCGATCCCTGCTATCCCTGCTTCTCCAGGCCGTTCCTGCTGCAGCGCGGACGCGGCTGCCCCAGACCGTCGCCCGCCCCGCCGCACCAGTAAGATGCTAGCCAGCACCAGCAGGGTGCCGATGGCCAGTCCGGGAGTTAGCCTCTCTCCGAGCACAGCAGCAGCCAACAGAGATGCCAGCAGGGGTTTGACGAAAAAGACGGTCGCGCCCAGGCTCGTGTCCAGCAGGGACAGCCCCACAAAGTAGCAGTAGTAGGCCAGGGCAGTGACCAGAACCGTGAGGTATAGCATCTGTGGCCAGATAGAAGGGTTGAAGGTGAACAGAGGAATGTGCCGCCACCATAAAAGGGGGATCAGGGCAATGCTTCCAAACAGAAAGGAGAATGCGTTCATGCCCAGACTTCCGAAGCGCAGAGTGAAGCCCTTGCCAGCCACGGTAGCGATCCCGTATGTGAGCGCCGACAAAATGATCAGGGCTATTCCTATGTAAAATTCACTGCCGGTAGCGATGCTGCCCCAAAAAGTCAGATAGACGCCGATAAAACCAATTAAAATACCGGCCAGCTTGGGCAATGACAAGCTCTCCCGGAGCAGCACAGCTGCAGCCAGGGCCACGAAGAGCGGGTTCGAACTGAAGATCACGGCCGCCAAGTTGGCCCTGGTCATATTGATACCGTATTGAAGCAGGTTCATGCTCAGCCCCACGTTCAAGAGCCCAAGCAGGGCGAGCAGCAGCAGATCCCGAGGCAGCAGGGCCAGTTGCCGCCGCCGCAAATCCCTGATGGCCAGCGGCAGCAGGAGCAGACCGGCATAGAAGAAGCGCACGAAGTTCAACTGCACCGGGTCAATCGCCCCGGCCACAGTCTTGCTGACCACCTCGTAGGTGCTGAAGAAAAGGATGGTAACCGCCAGATAGATGAAGCCTCTGTTTCGCATATCAGTGTCCCGGTTTCAGATTGAGAGCCATGTTGTAACCTATTATAGCTTGCCAGCCTTGTCTAATGGAAGCCCTCCCCCACCTTCAGTTTTCCGGCAAAGCGCGGTTCTATGCTTCGTACCCGCTCGCCTGGGGTCGTCGCGGACACCATTGTTCTTGGGCGGCGCTTGCTGCCATCTTCATTGCTGGGACTCGAGCCATATTGACGCCATATTGACTAGAGCCTATGCATGGCGTAGAGAACGAGGCATTGATCGAAACGGACTGTTGATCAAAACAGGCTGTTGATCTTGATGTCAACAGCCCGCTTTTCAAGCAGTCTACTATGAAATGGCAGTATCAGGATTCGACCGAGACGATCCTGCCTTGCTGGTACCAATCCACACGTTTGCCCAACAACCTGCTGATTGCCCCCACCGGAACCAGCATCCGGTTGCCGACGATCTGAGGGGAAACATCGACACTGATCGGATCTCCATTCCTGTAGATCGTGTTTTGATTCACTCGGAGAGACAGATGATCGCTGCCATACTGAATGTTGACCGCTCCATCCTGGTTCCAACTGATCGCATCGTTGTTCACACCAAGCGCATTAGCCAGGCCGCGGATGGGAATCATGCACCGGCTGTTGATAATCTGGGGCTGAACATCACTGAACTGAACATTGCTGCCGTTATAGAACACGCTGGGGTTCTGGCCCTTGCCCTCTTCCTGGTAAATCGCCCCCAGTTGCTGATAATTCGAACTGGAATTTTCCAGTTTTAAAATTTTGAGTAATAAACTTTCCGCCTTATCGTATTGGCCGTTGTTGACCGCGTCGATCAGTTGCTGTTTGAGGTCGTTGAGCTTGTTCTCATTCTGGTTCTCCGCGGTCAGTCCCCGGATCTCTTGCAGAATCTGCATCGCCTGCTGCATCTGATTGTTGTCTATCGCAGCAGCAAACTCCTGCTTCAACTCATCGATCTGACTGCTATTGCCGCCGGGCGCCACCGGCTGGTTACCGATGGTGAAGGTGGCCGAGGCCACGCTGCTCCAGCCCAGCACCGAATCCTCCACGGCTGCCTGCACGGTCTCGGACTGGCTGACTGTGAAGGCGCCGGTATAGGCGGTGGTGGTACCGCTGCTGGTAGGGTCGGAGCCGTCGGTGGTGTAGTAGGCGGTGTCGCCGGAGGGGATGCTGCCGATGGTCACGCTCTGGGCGGTGATGAAGCTGCCGCCGTCAGGGTAGATGACGGGAGGCTGCAGCGCCGAGGAGGAGCCGCTGATGGTGAAGGCGGCCGAGGCCACGCTGCTCCAGCCCAGCACCGAATCCTCCACGGCTGCCTGCACGGTCTCGGACTGGCTGACTGTGAAGGCGCCGGTATAGGCGGTGGTGGTACCGCTGCTGGTAGGGTCGGAGCCGTCGGTGGTGTAGTAGGCGGTGTCGCCGGAGGGGATGCTGCCGATGGTCACGCTCTGGGCGGTGCTGAAGCTGCCGCCGTCGGGGTAGATGACGGGAGGCTGCAGCGCCGAGGAGGAGCCGCTGATGGTAAAGGCGGCCGAGACCACGCTGCTCCAGCCAGAAAAGTTGTAGTTGACCGCCTGCACAGTCTCGGACTGGCTGACGGTGAAGGCCCCGCTGTATGTGATGCGAGTGCTGCTGGTCTCCGGGTTGGAGCTGTCGGTGGTGTAGTAGGCGGTGTCGCCGGAGGGGATGCTGCCGATGGTCACGCTCTGGGCGGTGCTGAAGCTGCCGCCGTCGGGGTAGATGACGGGAGGCTGCAGCGAGTTCTGCCTGTTGATAGTGAAGATAGCCGTTACAGGGCTGCTCCATCCCTGCGCCTGATCATAGACGGCAGCCGTTATTGTTTCGGAGTTATAGACAATGAAGGTTCCAAAATAGCGAATGGAGGTGCTGCTGGAACTTGGGCTGGAGCCGTCGGTGGTGTAGTAGGCGGTGTCTCTGTAAGGGATGTTGCCGATATTTACCCTCTGGGCCGTAGCGAAACTGCCGCCATCCGGATAGATGACGGGCGAGCCTGGCAGTGCCAAAGCCGCTCCTGCCTGAACGGTCAGGGCTGACAGCAGGACAGCCGTGACCATGATCAGAGAAATCCCTTTGTGAAATTTTCTGGTAAACAAGTTATCTCCCTCCATTTACAGTTCAGTTATTGTTGATCAATTAGATTAATTAGCTTTTGCTATTGAGCGTTAATCGAAGATGCTCCGAGGAGATCTGATTTAAAAAGTTCACTGAAACCCCCCTTTCGAGGTAAAATAGATTTAATGGAAAACACACTTTGTTAAAGCGCTCAGGTATTAATTACCTTTTAGGTTCCATTAGAATATTACGAGGCAACACTTTTTTTTAAGGGGGTGAAACTCCACCCTCTAAAATTTGGCCGGGCATGCGTATTAAGAGATAGGAGATCTGGCTTAAAAATCAACACTTGCCTGGTAGACGGGGTATCGATTTTCATGAATTCCGATCCTTACCGTTGTTTGATAAGTACTGTGATCATAATTCAAAAAGGGGACCGGACTGCCAGGGATAAACTGGTCGAGGAGTATAAGCCTTTCATATGGAAGACTGCTAATCAATTATGCAAACGGATGCTTGAATGGGGCCGCGATGACGAGCTCAGCATTGGTCTTATAGCCTTCAATTCAGCTATCGATACCTTCGATCCAGAAAAGCAGATCCCATTTCTGGCATATTGCCGGATCGTCATTCAGAACAGGCTTAAAGACCACTTTCGCAAGGAATCGAAGCACCTGAACCTGTACCCGCTGGATGATGAGTCAGGAGCCAGCGCTCTCGAAGGCAGAACCGCTTGGGAACACTACGTCAACATGACCATAGAGGACGAGCGGCGTGAAGAGCTGGGGCGGTTTGAGAGCCTCCTATCCGATTACGCAATCAGTCTCGAAGACCTCGTTGAGGCTTCCCCCAAGCATCGCGATTACAGGCTGACCCTGTTTAAGGTTGCCAGCCTGCTCTTAGAGGCACACAGCATGATGGAATACCTGAGCACCAGAAAACAGCTGCCTCTCAACGAACTGGAGAAGGTCAGCGGGATTAACCGTAAGACGCTTGAGAAGGGAAGAAAATTCATCATTGCCAGCGCGCTTGTCCTCAATGAGCTTAATGATTTTCTTTACCTGCGTTCATATATAAACTTCGGTATATAGAGGAAAGGTACATACGCCTGGAGGAATGTGCCCATTAATAATGCAACGGGCAAGATATCCCGATGCTTAATGTGCCCATGAGGAACATACCCGGAAGAGGTGTCATTATGTGGTTTCAGAAACGTGGGCTAGTCGCCGGCATAAAAGATGGCTATTGCCTGATCGTCACCAACAAAGGGACATATGAAAGAGTTCCTGCGCCTGCGTCAGGGGCGCGGGTAGGGGCAGAGGTCAGTTATCAAAATCCGTTTGTTTCTTCTTATCTGAGGCCGGTGTTGGTGGCTGCATGCTTCCTTATCCTGCTCTTGGGTTATGCACTTTTGCGCCAGGCAACAATACCCAAAGCGATGGCCTATGTATCGCTGGATATCAACCCCAGCCTGGAGCTGTCAGTTGATAAAGACTTGAATGTGATCGATGTCCAGTATTTCAATAATGATGCAGCCAATCTGATGAAACCGCAGAACCTGGAAGGAAAAAATCTCTATGATGCACTGACAATCATCGTCAACCAAGCTATTGCACAAAAATATATCAGCTCCGATCAGGATAACCTGATTGTCACCACCGTTGACTCTACGGGTGCAATAAGCACGAGTCCCGTCGATCAGGAGAAGATCCAGGATACATTGGAAAAACCAATCCAATCAGACGGTCTTACCAGCGATGTCAAAGTATATTCTGTAACGAACGACTTCCGCAGCCTGGCTGTCGACAGCGGATTGAGTCCTGGCAAGTTTCTCGTCTACGAACAACTGAAGGATACCGGAACTAAAATTAGTATAGATGAGGTTCGAACAAACAACATTAGCAAGTTGGTGGATACCTACAAGATCGGTTTAATTCCGGACCACCAGAAAATCTGGATAAGAAAGCATGAGATCGGCAAGGATCCTGAAATTGTAGTCGACGATAACGGCCAGACCGTTCCCATCTCTTTGCTAAGCATCATCAACAACAATAGAAATAACCATCCTAATTCTAATATGAATAATAATCCGAATAGTGGTTCGAATAAGAATAATGGTTCGAATAAGAATAGTGGTTCGAATAGAGATAAGAATAATGGTTTGAATAGTGGTTCGAATAAGAATATGAATAATAATCTGAATAGTGGTTCGAATAAGAATAATGGTTCTAATAATAGTTTGAATAAAGATAAGAATAATGGTTCTAATAAGAAAAGTTTTCAGGGAAACCGGAAAATACGTGGCAATACATTTAAGAGCGTTTATCGCGCAGGATGAGCTGCCACCTGATAGAGCTTAGCCGGCCAAGATCGGTGGCATCGATAGTATTCGAAGCGTATCCCTTCCCAGGCAAAATGATTCACAACTCAAGCAGAGTGAAAGAAAATAGCAAAAAAAAAATAGGCCTGAACTTCAAGGCCTGGCTGGCTCAGTAAACTTACCCGCAGGTCAAGCGATGCCGACCTGCGCTACAAGACCCTGCACGCCATTACATACCGGCTGCGATACCAGGAAGAGTTGAGCGAGTCTATCTCAACCCCTGTGACGCTGGCATGAATGAAATTGTTATTGCCAATATATATACCGACGTGAGTTATATATCCCTTGCTGCTATTCGAGAAGAACACCAGATCGCCGGGTGCCGGAGACGACACCCTCGTGCCCGCCCGCGCCTGTTCGCTGGCAACGCGCGGCAGTTGTACCCCCTCGAGCGCATAGACATAACGGGCAAAACCGGAGCAATCGAAGCTCTTAGGGCCGTTCGCTCCATAACGATACGGCGTCCCTAAAAAACGCATGGCAACGCTGACCACATCGGGAACGGCATCTCTGGAAACAACCGGCGCTGCCGATTCTGTGACTGATCCGGTTGCAGATCCCGCTGCAGGAGTCGCAGTCGCCTGATTGCTCAGCTTGATCAGGCCTTTAGAGGCCAGAGCCTTGTTGATCAGAGCCGCGGCTTCGCCGCGGCTGATGATATTTTTGGGCCTGAAAGACCCGTCAGGGTATCCCGATATGATTCCACTGGCCACAAGTTGAGCAACAGAGGGCTTCGCCCAGCTGTCAATCTGTGCTGCGTCGGTTACGCTCAGGCTTCCCTTTCCGTTTGGCTTCAACAGCTTGTCCAATATGCAGGCGGCTTCCTGGCGGGTTACTGCAGTTTGGGGCCGGAAGGTTCCATCCGGGTAGCCGCTCACAAAACCGGCTGCCAGCGAGGAGTCCACGTCCGGTGCGAACCAGTCCTTGCTATGCACATCTTTAAAATCAGGTCCGGCTTGGCTGGGCTCAACCTTAAAGGCGCTATCGATCATTGTCACGAACTCCGCCCGGGTCACCCCTGCATCCGGCTTGAACAAACCGTCAGGATATCCCTTGACATAACCGGCTGATACGGCTTGCCCTATCTGCGCAGCAGCCCAATTACCTGCAACATCTGCCATCCCGCTCGCAGAGGCGACATTGCTGGAGTAACAGGTAACAATGCCTGCAGCGCTCAAACAGAAAAAAATAGAGAGCGCGGCCAGCGCTGATCTTTTAGCAAAATCATTCACCTGCCGCACCCATACAACCTTATATAAAGATAAAGTTGGCATCAAATTCACCATACAAGCCCTTCTAATTTTTATTGCTGTATGGGTAATTCGACAAAGACTGTTAGTTTTCCTGCAACCTGCAACCTATTAAATTTTAAAAAGTTTTTTGTTTCAAATAACAAAAAACCTTGTCCCGCAAGGCTTTGGTTTTAATGTCCCTGCGAGCAAGGCTTTTTTAAGGAAAGTGTACAAGATGATGGAGCTTAGCGACTGAACATGGTGCGGCCACGAATTGAGAAATTATCGAACTGAACGATGGCGCACTGACTGCAAAAATGTCTGATCTCCGTAGGCGGTCCCAGATTGATCCCTCTGACACGCCATATCTGAACTGAACGTTTTTGGCTAACAAGTTGATCAACTGCAGCAGAGGTCGGGGCTAGAATCCTTTCATCCAGGTGGGTGCATAACTATGAAGAATTGGTCGTCCGCGCCTGCAGTGCCTGCAAGGAGGGGAAGGATTTCTTCGGTGAGACGGAAAGCGGCCGGTACTGGTTCTGCCAGTCAAACTTCGGCAGCAGCTTTACATATTCCTGGACCAGTTTATTGAGCCTGGCCCGGAGTATCTTGTTTTTTTCACGTGCTCTATCGCCCTGTTGGATGATACGGCTGTTTTCAACCAAATTCAGGAGGATGATCTGCATCTCGTCTTCAATGGCTTGTTGCGTGTCTTTGGGCATAAGATGCCACCATTCCTTTCATTGACTGAATGAATATATAATGGCAGCACATTTGATGCTGCACCATAAAACCGTGCCAGGTGGAGGCAACTATTCCATCTAAACATCCAAACGGCGTCTTTTTTTAGAGATCTCTTTCAGGGTATATCTCACATTTTCTTAGTCGGTGTCACTGCATAGCAACAAATATAAAATTGGATGAGCCGAAGGCTATTTATTTGAAAATCCGGAAATCCTATTTATCATCGAGTAGCTGAACTATGGATGCTCCTCAATTAGATTAATAATAATGACGATTTTGGAGATCCAGCAACGATATTTATAAATTTAAAAGAATTTATTTCGATTTTAATAAAATATATCTGTTATCAATAAAATTGCGATTTCTCACATGAATCTAAGAGCTAAAGTGCTTTTTCTGGGAAGAAGAGGAGATTTGATGGCATAATGTGACCTTAAGGTGTCACTATATTATAAATTATATGTCACTCGATGTCAACACTTTTTCGCAAATAATATTTTAATTTGTTGCCGTAAGGCAACCACCCCAAGTAAACTTGATTTTAATGGTGGTGTAATCGAAATGCCGGAATCTGGTTTCGGAAGCTTCATGAAAACGCAACGGGAAAGCTGCGGGTTTAGCCAACGGCAGCTTGCCTATTTATCCGGCGTCAGCAACACGGAGATAAAGCGGATAGAAGATGGCCAAAGAAAACGCCCGTCCCAGGAAGTTCTGCAGAAATTGGCTAAGCCGTTGGGAATCAATTATGAAAAACTTCTACAGGCTGCAGGATACTACGTTGACTCCCGCCAGGCCGCCATTGAAGACCTCCGCGCAAAAATGGCCGAGATCGAAGGAAAAAAAGAAACCGGCATCTATCCCACCACAAACGAGGACATCCCGGTTCCGATACTCGGCGCCATCAGGGCCGGCGCACCTATGTATGCAGATGAGAACCTTGAAGGATATGCTTATATAGATAAGTATACCGCCAGCCAGGGCGAACATTTCTTCATCAGGGTCAAGGGAGACAGCATGGAGCCCACCATCCAGGAAGGCTCCCTGGTGCTCATCAGAAAGCAGTCAGGACTCGATCAGGGAGACATAGCGGCGGTCATGGTGGACAGAGAAGAGGCTGCGCTCAAAAGAGTTTACTATAGTAATAACAATTGCATTTTGCAGTCAGATAACAAGAAATACCTTCCCTTGATATACCCGAGGGATGAGGTGATCATCCTGGGAAAAGCAGTGGAAATGAGAAAGAGATTGTGAACATGCCTTTAAAGATGGTTTTTATAGCCGGCTTTTTGCTGACTTCTGCTCCTATGCCGGCCTTCTTTTTTGACACCGCCGCCGCCCTTGCCGTATGTCCTCGTTGAACCCACCGTATGCCCTCTGGGGGCGGCAGCTGTCGGCGTCAGGGGGGTGGTTCTTCTCGGACTCTTCAACCGGCGTGGCGCCTCTGCAGTCAATTGAACAGGAGTAGTGTCCGGCTCCCGGGTGAGCATCTTCAGGGCGGCAGCCAGCAGCGTCACCGAATCGGCCTCCTCCAGCATTTCTTTGGCAAATCCCCGGTACTGCTCGACATCGGGTGATTCCGCCACCTCCATAAGCCTTTCCATGGTCAACCGCTGCAGGCCGCTGACTGCCTCGGTGCTGGTGGGCACCGGCATTCGCTCGATCCTGCGCCTGGTCACGGACTCGATCACTTTCAGGTAATCGATCTCCCAGGGCGTGGCAAACGTGACAGCCTGGCCCGGTTTGCCGAGTCGTCCGGTCCGGCCGATCCGGTGTACATAGCCCTCCGGGTCCTGGGGGATGTCGAAGTTGTAAACGTGGGTCACCCCGCTAATATCCAAACCCCTGGCAGCCACATCGGTAGCCACCAGCACATCGATGCTCCCCTCCCGAAAGTGCCTCATCACCGTGTCCCGCTGGGCCTGTGACAGGTCTCCGTGCAGGCCCTCCACCGAATATCCCCTCTTGTCGAGAGCCTCTGACAGCTCGCTGACCCGCCGCCTGGTGCGGCCAAAAACTATGGCCAGCTCCGGTGACTGGATATCAAGCAGGCGGCACAGCACGTCAAACTTCTTATTCTCGTAAACCTCCATGTAGTGCTGTTCGGTACTGGGCACCGTCAGCTCCTTCGTACTGATGCCGATCTTCGTCGGCTCTTTCATGAACCGCTGGGCAATCTCCTGGATCGGCTTCGGGATGGTGGCTGAAAAGAGCATGGTCTGCCGCTCAGCAGGCACTTCTTCCAGGATCCTTTCAATATCCTCGATGAAGCCCATGTCAAGCATCTCGTCTGCCTCGTCCAGCACTACCACCTCGATTTCATTCAGGCGGATGGTGCGGCGGCGCATGTGATCCATCAGGCGGCCTGGAGTGCCCACGATGATCTGCGGCCGCTTGCGCAGGGCCTTGATCTGGCGCTCGATATCCTGGCCTCCGTAAATAGGCAGGGCGGAGATTCCTTTAAACTGGCCGATCCGGTTCAATTCCTCGGCCACCTGTACCGCCAGCTCCCGGGTCGGGGTGATCACCAGCCCCTGCAGCCGTTCCCTGCCGGCGCTGAACCGCTGCACCATCGGGATGCCAAAGGCTGCGGTTTTTCCGGTCCCCGTCAGGGCCTGTCCGATCAGGTCCTTGCCTGCCATGGCAACTGGGATAGCCTGTTCCTGGATCGGGGTCATCTCTTCGAACCCCATGTTATTTAGCGCCTGCAGCACGGGGTCGCTCAAGCCCAGCTGGTTGAATGGCAACATATATTCTTTCCCCCCTTGCATATGAGATCGCTTCACAATTTATACACTAACTATATACTGAAAAAGAGCATGCCTGCAATGGCCGGCATGCCTTTTCCTTGCCAACCCCGCTGCCAACCCCGCCAGAGTGCATCCGGGGCCTTGTTTGATCCTTTATTCAACAACGCTTGTTGTAATGATATGATGATTGCGAGAAAAACAGAGAGGGCGGTGTCTATGATCAAGGTGACCATCGACCGGGATCAGTGTATCAGTTGCGGCAACTGTTATGAAAACTATCCGGAGTTCTTTGAGGAGAACGCTGATGACGGTTTTAGCGAGATAGTTGAAAAATACCGCATCGGGGGCAGCCTTGCTGAGGGAGAAGCGCCTGAAAAACTCAAGGACAGGGTTCAGAGCCGGCCGAGGAGTGCCCCGTGGAAATAATACACGTCGAACAGTCCAAGTAGAAGCATATGGCCTGCTTTACCACGAGGGAAACCGCAGAATTTTTGAAAGAAAAAGAAAGCCCGTTCCTGTCGGAATGGGCCGGGATGCTAACTATTTATTTTTCGAGGTCGGTGCTCTGGATGGAGTCTGAGGGGCCGCTGCCTCCATTGTGGCAACTGCCTGATTGGCAAACGGAGCCTGCTGAAGCACCTGGGCCACCTGCTCGCCCGGTCTCAGAGGCCTGAAGACGGCGGCCAGCAAGTGGTCGTCCTTTGTCAGAACATCCACAGCGTCGCCGGTCTCGTAATACCTGGTCAGGTCTGTCAGCACTCCCAGCCGGTTCAAAGCGGCAGAACCAATCTGGACGGTGGTGTCTGGAGTTTCGCTGAGCGCAAGGCTCTTGCCGATATCGGCCGCACCCTTGCTGACCCTGATAACCAGAGTGCTCGGGCCGACAGAAACGACGCATCCGGCGCGGACCTCCTGATTAAGTTCCGCCTGTTCCAGAGCCGCCTCCCTCAAGGAGAGTATGCGGGGGTAGATACGGTAGGCGTAAAATCCTCCCATGAAGCCCGCCGCTGCTCCGACCAACAAGATCGTAACAGCAATGATGATCATCTTCGGCTTTGATGATAACATTATCGAATCCTCCTTTTTCTTATCGCGGTCTTCTATTATGATGCAACGCCCGGATCGGTAATTCACAACAGACAGCTCACCAATTAAGCATTCTTAGCAACCAGATGCAGAATGCCTCCATAGCTGCCGGGGCATCCTCAGGCTGAATTCATCAAGCCCATTACCTCCGGCTGCACAGGGAAAATGCCGCGCTCAGACGGCAGCCTTCGGATTGCTGCGGTCTACTCTTTTAGTTGTTCTCGCTCATTGCCTGAGCCTCTCCAACTGCATTGATCGGGATCGCACCGCCCCAGCCCTGCCCGTAATTTGAACCTTTGACGATGCCGTTGTTAAAGAGAGAGCTCGCGAACGGGCCGGCTGTGAACATTGTTTTTACAGCCATGCCCGCTCTAACTACATATTTGTTGTAGTACGTTATACCCGATGCGGTCTGCTGGGGATCGTTCCAATCGACCGCTGCCTGAAAGGGCAGGGCAGCAGATGAGGTGGCCGGGGAAAGCCCGGCTACCGGAGGGGTGGCGACCATGCTGAGAGGCATCTTCGTTCCGAGCACGTTCTGAGAGAAGGCCTTGGCTGCAGCAGCTGCAGCAGCCTCCTGGACATCCGGGTCCGAGAGGTCCATGTCCCACTTGGGGACTATCATTTTTAGCTGCCCATTCACCATAACGATGTTTATCGAATCTGGAATTTGCTTTGCCTGCATGCAGGCAGCCAGGGCGGCGGCGTCCGTGGCAGTCTTCAGGCGCTCGCGCACGGTGTCGGCGCGCGCGAGAAATCGTATCCGATGACGGCAAGAACGCATAGCATCATCATGAACAGCATCATGGCCACGGCAACATCGCCGTCTTCTTTGGCAATAAAAGAATCTCTGATTTTAATCCTCGGGCATGAAGCCCGAGGTATTTTAAGGAAGATTCTCTTGAAACTTTGTGCGGCATTCATCCTGACCCACGGGTGCCCGCCGGGTGCCGGACCCGCCGGGGTACCCGCTTTAGCGGGTCGGGGTACCCCGGTGCCCGCCGGGTGCCCACCCATGGGGTGGGCGCGGGCGCGGGCGCAGCACGTCAGTTTTTCTGCCGCAGTCGTTATAAATCCTGACACTGTGACCAATTCAGATCATCTCCCAGCGGAAGGTGTCCTCAGGATGAGTACTCATGCTTAGAGGCCCCAGTCACCGAGAAAGAGCTGAAGTCGGGGTTGGTGTAACGCCCGCCAAGCAGCCTGCTCAATCCCGGCAGCAACTGGGGGAGATAATAGGTGACCGTGCAGAAGGCCATGCTTCCGTCATCGCTCAGTGACACCTGAGCGCCCCTGGTTCCCTGGGCAGGAGCAGATCCCGGAGCCAGCAGGTTTGAACCCTGTGGCAGCAACTCCTCGGCCATGAGTTCGTTCAGAACAACTGTGCCGGCCTTGCCGGCTGCATTTTGCGCAGGGTCATCCAGGGCTATGCCGTAGGCCCTCGCCCCTGCGCTGGCTGCAAACATCACCCCGGACTTCAGCCGGTCCTGCTGGAGGTAGAGCGCACCGAAGAAGAACAGGAAGATGACGATCGTCATGGAGAAGATCCAGCTGACAATCTCTTCCCCAGACTCCTCACTCCAAAAGCGAAGCCATCCCTGCATCAGCCGCCCTCCTCCCCAGAAACATAAAAAGCCTCACCGATCAGGTTCCATGATCTTCCCGGCGGCGGAGCGCCCCAGATCGGGGTTTTTGTGCTCGAGTACTTCACCCACAGGTTATAGAGCGGTATCGGATAAGGGCAAACAACCTCGCAGTATGCAAAGCCGTCCGTCCTGGGCAGCTGCAACGGGTCGTCCGGAGGAGCGCTGGAATCCCCTGCAACAGGGTCGTTGCAATACATGTAGGGCGACGAGCCAGCCCGCAGATACCCCATGCTCACCGCTTCCCGCGTCACTGTATTGGCCTCATGCTTCGCTCCGGCCAGGTCGCCGGGATTGGATGCCAGGTACCTGGCGCCGGCCCTGGCTGCCTCCTCGGCCACGGCCTTGCAGTCTTCCATGTGGGCGAACCAGGCGACGCCGATCACCAGAACAGTCATGAGCGGCAGCAGGACCACCAGTCCGACCACAGAGGCAGAACCCGTGTTGTTGCAAGATCTAAGCTCGGGCCATCTCAACCTTCACACCCCCATCCGGATCATGTTTTTACTACAGGTCGGCCACCAGTGGTCTGACGCCTGCCAGCGCAGCGACATCCCTGAAATCTGATCCCAGCATCACCACGTTGTGCGGCAAGAACGGCAGCGCCCGTCCTGAAAGGCTCACGTACTCCGAAGCGTTTAAGAAACAGCCCGCAAAGACCATCCTCATCTTCTTGTGCCTGTTGTCCCAAGGATGCGCCCGCACCGTATTCATGCAGACGACGCCGGCGGGCGCCAGAGATGAGGCGAGCAGTTGGACGAAGTCCTGCCCCATCAGGTGGCCCGGCGGGTACATCCCGCCTGATACGTCGACATAGATTAAATCGTAATTTTTTTCGCTGACTTGCAGATATTCGAGGGCATCGGCCACGACTAGGGAGGCGTCCTCAGGGATGTTAAAGTAACGGCGCGCTAGCAACGGCATGACAGGGTCGAGGTCTACTGCTTCCAGTGCAGACTCGGGATGCAGTTTCCTGGCGGTGTGCAGAAAGCCCCCTCCGGCCAGTCCGATCATGCAAAACCGCTTCACCTGTTCCATCTTACCCATCACCTGGCCGACCAGACGGTAGTGACTGTAGCACTGCTTCCATGGAGTAAGGGTGTTCATCGATGTCTGGCTGACGAAGGGGCTCAATCTGGCATGCACCCGAAAAATGCCTCGGGTAATATAGATGTTACCGAAAACCTCACTGTTTACAACAGCCACAGGGATCTCTCCCTGCAAGATGAACAGGAGAATTGACAGACCCCTGAGCAGCCAGCGGATCAGGACCTGCGACTCCCTTAACATATTTCTGGATAGAGACGCAATGCCTTGCAGCATGGAATCCCTCCGTTATATTTCGTCAGTGGATCAGCAAGGCCAGTAAAACCCCCGGCAGAAAGAATGGGCCGAGCGGCGCCCGCTCCACCTCCCGAGGTGCATCGTCAGCGTCAACGCTCCTTAGGTAGAGGACATGCCTGAAACCCTGTTTCTCGCATTCGATGAAGCCTTTCAAGCCGAGCCTCCGGATTCTCCGCGGGACCACATACAGGAGCAGGCTGGCATAGGCCCCGGCCAGTGTCAGGAACATGCCGGCGGGGCCTATCAGGGCTGAGAGCACAGCCATCAGCTTGGCGTCTCCCGCCTGAGAGAACCCTGAGACATAGAGTATGAAGCCGATCCCCAGACCGATCCCCAATTTCGTCAGGGCACCCTGCCAGCCGGACAGGTGGCTCCAATAAAAAAAGGCGTAGATAGCACCCGTCAGGGTCAGCCAGTTGGGGATCTGCCGGTATTTCCAGTCGTAAACGGCTGCTTTGCTCAGGAGGGCGGCAACACCACCCCATAGTGCCACAGCTGCTGTAATTTGAGACATCCCTCATCCCCTCCCTATTGCCCCGACAGGGCGTTGCCCATGCTCTTGCTGGCACTGGCGACACCGTCGCCGATGTACTTCCAGGCCGTGACCGCGATGATGACGCAGATGATGATCACAACCACCCAGGTAACAGCAATGTCTCCGCTCTCATCGCTCAGAAAACTAACCAGTTTCTTAAACAAGACCGGCATCCCCTTTCTAATTTTTTTATGAGACATCAGCCATGTTTCCTTCGTGTGGCACCAGGCGCCATTCTTTTAAGCACAGAGATGATCCAGGCGCCACACGGGCAAATTACTGCCCGCACCATCATTCTGTGCCCTATGCGTACATGGGTGCCGGCGCAGGTATGCCGGGCACCCACGCCGCAGGGTTGCCCTAAAAGCAAAAAAAAACGGGCCTCGAGATGCGCCGGATGGACGAGGTCTGCTGGAAACACAGGTGCCGAATTGGAATGATACGCCCTGTCTTATTGAACTGATACGCCCTGTCTTATTGAACTGATACGCCCTGTCTTATTGAACTGATACGCCCTGTCTTATTGAACTGATACGCCGCTGATACCGGTTGCGGCGTTGCTGCCGGCGCTGGTGATCCCTTCGCCCAAACCACCAGGACTGCCCTTGACGTGCATGTACATCGTCACGCCAATGATGACACCGATGATGATGATGACCGTCCACGTCACGGCGTCACCGCGAGTGTCCTTGAAGAAACCCCTGATTTGCTCGATCATTTCGCTCCTCCTTTCGATGAGAGTTGACAGTATAGTGTGCACCTGCTTCAGGTAACACCTCTTTATAAAAGAATCTTTGATTCTATTTATCGGGCTTAAAAGCCCGACGTAATTCAAGGTAGATGCTTCTTGAAACTTTGTGTGGCTTTCATGATGAACCTCTAAAGTCAGGTTTTTTGCCGAACGCCGTTAGAAGCCACCCTGAGACATAAGGGAGATGAGCAGCGGGCCCAGGGTGCAGATCACGGTCGGCAGCGCCATTAACAGGATGGCCAGTTGCAGTTTCTGATCGGCGGTTTTCGCCTGTCCGATAATCTCTGCCTTACGCCTCTCCCTGGCGTCTCGCACCGAATCCAACAGCTTGGCGGAGACAGAATCGCCGTATCGCTCGGCCTGGACGATCACGGTGCTGAGCCGGCGGGCATCCAGCAGTTTAGTCCTGGTTGAGAACTCGTTCAACACCACATCCAACTGAGCGCCCATTTTCAATCGTTCGAGGGCCTGCCGGAGTTCGTCACGGAGGGCAGCCTTGCTTCCCATATTGCTAGAAGCCCATTCCAGCGCCCGTTGTGTGTCCAGCCCCGCTGAAAAAGCGGTAGCAAGGCGGGCGGCTACCATGAGAAACTCCCTCTTCATCTTGCTGCGCCGGCTCGATATCAACATCGAGAGCCACAAGTCGGGGGCCTTGATCAGCACTGTCAGCAGGATATAGTACCAGGTCCCGAAGACGATGGCGATCACCAAGGATAGAAAGGCAATAACGATGCACAGGAGCCTACAGGCCTGAAAGGTCTCGAGGGTGACCGGATTTCCGGCTATTGACAGCCGCTCCTGGACATCCTCTCCAAAGAGTGCGGAAAACACTCTCAGGCCTTGCATCTTCTCTATATATGACGCTGCCTGTGCGGTGATGGTCACGTTCTGCTTCTCGATCCTGTCAAATACTGTCACTGTGGCCCGTATACGCAGCATTATCATGAAACAGATGACAGCCAGGGCAAACAGGGCAGGGATGGTAAACGGGACGCTGAAATTCAAAGCGGACACCTCTTTCAAAAATGTTCGATGCTTGCTATTATCCGGTACACCAACCATATCCCGGCTGCGAAGATACACATGGCAATGGTGAATATGGCCTGGCCGGAGGGCGTGTTAAAGAGCGGGCCGAAGAGATCTGGAGCAAAGACCAGCATCCCTATAAAGTAGATGATCGGGATGACCGTAATCATCACTGCAGCAAACTTTGCTCCTTTAACGTGCTGCTGCACCTGAAACGCAGCATTTGTACCCTCACGCAGGTTTATCAGCACGGCCCTGATCATTTCCAACGCCTTGGCGCCGCCGACATTTCTGTAAAGACCGATAGCGTCGCTCATCTCCTCCGTCTCCGAGCAGGGAATGCGCCTGGCCAGGGACATGAAGGCATCCTCCTCTCTGGCGCCGATGGAGATCTCGTCCGCAGTATGTTTGAACTCCGTCCTAACTGGCTCAGGCGCATGCTGCGAAGCCTCCATCAGGGCTTCACGGATGGGCAGCCCGATGCCCAGGGCGGTGAGCATGATCTCCACCCCGAACTCAAAGGCGCCGCGGAACTTCTGCACCCGGCGGTATAAAAGGTAGGTATTCAAGATCCCCGGCCCGAACAGGAAGAAAAGCGATCCCAAAGCAAGCCCTATTGCCAAGCCGTTCAACATGTACCCCAACATGAAGAATACACACCATCCGGTTGCTGCGATCAACAACGCCGCATCGCCGGCCAGCGGGCTGACAGGGGTCAGCCTCCAGAGCTCACTCAGCCTGGAGCCGCCTCTGCCCAAGTTCCTAACTCTCCTGATCTCCGACGCCAGTTCGGACAGGGGGTTTCTGCTGAACAGCCCGTAGATTGCCAGCGCAAGAGACACCAGCATGAGCAGGAGCAGAACTTTTAACACGGTTATCATCGAACCACCTCCTCATTTCCCCGATCTGTTCTCCTGTCAGGTACAGCGTGAGTTTGCGCTTTTCGATAAACAGGGGGGCGTTTCCGGTCGCCCTGAGTGTTCCCACCGGAGCTCCGTTATCACGGAAACCCTCGATATCGTAGCTATAGAGAGGCACGACATCGGGCAGGCCATGCGCCCCGTTTCGCCTGATCTCGGCAATATCCAACAGTCGGCGATGGCCATTGATCTGCCCCAGGAACAGGATGAGTTCGGCAGCCGCCACCTTGCCGGCCCTGGCCTCATACGAGTCGTAGGCGCCCCCGGGATAAGCCGCCAGCATGTCTGCCAGGCGGAGCGTTACCTCCCCGGAACTTTCGGCGTGTATGGTTGACATGCTGCCCGGATGTCCGAGGTTCATCGCCTGCAGGGTCCAGTATGCGGTGAGGGCGTTCCGGCACTCGGAGAAGATGACTCGGGATGGCTTGGTGCGAAGGACCTTCTCACCCAACAGGTCCATCGACACCTCCCCCCTCCCCTCGACCCCTGCCCGGCGCGGTTCGTAGACCACCGTACGCGGCCGGGGCAGGCCAGGCCGGCCGGGATCCGGAAACCCGACCCTGGTCTCGGCCGGGTCCTCCACGAAGACCAGTCTCTCGTCGCCACCCACGGCCAGGAGCATGGCGTAAAGCAGCGTGTTTTTCCCAGACCCCATGCCGCCGGCGGCAAAGATGTTTATTCTGGCCTTTACCAGCAGTCTGAACAGCCGGATCATTCCGGGAGGAACATCTCGCGATCGGCCAGCTCCTGCAGCGTGAAGAGCCTGGCGAAACGCCGGATAGCCACGCTTGTTCCCCGCACCGAGATTCCGTCCAGGAAAACGATCACGCGCGAGCCGTCGGAGAGCCGGAAGTCCTCGACCGGCCTGGCCTCGTCTATCTTGCGCCCGGTCGAAGACGCTAGGCGCGTGACGAAGCGCCGCAGGGCCTCCTCTGAGGCAAACCCCTTTTTCCAGTACAGGACCTTCCCCTCTTTCTCGTAGTAGATGCAATCATAGCCGTCGATCCAGATGTCGGTGACAAGGGGATCGCCCATCAGCTCTGAGATCGGCCCGAAACCGAAGATATCCTTCATGAGGACGTCGATCATGGTGGTAGGCAGGCCTTCCTCGACGACCAGATCTCTGAGAATGCGCCTGATCTGCTCCTCGTCCTTCAGCAACTCCGGCTCCTTGAGCCAGAGTCTATTGAAAAGCTTATCGCGCAGGGCCTGGATCTTTTCATCGAAGCTCGGATCGCACCCCAGCCAGGGCCGTGCATCCTTTGTCAGTTGTGAATAGAGGCTCTCTTCCTCATGGCCGGTTGCCAATACTTAACCTCCTCCCCAGCCCGAACAGCCCTCTTTTTTCCTGGCTACCATCCATCTCCACGCCTACCACGCTGCTGCAGAGTGAGAGGACGGATCTCGTGAAAGGGCTGAATGGAAAGAGGCAGGCGAACGGAACGCCTGTGGTCTGTGCTTCCTTCCGTTTCATCGCAGGCTCCTCCGGCAGTTCCCCTCGGAGCGGAATGGCATCACCTGCCTCCTTGGCAAAGGCGTGCACCATATCTCTCGTGCTGAACCAGGTCTTCTCCACCCGGTTCAATACGAGCCCGAACCTGGTCGGGTCGCTGACCATCCGCCTGATTTCATATTTATAGGAGTCTGCTAGCAACCTCATGGTCTTGTAACAGAAGTCGCACACAATCATGATATCCGTCGCCGCCATCATGGCAGAGATTGTGATGTCACGTTGAAACAGCGCCGCACCGGTGTCGATGACGGTGAAGTGAAAGAAACGCTGGCAGCCGGCGATGATCCTCTGCATCAGTTTCGGCCCGAACCTCTCCTTCTCGTCTGGCAACAACGGCGGTGCCAGATACCAAACATTGGCTGCCTCGCTGTAGTTCATGGCGGTTGATACGTCCTGCCAGCGCAGCTCTGACGCCTCTCGGTCCATGTCATCCCACAGCAATGCCGTCTTGGGCTTGTTGAACAGGTTCCAGGTGTAGACGCCGGTGGAACCGTCCATGTTGGCATCGATAAGCGCCACCCGGCAGGGCGAACCGGTCTCCACCTCCTGCTTCTTAGCCCAAAGTCCTAGCACAGCCGCGAGATTTTCGGAGATCGTGGTCTTGCCGACGCCTCCCTTGGTCGAGCATAAGGCGATCACCTTGGACTGGACCGCAATCACCTTGCGGGAGGTGGATATTTCGGGCGGCGTGATGGATCTCTCTTCGAACCTGAACTTGTTGGGCGCCAGCCTACCCATGGCGTTGGCGATTCCGGGCAGTGCCCTGTCAGGGTTGTCCGGCACAGTGATGACGCGGTATTCGGCCAGCTTGTGCCAGGTTTCGGCACCGATCGGGCCGCTCACGAATACGAGCATGTTCGGACGCACTTTGGCCAGGTCGATGGCATCGTTCATCCACTCCTGGATGGCGGGAAGAAGCAGGGCGTCGGGCTGTACCCGGTCCACCAGCATGTAGAGGTCCGGCGGAGCTGCGGCCTCTCCAACCACCTGGATCTTGTTATCGGCGGCGGCACGCTTGCACTCCCTGACGAACTCGTGGGGGCCGCCTATGAAGAGGGTAGTCATGTTCATTTCCCCCTCTCAGGTTTGTGGAGCGACCGGATTCAAGGTCAATATCACCGGCGCTGTCTGAGTACCGTTGAGGTACGGCAGCAGCGCATCCAGGTCCTTCGAGTCCAACGCCAGTACTATCCCCTGGCTCTGCTGGACTGACCCGTCGGAGCCCCTGGTCAGGCCGGCCTGGAGCACCAGGGCGCCGGAGATGATCTTCTGCTGGCCGGAGGCATTTTTGGGATAGACATAGACGTCCACACGGTCGTCCACGTTCAGAGTGCCGGCCACTGTGGTGTTCATGCCCGAAGGGATCGCCACCGCCTCGTAATCCTTGCCGAGTGCCGCCAAGCGGCTGGCGGTGGCAGTCTGCTGCGGATCGGTAAACATTGACAGCCTCAGTATGGTACCGGCAGGAATGAAACCCTTGGCTGCCTTGCCGGCCACCTGGGCGGAACTAAGAGCGGCATCCTGATAGAGATTGCCGCGCGAGCACTGCGCCTGGGCCAGAGATTGGGGCTGCACAATCACGCCCAGATCAAGGTCGGTGCTGTTCACCAATACGGGAACGGTGCTCGCGTAGCTGTTTATCAGCCAGACGCTGAGGATTCCTGCCGCCACCGCAAGAACGATCGTCAGGGCCATCCAGGCCTTGTAATCCTTTAATAAGTTCATCTTGAGGCGCTGAAGCTCGCGCCCTCCCCGGTGACCGATAACAGAAGCGTGCACCTTCAAGGGCTGCATGGAAGCGCCATTCTCTCCTCTCGTAAAGTGATATCCCGAAAGAGCGGCAGGCGATCGTGGTTCAAATCTTTAAAGCGGTCTTTACGGCCTTGGCCAGCTCATTGTAGGCATTGTCCAGGTCGACGCTCCTGCCGAAAGGGAGGGCGCCGTTCCTCTGGGCCAGGTTTACGGCAGTTTCCTCCTCAGTTCCACCCGGGATGCCGACTACCGTCTCCAGATGATACTCGCCCATATAGACCTCGGGTGGATAGCCCGTGGTAGCCAGGGCCTTGTTCACCGCCAGCACGTCGACCCGCCATCCCCCCTTTATCCACTTGCCGACCTTGCCGAAGGCCACATGTGAATTGTCGGTCACGAGCACAACGCAGTCCGCACGGGCGTATATGCTGTCGTATGCTTCTGATAAACCAGCATCTACGACCAGGAGCGGGAGCCTTCCCTCCGGGGCTGGAGAAGAGAGACCATAGTATGCGTATTTCTTGCCATCCATGGCATCGCCCAGTATATTTGCGTAGTAGACGTAGCCGCTAGCCGACGGGGACACCTCGAGGCAGAAACTACCGTAGTCGCAGAGTACCCCCGACAGGCAGGCTGCGACCGTGGAAACCCCGACCCCGCTTTTGATACCAAACACTGCCACCACCTGGTCCGCTCGGTCTAAATAATCCTGCCAGGAGCAGCGGCTCACAGATGTGCAGGCAAGCTTGGCCGGTTCTGCGCCTGTGCTGCAGTTCCAGAGCGGCTTTTCTGCCGGAGTAAGCGCGGCGGCGACCGGCCCGGCATTCCAGCTGGCGTCCCAGAGCGGGCACTCGGGTACCTGTTTTTTCTCAAGGGCTTTGACCGTCTGCTCGAATACCACCTGCATGCCGATGCCGGTCCCCCTCAAAGCATCGCCGAGCTGGTTGCCACAGCCATCCTCGATCTTGCAGCCGCGCAACCGGATGATGCATTCGGGTGGAATACCGCTCCGCCTGGCCGCGCTCTGGATGGCCTGCCCGGCATCATCCGCGACCCCCGCCACGACGACGACGGGAACATCGAACAGTGCCGCCCTGGCGATCGCCTCCAGCAGACCCGGCAGTTGGTCGCTTCCGGCTGGCCGGATGATCATAACCGCAGCTGACTCACCCTTGAACTCCCCATTCAAGGGAGCGACCTCAATGCCAGCACGGTGGCTGACATACTCGAACACGCTCTCTTCTGCCCAGACAACCACCTTATCAAGACTCACTCTCAAACCACCTCCTTTAGTGGCAGGCCGAGGCCCCCCGCACGCAGGCGGAAGCCCGCTGGCCAATGTTTCAGGCAGTCCACCGCTCATGCCTGCGTCGGTTCCTCCTGATTGCTCCTTCCCTAATTGCTCCTTCCAGGATCTTCGACAGCGCCGGCTCGATCAGGTTCCTTCTCCTCAACACCGGCGGATGGTAGATCCTGTTTCCGACGGCATCATTCTCCGCCTCGACCACCACGGGATCGTCGGGTATCTCGTGGTACGAGGCGAAGCCGAGCAGCCTGGCCGCATCCGACGCAGTCAGGCTTTCCCTGGTCACGCGGTTGATAACAGCCTCCGTCTTGCCGTTGCCGACCTCGGAGATCTCCCGGCCCCGGAACCTGGAGATCGCAGTCAGGGCCGTCCTGTATGGTGTCGAGACCAGAAAAATGCTGTCACACAGCCTAAGCGCCTCTTGCACTTGCGGAGATGCAAGCCTTGCACCAAAGTCGAGGATGACGCAGTCGTATTTATGTCTCAACTCCGAGATCAACCAGGCGACCTGCTCACACTCCGGGAACCATCCCGGCGCCCTGGTCACGATTGGTGCAGGAATCACGCTGACCCCGGCAGGCCCTGAACAGCGTCGGACGACATCCGCTCAACAGCAATCGCCAGATCAGTCACCGGCGGCCTCATCTCCGTGTAACCGAGGAGCAGGGTCAGGCCTGCTTTGTCGCCGTCCATGTCCACGACACAGGCGCTCAAGCCTCTGGATGTCAGCAGCACCCCGCTGTTAATCGCCAGCATCGTCTTGCCCTGGTAGCCCTGCGCTCCCGAGTAGAATGCGATCATCTTGCCCGTTCTACCGGAAAGCGATGGCAGCGCCAGGACAGGGCCGGCCTGCTTTACTGCCGCCGCCCTGCTCGCCGCAGTGCGCACCCGGTACTGGTCCAGCAGGCTGAACACCAGGGCCGGGCCTGCAACCACCACCACGTCATCATCGACCGGCTGGTACCACTCGCTGATCTTTCCCTCCCCCAGGGCAACCTTGGGGCAATTCAGGTGAGCGGCGGCCGACAGTTGATCAGTGTCCACGATGGCAACCCCTGCCGGGGCTGCTTGATCAGAAGTGGTCTTCCACCCTGTAGCAACCAGGGCCTCATTGAGTTTTAGCGAACGATCGCCGACGAGAAGCAGCATCCCCTCATGGCTTTCGAACAGCGGCGAGTATCCATTATGACCCACACCGGCTGCCGCCAGAGACTCGTCAGGAGCAGTCATTCTTTTGTCGGAATTGCCAGCCTCTTCAATCTGCCGTTCGCTGCTGCCGCTGAAGTCTTCGTGATTGATGCCGCCGTTCCAGACATGGATTGGAGCGGTGAGATCGGGAAGGGGGGATCCGGTTTTATATTTTCTGAACAACCTGGTAAACATGGAGATACAGCCCGAAAGTCCGTTGTTCTTTTCAGCTGTATGTCTTATTAAAAAACTGCGCCCTCTCCCAAAAACGGCACTGACAAGTTTGTCAGCCAGGTCGCAGTTGGCAGGGAAAGTCCCAGACGGTGATCTGTCCAAAGCCGGGAAGTGTGGTATGACCAAAACTTCCCCCAGTTGATCCGCTCCTTCGAAGTATTTGGTCAGGTCTTTCGGCTTGTAGTCGCTTTTCCTGTGCCGGGCGTTCACTGCCATTATCCACTTATGGGGAGGGTGCGCAGGGCAATAAGAGCAGAGAAAAGAGTTTACCCGGGCCAGTGCCTTTTCGTCGCAGTCGGCTACAAGAAA
This sequence comes from uncultured Peptococcaceae bacterium, assembly GCA_963807495.1. Classification (GTDB taxonomy): domain Bacteria; phylum Bacillota; class DSM-12270; order Thermacetogeniales; family Thermacetogeniaceae; genus Palsa-1188. Next base: position 81,418 of record CAWEDD010000028.1, read on the forward strand.
GGCGAAGTCGGCGCTTTTGACCATATCCGGCCAGTAACTCGCATAGCAGTCAGAACCCAGATCGGCTACGGCTATGTCATAAAAGGGCTCAGCTTCAGCCAGCAGTTGAGCCATGCTTTCCGAGTCAATAAGCCCTGTGAAGCCGTCCGGCCTGGGCAGGAGACTGGCTCCCGCCCGGGTTTCCAGGCAGGAGGAAGGCCAGTTTGAAAAGACGCTCCATGAAGCAATGGTCGGATGCGGGCTCTTCGCCTGGGAGACCAGGTCAAACACCCTGATGGCGTCTCCAACCGTCTCGTCGAGCTCCAAGAACAGAGTTCTTATGCCTCGCCACGCAGTTGCCTCGACCAGACCCGAAGCGAGAAAGGTCTTTCCGGCATCGGTTGCCGGAGATGTGATGATCACCTTTTTCATGGCCAGTTCCCCCTGTTTAAATTGAACCGGAAAGTGAAGGCCTTTTCCGATTCCGGCTTGCCGCTCCCACTCCGGCGGTCTACGGTGTCCGCAAGCCCCAGCGCTTTGCGAACGAGGTGCTCCGCCACGTCCGAATCCGGTTTGAAGGTCCCCGGGTTCATCTTCTCCACCCTGGCAATGTGCGGAATGATCAGCGATCCCCGGATCAACCCGCTGCTGGATAGGATCTTCACTATCGTCGGCGGACTGATGCTGCTCCTGCTCTCCCTCAGGTTGACCACAAGCAGCCAGGGAAGGCCCTGGGCATACAGAAAGGCGCCAAGCCTGAACAAAGCCTTGTGGTCGCAATCGGAAACCAATAGTCTTTCCGATGCCGCCTCTACGATGCACTTCCAGTGAAACGGCCTGTAGTCAACCCCGAGATCGGCTACCGTAACTTCGAACTGTGATGTCAATCCGGGTATGAGACCGGCAAGGCCGTCGGCTTCCCCCGTATAGTTGCACGGGCGAGGTAGGACATAGACGCCAGCCTTGCTTCTGAGGCAAGCCGGGGGTAGTTCCGCATAGCTTGCCCAGCTGGATACCGTAGGATGGTTGCAGGAGGCATTGGCGATTCGGAAGACTCTTGTAGCGTCACCTGCGGCCAGGTCCAGATCCAAAAGCGCGGTCTTGACATTGCGAGTAGCCAGCGCTTCGGCAAGACCAACGGCAATCAGAGTCTTTCCGGCGTCTGTCGTTGGAGAGTACACGGCAATCAGTCTGGTACGGCGGCACGCCTCCGCCACTTCCAGGTCGGCGGGGCCCGTCTCGCTCCTTTGTTTTCTAACCTGGTCAACGGCGGGAGGCTCATTAAATGATTTGAACTTCTCCGAAACGCTGCGTTCGCCATGCCCGCCGGGTGATCGCTCTGCGGGTGAGCGCGGCGCCGGACCCCCACCCGCTATGCGGGTACCCGGAGCGGGTGCCCCGGGTGAACGACGGAGAGACTTTACCGGGGGTGGCGTCGCCCCCCGGTCAGCAAGCGCTGCCTCGGCCTCGGCAAAGGTTGCCGGAATCAGAAGGCGTCTCACCACTTCTTCGACGTTCACCTTGCTGCCCGCTGTGGACGGAGATGAAAATATAAAATCATAGATTCCGGTCCAGAAAACGCTGCGGGCCAATTCGAGCGATTCTGCCAGGTCAATGGGGCCCGGGAGCAGGATGATCCTGATATCGGCCTCGGACTTCCGCAGAGACAGCAAGACATCTGAAAACCTGGCTGTTCCCGGCAGTTCAGGAGAGATGATCACGGTGTCCGCGCTCTTTTGCATGCAAAATGGAAGAACGCCTTCAAGGTAGTAACATTCACCGGCGCATTCCACTCTATGGCGAGCCAGTTCTTCGGACAGTAGCCTGTCCAGTTGCTCAACTCCCGTCGCCAGTACAACTTTAGGCATGTGTTGTTCCCCTTTCGTCTTCAGTTGCCAGCCTAAAGGCGTATTTGTCAACCGCCGATCACCTGGGGTACCCGCTAATCCTCTATTGTGCAATCGTACCCGATGATATCGAGAGGATTGATGAAGGCACTCGTCGATTCGTCCTCGACCTCCAAATATAAGTCTGAACCGCTTGTTTTGCCGCTCCTCCCGACCTGGCCGAGAATTGTTACTCCGGCCTCTACCGGCTGGTTCAGCTTGACCTGGATATCGCCCAGGTGAGCATATTTATAGGAATGCACAGTGTCGCTCACCACGACAAAGTTCCCCAGGATCGGATCGCCATAGCCTATATCCTCCACATAACCGCCGGAGACCGAGTAGACCGAGTCCCCCGGTTGCGCCCAGATGTCCACGCCCTCGCTGATACCACTGGCGTGATTTGTGGCGTTGAAGGCGTGGGTGACGATGTGATCCTCATGGACAGGCCAGTAGTAGCCGCCATGTTTCTCATAACCTTCCGCCAGCTGCCAGACAGGTCCAGCGTACCCGGCCAGGCACCGGTCCAACGCCTCCCGGTCGACCTGGCCCTGGCTGTTCCTGAAGCCCCCATAGTAGGCCAGGCCGCTGAGGGTCTCTTCCTGCCAGTCAGGGGAACTCCAGTCGATATTTCCGAGATCCTTCGCCAGTTCGAAGGTTCCGACCATAATCTGCGCCTCCGGGTTATCCTTATCGTTTACAGGGCTGTAACCGAGCTTGGAGGCATCGGCGTTCCAGTTGTCTACGTCTACTTGCATCAGGCCGAAACAATCAGCGCTCCCAGTTTCTCCGTTATCGGCGGTGGGGTCGAAAGAACTCTCCTTCATGATCACCGCTGCGATAAACCACCAGGGGATGCCGAAGCGATTCGCCGCCTCCTTGATGTAACTCATGTATTCCGTCGGAATCATCGCTGCTGAGGCGAATATTTCCGGGTCGTAATTCGCTATCAGCCAATCGACGTGCTGTTCATGCGCGACGAAGCCCTCTCCCGACTCCATGACAAAGAGGCGCATCAGGTCAGCCTGCGGATCTGAAGCGTCCATTTGGTATAGGTTATTGAGGTAGTTTCTGATCCGCTGGTAGCGATCGGGCACTACCAACTGCTCCCCGTCCTGCTTGTCGTAGGTCCGGATGGCCGTGGAGCCGTCCGCATAGTGCACCGTTTCGGTAACGTGCTGATAGTAATACTGCTCCCAACCCTCGATGGTATATTGCTCGACCAGCAGGTAGACCTGTTCCACATCTGTTGAGGGCTTGGCGCCGGAGTTCGGTGGGGGAATGTACCTGGTTACAAATGTCCGCCGGATGTAATAGAAGTAAGGATGAAGATCCTGGGCGACCGACGTCGCCCTGACTGCGTACGGCAGGCCCTGCTCTATGGCGTCGAAATCCCCGTTATCGCTCATCTTGTTGAGATTGTCGAGGAGATAGTTGTCGTTCTGCAAAAAAGCCCACCAGAGACGGACGGAATGGATAGTGCCCCAGGGGAGGTAATTTTCCTGCTGATAGTACGCCCTTATTTTCTGGTTTATCTTCGGCGCAGAATCGGACCCGGGATAAAGGGGCTCGGCTTGCCCTCGAGTCTGACCGCTGCTCAAGACCATCCAGGGTGCTACCGGCACCAGGTGCAGGTCCTCATAGTTTACCTTGTCCGCAAGCTTCTGGTATGCCGTCTGCACCTTCAGGTCTACAGGGGCCTCGTTCACCCCGGTCATGAGGCCGGTCGGTGTCTTGGAGTCGCTCCCCCAACCAGCGGTCATCGCTCCGAATATACCCATGGAAAGGCTGAATGCCAGCACTATTACCAGGATGACAGCGAGCCCTATCCAAAGGTAGGGGCCCAGGAATGAGGCAACCAGCCTTAAAAGCGCCAGCAGCCCTCTTCCCGCCTGTTTCAGTGCAGTCTTTCCGGCCTTTTTTGCCAGGTTGCCTGCTGCCTGTGCCGCCGCACCGGCGCAGATGCCTGACACTGATTTAGCCGATCGGTTGAGATCCTTTTCGGCCTGCGCGACTTCTTTCACCCCCTTGCTACTGACCGTCAAAAAAGCGGGCCCGGCCAACCCGTCTCTCCGGTCATTTCCTCACGGTGCAAAAACATGAGGGAAGTAGGTCCGGGCAATCCCTAAGATCAGGGACGCAAAGAACACGACGCTGCCGAAAATAACACCTCCGGCTCCGACGTACATCAGATTGTCCAGGGCATTCTCCCGTTTGCCCGGGTTGAAGCGGGTCGTGATCAACTGTACGGCTACCCAGCAGACTGATGCCAAAAGAACGGCGCCACCGAGCGGCACACCGTAGGTTGTCAGCAGGTCCATCAAGGATGATCCGAGAGCATTGGGATCGCCCGTAAGGCCCTGCGCAGCCTGTTGGCTGGAGTTGATGCTGATAAACGACATCAGGATCAAAAACACGAACGCATGGGCGGCCTGCATGAAGATGTTTGACAGTATCTCTCCGAGCCAGACCTGCGCGGCGTTCACGTTCTTGTTCAGCGACCACAGCCAGGCCATGATCGGCGTGAAGATGAGAATGACGATCAACACCAACTTTCTGAGCGCATAGATGATGGTCAGATACAGCCTGACGAAGGAGAAGGCCAGCTTGACAATCGCCGTCGCCAGCACGGAGCCTGTCTGAAGGTTGGCCAGCATCGACGGATCGAGAAGAGCGTCTATGCCACTTGCCGACGAGACCCGGTTAGCCACGCTCAAGAACAGATCCACCAGTCCGTTGTTGATCCTGACCACGGCATAGAAAAAGATCGGAGCGCAGGCAATGAAGATGATCGCCCACAGCCACCGCCACATGCTGGCTACGGCATCTTCCCTCAGCGACATGTTGAATGGAGAGGCGGTGAACTTGAAGGCAGTGACCACGACAGTGATCAGGACCAGGATGATGGAGCCGGCCGACAGGGCCTTATACCAGGCCCACACCGTATCCATCTCCGACTGTGTGAAGGGAGCGCACTGCTTGTCCGCCCCAACGTTGAAGATCAAGGCACTGTAAGACTTGGCGCCGACAAAGTTGTTCGCAGCCCAGTCGACAACCACCCTGACCCCGTCGATGATGCTTGCGATCAGCCGCTCGAAAGGCCCTCCGCTATCCTGCTGGGTTACCGGAACCTGGCTGCCATCGCCGCCAACGCCTCCCCAGGTAACGGTGACGGTCTGAGTGTCGATGACCGCCCCCCCGTTTCCGTGGTAGAAGGTGGCCTCGATGTCATAGCTGTCGCCATCTTGCGCCCCTGAGGGAGTCAAGGTGTCCGCCAGCGTGGTGTCTGGAGGCGTTGTTGTGATGAGGTCGGCCCAAACGCCAATCGCATCATTCTTCCAGCGAACACTGAAGCAAACGTCAGAGAAGGCTCCGTAATCCTGAGAGGCTTGGATAGCGATCCAATCATTGTTCTCATCATAACTGGCCGAGAAGTGGCACTCGGGATCAGAGGCATAGCATGTCACCGTTGTAATCAGGAAGCAAAGGGCAGAAAAAAATAATAACAGGAAAAACATCCTGATCCGCATACCAATTCCTCCTGCCCCATGCTTTTCAGGTTTTCATCAAGCGACACCGGAACCTCACCCGTTTTAACCTGTGGGCTGCTGCGAATTGGGGTTGGTCTGCATAAAAGGCCATTCAAAGGTTGTGGGCTCAATACGGACTGCCGTGACCGCGCCATTGAGTGACATCAGGCACTCGCCGGGGGCAAAACCACCCAGGTAGTTCTTGGTGCCGTTCGACAGGTGGAAGGCCTCGACGACGTCATCGATGACCGTATCGGCCTGCCTTAGCAAGAACAGTGTGGCGCAGTTGCCGATCACCGCCCGGCCCTCCTCCCGGGCCAGGAACTCTTCGATGAACTGCGAGGCCACGACCAAGCCGCAGTTGTGCTTGCGCCCGGTACGGGCCACGGTCTCTAGGGCGACTGCGGACTCGGGATAGCGTATGAAGCTCCAGCCCTCGTCAACGATGAACTTCTTCTTGAGCTTGCGATTCAGCTGAACGAACTTTTGGCGGATCCAGGTGAGTACCCCGAACTGTGCGTACAGCTTGGTGAACTCATCCTTTATTTCGCTGAAGTCGAAGCTGACTACCTGATCCGATAAGGTGAGGTTCGTCTCGCAATCGAAGATCCCCAGGGAGTTGCCGACCAGGAAAGGCTTCAGGATCTCCCGCAGCTCAGGCGACACCGGTTTTTTCACTAGCCTCAGGTACAGGCTGGAAAGGGTGGGCATCCTCTTTTTCACAGGGCCCACTGACTCCGCCTCCCGGACAAAGAGGCTCTTGGGGTCGGAAGTTATCTCCCGCAACGCATACTCTTCTCTGACCGCCTCCTCAAGGATGGCTGCATCTGTTGCCCGGAGGGGATTGCCATTGAAGGCGCGGGTGACCACCGCGAAGAGCGCCCTCATTTCAGCGACCTTGTCGTGGAGGTTTACCACCTGATTGCCTTGGTCGTCATTTTCGGCCTCGATATCGAGCGGGTTGATGCCGGTCTCGCGCCCGGCAGCTATTTTGACCACCTTTCCGCCCAGAAGCTCTAGCACGAGCGGTCTGTATTCGCCCATTAGATCCAGAATTACGATCCTCTCGCCCGCCAAGGCAGAGCGGGAGGTCATGGTCTTCAAGGTCACGCTCTTGCCCGATCCTGAATATCCGAAAACCGCGATGTGCGGGTTCGGAAGCGCCGGCGGACCGATGAACTGGTTGTAGACCACGGGTGAGCCCGTGAAACAGCTCGGACCCAGGTAGATTCCCGACGGGTGCGACACGTCCGGATTGGATACGGGAAACATCGCAGTGACCCCGCCCGTGGTCAGGTTCCGATAATAGTCGCCGATGCGGCAGGAGCCCCCGGGAAAGCAGCTCCTGAGCCCATCCAACTGGCGGAACACCAGCGCATGGGGCCTGGCTGCCTTACGGGCCAGGGCGTCCTCTACGCAGTCGCACTTCCTGTTCAGCTCGTCTTCGGAATTGGCATGAACGGCTATAAATACAGCAACGTAGAACATTTTGTCGCGGTTCGTCTGGATCGCCTCGCGGACAACTTCATTGTCCGCGATTGCGTTTTCCAAATCTGGCAGCATCAGAATATTACCCTGTTTGGACAGCACGCTGTGTTGAGCGCGGTGGGAGGTGACGATCTCGGTCAGCCTGCGGATCACAAAACGATCCGGCACCGGGTCGATATGGATGCTGACGTCGATGTCTCCGAGCATGAAGATGTCGTCCAGCCATCCGATGCTTATCTGACGGGGATAAACGTGGAGGGCATAAACTCTGCAGTACCTCGACGGTCCTAGCAACAGGCAGTCGGGGCGGCTGTCAATGGCATCCGGAGCGATGAGCGCCTTAATGTCCACTATGTTACCCGCCAGGTTGATCTGCCTTAACCGTTCGTCATGCAGTTTTCGGCTTTCCTTCCTGTTCGCCCGGGAAAACATCAGCATGAATCCCGCTCCTTCCTGTCGCATACAGATCCATCGCTCCCTCGCTGACAGCTTCGGAGGGCTTCATCACTCTCCCCCGGTTGCAAAATCGGAAGAGAACATCAAGAACTTGTTCTGACGATAGAATATCGGTGTTGATTTTTGCCCGCCGCAGGTTGTTGATGAGCATGTGCGCCCTGCGCATCAGTTCATTCTTGGCCTTGTCGAAGCCATCGTTCGTATGGTAGGAGACGGCGATATAGCGTGGCCGGTTATGGAGGCCGCGGTTCTGCATCATCGAGGTCAGGGATGAGTACATGTTCAATCCGTACTCGATCATCGTCCCTGAAAGCTGCTGCTCCTTGGACTCTATGAACAGACGAATGGCTTGGGCGCAATTCTTGGTGTCAACCAGTTCGGTGGTGGAAAATAGCTGTACCGGAAAACTGAGGGCCATAGCGCAGCTCATCAGCACAGATTCTATCGTGTACTGCTCATCCTCGTTCATGATGTGGTAATCGATAGGGCCGATCTTCAATAGCACCCGGTACCAGCCATCATTGAGGATGATCACACTGCTCTGAATATCCTCTACCCCCCATAAATCCTGGATTGAGAGCTCCCTCTTCCTCTTATTAAGTGGAAGCGGATGTCTGCCATTATTCATTTTTGGAGCCTGAGCTTTTTTACGGCCGCTCCTGCCCGCCGCCAAGCGGGCATCTAGCAATTTGGTGTACCACCAGGTCACCAGCCCGACAGCGACAGACAGCATCAGAAAAATTATCCCTATGCTCAAGTGGCCTCCCCCTTCCGACAAAGTAAAATTTATTTTGCCGATTGCAGTAAAGGACAGCGAACAACAGATACCTATCTAACCCGGTACTCGCCACTTTGACGAAGGAAAAGGACAAGCCCATCCCTATTAACAGAAGGCTAAAAAGCAGGCGCAGCGGCAGCGGCAGAAACTTCACGCAAAATAGCAAGACCGCTGCCACTACTGCCGAAACCGCCATATAGGCAACCTGGCGCAGAGAAAGATAACCGCCGAAGATCTTTTCTTCCTCGGTGATCGAATATGGAACCGGAAAGATCCTCATAGAAACGAAAAGCCCCTCCTTTGGATTTAGTTGAGGCGCTCTTTGCCTTGAAGCGGCACAGCTGGATTCCTCACTCCTGAGCATGCATGGCGGGCGCCAACAGGAGGTTGGCCGGAAGGTTTCATCATGGTTAGGTACACTAGACTCCCGCCTTTATAGGCGGCGAGAGGAAGCAGCCATTGTCCGGGATACTCCCTGGTGTGAGGAAGCAGCCATGGTCCGGGATACTCCCTGGTGTTACGATATTACTGGAAATAAGTCCCTCCTATATTGAAGAACAGGGATGCGAAAAATAATGCACCGCCTAAGATGACGCCACCTAAACCCACATACCAGAGGTTGGTCATGGCATTCTCCCGCTGGCCGGGGTTGAACCTGCTGATGATGATCTGTACTGCCGTAATGACAACGGCGATCAGCAGGATGGCGCCACCGAGAGGCATGCCCACCTCCTGGATAAGCTTGCCTATATCCTGGGCGATAGAAGTCGGCGCCACGCTGTTAAGCACTCCACCGCCGCTGTCGGCCGTTTGCGCAAAGGCTGCCTTGGCAGCCACCAACGCCGGCATCAATACTGTAACAAGAATTGCCCTTGCATAAGTCTTGACTCTTTTTCCGTCCAACATCCCTCTGCCTCCTGCTCCTGTTTTCAGGCTAACCGCGATATAAAGGCACGGATCAGCCCGATGATAAGGGGAATGCCATAAAGACCAGCAGCCCGGGCATCAATGCTGTAACAAGAATTGCCCTTGCATAAGTCTTGACTCTTTTTCCGTCCAACATCCCTCTGCCTCCTGCTCCTGTTTTCAGGCTAACCGCGATATAAAGGCACGGATCAGCCCGATGATAAGGGGAATGCCATAGAAGACCAGCAGCCCCAAGCAGGACGTGAGCAATCCTCCCCAGCCTAAACGCTTCACAGCCTGCCAGCCGATCAGGCAGCCAAGGGCCAGAAAGATGCAGCTTACCGTTATGCCGAATACGGCGAGGGGAACGATTATTGAGGCCGCCAAAGCATTCATCTCATTTACTAACAAAACGAGCTTGTGGACGAAATCCCTGGGGCGGACAGGCCGGAGAGGCCCCGTGTTGGTGAAGCCTTCCTCCGAACTCTCTGCCTGATCATTTAAAGAGGCAGTATTTTGCATCATTGAGGGCTGATCAATTGTTGAGGGCTGATCAGGCGAAGGCAGGGCCAGGGCCGGATCCGCCCCCAAGGCTGTGCTGCCGGCAAAGCAAAACACCGTTCTCTGGTTGAAGAAGAAGAGCAATACGAGAAGACAGATGGCCAAGGCTTTCAGGACTCACACCTCCTGTGTCTTTTTTCCCTATCAGTGAAATACTCATTTACGCATTTTGAATCTGTAGAATTTTATATTCCACCCTGGTGCCCTTGACTACCTCCAAACTCACGCTCTCGCCTTTCTTGTGTCCAATAAGCGCTTCCGCCAGAGGGGCCCTGAGAGAAAGAGCGTGCCATTCTTCTGCCTCATTAAATTGGGCGCCGGTTAGACAGATATGAATTGTCTCATCCGTGCCCACGATCTGCAGAAGGACGCGACTGCCCAGGCCCACCGTTTCTCCAATCTGGCTGTGGCACACGTCCTGGCAAGTGCTTTTTAAAGGACTGCCGGACTGCATCTGTATGGCGGTCCAAAAACGGTGGTCAACCGCATAGGTGCGAGTGAAGCTCGTTCCATCCTGATCCTCCTCCTGAGCATACCGGTTCACGAGGAGGAGCGATGCCCCGGTGTAATCGAGAATGCTGCCATTCATCCCTGGATGGGCCTGACGCAGAATATTTTCATCTGCTTGCGTGACGTGAAAGACCCTTCCCCTCTTCTGAGCACTGAACATGTTGAGCAGCCGGGCGTTGTTTTTCATGATCGCCGGAACCGAGCGGATCATCCCTTCAGACCGCAGGATGATCTCCGCCTCCACCTTCTCCTTCGGGGTAAGCGTCCCCGAGTGGTACTTGCGTAAAAGTGACAGCGAAGCGGCGCTTGGCTGGTTATAGTGATTGGTCTGGAATCTGGGCTTATTTTTCTTGTATTCTTTCAGGTTCTTAGCGCTGGCATGCATCCGGTGCATGATTATCCTGACGCTGTTCTCGCTCCTGCCAAGTCTATCGGCTGTACCCTTGACTGACATGCCCTTGCTCAGGCATGATAGAACCTGCGCTTGGTTTAGGGTCTGATTGCCGCCGATCAATTCGCCCACCCTATCTTCTGCGCCATCGCCTATTTGAACCCTCTCGATCTCCCCGGCGGCCTGTTCGATGCCGGCTTGCACTTCCATGGAGGTGATGCCCAGCCTGGCGGCGATGTCTTCGATCAGCATCCCTTCTGACTTCAACAAAATGATCTCTTTTTGAAGCGGGGTCAGGATCATGCCTTTTAAGCGTTCGAGTTCCCTGATCAGAACGTAGGCCTTGCTTTTGGGGACATCAACCGGTGACTCCAAAAGTGCGGACTGGTACTGCAAGGGCGATTTTATTTCGTTTTTGTCGCCCCCCGTCTTCTCTTGCTTTTGCTTTATTCGGGATAGCTGCTTTTTAACCGAGCTAACTGAGATGTCTAGTGCTTTAGCCGCTTTTTTAATGCTTTGGCCCTGAGAGAGGAGCCTGTGGATATCCCGCTGCTGGGGGCTCAGAGTGCATTCCCATAGGTCCGACATAAAGGCACCTCCTTGAAAATTGCTCGAGATAACATAATAGATGTTATTTAGAGCGACGTTGAGTAAATAATAAAGCGTATTATATAATTTATCAATATTTGTAAATAGTCATATCAGCGCATATACTGTTATTTTATTATTTGGATATCATGTTATCTGCGTGTTGGTCATAAACACTTTTTTTTCTGGCATATTTTAGGATCAAAAATATTTTTATCTTTATAAAAAGTCCGCATTATGTTAAGATAAAAGACAAATTAAGAAAGGTAGAGGGGTCTGAATATGCCGGACATAGTTGACGAGGCTCAGAATAGAATAAAGATGATATTGGATCACGGCGGGATTAACATTAAAGACATTGCCAATGAAACGCAAATACCTTACTCGACCGTACGCGAAATGCTGAGCAGGCCCGGGCGATTAAACATACCCTGGTTGATCTGGTACGCCAGTTTCTTTGGCACCACTACTGACTATCTTCTGTCCAGGGATAAACCGAACAAAGAGATCGGGAGCAGCTTGAGGCTCGCTAGAGAGCACGCGGGCATCTCCTTGAAAGAAGCCCACGAACTCCTGGGCACAAGCGAGTATGCGCTGGAGGCGATAGAAAAAGGGGAGATGGAAGCCCCCCTGAGTGTTTTGCAGAAGGCGGTCGAGGAGTATCGCCTCCCCTATGAATTCATCATGGGATCTGCAGACCAGGCGCAAGACGTTACAATTATCACCACCCTCTTCAGGGACATCAAGTTTCTCCTGATCTGCCAGGATATCCACAAGAGGCCGGAACTGCAAAAAACCTTCTCGTTGCTGCGTGGTCTTCCAGACAAAGAGCTGGGCCGGTTGTCAAAAGTCATAGAGTATCTGGTGAGCGAATGGATAGAGGCGCCCGCCAAGCAGGAAGCAACGGATGATTTGAAATGACCGGAGGGATGCAAAAAAGAAGCTTACCAAGGCGGAAGGCGCCGCCCGGTTAGCCCCTGATGATCCCGGCGGCTATGACGACAGTTCGTGCTTGAGCTTGGGAAGAGTGACGGTAAAAACAGTGCCCTTGCCGACCACGCTCGAAACCTTGATGTTTCCCCGGTGTTCCTTCACGATGCAGTCCGCTATGGACAGCCCCAGACCGGTTCCGCCGCGCTCCCTGGAACGCGACTCATCGACCCGGTAAAATCTTTCGAATATCCTGTCGAGATCACCCTGCGGTATTCCCTCGCCTGTATCCGAAACAACGATTTCCACCGCATGGATTCCGGAGAGCAGGATCAACTCCACCCTGCCCCCGGCATCGGTGTGCTTGATCGCATTGTCGATGAGAATGGCTGCGAGCTGTTTGACCCGGCCCTCGTTTCCGTAAAAGAGGGCCTCGGGCTGGATGTCCGCAGCCAGTTCGATCCCCTTCAGGGCGGCAAACGGCACCAGGGGCAAGACAGCCTCGTTCAGGGCCTTGCTGAGATCAAACATGCTCATCGCAACCGATTCGTTGGCGTCGGCCCTGGCCAGGAACAGGAGATCGGCCACCACCTTCGACATCCTTTGAATCTCGGACTGGATGTAGCCAAGCCACTTGGACTGGCTGCCCACGGTCTCTTCGGCATTGCCGAGCACGAGCTCCAGGTTCGTACTGATCACCGCCAGCGGCGTGCGCAGTTCGTGAGAGGCATCCGCAACAAAGGCCCTCTGCTTGTCCCAGGCGTTCTTGATCGGCGCCAGCGCCCTGTTTGCAAGATACAGGCTGATCAAAAAGACCATGATCAGACTGAGACCGCCGATGATCAGGGAATCGAGCACGAGGCGGCTGAGGACCTGCTCACTGATAGTTCTATTGTAAAAAACCAGGAAATAACCATAGCTCTTCGGTGCCTTCAGGTAGCTGTAATCCACGTTGTCGTACCTGATCGTCCCCATCTGGTCGACTCCGGTGACGCTCCCTTTTATGAGGGCCTGCAGATCGCCGGCGGCAACAGGCAGGTTGGGGGAGGTCTCCTGGATCTGCCCGGAGCTGTTCACCTTCACGTAAAAGAGGTCGGGCGCCGCCTGCTGCACCCCAGGCTTCTGTCCTGGAGGCTGAGGTGGGCCGGAAGGCGGCAGGTGTTCGCTCTGGGCGATTCTTCTCATCTGGTCTTCCGTCTGGCGCTCCATCCCCTGCTCCATGGAAAAATAGATCGCCGAAAAAATTACCGCCAGCACCAGGACCAGTAGAGACAGATTAATCAGGATCAATTGCATCTTGAGCCTGCGGAACAAGGCGTCATACCTCCTTCAGGGTATAGCCGATGCCTCGCACTGCTTCGATGACTAGGCCGCAATTCAAGCTGTTCAGCTTTTTCCGGAGATAGGAGAGATGCGCCTCCAGGGTGTTGATTTCTACATCCGAGTCCAGACCCCAGACCTTGTCTAACAGCTGGTCCCTGGTCAAGACCTGTTTCAGGTTGCGCAGCAGGATCTCCAGCAGCCGGGACTCCTTGACGGTGAGCCTGACACAGTCCTCGCCGCTCCAGACCTCGCCGCTCAGGGGATTGAAGGAGACCCTCGACGTCTTTAGGCACTCGTCCTGGATCACGTCGGTCTGCCTTCTGTGCAGCGCCCTGATTCGGGCCAGCAGCTCATCAGTGGAGAAAGGCTTGACCAGGTAGTCGTCGGCGCCGCTGTCCAGGCCATCAACGCGATCGCTCACCGCGTCCCGCGCCGTCAGAAACAGCACGGGGGTTGCGACTTCGCTCTTTCTCAACTCCTTCAAGATCTGCAGCCCTTCTTTTCCCGGTAGCATGCGGTCGAGAATGATCAGGTCGTATATCCCTGTTTCCGCCATATCCTGCCCCGTGATGCCGTCGTGAGCCTGGTCGACTCCATGGCCGTTTTTTTCAAGGATATAGGAAAGCGCTTCCGCAAGCCGGACCTCGTCTTCCACGAGCAATATCCTCATGTGCCACACCTCGATAGTATTTTACAATGATTTGCTTAATTTTTGCTTAAAGGATATAATTTATATTATCCTGATTGTTCTATCAACCATTCTAACAAATATCTCTTTCCGGAGATCAGTATCCCGATCGCCGTTTTTTATGCCTTCAACCCTCCGTAACCATCAACTCCAACTTTTGTGTTTAAGTGCGCTCAATCTTTAAAATTTAAATATTTTTTTGAATTTCCTTAAGGTTTATTTAAGCAAGCCGTACTATCATTTTATAAAAGGCAATACTGCACAGGATTCCTTTTTTGGAAAAATACCTGCCAGCATCAACTGGAGGTACAGCAGTTCCAGACCCCCTGGGCGAGCGGCGGCGGTTCGGGATCCGGCAGTTCCAGCTAATCCGGCTCCCGGGGAGTTGGATAGTTGGAATGCAACTATAGTTTTTAGGAGAGGTGAATACTTATGTCTAATGGAAACGCACCGGATAGAAACTTTTTTGCAAAGGCCTGGTCCTCTATCAAGGGCTTTCCGCATCAGCTAATTTCCAACCGCATAGTCCTGATCATCACGGTGGTGGTGATCCTGGCCGCCGGTTTTGCCGTCTGGCGGGTCAAGGCCGCCTCAGCCGCCAAGAGCAGCAGCTACGTTACCGCCACTGCCACCACCGGCAACATCCAGGAGACCATCAGCGCCACCGGCAACATCATAGCCGCCCAGAACGTCGCCCTCACCTTCAAGAGCCAGGGTTACGTTCAGAACAGTTATGTGCAGCTCGGCGATACGGTCAAGGCCGGGCAGGTGCTGGCCACAGAGGACCCCAGCGACCTGCAGTCAGCCCTGCAGCAGGCCCAGTCGCAGCTGGCTACCGCTCAGGCCAACTATAACAAGGTTGCCGCCACGGAGCCCCAGCAGATCGCCCAGGCCCAGGCACAGGCAGCCCAGGCAAAGACCGCCATGGACAACGCCAACAACACCCTGACCGAGGATCAGCAGCTGCTGGCGGCGGGAGACGCCTCCCAGTCGACCGTGAACGCCGACCAGAGCGCCTACCAGCAGGCGGAGGCCTCCTACCAGACTGCCCAGATCACCCTGGCCCAGGAGGAGACGCATGCGGATCTGAAAGCTGACGCCGCTGCGGTCCAGAGCGCCCAGTCCAGCGTCGCCGAGGCCCAGAGCAACCTGAACAGCGCCAGCATCACCGCCCCCTTCGACGGCTATATAGCCACCATCGACGGCAACCCGGGCATGTGGACCGGGGGCGGGGCGGTGGCTTCGGGCACGGCTACCGCCACCCAGTTCGAGATCATCATGACCTCCACCGAGCTGCTCATAGACGCCGAGGTCAATGAGGCGGATATCAGCCACGTGGCCGTCGGGCAGCCGGTCACCTTCACCGTGGACACCTACCCGAACAGCACCTTCACCGGCAAGATCACCGCTCTCTCCCCGAACGCCTCCACGATCAACAACGTGCAGATGTACGAGGCCCGGATCTCGATCGACAACTCCAGCGGGCTGAAGAGCGGCATGCCGGCCAATATCACGATCATCACCGCCCAGGCCAGCAATGTCGTCCTGGTGCCGCAGACAGCCCTCACTTATGGCAATACCTACCAGGCTTCGGCCAAGAGCAGTGGCAGCAGTTCCAAACAAACGGCAGTGAGTACGGGAAGCTCGACGGCATCTTCTGGAGCCGTGGTGGTGCTCGTCGGCGGGCAGCCGCAGATCAAGACGGTCCAGACGGGCCTGACCGATGATGTCAACGTGGAGATCAAGTCCGGCCTGGCCAAGGGGGATATCGTGGTCACCGGCAGCTCCGGCACTGCATCCAAATCTTCTTCCACCAGCACCAGCAGCAGCAGTTCCAGCGCAGGCGGGGCAGGCAGGACGCCCGGCCTGTTTTAGAGGAGAGGACATGGCCCAGATTCAGGCCACGGCTGAGAGCGTCACCGGCATCCTGACCCTGTTCCTGGCGGGTGTGGCCGGCATCTCCATGGTCGTCGGCGGCGAAAACCGAGGGAATGACCATGGCGGCATTCAATCTCAAGGTCTCAACCGCTGCGGCCGCAATCCCAAATTCCTTACTGCTGACCAGGAACAGCATGGGTTATGGTCACGGTTTGGGTATCTTCATTCCAAGAGACATTGTAGCCTAAGGCTTCCGCCACATAGCTTGCAGGAAGAAATGTTCTGCCATTTGATACTATTGGAGCAACGTCCAACTCTTGCGCTGTACCATTTATAACTAGAGTATTAATGTTGATAGTAAACTCGACAGTAGTAGTGCCCTTGCTAATAGTAACCTTATTTGTTTGGCCATCCCAGGATGTCTGAGCGCCCAGGGCATCCGCCAGGTAACGTACCGGTACAAGCGTTCGACCATCAGAAATGAAGGGAGCAGCATCCATGGATATGCTGTTATCGTCATAGTAATAAGAGCTTTCCCCCACAACAAACTTTATCAGCCCTGGTTGCTCTGGCGCAGCCTGGTTTTGTTCTGGAACAGGATTCGTTTGCTCTGGCGGTGCCGCCTGGTAAAAAACCGATTTCGCAGCAATCCGAATTAAGCAAGCAGTTAGTCATGCCCCACGTCTTACCACCATCCTTGCTGCTAAAAAGGTCCCCTCCAACATAGGCAAAGGCCAAGCCATCCGTGGAAACATACGGTGAAATATACAACTGGATTGGATGATACTCTGTATTCCCGTTCAGCAATATTTCAAAGTTATTATCAGCGACAGCAGTACCGGCAAGAATAAACAATAATACAGCTGTTAATAAAAATATAAGACCATTTTTTTTGTAA
Source organism: uncultured Peptococcaceae bacterium (assembly GCA_963807495.1). GTDB lineage: Bacteria > Bacillota > DSM-12270 > Thermacetogeniales > Thermacetogeniaceae > Palsa-1188. The sequence continues at coordinate 98,208 of CAWEDD010000028.1, forward strand.
AACATTTTCATGGTTGTTATTCACAACCTTTCTTTTTAATTATCATATTCCAAGGTCAATAACTGCTTTTTTACCGGCAAGAGTTTGGCTACATTCACATTCGTAGCCACAGACGCGATAACCCTTAAGGGCATGCGATTTGGTATACAGCAGCCTTCTTTAATCTTATGGTATAGCTTTCCTGCCTTTGTTTGTCAAATCCCTAACAAGGAAAACTCGAAACCGGCTGTACAGAAACCAGCCATGTCCGCTAAAGAATCATCTAACCAGGCGCTTCCGGTTCACAATGCTTTGCTTGTTAAGCCTTCCGGTGACATCTCCGATACTAGTGATAAGGAGCGTGAATCCTCTTGCAGTACATAGCAGTCAATGTCGATAACACCTTAGCGAACACATCTCTGGCCGGAGAGACCATCCCCGCCGACCTGCCGGAAGAGTTTTATTTAAAGCACCTTAAAGAACTGTTTTTCAAAATGAAACCCTATCCAGACGCGGCGGAGACCATGAGCCGGATTGCCCAACACTGCGATATAGTCTACACCACCATCCGTCCCAAGGTGGCCGAGTTTATAACCGTGCGCTGGTTAAAGATCAATGGGTTCCCGGACGGGCTGTTATTATTTATTCCCCCGCAGGAGAGATACTTCCCGGACTCCATCGGAGTTATCGACGACGATCCCCGGGTGCCCCCGCTTTATCCGCCTGAATGGGTGAACAGGCTATACGTCATGGCGCAGCCATATAACAAAACGGTACATGCCTATCGCTTTGCCAAATGGTCGCATTTTTTCGATATGTTGAATTCTGTTTTGCATGGAACAAAGAAATTTTAGGGCGGCGTTGAGATGTCAACACATGAAATCCCACAATTTAAAACTGGTGCCGGGAGTGCGTTGTTTCGTTACACGCACGTCTTTAATCTAAGTCAATAATTGTAAATATACCCAATAAGGCATCAATGCCCGCCTCTTTCTCTAAAGCTCTATTTTATTAAGCTATCCGTGATCAAATGTGACCCAATGTGATCAACGCAATGCAGCACCCTAAAACCTTTATCGAGAGTGGGACTCGGATCTCTTAGAGACTTAGCAGCTCGGGTATCAACTGTTTCCATTTATTTCTCCTTATCTCCCTGATCCCCCTGAACAACATCTCCACTATTTCTGATTTTCTATAGTAATATGGGAATTCCTTTCTTCCACAAAATGTTGCCCACCTTGCCTGTGAGTACTTATTTTATCACCACCGACAACATCCCCTTTTGCCGTCGCTTCTTTAATCTATGTTAATCTAATAATACTGATCTAACTATGTTATCTCTAATAATACTGTCGGGATGGTGAGTTAAATGGAAGGAAAGAGCATTGATAAGACAACGCGGAAGCCTGTCAAAGGGTACAGAGGCATAGGGATGGATTGGATGGCCAAATGGTATGCCAAAAACACCCGGACCAATATGGCCTATTTTCAGACTTTGGGGCGCAGGCTGGCCGAAAACCTGCCTGATGGGAGTAGCGTGCTCGAAGTGGCACCAGGCCCGGGTACCTAGCGATCGAGATTGCCAGGCTCGGCAATTACCGGGTTACCGGTTTGGATATCAGCAGGGCGATGGTGGAGATTGCACGGCAGAATGCCGCCGAGGCAGGGGTCACGGTGGCATTCCGGCAGGGGAACGCTTCCGACATGCCGTTTGACGATGAAAACTTCGACTTGATAGTGTGCTGTGCTGCCTTCAATTATTTTTCCGATCCGGTCGGAGCGCTCCGGGAGATGTACCGGGTCTTGATGCCCCAGGGGAAGGCCCTGATCATCGATCTGAGAAAAGATACCCCCAGCCGTTCGATTTACGAGTATGTGGATCAAGATATGAAAGAAATGAGTCCAATTAACAGGATGATCACGAAGTGGTCAATGGTGAGGCTGAAAAGCGGGCATACACTAAAAAAGATATTGAAAACTTTGTCTCTCAGACCAGTTTTAAGAATTGTGAGATCTTTGAGGCTTCAATCGGCATCGGGATGGAGATTTGGTTGGAAAAAAACCTATAACTCTTGGCTATTTATTGCTAGCTTTGAAGGGCACTATGATTGTCTCTTCGGCCCCCACTGATTGCGGCGGTCTATAGAAAAGCTCATTTTAAAGACTGAACATTATGCTTAATAGCCATCCTACCGGACAAAAAAGATTCCCCGTCTGCGAGGGAACCAGTATTATACTTCCAGTAGCATTCGGTAGCAATTCGGTAACAGCTTCCATCTGTTATCAATTACGACCCCTGATACCTAAGTGTGGTGCCGGGAATGGGACACATATACTTTGCACTTATTCTTTTGCTAACAGATTCTATTTCAAACTAATATTACATAACTAGTTTATCCGTGAATAAAAACGGGTGCCACCCTTTTACGAGAGGCGCCCGCATTCAAGAGGCCCATATACTTATGAGCCTTGTTTTATTGCGACTGCTGGACTATTCGTCCGCCCCAGAATGTGCCGGTGACATCCTGACCATCAAGTGTTCCACAAAAATTTCCACTGACTGTATTACCGTTAATGGTGCCGTCAAAACTGAAATCCGGTGTTGCCGCCACTGACAATATTTAATGACATGTTTGACCCGGTGTGGGTGCCGGCCACAGTACCACTGGTAATGGCGCTTTCGAAAGATCCCGAGACGTTGCCGTCGCTGTCTTCTGTGAGAATGGCCTTCCATGTTCCGGTGCCCAGACTGGCTAAAAACGGCGGAGCATCTGCCTTGTAGTCGCCAGACCACTGGCCGGCTGTCGTGGCACCAGACCCGCCATTATTATTTTGAGTGCCTGCTCCGGTGCTGGGTGAGGTAATTTGCGAGTCAACCGAAATGGTGCCTGTCGGCCCGTCCCAGGACACGTCGCCGCTCAGCGCCTCCACCACCCAGCGGGCCGGAAGATAGGTGCGGCCGTCGCGTATTTCTGGCGTCACATCCATCGTGATCGTGCTGTTGTTCCCGGTGGTTACATTGTCGACTTCCATAAAATTGCTGCCCACTCTCAGGATTAGATGTATCACTTGATTGCTGTTGTTGACCCCGGCGATTGTTACACTGGAGTCACTCTCATTCCAGACGATGTCATTGTCAGTCAGACCCATCCCATAGGCCAGATAACGAAGGGGAACGAAAGCCCGTCCCTGATCGATGTACGGGGCCGCATCCATCGAATATGACGTGCCGCCGTTGGTATAGGAATTCTGTCCAACTTGAAACGTGCAAGTGTTTACAGTCCCTGCAACGGTCTTGCCGGCCGGGCTCACAGCAAACAAACAGAGGAGCGCCACAGTCAGGCATAATTGAAAAACCCTTTTCACGCCATCCACCCTTTCTTTTTTGAATTATTATGATCTGGATTTGATCTAGTATCGGCAATTTAAGGACATTCTTAATTCCAAAGCTTACCGCTCCCGGCAAATATGTTCTGGTAACCGCCATAGAAGACCAATATCAACAGATACATCATGATCTGCAAGATTATCCCGTCAATAATGATCGTCAAAAACCTCTTCCAGAAACCAGTATAGCCCACCCAACCATCTCCAATCCATCTATTTAATTATCAGATTCGGGAGTGGGACTTGAACCCACACGGGCTTGCGAAGCCCCCGGGATTTTAAGTCCGGCCTGGGGCATGCCGGCTAGTATCTACTAGTGTTTGACAGTATCGTTTTATTCAGCAATACCAATACTTTCAGCCCAGAGCACATACCTATTTATACAGTTTCGTATCGATATGTTTTCAATTTTTCAAGATCAAAATAAGATCAAAAATGTAACGGGACTAACTCGCTCATGTTATCTTGCCATTAAATATCTTTTGGCTATAACTGGTTCCTTATCAAGCAATTCAAGCATTCTTTGAGCAGGCCCTTGCGGAATGTTTTTCCCCGCCTCCCATGCTTCTACAGCTTTTTTGGAAACGCCTATAACACTTGCGAAGGCTGTTTGTGATAATTCCAATTTCATGCGTATTTGTTTTATCTTATCCGCCTGGTAGATAGTTAATGGCCTAACTGTTACGACATGTCTTTTAACCCCTTTTAGGTCGCCTTTTTCATATTCAATGGCTTCCTCAAGACCTTTTATTATACTTGAATAACCGTCCATTAGATCACTACCTCCTTAGTTCATCTTCTAAAGCTTTAATCAATATTTTAATTTGCTTTTTTTCATTTTGATTCAAATCAGTCTTTACATTCTTTGGGAATGCTGAAATCAGATAGATTTTCTCATAGTATGCAAAATCAACGTACAGGGTTCTTAAGCCACCTCTTTTACCTTTGCCTTCAAAACTCCATCGTAATTTCCTCAATCCACCGGTTCCCGGAATGACGTCTCCGCTCGAAGGATTGAAGCAAAGATAAAGTTCAAGCTCTCTTAAATCCTTATCATTCAAACCGCACTGCTGCCAGCATTTTTCAAACTCCGGCAAGACGATAAATTCTCTTGTCATTAAAACACCTTCTGAAATATTATACCCCATTGAATAGGGTATTGCAAAGTAAACATATTTTTGTCCCAGTCGACAGTAAGTGATCTCACCGAAAGGTTCTGTTTACCCAGACCAGGAATTCGGATAAGTTCATTACCTGAATTTGCTTGTCCCTACTGTCAGCATACTTTCTACCAGCAGCAGCGTTCCGTAGCCAGTCTACCGCTCCCTGTTTGGCGCCGCCGCCATCGACGATGATGATAATGTCACGCTCCGGCATCGCCTCGACGCAGTTTAAGTATGTGTAGGGATACTTCTCATCGACACTGCCAGAACTTTGCTGCCACTTACATTCAACCCTGATCTCCAACTGATACCTCTCGGATTTGATCAAGAACTCCGTATTGCCCTGGTGACCATAAATGGTCGTAAAGGGCACATTTCTGAGAAGCAGTTCACTGCCATAAGCATCCGGTTTCCTGAGATAATCACGGTAAGAGACCACCTGGAACCCCTTGCTGGTCAGAGTGCCTATGACGGTACTCTCCAAGGTGGTGCCGGCGCTGTTCGCCAGTCTTCCCTGTTTTGGTTCATCGCTCAAGCGATCACTTCCTCGCCAAACAGGGCCAGGACTTCCCTGGCCGTGCCCCGGTTATCGCCATCGCAGCTTATAAAGCGCTGTACGTCGAACTGCTCGATCCTGGCTGATTTGTAGGCATTCAGCGTGAACTCCGTGGCATGATTGGAGATCAGGACCGGTACCCCTCTGCTGGCCAGCTCCTCTGCTAGTTCCGCCAATGCGCTCTGGTCCTCTCTTCCAAAGCCACCTGAACTATAACTGGTAAAGTTGGATGTAGCGCTCAGAGGAACATAGGGTGGATCGCAATAAAGCACATCCCCCCTCCCCGCCAATTTCATCGTCTCTCTGAAATCCGCCACCCTAAATGTTGCCCGCCTGGCCCTGTCTACGAAGCGCCGCATCTCTTTTTCGGGAAAGTATGGCTTGTTGTACTGCCCGAAGGGTGTGTTAAAGCCGCCTTTTGAGTTATAGCGGCAGAGGCCGTTGTAGGCATGACGATTGAGATAGAGAAACAGTGCTGCCTTGAGCCTGGAGTCTGAAGTGGAGTTGAATTCTTTCCGCAGCTCGTAGTAGCGGCCCTCTGTGTTGGTCTCCGAGGTAAAAAACGACCGGCAGTATTCGATTAAAGATTCTTCCTCACGTTGCAGAGTCAGAAATAGATTGATTAAGTCCTCGTTGCTGTCAGCCAGGAGATATTCCTTGTAATCAGCATTGAGAAATACCGCCCCGGAGCCCACGAATGGCTCGATCAGGCGGTTACCGGAGGGTAGCACGGCCATGATGTGCTCCAGGATCTGATACTTATTGCCGGCCCATTTCAATAATGGTCTGTGTTTTTCCATTGCCATATCGCTCCACCAAAAGATTCCACAATATCGGGGGGTAGTCCTGCAGTGATTAATGTTAGCACACACGGATAAAAAATATGCCACCTCCTGGCAAATGCTCCGATGTGGCATCGCACCTTGATTCTATGGTGCCGGGAGTGGGACACATATACTTTGCACTTCAATAAATACATCTATATGCTTGTTCCATATACCAAGTTTTTAAATAGCTCAGGGTATATATATAGTCTAAATCCATCTGATAAATTCTCTGTATCTTATTATTAGATATACAACAAAGCAATTGCCCCATTATGTTTCTTATTGATAATTCAAGTTTTTTAAGTGTAAGCCTTTTTATGATCGCCCTGGTTTCAGACTTAAAAATCCATTTCATTATTCATCCTCTTCCGGCTCCCATTCCTGTCGGTCTTTGACACTATGGAGCAGGAACCGGGCACCCTGGTTGTCCGAAGGGTTGAGCCAAAGCATCCTTTCGAAGATACGCTCGGCTTCCTCAAATCGTCCCAAGCGCCAAACACACTCCCCATAGCCATCCAGGCAGCGAAGGTAGGGGCGGTTATCGATCAGGCCCCACGGCAACACTCCGTCAAACCCTGCGCCAAGAGACAGTTCGCCGATACGCAAACCGACCTCGTAATGCTTTATGGCCAGTTCGGGCCTACGATCGAAGGCGAGGTTCCCCAGGTGGCAGTGAGCGTCTAGGCAACGCAGGTCGGATTCCAGCAGTTCCATGAGGATCTTGTATGCGCCGCGGCGATCGCCTGCCCTTTTCAGTTCATTGGATTCGGTAATTGGGTCTGAGAATCGGGTCCTCCGGATCATCTCCGGGCAATACCTGCTCCATCTCATACATCGGGCGCGGGCCGCGGGCGATGATCGGTTTAGCCCACTCCTCTACCGGTTCGTCCTCCTCGCCCCAGTATTCGGCCTGCGGATCCCACATACCATGATCATTGAGCAAGAGTGGCTTTAGCCCGAGTGAGGAGATTTCGATCCGGACGGACTCGATCTCCCCTGAGAGGTATGGGTGTCCGGCATAGCGCCAGAACTTGCGGAGTTGCACCGCGACGATCTCGCCGGGCACAATATCCCAAACATTGGTGCGAAATGTAACTATGAGGTCGCTTCCCAACACGCGGCAACGGAAATTGTTTGTCTTCACCGAGATGACGGCAAGCTCTACAGTTTTTCCAATGTTCAAGTCTTCGGCAGCATTGATGCCCGGGATTTCTTGTTCAAACAGTTTTCGGCAAGAACTCTCCAATGGCTTGAGCTTGTTTTGTATTATATCCCAGATGATGGGCAGGCTGACTCCATAATACTCGTGAATCAGGATATTGCGCAGCCCTGTAATCTTCCGCCAGTCGATTTCGGGGATAGCGACACGATAGGGATTGGGCAAGCGGCCAGCTGCCTCGCCAATGATTTCTAAATTACGGACTACTGCGTCCTGTGTTTTCCGGTCCTGTTGGAAGGCAGAAAAATTCAGTCCAACCATATAGTCCTGAATGTTCTCTATGGCATCCAAGATATCGTCCAGGTACAGGCGAGGATCTCTAGGCATAGACAGTCTCCCGTTCGATGATCGGCCTGAGGCGTGGTTTGACCGTATCGGCCATCACCAGATCCACCGGACGCCGCAGTACTTCTTCCAGCCGGAACTTAAGGTCCATATAATGATCGAATGTCGGCGCATCCAGTTCCACAATAATATCTACATCACTTTCCGGTCCCTCATCACCCTTGGCGCATGATCCAAAAACACCGATTCGCTTCACTGTATAACGATCGGACAATTCCTGCCGTATTGCAGAGATTCGAGAAACCATATTCGCTTTCTCTCTCTTTGTTATGGACATATTTGCCACCGCCTTCCAACGTTCATTTTAGGGGTAAAAAGTGTCCTGGTCAAGGACACCTTAAGGCCATGCCGTCCATGTGTAAAAAAGAGCCCCCGTCGCAACCGGGGGAACCAGGTTTTAAGCTCTCAGTAGCACACAGTAGCACAGCAGTAGTGCCTCACATTTATTTCCAACAGCAATCCCTGTAACCCAATGTGGTGCCGGGAGTGGGACTTGAACCCACACGGGCCGCGAAGCCCCCGGGATTTTAAGTCCCGTGCGTCTGCCAATTCCGCCATCCCGGCTTTAATCAAAAACTTTGTCATAAAAAGGTTGTCATAAAAAATACAATGAAAAGCAAGGCCGGAGTTGAACCGGCTAATGGCGGATTTGCAGTCCGCTGCGAAATACACGAGGCCACAAATCCACCTATACAAGGGTTTTCGCTTCGTGATTGCTTTTCAAGCGCAGTGGACTTATCTTTTGTTACATGCAATTTCAATAGGAGTCCACTGAGTAAAAATATTTTATTTAGGTTTGTTCGCTGGCATTATCGAAGGCACTGTCGAAGCTATTGCAGCAGTAACTTTCTTCTCGGCCTTCTTCTTCTTTTTTTCCCTATTCTTAGGACTTTTATCTCCCATATTAAATACCTCCAATCACACTTTAACACAATTATACTCTCTCTTGAAACCGAAATCCAGGCGGATAGCAGGCCTTCCTTGTCCTCATCCCATCTAGCCCACCTGGTATCCTATTTTCTCGTGCTTTGTTAACCCGATTGTAGTATGCGGCGTTGAAAATTAAAACTAAATTGTTGCCCTTAAGGTTAAAACCAATCCTTACGGCTTTCTTTGAAGTCTTGAATTTCGGCTCTGCTTCTGGTCTTGAGCTTATACAAATACATGGGAATCAGCAAAAGCAACGTGATCACTCCACAGGCAGCGAAGCCGAATCTGGCACCGATATAATCATCGGCCAAGCCTGCATAGAGGTTTCCAATCGGCGTGGAGCCTGAAAAAACGAGTGTGTACACGCTCATGATCCGGCCCCGAAACTCATTTTCGGTATTAAGCTGCATGGTAGAGTTGATGGTGGCGCTGAAGAGGTTAAAGAAAAGACCCGTAAACGCGATACAGAATCCAGCCACCAGAAACTTGGATGTAAAACTGTTCAGGATCAGGAAGATGCCGATGAAGATCGGAACAACGTAAATCACAAATTTATTCGGACCAGACTTGCTCGTGACGGCAACCAGCATGGCCCCGATAAATGCTCCAATCCCGGAGCAGGAGAAAAGGATGCCCAGACCCAGGCCGCCTTGTTTCAATATAACTTCAGCAAAGACAGGGATCAGGACATTGTTATTCATGGCAAAAGTGCCGATAATGGTCAGCAACAATGTGGCATCGAGGAGAATCCTGTGCTGGCGGATATATCTGAGACCATCCTTGATATCTGCCAGGATGTGCTTCTTGCTTGATACCAGTTTGGTCTGACTTGTCAATGGATGAATAAAAAACAGACTGATCACGACCGCTGCAAAGCTCATCGAGTTGGCCAGAAAACAGAATCCGATGCCAACCAAACCCATTATCACTCCGGCGATTGCCGGCCCTACAATTCTGGCGGTGTTAAACACGGCAGAGTTGAGGGCGATGGCGTTCATTAAGTCCCCTTTATCGACCAACTCGATGACAAACGATTGACGCGTCGGCATATCGAGCGTGTTGATAAACCCCAGGGCCGCAGCCAGGACCAGGATATGCCAGTACTGAATATGTCCGGAAAAAACGAGGATTGCTAAAATCAGGGTGTCTATCAGGGACGCTGATTGGGTAAACATCAGGATCTTCTTCTTGTTAAACCGATCTACCAGAGCCCCTGCAAAAAGTGAAAACAAAAGCACGGGCATGAACTGGATAGCGCCGACTACACCGAGTAAAAGAGCTGACTTGGTCAGCGTATAGGCCAACCAGGGCTGGGCGACATTTTGCATCCAGGTACCGGTCAGGGAGATGCACATGCCGATCCAGTAATATCTGAAGTTGCGGTGCCTGAGTGGGAGAAAAGGATTATTGAAGGATTTATCAACACTAGTTGCTGAATTCATGATGACTGAAGATCGATCATCACAACCACTAAGCGTACCATCTGGGACCATCCCTCTCGCTTTTGCCTAACCACTTTTGGGACCGGCGATATCACCAGTTTAACACCCAGATAGATGCATTTAAGACCGTCGCAAAGCCCACCCATAGCAGGTACGGAATCATCAGAATACCAGCAGGCAGGGAGATTCTAAAAAAGGCCACGGTTGTCAAGAAAACAAAGACCAAAAGGGGTACGATCACATAAAGACCAGCCACGGGAGACCTGAGCCCAAAAAAAGCCGGCGACCAGAGAGCCCTGCCAACTGGCAGACCACAAGGCTTGCCAGGAACTTGCCAAGTTCAAACGCAGTTCCCATCAGTTCTCCCTCCCTGGCATCAATAGCAACTTCACTCTTACAGTATTAGATATTCAATCTTTAATTTGCTATGAGGCATATGACGGCATATGACTGCCTTTTTTGGCTATAAACAAGTTGAATGAATAGATCATCCAACTTCAATCGTAGCAAGCCTTGTAGCAATTTTCTAAATCCCACCTAGGTTCACGTGGTGTGAAAATTATATGCTCTCTTTTTGCCTGACAACCAAAACAGGGCAGTGGGCATAGCGCACCAGGTGTTCCGCCACACTGCCGATTAGCAGGTATGTGAGACGCGAAGAGCCATGCGAGCCGACCACAATCATGTCAGCTCCCTGTTCCTTGGACCAATCCACTATCGTCTGACGCGGACTGCCGATCACAACTTCTCCGCTGACATCCTTAATCCCGACATTTTTTCCCAGCTGCACAATTTCCGCAATGAGGCGTTCGCCTTCCTCCTGATAACCCTTCAGGATCAGGCTTGGGTCTGCGTACAATGGAAGTGCGATACCGGGGTTAGTGGATTGAATAGCTACCATGGCATCGATAACATTGATGACCCTGAGTCGGGCGCTGCTCATCTTTGCCAGCGCGACGGCATGGCGCCCCCCCTCTAAGGACGAGGGTGATCCGTCAGTTGCCATAACAATCGTACCGTAAGAAACTCCATTTTCGTCAGCCATGAACACACACCTCTCCAATCATTAATCCAGATTCTTTTTAACTCGCAATCCCAGCAAAGCAAAGCCCTTTGGATGCTTTCACTGAATGCGCCGTAGCTGTCCTAAAGCACAGTTCAGTTAACATCATATACATAAGCAGGTTCATTTACGCTTGCAGCTCCTATTGTCCAACCAGATGCAGTTGTCTCTGCAAAATAGTATTTGCTACCATTATGTAGATAATAGGCAAGTGATCTGTCCTGCGGAATCTGGCTGTCATCAAATGCTACCCCTACTGCCACATGTCCGACAGTTCCAGAAACATCAGGGAAATATAATAACGCCACTTTATATCCTAAAGATTTTAAAATAGAGGCATATAAGATTGATTTATCCTTGCAATCGCCGGAATCGACCAGGGTCTGGGCAGGTAATTCAGGACATGTTGTTAGATTATAAGGAATAGCAGATCCGATGAAGCTCAGTATAAATTCAGCTTCATGAAAATAGTCATAACCGGCAGATTGAGCACTTGCTGCCAAATCATTTGCAATGTATCCAGTCCATTGAGAATTGGTAGTTTCGTTAACCCAGGGAGTAAAATTACTATTTTCGTTTATTGAGTCGGAAAGAATTAAATCCTGAATATTATCTGGCTCGGAATTAAGTATTTGGTTTTGCATTAATCCACTACTGCTATAAAATTGTTGAGTAATGTTATTTATCTGTCTATCCCAATTAATCAAATCGCCTGGCACTTCAACTTGCCATGTATAGTCTGTCCCGTTGTATTGCCATTCGAAGTCCTGGCTCACAGTTTGAATGTTATCATATTGAAGTGAAGGAACTACGCTGGATGATGGTTGAGAGATAGGACTAGAGGTAGTTGTTGTTTGTTGTGATGAAGAATTATCACCAAGTGTGATAGTTTGCGTAGTTGCATCCCAGGTAACGCTAGTACCAAACGCCTGTGCTATCCAGGCAATTGGGAGGCAGGTACGGCCCGCGGTGATTTCTGGAGCAACATCCATTGTGATTGTGGCACCATTGACCAACATTAAATTATTTCCAATGGTAAGTTGGATTATACTGTTGCCTTTGATAAGGATGACCCTCTGCGATGCGGGGTTATATAAAATGTCGAAGTCTGGTACTCCTAGTGCATTGGCGACAAACCTGACAGGCAAAAATGTGCGATTATCTTTGATGTATGGGGCAACATCCATCTGTATTACTTGCTGGTCATCGACATACTGCGTGGAACCGATAGTAAATACAGACGCAGCGTAAGCACTGTTAATGGGAATTGCTAGGAGCATGACAGAAATAATTATAATAAATGTTAATTTCCTCATCTGCGTTAACGCATCCTTCCTTAGCATGAAAGTATCTCCAGAGTTTGTATTATCCCTAACCACCTTTTGTCAGCTCCAAGCAATCCACTGTTTAAGGATTTCAGGCTTTGGAAGAGAAGATCCTCTCTTAAGTGTTATCAAATAGTACTCATCGAGTAATGAAGTAACAGTTGAGTTTAGACGCCCTAATTTTTGAGGTAAATCTTTTAGCTCGAAACCATTTTTCAAACACATCATGCCGAGCGAGCATAGCACTGCTTTTGTTGATTTCAGATACTCGACATATGATGTAAGATTGTCATCATACCCAAGGCCATTTCTAATTGGATCGTCCCAGGGAATCAAGGCGTTGGGTCTAATAGCAAACAAGATCTTGGCAGCACCAGTCGGGCCGACTGTAACTGTAAATTCCTTTCCGTCCCTTGATTTTACTGAAGCTATCCTGTTTACAAGTGAATTGTACGCTGTTCCAACCTTATCGAAATCGCTGTCAGACATACCCCAAAGATAAACATCTTGGTTGGGCATATAGGAGTTATAGGAATCAAACCAAGATGATATTTCCTTTGATGCTAGATCGTGATGTTCTAATGCAAATTGGCGGCATCCCCACTTGTTCAACCAAATGAGCAGGGCTTTTGTGTGCGCAGGATTTCTTAAATCTACATAGGCTTCGTAGCTTCTTGGAATTCTAAAAATGTATTGTTATAATTGGTAAAGCAATCATACAGGTAACAAGCAAATGCCAGTTCTGCGAGTGTTTTTGGTTGGGTGTTCAAGAATCTCATCTCCTATTATTATTATGCAACTCATTTCTTCCTTTTCTGATGTTTTCCTGC
>CAWEDD010000029.1:0-57785 GCA_963807495.1 uncultured Peptococcaceae bacterium
GGGTTCGAAAAGCTCGTCGCTTCGGCAAAATCCGGCGGAACATGTCCTGCTGCGGCAGACCCAGATTTCCAGACCGAAGGCGATCTCTGCCTCCGCTGATGTCATCGCCAACTGTTCTCGGGGTCTTGAAAGACGATTCCCACCTGGGTGCTCAGAGAGCGCCGATCTATCTCCTGCATGGATTTGCCCTGGAAGAGGATCTGACCGCAGATCTGCCGCATAGTATTCTGGTATCAGCCCGGCCGATAGCTTGCCAGTGTTGACTTTCCCAATCCCAATCCCCCCACCGCCAGCAAAAACTCCTCTCTTTCCAGGGACATGTTGATGTTGCTGAGCGCCGGCAGACGGCTGTCCGGATAAAAGTAGGTCATATTCTTGATTCAAAAAGGGAGATCGCTTCCACCCCCAACTGATCGCTGCAGGCAATGCCAGGCATAGTAAAATCAGACCCAGCCAGACCACAACCATCGGATTGTCTACCAGTCTTCCCAGGCCGGGATAATAATTGAAGTCACAGTAACCCCTGATTTTGGCGTAGACAGCCATGGCCAAAGCCAGCGAACACGCTGTCAGGCAGATCAGGTCGCGCGGCCTCCACAACTCCCGTCTGTAGCTGGAGCGCGGTCCAGCGCCAAAGGCCCGTGCCTGCATGGCCTCGGCAGTCTGAAATGATCCTTCCAGGGTGGATACCAGCACCACGCGGAAAACCCGGGCATATTTTCTGACCCTCTCTCTCAGGTTGCCGGAGTTGAAATCGACCCCTCGCAACTGCTGCGCTTCACGGGCCGTTGCCAGGTCCCTGATCACCGACGGAAACAGCCTGGTAGCCAGCGATACCATCAACCCCGATTTAAAGGCAAAGCGCGACATATAGCTTAACAGCCTGTCAGGATCGACAATCTCGTTGTAGAGGCAGAATACCAGCACCAGGGCCATCAGCCGGACACCCATCACCGCGCCGTAGCAGACAGCCTCCATGCTGATCTGCATCCGGCCCAGGACCGGCAGTTCCGGTCCGGACCAGAGGATGGTTTGTCCGGCGTGGATCACCAGCGGGTTGATAATCATGATCAGGAACGTCGCCCAGATCCCGAACCGCAGCAGGTGCTCACCCTTTTCCAGAGCGCCGGCCTCGGCCAGGGCCGGAATAATAATCAGAAAGGCGCCGACCAGGTATAAGGGATGATCGGAGATCATGACCAGGACAAAAAGAACGGCGATATAGAACAGGTTGACCATGGTATGCACTGATTGCAAGAAGACACCCCTGTGTTCATACGCCAGGCTACTCCACATTGTCCACCAGGCCTCTCTCGGTCAAGGCTCCCGATATTTTCGCCCTTGCAGACGCGCCGGGCAGGCCATGACCGGCCCACCCGTCGCGCACGCAGGGTTCCCACGGGTTTACACTATGGTGATGCGCTACTTGCGAGTATTCAGGAAGTTCACGATCATGGCGCAGGCCTCGGCCCTGGTGGCGCTGCTCTCCGGCCTGAAGCTGTTGTCGTCCGGATACCCCTTGATCAGGCCGTCCTGGACGGCCACCACTACGAACCCCCTAGCCCAGAAGGAGATGCCGGCGTCGTCTGTGAAGCCGGTCTTGGCGCTCATGTTCGCCTTGGCCTGGCCCTGCTCGTTCAGGGCATTGACCAGGATGGCCGCCATTTGCTCCCTGGTGATCGGATCGTCCGGCTTGAAGTTGCTGCTGTAGCCCTTGACGATACCGGCGTAGACGGCCTCCTTACCGAGCCGCAGAACCATTCGCCCTGAGCCACATCGCTGAAGTCGGGAACATTTGATGGATGTATATGGTTGCAGCTTCAGCACCTTGGCGAGAATGGAAACGAACTCCGCCCTGGTGATGGTGCTGTCCGGCTTGAAGCTGCCGTCAGGGTAGCCGCTGATGTAGCCCAGTCCGCTCAGGTTTTCAATACTGCCATATGCCCAGAATGAACTGGGGACGTCGGCGAAGATGGCGGCCTTGACCGGCGTCAGTGCAGGCACTGGCTGAGTTGCCGCTTGCCCTGCCAGCACCGCGAACTTGGTGAAGTGGTCGACAGTCACCGTGATCATACTTCCGGAGACGGTACCGCCGAGACTCACCCACTGCTGCTTGGATTCGTCGTAATAGTAGATGGTGGGTGTCTCACCTGCAGCCAGAGCTGAAGGGTCAAAGGTAAACGTCAATGTAACCTCCTTGGCAAACTGGTAACTGTCCTGGCCGCCCACGGTGAATTCGTAGACGGAACCGAGCAGCATGAAGCCTGAAGGTGCGGATGGAGGGTTGCTCACCTGCTGGATGGCCACCGTGGTGCTGGCAGTTCCATTCAAGGCCCCGGCGGGGATGTTGACCGAGACGCTGCTGCCGAGGCTGACAGTTCCTCCGGTGGCCGGATCTACAGTGTCGCTCCCGGTAGTGCTGACCACGCCCGCGGAACCTGTTGCAGCGCTACTCGTTAATTCCCCGGACGTCAACTGAGCCCAGGTCGGCGCCTCCTGGTTCATGCTCTCGGTATAGTACCAGAATCACATGGTCGCCGTTGGCAACAGTGGTCATGAGCGGCCCCACCGAAGGAGATGCGTCGTTGAGAGTATACATCCAGCCCACCGTCGATCCCGAGGGTCCGTTGGCAAAGTTGCCGATGTAGGTCACCCAAATGCCGTAACTGCCATTTTGGGCAACATATTGCAATCCTGTAGCATCCAGTGCCCCCAGGGCGGTCTGTCCCCACTTGCCGCTCGAGGAGATCACCACCGTAGACGGTCCGAACATAATCTGCCCGTTTGCGCCGACTACGGCTACTCCCACGCTGGCTCCAGAAGTGCCGCCGCTGCCGCTAGTTGCAGTGGCCATCAAGGCGTACGTGGTGAAGTGGCTGATGGTAACCGTGATGGTATCGTTAGTCGAGTTCACCACCCCGCCGGTCACAAGAACCCACAGGCTGGTCGTGCTGTCATAATAGTATACAGCGGGTGTTGTGCCAGCCTGGACACTGGATGGGTTGAAGGTGAAGGTCAGGGTCACCGGGGAGCTAAAAGTGTAATACTCCGCGCCGCCAACGGTGAAATCGTAGGCGCCGAGCAGCGTGACTCCGGTAGGCGGGCTCGGAGGGCTGCTCACAGCATTGATGTTGACTTGCACGCCGGTGGTGCCTGAACCCAGCGCGCCAGCAGGGATGGAGATATTAACAACGTTATTCAGTCCGACCGTCCCGCCGTAGATCGGGTCAAAGTTGCCGGTGCCGGCGGATATCACCTGAGTCCAGGTCGGCGCCGCCTGGCTCATGCTCTCGTTGTAGTACCAGATCACGTTGTCGCCGTTGGCGACAGTGGTCACGGCGGCCCCTGTTGAAGGAGCGACGTCGTTGAGTGTATACATCCACCCCGCTGTCGATCCCGAGGGCCCGTTGGCCAGGTTGCCGATGCTGGTCACCCAATAGCCATAACTGCCATTTTGCGTAATATATTGCAATCCTGTGGCATCCAGCGCCCCCAGGACTGTCTGTCCCCACTGGTCGTCTAGGAGATCACCACCGTAGACGGTCCAAAAAGAATCTGCCCGTTTGTGCCGACTACGGTCACTCCCACGCTGGCTCCAGAAGTGCTGCCGCTAGCACCGCCCACGCTGACGCTGCCGGCGTACCGCACCACGTTGGGATAGCCGCCGCTGTTCTGGTTGGTGACGGCGTAGGTCAGGGTGCCCGCGGTTACTGCGGAGCCGGGGATGGTCGCCTGGCCATTACTGGTCGTGTAATTGGCGCCCCCCACTGTGACCGTGTAGTTGCCGATCGCCGCCGCCTCGTCGCTGGTGAGAGCCGCCAACGAGGATACATAGGTGGTGGGGTTAGAAACAATCGCCTCGGCAGAGACGCTGATGGTCACGCTCTGTCCCGCCGTCGGCGACTGGGGAGAGACGGTCACCACCGGGAGGTAGGTCAGGTCTGCATAGGTGGTGGCATTGTAGGCGCCGATGTAGAAGATGGCCTGGTCGCCGTTTGCGACGGTGTAGCCGCCTGCGCCGCTGTTGAGCGATGCCGGGTCGATGGCCCCGTTTCTGATCACATAGTAGAACCAACTGGTGGGAGGACTCCCGCTGTAATTGCCGCTAATGCTGTCGATAGTGGAAATGAACCCTCCGGGCGCTGACCACGTTGCTGCTGCCCACCGCCGCATCCAGGGCATCCAGGGCTGTGCCGGAGACTGATACCGTGGTGTCGGCCAGAGTGCTGGTGAGCCCCTCTACCCGGACACGGACGCTGACCGTTGGGGCCACGCCCACGCTGACGCTGCCGGCGTACCGCACCACGTTGGGATAGCCGCCGCTGTTCTGGTTGGTGACGGCGTAGGTCAGGGTTCCCGCGGTTACTGCGGAGCCGGGGATGGTCGCCTGGCCATTACTGGTCGTGTAATTGGCCCCCCCACTGTGACCGTGTAGTTGCCGATCGCCGCCGCCTCGTCGCTGGTGAGAGCCGCCAACGAGGATACATAGGTGGTGGGGTCAGAAACGATCGCCTCGGCAGAGACGCTGATGGTCACGCTCTGTCCTGCCGTCGGCGACTGGGGAGAGACGGTCACCACCGGGAGGTAGGTCAGGTCTGCATAGGTGGTGGCATTGTAGGCGCCGATGTAGAAGATGGCCTGGTCGCCGTTTGCGACGGTGTAGCCGCCTGCGCCGCTGTTGAGCGATGCCGGGTCGATGGCCCCATCTTCTGATCACGTAGTAGAACCAACTGGTGGGAGGACTCCCGCTGAGTATTGCCGCCAATGTTGTCGATAGTGGAAATGAACCCTCCGGGCGCTGCCACGTTGCTGCTGCCCACAGCCGCATCCAGGGCATCCAGGGCCGTGCCGGAGACTGATACCGTGGTGTCGGCCAGAGTGCTGGTGAGCCCCTCTACCCGGACACGGACGCTGTTAGAAGTCGCCGGAACGGTGAAGACACTCGCCGCCACGGCCATGCCGCCCTGGTAGCTCACGCTTATGACCACGCTCTGGGAGGAGGTATTGGCAGCTACCTGGGGCACGGTCAATGTCACCGTTGTTCCGCTGGTGCTGATAGCGGTCGGGCTGGCGCTGGTGGCGGCTGCACCGTTGATGGACTGGGTCACGGCAAAGTTAGTAATTGCCGGTGTCGTTGCTGGAGCAGCGCTTAGGTTCACCGTCACGGCGCCGTTGACGGCGCTGACGGACTGGATGGTCAGACTTTCGCCGCCGCCGCCGGCCGGGGTAATCCCCAGCAGGTTGCAACCATCCAGCGCCCAGGTTGCATCCATGACATTGGCGTTAGCGGTGCAAGTATTCAGATAGTCGACCGCGCTCTCGCCGCCGTTAGTCCAGGTGGTAGGGGCAAATCCCAGCGCTACCTGTGTTGCGACAGCCTCGACGGTGTCGATCAGGGGGTCGTCCAGAGCTGCCTGGAAACTGCCGTCAGACTTCTGCTGCAGTTTCAACCAGCTTGTACCGCTGGCGATTGCCGGTCCGATGGCAGAGTTGGAAGCTACCGGAGCCAGGTAGTTCAGGGCGCGGACCGCCTCGGCCGTAGACATGAAATCAGGCCAGGCTCCGGTTGCCGAACTCTGTTGTCCCAGGATATAATTCTCGGCGTAAACCGCATTGATAACGCTGAGTTCGCCCGCCCTGCCCAACAGGTCATAGGCAGGAATGATACTGTAAGGGTTGTCATCGCTTTGAAATGAACCATCGCTGTTCTGTCTGCCCTGCAGCAGGCTCAGCAACTGGTCATCCAATCCGGTGTTGCCCATCTCCTTCATAGCAATCAGGTCTGTGGCAAGGTACTTTACCGGTACCGTCGTGTTGTTCATATCTGCATTCACTATATTGCTTACGGCATCCGGCATGGTCTCTCCGCTGTAGATCCACCCGTTCACATTCACGCCGGCCTTCTCGAGGGCGTAGAGGACAAGTGGGTAATGGACATCAAGGCCATTCTGTGCCCCATTGGCCTGATATTGAGCTTGAAGGTAAGCCACCGCCTGTCCCGCCAGGTCCGGCAGGTTGCTGCTGTCTGCCCGCGCTGGAACAACACCGGCCTGCAGGGTCAAAATGGAGCAGAGCATCAGGCAGACGATTAAGAGAACCAGGGGATTGTTTCTCCTCATAGTATTCTCCTCCTTGTTTATCAAAAGACCTGCTACACCGACAAAAAATCAATCCGGCCGAAAGTCAGGCCGGGGCATCTGGTGCTCGTGGATACTTGAGCATGCTGACGGCCTCCTATCCCTCGTAGGTTCGCGGTATCTAGGAAGCAGGCTGGTTTCCTGGCTCGGGCTCATCTCCTTCCTGCGTCTTCCCAGGCTCGGCCCAGTGACATGCCGGCAAGAAGGATCGCCCTTACAGTGGCGGGACCGCTCCGGAATCACACCGGATTCCCATTTAGCTTGAAATTGGCAAGCCACCTGATTCCAAATCTATTAAATTACTCCTGTTTGCAGCTAGATGACTCACATCACTTCCTCTTCATATCCGATTTATATCCGACTTCAAGAACCGATAATATGTCTTCTTTTAATATAGGCCAGCAACAACAGCACAGGGGCCATGATGATCAGGACGATCAGCTGCATCTGCAAAGCCACAGAGCGGTCCGGCGCCAGCTTCACCAGCAGGATCTCCTGTTCCCCCCCGCTGGCCGCACCCTGTTCTCCGGCCACGATCTCCCCGCCATCCCTGGTCGGCTGGCCGGCGTAAGCGATGCTGTCGCCCAGCCCGGGCAGCGTCAGGTCGGACTCCGCTCCGCCATTGGCAGCGGTCCAGGTAATATTCAGGGTATAACTACCCTGAGCCGCATCTCTCTCGCCGGCCAGAAGATAACCGCCTGCGCCCGGCCAAACAGTGTAGGCCACGCCGTAGTTATCGCCGCCGTAAATGCGCTCCCAGATCTCGTTGCCCCGGGCATCGGTTGCGATCGCATAGCTCTTGGAGCCTCCGCCGGCGGCGCCGGTCACCTCAGTCTCGCCGGCAATCAGGTAGCCACCGTCGCCGGTCTGGAGCAGCGACCAAGCGCTGTTGTCGCGGTTGTTGCCGTACATCCGCTCCCAGAGCAGCCTGCCATGATCATCCACTTTGATCAGGCAGAAGCTGGTCCGCCCCGAATTCATGGAGTCGGTATCACCGGCGATTACATAGCCACCGTCCGGAGCTTGCAACAGGGCATAGCCAAATTCGGGGCCCCCGCCGCCGTAGGTATGCTGCCAGATCTCCCGGCCCAGGGTGTCCAGCCTGATCAGATAGACTTTATACATGTCGGCACCGAATGATTCCGTGCTGCCGGCCACCATATAACCCCCATCGCCGGTCTGAAGCACGGCCGCCCCGTAGTCGCAACGGGGGCCGCCGTAATTTTTCTCCCAGATCTCGTTGCCATGGGCATCCAGCTTCGCCACGAAGACATCATGGTCGGTGCCCGTTTTGGACTTGGTGTCTCCCACCACGACCGCGCCGCCGTCGCTGGTCTGGATCACACCGTAACCGGTGCTGAAGCCGTTCCCTGGCAGCAGCCGTTCCCAGATCTGGCGGCCGCGCCCATCGGTCTTGATCACAAAGATTTCCGAGCCGGCGCCCGGCTGGGCTGTCGACGCCGTTGGCGATCCGGCGCTCCGTCCCGGTGTCCATCCGGCCACCAGGTAGCCCCCGTCTACCGTCTGCTGGACACTGCGGGCGGAGCCGGCTCCGAGCACGCTCAGCCACTGCACTGCGGGGACATGCCCCACCGCGGCCTGAGCCGCTGCAGCCGGAAAAAGGCAGGCAACCAGAACCATCGATAATGCCAGAACCACCATACGCACTCCGGTCACCTCTTCGCCAGGAGGCAGACGCCTCCGGTTAATCCAGCCGCTCCAGGTACTGCACTGACAACTTCTTTTGATAATAAGCGAGGATTTTCATGGTCTGAGCTCCAAGTAAGCCGCAGAAGAAGATGTTGCCCAGGGCGCGCAGGCTGTCGAAACTGAATCCGGCCACCCAGAGGGCCAGGTAGCCGTTCAGGGTCAGAGGGTTCATGTAAGTGCACCACTGCCAGACATCCATGACCGCTCCGTAAATGTATCCCCAGATAAAACAGGCAATTGTCAGGTATACCGGCCGCACTTCGGGAAACAGGTACCTGATCAGCGCTCCGGAAGCCCCGATCATCCCCCAGCACAACATCTGGAAGGGTGTCCAAGGCCCCTGGCCCATGAAGAAATTGGAGATCAAAGGCGTCATCGCCCCTATAAAGAAGCCGATCGGTGCTCCCATAGCATAGCCGGCGACAAGAGGGAGAAACATGGTCGGCTGCAGAAAGAGCATTCCCACCCCCGTAGCAGCGCGCCCGGCGGCGCACAATGCCGTCAACGCCGCCACCAGGGAGATCTGACGGGAATTAAAACTGCTTTTCTTTTCCACCCGGTAAACCAGGAGAATAATCGCGCCCACGGCCACCGCCGTGGTGATCAGACCCCAGTCAACGTTCAACTGCAAACTCCTCTCCCAGGTCAAACCCCATTCACTGACGACCGGCCGTCAGTTGATCCCAGCCCGGCGGCCCCTGGTCCATGCTCTGGCTATACCACCAGACCACCGTGTCGCCATCCTTGACCGGACGCTTATCGGCCATGAGCATCTCGACTTCGCCGTCGACGGCATACATCCAGCCCTCCACTCCCTGGCAGGACTCGCCATCAATCGTTTCCACCCAGTCATACCAGGTCGGCAGCATGGAGTAGGACACCCCGGCCGCGTCCAGGGCGCCCAGGGCGCTGTACCCCCACCGGTTATCCGGGTTGATGGTCACGTATGCCGGAGGAAAGAGCACCTTGCCGTTGATCCCGACCACAGCGACGCCAACCCTGACTCCCACTGCTCCCGGGGAACTCTGATTCGGGTTGGTGGTCTCAGCTGGCGCCGCTCCTTTAGCAGAAGCAGAGGTTTTGGCAGCCGCATTCAGCAGCAGGCCGGTCGTCGCAACGCTCTTACCGGCAGCAGGCGTGCCCTGATCGCCACCGGTTGCAGCAGTGCCGGCCCCGCCTGGCGCCGGTTGTGTTTGCGTTGTAACCCCGGCCGCGGGCTGTTGCAGCTGACCTGGGGTGGAAAGAGAAGCATTATGATGGATCACCGACGGCACGATGATCGCCGCCAGGATAGCCAGAAAGGCTACCAGATAGAGAACTCGCTTCATCATCACCATTTCCCTTCAGTAGGTAACATCACGTTGCGCCCACCCTTATAACTCTCCCAGGCTCTGCAGCAGCTTTTCCAACACAACCACCGCCTCCGCCCTGCTGGTATCGGACTGGCCGGACAGGCTAGCAGCCGATCTGCCGCTGATGAGGCCGCGGTTGATACAGACCGCCACCGCCTCCCTGGCCCACCCGTCTACCTGGCCAGCATCGGTGTAGCCACTCAAAGCCTGATACACCTGCTCCGGAGTCAGATCGGCGCTGGCGCCCTTCCACTGCAGAGCCCGGGCCACCATAACCGCCAACTCTTCCCTGGTGATCGACGAGTCCGGCTGGAACAGGCCGTTGCCGACCCCGGAGAGCAGCCCGTGCTCTGCGGCGGCATCAATGGCTGCAGCACCCCAATAGCCATCCGGCACATCGGAGAAGAGCGGCGCCTGCCCTCCTTGCCCGGTGATGCCCAGGGCCTTGACCAGCAAGGCTGCGAACTGGGCGCGGGTAACCGCGGCATCCGGAGCGAACAGCCCGTCACCGACCCCGCTGACATACCCTTTGGACGCCATCAGCAAGATGTCTTGTTCAGCCCAGTACCCGTTGATATCGCTGAATGCCGCGGCACCAGACGCCTGGGTAGCAGCCTGGGAGGCGCTATTCTGGTTATTCTGGGTAGTGCTACCCTGCAAGGGTTGGGCACTAGTGTTCTGGCCGGTCGGGGATGCCGGCGGCTTCTGAAGCATCAGGCTGGCGTCCAGTGCCCATTCTGCATCCATGGCGTTCTGGCAAGAACCCAGGCTGCCATCCGCATTGACCGCTTGAGCGAGGAGGTAGTCCACCGCGCTCTTGCCCCCATCCTGCCAGGCACCGGGCTGCAGGCCGAGCGCGTTCATGGTATTGATGATTTCCACGGTATCGATCAGCGGATCATCCATGCCCCCGACAAAACTGCCATCGCTCTGCTGCTGCTTTTGCAGCAGGCTCAGTCCATCGCTGATGACTGCCTGAACTTCGGGGTCGGACTTGGTTGGATCCAAATTCGCCAGTGCCCGGACCGCCTCATTGGTCGACATGATATCTGGCTCCGTAGTACCTTCCCAATCAAATGAACCCCAACCGGTGTAGTGCCCGTCGGCTCCTTTTTGGGTCTGCGCCAGCAGATAGCTTTTGGCCCAGTCTGTATTGAACGAGTCCAGATTGCCGGACCTGCTCAGCAGATCATAGGTCTCATAATTGTCGTACTCATTATTGTCGAAACCGCTTGCCTGCTGCCTTTTCTGCAAAGACGCCAACACCTGTGCGGCCAGATCGCTCTGCCCGGCTGCCTGAGCCGCCAGCAGGTCCTGGGTCTGGGCCTCGGCGGAAGTTGCGTCCGGCTGGCTGACATCCTGTGCAATCTGCGCCAGCACTGCCGCTTTCAGGTCAACACCGCTATGCGTCCAGGAGCCGGTGTCAACTCCGGCCTTGTTCAACAAGTATAAGGAGAAGGAGCCTACTCCGTCCTGAACACCGTTCTTCTGGTAATCGCTCCGAAGCCAGTTGACCGCGGCGCTTTGCAGATCATTCAGTCCCCCGGAATCAGCCTGAGCCTGGGGAGTAAAGACAAACAGCGGCATCACCATGGCCGCGGCCAGCAGAACCGCCGGCAGCCCCGCCAATTTCCTTCTTGCCGGCGGCATGGCCGGCCGGCTGGAGGATGGGACCGTTTTCCCCGGCTTGCAATAAGCATTCCTTAATCTCCCGAACATTTGCTCTCTTTCCTCCCTCGTTCAAGTTGCCTAAACGCTCTCCCGTCTGATAGAGGCAACTGCCGCCACAGTTAGTTCCCGCCTTCTCTGCATGGCTCCCCTCCGTCACAGCTCCCCTCGACCGGGGCATTGGGGATATCGGAACTATGACTCCCATCGCCGATCACTCCACCCGATAGGTCACATAGACACCAAGCCCGAACAAAACTGCCGCATAACCACCCAGGATGATCAGGGAGACCAGTGGAAACCCGGTGCCCAGGGCAAAAGCCCGCAGCGAGATGGCGGCATGGGTGAGCGGAAGTATCATGATCAGATAAGCGACGACAGGCGGGAACTTGCTCACCTGGAAGAAGGTCCCGCACAGAAAGCTCATGGGAAGAATGACGAAAGTGCCAAAGCGCGCCATCTCTTCGTGGGAATTGACCACCATGGCGGCCACCACCCCCAGGGCGGCGAACAGAAAACAGGTCAGGAACAGGTCGATGAAGAACCAGGCGCCATAATGCAGGTGCGCTCCGAAAAAATAAGACAATATCAGGATTGCCGCCGCAGAGAACAGGCCGCGAGCGCAACCGCCAAGCACGTAGCCGAGCACGATGGAGCAGATGCTGACGGGAGCGGTCAGGAACTCCTCGAATGATCTGTGATAGAGCCGGCTGATATTGAGAGCAGTGCCCGTGGCATTGTAACTACCGTTCATGGCGCTCAGTGCAACAATGCCCGGGACCACAAAATCGAGGTAGCTTGCCCCGCCAAACTGGATGTTTCGCCCCAGGCCCCAGCCAAAGGCCATCAGGTACAGAAGAGGACTGATCATGTTTCCGGCAACAAATCCCAGCCATTTTTTGCGGAGCAGGAGCAAGTCCCGTAGCAGAACGGTATACATGCCGGTCAGTTCAGACAACAACCTTGCCTCCCGTCAACTCCACGAAAACATCTTCCAGGTTGCTGTCCCTGATCACCGTCACCGCATCACCGGTCAGCCCGGCTGCATATTGGATCGCCTGTTCCCGGCGTTCAAAAACATGATACTCTGTCTCGTTCTGGTTGGCGGCTTCCACGACGATCCTGCCGACTCCCTCCTTCAGATCCTCCGGCGTGCCCAGTGCAATCAGGCGCCCCCTGTTCAGGATGCCGACCCGACTGCAGAGGATTTCCGCCTCCTCGATATAGTGGGTGGTCAAGAGAACGGTGATGCCCTGCCCGTTGAGGCGTCTGATCAGGTCCCAGATCCGGCGCCGCACCTGGGGGTCGAGCCCCACCGTCGGTTCGTCCAGAAACAGGATGCGAGGCCTCTGCATCAGCGCCCGGGCAATCATCAGGCGTCTCTTCATCCCTCCGGAAAAATGTTCCACCGGAGTCCCGAGCGCGGTCTTCAAGCTCAACAAAAGCCAGCAGTTCCCCGATCCTGACATGCCTTTCCCGTCCGGGGAGGCCGTGCAGCATCCCGTGCAGTTCCATGTTCTCCCAGGCAGTCAGCTCCACATCGACGTTCAGCTGTTGAGGAACAACGCCACACTCCTTTTTCACCTGCACGGAGTGGCGGGTGACCTCCCGCCCATTGATGAATGCCTTTCCCGCAGTCGGCCTGGCCAGTGTGGTCAATATCCGCACCGTCGTTGTCTTTCCAGCGCCGTTTGGCCCCAGCAAACCGAAGATCTCCCCCATCTCCACCGTTAGATCTAACTGGTCGACAGCCTTGACCTGACCGTAATACTTACAGAGGCCGCGCATTTCAATCAAAGCGAACACTTCCCAAGCTTCCGAGTTGTCATCTTATCCTGGACGCACCTTCAAATATTGCTGTCTCATTGCCTGTCAAGAGGAGTGGCAGGCCTTGTGCAGCATTTTTAAAAAATAAACCCGGCCTCGCAGACCGGGATGGTGACCAAACAGAAGCTAACACGGTCCTCTGGATGGGAGGCGCTCAAGCTGAAGCTCCAGGCAGGTCTACTGGCTCATGGATCATCGCCGCCTTCCGCCTTCCCGGATGTTCACATCCAGTGGTCTTTGGAAGCGCTCCCCATTCACAGCGGCCCCACCGCTCAGGACTTACGCCTGAATTCCCTATTCTCCCCGGTGATTAGCCGGGGCACCTGGAGCCATATTACATATTTAATTGTCCAAGCCTGACGTTATCTCTCTTTGGTGGAATTGTCAATTAATACACACGATATTCCGAATGTTACGTTAAAAACAAAAATACTAGACTTCGCCGATCTTGCTATTATCCCGCCCCTGGCGCAGTCAATCCTAATAAAGCGCGAACCGATCCGGGAATTGGATAACATATGAACGGATTCTGACCTCCAAGCTATCCGTTACCGCGACCTAGAATCACTGATGAGAGAGGCGAGCCATTCCATGCCCTCAAACAGACGGGGTCCCGGCCGGCAGAAGGCATGACAGGCCACCGGATAGAGCGCGACCCGACTGCACTGCAGCCACGCTGCACAGGGCGGGGTTTTCCCGGACGACTGCAATGTCACGAGCGCAAGGGCGGTTCTCGACGGTACAGCCGGGACACCGCCGCCGCGGTTGTTCCTGGCCGCGGCGCCCGCAGGACAGGATGATCTCCGGATCGAAGTCCTGGATGTCCGCCCAGTCCACCCTGATAAACATGGCGTCACCTGCGGCGGGCAGCGGCTCCGTCCCGCAGAGGCTGAAGGCATCATACTGCCAGTTGTGGCAGCCGGGAACGTGCATAATAGCCCCACCAACCAGGAAAGCCAGCCGGGGTGGGTGCTTGCCCGCTCTACCGATCTCTTCAGTGCGATGCAATTTATTTCGCAGGGAGTCCATGCGGCTGATGTTGGTTGCATCTGCCGTGAACCTCAGCATTGATTCCATGCCGTCCAGTAGAGCGTCTACAGAACCCGGCTGGAAATCGAACACATCGATCCCGGCCTTCCGGAGCTGCTCGACAATCTCCCGGTGCACACTGCCGCCGGTGACCACCAGGTCCGGCTTGAGCGATACTATTCGAGATAGATCCGGCCTGCCAAAATACCCCACCTTTTCCCTGCAACCCGCCTCAGGCGGAAAATCGCAGTGTTCGGTAATCCCCACTACCTGCTCGCCCAGGCCGAGATAGAAGAGTGTTTCCGTATGCGAGGGAACGAGAGAGATGATACGCATCTGTATTGACCTCTCCTCACGAAAAAGCTATTTGCCCACAGCAACGCCAACCTCAGGTCACTCGGCCTCCAGTCCGGTGTTCTTCTTATAATAATACA
The DNA here is from genome assembly GCA_963807495.1 of uncultured Peptococcaceae bacterium. GTDB lineage: Bacteria > Bacillota > DSM-12270 > Thermacetogeniales > Thermacetogeniaceae > Palsa-1188. Next base: position 14,158 of record CAWEDD010000029.1, read on the forward strand.
TACGCTCGTTGATCATCGATGGTCGCCAGACTGTAGTTCCTGCAAGAGGGCAGGGTGCATGAATGTGCCGTAGAACTTCTGCTGCTGGCCGCTGCCATCAGGCATCCGGAAGCACACATGGCCATCCCGCCGGGGGCCGGCTCCGGAGCTTTTAAATATTGCTTTGTGAGCTACCCCGGCTTCCACTTCGCTCGTAAGCTAAGGCTTCTGCCCCGTTTGCTCAAACGTGGGCTGAAACATATATGGTCACTGATCCTATTAGAGAACAAAAAGCCGCAAAAGCCCTCGCTCTTAAAAGGAAGACCCTTGCGGACTCTTTGAACCTCAAGTATAATGCCCAACCAGACGACTGTTGTTAACAGCTGCGGTTCTTCAAGTGGTTCACTGAAAGCAGCGTTTGCAAGTATTGATGTTAATTATCAGGTTCATAGCCAATTTACTATACTAATATTTAATCTGATATTTACTAATCCTGCTCCAGAATGATCTTGTGGTCGACCAGGGCCAACTCCTTGATGCGCGCCTTGATCATCTTGCGCTGTCCGAAGATATTCTCGAGCACCAGGCCATCCTCGCCGGGCAGCACGCTGTCCACGTTCTCCATAAAGAGCTCATCCTGGTCATCCTTGCGCAAATATGCATGAGCTTCACACACAGTCGGCACCCCCGTTCATAGTAAAAAACCACGAATACCATTATCAGCCAGCTTCTGCCGGACTGAGAACCTCCGTGGCTCCCTCTTCATTTTAGATTATAACACTTAGACCATTCTTTTAGAAGAGCAAGATTTCGCGCGCAGCCATACCTGCCGTCCGGTTCAATTCACATAATCTTTTTCAGGCCTGATCATACTGCTCTTTGACCTTCTTGAAGTCCTCCCAGACCGGCTTTTTTTTATTGGCGTCCCGCAGGATGGCCGCGGGGTGAAAAGTCGGCACGATCTTGATGCCGCCCTTCTCGTAGACATTGCCCCGGACCGCGGTCACCTTGGCGTCCTTGTGGACCAGGTACTGGGTGGCCAACCCCCCCAGGCAGACGATCAGGCGTGGCTGAATCAGCTCGATCTGCCTCACCAGGTATACGAAGCAGGTGTCCGCCTCATCTCGCTTGGGGATGCGGTTGCCAGGCGGTCTGCAGTTATGGACCACTCCTCCCGGGGTGACAAAACAATGAGTGTCTTCAACATCTATACAATAAACCAGCCTTGAAGCAGTAGGAAACCTTTCAAGTAGATTTACTTTCACATTTTTCCAGTAGGTTCCTACTTCTTCTGCATCATAGCAACTCTCATCAAAAGGAACTGAATATAGTTCTTCTGGAAGCTTATACCTCATAGAAGGGGGGATAAATTTGGCTATTTTTTCTAAGAACCTGATTCCTTCTCCGTATCTAAAGTTCAGCCTCCAGGTATTATGAAATTTAAAATAAGTTTGAAATCCCATCTTCTTAAACAAACTAACGATGTCTTTTCTCTCGTTTTCTGAAATAGAGCCGACAGCAATTTCAACATCAATAGCCTGCCTGATTTTTCCGTTCTTGTTTTTTCTCCTCCAATAACCATCATCGAGATACCAAATAGCCAAACCAAGAAAATCTAACTTTTCTATTTCGGAGAGAGGGAAAACCTTGTGCCGATGTTCGTACCATAAATTTCTTAAATCTTTGAAAAAGTGAGTCCTGCCTAAATAGAGTTGTATGATATCGAAAGTTTTGTTGCGGCAAGTATTTTTACCTTCTCTTAAAAAAGGTTTAAATCCTGATAAAACTCTGGATTTAAGAGTCAAATAATCTTTTTGAGCCATACAGTGATTCTCTAAAAATTGATTATCACTGCTAATGTGGGCATCTCCCAATAAAGAACCGATGATCACCTGAAGAGCTCTGGGCCCTGGATAAGGAGTTCCTGTAGCTACAAGATCTGCATCAGTGAGGTCTCTGGCCGGCATCCATCCCTTTGTCGTTAAAAACTGATGATCTTCAGTTGCAATTACCCCCACGACTCCTTTAGGATTATTCTTCCCATTGACAAATGATACCTTAACTAATTTCCGATTATCTAATGAACTTCTATACCATCCCACAACTTTTTTCCATAATAATTTCCCATCATCTCCCACAGATAGTACTCTTCCAGACCATTTGTTTTTTACAATCCAGTTTAATCTTTTCGGACCTTCTTCTGTGATGATTCCGGTATATCCGTTTAAGCATTTATTGATGTTGGTGATGTAGACATCGCTGCGCTGCAGCCCCACCGCTCCCATGATCTTCTCCAGCAGCTGCCCCGCAGCCCCGACAAACGGTTTTCCCAGGCGATCTTCTTCGGCGCCCGGGGCCTCTCCCACAAACATCAGCCTGGCCTGCGGGTTGCCATCCCCGAACACCACGCCGCGGGCATTTTCCCGCAAAGGGCAGCGATGGCACCCGGAGCAAAACTGTTCCAGGCTGTTAAGATCGTCGAAGTTATCCAATACCGGCAGCCATTTCAATTCCTAGCCACTCCCAAATCTTTTTTATCTTAAATTAATGATGAACCGGCAAAATACCTCTTTTTCTTTTCAGGCATAAAAGTATGATCCCTGGCTAATCTTAAGGGCAGATATGGTTGCCATTTACCCGAAGGAGTTGAGACCTATGGTCAGCTTGGACCTGGCCCTGGAGGCCAGAGATCTGGTCAGGGGCAGCACTGGCAAGGAGATTCCCGGTGTCAGCGAGGAAAAGCAGGATTTTCAGGGCGGCAGCGTTAGCATCATTAAAATACTCGATGACAGCGCGGCATCGGTAATGGGCAAACCCAGGGGCACCTATGTAACCATCGAAGCGCCGGATCTCCGGTTTAAATCACCGGAGGTCCAGTCCAGCGTGGCAGACGTCCTGGCCCAGCACCTGCGCGGCATGCTCAACCTGGCCGATACGGCCGCCGTCCTGATCATCGGCCTGGGCAACTGGCAGGCCACCCCGGACGCCCTTGGCCCAACGGTGGTCAAGTACACCCTGATCACGCGGCACCTGCACCAACACGCCCCGGAGATGGTCGCCAACTACCGCTCGGTTTGCGCCTTCGCCCCGGGCGTGCTGGGCATCACCGGCATCGAGAGCGCCGAGATCATCCAGGGCATTGTGGAAAAGGTTAAGCCGGGTGCGATCATCGCGGTGGATGCCTTGGCGGCCACCAGCATCGCGCGGTTGGGCACGACGATTCAGATCGGGGATACGGGCATCTCCCCTGGCTCCGGTGTGAACAACAACAGGATCGGCGTCACCAATCAGACCATGGGGGTGCCGGTCATCGCCATCGGGGTTCCGACCGTGGTCAACGCCACTACCATCATGCAGTCCGCTCTCGAGGGCTACCAAAACAAACAAACGGCAGGGAGCAGGCTGAGCCCCGTCTATGCCAAAGAAGTGCTGGAAGAACTTTTAAAGCCTTTTGAGGGATCGCTGATCGTGACGCCGAGAGAGATCGACGATCTGATCCTCAATGCCGGCCGCACCCTGACCAGGGGCATCACCCTGGCCTTGCACCAGGCAGTCTCCAAGGAGGACCTGGAGGACCTGCTGTGTTGAATACACCTCACTGCCAGGTTCTGATTTCAGAACCGGGTGGTGATAACGGAACGACTGTTCAGCCCACCGGTCTATTTTCCAGCTCAACTCTTAATGCGATCACATCCACCGCCCTTGTCTGCAGCCAGATGAAGGAACTGTGGCTGCGCGTGGAGAAATAAAGGGAGAAATAGAGATGGGAGGTAGCGATTGAAACCGGCCAGATCGGGGACTGAGGCTTGTCTGCTCTAATTCCGGCGGCGGCCGCGGCCTCATCTGGTTTGGCATGGTTTGACACTTACAAATGACGCCTGTCTTTGGAAACCGGAGGGAAAACGGTGGAGGATCAGCTGCCGACCAGCCTGGAGCGGCCCCCAATTCATAGAACTATCAAGTATATACGCCTGCTGCTCGCCGTCTCAGCAGTTGTCATTGCCATAGGCGCCGCCTGGTGGTGGCACGTTTTGCACGTCTCATACAGCACCGGCGATGCCCAGGTAACAGCCGACATCTCAGACATCAGCCCCAAGGTGTCCGGGCGCCTGTTAAAGCTCTATGTCTCTGAAGGAGATGTCGTGACAGCAGGCCAGGAACTGGCAGAGTTGGACCATTCCCAGTTGGCGACAGCAGTGTCCCAGGCCGAAGCGGCTCTTGATTCGGCCAAGACAAACTATGCCAAGCTGCCCGACGCTATCAGATCGGCGCAGGCCGGTGTCGATGAGGCTCAGCAGAGCCTGGCAAATACCCAGGATCAGGAAGATGCGTCGGCGATCGCCCTCGGCGACGCCAAGAGAAACCTCGACGAGACACAGGAGCTTTACTCGAGCGGCGCGGTCTCCAAGGAGGCCCTGGATGCCGCCACCTCCCGCTACGGAACCGCTCAGGCGTCCCTGGAAGCCGCCCAGGCCAACGTCCTATCTGCCCAAGCATCCCTGCAGAACGCCCAGGCCGCCCTCGAAGCGATCAACAATACCGGCTCCGATCTTGACCTGGCCCAGGTGAAACAAGCTCAGGCTGTTTACGACAATGCCGAATTGACCTACAATGAATCCTTCATCTATGCACCCATCAACGGCACCGTGGTCAGGGTTCCTGCAACCATCGGGGAAAACATGACTCCCGGACAAATAATTCTGTCCATCTCCGATTTGAAATCATCCTGGGTGGTGGCCTATGTGGAGGAGACCGCCTACGGCCGTCTGCGCCTGGGGCAGAACGTCGACGTCAAGGTCGATGCTTACCCCGGCAAGGTCTTTTCCGGCACGATCATCGAACTGGGAGGAACGACCCAGGCAGTATTCTCCATGTTTCCCATAGAAGAGGATGAATACGGCAACTTTTACAAGGTCACACAGCGATTGCCTGTCAAGATCGAGTTGCCGGATAAAGACGGCTTGATCCTGGAGCCTGGGACTTCGGTTGAGATTACGATTCATACGTAACAATGCAAAAAATATATGTATAAAAATAATAAAAACAGGTTGATATATAATTTTTCGAAGTGTTAATATACAGCAAAAAACATTACAGCTATTTTAGAACAGGAAAAAGCGATGAGTCCTGCAACATCCAAAAAAATGGAATTAGGCGAGGAGATCGACTGGTCGGTCGTCATTATCATCATCATCGGGACTTTTATGGCGATACTGGACAGCAGCATCGTCAACGTCGCCCTCCCCAAGATGATGGCAGTCTTCGGCGCCAACGTCAACACCATCACCTGGGTGGTCACCGCTTACATGCTGACCCTGGGGGTGGTCATGCCGCTGTCCGGCTGGCTGGGAGACACCCTAGGCTACAAGCGCTGCTATTTCTTTGCGCTGGCCCTGTTCGTGGCCGGTTCAACCCTGTGTGGGCTGGCCCATAGCATGGACACCCTGATCGCCGCCAGGGTCATCCAGGCCATGGGAGGCGGCATCCTGACGCCGCTCGGCATGGCCATCATCTACAAGGTCTGCCCACGCAACCGGATCGGGACGGTGATCGGCGTCTGGGGCATCTCCTCGATGGCCGCTCCGGCCATCGGTCCGACTCTGGGCGGATACCTGGTGCAATACGTCGACTGGCGGATGATCTTCTTCATCAACGTACCGGTCGGGATCATCAACCTCTTCCTGGTTTACACAAACCTGGGCGAATCAGACCTGATCAAGGGGAAGCAATTTGACCTGCTGGGCATAATCTTCTCCTCTATCGGCTTCTTCTGCCTGCTGCTGGCCTCGAGCGAAGGCCTCACGGACGGCTGGAGCTCTCCCTTCATCGTGGGGCTGCTGACATTCTCCGCCGTCAGCCTGTTTGCCTTCATCATCAATGAACTCGGCCACCCGGAACCGATCCTGCAGCTGCGCCTGTTCCAGAATACGGTCTTCGCGATCGCCAATGTCCTCTCTTCCATCCTGGCCGTCGGATTGTTCGGGGTCACTTTCCTGATGCCGATCCTGCTCCAGGACATCCTCGGGCAGACGCCGCTGAAGTCCGGCCTGATCGTTTTTCCAGCGGCTATCGCTTCCGGCTTGATCATGCCCTTCAGCGGCTGGTTCTTTGACCGCCATGGCGCCAGGGGTATTGTGATCGCAGGTGTAACCATTGTCACGGTGACCACCTTTATGATGCGCAGCTTCAACGACCTCACAGCATTTACATACATGACCGAGCTGTTGATGGTGCGCGGCGTCGGCCTGGGCCTAGCCATGATGCCGGTGATGAACGTCGGCATGAATGCCGTCCCGCCGCACCTCGTCGGCCGCGCCTCGGCCGCCCTCAACCAGGTGCGCCAGGTCAGCGCATCTTTTGGCATCGCCATCCTCACCACGATCATGTCCAACCGCCAGGTGCTTCATGCAGGCAACCTGGCCGAGTCAGTGAACCTGTCCGGCAACGCCGGCTTGCCCCTAAGGGCAAACATGCAAGCACTGCTGCTGCATATGGGCCTGAGCGCAGCTTTTTCCCAGTACCTGGGTCTCGGGCTGATCTATCTCAGGATGGAATACCTCTCTACCATACAGGCCATAGATGATTGCTATATGGTCGCAGCCGGCCTGTGCCTGTGTGGGCTGGTTATGGCCTTCTTCCTCAAGGATAAAAGTCTTCACTCCGCCCGCATGGAAGCTGCCCGCGGCGAAGCGGAGGAGACCGTCCATCAGGAAGAAATGGCTTTCGAGGTATAAACATTTTCACTTGACCCTGCCTGGACCAGGTTCTCCCCCATGTTCACAGCAGTGAAGAGATACCGCGGAGACCGGCCCACTAAACGGCCTCTTGAAGGTAAGCAGGCTTCCAAACGCAGGGAATGGAAATGACCGCTTATCTTACTAGAACTTCAAACCGTAGATCAGGCTTGGAAACCGGTAGGCGATTTCCTGGGCCAGCTCATCATCGACCATGTCAACGTATTCAATCGCCGTGTTTCTCATCTCTTCCACCAAAGAGGCATCCCTGAAAATATCAACCACCTGAAAATCGGACAGTCCGTGCTGTCTGGTGCCCATCAGCTGTCCGGGCCCCCTGATCGCCAGATCTTTCTCGGCCACCTGGAAGCCGTCATGATATCTTACCAGGGTCTTGATCCGTTCACGACGCCTCATCGGTCTGGGGATTGCCGATCAGCACACAGCAACCCGCCGCCTCTCCCCTGCCGACCCGCCCTCTCAACTGGTGCAATTGCGATAGGCCGAACCGCTCGGCCCCCTCGATGATGATCAATGTAGCGTTGGCCACGTCAATTCCCACTTCGATCACAGAAGTGGCTACCAGGATCTGGATGGCGCCGCTACGGAAGCTGCCCATGACCCGCTCTTTCTCTTCTATTTTCAATTTACCGTGCAACAGGCCCACCTGATATCCGGGAAAATCGGCTTGCAGTTCAACAGCCCTGTTGACTGCCGCCTCTACCTCGAGTTTTTCGGACTCCTCGATCAGGGAGCAGACCACATAGGCCTGATGGCCTGCCTGCAGCTCTTTGTATAAAAACTGGTACGCCCTCTGTTTTTCCCGGGCCGGCAGAAAATAGGTCTTGACCGGTTGCCTCCCCGGAGGCAGCTCGTCAATCACGGACAGATCGAGGTCTCCGTATAGGGTCAGAGTAAGGCTGCGCGGTATCGGAGTCGCGGTCATCACCAGGACATCCGCGTCTGGCGCCTTGGACTGAATGAGGTCGCGCTGTCTCACCCCGAAGCGATGCTGCTCGTCAATTACGATCAGGCCGAGGTTGTCGAAGGATACCTGCTCCTCCAGCAGGGCATGGGTGCCGACCAGAATGTCGATCCGGCCATTCTGCATCGCCTGCAGGCAATCTTCCCGTTCTCTGCGGCCCAGTGATCCCGTCAGAATTGCAGTCTGGACCCCCAATCTGGCGGCCCATTCCTTCAGAGTAAGGAAGTGCTGCTCCGCCAGCACCTCGGTAGGGGCCATCAGAACGCCCTGGTAGCCTGCAGCGACGGCATAAAAAAGCGCATACAGGGCGACGACGGTTTTGCCGCAGCCGACATCGCCCTGCACCAGCCGGTACATGCTGCGCCCGCCCGCCAGATCCTGTCCGATCTGCCCCAGCACACGTTGCTGTGCGTCCGTCAAAACAAACGGCAACATCCTCATAAAGGCTTCGCAGAGTCCTGACCGCGGCCGGCGAGCGACGCCACGGCGCTGGAACGTTTTCTGAATCCTTCGGAGCCCCAGTTGAAATAAAAAAAGCTCTTCGAAAACCAGGCGCTCCCTCGCCTGTTCCAGGGCCTCGAAGTCGCTGGGGAAGTGTACCTGGTTCAGGCTTTCAGCCAGCGAAAGCAGTTGCAGATCGGACCGGAGCTGATTCGGGAGCAGGTCTTTCGCCCATGGAGCATAGCTCCGGATGCACCGGAACATGAGGCGTCTCAGGGTGCGCTGGCTCAAATCCTCGGTGGCGCCGTAAAAAGGGACGATCCTCCCGACGTGCACGGAGTCCCTGGGGCTGCCGATCTCGTAATCGGCAACCGCTATCTCGCTGCCGAAAAGACCGCTATCCAGCTTCCCGCTTACGGTTATAGGCAGACCCCGGCGCAAGGCTTTTGCCAAAAAGGGTTGGTTGAACCAGAGTGCCGTGATCGGACCGTGCTCGGTTTTCAGTTCGGCCCGCAGCAAATTAAAGCCCCTCCTGGTGCACGCAGCCTCTGCCTTGATGATGATCCCGCAGATGGTGGCGGCCTGACCGGGCTTCAGTGAGCCCGCGCTGTTAATGCGCCGGTCTTCATAGCGCCGGGGAAGATAGTAAAGCAGGTGGAACAAGTCAGTGATGCCCAGCTTGCCGAGCAATCCGGCCCGGGTTGCACCCAGTTGTGGCAGACTGCTGATATTAATGGCGCCAAGCTGTGCGGCAGTGAGTTGTTGTTTGAGGCCTGCGTTTTTCCTGTTCATCATTTAGGCGTTGGATCCTGCGGCTGCAGTCGCGGGAGGAAATCTCCAGCCCCTTCTTTTTTAACTGCAAGCCCGCTCTCTTGAGCGGTGATTGATCTTTACTCGACGCTGATCAAAAAATAATAAACCGGTTGATGGCCGGGCTGGACCTCGACTGTGATCCCCTGGTGGCCGCCCCGGATCGCCGCAGCTATCGCTTCGGCTTCCTCCCCTGCCACTCCGGTTCCCACGAACAGCGTCACCAACTCGTCCTGATCGCCCAGCATCTGATCCACCAACGAGAGGACCACCTGCTCCAGGGAGGTGCCGGCGACAGCGATTTCATCTTGCCAGAGACCGATCAGGCTGCCAGCCTTGATTACAGTCCCCTTGACCAGCGCCTCCCGCACCGCATAGGTAACTTCTGCAGATTTGATCCGGTTTGCCGCCTGCTCCATTCTTTCCATATTCGCGGCCAGGCCCTGGTCGGGGTTAAAGCTTAGCAGGGCGGCAATTCCAGCCTGAATACTGGTGGTCGGAAGCACCTCCACCTTGCGCCCAACCAGTCCTTTCGCCTGTTCGGCCGCAAGGATCAGGTTCTTGTTGTTAGGCAGGATCAGCACCTGTGCTTGCGGCATGTCCTCTATGGCCCTGACAAACTCAGCCACAGGCGGATTCATTGTCTGCCCGCCCTCGACTATCTCTGCTGCGCCGAGGTTGCGGAAAATCTCTTTAATGCCTGTGCCGGCAGCAACGGCCAACACGCCGATCTCCGGCAAGCTGCCAGTTGCGGCATGTGTCAGCCGGGCTTCATGGAGGCTGTCCTCCGCCTCGCTGCGCCCCCCAGGCAGGTTGTTCGCTTCAGCTGTCGCCGCAGCGGGGCGGGTGCCCGGCTGAATGGGCATTCCATGCTTTTGTTGCCATTGGTCCTTCATGTTGCTGATCCGGATCTGGTGGATGGGGCCGTATCGAAGACAGTGCTCGAGCACCTCCCCCGGGTGGTTGGAGTGCACATGCACCCTGATCAGTTCTCCGTCGCAGGCAACGATCAGGCTGCCGCCATGCCTCCTGAGGCTCTTTCCGAGCTTTTCGGCAGCAAACTGGCCGCTCTGAAGCAGGAACTCCACGCAGTAGGCATAGACAAACTCGTCAGCGGCATCCTGGGCGGGCGACCGCAGGCCCGACCCGGGTTCCAGTGCTGGGTCCACAGGCGTAAAAACGGCCTCCGTTGCTCCGCTGCCTGGAGGTCGTTCACCGTTGCCCAGGGCCTTCAGGCCTCCCTCGAGCCAGACCATCAGGCCTTTGCCGCCGGCATCGACCACGCCGGCCTTCTTTAAAACAGGGAGCATTTCCGGGGTCTCTTTCAAGGTCTCGTTCCCTTTTTGCAAAGCGATAAACAGTGCCTTTTCCAAATCATCCCCGTTTCTGGCGGCTTCCACGAGCCCCTCGGAAACCCCCTTGGCTACCGTGAGCATAGTCCCCTCTACCGGCTTCATTACCGCATGGTAAGCCGTAGCCACGGCCGCCTGCCAGGCTCTGGCAAAATGCTTGGCGGTGATCTCGTCCTCGTCCCTCACGGCATCGGCGAAGCCCCGGATTAGCTGGGACATGATAACCCCGGAATTGCCCCGCGCCCCCATCATCGAACCCCTGGCCAATGCTCCGCAAATTACGCCCGGCTTCTGGCTGTCTGTTCGCTCCAGCTCCTGCACCGCCGCTAGCATGGTCAGGTACATATTGCGGCCGGTATCGCCGTCAGGTACCGGGAAAACATTAAGCCTGTCGATCTCCTCCTGTTTTTCTGCCAAGGAAGCGAGGCCGCCTTTAAAAAGATCTTTCAACTGCGCTCCAGTTGCAACCTCCAAAAATCTGTTTCCCCCTCTGATGCAGGCGTTCGCCCGCCCGGGTACCCCGACCCGCTAAAAGCGGGTACCCCGGCGGGTGGGCACCCGGCCCGAGGCTAAAGCGAGCCCTAACGTGCGGTTATTGGTGAGCGGGATGAACATCCGGCACGCCCGCAGCGTGGAAAACCCGAACCCCTTTGATGTTGACATTGATCTCCACGGGATGCAGGCCGGTTATTTTTTCAACTTCGTACTGCACCGTTTCCATGACGCTGGCGGCAACTTCCGCTATCTTGACGCCATAGCACATGATCACGTACAGGTCGATAAAAACATCAATCCCCTCCAGCCGGACATCGACGCCCTGGCTCAGGGCATCCTGGCCCAGGATCTCCTGCATCCCCTGGCGGAATCCCCTGGAAACCATGCCCACGATGCCATAACAACGAACAGCCGCTGCACCGGCGATGGTTGCCAGGGCCTCACTGGAGATTTCCACCCTGCCATACTCGGTTCTGCTCGCTTGGGCCACAATTTAGGCCTCCTCGACGCGATGAGTGTGAATTCATCTAGATTATAGTCTAAAGTACCGGCAACAACAAGAACCTGAAGCATCCGCAGCAGACTGGATCCGCGACTATTCGGGAGTTTGGGCTCAGCGTTCCACGAGATCGCAGGAAGGTAAAAGATCGGTGGAAACATTCTATCGGTTGTCAGGGTTTGAGCTTTTTGTTATGATAGAGCCTGTGAAAGGAGGTCGAACGAATGGCAAAGTGCGCTGTTTGTGGAAAGGGAACTTGGATGGGCATGCAGGTAAGCCACAGCCATATCCGCACCAAGCGAAGCTGGTCCCCCAACCTGCAGCCCGTGAAAACATTAGTCCAGGGCAGGCCGGTGCGGATGATGGTTTGCACCCGATGCCTGAAATCAGGCAAAGTCAAGCGCGCCCTCTAACGGGGAGATCCAGTGCGGCTTCAGCCAGCACCCGGTTCCCCTCCAGGGCGATCAGGCGCACCCGGTCATCATCGATCACGGCGACGCTGGCAGTTTTTTGGTCATCCTTGGGCAAGGCGGGAGAACCAGGGTTGAGCATGAGCACATTTGCAGAAAAGGACAACACCGGCAGGTGTGAGTGGCCGAAAATCAACATATTGGCCCGGTAGCGCTGCGCCTGCTTCAACATCTGGTGACTGGTCAGCCCCTGGCCGTGATTGACCAATATGCGCAGGTCATTTATCTGGATAAAGGCATACGGAGCCTGCAGCGGCCATTCCACCATCAACTGATCAACCTCGGCATCACAGTTGCCCCGGGCAATGACCACTGGAACCGGGGCCTCGTTGATCAGGGCCGCCAATGCACCCGGATCATAACTTTCCGGAAGCGGATTGCGAGGGCCGTGATAAAGCAGATCGCCCGCGTGAACGATCAGTTCCACGTCCCGGAATACAGCTTGAGCCTGCGACCAGGCATCCACCGAACCATGGGTATCGCTGATGACGCCGATCCTCATCCCAGCCCCCTCCTCGCCAGCTTCGTCATGTCAGATCAGGCCACACCCTGCTTGCAGGGCCTAGTCTCCGCTTCCGCCGGCCAGTTCTTTCAATAAATTCACCATTTCCAGCGCGGTGAGCGCAGCGTCAGCCCCCTTATTGCCCGCCTTGGTGCCGGCACGCTCGATCGCCTGCTCCAGAGTGTCGGCCGTGATCAGGCCGTAAACGATCGGCATCTCCAGCTCGAGGCTGATCAGGGCGATCCCCTTGGTGACCTCGCTGGCAATATATTCGAAGTGGGGTGTCGCTCCCCTGATCACTGCGCCCAGGCAGATGACCGCGTCATACCCCCGCCCCGCCATTTTTTTGGCCGCAAGAGGTATTTCAAAGGCTCCGGGCACCCAGGCGATCTCGATCGACTCCTGATCGACTCCGTGCCTGTGCAGGATGTCCAGGGCACCGCCGAGCAGGCGGCTGGTTATGAACTCGTTGAACCTGGCCACCACGATCCCGAAGCGCAGGCCTTCCCCCAGTAACCTTCCCTCAAATGTTTTAGCCATCACGACGCCTCCTATTTCCCCAGGGCCAACAGGTGCCCCATTTTCTCTTTTTTGGTCTTCAGATAATGCCGGTTCTCCTCGTTGGGTAGAATCTCGATCGGAACCCGTTCCACGATCTCCAGCCCGTACCCCTCCAGGCCGGCGATCTTCCTCGGATTGTTGGTGAGCAGCCGGATCTTGCGCAAACCGAGGTCTGCGAGAATCTGGGCCCCGAATCCATAGTCCCGCAGGTCGGGTGGAAATCCGAGCTTTTCGTTGGCCTCGACTGTGTCACAACCCTGGTCCTGAAGGCCGTAGGCCCGGATCTTGTTGAGAAGCCCGATCCCCCGTCCTTCCTGGCGCATGTACAGGATGACACCGCTGCCCTCGCTGGCGATCATGCGTATCGCCTGAGCCAGTTGGGCGCCGCAGTCGCACCGCAGCGACCCGAAGACATCGCTGGTGAGGCACTCCGAGTGCACCCTGGTCAGGGTCGGGTTCCCGGGACTCAGTTCGCCCATGACCAGGGCCAGGTGGCAGTTCTGATCAAGGATGGTCTCGTAGGCGATCGCCGTGAATTCCCCATACTTGGTGGGCAATTGGGTGGTGGCCACCCGGCGCACCAGCTTCTCGGTCCGGCGGCGGTACTCGATCAGATCGGCTACGGTAATAATCTTCAAGCCGTGTTTTTGGGAAAACGCCAGCAGCTCCGGAGTCCGTGCCATGGTGCCGTCGTCGTTCATGATCTCGCAGCAGACCCCGGCTGGGTAGAGGCCGGCCAGCCGCGCCAGGTCGACCGTGGTCTCTGTATGCCCGGCTCTTCTCAGGACGCCGCCCTGTTTGGCCCGGAGCGGAAAGATGTGGCCTGGGCGCCGCAGGTCTCCGGGCTTGGCAGCCGGGTCGATGATCGTCTTGACGGTCAGGGCGCGGTCAAAAGCGGAGATACCGGTGGTCGCTTTGGCTGCATCCACGGAAACGGTAAAAGCAGTTTCCAGGCTCTCCGTGTTTTGCTCGACCATCTGCTGGATCTTCATCTCATCGAGGCGCTCTCCGGTCAAGGGCATGCAGATCAGGCCCTTGGCATAGGTTGCCATGAAGTTGATGGCTTCCGGCGTTATCTTATCTGCGGCAATGATCAGGTCGCCCTCGTTCTCGCGATCCTCATCATCGATGACAATGATCATCTTTCCGGCCCGAATATCCTTGAGTGCTTCATCTACCGTGTGAAAATCTCCTGTGCTCATCTGTATTCCCTCCACAAGTGTTCCTCTCATTCCCATTGCAAAGATAGCACGGTGTCCGGTTAATCCTTCCTGTTTTTACAAATAGCCATGTTCGGCAAGAAAATCACTGGTCACCCCCTGCCCGTTCTGGCAGCCTCGATCTTGCAACAGCCTGCTCACATACTTTCCCAGCAGGTCCCGTCTCGATATTGAGCAGATCCCCGACTCTTCTGCCGCCCAGGGTGGTCGTCTTCTTGGTGTGGGGGATCAGGCCTACCATCAGGGAGCCCGGGCGCAGGGAGGCGATAGTGAGACTCACCCCGTCCAGGGCCACCGAACCCTGCGGGATCAGGAACCGCTCCAGATCGCTCTGAATGGCCACCCACATCTCGGTGGCGATACCCGTCTCCGCCAGGTTTAAAATCATGCCTGCGGCGTCAACATGGCCGGTCACCAGGTGGCCGCCCAGCCTCTCCCCCAGGGCCAGCGCCCGCTCCAGGTTGACCCGGTCTCCGGGGCGCAACTGCCCGAGGTTGGTTTTGCTCATGGTTTCCTTCATTACGTCAACGGTAAAGGTGCTGCCGGCAACCGCGGTCACCGTCAGGCAAGCTCCGTTGACAGCGATGCTGTCACCCGGCTTGGAGTCTTTTAAAACCTGAGCCGCTTCTATCTGCAACAAGGCTGAATCCTGACCCCTGGCCAGGTTTCTGACCAGGCCGACCTCTTCCACGATACCGGTAAACAGACCGGCGTCACCCTCTCTAGCATCCTAATGAAATAGGCACTCAGTTGGCCTCAGGCATTTGCATTTTTTTTGACCGCTGTGGATATCCGACGATCATCAAGTCCTGGCCAACCATGCTCTGCTCGAGCCCGGTTAAAACAAGAGTTTCGGCCAAGGCGGCCATCCCCTCGCCTCCGAAGGGGCCGGGCGCAGTCTCGCCGCCTATGATCTTCGGCGCCATAAAGAAAATGAACTTGTCTACTGCGTGAGCAGCCAGGGCTTCAGCATTCAGGGTGCTTCCCCCCTCCAACAGCACGCTGACCACTTCCCTGCTGCCCAGCCTCGCCAGCAATGCGCCGATGTCCACCCGGTCTCCTGCTGCCGGTAGTTCCCAGACCTCGACCCCCATTTCGGACAAGAGCGCCTTTTTCCCAGGGATACACTGCCCTTCAACAGCCGCCACCACAGTAGGCGCCGGCACCGACCGGGCCGTCTGCACAATCTGTGATTCCAGGGGGATCCTGAGCTTGCTGTCCATGATCACCCGCAGCGGCTGTTTATCCTCCTCCGGGAGCCTTACCGTCAATTTCGGATCGTCTGCCAGCACCGTTCCGATGCCCACCATGACGGCATCGTTTTCCAGCCGCAGATGCTGCACCCGGTGGCGTGCCTCCGGCCCCGTGATCCATTTCGATTCACCCGACCCGGTGGCGATCTTGCCATCCAGGCTCATCGCCGTCTTGAGGGTGACAAACGGCTTGCCGGAAACAATATACTTGAACCAGGCCTCATTCAGCCGCCGGGCTTCGGTCTCCAGCACGCCGAACTCCGCCTCGATGCCCGCCTGACGCAACTCCTGGATGCCCCTGCCGGACACCAGGGGGTTGGGGTCCAAAACGGCCGCCGCCATCCTGCTTATGCCCGCTTCTATAATTGCTCCGGTGCAGGGAGGGGTTCTTCCATAATGGCAGCATGGTTCCAGTGAGACGTAGAGGACAGCCCCCCCGGCCCGCTCCCCGGCCTGCCTCAGGGCCAGGATCTCCGCATGGGGATAACCCGCCTGGCGGTGATAACCCTCACCGACGATAGCGCCATCCTTGACAACGACCGCTCCCACCATCGGGTTGGGGCTGGTCCGGCCCCGGCCCAGTGCCGCCAGCTCCAGTGCCCGGGCCATAAAGGCCAGATCTCGATCCATGAGCTGTCCCCCATCTTCCAGGAACACTTCTCCATCCGATTTTCCAGCAAATTAACAAAACAAAAAACCCACAACCGGAGAGTCGGGGTTTGATTGCAAAGCCAGCGCAAAGCCAGCATGAACAAGAGCGCCCCTCTCCCCTCCAGACTCTACTGTCGGCTCCGGATTCCCACCGGATCAACCCTGCGCCACCTTCATCGTCTCACCGATCGCCGGCGCCGGGCTCGCGGGCTCATCCTCTTGACGAGGCATTGCCGCCGGTGCGGGAATTGCACCCGCCCCTGAGGAACTTCACGGTTTTCATTTTACACCCGTTTATTAAATAGCGTCAACAATTACGCAGAAAAACAATTACGCAGAAAAACTGTTCAACTTATGACGACAGTATTAGCCGCAGACTCCTTAATACATAGCGGCAAGCTTTTCAAGCATAGCCACGAGGCTGGCTCCTCAATCACGGCCGGGCCGTCAGCTGCGACTCCTCGGCTCTGCGCCTGTATTCGCGCAGGGCTGCACCGATATGCTCTTCTTTGAACAGGGCTGACCCGATAACCAGATAATCGGCTCCGGCGGCCACTACCGAGCCGATATTGGCATAATTGATCCCGCCATCCACCTGCAGATCCGCCCCGCTCCCCATGCTATCGATCATTTTTCTCAGTTCATCGATCTTCCTGAACATCCCGGGGATGAACTCCTGTCCCCCCCAGCCCGGATTCACAGTCATCAGCAGCACCAGATCCAGATCCTCCAGAACATACTGCAGCACGTCCAGGGAGGTGGCCGGGTTTAGAGCCACCCCGGCCTGCAAGCCAAGCTCTTTGACGGTTTGGACCACCCGGTGCAGGTGCGGGCAGGCCTCTGCATGCACGGTGATCAGGTCGGCGCCGGCGGCCGCGAAAGCCTTGAGAAATCGCTCCGGCTGCTGCACCATGAGGTGAACATCGAAAGATAGCCCGGTCTCCTTCCTGATCGCCGCCATCACCTGCGGCCCGAACGAGAGGTTGGGAACGAAATGGCCATCCATGATGTCGAGGTGCAGGGCATCGGCGCCGCCCTCCTCGAGCAGGCGCACCTGGCTGCCAAGCTGGCTGAAATCAGCGCTCAAGATAGATGAAGCGATCTTGATGATCAGCATCTCCTCTCTTGTAATGAGACCTCTGTTAAAAACGACAGGTAGTGCTGATAGCGGCCGGTATCGATCAGGCCCCCGCCGAGGGCCTCTTTCACTGCACAGTCCGGCTCGCTTCGATGCAGGCAGTCTAAAAACCGGCACTGGCTTGCCAAGGCCTGGATTTCCGGAAAGCATCCTGCCAGATCGGGCAGCTCCAGAAAAGGCAGCTCCAAATTGCTGAAACCCGGGGTATCTGCCACCAGGCCTCCGGCAACCGGCAACAGTTCCACGTGCCTGGTGGTATGGCGCCCGCGCTTGAGCTTGCGGCTGAGCTCGCCGGTATCCTGGGCCAACCCCGGTTCCAGGACATTGATGATGGTGGATTTGCCAGCTCCCGAGGGGCCTGCCAGCACCGAGATCTTGTCTTTCAACTCCAGGCGCAGTGCATCCAGGCCCGTACCCTGCAATGCGGAAGTGCAAAGCGACCTGTAGCCGGCCCTGCCGTACAGCTCCGCCAAGGCCCCTGCAGCCGGTCGATCGATCAGGTCGGTTTTATTGAAGCAGATCAGCGCCTCCACCTGCTCCAGGCAACACCATACCAACAGCCGGTCCATCAGTGCCAGATCCGGTTCCGGGTTGGCCAGGGCAAATATGAGGACTGCCTGATCGATATTGGCCACCCGCGGGCGTGTCAACGTATTCCGGCGCGGCAGTACCGACTCTATAACTCCTCTTCCAACCTCTGTTGGCGTGAAAACGATCCGGTCGCCAACCAGCGGATACGATTCCGCCCTCTGGCCGGGCATCCGGCGCCGGCTCATTTGGGCAGCCGCACCCGGCCCGGCGCCGCCGTGCCGCAGCCGGCCTCTCATCTTCAATTCCCAGAGGCCGTCACCCTGTGCATAGTAGAAGCCTCCGTTGATCTTTACCAGTAAACCCTCGGGCATGTAACACTCCTTGCCATCAGTCGATGATCAGCTGATGCTATGCGATTCCACCAGGCTGTCTTTAAAATAGACCTGAATGGTTCCGGATCCATAGAGCTCAAAATTCTTGTCCAGAATGTCTCCCGGGTTCTGCACCTGATCGTACACGATCCGGTTGCTTCCCAGGGCGTCGTTGATTACCACCTTGAGCTCGCCGGTCTCGTACACCTCGAAGTGCACCGGGATGTCGTCAACCCACGGCCCCGGACCTGTGCTGCGCCAGACGTTGACAATCAGACCCTGGCTGGCCGGCGTCCCCGGCCCAACATCCTGGCGGTCGATCATGCCCGGAGGATAATCCACGCTGCCCTCATCGGTGACATTGCCCAGGACCAGCCCCAGCGACGTCAGCGTCGCCGTCGCCTGGTCCACGGTCAGACCCAACAGCGACGGAACGACCAGATCATTTAAAGATGGCGCCTGGCTCACCGTCAAGGTAACCTGGCTCTTGCTGGGCACGCTGCTGTCTCCGGAGGGATCCTGGGAGATCACCGTTCCCGGCGCCACCGACGGATCGCTGTTTACCTGGTCCTTCTCCACGATCATGAAGCCGGAGTTCCCCAGGGTTAACCTGGCGTTGGCTATGGTAAAACCGACGACGTTGGGCAACAAGGCGAGGTTTGGGCCCTGGCTGACGTACAACACAACCTGTTCTCCCTTTTTTATGCTGTTGCCGGCGACCGGGTCCGTGCGGATCGCCGATCCGGCCGGCATCTTATTGTCATTTACCTGTTTAATGGACGGCACCAGCCCGGCAGCCTGAATTATGGAGGTGGCATCGTCCTGGGTCTGATAGGCAACCTGGGGAACAGTCACGTATGTCCCCACTGCGTACCATTTGGCAAGGGCGTAGGCGCCCCCGATGAAGACCAGCAGCAGCAGCAGGACCAGGCCGGCGATGGCAGCCGGACGCGGGCGGCGGCGAACGGCGGGCATCCTGATCTCCTTGGTCAACTCTTCCTCGTTGCTGCCGTCCTGGGAAAGCCCCCCTTCCGAGAGAGCCTGCTGCATCTCCCGGGCCGACTGGAAGCGCAGCGCAGGATCCTTGGCCAGAGCCTTAAAAACGATCTCCTCCAGCCTCGCCGGGATGCCAGGCTGTTCCCTGCGCAGTGAAGGCGGTGTTTCCTGCAGGTGCTTGAGGGCAACGGTAACCGGGTTGTCCCCCTGAAACGGCGGATGCCCTGAAATCGCCTCATAGAGCACCACACCGAGGGAATAGAGATCGGATTTGGGGCCGGTTTCCTCTCCCCGGGCCTGCTCCGGAGAAAAGTAGTGCACCGAGCCCATCACCATGCCAGAGCGGGTCACAGTGGCGCTGGGTATTGACTGCACACGGGCTAGGCCGAAGTCTGTCACCTTAACTCGACCGCTTGGTGTCACCAGAATATTTTGGGACTTTATATCCCTGTGAATGATTCCCTTTTCATGGGCATGAGCCAGGGCGGCGCAGACCTGAACTCCCAGGTTGACAGCCTCCGCAGGGCTGAGCGGTCCTTCCCTGCTGATGATCTCCTTGAGGTTCTGGCCCTCGATGTATTCCATCACCAGGTAGGGAACGCCGTTCTCCTGACCGACATCATAGATGCTGACGATGTTCGGATGCGACAGGCTGGCCACAGCCTGGGCCTCCATCTGAAACCGCCGCACGAACTCCTTGTCTTCGGCCAGTTCGCTTCTCAGTATTTTTACGGTGACAATCCGGTTGAGAATGGTGCAGCGGGCCTGATAGACATGCGACATTCCACCCGACCCCAGTTTTGCTATGATCTCATATCTGCCACCCAGTATCTTGCCGACCACTGCGAAATCAACTCCTGTAAAAAGTCAAACCATCTGCTCTATACAACAAGTCCCGTTCGAAATGAACTTTCAGGGACTGTTTGGAGCCAGGGCCAACCGGATCAATTCTCTGGCAATGGGAGCCGCGGTGCGGCCGCCTTCTTCTCCATGCTCCACTATCACACAGACGGCCACTGTGGGGTTCTGGGCAGGGGCCGAGGCAGCAAACCAGGCATGGGGAGGGCCATCGGAATTTTCTGCCGATCCGGTTTTTCCCGCCACCTCCAGCCCGGGAATGTAGGCGGCCGTGCCAGTTCCGCTGTTGACAACACCCACCATCGCTTCCTGCACCTGGCCCGCCACCTGCGGCGAAACCACCCTCCTGAGCAGGCGTGGTCTGGCCTCCCAGAGTGTCGCCCCTCCCGCGCTGCGGATCTCTTGCACCAGGTAAGGCTGCATCATGGCGCCCCCGTTCCCGATCGCCCCGGCGATCATAGCCATGAACAGGGGGCTGACCAGTATCGGCCCCTGCCCGATAGAGGCATCCGCCAGTCTGTTGGGGTCCTGAAACGAGTCCGGGCTAAAAGGGATCTGGGAGAGCGGCAGATCGAACGCCAGATTCTCCCCCCAACCGAAACCGGCAAGACCCTTGCTGAAATCACCTGACCCCAGGCGCAGCCCCAGAGTCGCGAAAATAACAGTTGCAGGATACGGCCAGGGCGCTGCTCAGATCGACGATGCCATGCACCTCCGGACATCTGAGAACGCTGCCCTGCACCGTGATTTGGCCGGTGCAGTCGTATGATTCATCGCCCAACCCTGGGAATTTGGAGAGGCCCAGGGAGGCAGTGACGATCTTCATGGTCGAACCGGGCGGGTATAGACCCTGGATCGCCCGGTCAAACAACGGCTGTCCCGGATCATTCCTGATGGCGTCCCATTGGGTTTCCACCAGGTTGGGATCGAACGACGGATTGCTGGCCAGGGCCAGCACCGCTCCGGTCTGGGGGTTTAGCACAACCGCCGCTCCCTTGTAGGGGGACAGCAACTCCATGGCTCTCTGCTGCAGCACCGGATCAACCGTCAGGTAGAGATTGTTCCCGTGCAGCCCTGTTTCCCCCCAGCGCACCTCCAGACTCTGCATCCAGGAGCCCCTGAGGCCGTTCAACTCCTCATCGTAAGCCTTTTCGAGACCCGCCTTGCCGAACTGCACGGAACTGTATCCGATCAGCTGCGCAAACACGGGGCCATAAGGATAAAGGCGTTTCGGTGCGCTGCCCGACGTAGAGGTTACCGCCAAGGCCTCTCCCCCCCGCGCATAGATCCCTCCTCTGATTATCCCGCTCTCGACCAAAGAGGTCCGGGGTTGGCGCTCGATGCCGCGAATCCCTCCCCTCTCACCACTACTATATAAACAAGATAGAGGGAAAGCAACAGGAAGCACCCGGCAATAAACTTCATGTACCTTTTTATTGTATCATGCATCGGATCTGACATAAACCAAACCGTCTCCTGTATGGAAATACCGGCTCATCACAGCGCCCGGGCCGAACAGTCCCTGGAATCTGCTTCTTCGATGAGGTTTGCCGGTGCGCAGCTAGCTCGCCGGTTGCAGCGCGCCGGGCGCCTGCCTGCCATGATCGCCGATTCTTATTAAGAAACTGATCACAAAAATGTTCGTGATGTAAGAGCTGCCGCCATAACTGAGAAAGGGAAGGGTGATCCCGGTCAGCGGGATCAGCCCGGTAACGCCCCCGACGATGATCATGGTCTGCAGAGAAAGCAGTGCGCTGAAGCCAAAAGCCAGCAGGCGGCCGAAATTTTCAGGGGCCTGCAGGGAAACCCTGAAGCCTTGCCAGGTCATCATCAGGTAAAGCCACAGAATGGCGAGAGCCCCAATCAGTCCGATCTCCTCGCTGATCAGCGAGAAAATGAAATCGGTATGGACTGCCGGAATCAGCGACGGAAAGCCGCTTCCCAGCCCCCACCCGAACCAGCCGGCGCCTGCCAGCGCAAAAAGCGATTGGATAACCTGATACCCTCCGGCGTCGGCATATTGCCATGGATTGAGAAAGACAGCGATTCGCTCCTGCACATGGGGAAAGATCAGGTACATGAGCGCTGCGCCGCAGCAGAAGAGCAGGATGCCGACCAGCAGGTGGTACCAGCGGTTGGTGGCCGCATAGACCAGGCTGATGAAAGTCGAAAAGTACAGCAGGGCCGTGCCGACGTCTTTCTGCACCACCAATAGCAGCAGTGACAGGCCGAGTGCGGCAAGCAGCGGGCCCAGGTAGGACCAGTCCGGCACCAGAAAACTGCCGAGCTTGCGGGTGCCTTGCTGCAGCACTTCCCTGTTTTCGATCAGGTAGCCGGCCAAGAAGATCACAAAAAAGACCTTGACAAATTCCGAGGGTTCGAAGTGCAGAGGGCCAAAGATCAGCCAGCTGCGGCTGCCCCCGACCGTGGTGCCCAGAACGATCGTCAGCAGCAGAAACACTACTCCCAGGGCCATGAAGATATATTTGTAATCGATCAAGCGCCTGTAGTTGCGTAGAAATAACTGAGTCAGCCAAAAAACACAGATCCCGATCAGCACCCAGTAGGTCTGACGCAGTCCGTATGACGGGTCGATCCGGTATAGGAAGATCAGGCTGAGCGCTGACAGCGCTGCTGCCGGAAGAAAAAGGAAAGAGCCCTGAGACCTGGACTGCAGCAGCCACAGGGCGCTGGCGGTCAGGAGCACGCCCACCAGGGCCAGCAGCAAGAATTCCCTGAGCAGCAACAGTTTCTGAAAATATAGAGACAGTCCTCCGCAGATCAAAAGCAGGCCGGGCCCCAACGCCATCAAACGGCGCCTCCCGTCCAACTTCGATCCTAGCCCGGCATCGAGAGCGAGCGTCACCCTGCCAATCTGCAGCCGGTCGTCCGGTAGAAGCTGCTCCGGTTTGACCAGCGCCCGGCCATTGATGAGGCTGCCGTTCGCACTGCCGAGATCCTCAACATAGTAACCGCCGCCGGATCTGTAGATCCGGGCGTGCCTGGCCGAGACGAACACGTCCGGAATGCTGACCGGGCAGTCCGGATCTCTCCCGATCACCGCCTCCCCATGAACACCCCACTTCATTCCTGCGGGAAGCAGCCCCCCCGGATCCGCGCTGACCGCCAGGGAATCCTCTCCGGCCATGGTCGGCGGCCATTCTTTCTTGCCAAGATAGTAGTAAAGGACAAGGCACAGCCATCCATACAATAAAATAGGAACGATATACTTCAAGGTTAGCAACGCCCAGAACATTCTTACCCCTTCTATCTTGCCCGCTTAGTCTTGAGAAGTTTGTGTCAAGGGCTTGCACCCGCTTGGCCGAACTGAGGCGGTGTCCAGGCGCGGCCGCCTTTGAACCTCAGACCCTTTCCATGTGCGCTCGCTGCTGTTTGAATGCCTGAGCGCCTACAGCATGTTAGCCGCCCTCTATATCCAATATGTTCTCCCCGATCTGGATCTCGTCCCCTACCCGCGACGCCTTGGGCTTCTATCCGGTCGCCGTTCACAAATGTTCCATTGCGGCTTTTCAGATCGATCAGATGCAGGGCGCCATCCTGCCACTCAATCCGGGCATGTTCCCTGGAGGCATTGATGTCCGTCAGGCTGATGGCGTTGGTCAGCTTGCGGCCGATCGTGAAGCTCTTCTGGCCTGCTCCGAGCGAGAAGATCTTTCCCATGTCAGGGCCATGCACCACCGCCAGGTAGATTCCGCCAGGTTCCCGGCCCTCGGCCTCCCTTTTATCGAAGATCATGGTATGCTCGATCCGCTGCAGTTCACCGGTGCATCCGGCGCCGGCATCGTCCCCGGCGGTAAACCTGGCAGCACTCTCAGCGGCAGCGGCAAAGGAGGACCGGATCATGATCTCCCCCGCCGCTATGCTCTCATTTTTTTCAAAAGTCACCTGCGGCTTTCCGATCAGCGTAAAGCCCTTCTCCTCCGCCATCATCAAGATGTGTTCCTCCAGCTCCCGGGCCAGAGCTGCCTGCAGCGGTTCCGTTTGCTCAAAATCATCGGCGCCCAGGCAGACGGCAAAAACGTTGGGGGCATAAACCCGGGAGACGCTCACCCTTCTCTTGTCGCTCATCTCCCGGACCAGGGAGCGCGCCATCTCCACCGGCTGCACCGGCCCTGCGCCTTTCTTGAACATGCCCTCCCAATACTTCTTAAGCAATACCTCGAGATCCTGCAAACTCACCCGTCTCACCCCCCGCTCTGTCTAGTGTTCTTAAAAGCTGCCACATAAAAACCGTCTGTGCCGTGGTGATGCGGCCATAACTGCAGGCAGCCGCGAAGCGCCCGTTCGCGGTCCTCCGCTGAGATCAGGAAGGCCTGCGGCGCCTGCGAGCCGATGTCCAAAGGCTGCCACTGCCGGTGCCCGTCCAGGAACTTGTCGACGACCTCGTCATTCTCCTCCGGTTCAGTGGAACATGTGCTGTACAGCATGGACCCTCCCGGTTTTACACACTCGCAGGCGCCTTCGAGAATTTTTAGCTGCTGGCTCGCCAGCACAGGAAGGTCCTGTTCCCGGATGCGCCACCTCAGGTCAGGCCGGCGCCTGATCACGCCGCTGCCCGAACAGGGGGCGTCGACCAGCAGATAATCCGCCTGGCCCAGGAGTTCGGCCGGAGGCGCTGCCGCATCAATTAAAAGCGTCTCGACAATAGTGATGCCCAGTCTGTTGCAGGCGTCACGGATCAGTTTCAAGCGATGAGGGTGAATGTCGAGGGCCACCAGGCGGCCGCGGTTTTTCATGATCTGGGCTAAATGAGTGGTCTTTCCGCCAGGTCCGCTACAGGCATCTATTACCAAGGAGCCGGCCCGTGGTTGCAGGAGAATTGAGGCCAGCATGGAGCTCTCGTCCTGCACTGCAAAATAGCCGTTCCGGAAGGCGATCGATCCGGTCACGGAAGAGCCAAGCCCTGAGGCTGCCCGGCGCCCCTGCTCTTCGCTGCGATTGTTGCTCTGCGGACTGCACTGCAGGGCTCCCCCGTGACCGCCTTGGTCGCTGCGTTCACCGCTGATTGCTGCAGGGCGCCCCGGGGATGCCCGGCGCTCCTCTTGTTCGCTGCCGCCGCTTGGCCAGGAAGCGAACTGAACCACCCTCAGGGCTTCCTGGAGCAGTGGGCTGGGGCTCACGACGATGCCTTCCCGCCCCAATTGATCCCGGAGCCCGTCCGGTTCAATCTTCAAAGTATTGCAGCGCAGGACAACCGGCGGAGGCTGATTATTGCACCGGCACAGGGAGATGGTCTCCTCCACGCCGAAACGCCGGATCCAACGCTCAACAAGCCATGCCGGATGTGAGTATTTGGTGCTGATGTGCAAAACCGGCTCCTCCTCCAGGGAGGGATAGGCTATCTCGTGCCTGGATCTGGCAATATTGCGCAGCAATCCGTTGACGAAACCGGCCAGGCCGCCTAACTGCCATTGCTTGGCCAGCACTACCGACTCGTTGCAGGCGGCGGCAGCGGGCACCCGGTCCAGGAACAACAACTGGTAGGCGCCCAGGCGGAGAATGTTGCGCACGATATGGTTCATCCTGGCCGCCGGCACCTTGCTGAACCTGTCGATCACATAGTCCAGGCGATTGCGCCAGCGCAGGGCGCCATAGACAAGCTCCGTCAGCAGCCCCACATCCGCGCCCCTCAGACCGGATTCCGGGACCATCTTTTGGAGAACCAGGTTGGCATAAGCGCCCTCCTGCTCCACCTCCAATAGCACCCGTAATGCAGCCTGGCGGGCCGTCTGCGGCCGGCGCAGCCTGGTTGAACGACCGGATTCGCTTATAGTGCCTCACCCCTGGAATTCTATTCAACATTGATTAATGGTTGTTCCTCAGCTATTCTGCCTGATTAATGCTTAGTGTGAGCCAGTTTCAATGAGACCTGTTTCCTTTTCTGCCAGTGGCTCTGGGGGCAGGTCCGGCTGCTTCAAAAAAAATAGGATGGCTTTTTCCACCTCGCTGATATCGACACGAGTGTCGAAGCAGGGGCCGAAGGGCCTCAAGTTGATGACTCCCAACACGGGCAGGGGGCTTGCATCCAGGATACCGCTGGCCAGGTCCCGGTCGCAGGCGATGGCTATGATCGCTCGAGGGCGGTGGATCTGAACAAAGCGGCGGGCCAGGGTCCTCCTGTGGCAAAAGCCAGTTTAACGCCGAACCGTTCGCTCAAGCAAAGCAGGTCTGTCACCTGGCACTGGCCGCACCTCTCGCAGTTGTCAGGGCGCAGGGTGATCTTGTGCGGACACTCCGAATTCTGCAAGCAATGCGGCGCCAGCAACAGGATCTGGGCGCCTGCCACCTGCTCCCGTTGCGCCTGGATCATCTGGTTGTTGACTTCTATGAAAGAACTCCTGATCCGCGCCTGATCGATGCCCAGCGACCGGCCCAGCAGAATTGCAAAGGGAAACAGCAGGTGCAGCGTGGCCCTGATCAGGTGCTGGAAGGTTGGAAGCGTCCTGGCGCTCCAGATGGTCAGCACGATGCCGATCACGCCGGCGGAAACCAACCCTGTCAGGACCACTACCAGCACTGCCAGCGCCAGCAGAATCAGCTTGTGCAGAGGCAGGTTCCAGTCGAGGGCGAGGTATGCCAACAGGCCCACCGCCAGGAGGATGAATGCCACTGCCAGGGCCAGTAAACCGATAAAGAGTCGCTTTCTGACGTAAACCGTAGCTGTCCAACCCCCCTGGGCAGAAGTGCAAACAGCGCCGCGCCCGCGGCGCGGGTACCCCGACCCACTAAAGCGGGTACCCCGGCGGGTCGGGATGGTCCGCGGCGGCTGGCTCCCTGACGCGGAGCCCCGAAGCGCGCTAAGAAGCGCGTCGGCCTGCCTAATAAAAGACCTGGGATTATTCTGTATCCCCGGGCAAATTCGGCTGCGCTCATGTGCGGGCGGCCCGCAGGCTGAAGCTCCTGCACCAGGAGCCGGCCATTGCCTGTCTGTACTGCAAAACCTGATTTCAGATCGACGTCGCAGATATGGCCGCTCTTGTAGTCTGAATCTCCTTCTAGAGGCCTGACGCTCCATATCTTTAGTCCCCTGCCGTTAAACAGGGTATGCATCCCCGGTTTAGGATTCAGGCCCCTGACCTTGTTAAACAGGGCAACGGCGTCCTGTGACCAGTCGATCTCTTCCTCTCCGGGCGCCAGGGCCGGTGCATAGGTCGCCTGGTCCGCTGACTGGGCGCGCCGGGGGCGCGGCCTGCTTCGATCAGGCTCAGGGCTTTGATGAGCAGCTGTGCACCCAGGCCGGCAAGTATGGCCTCCAGCTCGCCGCTGGTCATGGCCGGCGCTATAGGGACCGCTTCCTGCAGGATCATGTCTCCTGCATCCATGATCTGGGACAGGTACATGATGGTGACGCCGGTGACAGCATCCCCGTTCATCACAGCCCTCTGGATCGGTGCGGGCCCGCGATATTTTGGCAGCAGTGAGGGGTGAATGTTGACGCAACCCAACGGAGGCAGGCTGAGCACTTCCGTTTCGAGCAGTTGTCCGAAGGCAACCACAACGATCAGCTCCGGTTTGACCGGATCGTTCTCCAGCATAACAGTCAGAGCTGTGGCAGATTCCGGCTGGTAGACCGGCATACCTCGTTGCAGCGCAAACTGCTTGACCGGTGTGGGAGCCTGTTTCTGCCCCCGCCCCCGAGGCCGGTCCGGCCTCGTGACCACCCCCAGCAAGCGCCAACTGCTGTTTTCAAGCAGCTTCAATGCTGGAAGAGCGAATTCACTGGTTCCCAAGAAAAGCACTTTCAAGTGACCGCTGCCTCCGTTCACCTAATCGTTGTCGACAAATTTTATGGCCGAGTCGATAAACAGGATGCCATCCAGGTGATCGGTCTCATGCTGAAAAGCCCGGGCTCCCAAACCGCTGGCGGCGATCTGGATCTCCTCTCCCTTGCGGTTCCAGCCTGTGACGACCACGAGGGCCGCTCTCTTCACCTCAGCCGCCACCCCGGGAATGCTCAGACAACCCTCGACGGCAACCTCTTCACCTTCCCTGGAGATGATCTCCGGGTTGACAACCTCCTGCAGGCCCTCCCCGCAGTCGACCACGATCACTCTCTTGGAAACGCCGATCTGGGGAGCGGCCAGTCCCACTCCCTTGGCGGCGTAAAGAGTGTCCGCCATATTATCGATCAGCTTTAAAATGCTGGCATTGATCTCCGGCACTGGGCGCGACTTTTCGCGCAGTATCGGGTCGCCCAGCTCAATGATCTTGTACACTGCCATTCCTGCCAACTCCTCGAGCGTGATCTTATTGTAACCGGTTTGCATTGTTGAGTGGATGTCATGAGAACTGTCCCTGGCACAGGCCCCTGATACATATCAGAAGCCGAAAGGATCCACCTCGATATTCAGTTTATTTTAGACCTGAAAACCTTGAATTGCAAAGCCCACGTAAAATTGTTCTCAGGATTTCCGCCTGCATCCCCGGCGTCACGTGGCCGTAATATTTAATAATCGTCGCCGGCTTGTCGCCCAGGCGCTGCGCCACGGCGTTAACACTATGACCTCTACGTAATAACATTGTAGCATGAGTGTGACCCAGGCCGTAGACGGTGATATAGGGAATCTGGAATGCCCTGCACACCTTGCCAAACGACTTGTGAATAGGCCCCGCCCACGGGCACTTGCCTTTTTTCGTCGTAAAGACGAGATTGCCCGGGTTCGGTGGTAACTTAACTCTGACACGATAATATACACCACGCTTGCCAATGATTCTCTCGATATTTCCCGCCATACTATCCTCCTTCCGCCCGGCGGGGTAGATACATATTTCCACCCCGCTAATACGCATTCCTGCAAACCCTTACTCTTCGCCGTCTTCGTCGTATCGCTTGTCGTCTTGCTGCTGCTTTCCCAGGTTAAGTACATCCTAACCGACGTATCCGAATGAAGTGTCGGATTTTAAACCCCGGAACAATGCCTTGGCGGATATGCTCATAAAAGGTGTTTCGCTTGATTTTCAGCACCTTCATTGCCTCCGCAGGCGTCAAGAAAATGTCATCCCCGATCACTGCGATCACATCCTGATAAAAAACGAAAGCCCGGCACAGGGCCGGCAAGAAGAAAGAGAATTTACGAAACACGAAACATGCGAAACATGGGGACGATTCTTCTGTCAGGAAACATGGGGACGGTTCTTCTGTTAATTAGCATTGAATATTAGAACGTGTGATATTCCCAAAATTCTTGCGGCTTGTTTTGCCATCAAGCCCAGGTTTATTTGGAGCGCCTAAAATCAAAAGGCTTGAAAGTTTGTCGACATTTCTTTCGAATACTAACGAGCACTTGTTCGGCTAACTACTTTATTTCCGAGAGCCTACTAATATGATATAAGGAAACATGGGGAACGGTTCTTCTGTTAATTAGCATTGAATATTAGAACGTGTGATATTCCCAAGATTCTTGCGGCTTGTCTTAGCGATAACCCCTCTATTTCCTTAACCTTTTTTAACACTTTATTTCTTTGCTCTCTGGGCAAACCCTTGATTTCTGTAATTCCATAGCCACTGTGCTTTTTAATCTCTTCTCTGGCCTCTTTATCTGTTAAAATATTTCTTGTTATTTCGTCAAGGCACTTGTCTTCATTGGCCTGGTCATTATATTCAATAAACTGCTTTATTGCCTGTTCTTTATTGTCTGAGATCATGTTTAATATAAAATCAGCAGCTAAAAGTCCTCGAGGATAGCAGGGATTGCCACAATACCCTTGGTAGCTACTCCACTTCCACTCTCCTGCTTTTTTTACTATTCCAGCTTTCACCGGATTTTGGTGAATATATCTTAGTACTGTCATTATATATTGATTGTCTTCGATATTTTCGCTTCTATATCTATCCTGGAATAGATGACCAATCGTATTATATTTCCAATTATAAAACCAGGCATAACTTATATTTATACGCTTTATTGTTATTGATAGGTCCTCATTCCCTTCTTCAATAAGCAAATGTGCATGATTACCCATCAGACACCATCCATACACTTTCACCTTATTCTTCTCTCTATATCTATCCAGCGTTTCTAGCAACCTTATATTATCTTCATCCTCATGAAAAATCTCCTGTCTGTTGGTTCCCCTTAACATAATATGATATATCCCGCTTTTACTTTTTTGTCTTGCTATTCGTGGCATATAAAATCACCTGGATTACTATTTTTTACTTTTGTATGAGGCGTCAATATCATTAACAAGAGAACCGTCCCTTTGTTAACTCGTGCCATAACTCAGGTAAAGAACACCAACGAGAATCATCATTAAAGTGTTTCCATTGGTTACATTAGTTTTGGCATAAACCCGGGTATTTCAACATTTCTTAAATAACTTATTTTGTTTTTGTTGCACCTGTGCAATATACTCTTTTGATGTATACTTTCCCAACTCTTCCTCTGGGAACATTGGAGTGGAACAGCTGCCACAATCAAGTTTAATGCGGACTGCATACATATTATTTTCAAATTTATGGACACAATATCCATTCTTAAGTAGGCTTATAATATCGTTAATAGTTTTTATTACAGCTAAATCATCTTCAGCCAATATCCTTTCTTCAAGCAAACCTACATAATTTATATAGTTGCCGTTTAAAATTACATCAGCAACCATTAGCCGAACGCTTTTACTTTTATCATTGATGCATTTTGTCAGAATCTCATTTAATACTCGTTGAGACGGCTTTGCTTTTAAGATTATAACAATCCTTAAACGTATATTGGAATCTCTATGATGAGATAAGTTAATTAATAATTCTTCAGCTTCTTTAAAATAATAAGATAATTTAGCAACATATAAACCTGAATGGTAGTAAAAGACATACTCCCAACTAGTCATAATACCTTCTTCAAGCTTATCTAAATGCTTTTTTTCAAGTTTACCAGAACTTTGAATATCATAAATTGTCTCAATAAGATCTTTTAACAATATTGAGTATTTTTTTGTTCTATTATCTAAACTTGAAAGAGCCTTTGTTATTGCAACTTCTTTTGTATCTTGCAGATTAAAGTTAAATTTATCTTCCATATTATATCACCATTTTCATTATTGAGAGTCTTATCTATACTATCAATAACTGGGATTAATAACTTCAGGAATAATATCCTTTCCAGGATTATTAGCCATTATAGAGTATAATTTATTCCACATCTGCGCTTCTGTTTGACTCTTGCTCACTACTTCAATAATAGTTATGGCTCCATTCTTACCCATAGCTATTATATCAGGTCTTAAATTCCCATTCAAGCCTGCTGTATTTAATGATTTGTTAAGATATATTGTTGAGTAATCTCCGCTTTCAGCTAAGTTACTAACTGCTTCATTAGTTGCAACTTGGTGAATCAAAGAGGCGTGTGCATTTCCAATAATCTCAGTTGCATCTTGTTCAAGAACAGACGCTTCTTCCGATGCTTCTTCTTCTCCTTCTTCAATTAATTCTTGACCTTCCGGGGACTCAGCAAACATAACACCAGCAACTATTCCCAATTCTACCAAATCGTCTACGCCAAAGAAATTACCGTTCGGATCCGTATTACTTATAGGATTATCCCTGGCATACTCATACAGATTCAGCGTCTGCGGGTCTTGATCATTTATATAACTGATACCATCTCTGGTCAGGAACCTCCCCAGCGTCGGGCTGTAGTACCCTTAATGAGGTAATAACATTGGTTAATAAAAAACCTGGGAGGCACCCAGATTTAAAGAACGTCACTCTTCATAAATGATTTTTCCTTTTTGGATTATCTCATCAAAAAGGAATTCCCCCTGTTTCGTTTTCTGATACTGTTCTAACGAATAGGGACGCGGGGAGATATCCAGGTTAACGTCAAAAGTCAGTTTTTTAAGCATGACAGACTCGTTAAAGCGATCCTGTCCCAGATCGGGAGAGACGATCGCCAGGTCGATGTCGCTATCCTTGTCGCCGTTGCCGGCAGCAAATGAACCATAAAGGATAGCCTTCTTGACCCGGATATTTTTCGGACCTGAGCACGTCCAGGTATTTCTTTATACTTACTTCAATTTGTCTTTTAGCCATTGCAAAACCTCTCCTGTCTTTTGTAAGAAATCCTCTGCTACTGCCTGGGTGCAGTTTTTCAACAGTTCTTTCCGGCCTTCGGCATATCGAGATTCAATGTAATACTGCGAGAGTGAGACAAAAAGCCCCCTTCTGGTATCGTCCAATTCAGTAAAGATATCTGCCGCTTCGGCAAGGGCGATAAGATCGTGCTTCCTGGGCGGCGTTTTACCGTGTTTCTCATAATATAAAGCCTTTAATGCCTTTTCAATGGACTGTTGGCAAAAGAAAAGGCAATGAAGATACTTCTTCTTTTTAAAGAGGTGTTTGGCTGCGTCCTGATCGTCGTCAGCGGTGTCTATCCAGTTCTGGGTGCCTGGCTTCATGCCGCAACACCTTCCTTCTCAGGTATATACATCCGTTAATCTATATTTTACCACATCTTCTCTGGCCTAACAGGGATAAAATCCGAAGGCTTCCGCGCTGTCACCCTGCAGTCTGTTTTGGAAGAATTGGGTGAACATAGGCCGTCTTGTTTTTCAGCATGCCATAAACGATGTTCACCAGCCGCCTCATCACGCAGACGACAGCCTGGTGCTTGGTCTTACCCTGGGTGAGTTTTTTCTGGTAGTAGTCGTAGAAGATGCCGTTGACCGGTTTGTTCTTGTTCCGTCCCTGATTGATGTTTCTGGCGGCGAGGTCGCGAAATAGACGATACAATGTCCTGTTGCCCTGGGAGTTTTTCAACAATCTTTCCTTAATGCCGGAGGAATAGTCGATGGGGGCGATCCCGCAATACTTGGCCAGCTTGTCTGCCGAGGGGAATCTGCCGATGTCGCCTATCTCTGAGATGAAACCGGCTGCGGTGACCAGATCGATGCCGATCATCGTCTCCAGCCTGCAGCCGAGTTCATCCATCAGGCTCTTGATGGCGGTCTCGATCTTCCCGATCTCCTCGTTGTTGTGCTTTACTTCACTGATGCATGCGGTTACCAGAAAATCGCGGACTGACTGGTATCCGGATTCGGTGGCGCCGTCCTTGGCTACCAGATCGAGAATCTGTTCCGCCTTAGCGGTACTGAAGAAGCCGCTGCTGGCTTCGTGCAGAAATTCTGCAAGCTCTGCGACGGTGACTCCGTCGAGCTTTGATGGCGAGGGGTAATGCTCCCAGAATTCCAGGGCAGTCCTACAGTCGAAGACGGTGAAGAACTGCTTATAGCTGGGGTAGTGGTGCATGATGTTGTTATGGATCTGATTCTTCAATGCTGTATTCGTCTTGACAACGGCGTTTCTCCTGCCGACCAGCATACCGAGCGTCCAGTAAATGTCCCTGGGGTCCGCCTCCGGCAGTTCATCATACTTGTTCAGGAGGACGCGGGCGATACAGAGGGCGTCGTAGCTGTCGGTCTTGTGGGTGATAGGCTGGTTGTTTCTTTCTGACCAGGTGAGGGTGGCGGCAACCTGCTTCACCTTTTTCTTGTTGGCCAAAAGGAACGTGGCCAGTTCTCTTCCCGACGATGCGGTGTCCTCCAGGCCGGAGACAGGAGTGATGCCTCTCTTGCCATAGGATGTGACATTCTGCAAGAAGCCCGCAAATTCGGATGGCCGGTTCTCAAGTGTTAATTCTCCGAGCTTTTCGGCAAAACAGTTGATGATCACCGCCGTGTGGGTCTTCTTGTGGGTGTCAACGCCCACGTAGACGTGTTTCATCTTCGGATGCATGATCATTCCTCCCCCGGTGATGCTTTTATGTTAATCCTTCCTTGCCGGTTTATAAAATGCGCAGCACCTTTAATGTTCCAGCGTAGAGCCAGTGATCCGGCCCCGCATTGATACTCCAGCTATTCGCATTTTAACAAGGAAAGAGTCTTTGCTTAATCAGGTCGCCCGGCCTTGGCGGAATCCGGCTCAGCTCTTTGAGTGTAAGCAGGTATGCCCACATGGATACTAACAGCCAGTGATTCCAGCCGGGTTATCAGATGGGGCCTCCAGAAGCATAAGCCCTTGTGTGTTCTCTGGCGGTGATACATTAACTCTATACGGTTAATATTTTATCACCTATGGTTACACATGTCAACCACATAAGGTAAATTTTTTATCTTGTCGTTGTAATTATTGGCTATACAGGGTAAAATAACTATTAAATACGGTGGTAGAGGGGGGCGATCTGTTGTGCCGTTAAAAAACAATTTACGCCTGCTTATGGCTGAAAAGAGAATTGACAACATCGCGGACCTGATTAAGACAACCGGATTGAGCAGAAATGCCTTGAATAAGCTATGGCACAATCAAGATATAGACACCATAAAAATTGGAACTCTCATTCAAATATGTAACTCGCTTAAGATTAAGCTATCTGACCTCATTGAATACATTCCATAGGTGATCAGCGCTACAATAGAAATGGCATCAGTGGTAAGAACCACTGATGCCATTTTTGTCTTTGTTTCGATAAAGACATTATGGTTTCGATATCGCTTTTCTTGCAGTTCCCACCCGGCTTTGCCGGGGGTGTGTATCTTGGGCGGTATCGCCTCTTATCCTGCATTCTTTTAAGACCGGAACCGGTCGGCAATATCATTCATGCCAAGGAATGTTTGGTCCGGGTATCGAAACAACCAGGCACACTAGAAAGTCAGGTGAAGTATTTTTGATATTTCTTCAACCTTTTCCCTTACTTGTTGTTCATTAAAAAATGCATTTGGGTTTTTTAGATCTTCTTCGTATGGTGAAAATCTGTCAGTCATAACAGCTAATCTATCAAATAATTCCTTTTCCTGGTCTGTAAATGCTTCATCATTTGATTCGAAGTAGTAAGTATAACTAAAAACATCACTAAATGTTTTTGTATTATATTCACCCTTTAGATAAGCCCTCAAGAGGTAGTATAATTTTTCTTTTGCTGTCATATGAACTAGCTCCTATCTCTACTTTACTGGTTTGTACAAAAAGTGCCATATTCTAGATCGTAAAATAGATCTGACCCCTTTTCGTCATCTAAAATTGACCCCCCAATGATACGATCTCCTTCGAAGAAGGAGGAGGTCTGAGGGGAGTGCTGAGTATGTACCGTTGGCAACAGGTCAAAACAATGAGAGCAGATGGGTTCAGTATCAAGAAGATCGCCAGAGTGCTAAAAGTATCCAAGAATACAGTCAGAAAATATTTAAGAGATCCCAACCCTCCTCAGTTCAACCCCAGGGAATACCCAAAAGAGCTGGACAAGCACCGGCAGGAGATCGACAAAATGCTTGCCAAGAAATACATCGGGACCAGGGTGTACGCCGAGCTGACCAGGCAAGGATACCGGGGGTCCTTGTCCAGTGTCCACCGCTTCCTGCGGGCAATCAGAGAAGAGGAAGAACGATCGGAACTCGCCACCACCAGGGTGGAGACACCGCCCGGCCGCCAGATGCAGTACGACTGGAAAGTATGGAGCCTGCCGGTTGGCGGGCAACCCCTCCAAATCTATCTTCACGAGGTAGTGTTGGCCTACAGCCGTAAAAAGCACTACAGTTTTTCCTTGACGATCACCGCCCAGGATGTGATGAGGGCGATCGCGGACGCCATCCAATTCTTCGGCGGGGTGGCGCCGGAACTGGTCATTGACAATCCCAAGCAGATGGTGATCACGCATACCAGGGACGGAATCGTTCACTACACCGAGGAGTTCCTGAAATTCTGCGGACTGTACGGCCTCCAGCCGGAGGCCTGCCAAAATTACCGTGCCCGGACCAAGGGCAAGGCGGAACGGCCCTTCTACTACGTCCAGGAGCAGTTTTTAAGGGGCCTGGAGGTGGATAGCCTCCAGGAGTTCGAAACAGGGCTCAATGCCTTTCGGGATGATTACAACTGCCGGCCGCACAGCACATTGAAAGAGCCGCCCGAGGAAAGGTTCAAGCGGGAAAAGGATTACCTGCGGTCGGTCGCAGCCGGTCGAGCCGACCATCTTCTATCCCCGGGAGCCCAAAAAGGTCAGCAACGACGGCTACATCTCCTGCGCCGGAAACCTCTATCCGGTGCCCATGCGCCTCTGCCTGAGGACGGTCTGGGTGGAGTCATCTACGGCCGGATGTTCAGGGTCTACGACGAGAGCGGGGCGCTGGTCGACGAGAAGGAAATGTGCCTGCGCAGGCAGAGTGAGCGTCCGGTCCATCCCGAGCATGAAGAGATCAACAGGAGGTACCGGGAGAAAAGGGCCGGCGCCCGTTCAGCCCTGGCTCAAAAGGTTCGAGGAATCTTTCGGCGAAGCCGGCTGTTCCTACCTCGCCGGGCTTAGGAATCAGGTGGGCGCCAACCTCTACTGGCACTTGAAAGAGATTTTGCAGTACCAGGAGCTTTACGGCAGCGAGGCGGTAACATCGGCAATCGAGGAATGCCTTTCTTTCGGCGCCTACCACAAAAACAGCGTGCGGAGGCTCCTCGAGGGGAAAAAGCTGCAGGCTCCGGTGGAGTTTAACCCGGCAGTCGTCAATTATCCCCGGGTGAACATCAAGAGAACGCTCTCCTGCTACAGTCAGGAGGTGTTGTTCGGTGAGTGAGCTCTACAGCCACCTGGAAAACCAGCTGCGGGCGCTGCAACTGAAGGGGATCATCTCCCGCTACCGGGATCTTTCTGAAAGAGCGGTGCAAAGCAACCTGAGCTACGAGGAATACCTCTCCCTGCTTTTGGAGGAGGAGATTATGAGAAAAACCGAGGGGACGGTGAAGACGAAGATCGCCAAGGCGCGGTTTCCCTTTATCAAAACCCTGGAGGAGTTTGATTTCAACTTCCAGCCCACCCTGAACCAGAAAGAGATGAGCAGGCTCGGCTCCCTGGAGTTTATCGAAAACAAGGAGAATGTCCTGTTCCTCGGTCCGCCGGGCGTAGGCAAAACCCACTTGGCTGTAGCCCTGGGAATCAAGGCCTGTATGGCTAAATACCGGGTCGCCTTCATTCTGGCCCAAAAACTGCTGGAGGAACTCACGCTCTCGCTCAAAGAGGGGAGCTTGACTGCCAGGCTTTTGGGCTACTCCCGGCTCAATCTTTTGGTTATTGATGAGCTGGGCTACATGCCCGTCAACAAGGAACAGGCCAACCTCCTGTTTCAGCTCATTTCCCTGTGCTATGAAAGAGGGAGCATCATCTTGACCAGCAATTACAACTTCGATGACTGGGGGGTGATCTTCTCCGACCAGGTGGTCGCCGCCGCCATTATCGACCGGCTGGTCCATCACGCCAGGCTCTTTTACATCAGCGGGGCGAGCTACCGGTTAAAAGGCAAGCTTAAAGAAAACAGGGGATCCGCAGAGAAGCGACAGGCGGACACGAAGGGAGGAATCGGCGGCCAGGACCAGCTTGGTGGTTGACAGTCTCCGTAGTGACCATGTTAGTGCCCGTAGTGACTATATTTTAGGGGGGCTGGGGATCATGTTTATTCGGGTGGTCCGGCGCAAGATCAGAGACGACATAGCCTTAGACATAAAGCTCCTGGAGTCTTATCGGCCGACTCCGGAACAGGCGCCGAGGCATAAATTCTTGAAAGGCTGGACAATTCGCCAGGGCGATGTCTTGGCGATAGGAGACGCCTTCCTGGATGACGTGGAATGGGATCTTGATAACCTGGCGCCGAAGAGTGAGCAGAAAAAGATCCTGGCGAAAGTGAAGCGGGTACTGCGTCGTGCGCGGAAGTGATTCTGGCAGTGGTTTAGCCGCCATTATCAAGCCGCTAGTCCATACCTGGACTAGCGGAAATACCAGACGGTAATACATGTAAGAAATGTTTGCTGGCTTCATGGCCGATGATTTGCAATTTCTTGAATGAAAATGTTCTCAAGAGGGGGTCAATTTTATTTGCAGATAAGGGGTCAAATCGATTGACTATCAACACATATTGAATTAGTTTCTTGATCATATAGAACTTCAAGTTGATATGCCTTATTATTCAAAAACATCTCAATTGTGTACATAATTGCTCTCGACCCTTGTGGATCTGCCGCTGGTTCACCATATTTAATACAATCAAGAAGGGTTTGTAGCGGAACAAATCGCTCAGGAGTTCCTAACCTTTCAGCAGCAGCCATTGAAAAGTTTACACCTTCACCGACTTCTCCAACAGGCATTAATACTAAGTTATTTTGGCTTGCCTGCTGTATTCCTTGCCAACTCCATTGGTATTGTATTCCTTTCCAAAGGTTGCTCCAAAAATCGTTACCTTGTGCATTTTGATTGAGCAAAACATCAGTACCATTCGGATCAGTATTACTCACCGGGTTATCCCTGGCATACTCATACAAATTCAACGTCTGTGGGTCTTTATATTTTATATACTTGATTTTATCCCTGGTCAAGAACCTTCCGAGAGCCGGGCTATAGTACCCTTAATGAGGTAATATGGCTCGGACCTGTGCGAGCATCGCCAGCATTTTTGATTCTCAGAATTGTGCTTGCCCGGGCAAAAGAAGGTTAACCCGCCCGTTCTATAATCGGAGCTTTTTAGTGCCCCTCTTTTTCCCCGATGTATTTTTTGATCACTTTGTCAAAATCTGATTCGTAGCTTTTGTCCTGCTCAATGCGGTATTGTTTGTACTCTTTTTCTGCCAAACTTTTAGCCACTTCAGCAGAGATTCTTCCGGCATCTTGTAGCACATCATAATCATTGAACTGAAGAAAGGCATCCAGGCGTTCCACCCAATTTCTCATGTTCATGGCTATCTGTCTTGTTGCCTGAAGCTCGGCATAATCCAGGTACATGTTAACGATCCGGTTGAGTTCGGTCAGTTCTCTCTCGCTCAAGTAGTTTTTAGCGATGGAAACATCCGATTTCAGTATCTTCCCATTAGGAGAATGTCTCCATGTCGTCAGTCCCATGTTTTGCTTGTTGGCATCCGCCCTGCTGGCAATGATTTCTGCGGCTGTTTGCCCCGTGATTGCCCAATGCAGCTTGTTTTGTACGGTTGCATAGAAAATCTTGGTGATTTCACCGTTGGGATCGTAATCAATGCTGCATTCTGCGTAGATATCAGTGATTTTCTGATAGAAACGGCGTTCCGAAGCGCGTATTTCACGGATGCGCTCCAGGAGTTCATCAAAGTAATCTTTGCCAAAGTGCCGACCATTTTTGAGTCTCTCGTCATCAAGCACAAATCCCTTGATGATGTATTCCCGCAGGGTATTTGTAGCCCAGATCCGAAACCTGGTAGCCTGGGCAGAGTTAACACGATAACCGACAGAGATGATAGCATCGAGGTTGTAAAACTTTGTTTTATAGTGTTTACCGTCAACGGCAGTATGTGCAAAAATTGCACTAACTGCTTTTTCTTCAAGCTCTCCTTCTGAAAAGATATTTCTCAGGTGCTTCGTAATCACACTGCGATCAACTTCAAATAGCTCGGCCATTTTCTTTTGTGTGAGCCATACGGTCTCGCCGGAAAATAGCACATCCAGCTTAATGTCACCAGCCCCGTTAGTGTAAAAAAGGATCTGGCCTTCTTGGGGTTTTATTGTATCGTCCAGTTCAGGCACGCCTCCTTTCTCTTAAATCCGATCCTCAAAATCTGTTTTGCGCCAATATAATATTTCTCTCTTTTTCTCCCATATCCTTCATTATTTCCTACTCACTACCACTGGCCACAGGGCGTCCAAAGTACTATTCCCGCAATTGAACAGCCAGAGGTCCCTGGTGTCATGGCTGCAGTAGATGATCAAGTAATATGGTCCGGACATGTTCGGTAACATGCCGCACTATAGTATCTATCCGGTGGTTTCTTTGGGAAGATATGGGTGAACATATGCTGTCCTGTGCTTCATCATGCCGTAAACGATGTTCACCAGCCGCCTCATCACGCAGACGACAGCCTGGTGCTTGGTCTTACCCTGGGTGAGCTTTTTCTGATAGTAGTCGTAGAAGATGCCGTTGACCGGTTTGTTCTTGTTCCGTCCCTGATTGATGTTTCTGGCGGCGAGGTCGCGAAATAGACGATACAGTGTCCTGTTACCGCGGGTGTTTTTGAGGATCCGATCCTTTGATCCGGAGGAATAGTCGATGGGAGCGATCCCGCAATACTTGGCCAGCTTGTCTACCGAGGGGAATCTGCCGATGTCGCCGATCTCGGAGATGAAACCGGCGGCGGTGACCAGATCGATGCCGATCATGGTCTCCAGCTTGCAGCCGAGTTCATCCATCAGGCTCTTGATGGCGGTCTCGATCTTCCCGATCTCCTCGTTGTTGTGCTTTACTTCACTGACGCATGCGGTTACCAGAAAATCGCGGACTGACTGGTATCCGGATTCGGTGGCGCCGTCCCTGGTGACCAGATCGAGAATCTGTTCCGCCTTAGCGGTACTGAAGAAGCCGCTGCTGGCTTCGTGCAAAAATGCTGCAAGCTCTGCGAGGGTAACTCCGTTGAGTTTTAATGGTGAGGGGTAATGTTCCCAGAATTCCAGGGCGGTCCTACAGTCGAAGACGGTGAAGAACTGCTTATAGCTGGGGTAGTGGTGCATGATGTTGTTATGGATCTGATTCTTCAAGGCTGTATTCGTCTTGACAACGGCGTTTCTCCTG
This sequence comes from uncultured Peptococcaceae bacterium, assembly GCA_963807495.1. GTDB lineage: Bacteria > Bacillota > DSM-12270 > Thermacetogeniales > Thermacetogeniaceae > Palsa-1188. The sequence continues at coordinate 54,575 of CAWEDD010000029.1, forward strand.
CCGACCAGCATACCGAGCGTCCAGTAAATATCCCTGGGGTCCGCCTCCGGCAGTTCATCATACTTGTTCAGGAGGACGCGGGCTATGCAGAGGGCGTCGTAGCTGTCGGTCTTGTGGGTGATGGGCTGGTTGTTTCTTTCTGACCAGGTGAGGGTGGCGGCAACCTGTTTGACGGTTTTCTTGTTGGCCAAAAGGAACGTGGCCAGTTCTCTTCCCGACGATGCGGTGTCCTCCAGGCCGAAGACGGGAGTGATGCCTCTCTTGCCATAGGATGTGACATTCTGTAAGAAGCCCGTAAATTCGGATGGCCGGTTCTCTAATGTTAATTCCCCGAGCTTTTCGGCAAAACAGTTGATGATCACCGCCGTGTGGGTCTTCTTGTGGGTGTCAACGCCCACGTAGACGTGTTTCATCTTCGGATGCATGATCATTCCTCCCCCGGTGATGCTTTTATGTCAATCCTTCCTTGCCGGTTAATAAAATGCGCAGCACCTTTAATGTTCCAGCGTAAAGCCGGTGATCTGGCCCCGCATTGATACTCCAGCTATTCGCATTTTTAACAAGCAAAGAGTCTTTTGCTTAATCAGATCACCCGGCCTTGGCGGAATCCGGCTCAGCTCTTTGAGTGTAAGCATAGGTCGTGCCCACATGGATACTAACAGCCAGTGATTCCAGCCGGGTTATCAGATCGGGGGCTTCCGGCCCTCTTTGAAAGAATTACCTTTACCCGATTAATAATATCTATTATGGTTATTATATATCTATAATGGTTAATTGTCAATAACCCATAAAGATATATTTTAAATTTATCTTGAATCTGTATATCGCCAATGGTAGACTAATAATCGTTAGGAGTTAGGAGGGATGATCGGTGATCAACATCAGAGTATCCGAATTGATGGGCCGTCACCGGCTCACCAAGAAAGCTCTTTCGGAAATTACCGGCATCAGACCAAATACCGTTTCCGCTCTCTGGCACGGTACAATAAAGCGTTTGGAAATGGATCACCTTAATAAGCTCTGTTCTGCCCTCAACTGCCAACCGGGAGACTTATTTGAATATTTGCCTGACAAAAAGGGTGATTCCGCGATTTAAAGTTGCAAAGTAAGATTTAAAAAGGGGCGTTAGTGGTTCTATGCCACTAACGCCCCTTTGATCATTTTAGATGCATATTGTACTATTGTCGGTTCGTTTTATTAAAGCCCCCGCCCGGCTTTGCCGGGCGTGTGTGGATCTAGTGGGGGTACACCCCTTATCCTGCATTATTTCTTGGGACCGGAACTGTAACCGGCGCGGCTGTTATCATCTACGCCTAGGACTATCCGGTCCGGCTTTTCTTTATGTCGGAGGCGGGAAAAAGGGTATTACAATTCCTTACCATATTTCTGCATACGCATAAATTTCTTATAGAGTTGTAAACCGCTTTTTGTATGAAATTGCAAGTGCTCCATATCTAATTGAATTGCAACGCCTCTTGTGCTTCTGTTCGCAGCATTAGCACGCAAAATGGAGGCGTCTTCCTCCTTTTCTAGATCATATGGTTATTATAGCCGTCAACTTTTGGACAGGCAATTACGTCAGCTTTTGGACCATATAGGGTAGCTCAAACAACATATTTCCCCTTTTATTTTACCTAATAAGTGACCATTCTTTATAAATTAAGTATCTTCGATATATCTTGAACTTTTTTCCTTACTTGCTGTTCATTGAAGAATGCATTTGGTATTTTTAAATCTTCTTCATAAGGTGAAAACCTATCTGTAATAACAGCTAGTTCTTCAAACAATTCTCTTTCTTGATCAGTAAATATTTCATCTTTTGATTCTCTATAATAAGTATAGCTAAATAAATCACTAAATGTTTTTGTATTATATTCATCTTTTAAATAAGCCTTCAATAAATAATATAATTTTTCTTTAGATGTCATAGTAGTTTGCTCTCCACAATTATATTGACTTATATACAAAGTGCCATATTGTATTAGTTGCTTGATCATATAAAACTTCAAGTTGATATGCTTCATTATTTTTAAACATTTCAATTGAGTAAAGAATTGCTCTCGATCCTTGTGGATCTGCTTCAGGTGCGCCATATTTAATACAATCCATGAGCGTTTGTACTGGAACAAATCTATCTGGATTTCACATTCTTTCAAGAGCTTTGATTGAAAAATTTACACTTTCTTCAGTTTCACCTTCACCAGTAAAAGAGCTTAAAGCAATAAAAGTTGGATCTTGAGATAGAGAGACTAATTGGCATTCACCTGGATCTCCTTGATAATCGTTAGGACATAAATATGAAGTATCACTTTTGCCAAAAAAATCAGTATTACTCACCGGATCGTTTCCAGCATACTCATACAAATTCAGCGTCTGCGGGTCTTTATCCTTTATGTACTTAATATTATCTCTGGTCAAGAACCTTCCTAATGTTGGGCTGTAGTATCCCTAATGAGGTAATAATGCAGACATAAATTTAACATGCGTAACAATTGCGAAATTTCTCAAATGCTATATTCCTATGCGATGGATTCCATATCTGCTATCGACAGACCAAATATTGCCCTTATCATTGGATACACAGGTTCAGGTATAAACTTGACAATTATAAAGGAAGTGTACAGATCATTATGCATTCATTTTACGATATTCACTAATTCTCCTCTTTAATTCTTGAATAAATAAATCTGGATCTTTTGGTGATATATAAATATTTGAATACCTAACCAATCCATCTTTAACTTTTATTGTTAAACCCTGTTTAGCAAATAAATTACCCATAATATGCCATGGGGCAATTTCAAAATATGCTGGATGTATATCTAGAATATCCTTAAAAAAAACACGATCGCTACGAACTGGGATAATCCATAAAAAATAATATGTCATATTAATAGAATCACTAGAAAATGTGTAGCTAAATCTATTGCACAACAATGCGACTATAAAAATTGCAAGCCCAAGAATTACTGCATTTATAATATTCAGTTTAATCTGTCCCTCCAGCATATGTATCATATTTACTAACAGTTAATCCTAACCCTATTCCTGGTATCGGTAATCCTGAATATGAAAAAAGCCATTTCCCATTATCACAAATACTTAATTGGATGCCAAACGCCTTGTCGAATAGTGCTGCATCTATTGAAAAAGTGCTTGCTTTCCCTTTTAATTCAGATACGGAATTTGCATTAGTAATAAACGCATTTAA
>CAWEDD010000030.1:0-7082 GCA_963807495.1 uncultured Peptococcaceae bacterium
CGCCATCGATAACTGTAAGCGGCAGGCGTACCTTTTCGAGAATCTTTACAAATTGAGCGTATTCCAGAATTTCATTACTCCGTATGTCCACATAGCGGAATTTGATCGCTTCGCCAAAGTTCTTTACAAGTGCTTCCTTCAAAAGCTCGGCCTCTTCCCGCATGGTCCTGGTCTGCCCCGGGTGCCCGCTTTCGGGCGTGCACCCGGCAGGCGCGGCGTCCCCGGCGGTGATTCCCCGGTTGCTCTCCATAGGGGCGTCGGTTCCAAACACCACGATCGCGACCTCTTTCAAGACGCTCCCCCTCCTTATCAGGCTTCCCCCGGCCGTCTTTCCGGTTCAACCATGCCTGCATCCAGGCCTAATTGAACTGCCTGTCACCCAAACTTTGTCCTTGGATACAGCTTGAAGGTTTCGATATAGGCAACAGCCTCAGACAGCGGACCTTCATTTCAGCACAACCTGTCCCCGGTCCCTGAAATTGGCGATCGCTTGCCGTATCGGCAGTGTGGCCGGCTATAAACATTAATATCACACGGAATCGCTGATCGCAAGGACATTGACACGATCTCCGACCCTTATCCGGCATCTTTTAGAATCGTTAGCAACTCTTGGCAGGAATTACAAAAGGCCGCAGTTCTCGCATCCGCACATAATTAGGGATCGGCATTGGCTTGCACTACCTAATATTATGTGAAAAAATAGTATTAGATAGTGACCGAGATGAGTGAGGAAAAAATGATTGAAAGAGATGCGCCGGACACTTCACCTGGGAATGTGGAGCACAAGTAGAGCACAATTTTGAAAGGGAGAGGAAGGAGAAATGTATCTTAAAGACGTAAAAAACATCGATTCAAAAGCCGTCAACGCCCCAGGGGCCAGTAATGCCTTCAAGCAAGTCCTGGTGGGGCCGCAGCAAGGTTGGGAAGGCTGGGTAATGCGCCTGTTTACTCTCGGCAAAGGCGGTTGCACTCCCCAACATTCGCATCCGTGGCCACATATCAACTACATTGTCAAGGGTAATGGAACTCTGTATTTAGACGGCAAAGAGCAGGATATCAATTCTGATTATGTGGCATATATCCCTGGAGGAGCAATACATCAGTTTAAAAATACTGGAGAGTCCGAACTCTCTTTTATTTGCATAGTGCCCGAAGAGGGAGATGTGTAATCGCGCTCCTGTAGCAATCCGCGGGCCGTCTGGCTGCATCCGGCGACTACTTCCCGGATCGTCTGCATTGCTCAATAGTTCTCAATGTAGTTGAAAAAATAGAATTTAAAAAAGGTGGGTTCAAGATGGGTGAGGAGAAAAGCGATTGGGAGAAGTGCGTCGAGTTTCACGGCCATACCTGCCCCGGCCTGGCAATAGGCTACCGGGCAGCCAAGATCGGCATGCAAGAACTGGCCGGAAGACGTGCGTTGGACGAGGAATTGGTGGCCATTGTCGAGAACGACGCCTGCGGCGTGGATGCGGTGATGGTCATCACCGGATGCACACTGGGCAAGGGCAACCTGCTGCTCCGGGACTTCGGCAAGAACGCCTGCACTTTCATGAGCCGGAAGAGCGGGGACGGGGTGCGCATCTGCGTTAAAACGGGCGCCCTGGGTGCGCAGCTGGCCTCTTTGCGCTCCGGTCCGTCGCAGGGCATATTGCAGCAGATCCTGGATATACCTCAGGATGATTTTTGTACGATTCAGGATGTCAGAGAAGAACTGCCGAAGCCGGCCCGCATTTTCAACTCTGCCACCTGTGGCTTCTGCGGCGAGGCTGTCTCTGAAGCCAGAGCGCGTGTGAAAGAAGGCAAGCTTGCCTGCATCCCCTGCGCCGGTCAATACACCAGAGGATGGTAGAATCCTCCGCGACTGCATTAAGGATCTTTTAGGAATCCTACAAGATCCTTAATGAGAACTTCCTAATACCATCACGACATGTGTGATTGAGTTGAAGTTGGAATTCCTGGCTGAAGAGTGAAAATCACGATCATCAACCATCCTGAGTAATAGCCTGGTCCCGTCCTTGCCCGTACATCATGATAATCCGTCCTATTGTTTATTTAGTTTCGGAATAGCTGGCCCGGAGTTTTTTCCCTAGTCTGACTGAAGGGGATTGAGTATATTTTGTATTTTTTGATAATTGACTGGGTCTGCTGATAAATCCGGACAATTTTCAGGAATCATTTCTTCAAGCACAAGTTTCGTAGCAAAAGCCAAGCAGGTAGCAAGTCCACATTGTTGACAATTTGTCTTGGGCAGGTTTTTATAGATCTCGATTGCCTGGGGAGGATTCCACTCCTTGTAACTCGGCTTTATTTCTCCTATCTTAAGTGCAAGATCATTGAGATAATGAATAACTTCTTCGCATATTTGCTTTGCCACATTGTTATCGTTAAAGGTTTTTACTGATATTATTTTCTCTCTGACAGCAACATCCCAGCAGCCGTCTTCAGCCTGCGGATACCCGCGAAAAGTGAATTTGATCCAGTTTGACTTGGGTAAGTACTTTGCATTTTCCGCGGAGGCATTCAAATATGGCAGTAAGTCACTCATATCTCGGTCGACCTCGATGTCTGCAATAAAATTATCGCTGCCAGCGTGGCATGCAGGATAATTAAAGCTAATCGTGTACTTTTCAATCAAAGACCTGTCTTCCAAGTTTTTTCACCTCTCATCTATGATTGTTCAGCTTAAATTGAATGAAAATCAAACCGGGGGTAGATCGCATAAATCTACCTACCGCAACTGCGGCTCCTGTTAAATGGCAGAGGGCCCGCTTCTTTCTCTGCCAGTAACTGCACCGATTTGCCGGCTAGTGGGTAGAGATGGTGGAATCCCGTGGTAGAAAGATTCTTGACGCAAATCCAGTTGGCGAGGTATAAATAAAGTAGCCCGCCTAACAAATGATCCCCAGAAAATGTGATTGCCGGCATAATGACCTCTTTTGCCTGGCCTGACACCTGGAATATAGCAGGAATTATTAAGAAAGTGAAAGGGCTTCGATCGGGCCCATAGTCAAATCATTCGATCTACATCAGGGTCAAGTAGACACTGTCCCCTTCTTTGAAAGCCCGCATCAGCTCACAGTGGCGCAGGACTGTAAACTGTTTTTCAAGGTCTTCCCAAGGTATATTCATGTACTCGGCTGTTTCCTCCCGGGTTGCCTTTCCCTTTTCCTGAATGTAGTCATACATCTTTTTCTGCAGGGGAGTGATTCCCTGTGTTCCTTTCTGTCCCTGCAGTTCCCGGCTGGCCCGGGCTGCCGATACCGCACCCGGATCGCAGGTCACGGGGCGGGTGAGTACTGTCACATAGCAATCCTCGCATAGATTTCTTCCGGCATACACGTAGATTTCATCATCTGGCACAACAGCCTCACACTTGTCACAGCGCATCCTATAAACCTCCTCGCTATTTTGTGCCTTATTGTTTGTCTAAAGCCTTGAAATCCTTCAAAGCCTGCACAACATAGGAAGTATAGGCTATAGACGGCCCTCCTCCCATCATTATAGCCACGCTGCAGGCCTCTAAAATCTCTGCCGCGGTCGCTCCCTGGTCTAGCGCCCTTCTTACATGGTGAGTTATACATGGATGGCACCTGATGCCGACAGCGACGGCCACTGCCATGAGTTCCTTTACCTTGGGAGGAAACAATTCCTGTTTCATAACCGACTGTGTCAGGCCCTGAAAGTTTTCCAGCACGCCTGGAAGCTGTTCCTGAATAGCTTTCTGCCCCTCCTGGAGCAGCTTGAGGATTTCCATGGATTCGTTCTCCAATTCAGCTCACTCTCCTTAACTTAACTAGAGATTACTTTTTAATATTATCTGGAGATTTTCTGGTAAGAATCCAGGAAGAATTCTAAATTATTCTTGCGTATTTCAATGTCTTCTTTGAATTCAGCCAGTCTTTCCAAGCCCTTGGCAGTAATTTCGTACCACTTTCTGGCTGGACCTGAGATATCTGTTTCCCAATACGATTTTACCGACCCCTCCTCCTCCAGTCCCTGGAGCGACCGGTAGATAACGGCGCTATCCGCGAAACACCGGGGCAACTCTGCTTGCATTCTGCTCAACAAGGCTGAACCGTATAAATTCTCCCTGGTCAGAAAAAGCAGGATAAACGCCGGAGCGTGCCTATAGGTTTGTCTTTTCTTGGATTCTTTCCTCATGTTATCCCCTACTAGTGTTAGTATCATAATAGTGCTACTATCATATATATGTTACCTACATCATCATAATATTACATATATAAAGGACATTCAAGAGTGCCGAGACCCCAATCTCATCATTATAGAGTTTAACTACCATTCCAATTTATGATGTCAGCCTGACTGCCTGACTAGCCTATGTTATTTAGGATCGTAAAATAAGAGCTATATAGCTTCGGTGCATGGACTCTTTTCGGGCACCTTGAAAGGAGTGATCAAAAAATGGCTGTAAATCAACTCATCACAGAGACTTGGAAAACGTGTTGAGCGAAATCTTTTACTTTTTCAGTTTAGCTTGATTTATATATTTGTATATATTAATATACCATATATAATAATGATGATGGAGGGCGATAGCAATTTTAAACATTGATACTTTTGTCACCAATCCGGAACTGTATTATGAGAAATCGGAACTGCTGAAAGTGATGGCCCATCCGGTAAGATTATGCATCATTCGAGGGCTCATGGCCCAGGAAGGCAGCAACGTATCTCATATCCAATCCTGTCTCGATCTGCCGCAGTCCACAATCTCCCAGCATCTTGCAAAGCTCCGGTTGTCAGGCATAGTCGAAGGCAAACGCCACGGCCTAGAAATTCATTACAGCGTGGTAAACGAAGAGGCTCGCAAAATTATTCAGTCGCTGTTCTGCTAACCACAATTAATGTTTTGGAGGAGGGCTGGTTCATATGGTAGAGGCCGATCGTGGGGAATTGGAAAAGGATTTCGGTTTCGAGGAAGATATGGGTCACAGCATGGATTGGCAACAGGAATTGATAAAACGGTTTGGCTACCGTGTCGCTTTAGGCAAGATCGAGCGCCTGTTATACTCCCACGACGTGGCTGCCCTGCCGGGGTTGGTCAGAATGCTCTACAAAGGCATGCCCGACGCCGTGGTGCAGCCTGAGAGCAAGGAGGACCTGGTCTTCCTGACCGATCTCTCCCACCGCTACCGGATACCCCTGGTGCCAAGGGGCAGCGGCAGCGGCGGCTTCGGCGGCTGCGTGCCGTCACGGGGCGGCATCGTGGTGGAGTTCAACCGGATGAAGAAGATCCTCGGCGTAAACCGGGCCGGCATGACCGTCACGGTGGAGCCCGGGGTGATCATCGGAGAGCTGGACGAATTCCTGCGCCGGGAGCATGGTCTCGCCCTGCCGATAGTGCCCACCAGCGCCCCGAGCGCCTCCCTGGGTGGCTGGGTGGCCTCTGGAGGCGCCGGGATAGGCAGCAGTACGGGGGGCTACGTGAATCAGAACGTGGTGGCCGTGGATGCCGTCGCTCCCACCGGCGCGCCCTTGAATGAGGTCGGCCACGTGGTCGGTCTCGAGGGAACTACCGGCTTCATCGCCAGTGTCACCTTCAGGGTGGTGCCGGCCGCTGAGGCCAGGCCGTTCCTGATCGGCTTCAAGACCATGGAGGATTTGATTGACGCCCTGATTGCCATCAGTGAAACCGGCCTTCCGGTCTGGCACGTCGGCTTTGCCAGCGGGCGCTTCCGAAGGCTCAACGAGGAGGTCGAGGGCCTGGGAGCAAGCGGCTGGCAGGGTCCGGCCCTGCTGCTGGCGCCGTTGCAGCATGAAGCGCCCGCTGTGGAGCAGTTCATCTCCGCCGGGATGTCATTGGAGAGCCCGCCCGGCGGGCGAGTGCGCGGCGGGGAGCTGCTGCCGGATGACCAAGCGCAGCACGCCTGGGCGGAGCGCTACTACCCGATGCGCCTCAAGCGCCTCGGGCCATCCCTGATCCCCAGCGAGAGCGTCATCCCCCTGGCCGGCCTCAAGGACGCCCTGAAGGAATTGACCGATACTTTCGGCGAGCTGGCCCTGGAGGGCACCCTGATCAACGGACGGCGGGTTCCCGGCGGACCTGCGCCGGACGTGGCCATCCAGAGCTTCGTCCTCGGGGACGAGCGGGTGCCGCTCGAGTATGCCCTGGATTTCACCAAGTCCCTGCGGGTGATGGACATCGCCTTCAAGCACGGCGGCTTCCCCTATGCCCTGGGCATGTTCTTTACCGACCTGGCCCCTGGCAAGTTTGGGGAGGGCTTCTACCAGGAACTCAGAAACGTCAAGCACTCCCTCGACCCCGAGGACCTGTTCAACCCGGACAAGTCCCTGGCCTCCGCCAACAGGGCCCTGGCCGCCGCCATGAGCGCCGCCAGGATCGGCCGGCCTCTGGCCGAGGCCGTTTCCACCGTGCTGCCCAAGCTGCGCAAGTCGGAGCGGCCGCTGCCGACGCGCCTGGCCGAGGACTCCTTTGCCTGCATCCAGTGCGGGTACTGCCGCCCGGTCTGCAGCCTATACTCCGGCAGGGGCTGGGAGAGCGCAACGCCCCGGGGGAAGTTCTACTTCTTGCGGGAGTATGCCCATGGCAACATCGAATTCGACCAGGCAGAGGTGGACACCTTCCTGATGTGCACCACCTGCAAGCGCTGCAACCCTGTCTGCCAGGTGCGCATCCCGATCCAGGAGAACTTCGACGACATCCGCGGTTTCCTGGTAATGGAGCACGATTTCGCCACCTACCCGGCCTTCTATTTAATGAAGGCGGCCGTTCTGGCGGAGCGCAATATCTGGGCGGCGCTGCAGGAACACCGGGCTGACTGGGTGCCCCCGGACATTGCCTATATGAAAGAGGGGCCGTTGGCCTACTGGGCGGGCTGCACCGCCTCCTTCATCATCCCGGACATGGCCCGTAACGCCTTCCGGATCTTAAAGGAGGGCGGTGTGGAGTTCGCCTACCAGGGCACCGGCGAGAACTGCTGCGGGGCGCCGATGTTCATGTCCGGCCAGTGGGACGCCTTCGATAAGATCTTCCGCTACAACGTCGGCCAGTTTCAGAAATTGGGCATCAAGACCCTGATCGTCTCCTGCCCGGGCTGCTG
>CAWEDD010000031.1:0-31270 GCA_963807495.1 uncultured Peptococcaceae bacterium
CCACCAAGGTGCTCACCGCCTTGCTGGGTCTGGAGATGGGTCGTGACAACGAAGTTGTGACCGTAAGCCCTCATGCAGCTGAGACTGATGGCACCAGCCTGTATCTGCGCCCCGGACTTCATTATAATCTGCGTGACCTGGTCAAAGGCGCCCTGGTCAACTCCGGGAACGACGCTGCCGCAGCTATCGGTGAGCAGCTGGCGGGCAGCGAGAGCAACTTCGCCTCTGTGATGACCTATAAGGCAAAGACCATAGGGGCTCTTCAGAGTAATTTCGTGAATCCGCATGGGTTGGACAACCCCGAACATTGTTGCACGGCCTACGATCTGGCGCTGATTACCAGGTATGCGCTGGGCAACCCGCTCTTCAGGCAGTATATACAGACCAAAGAGGATGTTATCTACGAAAATACAACGAGAGAGCCTGTGCCCCTGAGCAATACCAACCGCCTGCTCTGGAGCAAGCAAAGCGATATCAGGGTATTCGGGGTGAAGACAGGAACCACCAGCAGCGCCGGCCAGTGTTTAATCGCCGCCGCCGACAAGAACGGTCAGCTCTTGATAGCCGTGGTACTGGACAGTTCGGACCGTTATGCAGATACCATGCAACTGCTCTATTTCGGTTATAATCAGTGCCGTTGGACTGTGCTGCCCCGCGATAAAGGATTGTTTGACCTGCCCTTATTGAAAGACAGGGGTAGATTGGTGCGGCTGGGGCCTGCATCAGAAATCTGCTTTGCGGTGTCCCCGGAGGAGCTGCCCTTGCTCAATAGTAGTATGGTTAGCACTGAGCGGGCAGCGAAACCCCTCCTGCAGGCGGGGACGGTGATGGGAAGATTGGATTATTATCTGGGAGACAGTTTTCTGATCGGGACTGATCTGAAAAACTTGACACCCTAAGCGAAAAAGTCCATCCTATTCTAGGACATCGTAAATCATAGGAGGGTGAGATGCATCAGAAGATAGTGCTTGACAATGGAACCAGGATTTCTGTTGAGGAAATACCGGGCGTTCGATTCTGCGGCCCTCGGGTTTTGGGTGAACACCGGGTCGCGCAACGAGACTCCACAGGAGGCGGGGATCTCTCACCTGATCGAGCATATGCTCTTCAAGGGCACGAACAAGCGCAGCGCCAGGCAGATCGCCGAAGCGATAGAATCGCTCGGAGGTAGATTAAATGCCTTTACAAGCAAGGAATATACCTGTTTTTACGCCAGGGTGTTGGATGAACATCTGGATATCGCGGTCGATGTTCTGGCCGATATGTTTTTCTCATCCTTGTTCAGAATTGAGGATATTGAGAGGGAAAAAGGGGTCGTCATGGAAGAGATCCGCCTATATGAGGATACCCCTGACGAGATCATCCACGACCTTTTTGCGCAGGCAATTTGGGAAAACCACCCGCTCGGCAGACCGGTAATCGGAACCATGGATTCGGTGGGGCGAATCACCCGTGACGAGCTTATCGATTATTACAGGAGACGCTACCGTCCGGATAATACGGTGCTGGCACTGGCGGGAAACATCTCTTCAGCCAGTGCCGTTCGGATGTTGAAACCCCTTTTCGAATCTGAAAAAGCAGGAGTGGCAACGGAGCCAGGCCAGCCTCCCGAGGCCGGAGCGAACTGTAAAAGCATCTCCAAGGCCCTGGAACAGGTGCATGTCTGTATGGGTGTGCCGGGTCTCTCACAGCACGACGATCGTATCTATACGCAGCATATTATAAACATGATCCTGGGAGGGGGGTCAAGCTCCAGGCTCTTTCAGAAGATCCGGGAGGAGCGGGGTTTGGTCTACGCAATTTACAGCTATTTTGCTGCCTTTCAGGATACCGGGCTGTTCACGATATACAGCGGCACCAACCCTGAAAATTTAGACAAGGTGCTGGGGCTAATTTGGTCAGAGCTGGAACTATTGGTCAAGGACGGAGTCACCCTGGAGGAACTGGCCATGACCAAGGAACAGATCAAGGGCAACCTGCTTTTGGCATCCGAAAGCGTTACCCATCGCATGCACAGGCTTGGCAAATCCGAGCTCGTTTACAACCGGCTGATCACCACCGAAGAGATTTTAGAGAAGATGTCAGCCATCACGATCAGCGATGTGCGGTCGCTCGCCCGGGAACTGTTGGCTCCGGAGCGCTTCTCGATTGTCATGCTGGGCGCGGTCAAGGATGGAACGGCAGCCCTGCCCTGGTTGCGAGATCAGAAAAACCGTGAGAGTTGTCAGCAGCCACAAGGATGAGAGGTATAATCGCATGGCGCAGGGCATAAAAATTGCCTGAGGGGGCATATGGAAGGGATAGCAACACACCTCCTTCCGAGGTATGCCCAACCAAGAAAAGGGAAGCACCCGCTTCCGAGGAGTGTCTTCCCTGGGGAGGCATCGGGCAATGAGGCTCAGCGAACTGGAAGGCAAGGAAATCATCAATCTGAATGATGGTGGACGTCTGGGAACGATCAGGGAGTCTGACATGATCTTCGATCCTGAGTGCGGAGAGATCGAATCAGTGCTCATTCCGGGGCGTTCGAACCTCTTCAACCTGCTGGCAGAACGGCATGAGATGACGGTTCCCTGGAGTACCGTAAAAAAGATCGGCACAGATCTGATTATCGTGGATCTTGATCAAACGTATGCCATGTACAAAGGGTGTTAAAACTTTTGGTGATGCCAATCAGTTCAATGTCGGGAATGATTGTGTAAATTGTTGTAAATGAGGAACGGATCTCCATCGAACTGATTTCGAGAAATTGATCCGTATGCCCTCTGCTTGCCTGGTGTCGCGCCCGCCTGCCGCCCGCTTAGGAACGCGGCGACACGCCGGCCGCTCTTTATAAGCCTGGCCCCGTTCTGGCAACGGGGTTTTTCATTGACAGAAAGCAGTGTTTGTATGAAAATAAGTGCAACCAAAGTGATAAGATCCTAAAATATCCAATCATACCAAGGCCGTGCGGGTTTTTTAACTCTAACAAGATAGTCCGGAACATTCCAGAATAAACCCGGCTAAATCAAGGCTTCCACAATGTCCCGTTAGCAATTGTGTTAGCAAAACGGTTAGCAAAAAAGAAAGCTTTAAAAATCTCAAGCACAGGCTTTTTCTAAGAGCGAAAAATCAGCGCGGCGATCCGCGTATTTACAACATGAACCGGCATTAACAGCAAGGAAAGGAATTAAGTAACGTGACATATAAAAATGCTGTAGTAAAAAAATCCTGGAAAGCATTTATAATTACTTTGGTAATCTTATCTTTCACTTTAGGGGCCTCATCATCTGGGGCAGCAGATTCATTAAACATGCAAGTATTTGTGAAAGAACCTACATTCAACCTACCAACCCCTCAAAATCTAGGCCCATACGAACCAGCGTATGGAGCGATTCTGGGTGCGACCATCGATAGTGACAAACGATTAAACGGTAACTACGACAGCATTAATACTGTCTACGGGAGACCATATTCGGCAGTTTTAGTCTTTGTTCAGTGGGGTGATCCCCTGCCTGCCGATACAGTAAGTTATGGAAAGATCAACAACCTTGCGCTACAAGTCGCATGGCAGCCGACCGCTGGATTAGATGCGGTGCAGGATGACGAATATACCCAAAGCATGGCGCACGCTTTAAGCAATTACGGAGGTCCCATATTTCTCCGTTTCGGGGGGGAAATGAACGGTGGATGGGTTGCTTGGGGACAGCAACCCCGGCTCTATGTGGAGAAATTCCAGCTAATCTCCACACTGATGAAGCAGCTAGCTCCAAATGTAGCCATGGTTTGGGCACCAAATTTTCAGCCAGATTCGGTTCCTGGCGATGCTACTACTTTCCAATACAACGTGGACCAATATTATCCTGGTGATAATTATGTGGACTGGGTAGGGATTAACGGCTACGCCGATTACTACCAGCAGGGCGAACAGAGCAATGATAGCACCCTGCCCGGTAACAGCTGGGTCATGACTAACTACCATCAAGGACATCATGCGAACCCCCTGCTGAAATATCAAAAACTTTATGATGAGTATGCTTCCCGTAAGCCGATCATGCTCTCGGAAATCGGAGTGGCCTGGTACAATAACAGGGATCCTCAAATGGATGTGACACCCTGGGGAGTCAATACATTAGAACGGTTGTACGGTTATCTGCCCCTAATGTACCCAAGGATCAAAGCTATTTTTTACTTTAATCAGGCCGTGCCTGGAGATTGCAGCCGGTACTCTCTATACGACAATGATGCTATGTACCAAGCATACAAGCAGGAGATCGCCTCCTCTTACTATTTGAACAAGTGGGACGGCACCTCTTCGTTCAGCTACCAGCCGCTAATCTCACCGCCTTCGGAGATCTGCGATCTATCAACTGACATAAATGATGAAGAGGGTCAGGTGGCAGAGGTTGATTACTATCTGGACGGTAACTTTGTGGGCAAGTCCACCGGCATCCCTTGGACCGTGACTTGTAGATTCCCATCCTTAGGGGGACAAGAACTACTCGAAGTGCGCGCGCTAGATGATCAAGGCAATGTCTTGGCCCACACTTATCAAAACGTCTATGTTCCCGTTTGGCATTCTGTTGAAGTTTACTTAAATGGTCAGCAGCTTTCCTTTAATACAAAGCCTGCTGATTTTTATGGCACAATTCTGGTTCCGCTGCCCGAGATCGCAAATGCCTTGGAAGGACAAGTATCATGGGACAGTGGGAGTCAGACTGCCACCTTAAATGTGGGCGGTAGCCTCATGAGCATCCAGGTTACACCCGGCTCATCTGCAAAGTTAATTGGAGGAACACTTATGGTTCCTTTAAAAGATATCGCTAGTAACTTTGGTTTTACCTTAACCTGGGCTGAAAATGGCACAGCGCAATTAAATCAATACAATTTTCTGGAGCGATCATGCCTGCTATTATTAAGGCAAATCGCCCACTTTTTTTACCTTCTCAAGGTAGATGTATTGCAATTAACAACAATGAGATTAAGATAATCCTGATGGAAGATCCACACATTGATGTCAAACCAGTATTCACTAATAACACCTGACCTGGAAGCTGGCACGAGTCTTCTATTCCGCATCCATATCCTCTTGCAGGGAGGCGATCGGATTGCCCATTGGCGCTGGATGATACGGCTTATGAGTATGTGCGGCAAGGAATTATTCCCTCTCGGCGGATTGGCAGCTTCATTTTAATACCACGCGCCTATGTGGAAGGTACGGATCTAGAGGAAAATCTAACGCAGGGGCGAAATAATAAACTACCCGCGCGGCCTTGAAAGAAGGAAGTCATGTAGACATGTGGGGCCAGTCACAAATGAGGAGACCAGGTAAAAATAACTGAAGTTTTACGAAGCCAAAAAAAACTATGGTTAGCAAACGGTTAGCAAGGGCGCTGGAAATGCTTGCAGGAGAAGGCTTTCAGGGCTGTAGCAGATCAGTGCAACTTATATGATTCTTTTTGTCGATCTGGGTTTTTAGCACCAACAGGGCGTTTATAGAAGGGATGAGATCTTTGATGAGCGAGATCATTTCCGTGGTTGTGACCGGAGCTGCCGGCAGGATGGGCAGAGAGGTTGTCAAGGCGGTTTTGAAGGAACCCGATCTGGTTCTGGTGGGGGCGGTGGACGTCAGAGAAATAGGGGCGGATGCGGGTCAACTGGCAGGCTTACCGGACTGTGGGGTCATTGTCAGCGATAATCTTACAGAGACCCTCTCTGGCAAGAAGGCGTCAGTGATGATCGACTTCAGCAACTCTCAGGCAGCGGTAAAAAACGCCAAGATTGCTTTGCAATACGGGGTGGCTCCGGTCATCGGAACTACCGGGCTCGACAGTGCTGAGATCGAAGGGTTGAAAAAGGCATCCAAAAAAGCAAAAACGGGCATGCTGATCGCGCCCAACTTTGCGCTGGGCGCTGTGCTGATGATGGATTTCGCCCGCCAGGCGGCGCGCTTTTTCCCCAACGTGGAGATCATCGAACTCCATCATGATCAAAAGATCGACGCTCCATCAGGCACTGCACTGCTCACCGCCCAAATGATCGAGATGGAAAGAAAACCATTTCGCCAGGGGCATCCGGAAGAGCATGAGAAGATTGCCGGAGTCAGGGGCGGCGACTGGAATGGTATCAGGCTGCACAGCGTGCGGCTGCCCGGTCTGGTGGCTCACCAGGAAGTTATTTTCGGGGGGCCGGGCCAGCTGTTGACCCTGCGTCATGACTCCATCAGCAGGGAGTCCTTTATGCCAGGAGTGATTTTAGCCATCAAGAAAGTGCGCCAGCTTCAGGGAGTCAATATCGGACTGGAAAAAGTATTGGACTGATGAATAACGGAGACCGGAATCAGGGGTGACTCTCATTATTCTGATGTCCGATCACCGGCATCCGACCAGCGGCTCAAGACACCTACTCCTTTCTCCTCACATATACTGTTATCGCCAATATCAGGGGAAGGAGGGGAATCATTTGGGCAGTGATCTCACGGGAATAAACATCGCAGTCATTGGAGGGGATAGGCGCGACCTGGTATTGATGCATGAACTGGTCGCACTCGGCGCGTCTGTTAAGGCAATTGGTTTCAGCGCCTGTGAAGAATTAAAACAGGTGGGCATTATAGAAGATCTGGGAACCGCCGTATCCAATGCTCAGGTGTTGATATTCCCGATGCAGGGAACCGATCCCGAGGGCAATATCAGGTCCCTGAGCAATGACTGCAGCCTCAAACTAACACCTCAGATAGCCAGGCTCATCCCAACAGGTGTCATCGTGATCATCGGCGCCGCCAGAGATTTTCTTCATAGATGGGCGACAACGTACGGATGGAAAATAATAGAGATAGCAGAACGTGACGATGTGGCCATTCTCAATGCGATCCCTTCAGCGGAAGGCGCCATCCAGATCGCCTTTGAGCAGACGTCTTTTACCATTCACTACAGCAAGTCCTTCGTGCTTGGATTCGGGAGGCTGGGGAAGACCCTGGCCCGGATGCTGGGCGGGATCGGTGCGCAAACCACTGTGGTCGCCAGAAAAAGCGCTGACCTGGCCAGGATCTTCGAAATGGGTTTCCGGCCGGTTTCCTTCGACGATCTCCAGTCGTGCATCAACGAAGCAGAAATAATTTTCAACACCGTGCCGCAGCTGGTGCTCGATGAAAAGATACTCTCCCTTGTGAGCAGGGAGGCCCTAATCATCGATCTCGCTGCCTATCCGGGCGGTACTGATTTCAAGACCGCACAGAAGATGGGGATTACTGCGCTGCTTTCGCCAGGCCTGCCCGGAAAAGTGGCGCCCACAACCAGTGGCAAAATCCTGGCCCAGGTTATTCCCCAACTTATTCTCCATGAATTGCCAAATATCTACATGCGAGGGTAAGTTCTAGGGAGGTGCTGACATGCGTCTGGCAGGTAAACGCCTGGGCTTTGTTGTTACCGGTTCACATTGCACCCTGCAGGAAGCGATAGATCAGATCGATAGGCTGGCTGCGGAGGGTGCGGAGATCACAGCGGTAGTATCATTCTCGGTGAGTTCTATGGATACCAGGTTTGGCAAGGCTGCAGACTGGTGCGCCAAGCTCGAGGAAATTACAGGTAAAGAAGTCATTAAGACCATAAGCACTGCCGAACCAATCGGGCCCGGCAAACTTTTCGATCTTTTGGCGTGCGTTCCTTGCACTGGAAACACCCTGGCCAAACTGGCAAACGGGATCACGGATACCCCGGCGCTGATGGCGATCAAGGCCCATCTGCGAAATCAGCGCCCTGTCGTGATTGCGGTGTCAACCAACGACGGACTGGGCCTTAACGCCAAAAATATAGCTGTGCTCATCAACACCAAAAACATTTACATGGTGCCTTTCGGACAGGACAATCCGGTTGCCAAGCCAAACTCGCTGGTTGCCAGGCTAGACTGCTTGCTCGATACGATCTGTTGTGCCCTGGATGGCAAGCAGGTGCAACCATTATTGATACAGAATGCTGATCACTGATTTCAATAGCGATATCTGGATGCGAAAATGCACTGCCGGCCGGCAGCACCGGACGCCTATAAATTATCGGGAATTAGGAGGACACCGCGCCTTCGTGTCAAATCTAATAATATATGCGGCAAGATTCAGGACTCAATCAGATCACGGGAGGATACCAGGAGATGGCATCAGGATACAGGGTTGCAGTGGTAGGCGCTACGGGAGCGGTGGGGCAGGAGATCCTATTGATCTTAAAAGAGCGCGGCTTTCCTGTAGCCGAGCTGGTTGTGCTGGCAGACGAGTCCTGGGAGGGCGAGCAGATCATTTTTGGCGAGGAGCGGCTGACTGTGCACACGGCAGTGCCCGAGTCGTTCCGGGGCATAGAGATCGCCTTGTTTGCCGCCGGAGACGTCAGCAAGGTGCTGGCGCCGGAGGCGGTCAAACGGGGCGCGGTGGTGGTGGACAACAGCAGCGCCTTCCGGCTTGATCAAAAGGTGCCGCTGGTAGTTCCGGAGGTAAACCCTGAAGATGTGCAGAAACACCAGGGAATAATTGCCAACCCCAACTGCTCCACCATACTATTCGTGGTGCCGATCAAGCCGCTCCATGATGCCGCCAGGATCAGGAGAGTGGTGGTATCAACCTATCAGGCGGTATCAGGGGCCGGCAGAGAGGCGATCGACGAACTGCTTCTGCAAAGCAGGCAGGTATTGGCGGGAGAAGCCGTGCAGCCCGTTGTCTTCCCTTATCAGATAGCCTTCAACCTGATCCCGCAGATCGACGTATTCATGGAGAATGGGTACTCGCGGGAAGAGATGAAGCTGCTCTGGGAAACGAGGAAAATCCTGCACGACCCGGAGATCAGAATATCTGCCACCACGGTGCGGGTGCCGGTATTCAGAAGCCACTCGGAATCTGTGAATATAGAGACGGAAAGGAAGTTGACGCCGGGAGAGGCTCGCAGCATCCTGTCCCGTGCGCCCGGGGTGATCGTCCAGGATGAACCGGAGTCTCTCAAGTACCCGATGCCTTTACTGGCCTCGTATCGTGATGAGGTGTTTGTCGGCCGGATCAGGGAAGATCTGTCTCACGAACTGGGATTGAATCTCTGGCTTTCAGGCGACCAGCTACGCAAAGGAGCGGCGACCAACGCCGTACAGATAGCGGAGCTTCTGATGCGCAGCTAATCATAATCAAAAAAGGGGAGCGGTGACATGGGCAATGATTTCGGCGCGTGTTAACGGCAATGATCACACCTTTTACGGACAGCGGAGCGGTGGCCTACGACCAGGCAGCGGAACTGGCCATCCATCTGGCAAAAACAGGCTCTGATGGCATCGTGGTTTCCGGTACGACGGGTGAATCACCGGTTCTTAACAAGGAAGAGAAGAGCAGGCTGTTCAGTGTGGTCAGGGAGGCTGTGGCGGGCAAGGCCGTCGTCGTGGCAGGAACCGGCTCGAACAATACCGCCGAGAGCCTGGAGCTGACCAAGATGGCGGAAAAGACAGACGTGGACGGCATCATGCTCGTAACTCCCTATTACAACAAGCCCAGCCAGGAGGGGCTCTATCAGCATTTTAAAACACTGGCTGCCTCTACAGGCCTTCCCATCATTGTCTACAACGTGCCGGGCCGTACTTCGGTCAACATGCTCCCGCCGACGGTGACCAGGCTGGCTGAGCTGGCCAACATCGTGGCCGTCAAGGAGGCCAGCGGCAGCCTGGAGCAGGTGACGGAGATCAGGCGCTCCACGCCGCCCGATTTTCTTATCTACAGCGGAGACGATTCCATGACCCTGCCGATGCTTGCCGTGGGCGGATGCGGTGTGATCAGCGTGGCCTCCCATGTGGCTGGGAGCATGATCGGGAAGATGATCGATGCCTTCTTCGAAGGGCGGGTGGAAGAGGCCAGGGAATTACACCTGAAGCTGTTTCCGCTTTTCAAGGTGCTGTTCATCACCACCAACCCGGTGCCGGTAAAGGCCGCTGTCGACATGATCGGCATCAAGGCAGGGCCCCCGCGGCTGCCTCTGGTTCCGGCTACGGTTCAGGAGTCAGATGCGGTGCGCAAAGTGATGGAAGAGTTGCAGCTGATCGGTTAGGGTTTTAGGCGTGGCTTGAAACAGACCTGGTAGCAAAAAATAGAACTCGCAAAAAATTGTGGTATTCACAACCCAACGTTGGTGGAAACCGGAGGTTGTTGTCCGCTTCAGCCCGCGCTTGGCTTTCGGGAGCTGTAGTCCCGAGGCGGATCGCACATGAAGTAATAGATGCAAATCCAGGGGAGTTCACAGGAACTCCCCGTTAGTTTCTATAGGCATATCGGGTGCCGGCCAAACTTCGCTCAAAAATTGATCTGTTAAAAATACGTTACTGCTCAGCTATGCTGCCTGATTCCGACTGCACCCGCCGGGTACCCCGGCGGGGTACCGACACATTCCGTCAATACCGTCAGGCTCTTTTCAAGGAAAACAAGCTTGCGGTTAAATATCGATAAATGAGATGCCGATAAAATGAGAAGAAATATATATTCAGTTGGAAAAAGAAAAAACCCCTTTTTTAATGATAAATTTCATGACCAGACCTAGATGGTCATTCGGGGGATATAAAATGAATCTGCTAAAGAAGCTTCATCAGCTCGGGACAGATATCAGGGAGATCGGCTTGAGCGGCGACATGACGCAGCGGCTTGCCGTTGACGCGGCCGGCGAAATTGCCGGCCTGGCAGAAAATATCAATGGCATGCTGGATGCCCTGGAGCAGTCATGGCGAGAGGTGTATATGAACGAGTTCCGGCTGCGCCACGTAACGGAAAATATGCTCGATATGGTCAGCCAAGCAGACGCACGAGGAGTCTTTCAATATCTCAGCCCTTCGAACGAAAGCATTTTGGGATATAAGAATGAGGAGATGATCGGAAAATCGGTATTCGAGCTGATGCACCCCGATGATCTGGACAGAATAATGGGAGCTTTCCAGGCTGCTATCGAGACTGGGATCGGACAGCGCTGAGTTTCGTTACAGGCACGCTGACGGACACTACCTTTGGATAGAAACCGTCGGTAAAATGCTGTTTGATGAGAGAGGAGCGATCGCAGGCTCTGTTTTTGGCAGCCGCGACATCTCCCAGCGCAAACTGGCCGAGGAGGCGCTGCTGGAGGCGGAAGCAAAGTACCGGACAATCTTCGAGGCCTCCGGGACGGCGACAGTGATAATTGAGGAAGACGCGACCATATCCTTGGCAAACCGGGAGTTTGAAGAACTTAGCGGTTATTCCAAGGAGGAGATCGAGGGCAAAAAGAGCTGGCTCGATCTAATCTCTCCAAAGGCTTCGGAGATCGCCAAGAAATATCATTTCCTGCGTATAATTGAGCCGGAGGCCGCACCAAAACAGCATGAGTCAGAACTTATAAACAAACGTGGGGAGTTCAAGAATATCCTGACAAAATTTGAGATTATCCCTGGCACCAAAAAGAGCGTAGTATCATTTCTGGATATAACCGAGCGTAAACTGTCGGAAGAGCGCCTCAGGCACCTGATCTTCCACGACCCACTTACCGGAATCTGCAATCGTTCATTCTTCGAGGAGGAACTGAAGCGGCTGAGTGTCGAGAGGCAGATGCCCCTGAGTATCATCATGTGCGACGTTAATGGCCTCAAACTGATCAATGATACTCTTGGCCACCAGAAGGGTGATGAGCTGATAATCAGGGCAGCCTCGATTCTCACAAATAACTGCCGCCGCGAGGATATTGTCTGTCGTTGGGCCGGCGATGAGTTTGCCATTCTCCTGCCGATGACAGACAGAGAATTTGCCAATAAAATCTGCGAAAGGATCAGGGAGGCCTGCAAAGAAACAGAGAAAGACGCTATTCCGATCAGTTTTTCTCTTGGCACTGCCACAAAGGAAGGCACAGATCAAAACATCGAACTTGTTTTCAGCGAAGCAGAGGATATCATGTATCGCGACAAGCTGCTGGATAGCAGGAGCACTCGCTTCTCCATGATCAACTACTTTCAAAGATCGCTGGCCGAGAAATCTGCGGAAACGCTGGAACATGGCAGGCGAATCCAGAATATAAGTGCAAAAATAGGCGAGGAACTTGGATTGTCTAAAAAAGAAAGGGACGAGTTGAGCATATTGGCCACTCTTCACGATATCGGCCAGATTGCCATGCCGGTCGAGCTTCTGACCAAGCCCTGCTATCTAACGGCTGATGAGTGGCAACTGATCAAGAAGCATCCGGAGATCGGGGAGAGGATCGCCAGATCTATACCCGATCTCTCCGATGTTGCCGACGCGATCCTGTCGCATCACGAGTTCTGGGACGGGACAGGCTATCCCCAAGGCCTGAAAGGGGAGCAGATCCCGCTGCTCTCTCGTATCCTGACTATTGCCGACGCCTATGACGTGATGACCAACGGACGGCCCTACAAAAAAGCTATCAGCCATGAAGAGGCTGTAAAAGAGATCGAAAAATGCGCAGGCACCCAATTTGATCCTGAATTGGTCAAATTATTCTTACTTTATTATTCATTTTGATGCCGTGATCCCAGTCTCAGGCGTCTCCGAAAGGCCCGGGATTCATGCGGAGACATCCTCACTAACGGCAGACAGGCCTTCCAGGTCCCTAACCGGAATTATTTGATGAAGAGCCTGGGGAAGAATTAGAGATGAGGGTCGCCCGAAGGCGGCGTCTAAAGTGAGGGTTTCCTCTCAGTCCCGGTGAAAGAAAAGGGCCTGCCTGACCGGAAAGGGGCCGGGCAGGGCAGAGACGGCCGGCAGAGCGCTGAGAGGCTGGACCAAGAGGCTGCAACTGCTTGTAATCAAGCGCTGTTTCCGTTATAATGAAACAGGATCAAGCTGGAATGAGAAGAGGCTGCTTCTAGCCAGGCGACTGCCGGGCGACCCAGGGGAGCGGGCGCAGAGGCGTCCAGTCCAAGGGGCGGAGTTGCACTTCACTGATCACAGTTGTATGCAGGCAGCCTGATGCGAGTCGTAGTTGCATTGACGAAGGAAGGGAACGGCTAATCTGTGTCTATGGGTAACCTACCTTTCAGGCTGTGTTGAGGGTAGGTTTTCTGCTTGTAAAAAGAACTATATAGATGAGGGCTGGAAACATGAAAGAAGATACTGTAAGCATCATCCCTCTGGGTGGCCTGGGGGAGATCGGCAAGAATATCATGGCCATCAAATACAAACAGAACATCATGGTTATCGATGCCGGGCTGATGTTTCCGGATGACGAGATGCTCGGCATCGACCTTGTCATCCCCGATATCACTTATTTGATCGAAAACAAGGAACTGATCCGGGGTATCGTGTTGACCCACGGGCACGAGGATCATATCGGGGCGCTGCCGTACCTGCTCAGGGACATCCAGGCGCCGATCTATGGCACCAAACTGACGCTGGGCATGC
Organism: uncultured Peptococcaceae bacterium; assembly: GCA_963807495.1. Lineage (GTDB taxonomy): Bacteria > Bacillota > DSM-12270 > Thermacetogeniales > Thermacetogeniaceae > Palsa-1188. The sequence continues at coordinate 13,361 of CAWEDD010000031.1, forward strand.
TGGAAGCCAAGATCAAAGATTTAAACTGCCCCGGATCGATCAGGACACGGTGCGTGAAAGCGGGAGACACGGTAAACCTGGGGCCCTTCCAGGTGAGTTTTATCAGGGTCAGCCACAGCATCTCAGATGCCGTGGCCCTGGGAATTAAAACACCGGTGGGAACCATCTTGCATACCGGAGATTTCAAGCTGGACCAGACCCCGGTCAACAGCCAGACTATCGATTATCACAAGATTGCCGAATTGGGCAACGAGGGCGTACTGGTACTGATGTCCGACAGCACTAACGCGGACCGGCCGGGCTATACCATGTCGGAACGCCTGGTGGGGGAAAAGTTTGACGAAACCTTTCGCAGCGCCAAGGAACGTATCATCATCGCCTGCTTTGCGTCCAACATCCCCCGCATCCAACAGGCGATCACCACTGCTGAAAGATACAACCGCAAGGTAGCGGTGGTTGGCAGGAGCATGGTCAACGTGGTCAGTATTGCCATGGACCTTGGCTATATCGACGCTCCGCCGGGGCTGCTGGTCGATCTGGACGAGATTCAGCTCTATCCTAAAGGGGAAACGGTTATTCTGACCACCGGCAGCCAGGGGGAACCGATGTCCGCCCTGTCGCGCATGGCCATGAACGATCATCACCGGGTCGAGATCATTCCCGGAGACACCATTATCATCTCTGCCAGCCCGGTTCCGGGCAATGAAAAACTGGTGCACCGGACGATCGACCAGTTGTTCCGCCAGGGGGCAGACGTGATTTACGAACCTTTTTCTGGCGTTCATGTTTCCGGACATGCCGGCCAGGAGGAGTTGAAACTGATGCTCAACCTGGTCAAGCCGAAATTTTTTATTCCCGTGCACGGAGAGTACCGCCACCTGATAAAGCATGCCCGGCTTGCTGAGGATGTGGGCATCGATCCGTCCCACATTTTTGTTGCAGAAAATGGGCATATATTGGAATTTAACGAGGAGCGGGGCGTGATCGCCGGCAGGGTGACCGCCGGACAGCGTTCTGGTTGACGGTCTGGGAGTCGGCGACGTTGGCAACGTAGTGCTGCGAGACCGGAAGCATCTCTCTCAGGATGGCATCTTTATCATCGTGATCACAGTGAGCAAGGAGACCGGGGCGGTTGTCGCCAGCCCGGACATCGTCTCGCGCGGCTTTGTATATGTTCGGGAATCTGAGGAACTGCTTGAAGAGGCCAAGGAAAGGCTGCGGGTCATTCTGAAGCAGTGTAAGGACGCGAACATTTCAGAATGGGGTGGAATTAAATCAAATGTTCGTGAAGTCGTCGGCAAGTTTTTATATGAAAGGACCAGAAGAAGGCCGATGATCCTTCCGATCATCATGGAGGTTTAATTCCGGGATGAAGGCGATCGCACCGCCCCGGCTGGTACTCCTGTTTTAAAAACACGTTAGGATCAGTGCTTCTGATCTGAACAATTCTTCCGGAGTTTATTCCCACCGGCTGAACTATCAGGGTGACCCCTCCGCTTTCGATCTCTTGATAAGGGGATGGAACCTCTGCAACTTCTGGAGGAGGCCAAATGAGCTCGGCGGGCATCGGCGTATAGAGGATCAGGGCTGGCACCTCCAGAGTCGAGTCATCAAAAAATTGCTTCACAGTAGGTATTATTCAACAATTGTTAATAATTATCCGCCAGGTTCAACCATTCTTCTTCAAGTTCTTTTTCAAGGATAAAGTCTTGTTATCCGGGTCTGTCTTAAAGCATGAACTAGCAGGTATTTTAACAAGCGGGCAGGTGTATCCATTTGGCCAGCCCAACGATCAAAAAAGAAGTCGGCCCCTGTTCTTTTATTCTGCCTGATTCTGGCTGCATCTGTCCTCTTGATGACTGTTGCCGGCTGCCGCTGGTCAGGTCAAGCATCGACCAAAGTGCTGTCCGGCCTGCTGGCCCGGGAACGACCAATGTTGGTCAAAATGATTCCGGGAAGAGTGTGGCCAGAGATCTGGAATGGGTATATCAAGGACGAAAATTTGCCTGGCAGGTTGAAACCCCCCAGCAACTGCTGGATTGGGACCGGAATGTCAGCCGGTTGACAGCAGGTTTTTACAGCGGCAAATACTCACAGGTCGCCATCGAGACCATGCCTGTCGAGTTCAGGCAACTGGTGCTTGCGGATTCGGTGGAAGAGGGAGGAGACCTTGCGCCATGGGTCAATGACACTCATAACAGCCAGTGGACAGGAGACTTGGCTAATCAACTGCAAGCATATGCAGAGCGCAGCGGTTTTGATTACTTTCATACGGCGGAGTTCATCCAGAGTTTCGTGTGCGGGGCGATTTCCTATCAAAATACCTACGCTCCCGAATTGCCCGCTCAGACCCTGGTTGATAATGGAGATTGCAAGGACAAGTCAATTCTCCTGGCAGCGCTGCTCGAGAGTTTATCATACAAAGTAACCTTGCTGGAATTCTCGTCTCAAAACGGAGAACCCGGACATATGGCGGTGGGCGTGGCGTTTACCAACAGCCAGCTACCACGGGGCAGAGAACTGTCTTACTACTGGTATAAAGGTAGCAAGTATTACTTTGCGGAAACCACTGCCCCAGACTGGCCGTTGGGAACAGCCAGCCTCAAAGAGCCTGCGCACGTCTACGATGTGAATTGAGAGTGATTGGGAATGCAAACCCGGCTACGGTCTATGGGTGTCTCTCCTGCGACTTTAGCCAGGATCATGGTGTCTGTGGCCTTGGGGGCTGCAAGGCAGCTGTACAGTTCTTCGTTGGCCTTGGCAGAAAGCAACCTAGCCATGCGGTCAGTGCCGCCTGGACTCCAGCGGGCAGCGATCCGCTTCATCCTCCTAGCCGGGGCGTGCCTTACCTGCCCCCCAATGACTCCGAGACCACCCTCCGGAATCTGCGCAACGATGAAATCCAACATGGAGACCTCCACTCCTTTTGGTCGGGGAGTTGGTCATCCTTCCGGATGGCCATTTAAATTGAGGCCTCTTCTTCTATGGAAGATCCCCGTTCACCTGCCAAAATTGTACACTACCCTGCATGCAACTCTACCTCCTCAATGGCGCCCAAATAACCAAATGTGTTTTTAAAACTTTCGGAAACGGCGCTGGGGCCTTTACGACCTCCTGAACTCCACTGTGGCACTAATATAATTTTGAAAGAGGAAATTACGGTCTATTCTATAAAAATAATGTCGATATAATAATTAATTAACGATAAGTTATAGAAAAATAGAAAACTGACCTAGGTTGGTCGAGATTTTAAAGATCAATTGTTAGATTTTAGTGTAATGTGAAAATGGCCACAACTATTCATGTGCGGTTGGTGATGGAGCCATCATGGTTGGTTAGTTGGATAACATTCGAAATGCTAAGCCAGAGATCGGGTTCCAATTATTTTATGGAGGCAAAATGATGGAGCGAGGCAGGGGCAAGGAAGAACTGCATGCAGGAGGCGAGGAGTCGCAGCGAAAGAGGGGAGACATCTATAGAGTAGGGGACACATCACCCAGTGGGGAGAAAAATGACCGCTTGCTGGCTGCAACTGTCTCCGCCTGCTTTGAGATCATAAAAGAATCACTTCTGTGCGGAGTGCTGTTGATAGACGCGCAGAGCAGAAAGATTGTCGAAGCCAACCAGATTGCCCTGGATATGATCGGCGTTCCCAGGGAGAAAATAGTTGGCGAGGTATGTCATCAGTATATTTGTCCTGAAGAGCAGGGCCGGTGCCCGGTGCTCGACGCCAACCAGAGCATGAGCGGCGTCGAGAGCGTGCTGTTCAAGGAAAATGGAGAATCGATTCCGGTCCTCAAAACAGTTGCCGCCATAAGCATTGAGGGGCATGATTTTCTGTTGGAAAGCTTTGTAGATATTTCCGAACGCAAAAAGATGGAGGATGCGCTTAGAGAGAGCGATGCCCAACTGCAACGTATTACGAACAACATGTTTGACATCATTACGGAAACAGATCTGGGGGGAGTTATTCAACACGTCAGCCCATCGAATAAAAGTGTTCTCGGATACGAGCCCGAAGAGGTGATAGGAACCAGAGTATACGACTACATGTATCAAGAAGATATAGACAGGATTACGCCTGCCCTGCTCAGGGCCATCGCCACATCTTCGCATGCAATATTCGAGTTTCGCCTGCGCCATGTCAATGGCCACTATCTATGGCTGGAATCTGTTGTTAGCCCGATCTTGGATAACAGCGGCATCCTGACCGGCAGTTTATTTGTCACCCGTGATATTAACGACCGTAAACGGTCCGAGGAAACGCTGCATGCCAGAGAGGAGGAACTGCGGCAGTTAACAGAAAATATGCTGGACACTGTCATCAAGATAGATACAGAGGGCGTGATCCAGTACTCGAGCATATCATGGAATCCCGCAGCATCACCGAGGGGTCTTTCGGGATATGATAATGAAAAATTACTTGGAAATTCGGTGTTCGACCTCATCCATCCAGATGATCGTGATAGAGTAAAGGCTGCCATTCAAGATGGTTTTCAAAACAGGCAAGGAGTTGTAGAGTGCCGCATCAGGAATGCTCAGGGCCGTTATGTATGGATAGAATCACTGGGCAAGGCACTGCTTGATGATCAGAACGATGTTGTGGGCTTCATCATAGGCAACCGGGACATCACGGGGCGCAAAGAGGCTGAGGAAAAGCTGCGCAGAACTGCCTCGGAACTGCAGACAGTCTTTCAGGCCCTCCCCGATCTCTACTTCAGGCTCAACGCTGATGGTGTATTCCTTGATGTGCAGGCGGGCCATCAGGCTGACCTATACATGCCAGCGGAGGAACTGTATGGAAAGCGCATTCAGGATGTTTCCAAGAAATTTGGCCAATTGTTCCAACAGGCCATCGACCAAGTTTTAGAAACCCGGTCACTGGTTATAATCGAGTATACAATTGCCGCCGGCGGTGAACCAAAATTGTTCGAAGCCCGATTCCTTCCCTTAATGGAGAACGATGTTGTCGTGGTTGTGCGGAACGTAACCGAGAGTAAGCAGGCCGAAGAACGACTCAAGTACTTGAGCTTTCATGATACACTGACCGGGCTCTATAATCGGTCCTATTTTGAGGAGGAGCTTAAACGACTGGAAACTAAAAGGCAGCTGCCCTTAAGCATTATCATTGGAGATGTCAACGGACTCAAGGTGATCAATGACACACTCGGACATCAGATGGGGGACAAACTGCTGGTTAAAGCTGCTAAGATTCTTAAAAGAATGTGCCGCAAGGAAGACATAATTTGCCGCTGGGGCGGCGATGAATTTGCCACTCTCTTGCCTAAAACTAAGATAGAAAGCGCTGAGAGAATCTGCAAACGCATCAAAAAAGCCTGCGACAATACTGAGCAAGAAGCGTTGCCCGTAAGCTTCGCCCTGGGAGTTGCCACGATGGAGGAGATTGATCAGGATTTTGATCTTGTTATCACGCGAAGCCGAAGACATGATGTATCGGGATAAGCCAATAGACAGCAGAAGCACCCGTTTCTCCATAATCACCTATTTCCAGAGAGCCTTGGCCGAGAAATCTCCCGAAACACTGGAACATGGGAGGCGTGTCCAAGATTTGGTTGCAAAGATAGGGGATAAACTATGTTTGTCAAGCGCTGAAAAGGGTGAACTGGACATATTGGCTGCACTTCACGACATCGGACAGATCGGCATGCCGGGTGATATTCTCATGAAGCCATGTTATTTAACTTCGGAAGAATGGGATCTGATGAAGAAGCATCCGGAGATCGGTGAAGGCATCGCCCGAGCGGTGCCCAATCTCAAAAATATTGCCGAAGCGATTCTGTCCCATCATGAATACTGGAATGGAACAGGCTATCCCCGGGGACTTAATGGAGAGACGATTCCATTACACTCGCGCATTCTCGCCATAGCCGATGCCTATGACGTGATGACAAATGGGCGGCCTTACAAGAAAGCGATTTCCCGCACCGAGGCGTTAGAAGAGATTAAAAGATGTGCTGGCACACAGTTTGATCCGGAATTGGCGAAACTGTTCATGGACATGGTTTAAGTTCACGGGTAAAATCAATTCAGGAGGTGAATGGATGATGCCAGTGATCACGCTTGAAGCGGGCAAAATGAACAAAGAGCAGAAAGAAGCCTTGATTGCCGGATTCACCAATGTGGCAAGCGAGATTTTAAAAGTGGACTGCAGGGCGTTCATCGTTCTTTTGAAGGAAAACGAACATGATAATATTGGTACCGGCGGCAAGTGTTTGAGCAAGGTGTTAGCCGAGAGGAACAGGTAAGCAACTTGACGACAACCCCAGAGGGTTTCTGTGCTTTCTGGGGTTTGGCTTTGATCATGGGACAAGAGCCTGGCCTGGCTCGACCATGAAGATACTCTTAATGAAGCTCGTGCTTATCCTTCTTCTTATCTTTCCGGATCATCTCCTGCAGCTTGTTGATCGAATCTGCCAGTCCCCCCACCTCATCGATCAGGCCGACGTCGACCGACTCATTGCCGAGCAGCACCGACCCGATATCGCGGGCGAGGTCTCCGGTGGTGAACATGAGCTCGCGGAACTTTTTTTCCGTGATGTTGGAGTGTTTGGCCACAAACCGGATCACCCGGTCCTGCATCTTATCGAGGTATTCCCATGTTTGGGGGACGCCGATGACCAGGCCTGACAACCTGATCGGATGGATGGTCATGGTCGCGGTCTCTGCGATAAAAGAATATTTGGGGCTGATGGCTACCGGGACACCGATCGAGTGGCCGCCCCCAAGATCAACGATACCGTAGGCTTGGACATGCTGACGATCATCTCCGCGATAGCCAGGCCCACCTCCACATCCCCGCCCACAGTATTGAGCACGATCAGCAGCCCCTCGATTTCCGGATTCTGCTCCACGGCAACCAGTTGTGGGATTACATGCTCATACTTCGTTGTTTTATTCTGAGGGGGCAGCACAAGATGACCTTCGATCTGCCCGATAATCGGCAGGCAATGGATGTTTGATTTGACGTTCGGAATTTCATTCTGGCCGTATTCTTTGACAGTGTCTATTTTTCTTACTCCCTGCTTTGATTTTCTTGTATCCGGATTATCGGGGGCAGTGGGCGGGTCATGGTCGGTGCCGGTTTCCTGTTCTCCTGGTTCCTCTTCCATCCCGGGTCTCCGCATGCGAACGAGGTCCCTTTTTCTCCTGATGCCGGTTGTATGTTCGTCTTCCATATCTGATGTTGGCATTCCCTTCTAAATTGATAATCCGTTTTATATATTTTAGTATGTTCGGTCTCGCCTAAATAATGCGCTCAAGACGCGGCAGATCCATTTCCGTTCCGCTAGAATAGTGCTATAATCTGGTAGTGACAGGGCTTCTGTACGGCACTCGTGTGTTTTGTACGGCACACGTACATTCCTGACTGATGAGAGCTTATCGGCGGCCAAGTAAGAGCGAGCGTGCCACAGGAGGTAATGGCGTGGCAGCCAGGGTCAGGAAAATAAAGGCACCCGCCAACGACAAGCTGACTAATGAGATCGCCGGCATCATCTTGCTGGCCCTGGCAGCTCTGATGTTTATGAGCTTTTATGTCCAGACGGGTGCGATCGGAAGCTTGGCGGGGGGACCCTGAAGTACTTGACCGGCTTGCAGGCCAGTACGGAGTGGTGCTGGCGGTTGCCTATTTCGGAATATGCCTGACCCTGTATCGACAACCCTTGAAAAAGGTGCCCCGGGCGGCGGGAGTCCTGCTCGGCCTGCTTTTGTTCCTGACCGGCGTGCATTTTCTGACGGCCCCAGCCTTCCTGACCCGCAACCAGATGATCTCCCTCTTCTGGAATGAGGGCAAGAGAGGGGCCGGAGGCGGCATTCTGGGCGCCTTGATCAGCATTGCCTCGGTCTACTTTTTTGCAAGGACCGGCACGATCATCATCCTGGTTGCCTGCAGCGTGATCGCCATCATCCTGTTGACGGGAATACCATTGGTCAGGATGTTTCATGGAGTCGGTTCGGGAATCAAGACTGGTGGGCACGGTATCGGGCAACGGCTGCTCGATTTCCTGTTCGTTGAGGAGGAGATGCGGCCCGCGTCCGGAGGGCACCCTGGGTACCCGGCGGCGGGAACGTCCAGGGATGCCAAACAGGGCGCAAGAGAGAGCACACTACCCATGGCCTCCCGGTAATCATCGATTACAATTTGCCAGTTTCTGCGTCCAAGGATGAGCAAAATAAGCCGCATGCAGTCTCCGGCGAGGTCATCCCCGCTCGACTGAACCAGGAAATGGACCAGGACCAGGCAGGCAGCTACGATAACTACTGCCTTCCCTCCCTTGGCCTGCTGTCCAAATCATTGAAGGTTAAGAGCAATCGACTCAATAAAGAGATCCTTGAAAATGTCCGGATCCTGGAAGAGACACTCAACAATTTCGGGGTGCAGGTCTGTGTCAGCCAGGTGCACCGGGGGCCTGCCATCACCCGCTATGAGGTCCAGCCTGCGCCGGGAATCAAGGTCAGCAAGATTGTCCGCCTTTCTGACGATATCGCCCTGAGCCTGGCAGCTTCGGACGTGCGCATCGAGGCTCCCATTCCCGGAAAAGCAGCCTTGGGGATCGAGGTTCCCAACAAGGAAGTGCTCCCCGTCTATCTGCGGGAGATTCTGGAGTGCCAGGAGTTTTCGGATGCGGAGTCCAAGATCACCATTGCTTTAGGGAAGGATATCGCCGGCAACCCGATCATCGCCGATCTGATGAAGATGCCACACCTGTTGATCGCCGGTGCAACAGGATCGGGGAAAAGCGTATGCTTGAACGCGATTATTACAAGCATCCTCTACAAGGCGAATCCGGGCGAGGTCAAGTTTGTCCTGATCGATCCGAAAATGGTGGAGCTGATCACTTACAATGGCATCCCGCACCTATTATCGCCGGTAGTGACCGATCCGCGAAGGGCGGCTTCGGCCTTGAAATGGGTGGTCGGCGAGATGGAGAACCGGTACGAACTCTTTGCATCCCTGGGGATCAGGGATATTACACGTTATAACAACATGTGCAGGGAGCATGGCTGGCAGCATGAGCCGCTTCCTTTAATCGTCGTGGTCATTGACGAGTTGGCGGACCTGATGATGATCGCCCCGATAGAGGTCGAGGATCTGATCTGCCGGCTGGCCCAGATGGCGAGAGCGGCAGGCATCCACCTGGTTGTGGCCACTCAGCGTCCTTCGGTAGATGTCATCACCGGCGTGATCAAGGCCAACATCCCCACACGCATCGCTTTTGCAGTCTCCTCCCAGACAGACTCCGAACCATTCTAGACTTGAACGGTGCTGAAAAATTGCTCGGGAAAGGGAGACATGCTCTTCCTTCCGGTGGGAGCCAGCAAACCGATCAGAATTCAGGGCGCACTGGTGACAGAAAACGAAGTTGAAGGTATTGTCAGCTACATCATGAAGCAGGGCAAGCCGCTGTATATTGCCAGCTTCCCTGATCAATCACAGGTATCTGTGGTCGATAAGACATTTGAGGACGACCTGTTCACGGATGCCGCCAGGCTTGTGATGGACCGGGGCATGCCTCCGTATCCCTCTTGCAAAGGCGATTCCGCATCGGCTACGCCAGGGGCCGGTCGCCTGATGGACATCCTTGAAGAGAGGGGGCATCATCGGCCCTTACGATGGGGCGAGGCCACGAGACGTACTGATGACCAGCGAGCAGTTTAACAGATATTATGTAAAGAAAAGCGGCGAAAGGCGGAACCAGGGGATGTGAGGTCGCTTTTTGTCGTTTCATGATAAATTCAGGATAAATTTGTTGATAAAATAACTTAGATGATATATATTAACATATATTAAATATCTTTTAACATATGTTTATTAAACAGATTTTAACGGATTTATTTATTAACGGTCATGATTTCACAACACAAACCGGGCACGAAAATAGTATTTTCGTGCTAAATATATTAAATAAAAGTCTATTTTTACACTATTATTGGCAGCGCCAGGACTTTATGAACCATCTGACAAAGCGTGAAAAAGAGATTTTGGATGTTCTTAAAAAGGAGCCGCTGCTCCCGCAGGATGAACTTGCAGAGCGGATGAAAATAACGCGCTCCGCGGCAGCAGTGCACATCTCCAATCTGATGCGCAAGGGATATATCGTGGGCAAGGGCTATATTTTCGACGAGCGCAGCGGCATCCTGGTTATCGGTAAAACATGGTTGGAGATCTGTGCCGAAGTCTCACCCGGGAGCAAGGCTGCAGCCGCTTCCGGCAGGATCGATTATTCATTTCGGGGCGACGGGTGCCTGCTGGCCTTGGAGCTTGCCAGATACCGTTTGCAGCCGTCACTGATCACCTATCTGGGCAAGGATGAGCTAGGCGACCGGATCTGCGATCATCTGATGCAGAAAGGCGCCAACATTAAGCATATCATTCACGGCTCCAGCGTTCCGACCGGCAAGCACCTCGTTGTCACCGACAGGGGCCGGGTGATTCACCGGATCGAGGACGAAGGCTTCGAGAACGAACTCGGCCAGGCTGCACTGGCCGCAAAAGAGGACCTGATACGGAGTGCCAAGGTGATGCTGATAGATGGCAGTTTGCCTGCAGGCGCCTTGAGATTTCTGGCCTCGAGAGCAGTCAGCTACAACATCACTAGTTCCGTAGTCAACTGCCCCATCAGCCGGTTGCAAGAGTATGGCTATCTCTCTCATCCGCAGTTTTACCTGGTATGTCAGGCCTGGGAGATTGCCGCACGGGCAGGAATGGAACGCTATCAAGACCCAGAAGAGCTTTTCCCGGCCTGCAAGCAGATCGTTGACGAGGGGTGTTTTGCGGTGGTCGTCCTCTGCGATGACCAGGGTTTGATTCTGGCATCCAATGAAGAAACAGACCATCTTCCAGCGCCGCCGATGCAGACACCATGCTCGGCAGTTAGCATTGCCGCCGGCATCGCCGATGGGCTCGCCTCCGGCTACAGGCTCCGGCTGGCAGTGCGGAAAGCCATGGGCAGTTCGGCCTCTTTAAAAGCTGAAAATATTGTCGATGACAGGAATCACTGATCAAATGAGCTTTTGATTTCAAGTCCGGGGCTTGATCCGGGGCTTGATATCTGAAGGTGGTGCATTCATGGGCGCCGGAGACATCGGAGAATCGCTGCGGTCGAGACGCCAGCAGCTGGGGATCACTCTGGCAGATGTTGAATCTGCTACGAAGATCAGGTCTGATTACATAGCAGCCTTGGAATCTGAAAAATTCACAGAACTTCCGGGCGAGGTCTACACGCTGGGCTTTTTAAAAATTTATGCCAGGATGCTGGACCTCGATCCGGAGGCGATTGCGACCCAATACCGCTCCTTGTATCAAAAGCCGGAAGACGGGGATGTTCCTCAGGGCAAGGCGCCTGTAAACGCCAACCGGGCGAGTTCCCTTACGGCAGGCATCAGCGCTTCAGGGGCGAACCGGGGGCCTGACCAGCCGCACTGGCGGCAACTGTCCGTCATTGCCGTCCATTTCCAACGTGTTTGGCAAGCCTTGCGGGACTTGGCAATCAGCAACAAAAAACTTGTTTTGGGTAGTCTGGCCGTGATTGTCTGCCTGCTTCTGGCAGCCTTTTTAATCAAATCGGCCAGGAGCCGCACCGCCCAGACCTTGCCGATCGCCGCAAAGCCGAAGACAGAGCAGGTGGCGCCGTCGCCGCCGCCCCAACAGAACGGGGTAATGGTCACGGTCTACGCCAGAGAACAGTGCTGGGCTCAGGTCGAAGTTGACGGGTCGAGCAGCTATACAGGCATCATGCAACCGGGTGATACCAAGGTTTTTCAAGGAAAGGAATCGATTAGGATGGACCTCGGCAACGCCGGGGGAGTCATTCTCTATTACAACGGCGCGGAACTTCCCCCGCTCGGGAGGGAGTGGGTGCCTGTGACCGAGGAGTTCACCAAGGAATCGGGAGCGAACCCGGTCTCACCAGTCTCTGCCTCGAATACAGACGAAACGTCCACCCAGGGATCAGGAGCGTAGAGCTTGAACACTGTCGGCATGGTCAGCCTAGGCTGCGCCAAGAATCTCACCGAAAGCGAAACCCTGCTGGGCATGTTGGCCGGTAAAGGCTACATTGCCACCCCCTCTTTAATAGATGCCGAGATCATTCTGATCAATACCTGCGGCTTTATCAGGCCAGCGGTGAAGGAATCGCTGGAAGTGATCGCGCGCTGCGCCCGGTATAAAAAGAGCGGCGTCTGCAAAAGCCTGGTTGTGATCGGCTGCTTGTCGCAGCGATATGGCCAAACGCTGAGCAAGATGATGCCCGAAGTCGATCTCTGGCTGGGATCCAACGCCAGGCCATTCCTACTCGAGGCGTTGTCCGCGGTGATTGCCGGGGAAACGCCGCCTGACCCGCTATGCCGCGGTTCCTTTCGGCTGAAAGCGCTGGCAACAGCGAATTCCGCAGCCGGCCAGCCGCCCCGCATGCTGTCGACCCCGCCTTTTACCGCCTACCTCAAAATAGCAGAAGGGTGCTCCCACGCCTGTGCCTACTGCCTGATCCCCATCCTCCGCGGGAGGCTGCAGAGCCGGCCTCTGGAGGCTGTATGCCTGGAGGCCGCCCAACTGGTGGCTCACGGGGTCAGGGAGATCGTTCTGGTGGCCCAGGATACCGGACAGTATGGCCGGGACTTGTACGGAAAACCGGCGCTTGATCGCCTGATCAGGAAACTGGTGGAGTTGCCCGCGCTCAAATGGCTGCGCATCATGTACCTGAACCCGCATTCGCTGACGGACTCGCTGCTCGAAGCTATCAGGGAAGAGGAAAAGGTGTGCCGCTATCTCGACCTTCCCTTTCAGCATGCCAGCGCCAGGGTGCTGCGCGGGATGAACAGGAAGGGCGATCTGGCGAGCAATCTGCAGCTCGTTGCCGACCTCAGAAAAACCTTGCCCGGCCTTGCCTTGAGAACCACTTTGATGACCGGCTTTCCAGGGGAGGATGACAGCGCCTTCGAAGAGCTGATGGAATTCGCCGGGCAGGCCCGGTTTGAGAGGCTCGGCGTGTTCACCTATTGGCACGAGGAGGGATCTCGCTCGTACCGGCAGCGGGAAACAGTCTCCTTTACTGTCAAACAGAGGAGGCGCCGCTGCCTGTTGAGACTGCAAAGACAGATCTCCCGAGAGTGCAATCGCGATCTGTCAGGCTTCGTCCTTCAGGTGTTGATCGAGCAGGACTTGGGGGATGGGGTCTATCTTGGTCGCAGCTACCGGGACGCCCCCGAAATCGACCCCAGGATTATCGTCAAAGCAGGACCGACACGGCGACCATTACAGCCCGGGCGCTTCGTGGAGGTCAGGATTACTCAGGCCTACACTTACGATCTGGCGGGAATCCGGGCCGAAGTTCAACCTCCTGAAACTGCATATCTAGCCAGCACTTAGGCGTGGCTTCCTTTTGAAAAGATGACAAAAAGCGACAGAAAGCCTTGAGAAATGTCGCCTTTCCATTGCTTTCATAAAAGTCCGAGGGACAAGTTATGTTATAATTTTTCTCGCGGGAAGGAGGAGCATTCCCTTGAAATATCTTCGCATAATGGCGATCATAGCAGCGATGCTGGTCACCCTCTGTTTATTGCTCGGCGGCCAGCGGCTTTATGAAAAATATGTGGTCAAGGACGGGCTGCAGCAGGCCATTGACAAGGTGGCCCCCGCCGACGAGATCAGGGTCGACAAGGATGCCAAGCCGCCCACTGTTTACATCAGGCTGTCACAGGTCAACGATCTGCAAAGCGATTATGAGGGGCTGACAGATGTGATCCACGCCCAGCTGGGTCCGGACTACAGGGTGGTACTGCTTGACGATCGCACGCCAGAGCTGCAATCTCTTTATGAGCAGTGCTCTTTCCCGATCCAGGAAGCGATCGCCACCGGACACTTCCAGTCCATGAAAACGGGGGTAGAACAGCTGGCTGCAGCCGGCTCGGCAAATTGCAGCATTTCGGTGGATTCGGACAATGTCTACCTGGAATTGAGCGACCAGAAAGAGAGGGGTTGCTTGTACGAGGTCGTACCCGTCTCTCCCAGCAGGAGATGGCACAATCCTCCAGTGCGGGCGGTGAAGGATCTTGATCAAGGAAGTATGCCTGGGAACAACGATAGCAGTGCTGATCTTTCTTGCCCTCTTGGGCGTCAATGTCATACCGATCCTGTTCTTAGGGGCGTTGGGGGTTTTTATCTTCATGATGCTGGAGCGGAAGGGATTGCCCGGAACAGCGGCACTATCATATTCCGGCTATGTCCAACCGGCGAACTTCACCTTCGACGATATCGGGGGACAGGCTTCGGCTAAGCAGGAGTTGCAGGAAGCGCTGGATTTCGTGCTGCGCTCCACGCAGATCGTCGAGATGGGCATTCGACCGCTCAAGGGAATACTGCTGACCGGCCCGCCCGGCACCGGCAAGACACTGCTGGCCAAGGCGGCAGCGGCTTATACAAATTCGGTGTTTCTGGCCGCCAGCGGGTCTGAGTTTATCGAGGTCTATGCCGGGGTAGGCGCCCAACGGGTGAGGCAGCTTTTTAAAACTGCCAGGGAGCGCGCCGTCAGGGAAAAGAAGAACGGAGCGGTCATCTTTATAGATGAGATCGAGGTCCTGGGCAACAAGCGCGGCGGACACACCGGCCACTTGGAGTACGATCAGACCTTGAACCAGCTTCTGGTGGAGATGGATGGCCTGCGCAGCGATGAGCGCAGCAAGCTGCTCCTGATCGGAGCCACCAACCGCGAGGACATGCTTGACCCGGCACTGTTGCGGCCTGGGCGATTTGACCGGATAGTCAGCGTGGATCTGCCCGATAAGAAGGCCCGCCTGAGCATCCTCGAGCTGCACTGCCGCAACAAGCCGCTGGGGGATGACGTGAACCTTGACCAGATAGCCCAGGAGAGCTTTGGCTTCTCCGGCGCTCACCTGGAGAGCGTCACCAATGAGGCGGCCATCCTCGCCCTCAGGGAGAACCTGCCCCTGATCTCCCAGCGCCATTTCAAGGAGGCCGTGGACAAGGTGATGATGGGCGAAAAGCTCGATCGCAAGCCTAACCAGGAGGAGCTTTACCGGGTGGCTGTGCATGAGGCCGGACATGCCATTGTCAGCGAACTGCTGCGGCCAGGTTCTGTGTCGCACCTGACGGTTACGAACAGGGGCAAGGCTCTCGGTTACATGCGCCAGATTCCCGAGGACGACCTTTATCTGTACACTTGCGATTTTATGGAAAAACAGATCGAGGTGTACCTGGCTGGTGCGGCGGCTGAGAACCTCCTGCTGGGCAGTCAGAGCACCGGTTCCACCGGCGATTTCAATCAGGCCGTGCATACAGCACGCCAGATCGTGACTGCCGGCCTGTCCCCGCTCGGGATCATCTGCGAGGAGATGCTCCCAAAAGAAACATTCCACCGGACCATCCAGGAGATCATAGGGCAGCAGGATAAAGAGGTGGTTTCCGTGCTGAATACCCATCTGGAACTGCTCAAGGAGATCGCTGACCTGCTTGTGGAACAGGAGTATGTCTCAGGAAGCGTGTTGCAGGAACACTTGAGCCAGGCCAGTCCGGCGCTGCAAGTTTTGAACTGATGATCCCGGATTTCGGGATTGACCGGTTTGCATTGTTGTTGTAAATTGATGATCTGGAGTGCAGGATGGCAGGTTGGAATCAGACAGGAGCAGGAACCGGATGGCTAGAGTAGAGATCATCGCCATCGGCGACGAGCTGTTGAAGGGCGAAATAGACAACACGACCGCGCCTTTCATCCGCGAACAGATCGCGTCCTTCGGGTTTGAGTTGGAGCAGATAACCACCGTTGGGGATGAGATCGGCCGGATCGTCAAGGCGATCCGGGGGGCCGAGCAAGATCATGAGATTGTCATCCTGACCGGAGGGCTCGGCCCGACCCCGGACGATCTGACCCGGGAGGCGCTGGCCACGGCGATCGACCGCCCCCTGGAGTTTGGCCCGAACTCTGGCAGGAGATTCAACGACTGTTCCGTCAGAGAGGAAAAGAAACTCCTCCCGCCAACATCAACCAGGCCTACCTGCCCTATCAGGCCCAGGCAATTCCCAACTCCTCGGGAACAGCCTGCGGTATGATCGTGAAGAACGGGAACACCACCATCATCTCCCTGCCCGGGCCGCCTCTAGAACTCCGGCAGATGGTCGTGGATCATGTCATGCCCTATCTGCAGCAGCACTACCTTCCCAGCCCCTCATTCATAAAAAAAAGCATGACCTTCAGGATATTCGGGATCGGCGAATCGGAGATCATGGAAAAGATCCAGGGCCTGCTCGAAGCATCTAGAGCAGCCGGCATCAAGTTTTCTTTTTATCCGAGAGCTGGCGAGGTCCGTCTGGTGATCAGCGCTTTCGGAGAAGGATCTGAGGCTGCAGCCCTGATCGACCACCTCGGGGGATCGCTGCAGAACCTGCTGGAAGAATCTCTCTATGGTACGGGAGAGGATATTGGCCTCCAAGACCGGTGAACTCCTGAAAGCGCATGACCTTACTGTGGGGGTAGCCGAGTCCATCACCGGAGGGCTCATCGCTCATTATTTGACCGGCGTCCCCGGAAGCTCCGGTTACTTCAAGGGGGGGGTGGTGGCGTACCGCCCCGACCTCAAGGAACAGCTCCTCAAGGTGAGTCCCTCGACCTTGGCTGTATTCGGAGCAGTGAGCGAGGAGACTGCCAGGGAAATGGCCGCCGGCGCCCGTTCATTGTTGGGAGCGGATTTCGCTCTAGCCACCACCGGCCTGGCCGGGCGCTGGGGGCACTGCAGAGCTGCCGGTCGGCACCGTTTACATCGGGCTGGCCGCGCCCAGCGGGTGACAGCGGACCGTCTTTTCTGGCCGCGCCTGGGCCGGGATGGGCTAAAATCATGGCTTCCAAAAAGGCGATCGATATGCTGAGGAGGCTCCTGTTATCTCTTCATGGAGAGAGGGCTGAGGATTTGAGTCCGGGAAAGAAGGTGTTCAAGGGGAATGGAGAGGGACAGGGGAATGGATAAGGCTGAAGGAACTGCCAAGATCAGGTCTTTTATCGCCATCAAGTTGCCGCAACCGTTAATGACGGCAATCTATGGCCTGACGGTGCCCCTGAGGCGCCTGCAACTGGATGCCAAGTGGGTCGGGCAGGACAACTACCACCTCACGCTGAAGTTCCTCGGCGCCATCACACAGGAAGAGATCACGGCCATCGATGGACGGCTGCAGACGCTACGTTCCCGGCCCGGATTCGACTTGACTGCGGAGGGGTGGGGAATGTTTCCCAATACCAGGCGTCCCAGCGTGTTCTGGCTGGGTCTGGGCGGAGAGTTGGAGGCGTTGCAGCGGCTGTGGCAAGACCTGGAAGATCGGCTGTCCGAGATCGGCTACCCGCGGGATGCCCGGTTCCATCCCCATGTCACCCTTGCCAGATTCCGTTCCCAGGCCGGAATTACCGGGCTGATCGATGCACTGCGGGCTCAGGCGGCATTCTCCGGCCTCGGGAGCTTTCGTCGCCGCGCTTTACCTGATGGAGAGCAGGCTGAGCCGCTCCGGACCCACCTATAGCGATCTGGCATCTTACCGGTTGCTGCCGGTTAAACAGGGATCATTCTTTGCTTTGAAAAGCTTAGCGTCCAGTTGATACGCATATCGATTATCCGGCTTCCCCGAAATATCTTTCTCTTGATCCCTGAAACCGGCCGGGTTATCCCGGATGTTCACGGAAATACGAGATCCATAAATTAGGTTGACAATCATCTCATTCTTAAATATACTGGATATGGCTCGAACATCTGTTTTATAACGAACGAGCGAATGCGAAGCAAAGTTTCAAAAGAATCTACCTTATAAAATCGGGCTTTAGGCCGATGGATAAGAATCAAAGATTTTTTTATAACGAAGCGAAGCGAAGTTTCAAGAAGCATCTACCTTGATAA
>CAWEDD010000032.1:0-34472 GCA_963807495.1 uncultured Peptococcaceae bacterium
CTCTTTCTGGCCCTGCTCTGTTTTGCAAAACTGATCACCACCTCCATCACTCTCGGTTCCGGAGGGTCCGGGCGCCCTTTTCCCCAGCCTGTTCATCGGAGCGTGCCTGGGAGGGTCCTGGGGGGGCTGTTCCATAGCCTGTTCCCGGCGGTCACCGCCGGCAGCGGGGCGTATGCGATCGTCGGCATGGGGGCGCTGTTCGCCGGGGCGAACCAGGCGCCGGTAACGGCCATCATCATGATGTTCGAGATGACGCAGGATTACCGGATCATTCTGCCGATTGACGATCTGCTGCGGGATCTCGACCCTCCTGTTCCGGTACGTCAGCAAGGAGTCGATCAACACGATCAGACTGGCCCGGCGCGGAATCCACCTCCGCCACCGCTGGGACATGCATACGCTGCGTTCGGTTACGGCCAGTGACGCCATGTCTTCGCCGGTGGTTACCATCAGTGTGGATGCCACGGTGGATGATGCTGTCCGGCTGATGCAGGAGACCAGACACAACGGTTTTCCGGTCGTTGACAGGGATGGATTTCTGGTGGGAGTGATCGCCCTGGAGGATGTGCGCAGGGTGGAGGCCGACAGGCGCCTGTGGGCCCTGTGCGGGCCGTAATGACCAGGGACCCGGTGGTGGCCACACCCGGGGAAACGCTGGAGGAAATATTCCGGAAGTTTGCGATCAGAGCCATCGGGCGGGTCCCGGTGATAGAGGGAGGGGCTTCCCGGAAGGTGGTCGGCGTGATCACCAGGAGCGATATCGTCGATGCTTACAACCTGCACGTTCTTCGGAGCGAGGAACCTGAAGGTTGAGCTTTCCCACGGCAGAACAGGTGCTTGCCAGTTGTCGGTATCGTCGTGTTTGGCATCGGAGCACAATGGCCGGCTGGCGGAGAGCCGGCCGTCTTGTTTCGGTTGCCTGCAGCCGGACCAACAACCCTCACTAGCATGCTACCCTGATACCCCTAAGCGCCGGGCTAATGGCGCTGTAGACAAACCGTAAACCGTTACGGTGCCAACGATTATCAAGAAAGTCACAGGCTCCAGGTGTTCGGCCTGAATTACGCCAGCTGCCTGGAGTTTCAATGCAAAGATTGAGGAAACGGATGCAGCTACGATACCACGAGGGGCGATAAAACCGAGAAAGATTCGTTCTTGCCTGCTCAGACCCGCTTTGATTGTTCCTAAAGCAACTACTACCGGTCGGACTACAAAGATTCAGAAGCAAACGCCAGAAAGAAACAGGTATTATGTTTGCTGTGGAGAATGAGCTTGGAAATTCAGGCGATCTAAAGAGGCAGGAAAATTCATGGCTACAAAAGCATCCAAAAAAATGGAGCTGTCTGAGGAGATCCCCCGGTCGGTCGTCGTCATTATTATCATCGGGAATTTTATGGTGATCCTTGACAGCAGCAGCTCTAAGAACATCGAACCTGTAGCCCCTTGCCGTTTTTATAGGCCAGCTTGATAAGATTATTCAGGGTTTCTGTGTAAGTATTAGTAACTTACAGCTTAATGAGACTCAAGATTTTTTATATTTTTGTAAAGTACTTAACATTTAAATTTTATTAGACATGCTAAAATTTATTTTGAAGACAGGCAGATGTTCATTTTTGGTTGAATAAACGGCGTTTGATTAAGCAGCGCCGAAAGGAGCGATTAATCATGAAGGTGCGCAAAGTTTAAAGACGAGGATCTCCTGGAGTTTTTCGAATACACTCAAGTGCCAATCGAAATCGAGAGCGTTGACCTTGCGATTTTCAAAGAAAATGTGTTTGCGGCGTTAAAGAAAGCACTGGCGGAACAGCCCGAAGTATGTGCCGGTTGAGCCCTGTATAAAAAAATACATTTCAAAAGGGAGTGAGCTTGCATGGTCATTACTGAAGAGATCAAGGATGTGATCTCGAAGGCCCCGTTTGTTCCCCTCGTTACCGTATCTGAAAAGGGGGAACCACACCTGATCGTGGTGGGGAAGGTGGCGGAGATCAGGGAAGGAGACGTGCTTGCTTTCGGTATCTACAAGATGGAGGTTACACAGCAAAACATCAAGGAAAACGGTAAAATGCAAGTCTTGATTGCAACGATGGAAGGCGGCCCCAAGGGATTTCGGCTGATCGGCAGGGCAAGCATCGAGGATAAGCTGGTCCTGTTTAAGGCTGAAAAGGCAGAAGCGCTGTTGTAGTATTTCGTGAACCGCACAATAATCCCGCTTCCGGCAGGCGGGATTATTGTGCTTTGAGGAGATACAGTTGACACAAAATTTCTGGTAGAATCTTCTTTAGAATACTTCTGGCGGGAGTGAAGGGCGTGAAGCGATGTATCGTCTGTCTCCAGGAGCTGGATCTGTTTCAGGGGCTTGAAGGCGGGCAGTTTGCCAACTTGTGCCAGTGCACAACGAAAAGGGGGCTGCGCAGGGGAGGCTTTTCTTTTCCGCCAGGGAGAGACGACCAGTACCATTTACCTCATCAAATCAGGCAAGTTGAAGCTGATCCAAACTTCAGCAGATGGGCGGGAGGCAATTCTTGACATATGCGGCCCCGGTGAAGTTCTGGGAGAGTTGTCGCTTTATCGGGAACAAACGCATCCTTCAAGCGCAGTAGCCGTGGAGGAGTCATGCGTCTGTTGTTTCAGCAAGCAGCAGTTTGAGGCATTGATCAGGCAGGATCCCTCCTTTGCACTGAGGATAATTGGCTATTTGGGCCAGAAACGTTACGAGAATATGCAGAAGCTGAGAGAGGAGACCAGGCAGACGGTTAGAGAAAAACTGTTGCATCTATTTTATCGATTTGCCAGCGAGTACGGGATGGCAAGAGAACGTGAGATGATCATAAATCTCAAGATCACTCAGCAGGAACTGGCTGATATGCTCGGCTCCTCCCGGGTTGCGGTTGCGAAGGCGCTCAAGGAGTTGAAGGCAGCCAATATCATCGGCATGGAAAATAGGTATTATGTTCTAAAAGAGGATCCTTGTTTGGCAATTCACGAATTTGAATAGATGATAAAGAGATAACGAGGGTTTAAATGTCTATCCAAGCCAACGCTGCACTCGCTGTTTTTATCTTTCTGATTGCCTATTTTTTTATCATCACCAGAAAACTGAACGAAGCCGTCGTCGCCCTGGCCGGCTCTCTGCTGCTGATATTGCTGGGAGTTGTCAAACAATCCGGAGCGATAGCAAGTATCGACTTCAACACGCTGGGCTTGCTTGTAGGCATGATGATTGTAGTCGAAATTGCCAGGCACAGCGGGTTGTTCGGCTACATTGGAGTGTGGGCGGCCCGCATTACCCGTGCGGAACCGGTGCTGATCCTTCTGGTATTAGCAGGCGTGACCGCCGTGCTAGCGGCTTTCTTAAACAGCATCGCAGCAGTGCTGCTCATTGTCCCGGTCGGTTTGTACCTGGCCGAGTCCCTGGCGATAGACCCGGTTCCCTTCCTGTTCGCAGTGATCATATCTGCCAATATCGGCGGAACGGCAACCCTGATCGGTAGACCCCTCCCACGTTATTATAGGCACCGCTACGGGGCTATCCTTCACTGAATTTATCAAGAATCTGGGTTCCATAGTCTTGCTTATCTTGGTAGCAACCCTGGTTCTGTTCTGGGTCCTCTGGAGGGCGCAGCTTTGATGTTAGCGAAGAGGATAAAAGCAGGGTGATGGCTCTCGATTTAGAAGATCAGATAGCAGACCGGGGGCTCCTGATCAGGAGCCTGATTGTTTTCGGCTTGATGCTGATCGGTTTTTTCTTTAGCAGTCAACTTCACCTAGATACGGCCACCATTGCTCTAGCCGGAGCCGTCATTCTCATCATAGCCGGACAGAACAGCATTGAAGAATCGCTTCTAAACGTAGACTGGCCGACGATCCTTTTCATTCTCGGCTTTTTCGTCATGGTGGGCGCCTTGACCAGCACCGGCGTTATTCAGCAGCTGGCACAGTCGTCTGTCAAGCTGATAGGCCACAACGTGACCATCCTGACCATGACGGTGTTATGGTTTTCTGCCATCGCGTCCGCTTTTGTGAACAATATTCCCTTAGTGACAGCAATGGTCCCCTTCATCAAAGGGATCGGCGCCATGACAGGCATCTCTCTTCAGCCATTATGGTGGGCCCTGGCGCTGGGAGGAGTACTGGGCGGGAATGGCACCATCATCGGAGCATCTGCAAATATAATCGTAGCGGGGGTGGCCAGAAGAAACGGCTGCCCGATAACGTACCTCGATTATATGAAAATCGCCTTTCCTATGATGGTATTTTCTATCATTTTGTCTTCCTTGTATCTGTTTGCAGTTTATATAAGATAGGGGTGCGCTATCCAAAAGCAACGATAAAATCACGACACTTCCAGTACGTTCCCTACGCGGCGAGCAATGCGGCTTTGGAGAAAATTACAAACTGCCTTTCGAGTTTAACATCCTGACGTACTCATTTGATGAGCAATTTATTTTCCAGTTGAGGGGGTACCGAACCACATTAAAACCCGATTTATGAATTGAGTGGTCAGATCGCTATCCACATAAAAACCCGAAAAGTAAAAAAAGGAAGAGGCTTGTCTAACCTCTTCCTCGCGGATCCGTAGCCGTGGCCGTCCCTGGTATCCCGCACGCTGTTTTGCCCGGTGTCTCACACGCTGGTCGAGTTCGGAGCAGTCGCGGCCGGCGTCGACCCCGACAGCGCCGGGAGCATCTGCTGCAGGGTGGCGTCTATCGAGGACAGGTCGGAGTTGATCTCCTGGCGCACGCCGATGATCTGGTTCAAGATCGTCTGCATCTGTCCGCTGTCGTTCGCCAGGCGGGCGCTCCGCATGGCCGTCCAGTTGCCCTTCTGCGCCGTCCACAGGGTCTTCAGTTCAGTCATCTCCTGCTTCAGGGTGGCACGGTACGGTTTCAGAGCTGCCAGCGCTGACCGGTCATGAGCCTGCCTTGCAGCCTGCACCGCACTCCGCAGCTGCTGCCGGTCGGCCCTTATCTGCTCCCAATCTGTCTTCGCTGCGGCGCGCAGCTGCAGCAATTGGTCGAAGTTCATCAGATTCCTGACCCTGGGGAGCTGCGCCGCATTGGCTGTTGCTGCCGCTGCCTGCACCCCGATCACACCGCTGTCCGCCAGGGCGGTGCCGGCCAGGCATAACACCATCAGAACTGCAAACAATACAACCACCAATCTTTTCATTTCCTTCTGCCTCCTTAAAGTGTTCTTGGCGCTATCGTAAGGTGCAAATGTGTAAAAAATGAGTATAGAAATAAGGTATTTGTGTGTAATTCTCCTATAGAATCAGTGGGGGTTTTTCTCTTGCCAGGGCCAGGCAGATCTCTGGCCTCGTGCCGGAGGAGGTTCACGGTGAAAACCCATTCTTTTGGTCTGGATGATTGGCGGTGATGATTGAGGCTGAAAGAGGGTAGTGTACATTTTTAGTAGGTAGGTATTTAGGGGCCCTTCATAGAAGAAGAGACCTCAATTTAAATGGCTAGCCCGGAAGGGTCAGCCAACTCCCCGCCAAAGGAGTTGAGGTCTCTCGTGCTGGATCTTCGTCATGTGGTGGCTGTCGTCCTGCTTCTTGTGAATGGATTGTGGAAGATTATCAGATCTGGTTGCACCTATGAATCTTTTGAGGAGCAGTTTCAGACCTTGGGGCAACAGGCTTTGACCAGCCTCTTTACCTGGACCCTGGAGAAGATGGATGAGGAGATTATAAAGACCAGGGACCAGAAACGTTATGAATGCATCGCATTTAAGAAGCGCACAGGGGTTACCGTCTTCGGGGAGTTCACCATCAGAAGGCGCCTTTACAGGGACAGGGACACCGGCACCTATCACTTTCTGCTGGATGAGGCCCTGGGATTGCCGTCAGGACAGAGATTATCTCCCCGGATGCGGGAGAGCGCCCTGGATCTGGGCACTGAAACCTCCTTCAGAAGGGCAGCCAGGATCATGAACCGGTTTGTCCCGGGCATCAGCCCTATGAGCGTCTGGGAAGTTGTCAAGCAGGCAGGGGAGGCCGTGCAGAGCGAGGGAGAGGCCCTGCGCCGGGCCGTCTTCGAAGACGGCGAGATACCCGAGGGGAAACACAGCGCCAGTGTGCTGTTTCTGGAAGCAGACGGAGTTATCGTCAACCAGCAGAGGAGCAAGAGCAAAAGAGCCGAAGTCAGGCTCCTTACGGGCGACCATGGCAAACAGACATCAAAGACCGGCCGGCGTACCCTGAAGCACCGCTACAGCGTTGCCGCCACCAGTGATGCCCAGAACTTCTGGGAAGAGGGTAGCGCCCGGCTGGCCAGTCAGTGGAAACTGGACCGGATCGAGAGAGTGGAACTCGGGGGTGACGGAGCATCCTGGGTCAAACAGGGTAGCGAACTCTTCCCGAACACCGTCTATCATCTAGACCGCTACCACCTGCGCAAGCACCTGACCGAAGCCCTGGCATCCAACCCTGCCTGTTACCACGCAGCGGTCACAGCGATAGAGCAAAAGGCCCGGCAAGACCTGTCAGACATCCTGGATAGATACGCTAAAGTGAACCAGGGCAAGAAAAGAAAACAGATCAACCAGCTTAAACACTACCTGCTTGACAACTGGAACGGCATCGTGGCGCAGATCCCGGATGGTGGCCTCGGGGTCATCGAGGGGCAGGTAAGGCACATCCTGTCCAGGAGGATGAAGCGGATCGGAGCCCGCTGGAGCCCTGGCGGCACCGACCGCATGTCCCGGCTGCTTGCCGCCAAGGCTAATGAGGAGCTGTACAGCTACCTTGCAGCACCAAAGGCTGAAGACACTATGCCCCTGGCTAAGGCCGTCGGCGAGACCCCCATGGACTGCAAGCCTTGTGGTCTGGAAGATCTGCAAGGTTGGCTACGGGTGCATGTGCCAGCACTAGATACACCTTATCTGACAGGCAACAAGATCAGGCACATCATCAATGCAGTGACTGGTCTGGCATAAAAAAAAATCTGGGGAGTTCCTCACCTACTATTTCTTGACACGGACCTGAAAGAGGGGGCCTTTGCTTTTTGCTCAGGTATGGACTAATATATTTTCAAAGTTGATGCCGCATCATACGTCCGTTTGGCATGACTTTAACGCACATCCTTTCTGGCATCCCTTTTGAAGCATAAGAAGCCTTTTACAGAAGGAGACGGAAGCAGACGGCATGAACAGGAGGGACTTCATCGCAAGGATGATTGCACTCGGCCTCTCCTCAACGAGCCTGGCCTGGCTGCTGGCGGGGTGCGGATCGGTTGGCGGCACTGATCGCCAGAGCGGAGCAGGCAAACTTGAGGCTGGGGACGCACCCGCGGGTGCTCGCCCGGACGGGAGCCCATCCGGCGGATGGGCGCGGCGCGGCACCGTTGCCGGAGCGCCAAAGGCGCAGACGGGTGGGGCCAAGACGGTTGAACCCAATTATCCGGACGTCGATCTGGCGATCGCCTCTGGCACCGATCCCGATACCTTGATGGCAAAGGGGTTGCAGGCCATGGGAGGCATCCAGCGCTTCGTCAGACCCGGGTGCCTGGTGGTGATCAAACCGAACTTCAGCGTGCCGACCACACCGGATGAGGCCTGCACCACCAACCCCTTGCTGGTCAGCTCCCTCGTGAGGCTGTGCCTGCAGGCAGGGGCAAAAGAGGTGCGGGTGATAGACCACACCTTCAACAACGGGACAATGTGCCTGGATAACACCGGCATGCGTCAATACTGCGAAGCCGCCGGGGCCAAGGTTTACGTCCTGAACACGCTGAGCAGCAGCTATTACAGCTCCGTGTCCATGAATGGAGAGCTGTTGACGACGGCCTATTACTCGAAGGACGTCCTGGACGCCGATCTTTTCGTCAACTTCCCGATCCTCAAACATCATGCCACTACCATGCTGACCATGGGGATGAAGAACATGATGGGGTTGGTATGGGACCGCGGCTTTTTCCACAGCACCGATCTCTATCACACCATTGCCGAGCTGACCGCATTCAAAAAGCCCGATCTGATCATCATGGATGCTCTGAGGGGGATCACGGCCAATGGGCCTGGCGGGCCGGCCCGATCCGCGCCTATGACCAGGTCGTCTTCGGCTTCGATCCGGTGGCCGTGGATGCCTATGGTGCGGATCTGTTCGGGATTGACCCGCTCAGCCTCGGTTACCTGAAAATTGCCAGTGAGATGAACCTGGGCCAGGTGCGCTGGCAAAAGCTCAAAGTGGTCCGGGTGTAAACTAATGGACGGAGGACCGAGAGGAGAAAGCTTCGCTTCCATCCATGGCGCGGCCCCTGGCGCACGATCATCCCGGGGCTGTTTGCCGCTGTTGTGATCGTGCTGGTCTACAGCCTAAACTACCCGCTGTCCGGTGACTCCGCCTGGCTGCTCTGGCTGTCCCGGCTCGATCCGGTCCTGTCGCTCTCTCAACTGCCTTGGCTGGTGTCCGCCGGGTACCCGGCGGGCGCGGCCATCCCGGCCTGGATCTGGCTGCCGCTTGGCATGCTGCTGGCCGGCGCGGTAATGGGTCGGGTATTCTGCGGCTGGATGTGTCCGGTGGGAGGGGTGCTGGCGTTATTACAGAGCGGCCGGGATTTCCTGGGCCGGCGCCGTCCTGCGGCCAAGCCCAAAAAACGAGGCAGCCCTGGCAGCGCCCGTTATCTATGGCTGGTCTTTTTAATTGTGCTGCTGCTCCTGGGCGTTAGCTGGCCGCTGCTGTTGACCCCTTACTCCCTGATCGGACACGAGGTGGTGAGACTGTGGTCTGGCCATCTCCCCTGGCTGTTGGCGGCCGTCTTGGGTCTGGGGATGCTGGTTTTTCCCCGGGCCTGGTGCGTCTATGTATGTCCCACCGGCCTCTTGCTGTCGGTTGTGGGCAGGCTGCGTTACTGGCGCCTGGCCGTGGGATCCGGCTGCAACAACTGCGGACGCTGCCGGTCGGCCTGCCCGGTGCTGGCGGCAACGCCCGGCTCCGCCGCCGGCGAGCAGTGCATCATGTGTGGCCGATGCTATGAGATCTGCCCCCAGCAAGCGATACACCTCACAGCCTGGACACGCCGCAGGTTGCAGAAGTCCACATCAAGCGTCCAGAGGCCCGGTTCCGGCCCGGTTCCGGGCAATCTCACCCAGCCGGCCACGCCAGACAGCTCGACAGTCGATCAGTGGCCGGAGGTTGCAGCGGCCCAGGCCCGCCCTGCTTTGTCAACAAAACCAGGCCGGTCAACGGTCGTTCCGGAATCTGGGCTCGAACCCACAGCCCGAACCCGCCGCAGCTTCTTGAAGGGGTCGGCGGCCATCCTGGCCGCAGGCGGACTCTGGCTCTACCTGGGGCACGAGGCCTACGCGCAGCCGCTCCGCCCGCCCGGCGCAGTCCCCGAAAAGGAGTTTATAGCCCGCTGCGCCCGCTGCGGACGCTGCATCAAGGTCTGCCCCAACCAGGCGCTGCAGCCCCTGTCCCTCTTATCCGGCCTGGCCGCTTTCGACACCCCGCACCTGGTTCCCCTGCTGGGGCGATGCGAGATGTGCCTGCTCTGCCAGCAGGTATGCCCGACCGGGGCGATCAGGCGATTGCCGGTGGACCAAGTGAAGATTGGAACCGCCGTGATCGATCGACCGCACTGTCTCGCCTGGGGGCTTGGCAAATACTGCCTGATCTGCGTCGAGCAGTGTCCCTTCCAGGCAGCCGTAGCAAACGAACAGCAGCGCCCGGTCATTGTGACGGCAAGATGCAAGGGATGCGGGTCCTGTGAGAATGCCTGCCCGGTGCCGGGAGCGGCTGTGCATGTGCATCCGTGATGCCTGTTCGGGCAGCTATAGAATAGCTATAGAATAAAGGTATAAAATAAGAGCATTGAGAAATAATATTAATAATATGAATAGTTATGTTGACATTATTGATAAGATACTTTAATATTTTGAATAAATCTTTTTGCGCGAGGGAAGGTTGGCCTGCTTGGGAAGATCGTTGGGACGGTGTCCGGTTTGCGGAAACAAGATGAATGTTACCAGGCTGCACTGCGACTCCTGTGATTCCACACTGGAAGGCCGCTTCGAGGCGTGCGTGTTTTGCCGGCTCAGCCAGGAGCAGCAAATATTCATGGCAGTGTTTCTCAAGTCTCGCGGCAACATCAAGGAAGTGGAGCGGGAGCTGGGAATTTCCTACCCAACGGTGCGCAGCCGTCTGGACCTGATTCTGGAAGCGCTCGGATACCAGTGCGAGACCCTGAAGGCCCGGGATGATCGAGGGTTCGATTTACAAAATATCATGGGGGCGTTCGGTTACCCGGCGGAGACGGCTCCGGATGAACAGAGCCAGCGGCGCCTGGAAACCCTGGATTCTCTGGACCGGGGCGAACTGACGGTGGATGAAGCCGTCGAGATTTTAAAACATCTATAGAAGGGGGTTTTAGACATGCAGGAAGAGCGTATGAGGATTCTGGACATGATTGCTTCCGGCAAGATCACCGCCCAGGAGGGAGCCACCCTGTTGGAGGCGATCAACAGCGGCGCCAGAAAGGAGACTCCCTGGCCGCACCTGGAATGGCCGCATCACCATCAGCATCACTGGGGAGGCCCGCAAGGGGAGTGGGGAGAGAAGAGCCGCCTGCTTCGAATCCGGGTGACTGACAACAAGAGCGACAAGCCCGTGGTCAACATCAGCCTGCCCGTGGCCATGCTCAAGTGGAGCGAGAAGATGGGCAAGATGGGCAAGGCCTTTTCCAAGAAATTCAAGAACATCTTCATCGACGTGGAGAATATCGATGAAATCGCTGAGGGGAAGATAGCGGAGGCGCTCGACGACAAGTCCGATAAAAAAGTCGAGGTCTGGGTGGAGTAGCTGTGAGCAAGCGCCCAGACCGGCCGCCTGGGCGCTCCAGCTTTCTCACTCAGCCGCGCTGACGCATTCCTTCGCTGGCGGCCGTTCTCTTATCGCCCGCCGGCCAACTCCGCCAGGCGCTGCTTGACGTTCTCCTTGCACAAGCCGCCGTGGTAGCAGATAACTGTTTCAATGTCATACTGTGTGAGCTTCTGCAGTGACTTGACAGCAGTATCCAGATCATACGTCGCCTGTGGATTTGGGCCCGTATAACATTCCGTCTGCAGCGACCAGGGCGTCGCCGGAGATGAGCACCTGGCTCCGGTGGAGGTAGAGGCAGATATGGCCCGGCGTATGGCCCGGGGTGAAGATGACCGTGATCCCCCCGCAGTATGGCAGTACCTCTCCATCGGCAACCGTTCTGTCGACGTCGGCCTTTGGCCTTACGGCGAACATCGCTTCAGCCTGCCGGCGATATTCCTCCGGCAGGGAGGCGAGAATCTTCGCCAAGCGCTCGGGATTCATTTTGATAAATGGCCTCTGGCCCTCTATATACGGCTTTTCCTCTTCGTGCGACAGCACCTCGATCTTGTGAGGCGACTCTTTTAAAATCTCCGGCAGACTTCCGATATGGTCGATGTCCTGGTGGGTGATGATCACCTGGCGCAGCCTGTTGAAAGGAGCGCCGGCCCTGTCCATGAATTCGGCGATCTGCTTCCCCTGGCCGGGGAAGCCGGCATCAACCAAAACCACTGTCTCCAAGTCCCAGATCAGCGTCGGGCAGATCACGCCCTGCATTCCCATGGGGTTTCTCATAGGAAGTTCCAACATTTCCACACCATCGGCTATTCTCATATCTTGCCAAAGCTCGCAGCGAGCCCTGGCGCCCCCCCTTCATATTTAATGCAAAGGCCTTGTTATTATCATATCATACTACATTTGTCAGCGTATGCCAGGGAGAAGCCTGAGAAAAGTCGCTGACCGGCCACGCTTGACGGACCACGCCTTTAGCTTTATGATAATTTAGGTTACCGAACTATAAGGAATCCAGGGGGGTTAAGAGGAGTATGATGGTTTTGGATCCAATGCTGGAACAATTCGAAGAGAGCCTGGACCGGGTGAACAGGGTCCTCAACCACCTCACCCAGGTGTTCTTGGCAGAGCGGGGCCTGAGCATGTCCCGCTACCGGATCCTCCGCTATCTCCAGTCCCGGACGGAGGTAAATATGAGTGAGATGCAGGGCAACCTGCTGGTCTGCGGTTCCACGCTCACCGAACTGGTGGACGGTCTGGTCCGGAGCGGACTGGTGCTGCGGGTGCGGGACCAGGGAGACCGGAGGATGGTTTACCTGCGCCTGACCGCGGAGGGCCGGGAAGTATACCGGGAAGTGCTCACTTTCCGCTGCGACCGCCTTAAGGAGGTCCTGGCCGGTGCAGGCGCCGGCCTGGACGGCATAAACACCTTCCTGAACGGCGTTTATGCCGGATTAAAGCAACAAATGGCCGTTACGGGAGAGAAGATCGGCAACCGGCCGGGCAAGGAGAGGTGCGACCAGAACCTTGGGTGTTAACACGTCAGCAAGCGCAGAGCCATTGGCAAAAACTACTGCTCCCCCCAATTCAGGCTACAAATGGGTAGCCCTGTCCAACACCACCCTGGGTACGCTGATGGCCGGCATCGACAGCACCATTGTCTTGATTGCCCTGCCGGCCATCTTCGTGGGACTCAAGGTCAATCCGCTGGCCCCGGACGAGGTTAGCTACCTGCTCTGGGTGCTCATGGGCTACATGATCATAACGGCCACCCTGCTGGTCTCCTTCGGGAGGCTGTCCGACATCTTCGGCCGGGTGCGCTTCTATAACCTCGGCTTTGTCATCTTTACAGTCGGTTCCGCCCTGCTCTCAGTGGTCCCCAGCACAGGCAACACGGGCGCCATGCTGGTGATCATCTTCCGCTTGATCCAGGCAGTTGGGGGCGGCTTCCTGTTTGCCAACAGCGCAGCCATCCTGACCGATGCCTTTCCTCATTACGAAAGAGGCATGGCCCTGGGCCTGAACGGGGTGGCCTTCATCGGTGGCTCCCTGCTTGGCCTGATCCTGGGAGGTATACTGGCTGCCATCAACTGGCGGCTGGTGTTTCTGGTCAACGTACCGATAGGTATTGCCGGAACGATCTGGGCCTATCTCAAGTTGCAGGAAACCGGTGTCCTGAACAAGGGGCAGAGGCTCGACCTGGTCGGCAACACCACCTTTGGCGCCGGCCTGACCATCCTGCTGATCGCTCTCACTTACGGCATTCTGCCTTACGGGCATTCGCCCATGGGATGGACGAATCCGTGGGTCCAAGGCGGCCTGGTGGCGGGGATCATCTTGCTGGTCGGCTTTGTCTTCATTGAATTGCGGGTCAAGGACCCCATGTTTCGCCTCAGCCTTTTTAGCAACCGCATGTTTTCGGCCAGCAACGTGAGCGGCTTTCTATACTCAGTTGCCCGGGGCGGCCTGATGTTCATGCTCATCATCTGGCTGCAGGGCATCTGGCTGCCGCTGCACGGCTACAACTTCCAGGAAACACCGCTGTGGGCCGGCATTTACATGGCGCCCATGATGGGCGGCTTCTTCCTCATGGGCCCGCTCTCCGGCTGGTTATCCGACCGCTTCGGTTCACGGGGTTTTACCATTAGCGGCATGCTGATCACGACGGTCGGTTTTCTGCTGCTTGCGGCGCAGCCGGCCAACTTCTCCTACGTGCCGTTCATGCTCATCCTGGTGCTTTTGGGCATGGGCATGGGCACGTTTAACTCACCCAACATGGCGGCTGTCATGAACTCGGTGCCGGCAAAATACCGCGGGGTGGCTTCCGGGATGCGGGCCACCATTCAAAACTCCGGCATGCTCCTGAGTATGTCTCTCTTTTTCAGCATGGTCATCATCTTCCTCGCCGGCAAGCTGCCGCCGGTGCTATACTCCGGCCTGGTGGCAGTCGGCATACCCCCTGCGGCAGCCGCATATGCGGCCCATCTGCCGCCCACAGGGGCGCTCTTTGCCGCCTTCCTTGGATACAACCCCATGCAACAGCTGCTCCCGCCGGCGGTTCTGGCAAGCCTGCCGGCTGCTACCAGGAACCTGATCATGGGCAAGGAATTCTTCCCTTCGTTGATGGCGCCGGCCTTCATGGCCAGCCTGAGGATAACTTTCTACGGAGCCGCAGCCATGGCCCTGGCAGCGGCTATCGCTTCTATGCTGCGTGGTGGAAAATATATATACGATGAGGATGATGCCTCATCTGCACAGGATATAATGTCACATGAGCGCGACTAGCGCCAACCCTTAATTGTGGCCATTGTGCAAGGTAAATGGGGTAAAACAATGGGGAACCAACATCATAGCCGCCGCGGTTGCCATGGTAGGCTTAGCCATAACCTGCTGAATATCGATGAGCTGCATGAGAAGATGACCCGGGAGAAAGCAAGGGAACAGTAGAGATCCAGGCTAACTAAATACCTCTTTTACGGATGCAGTAAGCATGTTTACTGCCATAGCTGCGGGCCGTTGCAGTCATTGAGCGGCAAACTACTTCCAGCGCCGGCCAGAGGGAGGATGATGACGTTGAGATGTCTGTTGAGAATGGGATAAGGTTATGTTAGTATGGTTACATATCCCACATTCTTCATGATAATGCGTGAAAGAAGGTGAGAAGACAGGATCCAGGATATGTAAGTTTTGTATCATTCATTTACTGTTTATTTTGTTTACAGGCTGACCATTGGCAATGATGATCTCATTTTTAATGGAGGCGAGGAAAGATGCCTGGTGAGAATGCGCCTGTTAAAGTGAATTGGGATATTGCCAAGCGTTATGTTGGCGAGAAAGTGGTCCAGCAGATTTTGAACTACCTGGAGGGGAACCCCGATGTGAACATCCCCCGGCTGTTCAAGGTGATCGAGCCCCTGACCCCGGATCCCTTCCAGCGCAAGAGAGTGCAGGACCTGAGGCTGATCTACGAGCAGAACCCCGCCTACAGGGAATACTTCAACGGCATTTTCAACGATGTTTCCCGGAATATGCGCAACAAGGTGGTATGCAACTTCCTGGTCGACATGATCGTCTCGAAGAACCGACGCGAGCAGATCTCGGCCAGGGAGGGGATTAGGCTGCCCAACGCCATCCTGATCGATCCCACCAGCGCCTGCAATTTAAAGTGCACCGGCTGCTGGGCCGGGGCCTATGCCAAGCACGATGAACTAGAGCCGGAACTGTTCGACCGGATCCTGAACGAGGCCAAGGAGCTGGGCATCTGCTTCATCGCCCTGTCCGGAGGGGAGCCCTTCTGCTACCCGCACCTCCTGGACATCGCGGCCCGGCACAACGACATGGACTTCATGCCCTACACGAACGGCACCCGGATCGACGATCAGGTGGCGGACCGGCTCGCGGAGCTGGGCAACATCGGGCCCGCCTTCAGCCTGGAGGGCTGGGAGGAGGAGACCGACGCCCGCCGTGGCAGCGGGGTCTTCCAGAAGATCACCGAAGCCATGGGCCGCCTGAGGGAGAGGAGGCTCTTCTTCGGCGCCTCCGTGACCGCCACCAGCCAGAACGTGGAGACGGTCACCAGCGAGGAGTTCATCGACTTCCTGATCGACCAGGGAGCCAGGTTCATGTGGAGCTTCCAGTACATCCCGATCGGCCGCACACCGGACATCAAGCTGGCGCTCAGCCCCGAGCAGCGCGGCTACATGGCCGTGAGGTTCGCCGATATCCGCCGGCGCAAGCCGCTGCCGATCGCCGACTTCTGGAACGACGGCGAGCTCACCCGCGGCTGCATCGCCGGCGGCAACTCCTACCTCCATATCAACGCCCGGGGCGATGTGGAGCCCTGCGCCTTCGTGCACTTCGCCGTCGACAACATCCGCGACAAGAGCCTCCTGGAAGTGCTGGGCAGCCCCTTCTTCGCCGAGTACCAGAAGCGCCAGCCCTTTTCTGACAACATGCTGCGGCCGTGCCCGATCATCGACCACCCGCAGGCACTGCGGGAGATCGTGCAGGCCTCGGGCGCCCACCCCACCCACGAGGGGGCGGAAACCGTGCTGGAGGGGGAGATCGGCGACTACCTGGACCAGCGCGCGGCCGACTGGAAGCAGGTCTCCGAACCGATCTGGGAGGAGCGGCAGAAGCTCAGCGCTGCAGCAGAGCAGCGTGCGGCCATACAAGCAAAACCGGCCTGACGGACCGCTGCCGTGCAGCCTGCCACAAGCTGCCAGGGAAATTGATAGCGCATATTACCGTGGAATCTGATTCAGTCCACTTCTTCATGTGCCCGGGTGCGGCGCCCGCTTCGGTGCCGAACCCGGGCGCCGGTTTGCCTGGCCGGGGATCCGGCGGCGCAGCAGTAGACAGGCTGGGCGCGAACCCGCTGCAAACCCAGCTTCACTTCCTGCTCTGCGATGGTCAGCCCGGCTAATGGCGAAACGCAGCGTGGGCAGATGCTTTTTCAGGCCAGTCCCGGGCTGTTTTACAGAAATCGCAGAAATTTAACTGCATCCGGCTGCCGTTAAGTACTTGACAATAGCAGTGCGATCATGAGATTCTGGGAGATAAGAATACTAAGGGCGCTCGGCCTGAGGGCCCTGCTGGGATGTCGCCTCGCCTTGGCAGGCACCCCGCCACCACTCACCGATGGGACTATAAGAAAATCTCGAGACCTGACTACTCCGCCGGAAGTCTCTGCCCGCAAGGGCGAGATTGGAAGGCGGCAATGCTCTTTAGGCTGCCGTGGATGCATTTGCTGTTGCCTTGCCCTAGCAGGTTTCTGGGCATGACCCCTGCGCGCAGAATTGATTGCGGTTAATTGGCCGGATATCGTTGTTGATAAGGGCAATCAATGTTTGCAAAAATTTTTAATAAAATTCTTATCTTTCTTTAACCTTTACTTAAGATAATGGTAATAAAATCATAATCAGAAAAAAATACAAGCCCGGCGCCTGCAGGGCGGTCAAACGGCCCCGTTTTTCAGGCCTGGGTGCCATCACCGAGTGCCCCATGCCCATTTTGCGTGACGCGGGTTCTGCCTGGGATTGACGCCGGTAAGGAAAAAGTAGGACCCGGTACGGGAACGGTTGGCTTAAGAGCCGATCATTTGAACTGTTAGATATGCCCTATGCCCTGGATCATGCGGCTCGACGAAGTAGTTCGGCAGGAAAAACGCGGGAGGAGAGGTGGATTAGAGTTGACCATGATAAGACATAATCGCTTTCTGGTGGGAATCGTTCTGGGAGCGCTGATCACGGGAGTCGCTTTTACAGGCGGGATGTTGACTGCTTCCAGGCGGGATCCCGGACCGAAGGCAACGCTGGCGAGCCTTCAACTTCAATTGGCCCAGCAGGTTCAATCGTCGGACACGACCGGCGGCAGCGGCGTCCCTGACATAAATGTAGGGGCGAACACCATCCCTGACATAGTGGCGGCAGCAAGCCCTGCGGTTGTCCAGATCGAGACGCAGACGACCACGCAGGTCGAAAACCCCTTTTTCAACAATCCTCTGTTCCAACAGTTCTTCGGGAACAGCGCTTCCCCACCCGAGAGCGAGGTGCAGCAGGGGTTGGGTTCCGGATTCCTGATCACGGCGGACGGCTACCTGCTGACGAACGAGCACGTGATCGACGGCGCCCAGCAGATCCAGGTAACGGTCGCCGGACAGTCGCAGCCTGTCACCGCCCAGGTGGTGGGGAGCGACTCGAACCTTGACTTGGCAGTGCTTAAGATCAACGACGGCACCAACCTGCCCTACCTGACGTTCGGTAATTCTGACCAGACCCGGGTAGGCAGTTTTGCAATCGCCATCGGCAACCCGTACGGGCTCGATCACACCGTCACCCTCGGCGTGATCAGCGCCAAGGGCCGCCCGATCTCCGTTCAGGACCATAACTACCCGAACTTGCTCCAGACCGACGCCTCCATCAACCCCGGCAACAGCGGCGGGCCGCTGCTCGACCTCAATGGCAACGTCATCGGGATCAACACGGCAGTTGACGTGCAGGCGCAGGGGATCGGTTTTGCCATTCCCAGCAACACCGCCTCGGCCGACCTTGCTTCTTTAATGAACGGCAGCAATTCCTGACCGGGAATTCTCCCGGGGAATTGAAACTGAGAAAACCTGGCGCGGAAGGATTCTGAGCCGGTTGCGGGAGGATGTGATCCGGAGCCGACGCTGCGCTGGTGCAGACGGGTGCATGTGGACACCCCTTCGGGGGTGCGTAGCGGCCGCCTGGCAGGGCGCCGGTAAAAGCGGCCAGGGCGTGATGGCGGCGTCTCGGGAAAGCAGACGCCACAAATAACCGGGCCTGCAGCCTGTGCCAGCCAGACGTTAGACGAAACAAAAAAATAGACGGAAAGGAGCGAATCTAAGATGTCAAAATATGCTATTGACGATACCAATTCCGAACTTGCCATTACCATCGTCAACCGGGTAATTCGCCGTATCCGGCGACAGGGACGCACCCCAACGCTGGAGGCGGTTTGC
The DNA here is from genome assembly GCA_963807495.1 of uncultured Peptococcaceae bacterium. GTDB lineage: Bacteria > Bacillota > DSM-12270 > Thermacetogeniales > Thermacetogeniaceae > Palsa-1188. The sequence continues at coordinate 18,294 of CAWEDD010000032.1, forward strand.
CAGGAGATCGAGGATTTCAAGTCAATGCCGACCCTGGCAGACAAGATCACCACGGGGATGGTTAAGCAGGCGCTGTCATCGTCTAAAGATCGGACCGGATAGGGTTTACTCGTAGAGCTTGCCAATGGTGAGATCCTCCAGCCACTGCCTGCCATCGCTGCGCTGCAGGTTGAGGTTGCTGACCGCCACCTCTTGAACCTGCACTACTTGGGGGGTATTCCCGCCTTTGAAGACAGCATAAGAACCCATGGCGCTGATCACATAATACCTGTCATGGTCCTCGCCCAGGTAGAGCATGACATGTCCGGGAAAGTGCAGGGCCGCTCCGGGCTGCAGGTTGCGCAGCAGGGCAGTGCGGTCGGCCGTGCTCCCGTGAAACTGCACAGTCCGACCCGCCGAGGCGGCCTGTTCTGCGGAATTGCGCGGCAGCTTGAAGCCGAAGCAGCTGAACAGGTCCATGATCAGGGCGGAGCAGTCCCGGCCATTCAGCATCCCACCCCAGCCGTAGCGCTCACCCTCCATCTTGAAAGCCTGCCGGATAATGTTGGCCCTGGTGTAGGGCAGATAACCCTCGGAAACGTCGCTGGAGATTGGTACTAGCGCCAATTGAAACCGGGCCTGCCCTGTTTTGTCGCGCACCGGCAGTCTGACCACATAATTTCCGGCTGACCCCTGGCCGTCTATGACTGACGGCGCAGCTAAGGGGTCAACCAGCGGGAGCCTGCACCCCATCCCTAATTCCAGCTCTGAGAGGTCCGGTGAGTACGGGTCGGCGCTCAGCCTGATATGGCTGCCGGTCACCACCAAGAAGCGCTCCGGATACAGATAATCGAGCCAATCCTTCCTGCGGCAGATCGCCAGGTCTCCGGTTGCTGCCCAGCCGGTGCTGTTGTATGTCTGCACGAAGCTCCACTGCCCATCCAGGCTGCGGTGAAGGACCAGCAGAGGCTCTGCGGGCTGTACGGCGGTCTCCTGGAAAAGGTCGTATTCCGCGTCGTCGGACTTGTTCCCGGCCAGATCGGCGGTGGGAAAGGCGCGCAGGCTGGTTCTCCTGACGGCGAAGCCATACTCGACCTGGTTGATACGGCTGAGGCCATTCAGATTGAGAAGCCTGTCAAGATTGCCGAAATAGGCGGACGTTGCCGGTTTCTTCCCTATGTAGTGCGGGCCGGGCGGAAGAGGATGGGAGATATCGGAGATCAGCGAGACAAGCTGCTCCCGGGTCAGGGAAGCAGGATAGGCGGCCAGATCATGAACCAGGTAGGGCTGACCGGCCACGACCTCGCGGTTGAAGGCCCTGATTGCCGGAGGCTGCATGATCACCCGGTCCGGTTCGGCAAGCTTGTTGACCCAGAAATCGGCCCGCAGCATGGGCGTGGTGACGTTGGGCAGGGTGCCCACGGGGGCCGGCCGGATGCTGCTTTCCGCCAGCAAACAGAGGCCGGCCAGCAGGAATACCGACAGCAGAGTGGTTGCATGACGCAGATTCATCCCGAAACCTCTTTTGCAAAGCCTTTCTTCAATTGGCGGGCGCTCACCGGAGTGTCGGCCGCCTCTCTATTTACAAGATTATTATTTCTTGCTGGGGGAAAAATAAGCTCGTGCGAGAAGGAAAAATGAACTCGTGAGGATGGGAAAATGAGCCTGACGAGTAAGACCATTCAGAAAAGGCAGCATTTCCATGATCAAAAAGGTTGATTTTAAAAATATTTATTTTAAGAAAGTTAAGAATGCAAGAATCACTGCTGCCGCATTTTTGTTCGTCGCACTGCTGGCCTTGATGCTTTTTGCCAGGTCGCATCCTGGCCTGCCCGAAGGCCGTGTTTACTCGCCGCCGGTTCCGGGCGCCCAGCATGGGAGTGCCAGCCAGCCGACCAACTATGAGCCGCTCCGGCAGGAGATCCTGAGCTACACTGCAACGCTGCCCGGCACCTACGCCGTCTACTTCAAGGATCTCTCCACCGGACAGGAGATGGGGATCAACGAAAACACCCTCCTTCCCGTGGCGAGCTGTATCAAGGTGCCGGTGGTGCTTTACCTTTATCAGCAAGTGGCAGCGCACAAGCTGCATTGGCGGGATCGCATCGAGTATCGGGAGGCTGACGACTTCGAGCAGGGATCGGGCGCACTTCAGTATACGGTTGAGGATGGAAATACTTTCTCGCTGCGGTGCCTGTCTACGGTAGCCATAACCATCAGCGACAACATCGCTCATAATATGCTGGTGCGCTACCTTGGCTACGACAACGTCATGGCTTTTATCAAAAACATCGGCCCTGACACCGAACGGCCATACGGCAGCGCTTCGTCAACGGCAAAGGATTTGGGTTCGTTCATGGAAGCGGTGGATCAATTTGCAAAACAAAACCCCAGCCAGGGCCGGAGGCTGATCAATGACCTTGCCAATTCCATCTTCCACGTCGGTATCCCAGGGAAGCTGCCGCCGGACCTGATCGTCGCCCATAAGGAAGGAAGCATCAGCGGCGTGGACAACGATATGGGGATTGTGTTCAGCCAGCGGCCGTTCATTCTGGCTGTTATGTCCCAGGGGATATCCGATGAAGATACCGGTTTCAGCGACATCGCCGAGATCTCCCGGCTCATCTATGACTTCCAGCAAAAATTGCCGCCGGCTCCTCAACCGGCCGCCTTCGGCAACGGACAACGATGAATCATTAGTATCCCGCTGCTCTGCCCATCATATCAACCGCAGATATCGCCGCCGGCGATATTTTTGTTGGCAGTGTGAGATCATGCAGGAGGAGATTTTGGGAGCGATGGAGAATGGTCTTTCTCTCATGATCAGGAAATGGCCTCCCGCTGCAGGCAAAAACCCGCCGCAGGCGGCGTGCGCCTGCATCCGGCGGGCGTTGCGGCGGCAGGAGAGAGTTGTGAAGCGGATAACAGCAAGAATCTGACCGGAAAGAACCAGATGGCGATTCAAGAAAATGATAGTGGAGTGGTGGTGTCATGCGTCTCTTTAGGCCAAATATTAGGAAGATGCTGAAGCGCAAAGACGTGAACGGCCTGATCAGGGCATTGGGGGATGCCGAACGGGAGATCCGGCTGGGTGCGGTCAAGGCCCTGGGCGTGGTCGGTGACGCCCGTGCAGTGGATGCGCTGGCGGCTGTTCTAGGGAGCAACGACCGCATGCTGCGTCAGCATGCCGCCGAGGCCCTGGGGCAGATCAACGACGCCAGGGCGGCAGCGCCGCTCACCGCCGCCCTGAAAGACGACGCCAAGGCGGTGCGAAGGGTCGCCGCCTCTGCCCTGGAGAGGTGGGGCCCACCGGCGGACCCGGAGGACCGGGCATGGTATCTGGTGGCATTGGAAGACTGGGAGTCTGCCGCTGCCTTGGGCGAGCCGGCCGTAGACCCCATGATCACCGCCCTCGGGGAGGGTGAAGAGCAAGCCGCCAAAGCCCTGGGGAGGATCGGCTCAAAGCGCGCTGTGGCTCCGCTCACCGCCGCTCTCAGAAACAGAAATCATCAGCTGCGCAAGGCGGCCGCAGCTTCCCTGGAGGCGGTCGGACTCCCGTCAGACCCGGAGCTGCTGGCCTGGTATGCGGTGGAGGTGGGGGACTGGGATCGCGTCGAGGCGCTCGGCGCTTCTACCGTGGAGCCGCTCATTTTCAAGCTCACTGAATACCGGGACTTGGGCAAGGGCTACACGGCGCGCAATGCCGCCTGGAGGCTGCAGGCCCTGTACCGCTCGGGAGAGCTTGGCGATGAGGACAAGAAGAGGATCCTTTCGGTGCGCGGTTTGATGGCCAAACCGCACATGGATCACAGCGAGGTTTTCGAAGACGATCCGGACACGGCACACCACGAGGATTACGGTATCGGAGTGGAGCTGTGACATTTCTGAGGCTGATGCTGGTCCCATCATACTCCTGCCCCGCACGGTGCCGCTACTGCTTCGGGCCACATCCGGGCGCCGCCTCGGCTAAAGCGGGCGCCATGCCGGCGCCGGGCGCGGTGAGGGCGCGGCGGCGTGATGGATGTGGAGACCTTGGATTCCGCCATTGCCTGGCTGGATGAATTTCATGAGCAGACAGACGAACTGGGTATTGTCTTTCACGGAGGAGAGCCGCTGACAGCCGGAGCGGGCTTTTTCCGCAAGGCCCTGCCCCGCCTGAGGAAGACCCTCAAGCAGGGGCATGTTCGGCTTGCTCTGCAGAGCAACCTGTGGCTGCTGACCGGCGAACTCTGCAGGCTGTTTGCGGAATACGGGGTGTCATTGGGCACCAGCCTGGATGGGCCGGAGGCTGTGAACGATGCCCAGCGCGGCCGCGGCTACTTTGGCCGCACCATGGCCGGCATCCGCCTTGCCCGGAGGCACGGTCTGAAGGTGGGCTGCATCTGCACCTTCACCCGGCAGTCGGCCATTCATGCCGGCGCCATCATGGATTTCTTTATCAGCGAAGGCCTCGATTTCTCCATTCACGCCGCCGTGCCCCCTCTGGTTGAACCAGACCCGGAGCATGTGGCCGGCCCGCCTTCTGTCAACCCTGTGCAGCAGACTGCAGATCGTTGGGCCATCTCGCCGGAGGCCTTCGGCAGCCTGTTGGTCGATCTGCTGGATTCCTACCTTGCCGCCCGCGGCCGGGTCCGCATCAGCACCCTCGACCGGCTCTGCCGCAGCATCTCTTCGGGGGAGGGCGGCGTCTGCACCTACCGTGATTGCCTGGGAGGCTACCTAGCAGTTGCGCCGGACGGGGGCATATACCCCTGCCAGCGCTTTGCCGGCCTGGACTCTTTCCGCCTCGGTAATGTGCAGGGCCGGCCCAGCCCGGAACAACTAACGCTGTCAGCCGCGTGGAGGTTGTTCAGGGAGCGGGAACGGCGCCTTTCAGAAGAGTGCGGCGGCTGTTCCCATTTCGGCATCTGCAGGGGAGGCTGCCCCTACAATGCCCTGGCAGCCCAGGCCCCGGGCGCAAGAAGCGCTTGGCACGCCCTGAAAGACCCTTACTGCCCATCCTATCAGCGGATTTTCTCCCGGATCACCGAGCTTGCCCTGGCGGAGGTCTTTTCAGATGCAAACATGGAGGCGGTGGTGGCGCGGCCGGCAGAAACGCTGCTGCGCCAGGGACGCCTCCTGTCCATCATGCGGGGCGGCTCTCGCCAGGGTCCAGCCCAATCACCCTGATTGGGAGCGGTGCTTGCACATCGTTATTGGCCCTGTTACGTTATTGGCCCTGTTATTGAGTCGTCGTCGGGCGGTAGCCATGACCGCCCGCACCAGGCCCCGGATAGCCCATTGCCTGCATAATGGCATTGGCCTGGGCCTGGGTCAACGTGCCGTTGGACACCAGTGAACTCAACGGGTTCTGCCTCTGGCCGGAACTCTGCTGCCGGTTGGCATAGGCCTGGGTTACCTGGTTTGCCTGGCTCTGGGTGATCGTTCCGTTCGAGACCAGCCCCGACAGCGCCTTGCTGAGATTGGCCTGCATCTGCTGCATGTTGTTTGTCTGCAGCGCCTGCGTGATGGCATTGGCCTGGGCCTGGGTCAACGTGCCGTTGGACACCAGTGAACTCAACGGGTTCTGCCTCTGGCCGGAACTCTGCTGCCGGTTGGCATAGGCCTGGGTTACCTGGTTTGCCTGGCTCTGGGTGATCGTTCCGTTCGAGACCAGCCCCGACAGCGCCTTGCTGAGATTGGCCTGCATCTGCTGTGAATTGAAACGAGGGCTGCTGGACGGCTGACTGCCCTGATTGCTAACAGATGGGGCAGTGCTTCCCTGAGTGCTAACAGATGGGGCAGTGCTTCCCTGAGTGCTGCTTGACGGATGGCTACAGCCAGCCACGACGAGCACCAATGCCGTCATCAGGGCTGCCGCCAGCACCGACCACCATACCCGCTTGCTTGTTGACATTCCAACATCTCCTTTAACCATTTTGTTTGCATTGCTCCTCACTAATTTTATTGCCGCTTGCTCCTGGATACCTTAAAAGAAAATAAGAAAAGTATTACATCTTTGTGAACCGTATCCGCTGTATGGGCCGATTGTCCGGAACCCATTGACATAACCGGTAATAATAGACATGCCCGGATGCTGGCAAATGCAGACCTCTGCAACTGCTCATCCGGCTGCAAGGGATTACTGCCCTGCACTTTGTAAAAAAATCTGACGAATAAACGGGGAAAACTTGCCCGTAATCACAGCCGCTTTCAACAAATTATTCAGCCAGGTTGCAGTATATTACCAGGGAGCGGCGTGGTTACGGATCTGCATGTTCATAGGCAGCGTATAGGCACAGAGCAAGCACTTTCAGTAAGCGTGGCCGCGAGTCACTTGTATGGGAAGCCAGAAGCAGGCAGCGCATTTTCATGGAGCGTGCTGGCAGCGACCACACTTTCATGGTGAGCCGCACCATGAAGAGGCGCATTTAATCAAATCCGGAGGGTCTTTTGAAAAGTGGTTATTCAACTGGATCAATACAGGAAAAAGGTTTATCTGAAGCGTAAGAAGAACAACCTCAGGGAGTTGGCTGACTGCTACGAGTTCTGTCTTGTGAAAGGGTATGAGGCTTATTTCAAAGGCTGCCTCTGGCATGTGATCGAGGTTGAAGATGTCCTGGCCTCTGTGATGGAGAAACAGGGCCAATTTATTCTGGTGTCGATCCAGTTTCCCAAAAAGAATTTCAATTTTGACAGGATGCTCGAATGGTTGAACAACTACAACGTAGTCTTACAACCGAAGGATCTGGCAGGTGAGATCACAGAAGCCATGGACATTCTCAAGGGGCTCCTGTTTAAGGGCAATCCGGTACTGTTATACCGGAAGGGGGTTCAGACATTGAAATACAATGCCAGCAAACTGATGGAAGTTACAGACTGAAAAAGGCCGAAAAAAAAGCCCCGCCAGCCTCCCCTGTTTTGGTTCACCGCTCAAGCGATCACTCCTTCGCCAAACAGGGCCAGGACCTCGCCGGCCTTACCCCGGCTATCGCCATTGCAGCTGATAAAGCGCTGAACGTTGAACCGCTCGATCCTGGCAGCTTTATATGCATTCAGCGTGAACTCCGTTGCATGGTTGGAAATCAGCACCGGCACTCCTCTACCGGCCAGTTCCCTGGCCAACTCCGCCAGTTCGATCTGCTCTTCTCTTCCAAATCCCCCTGAACTATAACTGGTAAAGTTGGATGTAGCGCTCAGCGGCACGTAGGGCGGGTCACAATAAAGCGCATCTCCCCTTCTCGCAGACCGCATCGTATCCCTGAAATCCGCTACCTTGAATGTCGCCCGCCGGGCCCTGTCCATGAAATGCCGCATTTCTTTCTCGGGGAAGTATGGCTTGCTGTACTGTCCGAAGGGGGTGTTAAAGCCGCCTTTCGAATTATAACGGCATAGGCCGTTGTAGGCATGGCGATTGAGATAGAGAAACAGGGCCGCCTTGAGCTTGGAGTTCGAGGTGGAGTTGAATTCTTCCCGCATTTTGTAGTAGCGGTTCTCCGAGTTGGTCTCCCCGGTAAAAAACGACCGGCAGTAGTCTATGAAGGGTTCTCCCTCACCTTGAAGGGTCAGGAATAGATTGATCAGGTCCGCGTTATTATCGGCCAGAAGGTAATCTTCGTAATCAATATTTAGAAATACCGCTCCGGAACCCACGAAAGGTTCGATCAGGCGATTGCCATGGGGCAGCGCGGCTTTTATATGCTCCAGGATCTGATGCTTGTTGCCGGCCCATTTCAAAAATGGTCTGCATTTTACCATTGTTATATCGCTCCTTCCAAAAGGATTCAACATATTGCAGGATAGTCCTGCCCATGTTTCTATTAGAACTGCTAAACGCCGCCGGCCCCTGCCACGACGCGCTGACTGCTCCTAGGATCATCTCCAGCAGGCAGGCCGCAGACAGCGCGTCGGCATTCAGCGCTGCGAGCCTGCGCAGATTATGCGGGATGCATTCCTGGGCGGTGCGTAGACCGCCGGCTTCGCTACAAGAAATGCCCTGGCCGCAGACATATCAGCTATGTATGCGTCCAGGGCACAAAAGTACATTTCCGATTCATAGGAAACCTCCAAAGCTCACCAGGCCGGCTAGGCACGGTTGTAACGCGGAGAAATTCTTCAAAGCTCGGAAGGGGCTTGGAGACATGCCGGGAGTACTACTTCGCCAGCATGACAGAGCTTGCTTTCACCACCGCGATGACACTGTCTCCGGCCTTCAAGCCCAGCCTTTTTACAGAGTCTGCGGTTATCGAGGCGACCATCGTTTGCCCGCCGACGTCAAGGGTCACCTCTGCAGAAATCTCGTTTGCCCTGACCTCTTTGACCGTTGCCTTCAGTTGATTGCGTGCGCTCAGTTCCATCGGTCCGATCCCCCTTTCATCTTTAAGTATATATTTAGTTTAGCCGCCAAAAATAATGCAGTGAACTGTGGAGCCTAATAGACTTGCGCTATCAGTTTCCCCATCTGTGAAAGGTCGTAGCGGCCCATTCCGCTGACCTCATTGTGAAAGGAGTTCGAGCGGAGAATAGTTAGCAGGGCTCTTCCGAAAGGTTTTTCCAGGTCTTCCATGCGCATCACCAGGTCATAGCGTTCCTTCTGCATGGGAACAAAGTCCAATCCCTTCAACTGGCTGGCAACCGATTCCGTGCCCAGTCCGACGTCGGCGGCCCCCCGGGCAACGCAGCTGGCTACGGCCAGGTGAGTCGTCTCGACGTTGTCGTAGCCGGAGATATGTTGATGATCAATGGCCAGTCTCCGCAGTTGTTCGTCGAGCAGCACCCTAGTTCCGGAGCCCGGCTCACGGTTGACGAACCGGACATCCGGCCTCGCCAGATCGGCCCACCTGCTGATACCCAGCGGATTTCCCTGCGCCACGTAAAAACCCTGGTTGCGGAAAACAAGATTGATGGCCATGATCCTCTGTCCGGGGAGAATGCGGCGGATATAGGGCAGATTGTACTCGTCGGTGTCGCCATCCCAGAGGTGCGCCGTGGCTGCGCTGACCTGTCCGCAGTAGAGCGCCAGCAATCCGTTGATGCTTCCAATGAAGGCGCGCAGGCAGTTATTGCCGGGCAGCTCTCTTTCCATGCGCCGCACCAGAATGTCGAGGATCGGATCCTGGCCGCAGATGATGACCTGCTCAGCTCGCGAGGCGCCATCCGCCGGCCTGCTCTCGAAGCAGTGCTGGGCGCCCCCTTTCATCCTCTGTTTGAAAGCCTCCAGATCAGGAGCCTCCACTCTCACCTTGCGCCCGACGTGATAGGCTGGCAGGTCGCCGCGCTTGATCATCTCGTAGACGGTGAACTTGGAGATCTTCAGAATCTCGGCAACCTCGCTGGGGGTGTAAGAAATCTCATTCGGCATCTCGGTCCCTCTCTGCATTTATAATCTGCATTTATAATGTTGCTTTATATAACACCTAATAATATAATATCCATGTAAAGTATTGTTAGGTTATGATAGTTTATGTTAGTTAGTAATTGGCCAAAAGGAAACGGATGCCACCCGCCTATAATATAGCGCATTGGTAGGGCAAATTGCAAAATATTGCGAAACACGGGCACATGTTCGATCTCCGGACTCTCTATAATAGCCCCTCGAAGGGAGTGTCATTATGGGCCCCTGAAAAGAATGCTCTAAAAAGTGCCGCCCTAAAAAAGCTGCCGTAAATGGATCTATGTTTCCATGCCCACATAAAAAATATAAGAGGAGTGGCGATCTTTGAAGAAAAAAACTACCATAGCCATTATTGTTTTGACCTTGTTGCTGGTTCTGACGGCCGTGTCCGGATGTGCCCCCAAGACAGCGCAACTGCCTGCAGGGCAGCCGCAGCTCTCACTCACGGTAGCCGCCGCCTCCAGCCTGACCGATGTCCTGAAAGAGGTTGACGCCCTCTACATGAAGGATAATCCGAACATAACCGTCACCGCGACCTTTGCCGGGTCCGGGGCGCTGCAGAGTCAGATCGAGAATGGTGCACCGATCGATGTCTTCATCTCGGCGGCTGCCACTCAGATGGACAAACTCCAGCAAGAAAATCTGCTGCTGGACGACACCCGCAAGGACCTGCTGGGCAACAAGGTGGTGCTAATTGTACCGAATGACAGCACTTTGGGCATCGCTGATTTCAGGGACCTGACCAGCGATAAGGTGAAAAGGGTGGCCATCGGCGACCCCAAATCCGTCCCCTGCGGCATGTATGCCTTAATGGTTTTCAATGAAGACAAGATCGCAGACCAGGTAAAGCCCAAGGAGATCATCGCCGGTGATGTGCGCACGGTCTTGACGGACGTCGAGACGGGGAATGTTGACGCCGGCATCGTGTTTACGACCGACGCCATGACCTCCACCAAAGTCAGTGTAGTTGCCAACGCCCCGGATGATGTCAACGCTAAGGTGGTCTACCCGGTGGCAGTCGTCAAGGCCAGCAAGAATGCAGATGCCAGCATGAGCTATGAGAATTTTCTGTTCAGCAGCGACGCTCAGGCGATCTTTGAAAAGTATGGCTTCATCGTAAAATGAGAGAATCTTTGATTATAATCCTCGGGCATAAAGCCCGAGGTATTCAAGGTTGATGCTTCTTGAAACTTCGTTTGAAAAAGACCCCGGGCGTTTTTAGCCGGCCGAGGAAAGGCTGAGCAGTTTACGGCGAGGCATCACCCGTCACCTGGCGTCGTTAGCCGACCGAGGAATGAGTTCTGATGACCGAGACCTATTTTTCTCCATTGTTGATCTCGCTGAAAACCGTGCTTACCGCAACGGCAATCACCTTTTTGTTGGGGATTGCCGCCTCGCGTTGGCTGGCGAGATACCAGGGCCGGCTGAGAAGCCTTATCGATGGAATTTTTATTCTGCCCCTCGTGCTGCCGCCGACGGTGGTGGGCCTCGGCCTGCTGCTGCTGTTTGGCATACACGGTCCTATGGGGAAGCTGTTGCTGCTGTTTGGCACCACTGTCGTCTTCTCCTGGCCGGCGACAGTGATCACAGCCACTGTCGTTTCGTTTCCGCTGATGTACTTGACTGCCCGCGGCGCCTTTGAACAGGTAGAGGTCAATCTCGAAAACGCTGCCCGTACGCTGGGGGCTTCGGAATGGAGAGTGTTCTGGTCGGTCACGCTGCCGCTGGCCTGGCCGGGGGTGGCAGCCGGTGCCATCCTGGCTTTTGCCCGCGCCCTCGGCGAGTTCGGAGCCACCCTGATGCTGGCCGGCAATATTCCGGGCAGAACCGCCACCATCCCGGTAGCCATCTACTTTGCGGTGGAAGCGGGAGATATGAATCAGGCCCTGATCCTGGTGCTGATCGTACTGGCCATCTCCTTCGGGTCGCTGGCCGCCCTCGCTTACTGGAAGGGGTTGGCGATCAAGCTCGGCGTCTCCCCGAACCGTGTTGTTCCCCAAAGTGTGGATGGAGACCTTTATCAAGAGCTTCCCATCGCCGCTGACAGCCACGACAGACGATGAAAGCATAGGTGAGATTGGCCGAATTCCGGCAGCCGCAGGTATGGAGCAACGGCGCCTGTGACGGCCTGGCTCACGGAGGTGGAACCGGTGCTCGAAGTCAAGCTCAGGAAGAACTTCCCCGGATTCAGCCTGGATGTGGCTTTTACCGCCGACCGGGAGATCCTCGCCATTGTAGGGCCGTCGGGCTCCGGTAAAACCATGACCCTGCTCTGCATCGCCGGTCTGCTCCAGCCCGACGAGGGGTATGTCCGCCTTAACGGAAAAGTGCTGTGGGATTCGGCCGGAGGCCCTGGCCTGCTGCCCCGGCAGCGCGGGGTCGGATTTGTATTTCAAAACTACGCCCTGTTTCCTCACCTGACCATCAACGACAATATCGCCTTCGGCATCCGCCACCTGCCCCCTAAGCAGGTCGACGAGCGAGTCTCCCGGCTCCTCGACAGAATGCATATCCAGGGGCTCGGGCATCGCTACCCCGGACAACTGTCGGGTGGGCAGCAGCAGCGGGTAGCCGTGGCGCGCGCCCTGGCCTCCGAGCCTGAGGTCTTATTGATGGACGAGCCCTTTTCGGCCCTGGATGCTCACGTGAAGGTGCGGCTGGAAGACGAACTCCTGGCCCTGCAGCGCTATTATCAGGGTACCGTTCTTTTTGTTACCCACGACCTGGCTGAGGGCTATAAGCTAAGTTCAAAGATAGCGGTCTATGAGTCTGGCCGCATCCTCCAGTGCGACAGCAAGGAGCGGGTGATTGTAGCGCCGGCCAGTTGTGCCCTGGCCAGGTTGACAGGGGTCAGGAATCTGATGGCCGGCATGGTTGCAGAGATCAGTGATGCCGATGCCTGGATCACAGTGCCCGTGCTTGGGGGACAGGATCAGGGCAAACCTGAAAGATGCCCGGGCGCTGGCTGTCGACCAGCAGGTGACTGTCGGCATCCGGCCTGAGTATGTCCGAATAGCTGACCGTCCTGGCGAAAATGTTATTACGGGTACGGTTGTCCAGGCTGTTGAAGGGGTCGCAGCAATAGCTTACCGCTTTCATGTGCATGGAGACACGCCTGTAGGGTATGATCTGGAAGCCAGCCTGTCCAAGGGGGATGCCTATACGATCCCGAACGGCCGGACCTCTTACCTGTACCTGCCTCCGGAGCGGTTGTGCCTGATCAGGGATTGAGGAACTGACAGGCGCTATGCGACATTGATCCGCGATGTTGACGATCTGAGATGCCCGGTATAGAATCCATGATAGTAAAGAAGTCATGGAGGCGAAGGCCGATGCTGTACGTGGCTGATGAGGAGATCGAGAGGTTTATCAGGGAAGACGCCCCTTATATCGACCTGACCACCCTGGTGCTGGGGATCGGGGAGCGTCAGGGCAAGCTGGAGTGCTTCGCCCGTGACAGCACCGTTGTCTGCGGCACCGAGGAAGCGGTGCGCATTTTTGACAAGCTGGAACTGCAGACTGTCTGGCAGCGTTTTTCGGGCACCTCTGTACGCCCGGGCGAGCGTTTGCTGGAGGCCATGGGCGGGGCTGCCAACCTTCATATGGCATGGAGGGTGACGCAGAACCTTCTGGAATATTGCTGTGGAATTGCCACCAGAACACGACGCTTGGTGGATAAGGCAGCTGCCGTCAATCCCGGGATGACGGTGGTCGCCACCAGAAAGGTGTTTCCCGGCACCAAAAGCCTGGCCGTCAAGGCAGTGGTTGCCGGAGGCGGCTATCCCCACCGGCTCGGGCTGTCTGAAACAGTATTGGTGTTTCGGCAGCACCTGGAGTTTTGCGGCGGCATCGATGGCCTAATCGCCATGATCGCCGATCTCAAACGGCGGGCCTGCGAGAAAAAACTGATCGTAGAAGTGGAATCTCCCGAGGAGGCGATCAGGCTCTGCCGGGCCGGGGTCGACGGCATCCAGTTTGACAAGGTGGCCCCCAAGGAGATTGGAGAGAGTCTGGGGGCGCTGAGAAGCATCGACCCCAGGCTGGTGGTCCTGGCCGCCGGAGGCATCGACGAGAGCAACATCGAGGACTACGCCAGAACCGGCGTTGATGCCATTGTGACCACCTCTGTCTATCATGGGAAGCCGGCCGATATCGGTGTGACAATAACCGCGGTCTGAGCCCCGGGCCCTGGCTCATTACAACTATCTCTTGCCCCAGTTGCTCGCGATCCTGTTCCAGAACTGCTGATCTTCAAAGCCCAGCCTCCAGATGCTGATGCCCGACAGCTGATACTTCTTGACCAGGTCCATCTTGCTCTGAAGGGTGTTTTCGTTTTCGAACCATACCTCTCTGGTCGCCCCTTCTCTGTCCGTGTAAGTGTAGTATGGCTCCTGGTACTGATCGCTCCACTTGACCTGGAGGCCCCTGATGGCAGTCTGACGCATGATATCCTTGGAAGGGCGGGAAAAGCCACCGGCCTGGCCGGCCGGCCAGTCATAGCCGTAGTTGGCGACGCCCAGGCTGATCTGCTCCGGCTTGAACCCCTGCTTGATGGCCGTGGTGATGTTCTGTTCCACCCAGGAGAAGGGGGCCACGGGGCCTGGCGGGCTGCCGGCCTGGCTGTGGTCGTAGCACATGATGGTGACCTTGGTGAGGAATGGCGCCAGCGCCGAGTAATCATAGACGCCCGACATCCCCGACGGCACTCCCACGTGCGGCAGCACCGCCATCTGGGTTTCCTTATGCATGTTGCTCATGGCGGTATACATCTTTTTAATGAAGACGGTCAGCCTGTCGCGGTCGACGCTGAAGTCCTGCTGCTGGGAATTGGGGACGAATTCGAAGTCTATATCCACCCCCGCGTAGCCGTGGGCCTTTACCTCCTGGGTCAGATTGCCGATTGCCTTGTCTTCGGCAGCAGTGTTCTTTAAAATGGCATCCTGGCTGGGCACCAGGTTCACCAGCGGCACTACCTTGATCCTGTGCTGCTGGGCAAACGCCAGCCCCTTAGTGTTGACTTCCTTGTCCAGAGAGCCGTCGGGCCTGACGCTATACCACAGGGGCGAGATCTCATCGAGCAGATCGCTGTGGGCTTGCAGGGACGGCAGAGAATCGAGCCCGCCCGGGTCATTGACGTAGTATGCGTCCACATTCGGCCTGGTTGAGAAGAACGGTTTCCGCAACCCGGCACAATTACTGGCGGCTAGAACTGTTGCCAGGCAGATCACCAACAATACAGCATATTTTCTCCTGTGCATATCTTACCCCCCTCGATCTTGCCGGCTTAAAAACACCGTGCTGGCTTTAGAATTTGCGCACACGAGCAAATTATTCGTCCTCGACGAATATATCTCGCAGCGCACTCAATTTGATCCAATCCCGCATCATCTTGCGTGCGGCCTATGCCCCGGATCTCTCCGATGTTGCTGCGCCGGGCGATAAACGCAGTTGCAGATTCAGTTCAAACAAAATCTCTGTTTCAGGTATCCAACAAAGGTTTCCAAGGCCTCATCCCGGGCTCGTTCGAGCCTCTTTTTCTGTTCAGTGCTAGCCATGTTCGCAGGAGAAAGCGAGCATTTTAATGCGGTTTTTTCATATAGTTTCATATAGTAAAGTAAGGCCGGTAAAAAAGAGGCAGCGGTATCGATCCGGAGCGGGGGGAGTCCGGCAATGGCCGTTTTTCTCGACTGTGCCGCCAGCCCATCTCAGTTGGATGGCCGGCGGCTCTTGCTTAACTTCAAGAGGTACCCGGGCACCTGGATCTACTGCAACTTTCCGGAAAACCTGCCGGCTGCCGCGCTGGGCGACGCCCGGCTTGGCAATAAATACCTTAATCGAGCGCTGGTGTTTGGGGAGGCGGAGCTTTTCGCATCCTACGTCAACGCCACCGGATCTGACATTAAATTCGGAGTACTGCTCTGCAACGCCGGGCCCGCTGTCGCCGGAGTGCTGAGGAAAAACCAGGGGCATCGCCACTCCGGGATATATCCCGACTGGTGCGACGTTGCGGGTGGGGTCTGGCGCGATTTCTGCTCCCGTACCGATCAGGAGATCCTGGCTATCCCTCCCGGAGGGAGCGCCTGGATCTTCGAGCAGCCGGTACCGAACAACAAATTTTTCAACTCGGCCTTGAGCTTGAAGACGGATCTCCCCCTGGACTGCTATGTCTACGTATACCGGAGCCGCGCCAACATCGATGGCACGGCCTCCTGTTTACCCCTGGCTGCCGGAAGCGCCGGGGAAAGCGGCGCGGCAGTACCGCGGCGAGGGCTGTTCCTATGTCATCGAGACTACCGCCGGGCTCTATGCCAGCCGCATGCCTTACCGCTACTACACCTGCCACTGCCCGGGCGCGCGGGACGAGATGACGCCGATCTACGATCCCTGCGCCGCTGCCTGGCGCAGTTGCAACAACTCCGACAACAACCTCGGCAACTGGGGCCTGCACCACCTCTTTCATGTAGTGGTCAGCAATGATACCTCAGAGGCGCAAGTGATCCGGCCTATATCGGATCCGACGGGACAACCCCGAACGCCAACACAGTGATCGTATACGGCGGCATGGTGAAGTGGTGCTGCTGCAACCGGAATGAGTGGTGGAACTGGCTGGTTGATTATATCCCTGCCGGGCAGAGCAGAATCTACCGGTACCAGTATATCAACGCGGCCAACAGCAACACCCCCATCCTGCACGGCTGGCGGCTGGGGTAAGAGAAGATCTTGCCCGGGGGTCAGAAAATAATCGCCTTGCAGGCTGGGTGAAAAGTAAAGTATATTAAAATATCTTAATTTTATAAAATGTTTATACAGCCGTATATAAAAAAAAT
>CAWEDD010000033.1:0-33265 GCA_963807495.1 uncultured Peptococcaceae bacterium
TGATATTGTCTATAATCCCAGTACAGAGCCATTTCCGGGATGATCCATATTTAGCCGGTAAAGATTCATTAAAACATTTTTCTTTTTTATAATTACCATAAATCCAAACGATAGTTTAATTACTAGTACTAGTACTATACTAGCTAGTACTACAGTCATGTTCGGCAACTGAAATTTAACACTGACAACGGGTACCCGCCGAAGGTGGGTCAGCCAGAAATAACTCGCCCCGTGACGCTTAAAATTGCAGGAATTTAGGGATCTATGAATAAAATAGATATTTATCAGATTCGTTCTATTTTTTGAGTCTGTAGCACCGGAAAAGGCAAGACTGTCTGAGGGGTGGGCATCAGAATGAAAATTCCCATATCGCATCTTGCTCCTGGCATGAAGCTGTTGCGGCCGGTTGTTGGACTGAGAGGGCAGCTGCTTCTGAACAGGGGTGTGGAGCTGACTACTTCATACATCGAATCCTTGAAGAGATACAGAGTGCTCGCGGTTTCTATCGAAAGCATGCCCGGGTTGGATGATATCGTGGCAGAGGATGCTCTCGAGGAAAGGACCCGCGTCCAGGCCTATCTGTCTATCACGAGGTGGGTGGGGTCCAGAAGAAAAACGGCGGAGTTTCCAAGCGTCGTGGAAACCGTGGATGACATCATCAACGAGATCCTTTCCGGAAAGACGCCCTCTGGAAGCCTTGCCGAAATTTCGCCCTTCGGTATCTACACATTTGCGCATTCGGTGGACGTCTGTGTATTATCCGTTTTTCTGGGGTTGAATCTGGGATACAAAAGAAATACGTTGCTCCGTTTGGGGATCGGCAGCATGCTGCACGATCTGGGAAAAATAAAAGTCGATCCCGATATTTTGAATAAACCGTCCTCTTTGACCGAAGAGGAATACGAAGAGATCAAGACTATCCGGTCCTCGGCTATAACATGCTCATGGATGATTTATCGCGCTATCTGAGCGATAGTTCTTTGGAGATAGTATTGGGCCACCACGAGAGGCATAATGGGAGAGGATACCCCAGGGGGCTGGAGGGCGACATGATCAGCGACATGACAGCCATCTGCGCCCTGTCAGACGTTTATAGCGCCATGACCACAGACCGTATATTCCGCAAGGCCGTTCCTGTCAATGAGGTGTACGAGATGCTTTCGGCCTGGAGCGGCATCGATTTCAAGCACGAACTGATCAAGCTGCTGCATTCCAGCGTGTATCCCTATCCGATCGAGACCCTCGTGATGCTGAGCACGCGCCAGGTGGGGCTGGTAACGGCCAACAACCGCAATTTGCCGCTGCGCCCGATCGTCACCGTGCTGACTACAGGAGAGAGAATCGATCTGGGAAAGGAACTTTCCGTGGTCATTGAAAGAACGCTGACTGCCGATGAGTCGGCGGCAGTCATCATCCATGGCACGATGGCTAATATCAATAGCCCCCCTACTGCTTTCTCCATTTCCGGTTTTAGGGACACGATCGAAAATATCTGATGGAAATCCGGCGCCTTGTCAGTGCTGTGCAACAGTGGCAGCCGGCAAGGCAATCTGGCTTGATGAGCATCAGGAGCGATGGTGATAATGGCTGGAGTACCCGGCATTACTGTTCCTGGCATTGCTAACAATGCAGGTTTGCAGCTGGCCCTCCCTGAGCAGTTTCTACTTAGCGTTTTGAGCGTCCAGGGCGACACCGCCATAGTGTCAGCCAAAAATATGACGTTCGAGGTGCGATCCGAGGTTCCCCTCAAACCGGGCCAGACGCTTTACGTAAGCCAGGAGCAGGGTCCGCACGAGGAGATCAGGCTGCATGTGATAGCGTCGGTCATGGGGGAGGATATCGCCGCCATAGAACCCGGCGCAGAGGAGGCCGGGGCAGATCCCGAAGCTTTATCCCAGGGGAACATCCCGGCTGCAACGAAGCAGATCGACCTGCTGGCCGCTTTCCGGCTGGCAGACCTGCCGGTCACGGCTGAGGGAATGAATAGCGTGAAGTCGCTGCTCAAGCTGATCGGCGAACTGACGCCGTCTAACCTGCTGGCAGCTGCATCTTTTTTAAAAGGGGGCCTTGCTTCCAACCAGTTGCTGGAAGCGATGGCTGTGTTTCTAAGAAGCCTGCTGGCATCGCCTGAGGATAAACAGGACATCCTGGCGGACAGCCTGTATGAAGAGACCGGACTCTCAGGCACAGCCGGCGATCAGGCAATCAGAGAGGCGGTGCTCGCCTGGGTTCCGGCCATGGCTGAGCAGTTGCAAAGTCTGCCGGAGCTGCTGGGCAACAGCGAAGATCTGGAGGCTGCGCTGCAATCCCTGTTTTGGAAAAGCGGAGCGGCCGGGGCCGGCGGGAGCGCGTTTGCCCGGAGCACGCTCGCAACCGCCCGTCAGGTATTGGGAGGGCAGCTCTACACCTGGATTCAGGGAGACAGGGAAAAACCCTGCTTTTACCTCCCCCTGTTTACCTTTCTGAAAGGCTATGGTCTGCGAAACAGCGAGCTTTTCATTGACCCGCCGGCTGAAGAGCAGCCGGGCGCCTCCGGCCAGAGGCCCTGGTTTTTGGCATTGACGCTGGAAACGGACGCTCTCGGAAGAATGCGGTTCGAGATCTCTTACCTCCGGCCCAGCCTGGCCGTCCAGGCCCTGGTGGAGAGGCCTGAGACCAAACGGCTCATGGACGACAGCTGGCCCCTGCTCGCAAACAGCCTGAACAGCTTGCATTTGCAGCTGCTCTCGCACCGGTGTGAAATCGGTTCAGTTGAGAGCCAGGCCGGAAGGCTGCTCGAGATCAGGGGCAATTTCGAAAGGTACAACCCTTTTGACGTTTCTGTTTGAAAAGGACGATAGCAGCTGAGGGTGCGATGATCTGATTGAACAGTCCGTTGGCATGCCGAACTGTCAGTGACCTGTACAGTCAGAACGGCACGCTGCAAGTCCGATGCTTTGCCGAACCGGCCGATAACATTCTGAACAGGTGATGACATGGATGATGAAGCGAAACAGGCAGCTGCCCTGCAGTACCGGCAGGGTCAGGACGCGGCCCCCCGGGTGGTGGCAGCGGGAAAGGGTGCAGTTGCTGAACGCATCATCAAGGAGGGGGAGCAGCACGGCGTCCCCGTCTATAAAGACCCCGACCTTGCCAGGCTGCTGGCTGCGCTGCCTTTGGGAGCCGAAATCCCATCCGATCTCTACGCCGCGGTGGCAGAGGTTCTGGCCTTTGTTTACCGTCTCTCCCACCGCAGGATGGAGACCGGCCAGCGCTGACCTCCGTGATCTCCCGTATTCCTCTATTTCTTGACCGCCAGTCTCCTTTTCTCTGAGAGTGTCTCGATAAATAGACGAGCGTAATGCGGATCGAACTGGCTGCCTGCGCATCGCCTGATCTCTGCTATAGCCTTGCTATGGCTGATCGCTTTTTTGTAGGGCCTTCCGTTGGTCATCACGTCGAAAGCATCGACAATAGCCAGGATACGGGCGAGAACAGGAATCTGATCCCCCTTCAGGCCCCTTGGATAGCCTTTTCCGTTCCAAAACTCGTGGTGGCACAGAATCGCTTCAGCAATGACGAAAAGGTCGGGCACCAGCCTGACGATCTTGTCACCGATCTCTGGATGCTTTTTGATTAAATCCCATTCCTCTCCTGTCAAATAGCAGGGCTTCGCCAGAATATCGGGCGGTATGGCGATCTGCCCGATGTCGTGAAGCGCAGCCAGGATATCCAGTTCATCCTTCTCCTTTTCGGTCAAACTTAGTTTATCTCCGATCCTTGCAGCCAGATCCTGCATTCTCCTGCCATGCTCGAGCGTTTCCGGCGACTTCTGGGCCAATGCCCTTTGAAAAAAGGTGATGATTGAAAAGCGGCTGTTGATGCTGACCTGAAGTTTGTCACGGTACATCATGTCTTCGGCCTCGCGGAGGACTTGTTCGATCATCAGATCATCGTCCTCCTTGGTGGCAAACCCCAGGGCGAAGCTTAGCGGCACCGAATCTCCGCCTGCAATCTGTTGACAAGCCTTTCGGACCCGGTTGCAAAGCTTTTCTGCATACTCTTTTCTGGTCTGGGGCAACAGAATGGCAAACTCATCGCCGCCCCAGCGGCAGATGATCTCCTCTTTGCGGCACACCCTTTTCAGGATATCAGTGGCTCCGACCAGCAGTTTGTCGCCCGTCTGGTGGCCGAGGGTATCGTTGACTATTTTAAGCCCGTTCACGTCAGCCATGATGATACTTAGAGGCCTTTGCCTCTTCACGTCCAGGCGCTTCAACTCTTCCTCGAAGTAGGACCGGTTGTAGACCTTCGTCAGGATGTCGTGGAAGCTCAGGTATCTGAGGCGTTCCTCCGCCTGCTTGCGCTCGGTGATGTTGCGGACGACCACAACAACCTGATCCTCGAGAAAGGGGAGGAGCCTGGCCTCAAAGTAGCGGGTCTCCCCCTCCAGAGTGAGGGGATATTCGATCACGGCCAGGGATTGCGTTTGGAGAACCTCGTCAACCACGTGTTGAAATTGCTCGCCCAACTGCTTGGCGACATCCTGAATCCTTCTCCCCAGCACCTTTTCTGCCGGGAGGTAGAGGTCCGAAGGCCGCCCGGCAATCAGCTCCAGGAAAGTGCCGTCTGCGCCTAGCCGGAAGAACAGGTCAGGAAGCACCCGGAACACTGCCTGGATTTCTGAGGCCAGGTTGTGCATCTCCTCCTCAGACCGTTTACGCTCCGTGATATCGATGAACACGCCCACCAGCCCCGAGATCCCGCCGCTGGCGCTCTTGTAGGGAGCCTTGTGGAAGACGATGTCGTGCTCCAGCCCGTCGGCGAAGCGGACCTTGGATTCGAAGACCTGCACGCCGGGATTGTTGAAGAGTTCGACGTCCATTCTGTGGTAGATAGCTGCCAGTTCTCCGGGGACGACATCGTGAACGGTCTTTCCTACGAGCTCTTCCTTGTTCAATCCCACGGCTTCCAGGTAAGCCCTGTTGCTGCCCTGGTAGAGCCCGCGTCGATCCTTGTAATAGATCGGAACTGGAATGGCATCGATGATCGCCTGCAAAAAATGCTGCTGCTCTCCGGTGCCGCCGTTTAACCGGGTGCCTGCCGGAGAATTGCCGCCTTCATATTTGGACAAGTGCTTCTGCAATTCGGCCACCTGCTGGCGCAGCCGGTTTGTTTCTTCGAGCAATGATTGTAAATCGTTTTCATCGTCCATGATTTCACCCCCGCTCTTTCGGGAAAATATTAATGTATTAATGTTTTTTTCTTATTTTATTTCGACTTTTATTTCGACAAATTAATACTAAATCCTGTGTTTTTACTTTTACCTAATTTTTAGAAATTTTAAAAAAAGAGTTTTCTTCAGCGCTGATTAATCTGTCCGATATTATCTTAAACAGACGAAGTGCTGTTATTTTTACTAACCGGATAGATGGAATTTATTAAAATTAAGGTTTGAAATGAAATTTTCCCGGCATCGATGCTTCCGCCCTGAAAACCAAGCTATCTTGGGGCGAGGAGCGGCCTCTGCATGCTTTGACGATACGTCGTTCTGATTCGGGAAATTATTGTAAAAGGCTTATACAGCCCTCCGAGGGGTCAGATTTCTTGGTGAAAGGAGGATTGGCGCTTTCCGCACCATGCCAGCCAGGCACCCGCAAGGGTGCAGCCCGCCAAGGCGGGCCTGCGCCTGGGGGCACGGCGCTTGCGGTCTCCAGCGCCAGTTGTGAGGATGAAGCTGCCCGTGTCGCATCTCACCCCTGGAATGAGGTTAGCCAAGCCCGTCTACGGTCAAAAGGGGCAGATACTTTTGAACAAGGGGGTCGAACTGACCATATCCTACATTTTAGGCCTGAAAAGGCATAATGTTCTTGCGGTAGTGGTCGAAGGAATAATAGACATAAGCGAACAACAGGCACAATTAATCCTTGAAGACAGCATCCGCGCTCAGGCGATGTCATCCTTACAAAACTTTTTTTCTGCGAATGAGTGTCCGAAGGATCTGTCCAAAGTGTTCGACAGCGTGCACTCCATCATGGATGAGATCCTTGCGGGCAAGATTCCCTCCCATGGCCTGGCAGAAATATCAACCACCGATACCTATACTTTCGCGCACTCCATTGATGTCTGCGCCTTTTCCATATTCATGGGAGTAAATCATGGCTATAAAAAAAAGGCGCTGCTCAAGCTCGGAATCGGAAGCATTTTACATGACCTGGGGAAAACCAAAATAACCCCGGAGATCTTGAACAAGCCGGGGAAACTGACGGATGAAGAGTTCGCGGAGATTAAAAAACATCCTGTTTTCGGCTATAACATGCTCATAGATGAGTTCACGGACAGTCTGAGCGGCAGATCATTGGAGATCGTCCTGAACCATCATGAAAGATACGATGGAAGCGGCTATCCTAATGGCATCAAGGGCGGCGAAATCAGCGACATGGCCACCATCTGTGCCCTGTCGGACGTATACAGCGCCATGACCACCGATCGTATCTACCGCAAGGCCTTTCCTGTCAACGAGGCCTATGAAATGGTCATGACTTCTGGCGATCGCAGTTTCGATATGCGGTTGGTCAAATTGTTTGCAAACTGCATCATCCCGTTTCCAGTCGGCACTCTGGTCATGTTGAGCAACGGAGTAACAGCGCAGGTCACGGCGCTTAACCGCAATTTGCCGTTTCGACCGCATCTCATCACGCTGGCATCGAAGCAGCGGATTGACCTGGGCACTGAACTATCGCTTGTTATCAAGAGGACGCTTTCAAACGATGAGGCCAGGGCTGCCTTTATCAGGTTTGAACTTGGGAAATAGGCATGTTTAGGGCCGGCTCCCGCTAGATCTTGAAGGCGTGCGGCAGCAGTTCCCCCAGGGTGTAAACCTCAAAGTCACCGCTGCTGTTGCCGCACAAGATCTTCGTATCGACACCGCCGAATTCTGCCAGCACCTGGCGGCAGATACCGCAGGGATAGGGAAAGCGATCGCCATCAGCGGCGATGGCGATCTTTGCGATCTCCAGCTCTCCCTCCGATACCGCCTTGAAAATTGCTGTCCTTTCGGCGCAGTTGGTAGCGCCGAAGGAAGCGTTCTCTATGTTGACCCCCGTGTATATCCTGCCGCCTCCCGTCACCAGCGCTGCGCCTATTTTACGACAGGAGTATGGAGCATGAGCTTTTTCCCTTATCTTCAGGGCCAGTTGCATCAGCATCAGATCATCCAATGCCCTCTCTCCTCATGTTTAAAATTCCTCTCCTTGCCGGCATTCACCCGAAATCCTAACCTTACGTTCAATAATATTTCAAGGGTGAAGAGGAAAAATCCTCCGACGGTAAAAATATATAAGAATCTTTGATTCTATTTATCGGGCCTAAAGCCCGATTTATTTAAGGTAGATGCTTCATGAAACTTTGTGCGGCATTCATCCTGACACATAAGAGGTCAGATCTTTTTGCCGCAGTCGTTATAAAACCTTATTCTGCCGATAATTCTGCCGATAAATAAGCCGATAAATAATGAGAACTTCATTTTTGAGCACTTCATTTTAATGATGTCTGGTCAATGATGACCAAAAGCGTTGTCCAAGGATAACGGCGCCCGCCCTTGGCGCAGGCACCCGCCGGTGAACTCTCAGCCGGAATGCCCGCCGGGCGCCCGTTTTAGCGGGCGCGCGACTGTTGGCTAAAGGCGGCGCCTGTTGCCATGAACAGATTCATATACATTTAATCAAGATTTTACACCTGGTTAGATTTTTTCTAGATCAAATTTAGTACAATGATTATTTTTTAGTTATTGGGGAATATATATAGATACAGGAGGTTAAACAGGTACGTGGACGAGTTTCTGTCCCTACCGGTCTTGGCCTAAAAAATCAATATTGAGAGGTAGCCTATGCCGGCAGCTAAGAAAAAACCTAAAAAAATCTATATGCCGTGTGACCTTGGTGACCGGAAAACCAGGCGGGAGTACCGGAGGCCAGGGCCGGTCGTAACTTACAAAAAGGTGGAGGCGTTTAACGAGATGGGAGAAATTTTAACTTTGCAGGAATTGCTGTCGCTTCCGGTTGAACAGGCCAAAGAGGTTATGCTGGAGTTGAGCAGGGCGAACAGCGATCAGAAGTTGGCCGCAACTTGGTCGACGCATTTCACCCTGGTCCGAAAGCTGCGGTCGATATTAGGGATTCATAAGAATCACAGCGGCACCATTGTCAATGTCACCGAGATCCTGGGGGATAAATGGCCGCCGTCCTTCCGCCTGACCACGCGCAGGCATCAGAGCCGGGCGTCGGAGAAGGTAGTCGTCATGCAAGCTATCGGTGAAGAGCAGATTTTCGCACCGGCGGCGGTCAGAGGACTGGCCCTGTCCATCAGGGGGATATATAGCGGTACCGAGCTAGAGCCTCGTATAGAGGCCATCCGCGCCCTGCTTTCGGGGAGCGGCAATACCAGGTATACCATAGATCTGTCCCTGGACGAGGTAATAGCATCCCGGCCGGCAGCCGCCAAGATCGACCAGGAAACCGCATCTGTAGCGCACCCTGCACCGCGGCGCTGCCCAAGAAGGCGTGCTCCCGGCTGCTGCCGGGGAAGAATGCTTTTACGAGCAGCAGGCGATACGCTGACCGGACTAAGAAGGGGATAAGATTGGCCGGTTCTAGAGAGGAGCTGTCAGCACCAGGGCGGCTCCTCTTCTCTTGCCCCGATGCCCCTTTTTAAGCCGATGTTGCGGCTGCAGCCGTTTTTCGCGCAAGCTGCAAGGGCAACTGCTCCAGACCGCCCTGAAGCGCTTGACGGTTTCAGTCGTTTCCCGTGAACCTCCCCCCAGGACCAGCTTGGGGGCTTCTCCCGGAAGGTTTCTCATTTCGATGAGGTCATATCCCCAGGTTTTTTCAGATTTCCTGAACTGCCTGCTTGACAACATCCTCAATCTGATCTTTCATTATCTTATGCATGCCTGTATTTTGGGCAAAACATATCTTTTCGCCCTTCGGGTGACGCCTCTTTCATCCCACGACACAAGGCCGTGGGTTTTCAGAGGCGGGGATTATAAAAGAAAAAAGAGAACAGCAGCCACTATCGGCAGCATGGTACACCGTGTACCGGAGAAGAGAATTATGCAGCAGAAACAGGCAGCGGCTGAAGAATTGAGACAGCGGATCGGATACTTGAGGGACAAGCGCGGCGCGCTGATCCTCGCCCATTTCTATCAGCGTCCCGAGGTTCAGGATGTGGCTGATTTTGTGGGCGATTCCCTGCAGTTGGCGCAGCAGGCGGCAACAACCTCCGCCGCGGTGATCGTCTTCTGCGGCGTTTACTTTATGGCCGAAAGCGCCAAAATCCTTTCTCCTGAGAAGATAGTGCTTTTGCCGGAGGAAGAGGCCGGCTGTCCCCTGGCCGACATGGCTACGCCTGAGGCGGTACGCGCACAGAAAAGAGCAACTGCCGGGCTGCATCGTGGTCACCTACGTGCAACTCGTCGGCCGCCGTCAAAGCGGAGAGCGATTTCTGCTGCACATCCTCCAACGCCCTGCAGGTGGTCGCGGCCAGCCGCCGGACCGGCCGGTTTTGTTCGTGCCGGACCGCAACCTGGGGCGTTATATTGCTCGCCGCACCGGCCGCAACCTGGAGCTGTGGGACGGTTACTGCCATGTCCATGATCGGCTGAAGCCGGAAGAGGTTAAGGCTGCCCGTGCCCGGCACCCGGAGGCGAAAGTGGTGGTGCATCCGGAGTGCCGCCCTGGGGTGATCGACTGGCTGATTATGTCGCCAGCACCGGGGGCATGATCAAGTATGCCGTCGCCTCACCTGCATCTGCTTTCATCATCGGTACCGAGCAGGGGATGCTGCACCCTTTAATGAAGGCTTGCCCCGGAAAAATACTTTTACCTGGCAGCCCCGCACATGGTCTGCCCCAACATGAAGCTGACTACGCTGGAGAAGGTCAGGTGGGCGATGGAGGACATGGCTCCGCAGGTTGAGGTGCAGCCTCAGGTTCGGGAAAGAGCGAGGCGGGCGCTGACGCGAATGTTGGAGATCAACTGATCGCCCCTTGTTCGTTTCTCCGCTTGCCCGGTGGTGAGCCATCAAAGAGAGCGTAGAGGCGTACAGTGTTAATCCGGCGTGGTGGGCGACATCAGTGCTTCCGAAGCGGCGTGGTGTTTCCGGAGGTGGAACCGCTGCGCCCGGCTTATCATAGGCCTGGCGGTCAAAGGAGAGAATGACGCCTCGCAACCTTATTACCTTTTTGCACTGGAACTGGATCGGCTGCCCATTCCTGGAGTCCGACTTTTTAATCATGGGGAGCGGCATCGCCGGTCTTTTTGCTGCCTATAAGGCCGGGCAACTCGGTTCAGTGCTGGTGGTGACCAAGCAGCGGGCCGAGGACAGCAATACCGAGATGGCCCAGGGAGGCATCGCCGCCGCGGTGGACGAGACCGATTCCCCGGTGCTGCACCTGGAGGATACACTGGAGGCGGGAGCCGGGCTGTGTGATGCCGGGGCGGTGGAGATCCTGGTCACCGAAGGCCCCTGCGGGTGATGGAGTTGGTGGAGCTGGGGGTCCGTTTCGACCGTGAGGGAAGCGCCTGGGCACCTGGGCCAGCGAGGGCGCCCACCGGCGGCGCCGGATTCTGCATGCCAGCGATGCCACCGGCGGAGAGGTCGCCCGCGGCGCTGATCCGGGAGTGCCGCAGCGACCGGCACATCACCCTGCGGGAGGGTTGCTTCCTGGTGGATTTTCTGAGGCACCAGCACAGCGGGCGTTGTGTGGGCGCCCTGATGCTGGACAGCCAGTCCGGCGGCTTTGTGGTCTGCCGGGCGCCGGTGGTGATCGCTGCCACCGGGGGCGCCGGCCAGTTGTACCAGAATACCACCAATCCGGTCGGTAGCTACAGGAGATGGGGCTGCCGCCGCCTACCGGGCCGGAGCCGAGCTGATGGACATGGAGTTCGTGCAGTTCCACCCGACCGCCCTGGCCATGGCAAACGCTCCCCACTTTCTGATCTCCGAGGCGGTACGGGGCGAGGGGGCGCTGCTCAGAAACATGCGCGGCGAGCGCTTCATGCCCCGGTACCACCAGATGGCCGAACTGGCTCCGAGAGACGTGGTCACCCGGGCGATCGTCAGGGAGATGCAGGAGACCCAGGCTGACCACGTATTGCTGGACATTTCCCAGTTTGAGCCGGACCACTTCCAGGCCCGGTTCCCGAACATCTAGCAGCACCTGCCGGCAAATACGGCCTCGATCTGGACAAGGGCTATATTCCGGTTGCTCCTGCCACCCATTACATCATGGGCGGCATCAGGACCGGCAGCGATGGGGAGACGAACATCCCCGGCCTGTATGCCTGCGGCGAGGTGGCCTGCAGCGGGGTGCACGGCGCCAACCGCCTGGCCAGCAACTCCCTGCTGGAGGGCCTGGTCTTCGGAGCCCGGGCGGTGGCCGCCGGGTGGCGCTTCCGGCAGCAGTTGGAGGAGAGGACGCCCTATATTGCCGGCTATCTTGAGGGGCGGCAAAACTGGACCAGCCCGGCGGCAGACCATTACGACTGGAAGGGGACCGCCGAGCGGGTGCGGGCGATCATGTGGAAAAAGGCGGCATCCTCCGCCTGGGACAGGACCTGGCGCAGGCTGCGGTCGAGTTGAACCGGATCGAGCAGGAGATCGCCTGTCTGGCGCCGACCAGACCGGCGGTGGAGGTGGTCAACCTGCTGTCTCTAGGCAAGCTGACTGTAGCCGCCGCCTTGATGCGCACCGAGAGCCGGGGCGGACACTTCCGCGGGGACTACCCGTCCCGGGACGACGTCTATTGGCTGCGCCACATTCTTTTTCAGATCTGAATCAGGATCAAAGATCACGTATCAGATTATTCGTCAAGAAAATACGAATAAAGAGTCGATCGCCAGCAAGCGCCCAGAAAGAAAAGCTGTTAAAAGATCATATGAAAAATACCGGGATAAAAGCTCTTATTATGAAGAAAAATGGGCTTGACGCCTGAAATTTGCAATAAGGCAGGGATGGCCATGATACCGCTTTGGATTATCGAGGAAGCAGTGCTTAGGGCTCTGGCAGAAGACGTGGGCGGCGGCGATCTGACAACCGAGGCCCTGGTTGATGAAGGAGCGACTACGGTGGCTTTCATCTACAGCAAGGAAGCAGGTGTGTTGGCCGGTTTGCCGTTAGCCGAGCGAGTCTTTCAGATCCTGGATCCGGTGTGGTTATTCCAGGGATTATTGACTGATGGCAGCGATCTGGCGCCGGGCAGGATGATTGCCAGGGTGCAGGGCAGCAGCCGGGCGCTGTTGACAGGCGAGCGCACCGCCCTGAATTTTCTCCGCCACCTGTCCGGCATTGCCACCGCTACCCGGCAACTGGCCGGCATTGCTCGACGGCACCGGAGCGCGCCTGGTGGATACCCGGAAGACGACCCCCGGGCTGCGCACATTGGAGAAGTATGCAGTACGGGCTGGCGGCGGCCACAATCACCGCACCGGACTGTTCGATGGCATTCTGATCAAGGACAACCACATCAAAATAGCCGGAGGCATCGACCGGGCGGTGCAGTTGGCCCGGAAGGCGGCGCCCCATACCGTACGGGTCGAGGTGGAGGTGGAAAGCCTGGACCAGCTTCAGGAAGCTCTGCAGGCGGGCGCCGATCTGGTGCTGCTGGACAATATGCCGGCCGCTCTCATGCGGGAGGCTGTCTGCATGGCGAACGGGAAAACGCTGCTGGAGGCTTCGGGCAACATCGATGCCGGCAATATCCGGGCGGTGGCGGAGACCGGTGTTGACCTGATCTCGGTGGGGGCGATCACCCATTCCGCCCCGGCCCTTGACATCAGCATGGATGTGCAGGAAAGTAAATTCAAGGCCTATTGAACGGTGGATCAGGACGAAGATGGCGATGATCACGAGCCGCGACCGGATTCTCGACCTTTTGGAGCAGAGCCGCGGGCAGCACGTTTCGGGAGCCGATCTGAGCCGGGTGCTGGGAGTCAGCCGGAGCGCCGTCTGGAAACAGGTGGAAACTCTGCGCTCCCAGGGTTACGGCATCAAGGGCGGCCCGCGCATCGGCTACCTGTTGGACGAGCTGCCCGATCTGCTCTATCCCCGGGAGATCCAGAGGAATCTCCACACCCGCAGCTTTGGGCGGCAGGTCTTCCACCTGCGCAGCGCCGGCTCCACCAACCAGGTGGCCCAGGATCTGGCCCGAAGCGGCAGCCCCGAAGGTACGCTGGTGGTTGCCGAGGAGCAGACCGCAGGGCGGGGGCGCTGGCAGCGCTCCTGGTATTCGCCTCCGGAGCAGGGGATCTGGATGTCCCTGGTGCTGCGGCCGCAGCTGGCGCCCTACCGCGTGCCCCAGGTAACGCTCGTAGCCGGCGCTTCATGCGCCCGGGCGATTGACGAGCACTTGGGCCTGCGCCCGGGGATCAAGTGGCCGAACGATATAGTCTGCGGTCGTGGCCGGAAGCTCTGCGGTATCCTGGTGGAGATGGATGCGTCCGTCGAGCAGGTTCATTTTCTGGTCGCCGGGATCGGGCTCAATGTCAACCAGGAGCAGCGGACTTTCCGCCGGAGCTGCAGGCAGACCGCCGCCTCGCTAAGGATGATCGCCGGCCGGAGGATAGAGCGCCTGCCCCTGGCTGCGGCGCCTCCTGGAGGTCTTCGAGGAGGACTACGAACAATACTGCAGTGAGGGTTTTGCTGCTGCCAGGCAGCGGTGGCTCGACTACCAGGCGACGCTGGGCCGCAAGGTGCGCCTGCCGGGTGCCGACCCCCACCCGCGGATTGGGGCACGGCGGGTACCCGGAGCGGGTACATCCAGCGGACGAAGAGTTTGAGGGGGAGGCCTGCGGCCTCGACGATGACGGCAGTTTGTTGGTGCGGGTGGAGGGCGGACAGATTCGGCGCTGCCTGGCCGGAGAGATCGCCATGATCAGGGAGCCCATGCTGCCGGGCGATAAGTGATTCCGGCAACACCACCTGTTCGGCAGTTCGATCCTGGTCATGGAGAGATGGTGTGAGCTAGAAGGGGATCATGGGAAGCTCCCCGGATCTCCTGCGCTTTCTTTTTGAAGCAGGCTTCACCAGTCTGAAATCTCACGGGAACCGTCACTGCGGTTCTCGGCCCAGGCGGCCACCGTGATCAGTGATCTTAAAATAGCAAAAGAGGCGGCGGAGGGAGCGAAGCGCCACATGATCCTGGTCTTTGACGTGGGCAACACCAATATCGTGATCGGCATCTTCAAGGGTGAGGAGCTTGTGACCAACTGGCGCACTGCCACCGACCGGCGGCGTACTGCCGACGATCTGGGCATGCTGTTGAAAAACCTGTTCGACTATTCGCGGCTTCTCTTTCAGAGAGATAGAGGCTATCGTGTTGTCTTCGGTGGTGCCCCCGCTGACCCCGATCATCGCCACCATGTGCCGCCGCTATTTTAACAGGGAGCCCCTGGTGGTCGGCCCCGGCGTCAAGACCGGCATGCCGATCCGCTATGAGAACCCCCGCGAGGTGGGCGCGGATCGGATCGTCAACGCGGTGGCCGCGGTGCATCTTTATGGGTCGCCGGCAGTGGTGGTGGACTTTGGCACTGCTACGACCTTTTGCGCCATCTCCCGCGAGGGCGAATACCTGGGTGGGGCGATTGCCACCGGTGTGGCCACCTCTACCGAAGCCCTGTTCGAGCAGGCGGCCAAGCTGCCGCGGGTAGAGTTCGCCCGGCCGGCCCAGGTGATCGGCAAGAACACGGTGGTCAGCATGCAGTCCGGCATCTATTTCGGCTTCGTCGGGCAGGTGGACGGCATTGTCACCCGCATCAAAGCGGAGATCGGCCAGGACGCCGCGGTGGTGGCCACCGGAGGGCTGGCGCGCCTGATCTGCGAGGGCACCTCGACCGTCGATCATGTCGAACCGCACCTGACCCTGTATGGTCTCAAGCTGATCTACGATCGCAACCGCGGCGATCAGTGAGCCTTCCAGTGCCCGAGGGACGGCTCTCGCCCCACGTTTTCACTTCAGAGCGACGCCATGCGCCCGATCTCAGTCCACCAGCCAGCAACGCAGGGAGGAGTTGAACAGCCTATTACCGGCGCCGGTTACAGCGAGTCCGTGGCCATCGGCAGCCTGAACCTGCCCAACCGGGTTCTGGCCGCACCGATGGCCGGCTTCACCGACAAGGCCTACCGCATCCTGGCGCACCGGGCGGGGTGCGGTTTGGTGTTTACGGAGATGGTCAACTGTGACGCCATTCTCTACCGGAATGCCCGCACCTTGGCCCTGTTTGACCTGAGCGGAGAGGACTGGCCGGTGGCGGTGCAGGTCTTTGGGGCCGACCCGGGCAGGATGGGCGCGGGCGGCACAGGTCGTGGTGAAACATGGGGCGGCGCTGGTGGACATCAACATGGGCTGCCCGACGCCGAAGATCGTCAGGAACCGGGAGGGCTGCGCCCTGATGCAGAACCTCACCCGGGCTGCGGAGATCGTCGAGGCGGTGGCGGAGGCTGTCTCTCCGGTGCCGGTGACGGTCAAGATGCGCAAGGGATGGAGCACCCGGCGAACTGGCGGCGCCGGAGCTGGCCCGGGTGGCAGAGCGAGCGGGGCGGCGGCGGTCACGGTGCACGGGCGCACCCGCGACCAGTTCTACTCAGGGCCGGCTGACTGGGGCGCCATCCGGGCGGCCCAGCAGGCGGTCTCCATCCCGGTGATCGGCAACGGCGACATCTGGGTTCCAACAGATGCGAGGCGGATGCTGGACGAGACCGGCTGCGAGGCGGTGATGATCGGGCGCGGCGCCCTGGGCAACCCCTGGCTCTTTACCCGCACCGTGCACTACTTGGAAACAGGTCAATTGCTCCCGGTGCCTTCGCTCCAAGAGCGGATCGAACAGGCGCTTGTCCATTTCGATTTATCTGCAGCGCTGAAGGGGCGCCGGCATGGCCCTGCTGCAGATGCGCAAGCACCTGGCGTGGTATCTGAAAGGGCTGCCTGGAGCTGCCCAGTGGCGCGCATGCCTAAACTCCGCCCGCACCCCTGATGAGGTCCGCCTCCTGCTGCAATCTTTCTTGCAAACCCGGCTCAATTCTCAGGCCGACTGAAAATTGATTTGACAGTACGAGCAGGCAGTCATTATAATTATTGACAGCGAGGCTTACAATTTAATATTGCCAGAGACGAGACGAGCGGAGACAAGCAGAGACGAGCTGAGATGAGTTGAGAGGAGTCTGCCGGCAGGCATTGGCGCCAGTGCTCATTTGAGTGCTGGCTTTATTATTTGAGAGGAGAGGGGCAGTGGCTCACCCCTTGCTTGACGATTACCTGGAGGAGGCAGAGGACCGGCCGGTTCCAGATCACCCCGGTCTGGGAGGAGATGATAGCCGACCTGGAGACGCCGATCTCCATCTTCAAAAAGGTGGCCTCCGGGGCTTATACCTACCTGTTGGAGAGCGTGGAGGGCGGTGAGCAACTGGCCCGCTACTCGTTTATCGGCTTCGACCCGCTGCTGGTCTTCCAGGCCCGGGGACAGCAGATCGACATCGAGGCCGATGGGCAGAGGACGTTGAAGACCGGAGCGCCGCTAGCCACGGCTGCGCTCGCTGATGGATGACCTGCATGTGGGGCCTGTGCCCGGAGAGCCGCGTTTCTGCGGCGGGGCGGTGGGATACTTCGGCTACGACCTGATCCGCCATTATGAGCGGCTGCCGGAGACGACCGCAGATGATTTAGAATTGCCCGACTGTTTCTTCATCCTCACCAGGGTGGTATTGATCTACGACCACATTCGGCATACCCTGAAGATCGTCGCTCTGGTGCCCAGGAACGGCGACCCGTCCGCTGCCCACAGTGAGGCGCTGACGATCATCAACGGCGTGAAACGCCGGCTGACGGGCACCCTGGCTGCAGAGCAGGCAGCAGACAGCGGTTTTCCCGCTGCCGCCGGCAGCCCTGGCGGTCTGGCGCTGTCCCCGCCCGGGCGGGCACCGGGCGCAACGCTGATCCAGGCCTGAACGGGTTAGCACCCGGCGAGCACCCGGTTCCTGGCAGCCTGCGGAGTTGCCTCCAATTTACTCGAAAGAGGATTTTATGGCCGGCGTGCGGCGGGCCAAGGAGTATATCGAGGCCGGGGACATCTTCCAGGTGGTGCTATCCCAGCGGTTCAAGATGCAGCTGGATGCCGACCCCTTCGATGTCTACCGGCAGCTGCGCTCTCTCAACCCCTCACCCTACATGTACTACCTGCACTTCGGGGATCTGGAGATCGTGGGCTCCTCGCCGGAGATGCTGGTCCGGGTGGAGCAGGGCGCGGTGGAGACCCGGCCGATCGCCGGCACCCGGCACCGCGGCGGCAGCCAGGCCGCGGACGATGCTCTCGCCCAGGAACTGCGGGACTGATCCCAAGGAGTGCGCCGAGCACCTGATGCTGGTCGACCTCGGCCGGAACGACCTGGGGCGGGTCTGCGAGTATGGCAGCGTCAGGGTGTCCAGGCTGATGGAGATCGAGCGCTATTCTCACGTGATGCACCTGGTGTCGGTGGTGCAGGGCAGGCTGGCGCAGGGCGCGACGCCTATGACGCCCTGGCCTCCTGCTTTCCGGCGGGCACCCTGTCCGGGGCGCCCAAGATCCGGGCGATGGAGATCATCGAGGAACTGGAGCCGACCCGGCGCGGCCCCTACGGCGGCGCCATCGGCTACCTGAGCTTCAACGGCAACCTGGACGCCTGCATCACCATCCGGACGATCGTGATCAAAGGGGAAAGGCCGCCTACATCCAGGCCGGGGCCGGGATCGTGGCCGATTCCGACCCGGAGCGGGAATACGAGGAGATCTTTGCGCAAGGCCGAGGCGCTGCTGCAGGCGACTGGGAGCGCAAGGCTGACGAAAGCCGCAGGCGCTGCGTCTGCCAAACGGGCACTGCAACTTTCATATACAGCTAAGATCAAAAAAGCTGCTCAAGACTCAGAGCATACCTGTATGGGAGGGGAAGCACAATGAGTGGGGAAACTGATCTGAAGCAGACCATCGAGAGGGTGGTCAACCACTACCCGCTCTCGGAGGCGGAGGCGGAGCAGGTGATGGGGCGGATCATGGAGGGCGAGGCCACCCCGGCGCAGATCGCCGCCCTGCTCACCGCCCTGCGCCTTGAAGGGGGAGACGGTGGAGGAGATCACCGGGTTTGCCCGGGCGATGCGGGCGAAGATGAACCGGATCACGCCGCGGTTCAGACGCTGGTGGACATCGTCGGCACCGGCGGCGACCGGCGGTTCACCTTCAACATCTCCACCACGGCGGCCTTCGTGGCGGCCGGGGCCGGGCTGCCGGTCGCCAAGCACGGCAACCGCTCGGTTTCCAGCCGGTGCGGCAGCGCCGACGTGCTGGAGGCGCCTGGGCGTGAACGTGATGTTGGCCCCGGCGGAGGTGGAGCGCTGCCTGGAGGAGACCGGGATCGGCTTCCTGTTCGCCCCGGTGTTCCACGCCGCCATGAAGCACGCCGCCGGCCCCCGGCGGGAGATCGGCATCCGCACCGCCTTCAACCTGCTGGGGCCGCTGACCAACCCGGCGGGCGCCCAGGTGCAGGTGCTGGGGGTCTACGACCCCAACCTGACCGGGGTGATCGCCTGCGTTCTGCGCAAGCTCGGGACCAGCGGGCGATGGTGGTGCACGGCAGCGACGGCCTGGACGAGATCACCCACACCGGCAGGACCAGGATCAGCGAGCTGAACGGCGACCAGATCAGGACCTACTACCTGGAGCCGGTGATCCTCGGCATTCGCCAGGGGTCGCTGGAGGAGATCGTGGGCGGCGGCGCCGAGGATAACGCCCGGATCACCCGGGACGTGCTGGCCGGGTGCCCCGGCCCCTGCCGCGACGTGGTGTTGATGAACGCCGCCGCCGCCCTGCTGGTGGGCGGCAAGGTGGACACCATGCGGGACGGGGTGCGCCTGGCGGCGGAGGTCATCGATTCCGGGGCGGCCATGGCCAAGCTGGACAGCCTGGTCGCATTCACCAGAAGTGCGGAGGGAGCAGTGAAGAGGGAGATGGGTGCATCCAATGTTTTTAGATCGAATTATGCCGGTTAAGCGGGAGGAGGTGGAGTACCGGCGCTCCTGCCAGCCGCTCCGGGAGTTGATGGCAAGGCAAAGGATGCTCCTCCGGTGCGGGATTTTATGGGGCGGTGAAAAGAGGAAGGGTCGGCGCCGATCCGCCTGATTGCCGAGATTAAGAAGGCCTCTCCGTCCCGCGGCCTGATCCGCCAGGATTTCCATCCGGAGGCTATTGCCAGCGGCCTACGAACAGGGCGGGGCGCGGGCGCTCTCCGTCCTCACCGACGAGGTCTTCTTCCAGGGCCACCCCGACTTTCTCGCCCGGGCGCGGGAGGCGAGCCGGGCTGCCCCTGCTGCGCAAGGACTTTATTATCAGCGATTACCAGGTCTATGAGTCCCGTACCCTGGGGGCGGACGCCGTTTTGTTGATTGTGGCGATCCTCTCTCCCAGCCAACTCGAGGAGTACCTGGGGCTGGCCGCCGAACTGGGCCTGGACGCCCTGGTCGAGGTGCACGCCGCCTCCGAAGCGATCCTGGCGCCGGCGATTGGAGCGAGCCTGGTGGGCATCAACAACCGTGACCTAAACAGCTTCAAGACGGATCTGGACACCACCTTCAGCCTGCTTGCCCTGATCCCGCCGGGCACGACGGTGGTCAGCGAGAGCGGCATCCGCACCCATGAGCAGGTGCTGCGGCTGGAAGAGGCGGGAGTGGATGCGGTGCTGGTCGGGGAGGCCCTGATGGAACAGGAGGATATGGTGGCGGCGGTGCGGTCGCTGCTGGAGGGGGATGCCGGCGATGGTGACGGGTTAAGATCTGCGGGATCAGGACGGTGGAGGCCGCCCAGGCGGCGGTGGAAGCCGGAGCCCACGCCCTGGGCTTCGTCTTTGCCCCCAGCCCGCGGCGGGTGACGCCGCAGGAGGCGGAGCGGATCATCAGGGAACTGCCCCCCTTCGTCAGCGCTGTGGGGGTGTTCGTGGACGCCCCCCGCCGGGAGGTGCAGGAGATCGCCGATGCCTGCCGCTTGGACGCCCTGCAGTTTCACGGGCAGGAGCCCCCGGGCTATTGCCGGGGTTGGCGGCGGCAGGTGATCAAGAGCCTTCCGCCGTCCGCGACGCCTCCGTACTGGAGGAGATGACCGGGATACGAAGTGGACGCCTACCTGCTGGATGCGTATGCGCCCGGCCAGGCCGGCGGCACCGGGCGGAGCTTCGACTGGGGACTGGCGCGCCAGGCGGCAGAGCGCTGGCGCATTATCCTGGCCGGGGGGATCACCCCGGACAACGCGGAGCAGGCCGTTCGCCAGGCCCGGCCGTACGCCATAGACGTCAGCAGCGGCGTGGAGACCGGCGGGGTCAAGGACGCCGGCAAGATCAGGGCGCTGCTGACGGCAGTGAGGAGGATCGAACTATGAGCTTGACCAGGATTGAGATGCCGGACGCGCACGGCCACTTCGGCGTCTTCGGCGGGCAGTTCGTGCCGGAGACGCTGATGGCCGCCCTGGAGGAGCTGACTGCGGCCTACGAAGAGGCGCGGCAGGATGCCTCCTTCGAAGAGGAGTACCGGTACCTTTTGAAGCAGTACGTGGGGCGGCCGAGCCCGCTCTACTTCGCCGAGCGGCTGACCAGGCACCTGGGGGGCGCCCGCATCTACCTGAAACGGGAGGATCTCAACCATACCGGGGCGCACAAGATCAACAACACCATCGGGCAGGCGCTATTGGCCAGGCGAATGAACAAGAGACGCCTGATCGCCGAGACCGGCGCAGGACAGCACGGCGTGGCCACTGCCACCGTGGCGGCCATGTTCAACATGCAGTGCGTAGTCTACATGGGCGAGGAGGACATCAGCCGCCAGGAGCTCAACGTGTTCCGGATGAGGCTGCTGGGGGCCGAGGTGGCGCCGGTGGCAAGCGGCAGCAGGACCTTGAAGGACGCCATGAACGAGGCGATCCGCGACTGGGTGACCAACGTCCGCACCACCTACTACCTGTTTGGCACGGTCGGTGGACCGCATCCTTATCCGATGCTGGTGCGGGACTTCCAGACGGTGATCGGCAGGGAAGCTCGCGCTCAGATCCTGGAGCAGGAGGGTCGCCTGCCGGACTGCATCCTGGCCTGCGTCGGCGGCGGCAGCAACTCCATCGGCATCTTCCATCCCTTCCTGGCGGACCCGGTGCGCCTGATCGGGGTGGAGGCGGCAGGGCACGGCATTGAGACCGGCAAACACGCAGCCACCCTGTCGGCGGGAGAGATCGGGGTGCTGCACGGCTCACTGAGCTACCTGCTTACAAGATGAACACGGCCAGGTCATGGAGGCCCACTCCATCTCCGCCGGCCTGGACTACCCGGGGGTGGGGCCCGAGCACAGCTTCCTCAAGAAGTCCGGCCGGGCGGAGTACGTGGCGGTTACGGATGACGACGCCCTGGCGGCCTTCGAACTCCTGGCCCGCACCGAGGGCATCCTGCCGGCGCTGGAGAGCGCCCACGCCGTGGCCCATGCCGCAAGGCTGGCGCCGGAGATGGGCAGCGATCAGATCATGATCATCAACATCTCGGGGCGGGGCGACAAGGACGTGCCGTCCGTCGCCCGGATCTTGGCAGGCCGGCTGCAACGGGTACCCGCG
Organism: uncultured Peptococcaceae bacterium; assembly: GCA_963807495.1. Classification (GTDB taxonomy): domain Bacteria; phylum Bacillota; class DSM-12270; order Thermacetogeniales; family Thermacetogeniaceae; genus Palsa-1188. Next base: position 21,638 of record CAWEDD010000033.1, read on the forward strand.
CCCGTTGAGCGGGCACCCGGTGAAAGCACGCCTGTACGGGAGGTGAAATAGATGCCGCCTGCGGAGATGAGTAATCAAACGAGTGCGGAAGCCGGTATTGATCTGAAGAGAGCGGTGGCTGCCGGCATCGGTGGAGAGACGCCGGCGCCTGACGGCCTTAACCGGATCGACGCGGTATTCGACCGGCTGCGCCGGGAAGGCCGCAAGGGCCTGATCGCTTACGTCACCGCCGGCGACCCTGACTACGAGGGCACCGCCGACCTGGTGCTGGCCATGGAGCGGGCTGGGGCCGACCTGATCGAGCTGGGGGTGCCCTTCTCCGATCCGATCGCCGATGGGCCGGTGATCCAGCAGGCATCGCTGCGGGCATTGTCCGGAGGCGCCACCCTGTCCGGGATCCTCGGGCTGGTGCGCCGCCTGCGCAGGGCGCCCGGGACGGAGGCGACGCAGGTCCCCCTGCTGCTGATGACCTACTATAACCCTGTGCTGCACTTTGGCTTGGCGGCTTTGGCTCAGGAGGCGGCTGCGGCCGGCGTGGATGGGCTGATCGTTCCGGACCTGCCGGTCGAGGAGAGCGGGCCGCTGCTGGCGGAGTTAGAGCCGCATCGGATCCACCTGATACCCTTTGCTGCGCCCACCAGCACCCCGGAGCGCCTGTCCCGGATCGGCGGCGCAGCGTCCGGCGGTGCTGTGTCCGGTGGACACGGCACGGGCGCGGCCCCGGGGTTCGTCTACTGCGTCTCTCTGACCGGGGTCACGGGTTCCCGGCAATGCCTGCCTCCAGGCATCGAGGAGTTCATGGAACGGGTGCGGGCCAGCACGGCCCGGCCGCTGGCCATCGGTTTCGGCATCTCAGGCCCCGCCCAGGCCTCCCTGATGTCAAAGTTGGGCGATGCGGTGATCGTGGGCAGCGCCATCGTCAGCCTGGTCGAGCGGTATGCCGCAGACCGGGAGCAGATGCTTTCCCAGGTCACCACCCTGGTCAGCAGCCTGAAGCAGGCAATCTAATGATATAATTAAGGCACCGGATTTTTGCATTTGAAGTCATGCCAGCCATCGCCAGAATAGGTCCGGCGGACGGCTCACCGCCACCGCTGACAACAGCGTTGCCATGAGGATGAAAAACTGCGATACGTGCGGAAACGAGATACCGGATACGTCGCTCTCCTGCAGCTTTTGCGGCGCACGTCAACGCGCCGGCAAACAGACCGGACCACGTGAGCGGGTGCGCACGCTCAACATCGAGGCCGGCATGCCGTCAGTTGCAGAAGGACTGGCGCGTCTTGATGGCGAACTGATGCGTGCCAAGCAGTCTGGCATCCGTGTCGTGCGTGTGATTCATGGATGGGGTTCGACCGGCACAGGCGGAAAACTCCGCGACGCCTGCCGGGCTTTTCTGAAAAAGAAACTCGCCGACCGGAAGATCGCTCAGATCATCCCTGGTGAAGATTACTCGGGAACAACAAATGTGGGGCGAGCTCTCATGAGCCGCTTTCCAGAGTTACGCGGCAGCGAGCGCTCAGACAGTCAAAACCCCGGCATCACAATTGTCGAGTTCTAGATCAGAACGGGGCATTCGTCACCGGTGCTTGGCCCTTCTCTGCACGGACCAACATGATGTCTATTAAGTCAGGAGTTCATAAATTCCGAGCAGGATTAACATTATTCCGGCAACAAGGTCGCCCTTCTCCCCAAACCAGCGTGCTATGTAAAGCAGGCCGATCTTGATGCCGGCGTAGAAAAGGAGGAGGCTGATGATGAACGAAGATCCGACCAGAAGGGAGATGTTCAAACCCATCAGTCCGGCGGCGAAGCCGCAGGAAAGATTGTTCAGCGTCAGAGCAAGGGCAAGGACAAACGCTTCATTGATTTCGATGCTCCCCGAGTAATCGTAGTCAACCATGAAAGGATCCTCCAGAATTCTTCCCAGCTTCTTCAAGAAAGAAAAAGACGCCGGTGCTGGAGAGGCATCCTCAACACGGTGCTGTACAGGTACTTCCTCCCGGTTTGTCATTCCGGACCTTCTAAAATACTGGATGATCAGTACGGCTCCTGCAGCCATTATGATGCCGGCGCCCAGGATATTGGCGAGTTGGTCCGAAATTATGCTCCGGACAGCAGCACCCAGGATCATCATAATGTAGGTGCCTATGCATGGAATCAGGGCGCACACGAAGTTGGACAAGAACGGCAGGCGAAATTTTCTGGTTCCGTAGGCAAGACCCACTCCCAGGGTGTCTAGGTTTGATGATACGGCCAGACCAAGAATGGTAAGTAAATGCGGCACCACCGCTCCCCCTTGAAAATACTCGATGTAACTGCCAGCTTCGTAAGACAGGCTGAGCAGTTACTACTCGATAAAATATAAGAGCGGCATGTCCAAATGCAGACAGCGCCCAACGTTCTATGCATAATCAGTTTTCAATATATCATACCAACAACACCCTAAATATTTTTTATTTGTAAAATTCTTTTTAAGACCAGTCTCACGGCGATCGCATCATCCAGATATCCGATCGGAAAAAAGTAATCCGGAATTATATCTATAGCAAGAATAAAGTACAGCAATGCACTCCCCAGTATCGTGCGCTCGTCCGGCGCAAGATCGCCCATGCAAAACTGTTCATGCATCTGTTTCAACTGATCGATAAACGGCCCCGCTCCACTCACCTGATTTACTTTGGGGCCAAATTCTTCCCGGATAATCCGCTGCCCTTCCTCAGTTTGGGCATATTGCTCATATCTGAAGAGTTCCTGCTCGACCCGATCCGTAGTGTATTGCTCACTAAACAAATTGGAGGATTTAAGAACCTCCTGGATCTCATCCACTACGGTGTGGATATCCGATGCTATCCCCGGCCGGGGGCTGTCAACCTCAAAACCCGCCGCTGAAAACAACCGGCTTGCCGGAAAGTCCAGGGCATGAGCGATCCTCTGCAAATGCTTGGCATTCGCAGGCTGTTTCCCGTTGGCAATTCGGGAGATGGTTGCGGCATCGATTCCAGTGAGCACACTCAGCTTGCGCATCGATAGCGAGCGCTCCCGCAACACTGTTTTCAATAATGAACCGAGAGGTAATCCGTTTTTTTCTTCAGGCATGCCCTGCCTTCGATCCTCCTCACCAAAAACTCGCCAGAACAGACCGGGGTGTTGCGCCCGTATCAACAGTATATGTTGGGCTAAGGCAATCTTCTTCAACATTCTTCAAAAAGGGAGTTTGACCCACTTCGATGTTCTAGGCCCGATGTTCGTTTAGACTACCCCCTAGAACCTCGAAACGCGCCCCACCGCGCCCATCTACTGGATGGGCACCCGACTGGATGGGCACCCGACCGGATGGGTGGGGTACCCGCTTTAGCGGGTCGGGCACCCGGGGTGCCCGCCTTTACCATAGGATGTTGAAACTTTTTCATCATCTTTGAAAGGACCAAGCACCCTTTCTCAACACTTTAATATTATGTCTCTTGCAGGAACCAAACCGAGGTAACATGCAGGAGGCAAACTTCAGTGAACGAAGTGGTATCGACACCAAACACTTCATCAGCGCCGGATACTTCATGGCGTGAAAATCAATCCCGGTTTCATGCCATCATCAGCCAACCGAGCAAGGGATGGTGGCGTTTTTTATTGTTGTTCTGGGCGCTCATCGGACCGGGCTTGCTCGCCGCCATGGCTGATAACGATGCCGGCGGCATGATTTCATACTGCGTAACCGGCGTGCAATTCGGGATCGGGCTCTTCATCCCGTTAGTGCTCTGCTTGGCCGTTGTCACTTACACTGTTCAGGAGATGGCCATGCGCCTTGGCACTGTCACTCAGACAGGGTTCACGAAGCTGATCTATAATCATTATGGGCGTTCCTGGATGTTCTATCACATTGTCACACTATTTTCAGAAAACATGCTGACGCTGTTGACGGAATTTATCGGCATGACAGCGGGATTGATCATCCTGGGCCTGCCGCTGTGGGCAAGCGACACCATCAGCCTGCTTCTCATCTTATCGATCACCATCTTTACCGGATATTGGACGAAAGAGCGACTGGCGCTGCTGATCGGCGCCCTGAATATCATTTTTATCGTGGTAGCGGGCATGACGCATCCCAGCATAGCGGCCATCGGGCATGCATTTGCCACCTGGAACGTACCGGCAAACAGCGGCAATCTCTTCTGGTACATCATTGCACTAGTCGGCAATGCCATCGCTCCGTGGATGATATTCTATCAGGGCAGCGCTTACATCGATAAGGGAGTCATCGCAGATAATCTCCGTCTGGGGCGCATCGATACGGGCATCGGTTGTGTAGTGCAGGTGTTGATCGCTGCCTGCGCCATCATTGCCGGGGCAGCGCTCTACGGACATTTGAATAACGTGGCGGCTTTGGGCCCGGCTGATGTTATTTACGCCTTCAATACCCTGATTGGACATTGGCCCGGCCTGCTATTCGGCCTGGGACTCTTCAACGCCGGTCTGCTCGCCTCGATCACCATATCCCTTTCCTCATCCTGGTCGGTGGCCGAAGCGTTTGGTTGGTCCAAAAGTCTAAATGACAAGATAGCAGACGCCCCGAGGTTTTATGCAGTCTACATCGGCAGCGTCATTGTGGCGGCAGGCGCCATTCTAATACCGTATTTACCATTGAACTTTATAGCCGTGATTACCCAGGTCATCGGTGGCTTCCTGACGGCTCCGATTCTCATATTCTTGGCGTTGCTCACCAACAACAAGCAACTGATGGGAAAATACAAGAACAGTTTATTCGATAACATAAGAATATGGGCAATTTCCGTCATCCTTATCGGGTTGGCCATTTTACTCTTGAAGAATACGCTTTCAGGATTACTGTAGCGTGCTGCGCTTTGGAGCGTGCGGCGGCGCAGGGCCGAAGAACTGGTAGTATTGGCACTCGATGCGCCCGTTGTAGAGCTTGCGTTTCTTGTCGGCGTGCCTTCCGAACAGCCTCTCAAAGCCGCGGTGTGCGGTCAGCACATAGAAAGACCAGGTGTCCAGCTGCCTGAACACTTGCCCCATCTCCCGGTAGAGGCGCTCCGCGCTCTGCACGTCTTCCATCCGTTCGCCGTAGGGCGGATTGCAGATGATGCAGCCATACTTCCGCTTTGTCTGCAACTCCGCCAGAGGCGCCTGCTGCCAGGAAATCTGCTCCGCCACCCCGGCCTGGCGGGCATGATAGCGGGCCAGGCTGAGCACCTCCGGATCGATGTCGGTGCCGCGGATCTGCAGCGTCGCGGTCGCGGCGGATCAGGTCTTGGGCCTCCTGGCGAGCTTCCTGCCACAGGCGTTCTGGCACCATCGGCCACTGCCCGGCAGCGAAATCCCTGTTATCCCCGGGGCGATGTTCAGCCCGATCAGGGCGGCCTCAATGGGGATGGTGCCGGAACCGCACAGCGGATCGAGCAGCATCCGTTCCGGGCGCCAGCGGCTCAGGCTGATCATGGCAGCCGTCAGGGTCTCCTTGAGGGGGGCGGCGCTGATCAGTTTGCGGTAGCCGCGCTTGTGCAGGCCGGGGCCGCTGGTGTCGATGGTGAGGGTGGCGATGTCTTTCAGGAGCGCCACCTCGATGGTGAAGCGAGGGCCGGTCTCCTCGAACCACTGGCAGTGGTAGCGGCTTTTCAGGCTTTCCACCACCGCCTTCTTGACGATTGCCTGGCAGTCAGGCACACTGAACAACTTGGACTTGATCGACTTCCCCTCCACCGGGAAGGTGGCGTTAGCCAGGGAGCCAATCCGCCCAGGGCAGAGCCTTGGTCTGTTCGAACAGCTCATCGAAGGATAGAGCGGTGAACTCGCCCAGTTTGACCAGGACCCGGTCGGCGCTGCGCAGCCACAGGTTGGCACGGCAGATCGCCTCCAGGCCGGCTTTGAAAGTAACCCGGGCATTGGCCACCTCAGTGTCATAGCCGAGTGCCTGTACCTCACGCGCCACCACCGACTCCAGTCCGAAGGTGGCGGTGGCGATCAGATTCTACTGCAGCTATGGTGCATACCCCTTTCGTTTCAATTTGTGGCATGACGTAACTGTTCAGGTACCACTGTTAAGCTTTTGTCGGTGTCATTAGGAGATGAAACTCTATCCCGGCCACCTTCGGGCTAAGGTACTTTGTTTTTAAATCCTTGGCAGCATGAACGCTGTTTAATTATCGCAGAGTTGGCGGGTGTACCGCAAGGCATCCCTGCGCCAGCGGCTGCGAGATTTGGCAGGCCATCGATGTGCTATAATTTAAGCGAACGCAATATTGACAATAGTATTAACCAGAATCGAGGCGGGCGATGGATGAAGCGGCTGGTATTGACGGAGAAACCGAGCGTGGCCCGGGAAATCGCCAGGGTCTTGAACTGCGCCACTAAAGGCAAGGGTTACTTCGAGGGCCAGCAGTATGTGGTCACCTGGGCGCTGGGGCACTTGGTCACCCTGGCCGAACCCGAGGACTACGACCAGAAATATAAGCAGTGGCGTTTGGAAGACCTGCCGATGATCCCGCCGCGCATGAAATTGAAAATTATCAGGCAGTCTTCACACCAGTTTGCCACCGTAAAACTGCTGATGCAGCGCTCAGACATCGGCGAACTGGTGATTGCCACCGATGCCGGGCGGGAGGGGGAACTGGTCGCCCGCTGGATCATGGCCCTGGCCAACTGGAAGAAACCCTTCAAACGCCTGTGGATCTCCTCCCAGACCGATGCTGCCATCCGGGATGGCTTCGCCAATCTCAAAGCCCGGGGCTGCCTACGATAACCTTTACGATGCCGCTGCCTGCCGGGCGGAGGCGGACTGGCTGATCGGGCTGAACGTGTACCCGGGCGCTGACCTGCAAGTTCAACGCCCAACTCACCGCCGGCCGGGTGCAGACCCCCACCCTGGCCATGATCGTGCAGCGGGAAAAGGAGATCAGGGAGTTCGTGCCGGTGGATTACTGGACTCTGCGTGCGGACTTCGGGGACTACTTCGGCGACTGGCGGGCGCCGCGCAGGCAGCGGCCGCCTGTTCGACCGCGCCAGGGCTGAAGAGATCGCCGCCAAGGTCCGTGACCAGTCTGGGACGATCGTGGAGGTGAAGACCGAGGACAAGAGCGAGCCGCCGCCGCTGGCCTATGACCTGACGGAACTGCAGCGGGATGCCAACCGCCGCCTTGGCTGGTCAGCGCAGAAGACCCTGGAGATATTGCAGGGCCTGTACGAGCGGCACAAGCTGGTCACTTACCCGCGCACAGATTCCCGCTACATCACCACCGATATCGTGCCGACACTGCCGGCCCGGCTGCGGGCGATGGGCGTGGGACCCTATGCGCAACTGGCGGCGCCACTGCTGCCAAGACCCCCGGCTCCAACCAAGCGCTTTGTCGACAACGGCAAGGTCTCCGACCACCATGCCATCATTCCCACCGAGCAGCCTCTGCAACTGGGCGGCTTGACTACGGAGGAAAGGAACCTCTACGACCTGATCGCCAGGCGCTTCCTGGCCGTGTTGTACCCTGCCTACACGTATGACCAGACCACCCTGGTCACGGAGGTGAAGGGGGAGCGTTTCTACTCCCGCGGCCGGGTGGTCAAGTCCCAGGGATGGCGGGCGGTAACGGCACAGTTCGCTGACAAAGAGGAAAAAGCAGGAGAAGAGGCGCTGCCGGAGCAGATCCTGGCCCAGCAGCAAAAGGGCGCTGTCAAAAAGGTTGGCAGCTTGCAAGGTTAGCAAGAAGCAGACCAAGCCCCCGGGGCGCTATACGGAGGCCACGCTGCTGACAGCCATGGAGAGCCCGGGCAAGCTGATCGAGGACGAGGAGCTGCGGGAGGCGGTCAAACAGGGCGGCTTGGGGACGCCGGCTACCAGGGCGGAGATCATCGAAAAGCTGCTCGGCCACTTCTACATCGAGCGCAACGGCAAGGAACTGGTCACCCACCTCCAAAGGGATCCAGCTGGTGGACCTGGTGGCACCGGCCTTGAAGACGCCGGAGTTGACCGCCCGCTGGGAGCAGTCCCTGGCCGGTATCGCCAAGGGCAAGGAGAACAAGGCGAAGTTTCTTACCGACATCAGGCAGCATGCAGAGGAACTGGTGAAGGGTGTCAGGCTGGACAGCACCACCGTGTATCACCCGGACAACGTCTCCAAAACCAAGTGCCCGGCCTGCGGCAAGTTCATGCTGCTGGTCAGAGGGAAGCGCGGCCAGATGCTGATCTGCCCCGACCGGGAGTGCGGGCACCGGCAGCCGGTGGATGAAGGCCGGATCGGCGGGTTCAAGAGCTCTCCTCAAGCCAGCCGGATGAACCAGAAGCTGATCGCCCAGTACAGCGACCGGGAGGCGATCGGCAGCAACCTGGGAGAGCTGTTGCAGGCGGCGTTGGCCGAGTCCGGCGCTGAAAAGAAACAGGGACTGAAGCAGAAGTGAGGGGCGGCGCCGCTGCAGCCGGTCCGCTATCGGGGAACGGCCGCGGATCCCTCTCCGAAGCCGAGAGCCGTGTTGTCTTTGGATATTTATTCTGGTAAAATAGCGATCCGAGCATGCCTGCACAGCAAGATTTGCAAAGCTCGCCAGGCAATCGCGCACGCCTCATTGGAAGGAGTCAGTCATGAAGTTTGCCTTCATTCTTCACCCGATCGAGCTATCGGACATTACCAAACGAATAAAGCCATTCGGGCTGCTTCCGGGGTCGCTGACAGAGGAGATCATCCGCCACTTTCCTGTGTTCAAGGTCTCAGAGATCGCCGGAGTGCGCTCTCCCTATGCCGAGACCGCCGGTTGGTTTATCGTTTGCCCGCTGACCTCCCGCCAGATGTTGCAGCTCCCCGTTGATTACGTGATGAAGCGCATCATCGAGGCCGGCAAACTGGCCGAGCGGCTGGGCGCCGAGATCGTGGGGCTGGGTGCGATGACCTCGGTAGTGGGTGATGCAGGGGTCACTGTGGCCAGAAATCTGGATATCGCCGTCACCAGCGGCAACAGTTACACCGTATTTACTGCCCTCGAAGGCGCCAGGCAAGCTGCGGAGTTCATGGGGATCGCCATGAACCGGGCAGAGGTGGCGGTAGTGGGAGCGACCGGATCGATCGGCAGTGTTTGTGCGCGCCTGATCGCGCCGGAGGCGGGCAGCATCACCCTGGTTGCCAGGGAGCGCAGCCGCCTGGAGCGTGTCGCCCACCAGATTTTGAATAACACCGGCGTTGCTCCAAGGTTGACCACGAACATCGCGGAGGCCTTGGCCAGGGCTGACGTGGTGATCACCGTCACCTCCGCGGTGGATGCGGTGATCGAGCCCTCATACCTCAAGCCGGGGGCGGTGGTCTGCGATGTGTCCCGGCCGCGGGATGTTTCCCGGCAGGTGGCGGAGATGCGACCGGATGTGCTGGTGATCGAGGGAGGCGTGGTAGAGGTTCCCGGCAACGTTGACTTTCATTACAATTTCGGTTTTCCTCCTAAAACTGCCTATGCCTGCATGGCTGAAACCATGATCCTGGCCCTGGAGAACCGTCCGGAAAACTTCAGTTTGGGGCGCGACTTGACGGTGAACCAGGTGGAGGAGATCGGGGCGCTGGGCAAGAAACACGGATTCCGGCTGGCCGGTTGGCGCAGTTTTGAGCGTGCTCTCGACTCCTCAGATCTTGAAAAGGTCCTTGCTGCTGCTGCTAAATTGCGCAAACAAAACCTAAAGGCGATCTGAAGCATCTCTGGCAAAAAAAGATTTCAAAAATTTATATTTCCTCTTCTAGTAAATCCGTGCAAAAAATGATACATTAATGACGAATAATGTCGAACTAATAGGAGGAACGAAGAAACTGTGAAATCGATTGGAGTCGTGAGAAGGTTGGACATGTTAGGGCGGATCGTGCTGCCCAAAGATTTGCGCCGGACTATGAATATCGGGAGCAACGCTCCGATGGAGATCCTGGTGCATGAAGAAAGCATTATTTTAAAAAAGTATGAGCCAGAATGCGTCTTCTGCGGTAATGCTGAGAATGTAGCCGATTTTAAAGGCAAAAAGGTTTGTTCTGACTGCGCTCGCGAGCTTTCCTGTCAGCCGAGATGAGTTTTTTGGCCGCTTGAGATCGGGTGAGCTTCAGATTAGGCGAGATGAAGCAGTTGCTCTTCGATATAGTTGCCGTGTGCAATTGGTTAGCAGCAATTTTAGATCAGGTATCGGTTTGTGTCCACCTGGCGGGCGCGGCAACAGTCGATGCAGAAGGAAGCCACCGCGGTTTTGGGTACTCCTACGGTGGAATTCTGGTGAGGATATGGCACGAATCATGCGAATTTTTTGTGCAGGCAGCGCTCGAGGCAGTGCCGCCTGCACAATTTTTTACATTAAATCCTTGACAAGCTGAAAGGGCATTCATATAATAGCGAATAAGGTTAAGCAGGGCGATTCCAGCAACGGCTGGGTTTTATGGTTTTATAATTCTTTCTGCTGTCCGATATATCTATAAGGGTTCCGAACAGGCAGGACATCTTTCTTACGGTCATTGTCTATTTTTTATACATTGAGGGCAGTGTCCCAACCAGCACAGGATCGGTTAAGCAGGGCATTGTCGGCCGCGGCTGGGTTAAATGGGGCCGCGGGCCGAATAAAAAAATGGTGCCCATCATAAGATTAGTAGCATATGATTTTGCATGCGAATTTTACTTAGAGGGAGAGAGCATGTTGCCAGAAAAAGAGGTTCTGTTGACAGGAAACGGAATCAAAAGGCTGGAAGAGGAACTGCACAACCTGAAATCCGTCAAACGCCGGGAAATCGCCGAGCGCATCCGCACTGCCATTGAATTCGGTGACATCACGGAAAACTCTGAATACGAAGAGGCAAAAAACGAACAGGCCTTTATCGAAGGGCGCATTATCACCCTGGAAAAGATGCTGCGCCATGCCCGCATCATTGACACCAGCCAGTCCCCCGACGACACCGTGGCCGTTGGCGCAGCGGTGCTCTTAAAAGATCTCGAATACGGCGACGAGATCGAGTACACGATCGTCGGATCAGCCGAAGCCGACCCAACGGCCAACAGGATCTCCAACGAATCGCCGGTCGGCCGCGCCATCCTCGGCCTGAAGGCCGGGGCTGTGGTAGAGGTCAAGGTTCCCGCAGGTATCCTGAAGTACCAGATACTGAACATACATAAATAGCCGTCTTAGCTGTTTGCAGCCGCCATTAATCACCGCCAACCATCATGAATCGCTGATGTAGGAGGATTATTTTTTTGATCGGAATCGACCGCCGGGTGATGCTGCTAACCAACTCCCCCTCGATCCGCGATGTGATCCTCTTTCCTACCATGCGCCCCCGCGAGTTCTAGCTAACCATCCTGGCGCCGCCGCAAGCGACGTGGTGGTCTGGCTAAATACTCTTAAAAATCTGCTGAGATCTGGTTGACAATCTTTCTTGCATCCTCTAGAATTAGGTTTTGTTGTGACTAACCGGGCCATTCCCGAGCGGCAGGATGAACAGGACGGCCGGCTGACCACAACCCGGGCACGACCGGATTTAACGGACGTTAGACCAATAAATCAGGCCTGCGCGATGAAAACCGGGCGTGCAAATGGCAAGGGACTAGTTTGACAATCCATTAAGATTGTGTTAAGATGAACACAAGCCGGTCAGAAGAAGACCGGCTTTCAGAACCCCTGAT
>CAWEDD010000034.1:0-5865 GCA_963807495.1 uncultured Peptococcaceae bacterium
GGATGTCACCGGATTTAAAAAGTTTTCTTTCAATCAATTTCGCAATCTTTTCCTGCTGATCAGGTAAAATATGTTGGTAAGTTTTACGGGTAAGTTCCTCATCTCGGCCTGAGCGATCTGCTACAAGTTTTGAGTCAACATTATTCTAGAATAACAAGTATAAAGATCAACAATTATGTTCCGCGGAACATAATTGTTGTTATGTTGAGTCCAATTATGTTGCCCAGCCTTCCAGATTTATGGTTTTACTAAAGGATTCCTGGTTCAAAAGTAGCAACATAATTTTCCATGGCATGGGTTCCGGCTTAGAATAACCTCAAGCACCTATTTTGAGAGGAGGTTTTTCAAATGCTGAAGTCTTACTATGCTCGTCCGGATACTTGTCATCGCGTGGAGACTTCGTGGATCGGTGCCCCATAGAAAAGTACGTTGATTGGCTTACCAAACATGGCTATGCATTTGCTACCATACGGCAACGCATACCTGTCGTTCTGAAATTTGGGGAATTCGCCCGACGACAAGGAGCGGTCACATTAGAAGAGTTACCCGGGTATATTGAGGGGTTTGCACAGCACTGGCTTCAGAAGCATGGCCTGGGATGTGAAGCCGATAAAACCCGCAGCATAGTGTTAGAGGCAGCACGGAATCCTACCATGCAAATGTTGCTGTTGGTGATACCGGGGTTAGAAGAGAACGGCCGAACTGAGCCGTTCCAGAACTGCCCCCAGGTCTGTTCGACTACCTGAAAAGCGAGAGGGGCTTAAAGGAACTCTCGCTTAAAGCTTACAGAAAAAACCTTCTCGCCTTTGAACAATACCTTCAAAAGATCGGCCTGAAAGGTCTCCATGACCTTTCTCCCGTTATTCTGAGCGATTTTATCGCCAGCAACAGATTATGCAAAGTGAGCCTTGCCAGCAGGTGCTCAATGTTGGGATATTTCTCCGGTATCTCTATCGTGAACAAATCATAGCGAGCGATCTGAGCATCACTCTTGACTCTCCTCGTATTTATAGGCTATCCAGCATACCGCGTTCCATCACCTATGATGAGGTGAACCGCATGTTAGGAGTGGTTAACCGCCTGACCCCAATTGGCAGACGAGACTATGCTATCCTGCTCCTATTGGTCACCTACGGACTCAGGCCCGGGAGATTTCCCGCCTTGGCCCTTGATGACATTGATTGGCGGCAGGGACGGCTCCGGGTGCCTGGCCGGAAAGCTGGTCATTCTACGGCATACCCCCTGTCGACGATTGTGGGAGAAGCAATCTTGGATTATCTCCGGCACGGCAGGCCAAAAACACCGACCGCCACATCTTTTTCGCAGCAGTCGCACCGTACAGCCCAATGAACCACGAAAACTTATCCCTTCGCACGGCCATCTATCTTCGCAAGGCTGGAATCCCTGTCAGCAGGCCGGGGTCGCACACGCTTCGTCACACTTGTGTGCAACGGCTGGTGGATGCAGATTTTTCCTTGAAAGTTATCGGGGATTATGTGGGACACCGGAGGATCGACTCGACGAAGATCTACACCAAGGTAGCGTTGGATGCCCTCCGGGAGATCGGTTCCGGCGTAGGGGAGGATGTCTTTATGAGGCCAACATGGAACGGTTTTCATAGTCCACTGGCAGAGGGTATTCAAGCCTTTATTGCTTACAAGCGAGCCTTCGGGGAAAGTTTCCTCACCGAAGAAAGGGCACTCCGATTGCTAGATGCCTTCCTGGTTCAGCAGCAGGTGCATGTCATCGAAGATATCACCCCGGAACTTCTTGATGCTTTCCTGGCCTCCGGCCTCACGCAAACAACCGCGCAGCTACAACGAATTGATCGGCGTTATCAGGCGGCTGTTCTCCTGGTTAATCAAGCAATCCTACCTGACCCGTTCTCTCTTGCGAGCACAAGCGCGGCGAGGAAACCTCGCAGAGAATCCCCTTTCTATTTACACCCGATATGGCACGAAGACTTCTCGCTTCGCGGGATGTTTGAAAGATGCCAAGGTTGTGCTTCTCCGAGAGCTCTTCATATCGGACCATTTTTGCCTTGCTGTATGGCCTTGGCCTCAGAGTAGGTGAGGTTTCCCGGCTTTGTTTGAAGGATCTGGATATCGATCGATCTCTCCTGGTCATTCGCCAAACCAAGTTTCACAAGAGCCGCCTCGTTCCCTTTGGGCCACGCATGAAAGATCTGCTTATTTGTTATCTCCGGTTGCGGGCGAGAAACGCGGAAAGCCTTCAACGGGATTGCCTGTTCACCTTTGGTGGTGGCCGGCCTGTCAGTCGGGGAACCATCGGTGGGGTCTTTCGCTTTCTCTGATTCCCCCAGCTTGAATTGCGAATACCAGAAGGGGTTTCGCATCCCCGCCTGCACGATCTGCGGCATTATGAGAATCAAAAAATTATGGGAAGCGGCATCCCCAAAATAGCTTAAATATAGCGTTTTTTATGCATTTACTTCTCATAATAATCCGTGATTAGCTTATCAAAAAAGAGAGGAGCTAATCATGGATACTAAAAAATCATTCCAGCAGTTGGTTACGGGGGTTCTGAACGGAGCTAAAAGATCAGGGTTATTCTCCGGCTACGATCAAAGGATACGATGCCAGCTACATGGATCTTTTGTCTTATGCCAATGATAACGGGATCCATGTATTCAGTGAAGCTGTAGGATTGGACTTCATGGATTTCCAATTCGGGTTTAAACTTGAGGGTTTTTTTGGCATGCTGCCCAGGAACGTCAGCATGACATTGCATCATTTACTGATTCTATGGCACTATCAGCAGTATGAAACCGTAGAATTCATCACCCGGGGAAAGAAAAAACCTTTTGCATGCCCGGCATGCTTCCAGAAAGAATATGGCGCCTTCCTGGCTTATTGTGAGCAGAGAAAATACACAATGCTCGGGATGCGTTCCATTTTAAACCCGGTGCAAAGATTCCTCGTATTTCTGGATACCAGCCGGATTCTGCGCCTCGACGATATCAACTCCTCCCAGCTTTCCACATTCCTATCCATCTACATTGACCATTCCCAGAGGTATGTCGCGACAATCATATCCGCCCTGCGGACCTTTTTTAAATGCCTGCACGACGAGGGATATCTGGAAAAAGAAATATGGGATCTGCTGCCAAAAATCAAGTATACCAGGAATGCATTTATCCCGCCTTCCTGGAAAAAGGAAGACGTTTTAAAGCTTTTGAAAGCCGTAGACAGGGGCAACCCGCGCGGCAAGAGGGATTATGCGATCCTGCTTCTGGTCGTGCGTCTCGGCCTGCGCGCCAGCGACATCAGGAATCTCCGACTGAGCAGCCTGGACTGGAACCGGAAGAAGATAACCATCATCCAGACCAAGACCAGGCAGACCCTGGAACTCCCCATCCTGGACGACATCGGCTGGGCGTTGATCGATTACCTGAAAAACGGGCGTCCCAGAACAAGGGCCGCTATGGTTTTCGTGAACCACAAGGCGCCGTATGGCGGGTTCAAGGATACCAACGGCATGCAGCATATTCTTTGGAAGTACATGCGGTTTGCCGGCCTGGAGATACCAAAGAACGAGCACTGCGGCCTCCATTCCCTGAGGAGCACGCTGGCCAGAACAATGCTGGAAAGCGGGGCTCCCTTGCCTGTCATCTCGGAAGTCCTGGGACACGAAAGCGTCCAGACCACCAGCATTTATCTTAAGATCAACATCGATGCCCTGCGAAAATGCGCTATCGATCCGGAGGAGGTGTTTCAGTGTGAAGGCTGAATACCTCTGGAAAAGCCGGATTGCCGGGCACCTTACGCAGTTTCTTGATACCATGCGACTTGCTGGTTACAAATACGAGATCCAGGAGCGGCGGTTGAGGCAGTTCGATCAGTACTGCTTTGACCATGAAGTTCCGGCAGCGGCGCTTCCCAGGGAAGCCGTGGAAGATTTCTGCTACGGCGATGAGTACGAATCACAGGAGACACGCCAAGTCCGACTATGCCTTTTGAGAAAACTGGCAGAGTGCATGGAGAAATCGGGCTGCCGGGTCTACATGCCGCCAATGTATGAAAAGCCCTTCCGTTACCCGAAACACCAGCCTTATATCTATACCGAAAAAGAGCTGAGAGATATTTTCATCCAGATAGACGCGTGGGAACAGGTGCCCCAGAGTCATAGCAACCGCCGGGTGGTGGATCCTCTGCTCTTCCGCATGCTCTACGGATGCGGGCTCAGAATTGCGGAGGCGTTGAGGCTTATGGTCGGCGATGTGGATCTGGGCGAAGGCATTCTCCGGATCCGCCAGTCTAAAAACAATAAGGACCGGCTTGTGCCCATGTCCGGCAGCCTAGTGGAGCGGTGCCGGGAGTACAGCAGGAAAATGCACAGATCAAGTCCCCTTGATTCCTACTATTTCCCCGGTTTTCACGGAGGCTGCTACAACCAGAGCACGATCTACCTGAGGTTCCGGCAGTATCTGTGGAAGGCCGGCATCTCCCATTCCGGAAGCGGACCGAGGGTCCATGACCTGAGACATGCCTATTGCGTGCACCGCCTCAAGAAATGGGTGCTGGACGGCCAGGAACTGACCAACCTCCTGCCGTACCTGGCGGTGTATCTTGGGCACGCGGATTTTCGGGGCACGGAGTACTACTTAAGGCTCACTGCCGACCTCTATCCAGAGATAGTGTCCAGGATGGAGTTTGCTTTCGGCTACATCATTCCCGGGAGAGGTGAAGAGTGATGAAGAAATCTGAAAATGATTTTGCCAAAAACCTGACCTATTTCCTGGCGAACTACCTCCCCGGACAGCGGAATGTCAGCCCCAATACGGTGGCGTCCTATCGAGATGCCTTCAAGCTTTTGCTCACGTTCTTCGAGGAGAAAGAAGCTGCGGGTTGAATGCATCCGCATGGCAACCATAACGAAAGATTCCGTGATCGAGTTCCTCGACTGGCTGGAAACAGAGCGGAAATGCTCTATCGCCACCAGGAATCAGCGGCTGTCGGCTCTGCACGCCTTCTTTAGAAACGTGCAGAGGGAAACCCCGGAGAACCTGTTGGAAATCCGGAAGATCCTGGCGGTGCCCATGAAAAAAAGGCCAAAACCGGTGATCCCTTTCCTGACTGCGGATGAGATGAAAATATTGCTGGAACAGCCGGACCGCGCCTGCGAATCGGGGAAAAGGGATCTTGTCCTCATGGCCGTCCTTTATGATACCGCGGCAAGGGTGCAGGAACTGATTGATCTGACCCGCAGGGATATCCGGCTTGACAAGCCGGCAGTCATTACGCTCCATGGGAAGGGGCAGAAAACCAGGCAGGTTCCCATCATGGGAAACACAAAGGATCTATTGACCGAATACCTGATGCATTGTAATCACACTGGCGTATGCGCCCCGCAAGACGCCCCGGTATTCTGCAACCAGCAGAAGAGGAAACTGACCAGGCGGGGCGTCGCCTACATTATCGATAAATATGTTGAAATGGCCAGAAAACATCCAGAATTTTATAATGATGGCATAATTACGCCCCACGTGTTTCGCCACAGCCGCGCCATGCACATGCTGCAAGCAGGGATCAATCTGGTGTATATCAGAGACTTTCTCGGTCATTCCAATGTAACCAGTACAGAAATCTATGCCCGCGCCGATAGCGAGATGAAAAGAAAAGCATTGGAAAGTGCATATCTGGAGCTGGATATCGGCGAGATGCCTGCCTGGGAAAAAGATGGGGAGTTGATGAACTGGTTGCAAAATCTTTGTAGATAGCCAGGGCATTGAAAAGATTATGGGAAGCGCTGCTAAGAAGACTCCTTTAAACAAGGTATTTTTAGCATGTATTTCCCATAATTATTTGATTCTCATAATGTCTCTTATGAAACGCGTTTCATAAG
>CAWEDD010000035.1:0-12498 GCA_963807495.1 uncultured Peptococcaceae bacterium
CTAGCATCCGGAATGTGGAGGCTCAAAACGACGACACTTTTGACTTCAGGAAACAGGTCGAGAGCCATGTTACCTGGCTTGAGGGCGGCATCCAACCTTTCCGCGGGGGTGATTCCCACCAAATCGGCACCCTTTTCCCTGGCAAACTGCTTTAAGTTTCGGGTTAGCTCTTCCATCTTCATTCCCCCATTTTAGAATCTCGAGATAATCTAACCTGTCAGCCTTGTATAAGCAGATCGCTTCAGATGCTGCGTTTGTGAAGGGCAAGAGCAGCTTTAGATTCAGCCTTGGCATTGAATTTTGCGGCATCGATGATAAATCTTTCGTGAATACCTTCGGATATCTTTTCAACCCCATCATCGGCAGCAATAGAAAAAACAAGTTTTCTTCCCTCTACTTTTTCCAGCTTCACTTTTACGGTAACTGTTAGGCCGGGCGGAGTAGCAGCAAGATGGCTCAGTTTGACATCGGTACCCACTGTTTGCTCATTGGGCCAATCGAGGTGGGGGTTAATAGCCTGGATGCAAGTCCATTCAATTAGACCGACCATGAACCCCGTGGCCAACACCTTCGGCATGGCCTTAAATTCAGGTGATTCGGGGAAGAGGAAGGGGACCGTTTTGTTTTCCGGAATTTCAAAATTAAACTCGAAAGTCAGGCCGGGTTGTAAAGTATCCTTCATCATAATTCTCCTTTAACAGTTAGTTTAATTAAATTTAGCATGAAGTCTTTTATTATTCAAATTAATGTATATAATATAAATTAATTAATCTAGCTTATATAAGTTTCAAAATTGATGGAGGTTTTTCAGAATGGAATGGCATCAAATCTCGGGCTTTTATCATGTAGCCAAGTTAGGAAGCTTTACCAGGGCTTCTGAGGCTGTTTTTCTGACGCAGTCTGCAATAACTCAGCAAATCAAGGCCCTCGAGGAGGAATTGGGCTGCCAGTTGCTAGAAAGGATTGGCAAACGCAAGCTGCGCCTAACGCCTGCAGGTGAAAGATTTCTGGAATTTTCGGAAACTGTTTTGACAAAATATGAAGGTTTAGTAGAAGACTTAAATGAACTCGAAGGGATTCAAAAAGGGCGGCTCAGAATAGCTGCTCCATACACGACGCTTTACAATCTCTTACCAAAAGCATTGGAGCTATATGCTCAACAATTTCCCTGGGTGGAACTGTCGCTTCTTGACCGTTCGCACTCAAAAATAATTGAACTTGTTAAAAACGAGGATGTTGACTTCGGAATAACATTGGAATCTTTAGTATCAAACAATTTTAGTAAGATCCGGTGGAAGAAAGTTGAGTCAGTCTTATTGACACCAAAAGGACATCCCTTGGCCCAGCTAAAACAAGTTACTTTAAGGGAGATCGCCGAATATCCTCTTATCCTGGCTCCAAAGAGCAAAGAATACTCTAGCCGTCAGAGATTAGAAGATCTTTTCAGGGTACAGAACATCCGTTTTCGAGTGATCATGGAATCTTCAAATGTGGAGTTGAGTTCGCTCTATGTCGAGATGGGACTGGGCATATCGTATGCAAACATAGACAAAGATTGCTTGCCCCTATTCAAGCATAGGAAACTAGAGTTTATACCGCTTGATCATTATTTCGAACCGGAATATATTACGGTGATGTTTAGAAAGGACAGAGAGGATAAGGTTTTGGCATCATATAAAGGGGCCTTTTTAAATATTCTTTTAGGAGAAACTCAGCTCGAACCATAAAACACTCTAGCAACTCCAAATAACTTTTTATGAGCCTTAAAGAGGTATATGAGAGTGAAAAAAAGTTACAGTTGTTCATATCTGCAAGCCGTCCTACTTCTCACAAATAACCGCCAGGGATATCGTCCCTGACGGTTGCGGCAATGAGAAATTAAGCAGTTATTTTACTTGTCTTCTTCAGTGTATCGCTTGGGAAACATTAATCACCACAACAACGACCATGAAGACAACATAGAGCCGCAGACCCCAGAGGAATATTTTTAACCCGGGACAAAGTTTACGTTCGCCTAAATGCGCTGTCTTGTTTTGACTTTCCTTGTGCTCTTGAAGGACTTTTTTAACCAGATGCGGATTGCAGCTTAACTCCGAGAGGCTTGCTTTATAATCATCGGCTGGTTGTAACGATTTTACAGCATCCACGATGAACCCTCCTTAAGACAGTGTTTATTGAAATAAGCTCGGAAAGATGACACTCAAGGCGTAAAGCAGTCCGGCCAGGGAGATAAATACGGCAACGCCGATTCCCAGTGTATTTAGCAACCAGGTGTTCTTGTGCTCGCCCATAAGCTCGTTGTCGTTAACGAGCAGCAACAAAAAAGCAATAGCCGGCGGCATGGTCAATACAGCAAGAACATTAACTACCAGCACGATGTATTCCAGCGGGAAACCCGGAATCGCTACCACCCCGCCTGCGACCAACAGGACTCCAAACAATATGCCATAAAACGGCCTGGCTTCCTGAAACAATTTGTTCAGGCTGTGGGCCTGCCTTCGCACTTCACCGTAAGCATATGCCGAGGACGTGGAGATCGTGGCAGCCGCCACCAACCCGGCCTCCAAGATGCCCAAAGCGAACATGGCACTGCCAAAATGCCCCACGTAAGGAACTAGGGCTTGCGCAAACTGGGCTGCTCCGAACTGACTTGCGTCCATGTGATGTACAAACAATGGTGCAGTAGCAATAATGGCGGCGATGGCGGCAACGGCTGCCAAAAGCGCGCCCAGGGCCGTGTCCATCCTTCCCTGATTTACGTCGTGTATTGACAATCCCTTGTCAGCCACCGCACTTTGCTGAAAGAAAAGCATCCATGGGGTAATTGTGGCGCCAATGTCTGAGAGTAAGATCAGGATCGTAGTTGCGTTTAATCCCCCGGGCAATGGGCTGAAAGTGAAGAACGAGTGTGCAACGGCGCTCCAGTTCGGGTGGGACATAACGGCTACCGGAATGAAGATCAGGTTGAACATCGCCAGGGCTAATACGGTACGCTCCCACGACCAGTAACGGCGGAAGGAATATGCGCCGGTGATGACGAGAATGCCGCCGGCTACGGCAACGTAACCAGGCACACCGAAAAATCCGGCTCCGGCAACAATGCCGACGAACTCCGTCACCAGCGTCAGAAAGTTTGTGAACAAAAGATCGATCATGGCGAAATTTCCCCAGAAGCGACCAAACCTTCGATAGATGAGTTCTGCATGCCCTGTTTTGGATATTGCCCCCAGGCGGACTGTAATCTCTTGCGCTATAAAGGCCATCACAAATGTAAGCAAAACGAAGGGAAGAAAAAAGCCGATCCCGAATTTTGAGCCTGTGGCTGCGTAGGATAACATTGAAGGGGCATCGTTTTCACCCAACATCACCAAAATACCGGGCCCGATCAACAACCACAGCAGGGGCAACCAGCGGCGATGCTTCCTGGCGTGAAGAACCTGCAATCTGTCCAAGGCCCTGGAAGTGTCTTCACGGTTCGTCATGTCGGAAGAGGTTTCCATCTCGAAACCCTTTACTCCATGAATCTCGGTTTCCTTAAGCAAAATCAACCCACCCGTCCTCTCCTCCGGCTAAAACGATTGGCCTCGTTTAAAAATAGTTGCAGTCGACTGGGGAGATTTCTCCGAAGGAGGTGTGTTCCCGTCTTATCTGGAAGGGGGGCCTGTTCGCCAGAGTTTCTCCGGCAACGAGGCCTGCACCGGCGCCATAGTGTTCCCCGTCCTGTATTCACCTCAAAGCAAGCAGTTATATTGGGTGAAATAAAGTTGACCATGGTTAAAATCTTTGCCCGGGACTAACTTTGTTGCACACAATTACAAGATATGAGGCTGCTTTGATGAATGTGCTAAAGGCACCAGCCGCCGCATAAAATTTAGGTTGTGGCGTTTATGGCCGGCGAAAACATTTGAAGACTTACTTGTATGGCAGAAGGCGCACTCGGGCTTATTGTCAAGCAAACCCCACGATGCCGCGCTGCCATGGCAGCACCTGTCACCATCAGAAAATGAAAATGGGCTCAGAAGCAGGTACCCGCGGGCGTGGAGCGTGAGCCGAGGAATCGTACTCGGACTCACCGAACTCTTTGCTTGAAAATGAGCGGTAATAATCTAAAATATGATATAACAAGAAGTGAATAGCCAGACATCACCGCCTTGCATCACCAGGAGGGATTGATCAATGAGAAAAGTGCTCAAGATCCTGCCGGTCATTCTGCTGTTCCTGGCCGTGGTTGCCGGTTGCGCCAAACACGCCCAACCGCCGCCGCCAAGCAATGTCCTCGCGCCGGTGCAGCCTGCCAAAGCCGACCCGGCCAAGACCAATGGCGCCAGCAACGCCTCTGTGTTTTTCCTCAACAACCAATTGGGATGGGTTGCCGTCAACCTGGAAAGACAGCAGCCGCCGACCAGCGTCATCCTGCACACCGGCAACGGCGGACAGAACTGGATGCAGTTGAACTCCCCGGGCCTGTCGGCCGTCCAGCAACTGGCGTTCACCGACGCCCAGCACGGCTGGGCACTGGTGTCAACCGATACCGGGAACAACACGACGCAGTGCGCCATCATGGCCACGCTCGACGGCGGGCAGACCTGGACACAGCAGTTGTCAGAGAATATACAACAACAGGGCCAGTCCTACCAGATGCAGTTCCTGGACACCAGCAACGGCTTCGCCCTGCTGGGCGATAGCTTTGAGGCTACCATGGACGGCGGTGCCGACTGGGTGCAGCGCCCGGGTCCGCAGGGGATGGCCAGTTTCAGTTTCACCGGCCCGCTGGAGGGCTGGGCAACCGGCACCAACTCCATCTGGCACACCACCGACGGCGGGAGCACCTGGACGAAACAGTGGACTGTGCCGGACCAGATCAAAAGCGAGTTCGTCAACAGCGGCGGCACCATTTCCTTTGTCTCACCGGTTAGCGGCTGGGCGCTGTTCCAAGGTGAAGCGGCCATGCAACAGAGATCCAAGCTGGTTCTCCATACGGACGACGGCGGCAGCAACTGGTCGGCTACCAGCGCCTACCTCCCGCCGGCCTTGGCCGGTCTCCCGCCCAACAATGCCCCCCACAATGCCGCGGCGTGCTTTGTACCGGTGAGCGCTGCCACTGCCCTGCTTGCAGCATCGCCTCCCACCGAATACCCGGTGCTGTATCGCACCACCGATAATGGGAGTGACTGGGAGACGCTCAGCGATGGGATGAGCGGCGTCTCGGGCCTGCCCGAGGGCACCTGGGGAGACCTCAGTTTCGTCAGCGGCAGCGAGGGCTGGGCTGCGGTCATTACCCAACCTACGTCCAAGTCAAGCAGCGGCACTGCCACCGGCAGCAACATGGACCTGCTGCACACCCTGGACGGCGGCAAGACCTGGAGCATCCAGTTCCCATAATTGGTCGTTGGCTGTGGCGTTAGCGGTTGGAATTTTGCAGGTCGATCGAATTTTAGTCATTGGCAATTGGCCGTTGGATAAAATCTTGCCATTGGATGTGGGAAAACTACTGCCGGCGACTTACTGCCAAAGCTCTCTTTCCTCCAGCCACCAGGGCGCGGCGCCCGCGAGCGGGATCACGGCGCCTGCCGCTGGACCCAGGTGTGAAACAGCAAAATGCCGCAGGCTGCAAACACAAATGCAAACCTGCGGCTATTTGTTCCCTGTCATTATTAATTTGAGAGGTTACTATTCAGGTATTCAGAATTCAGTAGTCAGAATTCAGAATGCCCCGAGAATATGCTTCCAACAATTTACTAACCTCTCCGTTCCATATGCTGGACTACAGTGAAGCTTCGTGGCCGGGCTGGAAAAAAAACTGGATTTTCCGGCACGGATATTTAATAATAATTCATAGGCAATAATAGAAGAAGAAAGATGTGGGGGGCGAAAATGCTTTATTTTAAACAGGACGAGCCATTTTGGAGCATACCGGAGCCGGATGTGATGAAGCGCCTGGAGACGTCTCCAGGGGGACTCACTGCTTCCGAAGCGGCCAGAAGGATCGAATCGTACGGCCCGAACCTGATACTCAAGACCAGGAAGAAAGGGGTGCTGCTGGAATTCTTAGAGCAGTACAAGAGCCCGATCATTTTATTGTTGCTGTTTGCGGCCGTACTTTCATTCTTCCTGGGGGACAGAACCGATACCATCATCATCCTGGTGATCGTTTTTCTCAGCGGGCTGCTCAGTTTCTGGCAGCAGCACCACGCCACCAGGGCCATGGAAGAGCTGCTGGCGCTTGTGAAAGCCAAGGCCAGCATCTTGCGGGACGGTGCGCCGCGCGATGTGCTGCTGGAAGAGGTCGTGCCCGGCGATGTGGTCCTGCTTTACGGCGGGAGCGTGATACCGGCGGATTGCCTGCTGCTGGAGCACAAAGACCTCTTTGTAGATGAGGCGGTTCTTACCGGTGAGAGCTTTCCGGTGGAGAAAGAGGACGGCGTCCTGCAGGCAGACACACCTCTCTCCGGCAGGCTGAACTCTCTGTTTATGGGAACGCACGTCGTCAGCGGCTCCGGGAAGGCGGTGGTAGTCCAGACCGGAAAGGAGACCGCCTTCGGCCAGATCTCCGAGCGCCTGATGCTGAAGCCACCGATAACCGAATTTGAGCGCGGCATCCAGCATTTCGGCTACCTGCTGATGGAGGTAACGCTCTTGCTGGTGGTCGCAGTCTTCGCCATCAACGTCTACTTCCACCGCCCCGTACTCGAATCTTTCCTCTTCTCCATGGCCCTGGCCGTAGGCCTGACGCCGCAGTTGCTGCCGGCCATCATCTCCGTCAACCTGGCCCAGGGTGCCCGTCAGATGGCCGCCAAGAAGGTGATCGTCAAACGGCTGGACGCCATCGAAGATTTTGGCAGCATGGATATCCTGTGCTCTGACAAAACCGGCACCTTGACTGAGGGCTTGGTGCAGCTTCATTCCGCCTTGGGCAGTGACGGCCAGGAGCGGGACAAGGTTGCCTACTTCGCTTATCTAAACGCCTTTTTTCAGGTCGGCTACAAAAACCCGATCGACAGTGCCCTGACGGAACAGGCGCGACCAGTGTCCGGCTTCACCAAGCTGGACGAGATACCCTATGACTTTATTCGGAAGCGCCTGAGCATTCTGTTGGCGCAGGGCGGCCAAAAGCTGCTGATCACCAAGGGAGCTTTCGACGGGGTGCTGTCAGTCTGCACCAGCGTCGAGCTGCCCGACGGGACATCGCGGCCGTTGCCGGATCTGGAGGGACAGCTTCGGGAGCTTTACACCGACCAGACCAAGGCTGGCTTCCGGGTGCTGGGGGTAGCCTACAAGGATTACACTGGCGGGGATGTGATCAGAAAAGAGGATGAGACGGCGCTCACCTTCCTCGGCCTGCTCCTCCTCTTCGATCCCCCGAAATCCGATGCGGCCGCCTCCATCCTGGAACTGTGCCGGCTAGGCGTCAGCTTTAAGATGATCACCGGCGACAGCCAGTTTACTGCCATCCATGCCTGGCAGGAGATCGGCTTGCCGGCGCCGCGGGTGCTGGCCAGCGCTGAACTGCATCTGATCACGGATGAGGCGTTTCCCCGGCGCGCCGTAGAAACAGATATCTTCGCCGAGGTCGAACCGAGTCAGAAGGAGCACCTGATCCACGTCCTGCGACAGGCTGGGCACGTGATCGGCTTTATGGGGGACGGCATCAATGACGGCCCGGCGCTGCACGCAGCCGACGTCGGCATCTCGGTAAACACGGCAGTGGACGTGGCCAAGGAAGCCGCCTCCATCGTGCTGCTGGAAAAGGGCCTGGACGTGCTGGCCGCCGGCGTCCATGAAGGCCGCCGCACCTTTGCCAACACCATCAAGTACGTGTTTATGGCCACCAGTGCCAACTTCGGCAACATGTTCAGCATGGCCGGGGCGTCCCTGTTTTTACCCTTCCTGCCGCTTTTGCCGACGCAGATTCTACTGACCAACCTGCTGACGGACCTGCCGGAGATGACGATCGCCACCGACTCCGTGGACCGGGAGCTTACAGAGCGCCCGCAGCGCTGGGACCTCGGGTTTATCCGCAGGTTCATGGTGATCTTCGGCCTGGTGAGCTCGGTTTTTGACTACATGACCTTCGGTGTCCTGCTGCTGGTGCTGCACGCTACGGTTGCCCAGTTCCGGACCGGCTGGTTTCTGGAGTCGGTGGCTTCGGCGGCGTTGATCGTACTGGTGGTCCGCACCCGGCACCTGTTTTACAAGAGCCGGCCTGGCAAGTACCTCATCGTGGCCACGGCAGCGGTGGTCGTCCTGACTCTGCTGCTCCCTTACAGCCCGTTGGCGGGGCTTTTCCAATTCACCCATCTGCCGCCTGTGTTTTTTGCAGCCCTGGTGGTGATCCTCTTTCTTTATGCTACAGGCGCCGAGATGGCGAAAAAGATGTTCTACAGACGATACCAGGGGGGCCTGTAATGCAGCCGCCAGGGCATGCCGGAGCGGGTCTCTGGCGACAATGGTATAGGCCCGCTCGAACGGCTACTATGGCAGGGGCCCTGGCGGCAAGGATGAAGGCATTAAGACCTGTATGACCAAAGCAA
This sequence comes from uncultured Peptococcaceae bacterium, assembly GCA_963807495.1. Lineage (GTDB taxonomy): Bacteria > Bacillota > DSM-12270 > Thermacetogeniales > Thermacetogeniaceae > Palsa-1188. The sequence continues at coordinate 8,532 of CAWEDD010000035.1, forward strand.
CGGTGGGCAAGGCTGCATCAGACCGGGCCTCTTTGCGAACGGACACACAACTCCAGATAACCGGCTGGGGAATAAATGCTCAGGACGCTGGCGCTGATGCGGTGAAAGAACAGGATGTCCGGTTGCCGGACTCAGATACTTGCCATGACTGTGGGAGAAAGCGCGTTGCGGTATGAATGCTTGCCGTTTCATGATTTTTTCGCCTCCCTTCGGTGCAGCCCTGAACGTGCGCCAGGCTCCTGAACATCCCTCAGCCGGGCAGCCCATGAATGAGAAGCCTTGGCGCACAGCAGGGCTTTCTATCGCCCATGCCTGATCAATCAAATAGGCATGGGCGGTTGCTTGCAGTTGTGGCAGAGCGTGGAAATCGTTTATACAGAAAAGAATAGACATAGAGAAAAGGAGTGCCGGGAGATACATAGAGCCGGTAGATACAGAGTGCCTGGAGATACAGAATGCCGGGAGATGTAGAGAGCAGGGGGCCGGGAGCCGGCGCAGAAAGAGAATCAACACCGATCGATTTGCCAGGGAAATAGGAAGACATGGGATGAACTGGTTGGTGAGGTTTAGTTTACAACGAACAAGGATCGGTGTCAAGAGCACGATTTCGCCTTTGTAGCAGGACCTGTGATATTGATGCCCTGTAACCGGCTGAGAGATGTCACAGCGTCTCCTTGCCACAAATCTTAACTGAAACTTTACAAATCCCTAACATCCGCTCAACACAACTTAATAGGCAGTTAATATTACCTGCTTATAATGCAAAGTGGGCGCAAAGGGTCTCCAGAGAGGAGCGTGAGATTATGAAGCACCAGTCTGTAGCAGTCAATCTCGAAGACCGCAAAAACCTCTTTGAAGATACCGTTGCCGATCTGGTCGATAAGTGCCAGGGAATTATCATGAAAAGGCTGGGCCAGCTATTCTCGGGGATATCCGGCCAAGACCTGGCGGAGCAGCTGTGGCAGGGGAGCCTCGATTCCCGCCGCCTCCGGCAGGCGCTGCCAGGCCTGGAGCAGTTGCCGGGTTTTCTGGCCAGCCTCTCGGGAGAGCTGGGCAGCCTGACGGCCAGCCTCTTCGGAAAACCGGTGCTGCTGCAGTTTAAGGTGAAACAGGAAGGCGTGCCGGAAGAGCAGGCAATGCTGTTGGGCGAACAACTGGCGTGGAGCCGGGAGACGCATATTCTGGGCAAAGCGCTGGTCGAAGCCTGTTACATCGTGTGGAACCAGGCGGTCGCCGATTGCGCCTGGCCGGTGCAGAGGCTGAACCCTTGTAAAATGCTATGGCGGTTGTTCGGTACTACGACCGCAGAAGACGAGAGGCGCCATCTGCAGGAACTGACCCGGGCGGTTGAGGGCGCCAGGGTTAATATGCAGAAGCGCCTGTGCAGAGAGATCTCTAGACAAACAGCCTTGCAGATCTGGTCGATCTATGACAGCCGGATTGAAGATCAGACGTTCGGCGCTCTCATGAACACGCAAGTAGATTATTGCGCATGAGGGCTTCATTTATTTAAAGCCTAATGTGTTGTAATTTTTAAACCGCATTTATCAAAGCTTTAATCAGGCACGCCGGCTAACACTAACGCTAGCACCCGTCTCCATGGGCACCCGGCGGGTAGAGAAAGAGGAGTTCTTCTGTCTGCAGATCTGAACATGGAGACCAGTCAAATATTAGGTGGGCGTGGGTCCTTCCATGTTCACCGTCTTGCGCCTCTTCGACCAGCTTATTCAGCTCACCCCTGGCCTCGGTCGCTACCTTCTTCATCCCTGCAGAGGCATTCTTTACCTCATCGGCGATGCTGAGGACGCCGCACGTGGCCAGGACTGCGAGGCGGCGCGCCCCTTGCGGAGCACCGGAGCCGCCATCACCCCGGCCACCACACCAACCGCAAGCAAGCCCCAGGGCCCCCAGAGCCTGTCCCACTTTCCCTTCAAACATGCTTTTCACCCTCCTTCTCGTAACTTTGCACTATGTGATCATCGAAGATATAATGTAGTATAATTCAAGCATCTTTGGAAATCAATATTCGTAAATCAGTAAAAAATCTTTGAAGCTCAATATCGTAAATTATTTATTTTCTACCGCTTAGTTTTACCCCAAAATCAAAATTTCCATGACAATGTGCGGTGATGGCTTTTGACGAATGAAGGTGAACTGCTGTCGGTGCGCCACAGCCTGCCAGGCGTTGCGCTTGTATCTGGCCGGGTTGAAGTCAGGCCGTCTTTCCTGCACTCCTTTATGCAACCAGCTGCAGCAGCATCCGGCCATCACCTCCCTGGCGGCCAACCCACTCACAGGCAGTCTGCTAATCCTGTACCATTCGCAAGAGATTGGCGAGGCGGACCTGATCGAGCAGATCCAGGGAAGCTGCAGCCGCTGCGGCAAGCGAGCGCCCTGGTGCTGCCATAGGGGCTCCCCTGCAGGCGCCCGCAGGCGCCACGGCTTTAAGCGCCACGCCACACCGAGTCCGGCGCGCACTCTGGGCAGGCGGCCGGGACCGGCCCCCCTGAACGGCGCACTGGCAGAACAGGGCGTCCGGATCATACCACAGCCGTGCTGCGCCTGTCCGGCAGCGGCCTGCTGCTTGTCTTTATCTGGTTGAGGCAGATCATCTATGGTGCTTCACCGTTGTCAAGATCGAACCGGCTTATCAACGCGGCAGCCATTGTCAGTATACTGGCCGGCTTTCCGGTCTTGAACGCGGCCTCAGCGGCTTGAGCCGGGGGCGGGCCTTTAACACCGACCTGCTGCTGGCAGCCTCCGCGTTTGCCCTGATGATCGCCCGGGAGAGCTTGCCCGGGCTGTTCATTCTGGTCCTGACCGAAGCCTGGAACGTCGCCGAAAGCATGATCTCGGCCCAGGCCAAGTCCAGTTACCTGGAACTGGCCGAGGCTCAGATTCGAACTGCGGCCGGCATCTCTACCGGCTGCTGATGCCGAAAGGACTTCAGGCCAGATCGAGAGCACCACCATGATTACCCTGGCGTTGGCTGGCGGTGTCTATTTATGGAGGCGCGATTTTAACCAGGCCATCGGGATGCTGGTAGCCGGGGTGCCGGCGGCGGTCAAACTGGCCGAGTCTGCCGTCTCCGTGGCCGGACAGCGACACGTCAATGAGAACGGCTACCTGTTAGGCGACGGACGCCACCTGCTCTCCCTGCCTTCTCTGGACACCGTTGTCTGGTGCGAGGCCGGGGTCTTCTCGGCCGGGCCTGTGATCAAGGATTTCCATCCGATTGATCAGGCCTACCCGGCTGAACGGCTGCTCGCCCTGGCCGCAGCAGCTTACCGTGAGGTCCCGCATCCGTTGGGCCCGGCTCTCTGGCGCCAGGTCCAGGAGCAGGGGATTCAGCCGCCCCGGGCCCAGCATGCAGAATTGCTGGCCGGCGGGGCGGTGCGGGCCGAGGTGGAAAAACACAAGCTCCTGATCGGCACCAGGTCGACGCTGCGCCGCAGGAAGATCGCCTACGGACGCGGCCAGAGCCGGGCTCGGCGTTATGAGCAGCTTGGCCTGCTGCCATGGTTCATCGTGGTCGACGGCCAGACGGTGGGCGTCATGGCCGTTGAGGAGCAGATCAGGGAGAATGTCGAGAGGACCATAGAAATGCTGCGCCTGTTAGGGATCCATAGGCAGGTGCTGCTCAGCAGTTCAGCCGAGGAAACCGCCGGGTTCATATGTGGAAGGCTGGGGCTGGAGCGCTGGCACGCCCGGATGACTCCCGGGGGCAAGGCCGCCATCATCAAGGAGCTGAAGGACGAGGGGCACCTGGTGATGGCCATCGGCTCCAGCGGGCAAGATGAGCAGGCCATGGCGGCGGCGGACTTCAGCTTCGCTCTGGGTGCCCCCCTGGCGGCGGCGGATATGTATTCGGCGCAGGCGGAACCCTCGCGCATTGCCCACATCTTCCGGCTGGCGGGAAGGGCACGGGAGATTCTACCGTCAGAATTTGCTCCTGACCAGGGCCGGC
>CAWEDD010000036.1:0-63820 GCA_963807495.1 uncultured Peptococcaceae bacterium
AGATCCCGGTGCTGATGGCTGGAAAGGAAATGCTGCGCAGGTGGTTGGCATCCGCCAGCTTCAAACTGTGCAACGTTGCCAGCCGCAGCTTCTCATCCTCTCCCCCCTCGCCCATTCTGGGGCCGACTGCATGAATTACATACTTTGTTTTCAGGCTGCCCGCTCCGGTGATCACGGCCTGTCCCACCGGACAATATCCGATCCGGTCTGACTCCTCCTGGATCACCCGGCCCCCTTTTCTGACGATGGCTCCGGCCACGCCCCCGCCATGTTTCAAGTAGGAGTTGGCCGGATTGATGATGGCGTCAGTTTCCATCTCGGTGATGTCGCCCATCAGCAGTTCCAAAACTGAATTGTTAACTTTCCTCTGCATGTTGCGTACCTCCTTTCGCCCTCCGCGCCTGCTCCTGCCCGGTGATGAGGCTGCAGATCTCATCTAAGACTGCGCCGATGGTTTCAGTCTCCAGCTTGAGCGACGATTTATGGTCCAGGGCGGTAGGCCCCTTGTTGATAATTATAAGCTCTCCGCCTTCATAGGCAAACTCCTCGACGAAGCCGGCCAAGGGGTAGACGGTCAGGGAGGAGCCGATGACAATCACCAGGCTGGCGCCCAGGATAGTTTCCCTGGCGAACCGGTGATCCTTGATCGGTTCGCCGAAAAGGATCACGTCCGGCTTGAGAATGCTGCCGCAGGCGGCGCAGGTGGGAACCAGGTCCGGGCATCCGCGCACATAAGCCGAGTCATAGACCCGCGGACAGGATGGGTTGGTGCACAGAAAACGGTCGGCGTTGCCATGCACCGCAATTACGCTTCTGCTTCCGGCCTTTAGATGCAGGTTGTCGATGTTCTGAGTGACGATCGCCTTGATGAGGCCCTGTTCTTCCATCTGTGCCAGCATCGCATGGGCGTGAGCGGGTTCGACCCCGTCCGGGATGAAGTACTGGCGGTAGAATTCATAGAATGCCCCGGGATCCAGGTGAAACGCCTCGATGTTGATGATGTTCATCACCTGGCGCTCCCCGAGCGTCGTGTAGATCCCCTGAGGCCCGCGAAAATCGGGAATTCCTGCCTCCGTGCTGATGCCGGCCCCGGTCACCACAACAGCCCGGCGCGCCGAGGCAATCATGTTTGCAGCTCTGTTCAGCAATCTCTCGCCATCATTCATGGTGCTGTCAGCCCTCCTCCTGGCTTAACAGGCCCTCAGTTTTAACCGGCCTGCAGTCGATGTGATACAATAAGCATGGTTGTTTCGGTCATACGCATCTGTTTCGTCGCGATTCTCACCTCAGGAGGCAGATATGAGACGCATCCTGATCGCCTTGCCGGTGTTGCTGGTCATAGCAGCCGGGTTGAAATGGGCGGGCTGGGCCGAACACCAGGACCAGCAGAGTCACACACAGCCTACCGCCTGGGTTCAGATACTGGCAGCCGCCAGCCGGGGGGAGTTCGGCACCGGCGATTACCCCGACGCTCCCAACAACCTGGACTTGAGCTGCCTGCAGCCGGGCGATATCCTCCTGGGCGGCAATCCGGGCGGATCATACGGTCATTTCACGCACGCCGGTTTTTATATCGGCGACGATCAGGTGGCGGACATGTACATCAGCTCCGGGGTCTACCTGACTTACGCGGAGACCTACCACAGGTATGCCTGGGTGTCCGTGCTGCGGGTCAAGGCCAGCCCATCGGTCAAGGCGGAGGCGGTCGATTTCGTCAAGAGCCAGTTGGGATCTCCCTTCTTCATTCTGGCCCCCAAGTGTGACGATGGACTCTGGTACTGCTCGAAGCTGGCCTGGTGCGCCTATTACCGGGAAGGCATCGACCTGGACGCCTATCACAACTCCTTCTGGGTGGTGCCCGATGCCTTGGCAGCCAGTCCGAACGCCACCGTCATCTCCGCTGTGAGCGCCGCTTCCTGAGCATACCCGGTAAAGCTGCCAAACCAGCCCGCGCCTGCAGGGCCGGTACATCTCTATCTGCAGCAGCGCCCTGCGGTCAGGGCCGATGTTCCCGCTTAACCGGAACCAGGGCTGACCTCCGGCTGATGTCGAGGGAGGTAAATAACAGTTGTCAGGCAGTGACCTTTCCGCTCTGAAGCAGAAACTTCATTTTCAGCCCGGCCTTAACCGGCAACTCGTGGTCGCCGCCCCTCATCACGGTTACCAAAAGGGCTGCGATTTTTATACCATGGAGTTTGCATCCATCCTCTCCGGGCTGCTGAACGCCAGCCTGGTATTTGGAGACGGCCTGAGGCCGCTGGTGGATCTGAACAAGGAGCCGGGACTGGCATCCAGCCCTGAACTACGCTCCCTCTGCCTAGACTACCAGGAGATGGCCCTGGCCGATCCGGTCCGGCTTTTTCTGGAGGTGCACGGGCATATCCATGGCCACTATGACCTGGAGCTTTCCTGTGGTTTTATCCCGATCCCGACTCTTCCTTTCGACAAGGAGTTTTCAGGATGCCTGTCAACGTTGAAGGGCGCCCTTAATCAAGAAATCGAACGGCGCTGGCAGCCATGGTTTCCGCTGCCCCGCCCCTCTGTAGGCATCTTCCCGCAGGACCAGCAGGTGGTGATGAAGGCCACCAAGACCTACCTATTCCAAAGAATCAGGACGCTCCAGCTCGGGGGCAGGCGTATTTTCGGGTTGCATATCGAGGTCTACAGGGACTATAAGACCGGCAACCCGGCATCCCCCTACGGCGCCTGCCAGCAAGCGCTGGCCGAGGCCCTGGCGGCGGGCGTCAGCGAGGCCTTCAGGGGGCTTATCTGAGCTTGAAGCTCATCAAACTGTTTAGCGGGCGACTTCACTTGAGGTTCCTGATGTAGCCGATCAAGACGTTGGTTACCTCGACATCCCCCATAGCCATGATGTGAATCCCGTTCACCAGGTGATGGATCTCGGAGATAAGACGGCAGATGACGTCGATCATGGCCTGTTCAGAGGTGGCGATAGCTTCCATGACTTCGGGAGGGATGGTGATGCCAGGCACATTCTTATTCATGAACTCGGCCGTTTTCAGGCTTCGCAGGGGCATGATCCCCATGATCACCGGCAGGCGCAGGTCCTTGACTGACTCCATGAAGAGCCTCGCCTTTTCTGCATGGAAGATCGGCTGTGTCTGGATGAAATCGGCGCCTGCAGCGGCTTTCTGGCGCATCCTTTCCACTTCCGCCTCCAGATCCCTGGCTCCTGGCCTGCAGGCTGCAGAAACATGGAAGTCGGTCTGGCCCTGAAAGGGTTTGTCGTTGTAATCCAGGCCCTGATTCATCTTTTTGATCAGCCTGATCAGCTCGATCGATGTCAGGTCGTAAACCGCCTGGGACGGGTACGGGCCGTGTTTCGGAGCATCCCCGGTTGTGATCAGGATGTTTCTGACCCCGAGGGCGTGAGCTCCGAGCAGGTCGGACTGGAGCCCCAGCAGGCTCCGGTCGCGGCAGGTGAGGTGCGGGATCAGCTCGTTGCCCGTCTCCTCCTGAATGATGTGCGCCTGGGCGATCGAGTTCATCCGCAGGCGGCCTCCCGGACAGTCATGAATGTTGATTCCGTCCAGCGGCAGATAGCGCCTGGCGTTGGCTATAGAGGCCTGCACGTCCACGCCCTCGGTCGCTCCCAGTTCGGTGGTGATCACAAACTCTTTGCCCAACTTCTCTCTCAGTTTCAACTAACTTCGATCCTCCTTCAATTGTTCAATTGTTGAGTTTTTTAAATTAATCAATCCTGAAGCACACAACCAATCCAGAACCATCGATCAACAATCCTTATCGATTCCAGCATCAATCCGGAGTCGATCAAATCCTTATTAGCCGGTATCGATCCGGAATTATCGTCCAAGAATTTCAATTATCCGCCAACAAAATGTAAATAAGATCAGCCATCAACCTGTAACTGACGATCCTGCGCCGATCGAATTGTAATATAATCTGATTAGGAAGATCTGCCGAAACGCATGGTGATATCTTGAAACAGAGCGGCTCCATCTATCGATTGATAATCAAACTGTATATCCTGCAGATCATATTCATCGCCCTGACACCCCTGCTGCTGGAAAGCCCCCGGCTGGCGCCGATCTGGCCGCTGCTGTTCCTGATCTCCATGGCCGCGCTGGGGTTCTGGGGTTCGGCGGGGATGAGACGGCCGCTGCTTTCATCATTTCTGGCCGGCCTGTCCTCACAACTGCCGGGAATCGCCTGCGCCCTGGTCATTCTGACCGGGTTGGGATTCAACATCACCACGCCTGAAGCCTTCGATTTCATTGCCCAGGTCTGGTACAGCCACTTTGCTCCGTTGTTTGCCATGCTGCCCCGGACGCAATACGACGGAGTGCCGCTCTATTGGTGGGCGACCCTGATGCTATCCTTTATACTGCCGTTTCTGCCTGCCGCTGGCGCTCTCCTGCAGATTGTCCGCTGCCGTTCCGGGAAGACAACAGACGCCGCCAGCTAGATGCAGTTACGCAAATCGGTGTGTAAAAAACCTCATTATCTTTCTGCCATGAAATATCAAAACATATGATAGCCGCTTATAGTGCGTGTCGTGAGGCTGGTGCTTGGACCGCAGCTCCACCGGAAAGTGCCTCGATCAGAGCGGGCTGTATTCGTATCATCGGAATGGCCGGAGATGAAAGAAGAAAGATCTGATCGAGCTTTTTGGGAAAGGTTCTCTGCAGGGCATAGCGCTTGGATAGCGCCGGGAAACAATTCCAGGTCAGGGCACTAACTTCCAGGTCAGGGCACTAACCCGTGATCAGCTTTTTGCCGGTGGCGAGCACGAGCCTCCACATGCTCTGGTGTTTTTGACATATGTCCGACAGGGCATTCACAAGATGATCCATCTGTTCCCTGGTCACGATCAGAGGGGGCTCCAAGCGGATCACATTGGGGTTGTTGAGAGTGTAGGCCGTGATCACGCCGTAGTTGTTCATCAACTCACCCGCCACCAGAGTGGCGAGGTACTCTTCCGCCATCTTGTTGATCTTGCCTCCGGTGACCTTGTCCAGCACCCCTCCCGTCAGTTGGTTGAACTCCACTCCGATCATCAATCCTCTGCCGCGCACCTCCTTGATAAAGGCCGGATAGCGCTCCTGGAGCTGCTGCAGTTCCCGCAGCAGGTAGGTTCCCTTTTCCTGGGACTGTAGTTCCAGACCCTCTTCTATCATGATCTGAATGGCGGTGATGCCGACAGCCATGGCCCTGGTGTTGCCGCCAAAGGTGGATGTATGCAGCATGCACCGCTCGAAGCCGCCATAAGCCTGATCCCAGATAGCCTCGGTGGTCGTGAAGGCGGCCAGGGGCATCACCCCTCCTCCGAGGGATTTGCCGGTGCAGATAACATCCGGTACCGCCTGATCATGCTCGACAGCGAAGATGGTGCCGGTTCGTCCGAATCCGGTCTGAATCTCGTCGTCGATCATCAGTGTTTCATGCTGCCTGGAGAGGCTGCGCACCCCCATGATATACCCGGGCGGCGGGATGCGCACCCCTCCCTCTCCCTGGATGCATTCCAGAATGACGGCTGCGGTGCTGCCCTTCTTGAGTTCAATTTCCAGCGCATTCAGGTCTCCGTAAGGCACCATGTCGCAACCGGGAACCAGGGGCTGAAAAGGATTCTGGTACTTGCTGCGGCCGGTGACCGAGAGAGCGCCCATCGTCTTGCCGTGAAAGGACCCCTCACAGTAGATGAAACGGCTTTTTTTCGTGGCGGCGCGGGCCAGCTTCAGGGCTCCTTCCACCGCTTCCGCCCCGCTGTTGCAAAAAAAGGTGCGCTTCAAGCCTATGGGCATGACGGCTGCAAGGTTGTGGGCCAACACCCCACTCAGGGTACCCAGGGAGGCCTGCAGCAGGTTCGGCAGGCTGCTCACCCTCTGCAGGGCATCCTGAAAGCGGGGGTCGTTGTGTCCGAAGTTGAGGGCTCCATAACCGCCCAAGAAGTCCAGGTACTCGGCGCCGCTTTCGTCCCATACCCTGACTCCCTCAGCCCGGACAAACCTCTTATCGAACTTCATCAATCCCATCAACATGGCCAGGCCCGGATTCAGGTAGTGTTTGTAAAGGTCTTTGAGCTGGCTCTGAGATATTGCAAGCCCTTGCTCCAGGCTGATCAGTTCCATCGTCGGCATGCTACCACCCTGTCCTTTTCCCGGCAAAGGCCCGATGCCATATCGGGCGTGCCTTTTTTATAGAGTTCTTCTTGAGCCTATAGAAACCACTTTCCTTTAACTTTTCACCTGAACAAGCCACTCTTGACTCCAGACTCTGCGCATATTCACACGCATGGGAACATGATCCGCAAAACCCCCGCTCTCAAAGCATTGCGAATATACGCGATGTTGAACAAGAAAACCGCTGCCGGATGTTCAAATAAATTAATCCGGACCAGGAAACTATTTGGATAATATTATATCATTCTTTAGCTCTTTGCCCCAGATTTCACTCGCTCGCCGATCGTCTCTATCAGCGCCTGAACTTCGAGTCTGCAAGTAAAATCCTGCACATTTTCCAGAAGTCGTTATAAACGAATGAAATATTGTTTTTAACCACAAAAGGCTTCCGGACGCCGGAAAGCCTTGATCTATCTGGTGGACGTGACGTAAATCTTCAAATCAAAAAGCCCTCCGAATCCCCGGAGGGCTTGCTATTTCTGGTGGACGTGACGGGATTCGAACCCACGACCTCCTGAATGCGAGTCAGGTGCTCTCCCAGCTGAGCTACACGCCCAGTCTATGCAATTCAAATATTACTCTGCAGTTCCACGAGTGTCAAGCCAGCCAAGAATGAAAGGGTTAAGGGTTATCTTGGCCTATAGCGGGGCCTTGCGCAACTCTTCAACTATCCGGTCTCTGATGCCCCTGCGAACGAATGCTTCGACAGTTTTAAAGTCCAGCTGCGGAAAATCATCCATAATCTTTTGGCCCAGCAGCGTTCCCTCGCGGAGCAATCCGGCTTTTTCCAACAACTCTATCGTCCGGGCATCCGTTTTTCCCAGCATTATGAATTCATCGTATAGGTTCAGCAGCTCGATCCAAAAATCTCTTCCCTTTTCTTCATTTTCTCCCATATAATAGCTCTCCTTAGACTATTAAACATTTATATTTTAATATAATTTATATTTTCAAGCAAATTAACATAAATTAATAAACATATGTTTACGCAAGCCTTCATAAACAATAATAGCCACAGAATTTGCCAGATTCAAGGACCTGCTGCCTTTGACCATGGGAATTCTCATGCAGGCGTTCATATTGGCGGCTATCAATTCTTCCGGCAACCCTGACGTTTCCCGGCCAAAGACTATGAAGTCGCCTGGCTGATAATCGAACTGGAAATAAGATTGCCGCCCCCTGGTGGTTACATAAAAATAACGGCTGCCACTGTATTTTTCTTGGAGCTCCTGCAAAGAGTCATATATCTTGACCTCCACCATCGGCCAATAATCCAATCCCGCCCTTTTCAAGTATCGATCCTCCAGTGAAAAACCCAGAGGGGCGATTAAATGCAACTTGCAACCGGCAGCTGCGCAGAGCCTGGCAATATTACCTGTGTTTTGTGGTATTTCCGGTTCATACAAGACAATATTAAACATCCGATCACCTTAAGAATTATATCTGTAGATCCTATTTTTGTCCATGCCAAGTTAAGGCCCTAACCACCCCATGATGGTTACATCACAAACCGCAAATGAAAATAGTTGTGCCCATTTTCAGATTAAAAATATCAATAGTATATAAACAGAATATGCATTATCTGCATAAATATCGTTGAGTACATATTTATACATTAAATATTCTTAAATCTATTAAAATATACGTATTCGTATAATTATACACCTTAAAGCTGTACACCTGCCTGCTGGGGGATTCCCATTCATTCGATGATCAGTTTCTGCGTATTTTTGGCCAGGTCGCAACCAGCATTTACAGTGCAGGGAGCAAATCTGGCATCTCCCCAGAGAACTGACGAAGACCGAAAAAAAAAAGAGCCTTTTGTCATAGATCCGTAAAAAGCTCATTCTCTAGCAAACAATATAGCCCGATGAAGGCATTTTTATTTTTTTTGGCAGGCTCTTTGTAAAAAAGGATGCAGCAGCTTCGCCCATGACTTTGTAGCCTTCAAGATTGGGATGTACTCCGTCGACATAGAGTTTTTCCCTTATCCGGCCGCTATTCCCGTCAATAAAAGGGGTCCGGAAATCAAGCACTAATAAATCGTACCTGCTTGAAAGCGCAATCATTTCCTGGCATATCCGCTCGAGCTTGGCATTAACTGAGGGCGCGTCGACCGGAACGGGTATGCCTATGACTGGCACCACTTTGCTTGAAAGAGCCTTGCTTGCCATCTGCTCCAAGGCGCCGGCGGCAGATACTAAAGTAACATCATTGCTGAAAGCGTCATTGGTCCCGCCCAGGACAATCACACCAGCAGGCTTTGCTTTCAGTACGTCACTATCAAATCTGGCTGCCATCTCCTCCAGGGTATTCCCGTTAACACCGGCATTGCTGAGATCTATGCCTGACAGCCTGGCGGCATAGGCCACCCATGAAGCCTGAGGACCATATGGAAAGCCATAAGTAAGGCTGTCGCCCAGGCAAATTATCTTCTGCTTCATCAATGCACCGCTCTTCAATTGTCACACCCTGATCTTTATTGGTGCCGGGCTGAAAAAAACTGCTGCCCGTTTCCTGACGCCGAATCTTCAATTCACACCATAATCCTAATTGGTGCCGGACGCCAGCTTTTCCAGCTTGTTCAACTGCTCCCGCAAACCGATGCTGATTAAAATATCGCTGGCTTTGATCAGGTCCTCCCCGCTCGGCACTCCCGTAATTTCGCCGTCCCGCATGATCACCACCACCATGGCTCCGGTCAGTTCCTTGATGCCCGCCTCTTTCATGGTCTGGTTGCATAGTTTCGATTGCTCGGAAACCGCGATCTCCTCGAGTTCGATGTCATTGCCCCGTCTATGCATGATCGAGTCCACGAAATCGACTGTGGCAGGCCTCAAGATGGAGACAGCCATGCGTCTCCCTCCTATCGCCTCAGGCGCCACCACCTTGTTCGCCCCTGCCCGGAGCAGCTTTGCTTCAGAGTCTTTTCTATTGGCACGTGCGACCACGATAATATCAGGGTTTAGCTCCTTGGCCGTCAGGGTTATAAAAACATTATCCGCATCGGACGGTAGCGCGGCGATGATGCCCCGCGCATTGCTGATCCCGGCATCTATGAGCATGTCATCCTTGGTGGCATCGCCTTCCAAGATGAGCATTTCCTGATCGTTCATTCCCTGTACGATGCCGGGATCGTTCTCAATAGCTACAAATGGAACTCCATCGTGTTGAAGGTGATGAATCACCTCTTTACCTACCCTGCCTACACCGCAGATCACTATGTGGTCTTTGAGTTTAGAGATCTTTCTTGACATGTTGCGCCTCCCCAATAGATCGCTCAAGTTGCCTTCCACCACCAGGGCGATCCCGTTGCTGACCACGTAAAGGACATAGCTGATTCCTACCAACAACAGGATCATCATGAAGATCTTGCCGCCTAGAGTAACCGGATAATAATCTCCATATCCGACCGTAGTCAAGGACACGATGATAAACCAGAGGGCGTTGAGATAGGAGTATCCCTCCAGGTACCTGATACCGGCAACTCCGATCAGGATTAACAACAGGACGCCCGCCAGCAGGAGCATCCACCGGCGTAAATTAACCTCGGGAGAGTTCATCCAGAATTATTCGGCTCCTTCCCTGGCCAGGGTCCAGGCCTCGTTCACCAGACGGGCCACCAGATCCGGAAAAGCGATGCCGACCGCCCTGGCGGCATCCGGAAATAGGCTGGTCTCGGTCAATCCGGGGATCGTGTTGACCTCCAACACATAAGGAATGTTGTCTTCGCTCACCATGAAATCAACCCGGGCGAATTGCCTGCAGTCAAAAGCCTGGTATGCGCGCAGGGCCATCCGCTCTATCTTGAGGGCAATGCTGGGCGGGATGCGGGCAGGAATGACATGCCGGCTCATCCCCTTGCTATACTTAGCATTATAATCATAAAAACCGGTTTCGGACACGATCTCGATTAGAGGAAGGACTTCAGGGTTGGCGGTGCCCAACACCGAAGCGGTCACCTCCATGCCAGTGATGAATTGCTCCACAATTATCAGATCATCAAACTGCAGGGCGTGCTCGAGCGCATGGCCAAGCTCGGTTTCATTATTGGCCCTGGTGATGCCGATAGTCGATCCCTGGCAGGCCGGTTTCACTATGACCGGAAACATCAGCTGGTCTCCGATCTCGTCCCGGGCGCGCTCCTTGCCTGCGATCTCCTCCCTCGTGAATGAATGGTAGAGAGGAGTTTCAATCCCTTCTGCGATAAATATTTTTTTGGAGACCACCTTGTTCATGGCCAGGGCGCTGGCCATGACTCCCGAACCCGTGTAGATATAGCCCAGGATCTCCAGCAAGCCCTGGATCGTTCCATCCTCACCGAACTTGCCGTGCAATGCTATAAAGACAACGTCCGGCTGAAATTCATTCAGGCTGCCAATGAACTCTTCGGCAGGATCGATCTCGCTCACGACAAAGCCCTTGTCTTTAAGAGCTTTCGATATCTGTCTGCCCGTGCTCAGGGACACATCCCTTTCTGTTGAAGCTCCGCCCATCAAGATGGCAACTTTTTGCGGGCCATTTTTCATCCTATTAGGCGCAGGAGACTCCCGCCTCTTTAGGCGGCGAGAGAAATGCGCTGTTTCTCCTTTCGCATAGCAAAGTGCTTGCTCTTTCGAGCAGCTTGAGATCCTTGCAGTTTGCCGAATCGTGAACTTTAGTTCCGCTAAGAGTTCGCAGATCGAAATAGCCACTTGAGCGTCTTCCAAAGACGAAGCATTCCTGACTTTCAAAGAGCACCTTATCAAATAGCTGAAAGCCGAGCAGGTACCGCCGTGCCTTGTTCGCTTTCCGGAAGCCGCCCTTGCAAGGATTAAGCTTGTGAAGCTGGCGGTTCTGGGCGCGCATCTGCTTTAAGAAGTACCATACGTTATCGGATTCGGCGTTCGGGTTTCCTGATATGCAGCGGGCATCTGTAAGGTGGCTTTTTTCAAGACCTGTGTTGATCCTGGCATGTTTAGTAATATAGCCGTAAGTGAGTCTAACATTGGGATAGAGTTCTTTTAGCCTGTTGTAGACCGCCCATCGCATGACGCCCATGAAGGTTTCGGCTTTGAAGGACCGGTCGCGCTTCAGGTTGAGCTTCAGTTTTCCCTCATGGTAATCCTTGTGGCACTGTTCGCAGAGGGTGATCAGGTTGCCTGGAGCATCGCCGCCTATCTTGCGGCTCTCGATATGGTGGACATTGAGAATGCTGTTGTGACAGCCCTTCTTGCCCTGGCACCTGTGGCCGTCTCTAAAGAGCACATATTCCCGAACATTCCAGAATCCGAGTTGCTCGCCTTGCTGGTACTCCTTGCCTTGAATATCCGGGTGCTTGATCTTCTGAATGTCGAACTGGGCTACCTCGATGGTGGCGTTGGTGACTGGCAGCAAATTATGAACCAGGGCGATTGCTTTAAGGTGCTGGTCTATTTTGTTCTCTACCGAGGGCGCCAGCCAGCCGTCTCTCCGCTTCCGGTTGTCGAACCTTGGCTGCCGGTAGCGGGTGTTCCTGCTCCTGCGCGAGCGGCGCAGTTCTCTCCTGGTGGAGAGAAGTTTTACAATGTCCTTTCGGAGTTCGGCCTCGGCCTCAAACAGCACTTTCTTTTCAGCGGCAGCGGATAGGCCGATGCTTTTGTAGCCAGCGTCCAGCCCTAAAGAGATGGGCTGTTTGTAGCCGGAACAGCCATAGAGAAATTGGATGGTGAACGGGGTTCTCCTGACCACCTTTGCCTGCTTCTGCTCGAGAAGCAGTCTTGCTGTTCTTGGGCTGCACGGCATCAGTGATTTGCCGTACCGGTTCAGCACGAACACTAACAAGAAGTGTTCCTCCTTTCGGAGTAAGTTGCCCATCGCCAATGTTGGAAGGGCTTGTCGTGCCGGCAGCACCGCTCCGCGCCCGCAAGCGGGCACCCGATCAGAGCTTTTAACCACCGGCGACAGAGCTGCGGACTTGGGCGCGCATCCGCAGGTGTCGTGACCGATCCAACGTAGTGGTTCGCCCCTTGCGGGTACCGACCACTCAGGCTAGTCAACCGGGGCTTGCTTTTTTTCGCAAGCCACCGCTTCAAGCCCTCTCAGGGCTAGGCGGGGGTAGTTGACCAGCATCATCATCCAGTCATTTGAAATGGATAACCCAAAACTCTGACACAAAGACTTTTTAATCTACAGTGATTTAATCTGCTTTAAATACTTTCCGGTCTCCCCCATCCGATCAGTCGACTTGATGCTGCAATGACCATCTTTCTTTACACGGTACTCTTTTATAAGTATAATTATATGCGTAAATAGGGGAGTAGCTCAATCGGAAGAGTAGCGGACTCCAAATCCGTTGGTTGCAGGTTCGAGTCCTGTCTCCCCTGCCAGAGAATATAACAACGGCAAGGCTTCCAGAGTTCAGGATGCCTTGCCTTTTTGGTTGCTTGGGGTCAGATTGAGAAAAACTTGAGAAAATGATTTTAAAATCTTCTCCTAAGCAGGTCGTAAAGCTATCGTTGCCTCGATCCGGTCAACCAGTTTTTGCTTTAGATCCTCGGGGGTAGTCCACTTGATATGGTTATACTGTCTCGTATCAAAATGGAGATTATCGAAATCATCTTCTCGGCAAGTCCAAATAACTGGTATCCCCAGCCCGAGCGTGAATCCGGCCTCGAAATAAACTCCACCGCGGTGGCCAGTAAAATCGGCCACTAAAATGCTGCTCTTTCGTATTTCTGCAATTATCCGGTCGCATATCTTATCGTTATGTTCAAGCCGATTCATTACTACTGGATGATAATGCAGTTGCTCAATGGCCGGTTGAATGCCTTTGTTATAGGCTTCTTCTGTCGATGCATCAAACCACATAGCAACAAAGGCTTGGTCTAATAACTTTTGTTGTAAGCCGATTTGAGCAAGCCTCTCCCAGCCCTTGACTGTTAATCTATATGCTGAAGGAGATACGCGGTTTGTTTCGATATACTGAAGATCTCCTATAAGAAGTTTAACGTAATAGCTTATCTCGTTTCCATCTACACCATAGATTAAGGGATAGTTAATCTCATCCAATCTAATATATTGGCCAGGTGCTTCTCCTGTTTTACGCTGGAAATATCGAAGAATAATATCTATCGCTTCTAAGGGTTGGGGTTTAATACAAGCCTGCAATATTGGTTCTATGTTTTGATTTGTTAAATGTGCGTGGTTTCCAGCTTCATAAGTGTTTCTAGTAAATCCGGAAAGCAAAAAGGACTTACCTGTTCTATCAACAGTTTTGTCTTCAACAACATCTTTTTCAATTTTGTATGTGCCGCACGATTGGCATTTAACAGTATATACATCTTCTTTCTCAGAAACCGCTGCTGGTTGGTGACACAACGCGGCATTCCATTTCTTAGACCCCCTCCTATATTTTCACCGCCAAAATCATATCTATTTTCTGCGCCGCTTGCTTCTGCATCCCCAGCATGATGTGCGAATATATGTCCATCGTGGTCCCGATCTGTAAGTGTCCAAGCATCCTTGAGTCACGAGTATATTATCTAGGCGATGTCCATTGTGGTAATCGGTCCACAGATAAAGGAGCCTGTTTCCCCCCGCTTCAGCGTGTAGAACACAGGCCCATCGTGTTTTGAACTGGAACTGCCTATTTTGGCGGTGTATAGACCTTCAGGAAGTTGCTTACCATGGCGCTCGTCTCCGCCCTGGTAGTGTTGTTCAGGGGCTCGAAACCACCGTCGGAGTAACCCTTGATCAGCTCATCCTGGACGGCCAACACCACGAACCCCCGCGCCCAGGAGGATATACTGGCATCATCCGCGAAGCCGGTCTTGGCGTTGGCGTCGGCAAGCGCTTGGGCATTCTTGCCCAGAGCGTTTTCCAGCACGGCGCATACTTCCTGCCTGGAAATCGGCGCATTCGGACGGAATGTGCCGTCGCCATATCCTTTAGCAATCCCTCTGTAAACGGCGGTCTCGACCGCCTGATCGAACCAGTCACCCGGGTTGATGTCGGTGAACGAGGGTGTCTGCGGGGTGTAGGTTGTCAGGTTCAACACCTTGTCCATGACAGTCACGAACTCCGCCCTGGTGATCAGGTTGTTGGGCCTGAAGGTGCCATCGGGGTAACCGCTGATGTAGCCGAGGCCGCTCAGTTTTTCAATATCACCGTACGCCCAGAAAGAACCGGGGACGTCGGTGAATTGGGCAGGTGCCACGATCACAATCACCGAGGGTGTCAGGTTTTCCTTGTTGGTGCTGCCATCCGGCAGACCGCTCAGGGTGCCGGGCAAGTTGTAGGCGCCGGCGACGCTGCCGTTGTATATGGAAGTATTCCAACTCACCGTTGCGCTGCCGGTGTCACTGTTGCTCAGGGTGACGCCAACGATGGCCGGCAGGGGCACGCTGCCAAGGGCGGTCCCGTAGGCCACGCTGATGACACTGATGGGCGCCACGGCAGTGACATAGACGCTGTCGGACACGCTTGTGGAAGCATTGCCGGAAACTATTTGTTGGTTGTTGCCTGCTGCATTGTCAGCGCTCGCCGGAGCTACAGCAGCAAACATGCTTGCCAGCAGCATGGCGGTCACAATCAGTGACATAAATTTTCTTTTCTTAAACTTTAACATGTCCATGCCTCTCAATCCTCCTTGCTAATAAGTCTTCGATATGATGCCATATAGCCCTGCCTCAGGGTTTCTGGTAGTCCGCCCCGTCCTTGAAGGCGGCGCCCACGACCCTGCCTAACTGCCGGTACGTCTGGCCATAAAAGATCAGTGGATCGATCTTCTCCGGGTCGGGATGTCCTTCTGTGAGGCACTCAAGGTTGGCGTACACTCCGACGACCTCCCCGATGAAGGCCTCATCCACCTGCAGGTCCAGCACCTGCACCAATCTGCACTCCATACTGACCTGGCACTCCTCGATCATGGGCGCCGTCTGGAGATCTCCGTAGAAGAAGTCGAAGAGCCGGGACTTGTCCACGTCGTGGCCGGATTTCAGGCCGCAGTAGTCGGTTACCCGCATCATCTCCACAGAGGGGACATTGACGCTGAAGCTCTTGTTTTCCTTGACCCCGGCATTGGTGTAGTGCGCCTTGTTCAGGGACACGTACAACATGGGCGGGCTGATGTTCATGAACCCGCAAAAAGCCGCCGTCAAGAAGTTGGGCTTACCGTCAACATTCGCCCCTACCAGAACAGTAGGCATCGGGAAGGGAGGAAAACCTTTGATCTTTACCCTTTCCATATCAGAACCTCTCTTTCTTCAAAGCCGGAGGCATGGTAATATCCACTGGAATGTCAGGCTCACGTTAAGACCAACCGGATACCAGATATGCCACCTTCTGGCTTTAATGTTATCACATCTTGCTACGCCCCTGCAAATCATCTTCTGGCAGCAAAGAGGGATGTCGGGAAGAAACGTAGAAGAGTTGCTTTAAGGATCCGGAGATCGGGGTATCCATGGAGAATGTGCAGTGTTTGGAGGCCACCGGAGGGAGGCATCAATCATTTATGGCCAGTAAGAAACATCCCAAGATCGCACTCCTGAAGTATTGCCAGCCAACCGGGCTGAAAAACAAGAGCCCGAGGCTGGAGACAATGTGCAATGCCTTGAAGAGAAACATCAGGAAAAAGGATCAGTCTTAATGGTGAGGTTGAGGTGGCAAGGGTCTCGGCGGCGGGCTTAACGGATGGACAATCTTCTCCGAAGGAGGGTGTACCTCAGTTGCGGCTTGTTATTGCGGATTGCTATGGCAAGCGCCTTTTTGGTGCCTACGAGGACAACCAGTTTCTTGCCTCGTGTTATCCCTGTATAGATCAGGTTTCGGAGCAGCAGCATATAGTGCTGAATGGCAACCGGCATGATCACGGCAGGGTACTCGCTGCCCTGTGATTTATGAACCGAAATGGCGTAGGCCAACTCCAGCTCGTCCAGTTCGGTGAAGTCATAGGCCACCTCCCGGCCCTCGAAATCGACTTTCAACTCCTGTTCCTCAGTGTCGATCTCTGTGATGATCCCGATGTCCCCATTGAAGACCTCCTTATCGTAGTTGTTCGTAGTCTGCATCACCTTGTCCCTCTGTTTATAGATCCGGCCGCCCCTGGACAACCCTGTACCTTCAGGGTTCAGCACCTGCTGCAGTTCGGCATTGAGGTTCGATGCCCCGATCAGGCCCCGGTGCATGGGCGTCAACACCTGGATCTCCTGCACCGTTTTGAAGCCGAAGCGATTGGGAAGCCCCCGGCTATACAGCTTCAGGATCCTTTCCAGAATCTTTTCCGGGTCCTCTTCCTCGATGAAATAGAAATCGGTATTGCCGCCATGCTCTTGGCGCAACGTGGGAAACTCTCCCGCGTTGATCCGGTGGGCATTGACCACGATCAGGCTATCCTGGCACTGCCGGAAGATCTCGTTGAGGGTAATCACCCTGAATGCCCGGGAATCGATAATGTCCTTCAACACGTTTCCAGGCCCCACTGACGGAAGCTGATCAACATCGCCGACCAGGATCAGGGTGGCGTTGGGGGGAATGGCCTTGACCAGGTGATACATGAGGATGGTATCGATCATCGAAGCCTCGTCGATGATCACCGCATCTGCATCCAGGGGAAAGTCCTGGTTCCTCTGAAACCCCCCCTTCTGATAATTGTATTCCAACAGCCGGTGGATGGTACGGGCCTCGCACCCGGTGGCCTCCTGGATGCGCTTGGCCGCCCTCCCGGTGGGTGCTCCCAACACGGTGCGCACGGCCAGCACCGTGAAGATCTCGCAGATTGCCCTGATGATCGTGGTCTTTCCGGTGCCGGGCCCTCCGGTTATGATGAGCAGCCTGTTTTGAACGGCCCTGGCTACCGCCTCCTTTTGCATGGCGGCCAGAGTCACTCCCAGTTTCTGCTCCACCCAGGCAATAGCCTTACCGGTATCGATAGGACGGAAACTGGGACTGCCGTCGCCCAGGGCCAGCAGGAAACGGGCCAGGTTGGTCTCAGCCGTATAGAAAGGCGCGAGGTAGACCGCCTCATCCTCAGCGCCCGCATCCAGATCGTCCAACACGATATCGTCCAACACGATCCTCATATCTTCCAGGAGTCTGCCCACGCCGTTCATGACAATATCCGGTTCTACCCCGAGCATCTCCGCCGTCTTCGCTACCAGTTGCCGGCGGGGATAGTAGACGTGGCCGTTATTCATAAGATCATTCAGGATATAGACGATCCCTTCCTGCGCCCGCATGATCGAGTTCGGATCTAGCCCTAAGCTAGCGGCGATCCGGTCGGCGGTGATAAAGCCGATGCCCCTGATGTCGGCTGCCAGACGATAGGGGTTGTCCTGAACCGTCTTTATGGATTCTTTCCCGAACTGCTTGAATATCTTGGCCGCGTATGCAGCGCTGACGCCGTGTCCCTGCAGGAAGACCATGACCTCCTTGATCTCTTTCTGTTCCTCCCAGGCCCTGGTAATCATGGCGATCCGTTTCGCTCCGATTCCTGCGACGGAGGCCAGCCTGTCCGGAGATGCCTCGATGATGTCCAGGGTCTCTGTACCGAAGGCTTGGACAATACGCTCCGCCATGATCGGGCCTATCCCCCTGATCAATCCTGAGCCCAGGTATTTCTTGATCCCATTGACAGTCGCCGGCACCACGGTCTCGTACCTGTCTACCTGGAACTGCTCACCGAATTTCCTGTCTCTCGTCCACTTGCCGGACAGCCTCAACGATTCTCCGGGAGTGACCCCTGCCAGCCTGCCGACTATAGTCGTCAGTTCAGGCTTGCCCCGCTCATGTACTTTGGCCACGAGAAAGTCGGTCTCCTCGTTATAATAGGTTATCCTTTCCAGATAACCGAAAATGGTTTCCACGAGATGATCACCCCCCGTTTAAAAGTTTGACGGGGGGTCTGAAAATCCTCTGAGTCCCTCTTTTTTGCTGAGCGGTCGGCCTATGAGTCCCCTTCTGAACTCAGTCATTTTTTGTTTCGAAAATTCCACGGGCGCTGTACTAAAAAACCCGGGGAGCTGTTAGCTGATATGCTCCCCTCAAAGTAGACAGTGAAAAAAATAAACTGTCTCTTGGAGGGGAGCATTTTCATGGGCAGATGTCCGAAGCTAACAGCAGAGATCAAGGTGGAAATCGTAGAACGATATTTACAAGGGGAGGGTCCAGGCGGGTTGAGTCAAGTATACGGCTTCCATGTTGACTCTTTAAGGGTGTGGGTCAAGAAATATCAGGAAAATGGAATTGCCGGGCTGACATATCATAAGGAAAATCAGCATTACACCCGTGAGTTTAAAGAACAAGTCGCACAAGACTATCAATCCGGAAAAGGATCTGAGCTTGATTTGGCTTTGAGGTATGGAATACGTTCCCGCAGGACTGTTTCTTCTTGGATTAAACAGTACAATGGTCATGTGGCATTTAAATCTTACCGTGGAGGTCAAATCCACATGACCAAGGGGAGGAAAACAACCTTATCAGAACGCATTGAAATTGTTGAGTATTGTATCAATCATAAGTTCGATTACACCCAGACAGCCATACAGTTTCAAGTTTCCTATGCGCAGGTTTATGCCTGGGTAAGGAAATTTAACGAGCGTGGTGTTTCCGCGCTCAAGGATAACCGGGGTAAGGGCAAGCCGCTGGAAGACATGAATGAATTGGAAAGGCTGCAGGCAGAAAACAAATTGCTGAAAGCAAAGGCCAGGCAGTTCGAGATGGAGAACGATGTCTTAAAAAAAGTGGAAGAGCTAGAAAGGGGGCGGGGCTCAATCTTCTCCGGCAAGAAGTAGAATATCTAGCCATACAGCAGCTTCACCAGGAAAAGGGTTACCCGGTTTCCCGGCTGTGCCAGGTCCTAAAGGTCTCACGCGCTGGTTATTATAAATGGCTCTGCCGAAAACCAGGCCGTCAGGAATTAGAGAACAATACATTATTGGAACGGATCATAATGCTGTACACGAGGTTCAAGGGCATCTATGGGTACCGCAGAATCACACTGAACCTTAACCGGCAGCCAAATACGCATTACAACGTGAAGCGCATCCGCAGACTGATGAGAGCCGCAAATCTCCAGGCGGTTATTCGCCGCAAGAAGAAGACATACATTCCTTCTAAGCCCCAGATAACGGCAGAGAATGTTCTTGACCGGAATTTCGAAACAGAACAAATAAATGAAAAATGGCTGACGGACGTTACTGAATTCAAGTATGGCAATGGCCAAAAAGCCTATCTGAGCGCAATATTGGATCTGGGAGATAACTCGATTGTGTCTTACATGATTGGGCATAGCAATAACAATAGTCTGGTTGTTAAAACTTTTGATTTAGCCATCGAAAACAACCCGGAGGCTAGCCCCTTATTTCACAGTGACCGCGGCTTCCAATACACAAGTAGTGTCTTTCGTGCAAAGCTTGATCAGGCAGGCTGTACGCAAAGCATGTCCCGGGTTGGCCGATGCATTGACAACGGGCCTATGGAAGGATTTTGGGGGACACTGAAGTGCGAAATGTATTACTTAAACAAGTTTCATACTTACGAAGAGCTAGAACAAGCAATTGGTGAATATATCCATTTCTATAACTACGAACGTTATCAGTTAAAACTAAACGGCCTGGCTCCGATTGAATTTCGGAACCAAGCCGTAGCTGTTGCTTAATGCTTTTGCTTTTTTACTGTCTACTTGACAGGGAGCAGTTCAGCTGCCCCGGGTATTTTTGCTCAAAACACGGCCATCACCGTTTACTCTTTAGGCCCACGCTTTAGACTGAGCCTTCAAGCTGACAATTTCCTTGACGGCATTGGACAATTGTTCATGCGCTCTCATATACCGCCATGCTGTAACCAGGAAAAACACAAAGCCGGCCAGCATGATCAGCGCGCAAATCCAACTGACGATAGCGAATCCCAATCCAAAACCGCCATACATCATCGGGTGCGCCGGAAGTCTGGGATACATGTTATTAACTCCTCCTCTTGGTTTGCCATGTAATAATAATCTCTTTACCATGATTTTATTACCAATTCCGGTTTTTAACCTTAAAAACAAATAAGAATTTAAAAACGGCGTGCGGCAGCACAAAGTTTCATGAGAATCTACCTTAGATACGTCGGGCTTTAGGCCCGATGATTAGAATCAAAGATCCTTATAAAACGGCGTGCAGCAGCACTAAGAGGGTTCACTGGCCTCCGTAGCTGCATGGTCAGGCACCCCTTGCCAGGAACATGCGTTTGGAATATAATATCCTTATCTTCAAACATATGTTTGGACAATTCCCCACGCTAAGGGCGGGGCAGGTAAGCATCATTTTCAGGCGGCCGTCCCGAACCTTTAGGGCCAGGCGGCCGGGTTCCGGTCCCCATGGATGCTGCAACAGCCTGCGGCCCTGCAGTGAAGCATTGGCCTATTGCGAAAGGAGGACAGGCGCACTACTCTCGCCGCCGATAGAGGCGGGAGCCTCCTGCACCTAACCATGATGGAACAGCGGGCGATTCTCCTGGCAGACATGAACTCCTATTTTGCAAGCGTGCACCAGGTCCTGGACCCCAAGCTGCGGGGGAAGCCGGTGGTAGTGATCGGCGATCCGGAGCAGCGGCGGGGGATCGTTCTGTCCGCAAGCCAGGAGGCCAAAAAAAGAGGGGTCAAAACCGGCATGATTCTGAGGGAGGCCCGGCAGCTCTGCCCGGGCGCCTCTTTCATCAAGTCTCAGTATCATCTCTACGTAGGCTTTACCAGCCGTTTTTTGCAAATCATGCGGGACTTCACCCCACTGGTGGAACCCTTCTCCATCGATGAGGCCTTTCTGGACGTCACCGGCAGCCAGATGCTCTTCGGGCCTCCGGTGGCTATCGCCGCGCAGTTGAAGCAGCGCATTCGCCAGGAGGTCGGCCTGACCTGCAGCGTGGGAGTGGCTCCCAACAAGCTGCTGGCCAAGATGGCGGCAGATTTGAAGAAGCCGGACGGGTTGACGGTGATCGGACACCGGGAGGTGCCCGCCATTCTGTGGCCGCTGCCGGTGCGCGAGCTGTTCGGCGTTGGCCCCCGCTACGAGCGTCACCTGCGCAGGCTGAATATCTTCACCATCGGAGACCTGGCCCAGTTTCCGGTGGGTATTCTGAAGAGCAAGTTCGGGGTTGCCGGGGAGATCCTGTGGCTCAGCGCCAACGGCGCCGATTCCAGCCCGGTCGATCCGAACAGCCTGGATCAGGTCAAAAGCATGGGCCACCAGATCACCCTGCCCCAGGACTGCAAGGGAGACGAACTCAGGGCGGTGATCCTGGAGTTGGTGGATCTGGTGGCTTACCGCGTCCGCAGCGATGGATACGTCGGGAAGACCATCGCTCTATGCCTGAAGGACCCGGAGTTTTCCTGGCTGTCGCGGATGCAGACCATTCCCGAATACACCGATCTGGCCCCGGAGATTGCCCGTGCCGCCCTGAACCTCCTGGCAGAGCACTGGTACCCCAACTGGCCGGTGCGGATGGTGGGCGTCACCCTATCCAATCTCATCCCCCGCCGGATCGAACAGCCGGGCCTGTTTGGGGACAGGGAGCGGCTGCGACGGATAGAACAGGCATGCGACATGGTGCGCAACCGGTTTGGCAAGAGGACGATTTTCCGGGCATCCTCCCTGGCCGCACCCTGGGTGCGCATCGGGCACTCGGACGTCTGTTGACCTTTCCGGAATGAAGCAGGAGGGGCATAAAAATGCAGCATAACAAGCTCTGGGAGGGACACCGGATCGTGCTTTCGGAAATGCGGGATAAAGCGGTGCACCGGTGCTGGGAGTGCCGGTTCCTGGTCGTGATCGAGGGGCAGTCAGAGGCCCGCCTGGGGTGCATTGTCAGTATCGACAGCTTTGCCAGGCTGCACCGGCGAGTGCCGGAGCGGATCCCGCTCCGGGAGGTGCTGGGCCTGGCAGGCAGGGATGGGCTGCAGGAGATCCTGGATCGCGGCCAGCCGGACGCCCAGGCCTGCGGCCTGTTCCGGCCCCGCTTTCAGGGCCGCAAAAAACCGTAGCCGTCGTGTCTCTCTATTTCTCCCGTTCCTTCTCTATTTCAGCCTTGCGCTTCTCGATGATCTCCTCGGCCAGCCTCGCGGGCACCTCTTCATACTGGGCAAACTCCATTTTAAAGGAGCCGCGCCCCTGGGTGATCGATTTCAGGATAATGGCGTAATCCGCCAGTTCGGCCAGTGGT
The DNA here is from genome assembly GCA_963807495.1 of uncultured Peptococcaceae bacterium. Taxonomy (GTDB): domain Bacteria; phylum Bacillota; class DSM-12270; order Thermacetogeniales; family Thermacetogeniaceae; genus Palsa-1188. Next base: position 22,317 of record CAWEDD010000036.1, read on the forward strand.
GCAGTCGCCCTGATCACCTGGACGCCGCTCTCCCGCGATTCCATTCCCAGGATCCGGCCGCGCCGGCTGTTGAAGTCCCCCATGATGTCGCCCATGAATTGCTCCGGAACCGTCACTTCCACGTTCATCACCGGCTCCAGCAACACCGGGTTTGCCTTCTCCATCCCGTTCTTGAAGCTCAGGATGGCAGCCAGCTTGAAGGCCAGTTCCGAGGAGTCGACCGGGTGAAAGGAGCCGTCGTAGAGGGTTGCCTTGAGGCCGGTGACCGGATAGCCGGCCAGCACGCCCTCGGTCAGGGCCTCGCGCACGCCCTTTTCCACAGCCGGGTAGTACTGCCTGGGCACGGCACCGCCGAAGACCTTCTCTGCAAACTCGAAGCCGCCTTCAGGCAGAGGCTCCATGGTCATCCAGACATGGCCGTACTGGCCGCGGCCGCCTGTTTGTTTCTTGTGTTTGCCTTCAGATTGTACCGTCGAGCGGATCGTCTCCCGGTACGGTATTTTCGGCTTTTTCGAAGTCACCTCTACGCCAAACTTCTGCTGCAGGCGCTCCAATACTATCTCCAGGTGGGTCTCCCCCATCCCGGTGAGAATGGTCTCCTTGGTCTCGGTGTTCTTGGAGAGACGGATCGTCGGATCGGCCTCCACCAGCCTGGCCATGGCGCTGCCGAGCTTATCCTCATCCCCCTTGCTCTTGGGCTCGATGGCGAACGATAGGGTGGGCTCTGGGAAAACGATGCCGGGCAGGAGCACCGGCTTGTCTTTGCGGCACAGGGTATCGCCCGTGGCGGTTTCCTGAAGTTTGGCAACCGTGGCCAGGTCGCCGGCTTTCGCCTCGGCGATGTTCTCCTGCTGTTTGCCTCGCATCACGAACAACTGCCCGATCTTTTCTTCCCTTTCCTTATTGGAGTTATATACCTGGCTGTCGGATTTAAGAACTCCCTTAAAGACCCTTAAGAAGCTCAGCTTGCCCACGTACGGGTCGGCCGTGGTCTTGTAGACGAGCGCTGCCAGCGGCTCCTCGTTTGGCTTGCTGCCGGGTTCTGCCAGATCGGCCGGGGAGGGCACCGCATTCACTATAAAATCGAGCAGGTGCCTGATGCCGATGTTGTTGAGGGAAGATGCGCAAAGCACCGGAACCAATCCCTGGGACTGAAAGGCCTTTTTCAATCCGGTGAAAATCTCCTCGCTCGTCAGCATCTCCCCGTCCAGGTAGCGCATCAGAAGCTCATCATCTCCCTCGGCTGCAGCTTCCATCAGGTTCTGCTGGGCCTCCTGGGCGGCATCCACGATCTCTCCGGGAATATCCCGCTCCTGGTAAGAGCCATCTTTAGAATTGTATTGATAAGCCTTCATCGTCAGCAAGTCGACAACTCCGGAGAATTGAGCCTCGGACCCGATCGGCAGTTCGACGGGGATGGCGTTGCATTTCAAGATATCCCTGATCTGCTGCAGCACCCTGTCGAAATTGGCGTTCTCCCGATCCATCTTGTTGATCAGGATCATCCTGGGAAGGTTTACCCGGCTGGTCTCCCCCCAGCCGATCTCTGTTTGCACCTCAACGCCGGCTACAGCCTCCACCACCGTCAGAACGCTGTCGACCACTCTCAGGGCGCTCTTCACTTCGCTGAAAAAATCGGCGTACCCGGGCGTGTCCAGGATGTTTATCTTGCACTCCCTCCACTCGCAAGGAGCATTAGCCGTGCTGACAGATATCTTTCTCTTGATCTCCTCGGGCAGATAATCAGTGGTGGCATTGCCCTCGTCAACCCGGCCCAGGCGGGTGGTATGCCCGGCGTTGAAAAGCATGGCCTCCACCAGCGAGGTCTTGCCCGCGCCTCCATGTCCGATTACAGCCAAGTTGCGCAAACGGTCCGTTTCGTAAACCTTCAAGACAGCTTTCCCTCCTCATTTTTGAAAAAAACGCGAAAACACGTCTCTGTGGACGGCTTTTTGCAAAAACATGAGAATACACGGGAAGATTATATTATAATTTGCCATTGAAGTCAAAAACAACTTGATCCTTAAGCCATGCCGATCTGGCTCGAACAGGAGGTTTTAATTGACTGCGCTGGCTTCATCTGCATGTATTAATGGGCGGCAGATCACCAAAAATACTATCAGGTGCGCAAAAGGAGGTTTTTATGGGGCGCAAAAACGGTGGCCTGATGTCTGAAGCGCTCAAGTACGAGTTGGCTAAGGAGATGGGAGTGCTTGATACCGTCAAGCAGGAGGGCTGGGGAAATGTGCCCTCCAGAAAGTGCGGATCGCTGGTAAGCCTCGCCATTGCTAGAGCCGAACGCAGTCTCCAGACAGAGAACCGGTAACGCACATTAAACCTGCGCACCAACCGGGGGGCTGAAGCCTCCCGGTTTCCTAATTTCAGGTGAACAGCGCCCTGCGGCCAGCACCGCACCTGGGTACCCCGACCCGCGGCTCAGCACTTCTTTTCAACCTTATGGATACGCTGCTCGTCCTCCTTGAGGTAGAAGGATCCAACCGGGCAAATATTGACGCAGGCCAAGCACTGGGTGCAGATGGAATCGGCCAGGGGGCCGTCCTCGAAGGTGGCCACCTTCCTGGCGATGCCCCTTCTGATAAAACCGATGGCGCCGACATGAACGAGCTCCTGATCCGCCCATATACAGCGCCCGCAATGAACGCATTTGCTGGCGTCGTGGGCGAAGAGACGGGGGCTCTCGTCGATCGCAACCGCTTCCAACAACGACCGCAAGCGGGCCAGCTTCAGCTTCAACCCCCGCTCCTTGGCGATCCTCTGCAGCTCGCACTTCTTATTCCTGGCGCACTTGGCGCAGTGCAGGCGGTGGTTTGACAGCAGCAGTTCGAAGCCGGTCCTGACCAGGCGGTCGACTCTCGGGCTCCTGGTCTTGACAACCATGCCCCCGGCCACCGGCAGGGTGCAGGAGGTGACCGGGTTGGGCAGGCCTTCTACATCGACAAAACAGAGCCGGCAACTAGCCTCGGCTGCGCCCCGCCTCCCGAGGTCGCATAGGTGAGGGATGTAGATCCCATTATCCAGGGCCGCCCACAGCAGCCTCTCGCCGGCAGCGGCCTTGATCTGCCTGTCGTCAATGGAAAATGTCACCTCAGTGCTCATCTTCGCTCCCCCCTCCCTGCAACAGCTTCTTCATCAACTTTTTCCAACAACCGGCGGAGACATTTTCACAACCGCCTTGTACTGCGGCGGGCAGGCTACCATGCAACTGTTGCATTTCACGCATTTATCCTGATAAATCGCCTTCAGCATATCCGGACGGGTATAGATCGCCTCGACCGGGCAGCTGCCGATACACACATTGCACAACTTGCTGCATAGATCCGGAACGATTTCATAGCTGATCAGCTCCTTGCACATCAGGGACGGACAGCGGCCCTCCAGGATGTGGACCTCGTATTCGGGACGGAAATAGCGGATCGTGGTCAACACGGGGTTGGGCGCTGTTTTTCCCAAACCACAGAGGGAACCGGCCTTGATGTCTTCGGCCAGGTCCTGGAGCAGGTCGATCTCCTCGAGCGTGCCGCTGCCCCTGGGTGATATCGGTCAGGATCTCCAGCATCTGCTTCGGTCCCAAGCCTGCAGAAGGTGCACTTGCCGCAGGACTCCTTCTGAGTGAAGTCCAGGAAGAAGCGGGCAATCTCCACCATACAATCGTCCTCGTTCAGTACCACCATGCCTCCCGACCCCATCATCGCCCCTGCCTGCTGCAGCGAATCGAAGTCGATCGGGAGCTCCAGGGCTGACTCCGGAAGGCAGCCGCCGGAGGGGCCGCCGATCTGCACCGCCTTGAACTTTTTCTCATCCTTGATCCCGTTGCCCACATCGTAAATCAGTTTTCTGAGCGTCGTGCCCATGGGAACCTCGGCCAGCCCGGTGCTTACAACCTTCCCGGCCAGAGCGAACACCGCCGTGCCCGGGCTGCCCTGAGTGCCGATGCTCTTGAACCAGGACGCTCCGTTCCTGATGATATGCGGCACGTAGGACAGAGTCTTGACGTTGTTGATCAGGGTCGGCAGTCCGTGCAAACCGGAAGTGGCTGGAAACGGCGGGCGATGGTTGGGCATCCCGGAATGCCCCTCCAGAGAGCTGATCATGGCTGTCTCCTCGCCGCATACAAAGGCGCCAGAGCCCTGAAAGATCTTGACATGGAAGTTGTAGCCGCTGCCCAGGATGTTCTGGCCGATCAGCCCCCTGGCCTCCGCCTGTTTCATGGCGTTCTTCAGACGCTGCACGGCCAGCGGGTATTCGGCGCGCACATAAATATAGCCCCGATCGGCGCCAACCGCATAGGCGGCGATCTCCAATCCCTCCAGCAGCTGATGGGGGTTGGACTCCAGCAGCGCCCGGTCCATAAATGCTCCCGGATCCCCCTCATCAGCGTTGCAGATGGCATACTTGTGCTCGCCGCCAGGCGTTTTTACAGCTCTCCCACTTGATCCCGGTGGGGAATCCGGCCCCGCCCCGGCCGCGCAATTTGGATTCCTTGATTTCGGCAATCACACCATCACGCTCAGTCGCCAGCGCTTTGGCCAGCCCCGCGTATCCGTTTCTCGACAGGTAGTGGTCGATGTCCTCAGGATCGATCAGGCCGCAGTCGGCCAGGATGATCTTCTGTTCATAAAGCCCCCGCGGGTAATCGGCGAAGGTCGGGAAGAGATCGTTCGGTTCCAATGCCGCCATGGCAAACTCGTAACAGGGGTCGTCGTTGATCAGGTAGTCGACCGCCAGCCGGCGCGCCTTTCCCTCATCGACTGAACTGTAGCAGAGCGGAGGGTGACCCTGGCTTGTAGATAATCGCCAGAGGCTCTGCATAACAATGCCCCAGGCAGCCGGTTTCTCTGAGGATCACATCAAGCCCGTGCTTGTCTATCTCATCCCTGAAAGGCGGCCAGGGCCGGCATAGCGCCCTGCCGCCCTGCCACAGGTCGCAGTGCCCAGCAGGATCACAGGCTTTTCCATTAATGCTTCTATCTTTATGCCGGGCCTCCGCCTGCAGTATCCGGTATGACTGATCAACCAGGGATTCCGACGCTCATGGCTCCCGACCTTCTTCCTGCTGCTGGCTCTCAGCCTCATGACCCTTATTCTCTTCCTCTGCTGGCTCTCAGCCTCATGCTCTTTTTTCTCATTTCAAATGTCAGCAAGATACCATCCACGCGGATCGGCGAAACTCTGGCCTCCACCTTCTCATCAACCACCACCACAGGCGCCAGGGCGCAACAGCCGACACAGGCCACCCGCTCCAGACTGTATTCCCGGTCGGGCGTCGTCTCCCCCTCATGGATGCACAGGCGCCGCTCGAAAGACTCCAGGATGATGTGGCCTCCCATCATGTGACAGGCCGTGCCCATGCAGACCTTCAGCTGATGCTTCCCGGGCGGGTTCATCCGAAACTGGTTGTAGAAGGTGCCCACTCCGAACACCTCCACCTCGGGAATCTGAATGGCCGCCGCAATCTGCTGCATGGCCAGCCTGGGAAGGTATCCCAACTTAGCCTGCACATCCTGCAGAATCGGGATCAGGTTCTCCCGGTCTGACCCCTGGACGTCCAACACGTCCTCAACAGAGGAACGGATTAACTCCTCCTCGCCTGCAACAAGGTCCACTATGCGTGTCCCCTCCCCCTTCAGCACCAGTTTCCGATAAATAGAGCGCCTGTACCTGTTTTCTTGAACTAGTGCGTGTACGTTGAAGATAATTTTTAGAATCAAAAGAAAAATTCGTTATTCTGAGGCTTTTTCCTGCTTTTCATCCTTTGCATTGCCTTGCCTTTGCAAGAATTCTTGATAAGACAGCAGGTGTTCTTTGTTCTTGGCCAACATCTCCAGTGTATTCTCCACATAATCAGTCTGATAATTGTCGGCATCGAGCAGAAACAGCGCCTGAGCCCAATCCAAACCGGTTTCGGCCCCCGGATGTGGGTGCTGCCCGGCATCCTTGGCCCGGGCCACCGCCAGGGCTATCTCCTCCCGCAGTTCTTCCAACGCTGCAGGCTGTTTGGCCTTGATGATGGACGTTTCCTGTTCGATGTTGGGAAAGTTCAGGTATAAGAAAACGCAGCGCCTGCGCAGGGCTTCTGAGAGTTCTCTTTCTCCGTTGTTCGTGATGACCACGATCGGTTTCCGGCTGGCCTTGATGGTACCGATCTCCGGTACCGAGATCTGAAAATCAGATAATACCTCCAGAAGGAAGGCCTCGAAGTCGATCTCTGCGCGGTCGATCTCATCGATGAGCAGCACCACCGGCCCTGTTGCTGTGATGGCCTGGAGCAGCGGGCGTTGGAGCAAGTTGGGCAGGCTGAACAGTTCGTCCTCGTTTAAAACAGGAGTGCTTTCAGCCTGAACACCCGGTTGGAATCCCCGGTGCTTACTGCGCTCACTGTTCAAGGAAAGCGCGGCCGGGTTATCGGCCACAGTCGGCCGGCCTGCCTTGATCTGCTTGCTGCGGGTGGACAGGTGTATCTTAACCAACTGGCGTTGAAAGTTCCAGTCGTAGAGCGCCTTGCTCTCGTCCAACCCCTCATGGCACTGCAGTCTGATCAATCTAGCCGCAAATATCCTGCTGAGCACCCTGGCCAGGTCTGTCTTGCCCACACCTGGCGGGCCGCTCACAAGCAGAGGTTTGTCAAGCCTCAGTGCCAAGTAAACGATATTTAGATCCTCCTCGTCAATGATAAACCCGCTGCCTGCAAACCCCCGGCGCAGTTCTTCCAGATCCAGCTCCATTTTGGTCAACCCTCACTCTCACAAGGTAGGCTACTTTTTCAGTGAGGTCACATAATGCAGAACTCCGAAACAGACTGCAAAAAGCACTATAAACGCAATAAAAGAAGCGGCGATGGCCGTTCTGATAAAGTTATCAACAATTGTGACAGCAAAGCTCAGGGAAAAGGGAAGAATCAGGTCGTTAGCCTTGAAGATCCCCCTGCTCACCTTTGAGAAATTTAAAATCAGGTAGATGATCACAGTTAACATTAGGATCTCGTAGATAAACATCAATGCTCCGCCTGCCATCCATTTTTTTCGTAATGTGCAGTCTAAAGCCTGCTTTTTACGGCAACCTGGAACGAACTTGCCTATTCCTCAAGATAGATGAAACTTGCCTGCCTTGCTTGAAACCCTGCAGTCGTGGTGGTACCTGTTCCAATGAAACCCGGAAAAGTCTGCCTGCAATCGTGAAAACCGGCAGTCATGGATGCTCCTATTCCTTGAAGTCCTGGAATGTATTCTTCAGCATATCCAAGACCTTGTAATTGGTCAGGTCCAAGTGAATTGGAGTGATGGACACCATTTTCTCTTTGATAGCGCCCACGTCAGTGTCAACGCCGTCCTCAGCATCGATCACATCTCCGTTCAGCCAATAGTATTTGCGTCCGCGAGGATCGGTCCTGGCTTCAAAGTTATTGATGTACTTTCTGGAACCAAGCCTCGTTATTCTGACTCCCTCGACTTCATCGGCAGGCAGCGAGGGAACGTTGATATTGAGCAGCGTGTCATTGCAGATGCCTGTCGCGAGCACTGCGGGGATCAATTTTTTAGTAAAGCCTGCGGCATAACGGTAATCGGGGTGATCGTATTCTGATACTGATACGGCCAGGGATGGGATGCCGAGGATGATCCCCTCGAGGGCGCCGGATACGGTGCCTGAGTAAAGGACGTCGATGGCGAGGTTCGGGCCTCGGTTTATTCCGGCGATCACCAGGTCCGGCCTCTCCTGCAGCAGGCAGTTCACAGCCAGTTTGACACAGTCTACGGGGGTTCCGTCCACAGCCCAGGCATGGCCGTCGTAAAGGTTCAGGTGCTCCGCCCGCAGCGGCCGGTCCATGGTGATTCCATGGCCGGCGGCGCTGCGCTCCCGGTCCGGCGCCACCACGGTGATGTCAGCCATGTCTTTCAGCGCATTCCAGAGGGCGGCCAGCCCGGCTGCGTATATGCTGTCATCATTGGTGAGCAATAGCTTCAAAGGTGAGCCTCCTCGATAATAGCAATATAATAGCGGGTGACCGCCCTGGTGGCCGTGCCATCCGTCGTCGAACCCGCCCAGGTGCTACGAAAAAAGCGCCTGCAAGGCGCTTTAAATTGCGGATTGCACTGCTGGCGTCAGTCTCCCTTCTCCCTGATCAGGGAAAAGGCCTCGGCCCTGGTGGCATCGTTGGTCTTGAAAATGCCGCGCACCGCAGAAGTCAGCGTTTTGGACCCCGCCTTCTTGATGCCGCGCATGGTCATGCACATATGCTCCGCCTCAATGACCACCATGACCCCCATCGGATTGATGGCATCCATGATCGTATCCGCGACCTGGGAAGTCATCCTCTCCTGGAGCTGCGGCCGCTTGGCAAACCCTTCTACTACACGGGCCAGTTTGCTCAAGCCGGTAATCCTCCCCTGGCGTGGTACGTAAGCCACATGGGCTACGCCATAGAAAGGCATGAAATGATGCTCGCAGATGGAGTAAATCGGGATATCCTTGACCAAGACCATTTCATCATGGTTCTCGTTGAAACAGACGCTCAGCTCTGCTTTAGGGTCGTTCCCCAATCCACAGAAGATCTCCTCGTACATGCGGGCGACCCGGTTTGGCGTGTCGCGCAATCCTTCTCTCCCAAGGTCTTCACCAATTCCTTCTAAAATCAAACGCACGCCCTGAACAATCTTTTCGTGGTCCATTTTGCAGCTAGGCTGCTTATCCTGCATGAAAAGTCCCTCCATTAGATCTCTCCGCTTGTCCAGTTTTTACTCTTAGAGTTTAGCACTTAACATGGAAAAAATAAAGTCAGCCGTACACATCCGGGCTGACACTCTCAGGAAATCAGCGGACAGGCGGCCAAAATGACTGTTGTAAAAGAAGGCATGCCACCGCCAGTCCCGGATAACTTGCCGGCCCTTGGCGGGTTGTCCAGGGCCGGCAATCATCATCATCAGCAGCAGCAGCAGCAGCAGCAGCAGAAAGAAGAAGAAGAAGAAGAAGAAGAAGAAGAAGAAGAAGAAGAAGAACCTGTTAAGGTCTAAGCTGTGGGTGATTGACGGCAGTGAATGCAGAAGCTTGCCCGAAAAATCATCCCGCGGCGTCAAAGCCCTGATTATAGCAGGACAGTGCTTCCTCCTGGCGACCACTGGCCAGGCAGGCAGTGGCAAGCCCGCACCAGGCCAGGCTATTGCCCGGCTCCTGGCTGACTGCGTCCCTGAAACTGGCGATAGCCTGATCCCAGCGCTGCAGCTTCAGCTGGCAAACGCCGAGGTTACAGAGATAGGTGGAATCATTCGGGTTGAACGTGAGCGCCCGCTCATAACACTCAAGAGCGTGGTCATGACTGTTAAGCAGTTCCATGCACAGAGCCTTGTTGTTCATTAGCACGTGATCGTCTGGGTTGATGTGGAGCGCCCTGTTAAAGTAATCGAGAGCGCTTTCGTAGGCTCCCAGCTCCACCAGCTCTGTCGCAGCGTTGCAGAGAATCTCCGGCGACTCCTCCTCGGCGCATTTATTCAGGGCGGTCCTGAAGGCAGCGCTGGCTTCCCTGTGCCGGCCCAGCCGGGACAGGCAGAATCCCTTGTTGTTCCAAATAACGGACGTACTCAAGCCGCGCCTAATGGCTCTCGTGAAGCCGGCCAGGGCCTCCTCGAACCTCTGCAGCCGGCAGAGACAAAGCGCATTGACCAGGTTGATCTCCGGATGGCCCGGGTCAAGCAGGGCCGCCTGGTTCAAGCTGACGATGGCGGCATCATAGGAGCCAAGCCGGTACAGGCAATATCCCTTATAAATCAGGGCATAGGCATTCGCAGAACCATGCACCAGCGCCTGATCAAAGCAATAATTGGCCTCGGCCAGCTGCTCCTGCTGCATCATGGTTTCCCCTTTCATGAGCCAGTAGTCAGGATAATCCATCCCTTTTTCTGTTTTCCCTTCGAGTGCAGGAGTTGATCCCTGCTCTGGCTGGCAGTAACCGGAGGCCCATTGCATACGGCTGTCTCCTTCAAACCAGGTTGCCGGGCGCGGCGCGGGTTTGCCATGCAACCAGTAGAGCCCCTGCGCGGCTGAATAACCCCGCCCTGCCGTCTTCTTTTGCCCCACAGGCCTGAACAGGCGGCGCAGCCAGGCAGACACCTTCTCCAAAAAAGAAACGCCTCTGATCATCAGCGCACCTCCATATATTAACAGCTGATCAGAATATTCTTTAATTCCCTTCAATATCCTTCCATTAATATCCATCTTATTCCGACTTAAACTGCTAAGACTGCAAGGCTTGGCGCATTATGAAATAAAAATAAGAGAATCTGTGATGCTAACCCCCGGGCTTTATGCCAGGGGATTTTCAAGGTAGATTCTCTTGAAACTTTGTGCGGCATTCATCCTGATCCACGAGGGATCGTTTTCCGCCGCACGTCGTTATAAATACCCTGCCTCAGGCAGGGTGTCGGCATCCGGCAGTTCACGATCTAATTTCTCGATCTAAACCAGCTTCTGACATTCCTCACAGTAGCCGTAAAATTTAAGCTGATGATCTGCTATCCGGAATCCTGTTTTTTTGGATACCCAGGTCTCGAGCGTTTCCAGCAGATCGTCATTAAACTCTGTAACCTTGCCGCAGTCGATGCAGATCAGGTGATGATGGCGGTGGGTTTCCTGCTTGGCGAACTCGTACCTGGTGCAGCCGTCTCCAAATTCGATCTGGTGCAGGATCCCCAGGTTGGCACATATCTCCAGGGTGCGATACACTGTCGCCAAACCTATTTCGGGGTGCTGCTCCTTTACGATAGCATGGACTTCCTCAGCGCTCAGATGCAGGCTCTCGTTTTCGAGCAGCGCCTTTAAAATTATCTGGCGCTGCGGTGTAATTTTATATGCTCTTTTCTGTAATCTTTCACATAAGGAATTGAAAGTGGGATAATCCACATCCTTCCCTCACTTTACGATATTATCCAACTCCCGGCGCAAGAGTATGTCACTACATTATAATTCATTATGCGTCTCAATAAAAGGGCGCGAGATCTGGTGATCTTCCATAATCCCTATCCCTATCCCCTTTTTAACATGCCCGTTTTAGGCATATTTTAGGCATATTAATCTTTTTTGCTTAATAAGCTTAGGATAAACAGCTCTTCTTACCAGAATTTCATATAAATCGAGAGAGAGAATGGGAGTGATAACGTGGACGACGAAAGAGGAATGCTGTTCAGGATTGCTTCGCATCCGGTAACCATGGGCACGGTCGCTGCCGTGATCATCGGGTTGGCAGGCACCCTTTTGCTGTCTCTGGTCTTTTATGCGACGCCCCTGTCCGCAGCGTATCTGCAGCCGACAGCCAACATTCTATACCTGGTGGGGGCCTTTGCCGGCGGGTTTGTAGGAGCTAAAAAAGCTGGCAGAATGGGGATATTGTTCGGGATCGAAACCGGCATCTGTTACTTTGCCTTTTTTGTCTTCTTGATTCTGCTGGCTGCGCCAGGCGTCCTGGGCGCACTCGCTTTCATCCTCAAGGCTCTTTATGCGGTGATCTCCGCCGCCGTGGGAGGCATCTTCGGGATCGCCCTTGCCGAATGAGCGTTGATACAGCCTGGCTCAGTCTCTCGCCCCATGCGCCGTCGTCGTCTGCATGATTTGCAGAGTTGATCAAGGGAGCGCGGCATCTTTGCACGATGATTAAAAGAACCCCGCCATCATTTTCAAAACGGGCGAAAGAGCAGCGCGCGGGTATTTCAGAATCAGTAAAAGGGCAGCCTCACTGCCCTTTACTTGATAACCCTCTTCAAGAGATCACGCAAAAATACTGGCAACCGAAAGTAATAGACGCGCATGGCATTCACCTCGCGATAAACTATTCTTTGCTCTTATTATATTCCCGGCGTCCGGAAAGGTGTCTGCCTATGCTGATTGATAAAGCTTTTTTCTTAGCTCGAAAACCACCGCGCTGGCGATCACCGCACAATCCTCCAGGGGCAAGTAGTCGGATGCGGATTGATCAAAAAGAATATTCCCGGAGGCAGCGAATTCCTCATCGCCCTCCCAGATCACGTACGCCACCGGCAGCATCGGAAAGACCGGCACTACCACCCCGGCGTTTCCCAGATTCTCCTTCCAACCCCCGAGCGCAAGTCCGGCCCTGATGAGGCCTTCCGGATCATGCCCGAACAGTTTTACCAGGGGGCGGACCGCACGGTTGTTAAAAGGGGTGATGTAGATCTGACCGCCCGGCAGTTCTTTGAAAGAGATCCACTTGTGATGCAGCGGCACACCTTCAGCATGTTCAAGATAGTGCAGGATCAGGATCTGGTTGGCAGTGGACACCTCTTCACCATTGGGGCGATAGACCATGCCGGACGAGAACTTCACCCTATGCTGCTGGTTCAGAAAGGGGACGACGAACTCACCGGCGTCATCCTCGAAACCCACTGCCGCCCTACTGGCCAGCAGCTCCGGTTCGCTTTCGACGAGCTTGCCCCGCGCAATCTCCAGGGTGACATCCCAATTCATGTAGCCTTTATTGGCGAACCTCTCCTTCGGGTCTTTGCTCATTTACCCATCCCCGCTTTCTGGTTTAAAACCTCTTTACTTGACAAGACCAGAGTCAAGAGTGAAACAACAGCAGCACGCCGGCTTTCCCCCGCCCCGGTGCATCATTCCGGATCGGCATCATGAAAGAAGTTCAGTATGATGCGGCGCTGGCGGGGTCCGTCAAACTCGCAAAAGAATACTCCCTGCCAGGTACCCAGCGCCAACCGTCCGCTCTCGATCATCAAGCAGGCGGAGCAGCCTAACAGGCTTGATTTGATATGGGCGGCGGCATTTCCCTCCCGGTGGGAATAGTGTGCGCTGCCAGGGGCAACCCTTTCCAGAGCCTCCCTGATATCCCTGATCACGTCAGGATCGGCATTCTCGTTGATCAGCAGGCCGGCCGTGGTGTGCGGAACATAGACGATGCATCCGCCCTGCTTCACATTCGATGAGGCTATCTCTTCCTGAATCGCCCCGGTCACATCGATGAACTGCACCTGTTGCATAGTTTTGACCATTAATGTCCGCAACACTGAGTCACCTTCCTTGGTCGCGATGGCCGCCAAACCGCAGCAGTACTCACATGCATTCAAATTAGAACGGCGCGGGGCAATGTCCTTTGCTAAGTAGTGTACAATTTTGGTGGTGTAGAATGTTTCGCTGGTTTGACAATCATCCGGGCACAGATTACAATATTTTTATGAGCGCGCCCGTAGCTCAGGGGATAGAGCGCTGGCCTCCGGAGCCAGATGCGCAGGTTCGATTCCTGTCGGGCGCGCCATTATTTTATCACAAAATAATTATGAAAGAATCCCCATCGACACAAGGTGGGGATTATTTGACAAGGGCGGCAGCAATACATTTAACTGGGGCAGCCGGTTTTTAAGGACAATATATCATAATGCGCGCTCAGGCGCGGGATGAAGTACGCCCCCGCAGCCTTCTTTAACAAGAAACCACGTAGTGTGCGCAATGAAAATCTTTCCCGGGCCGATCGGCCTTTTTTGATCAAAGCCTGGCCAGCCAGTCAGCCAGGAGCCCGGATCAAAAATTGAAATTTCTCATCCTGCGTTCAGGATTCCAACCAAAAAACGAGCATAACGCCAGCACGAACCGTACCAGCTTGTTGGACAGTTTTTTCTCCAGAACGCTGTTCTGGAGCGTTAGCTTCTCGATCTTCTTCTGCAGCGAAACGTTGGTTGTATTCAACATATCCAACTCCAACTCGAGGTTTTCATTCACCCGCTGCAGATCATGGTTCGCCTTTCTGAGGTCAGCCGTCTCTTTTCCCAACCTGAGGATTTCCTGATGCTTTGCCTTGACCTCGTTCCTCAGGCTTTCCAGGGAGCGGCTGTATTTTTTCTCCAATTCGGCTCTCTCAGGCAGTGACTGCGCCAGCTCCCGCTCCTGCTCCTTCACCTTCCCTTCCACCAGGGAGAGCGATTCCCGCAACTGGTTATTGCCGCGCAGGACATCCTTGTTTTCTTTGTTCAACAGGATGTTTTCCTGAGTTCTGGACTTCAACTGGCCGGTCAGGTTGCGCAGATCCTCCTCGTTCTGGGCCAGCCGGTCATTGAGCAGGTTCAATTCCTTGCCATAGTCCTCTATCTTCACCAGGTACTGGCGCCTTTCTCCCTCTAACTGGTGCAGATTGGCCTCCATCGTTTTGGTCAGTATCTCCAGCTCATGACCCTTCCTTTCCTTCTCCTCGAGAGCGCTCAGCGTGTCATCGAGCTGCTTGCGCTGACTGTTGATCAACCTGTTCTTTTCGGTGCTTTCGTCTTCTAGCTTGTGCAGCCGCTCTTTCAACAGCCTCTCTTTTTTGGCATCGTCTGCACCACTAAGACCCGGATCTTCAGAGGATTCCCAGAATGCTCCATCCTCCCTACCCTGTAATAATTCTGCGTTAAAGTCATCCAGGATTTTCCGCTCCGGCTTCGCCTTGCTCACGAAAGCATACCCCCTTTTATCTGTTTGCAGTCGGGTGCATGCTTTCGCTAAAAATGAACTGGAATCCTTCGGTAAATATGGTATCATATGTCGTTATTTATCTGACCGGATTTTTTTTTAAAACAATTTCACTGGAATTTCCCTTGCATGACGGCGCAATACCCGAGAAACCCGGGAGCAGCCACTGTATGTAAACGCCATCTGGCATCGTAGGCATCGGCTCCATCCGCTTAGCTCTGAAGGGAGAGTCGTCACCCGATCGGTTTTTTCGGCTTGCCTGATTCCCCGGCCTCATACTGCACTCTGGACAGGCACAGATCGCAAAAATAGACGATCCTGGGGTTCTTGGTCAATTTTTCATAATCCTTGTGAACATCTGAAATTGCCTCTTTCCTGCCGCACAGAGTACAGCGCACCTCCAAACCGACCACCCCCTAGGCAAATGATGCTAAAACCTTCTGTAGTTTTTCCAAAAAAAGCTGGTTCTGCTCAGGGGTTCCGATAGTAACCCTGATAAATTCAGGGTAGCCAAATATATCGCCTGTCCGCACGATGACGCCCTCTCTGAGCAGCCTGGTAAATACGTCTCTGGAATCTTTGCCGATATTGACAAAGATAAAATTGGCCTGGGTTGGAATATAGGGCAAGCCCAGCCTTTCAAAGGCTTCATAGAGAAAGCCGCGCCCCTCGATAACCAATTCTCTGCTGCGCTGCAGGTGGTCTGCATCCCTCAAGGACGCCCTTGCCGCGACCTGGGCCAGATAATTGACGTTGAAGGGCTCTTTAACCCTGTTGATCATGGCGATTATCTCCGGGCTGGATATGCCGTAGCCGATTCTCAATCCGGCCAGCCCGTAAATCTTAGCAAAGGTCCTCAGAATGATCAGCCTGTCGTCCTGCCGGAGCAGCCCCATCGAGTCCGGATAGTGCGGGTCGGTCACATATTCCCGGTAGGCTTCGTCGATTACCACCAGCACTCGATCCGGTATCGCTTTCAGGAAAAGCTCCAGCTCATCACCGGTAATCATGGTGCCGGTAGGGTTATTGGGATTGCAGATAAATACGATCTTGGTCCGGGGCGAGATCCGGGCCGCCATCGCTTTCAAGTCATGCGCCAGGTCTTGGCTCACTGCCACGGGCACAGGCAACGCATCCATGACCCGGCTCACAAACTCATACTCGGAGAAGGTGGGTTGGGCATAGATAACTTCGTCGCCAGGGTCTAGAAAGGCCTCGGCGATCAGCTTCAGGATCTCGTCGGAGCCGTTGCCGATGATCAGCTGTTCCTCTTTGCATTTCAGTTCCGCAGCCAGGTCCCTTTTGAGGTAAAAGCAGTATCCGTCCGGATAGATGTTGACCCTGACTGCCGCTTCCCGAAGCGCTGCTATGGCTTTGGGCGAAGGGCCCAGCGGGTTTTCGTTAGAGGCCATCTTAAGCGCGTCGCTGATCCCGAACTCCCGCTCGACCTCTTCAATCGGCTTGCCGGGTACGTAAGGATTAATCGAAAAGATCGTCTTCCTTCCCAGATCCTCTACTCTTGGCAAGCTGCCCACCTCCAATCATCTTATTATCTTCAGGCCCCGCTGGAAAGCAGGACTGAGACAGGTTTCATTTGTTGCTAAATCGCCATTTTTTCGTTAAAACCATCATCGAAGGCGCGCTTGTTGAGCTCACCGTATTCAGGACGCACGCAGCAATCTATCGCCTCTTCCCATCTCGAGCGGGACAGGTCCAGGTGCGGCGCCAGGCAGCCGAGCAGGATCATGTTAACGACCCTGGCGTTGCCCAGCTGGAACGCCCTATCCCTGCCTTTCACCAGGTGCAGGCGCGGCGCCAGTTGTCGCAGCCTTCCCTCGCCGAGATCAGGATAAGAGACCTTGCCGAGCAGGACCGGAAGCGGAGGGATCGACTGGTCATTCACGATCCACAAACCGCCCGCCTTTAAAAAAGGCAGGCAACGAACCGCCTCCAGTTTCTCGAACCCGATCATATAATCGGCCTGTCCCCAGCTGATCAGGGGCGAGAAAGCCCTGGGCCCGTACCGAACATGGGTGACGACCGACCCGCCCCGCTGTGCCATGCCGTGGGTTTCAGAGACCTTGACCTGGTTGCCCGAAGCCAGAGCGGCCTCAGCCAGCACCCTGGAAGCCAGGATTATGCCCTGGCCACCGACTCCGCTCAGGATAACGCTGGTAGTCTCATTCATCCGCTTCACCTGCTTCATTTGCCTGAGGGCAGACCTGTACGCATAGAGTGCAGCCAGTGCAAAGATCTTCGTCTACCTGTATCTGATCTCCTGCCGGAAAGAGAGCCGGGCAGCCGAGCCGGAGGCACTTCTTGCAGCCAGTGCATTCGACCCGGTAGGCGAAGTCAGGTATCTGGGAAACGCGATCGCTGCCCAGCAGAACGCAGGGCCGGCTGGCGATCACCACCGATAGCTCCTCCCGGGCCATCTCTTCCCGGATGGCTTGTTCCAACTCGCGCAGCCGGTAAGGATCGACGCTGCGCACGTGTTTCACTCCCAGGCCTCGCACCAGGGCGACAAAATCGATCCCAGCCGTTTCTTCCTTTCCCAGCGTCAACCCCGTCCCCGGGTGATCCTGGTGGCCGGTCATGGCCGTCGTCCGATTGTCGAGGATCACAATGGTCCCCGTGCTTTTATTATAGATATGATCGATCAGGCCGGTGATTCCCGAATGCACAAAGGTGGAGTCTCCGATCACCGCCACCGTTTTCCGGGCAAACTCTGCGCCTCCGGCCTTCTGCATCCCCAGGCTCGCTCCGATGCCGGCGCCCATGCACAGGCAGGCATCCATCGCCTCGAAGGGAGGCATCGCTCCCAGCGTATAGCATCCGATATCCCCGCACACGATCGCCTTCAGCTTGTGCAAAACATAGAACACTCCGCGGTGAGGACATCCCGGGCACATGATCGGAGGACGGGCGGGCAGGTCGCCAGGGGCCTGGTACACGGCCTCGAACCGGGAGCAGCCGAGCACCCCCCGTGCGATCAGATCTGGATTGAGTTCGCCGACCCGGGGCAACAACGACTTTCCTTCGACTTGAAGGCCTGCTGCCTTGAGCTGTTCTTCCAGGAACGGCTCCAGCTCCTCGACCACGATCAGGCGCCCGACCTGGCTGGCAAATTCCCTGGCCAAATCCAGCGGCAGGGGATTGGTCATCCCCAGCTTGAGGTACGAGGCCGCCTCTCCGAACGCCTCCCGGGCATAATTGAAGGCAACACCGCTGGAGATAATCCCCAGCGAGCGATCTCCCCAGATAATTTCATTGAGATGAGTATGCTCGGCGTAGTCCTGAAGCCGCAGCCGGCGCTCCTCCACTATCAGATGGCGGCCGCGGGCATACCCGGGAAGCATCACCTGTTTGGGAATGTTCCGCTGCCACTCGCCGTGCACAAACTGGCGGCGTTCCCCGAGCACCACCGGCGTTCTGGTATGGGCGATCCTCGTGGTAATGCGGAATAACACCGGGGTGTCATAGCGCTCGCTGATCAGGTAGGCTTCATCTAAAAATGTTTTCGCCTCCTGGCTGTCTCCGGGCTCCAGCATGGGCACCTTGGCAAAACGGGCGTAGAGCCGGTTGTCCTGCTCGTTTTGGGAGCTGTGCATGCCGGGGTCGTCGCCGGTGACCAGCACCAGCCCGCCGTTAACCCCAATGTAGCTCATCGTCATGAAGGGGTCGGCAGCCACGTTAAGCCCGACATGCTTCATGGTGACCAGCACCCTGGCGCCGGCCAGCGAGGCCCCGAATCCCACTTCCAGTGCCACCTTCTCGTTGGGAGCCCACTCGGCGTAGACTCCCGGATAGGAAACGAAATTTTCGAGAATTTCAGTGCTTGGTGTTCCGGGATAACCGGCTGCCACCGTGACTCCTGACTCGAAAGCCCCTCTGGCGATGGCCTCATTCCCGGTCAAAAGGGTTTGCCGCATGACTCTTTCTCCTCTATTTTCACTCCCGCATATCCACTACTCGCTTGGCCTTCCCCATGGAGCGTTCGATCGTCCTGGGTTCGACCAGATGCACCTTGGCTGTCAGGCTCAGAACATTGTAGAGCTTGTGTTCAATTTTTTTCTCCCAGACCTCCAGATCCCGGTAGCGGTCCGTGAACAACTCCGGCAAGAGCTCTACCAGCACCTCCAGTTCATCGAGCTGGCCGCGCTTCTTCACCAGGATCTGATACTGCGGTGCGAGCTCTTCCATCTCCATGAGCACGCTCTCGATCTGGGACGGGAACACATTTACGCCGCGGATGATCAGCATGTCGTCGGTTCTGCCGCTGATCTTGGAGAGCCGGGCGGTGCTCCGCCCACAAGCGCAGGCTCTCCTCGCTGATCGATGAGATGTCCTTGGTCCGGTAGCGGATCAGGGGCATGGCCTCCCGCTGCAGCGTGGTGATCACGATCTCGCCCTTCTCGCCCGGAGGCAACACAGAACCGGTCTCCGGGTCGATGATCTCGATCAGGAGATGGTCTTCCGCGACATGCATGCCGCAGGACTCCAGGCACTCTCCGGCGACGCCTGGGCCCATCACCTCGCTGAGACCGTAGTTGTCAGTAGGGATGAGGTTGAGCTTGTCCTTCAATTGAACGCGCATCTCCTCGGTCCAGCCCTCGGCTCCGAACAGGCCGACCCGCAGCTTCAGGGCCTTGAAGTCCACGCCGATATCCTGCCCCACCTCGGCTATATGCAGGGCATACGAGGGAGTGCCGATCAGGGCCGTGGTGCCGAAATCCTGCATGAACATCAGTTGCCTCTCCGTCTGGCCTGAAGAGGCCGGCACCACCGTGGCCCCGACTCTCTCCAGGCCGTAGTGCAGGCCGAAGCCGCCCGTGAAGAGGCCGTAACCGAAGCTGACCTGGGCTATATCGTGCCGATCCACTCCCGCCTGGGTAACCATCCGGGCCACACATTCGATCCAGTTGTCCAGGTCGTTGCGGGTGTAGCCGACCAGGGTCGGTTTGCCTCTGGTGCCTGAAGAACCGTGGATCCTGATGATCTCTTCGAGCGGCCTGATGAAAAAACTATAAGGGTAGCAGTCGATGATATCCTGTTTGGTGGTAAATGGAAGCTTCTGAAGATCCTCCAGTCCTTGGAGATCCCCTGGTTCGAAGCCTATAGAGTTGAATAGATTCCTGTAATATCCCTCGCGTTCGTAAACGTAGGCACAGGTCTTGTTCAGCAAGGCAAGCTGTAATCTTGCCAGATCGTGGCGCGGCATGCACTCATACTCAGGCGACCAGATCTTGACGCCGTCAACTGTTTTTCCCATCTTTCCCGTCCTCCCTGTTCGATTGTACTTGCTTGATTGTCTGTACTTGCTTGATTGTCTGTGTTTAAGAGAATAATTCTTCTTAAAGCGCGTAAATACCTTTTTGATCTGCAAGCAATCCTGAAGGTCTGTGCAGGTACCTGCGACTCGTTCCAAACTTTCCGATTCTAGCGGTCTAGGGGTTTTGACGGTCCATGAAGTAGCGTATGTCCTTGCTGACGGTAAGCCGGTAGCGGGTGCACATCTGCACGATGCGTGAAGTGGTGCGCTCTCCGAGGAAATCGTCCAAATCTTTGGGCTGCAGGTTGGTGGTTATGATCACAGGCAGCTGGTAGTTGAGCCTGTAATTGAGCAGAGTATACAGCTTGTTGCGCGTCCACTCGGTATAGTTGTGGGCTCCTACATCGTCCAGCACCAGCACCTCCACCTGCCGCGCGTCTCTCAGCAGCGCTACATCATCGGCTGAGCTGTCGCTGGATTGTTCCCGATGATAGGTGGCGCGCAGCTCATCCAGAAAATCCGGCACTACCAGGAAAAGCACCTGGACGCCTTTTGCCAGGAGCGCATTGGCAATAGCAGCTGACAGGTAGGTTTTACCCGAGCCCACCACGCCTGAAAACATTATTCCCCTGGCCTGCCTCTTGTTCAGGTATTCCAGCACAAACTGCCTGGCGCCCTGCAGGGCGGTTTGCGCCCTGACCAGGTGCTCCCCGTGGTAATATTCGGTCCTGAAGCCTTCAAAGCTGCACGAAGCTAAAGCCGGCGCCATTCCGGCGCCGTGGTAGAGCTGTTTAAAGCGCTTTCTGCCTGCACAGGCGCAGGGCCTCGCCAACTCCTGTGCATAAATGATCCCCGTGTCCCCACAAAGCTTGCACTCCGCTGCTGCGGGGCTTTCAGCACCGGCGTCCCGACTTCTGGAAACGTTGTTCTGGATTCTGGCGATTAGTTCGTCCATTTTTTTGGTCATTTAACTGGCAGCCCTTTTATACAACAAAAAAGTCTTTATATTTATCGTTGTTTTCTTCGGTCTTGACCTTGGCCTTCTCCTTTTTTGGCTGCTTCGCAGCAATATACTGCTCCTCGTACCTGTCGACCTCCTGCACTGTTCTCAGGTTTTTCTTGGACCAATGCGAGAGGATGCGATCGATGTAGGTCAGGTTGAGAACGCCTCGCAGGACAGCCTTTTTCAGCGCCTCCAGGATGAGTGCGTCAGAGTGCCCTTTATCTCTCTGCCAGCCTGTGATCGTGGCAATTTCTATCTGCGATAGAGTCCTGCCAAATTCCCGTTCGAAAGTTTGCAGCAGATCGTGCAGATGCTGAGACCACATCTTAGCTGCCGGCGTTGCGCCCGCCAGTTCGGCTCTCGCCTGGCGAGCGTCTGAAGAGGCATTTCCGTCAGGCGCATTTTCTGCGGTCGCGCTCCCGGCCGCTGCCGTTGCCGCCTCCTTGCGGGCGTTCTGCATGGCCTGCACCTTTTCCTCGGCCCAGAGGTCGGCGATCTTCTCAAACAATCCTGCAAAATTGTAGGTATCATCGTTGTTGTAGACAATGAGTCCGCTGGCAGCCATGGCATCTATAGAATTATGCACGATTTTTTCGGGGAGGTTGAGCAGCTTTGCCAGGCTCCTGCACTCTATGTCGTTCCGGCCCTGCTGCTGATAATAAAAGCAGGCTAACAGGACCAGTATGTCAGTGCTGGCGAGGTGCAGTCTAGCGCTGTACCTGAGCACCAGATTGGGCATAAGGGTGAATCCTGCAGTAAAAAAATCCCGGCTAAACAGCGCTGGAATATGGAACCTGCCACAACTTTCCATCTGCACCATCCTTCTGCAGCAATTAAATATATTATTAGCCATGGTTGCTCGAATACCTGCCGGCCCATGAGCGCCAAACTAATATAATGAGAATAAAATTTTGCGGTTAGAGAAACAAAATAATGTGAATGAAATCAGCGTCTCAGAGGTGCTTCATGGGAGATGCCAGTCAGATCAGGCGCCTGATGGCAGAATTGGCTCCATTGCCTACTGCAGTCATTGCCTGGCATAAGCATTCCTTTATCAAACGTTTACTTGCCTTCAGCCTCCAGGAGGTGCGGTTCTATGCCTGTCTAGCTGCAGGGAGCCAGTAGGTTCTTAAATAAAAGAGACCTAAAAAGGCCTCTAAAAAGCTTTTAAATAAAATATAATTTAAAATAAGCTAATGTTTATAGTTTATAATCATTAGTTATGTTTCATTTAATCATTAGTTAATTACTTTAATTACCATATACATTACTTATTTTGAGTTCAGAACTCATAAGCCTTGCAAACTTGCTTCTGCTTTTACTCTGGGGAGGTGATTTTGCTCGACAAACCGGTCAATCCGCTCCAGGGCTTCTATAAGCTGTTCCCTGGACGTCGCATAGCAGCATCTTATAAACCCCTCACCGCTTTTCCCGAAGGCGTTGCCCGGCACCACAGCCACCTTGGACTCAAAAAGCAGCCGTTCGCTGAACTCCTCAGAGCTCATTCCCGTATGCCCGATGCTCGGGAAAGCGTAGAAAGCGCCCTTCGGTTCAAAGCAGGGCAACCCGATCTCCCGCAAACCGTTTACCAGCAATTTGCGGCGCCGGTTATACTCGTCGATCATCTCATTGAGGAAGCCGTACCCCCCCCTCAGGCCCACCAGCACGGCGTACTGGCTGATCGAGGGGGCGCACAGCGCCGTGTACTGATGAATCTTCAGCATCGCATCGATCAACTCTTCCGGTCCTGCGGCAAAACCGAGACGCCAGCCGGTCATGGCAAACATCTTGGAAAAACCTTGCAACAGGATCGTCCTCTCCTGCATCCCAGGCAGGTTGGCAATGGAGGTGTGCGCTGCTCCGTAGGTCAGTTCGGCATAGGCCTCGTCTGATATAACCAGCAGGTCGTAGTCCTTGACAAACTGGGCTATCTCCTCCAGGTCCTGCCGGGTCATGATCGCGCCGGTCGGATTGTTGGGATAGGAGATCAGGATCGCCTTGGTTTTTTCAGAAATCAGGCCCAGTAGATGCTTCCGGCGCAGCCTGAATTCGTCTTCGGCCAAGGTCGTCACCATCACCGGCCGGCCCCCTGCCAAGGCGACGCACGGTGCATATGACACGTAACAGGGCTCGCCGATCAGGATCTCGTCGCCCGGGTTGATAATGGCTCTGAGGGCGATATCGACGCCCTCGCTGACTCCGACCGTCACCAGTATGGATGCGTCAACATAGTTCAGATCGAATCTTTTCGCCAGGTAGGAGGCGATCTCGCTTCGCAATTCAGGCATCCCGCAATTCGACGTATACTTGGTATATCCCCTGTCCAAGGCTTCCTTGCAGGCATTTTTCAGAACTTCGGGGGTGGTGTAGTCCGGTTCGCCAACCCCCAAAGAGATGATGCCTTCGGTCTGGGCGATCAGATCGAAGAACTTGCGTATCCCCGAATAGGGAATGCTCTGCACCGTAGCTGAGATGTACTTGCTGAATAACCCTGATGTCCGCCTCTCCCGATTCTGCACTTTCACTGCCCCCCCGATTCTAGACTTTCACTGCTCCCGAACTTGCAATTCACTCCATGACTATACGAACCAGGCCGCTGTTAAAATATAATAAAAAAAGCCCATCCCTTGAGGGACGGGTTCTTGCTCCCGCGGTACCACCCTGGTTGACCTGATCAGGTCCGACTCTGGTCCCTATACCGGGGGGTCCGGCCCTGCCTACATGAAAATCGATTTCGGCAGGCTTCTCCGGGGCGGCTTTCGGTGCACTGGTCCTGCCGGCATTCCACCCTTCAACCGGCTCTCTGAAAAGCAAGCTGCACCTACTCATCCCTTTCATAGAATTTAATTATTAAATTCTATATAAATGTAGCTTAGCAAGGTCCAGCATCATTGTCAATAGTTGTTTTCTCACCACGCCCCGGCATCCAATTGCCTTTGAATATGCCTGGCAATCTCTCTAAATGAACTCATGCTCTTATCCACCGAGACCATCCTGATGCCTTCCCGGCGGCACTGTAAATCCTTGAGGGCGCGTCCTTTTTCCCTGGAGCCGCCCTCATCGACAGCGATCTTCTGCACCGGCAGGTAGTAAGCAAAACTGATGCCGTTGTAGCGCGGCCTCCTGACGATCTCGGCGCGGGGAAACAGCAGGTCCAAGGCCCGCTCCACATTGTCTCGAGCGGCCTCGCTGCCCGCCCCTCCATGCCGGGATGAGCTCCCTGATTCCGCAAGCATGCCGCTTGCATGACGGCACATCCTTTCGAATAGAGCATCGAAGTCAACAAAGCCGTCAAGCAGCTTCTGATCCGGTATTCTCTGCTTCACCAATTCTTTTATCGCCGCTTCCAGGTACTCGCTTCCCTGGCCGATGATCTGCTCCAGCAGGGAGTATATCTCCATGACCAGCCGGCACCCCGACTCAAATTCCTGTTTGTATTCATCCTGTTCCCTCAGCCCTGCGGCAAACACAGTCTCTATCAGCTGGTCGACATCCGCCAGGATCTGTTGGCCGATTATCCTCTCTTCAGCCAATGACAATGGCCTCACCCGCCTCCGGAAAGATCTTTTTAGATTTTTATGCCATGCCGTCGCAGCTTAGACCAACCGGGGTCTTCAGTATATGCAAAAGAGCCCCGGGAGCGGCCGGGGCCCTTTTAAAAGCCTTCTTCGTTGCGAAAGTTCCTGCTAAACCTGAAAGCCCTGGCGGGCTAAAATCTTATAGCCCGCCAGTGCTCCCACTTCCAGTGTAAGAAGCAGCTTTAGCCATGCCGGCTCTTCTCCTACTTCCTCGGGGGAAGTGGCTGCGGGTTTAGGTAGTTGCGGGCCAATCCGGCCGCAGCATGGGCATGACCGATGCTCTGCGGTATATCCTTTGGCCCCTGGCAGACCCCGGCCAGGAAAATGCCCGGCTGGCTGGTCGACATCGATTCCTGGTCGGAGGATCCGGCCAGAAAACCGTAGTCGTCCAGGGACAGTCCCAGCATCCTTGCCAGTTCGCTATTTCCGGCCGCAGGTGTGATTGCCAGCGAGAGGACGATCAGGTCATACTTGTCCTCGAGAAGCTGCCCGCTCAGCGAATCGGTGTAGCGCACAGTCAAGCGGTCATAGGGAAAACCGTAGATCTTTGACGGAAGCGCCCTGACGAACTTGACCTTGTCGGAATCCCGGAGTTCCTTGTCAAAATCTGCGAAGCCCTTGCCGAAGCTCTGGAAGTCCATATAGAAGATATCCAGCTCGACGTCCGGCAGCTCGGCGCGGATCAGCTTGGCCAGTTTGGCAGCATACATGCAGCAGACCCTGGAGCAGTATCCATTGCCGATTTGCAGATCGCGGCTGCCGACGCACTGGATGAAGCCGATCTTCTCGACCGGCCCGAAGGCTGCGGTCAGGCTTCCCTTTTCCTTGAGCGCCTTTTCCAGATCCAGTCCGGAGACGACGTTCTTCTCCTGGCCGTAGGCAAATTCGCTGCGCCTGCTCACATTGAAAGGGTCAAAGCCGGTGGCCACGATCACAGCCTGGCACTCCAGTGCCGTATTCTGGTCGCCGCTGGCGATGGTTACTTGAAAGCCCTTGCCGTTCCTGCCGAATTCTTTGATCACGGCATTGGTGAAAACTTTGATCAGGGGATCCCCGGCAACCTTTTCCTTCTGCTGCAGTACCAGGCAGGCCGAGCAGCGGTTGCACTCATCAGTGGCCTTGCAGCAATATTCCGCCGCCCTGCCGCCGATTTCCGCCTCCTTCTCGATCAGGAACACCTCTACCCCCTGTGCTGCCAGATCGAGGGCGCTGGTCATGCCTGCGGTGCCGCCGCCAATCACCAGTACCTTTGTTCTATCCAAATTAAACCCTCCAATTCAGGTCAAAGCTGCTATTTCGGCTCACGCTGTGGTATAGCCGTCAACGCCTCCCTTAAAGCAGTTCCGGGATATAATTCTCAACTTTGGACTTTTTCCAGAGCTCCTTGATCTCGTCAGTGATCGGCGCAGGATTGTCATGGAAAGCCGCGAACGGCCTGGGAAGGAGACCGGCTTTCTGTATGACCAGAGGCGCAACTTCCTCCCAGGCTACAGCCATGAGGTGGATGCCTGCAACACCCTCTACCTGCTGGACATGCTTGATATAGTTCACCGTGAGATCCAAGGCCGCGATCTTCCCGTTTTCTGCCTTCTCCAAGAATTGGCAGAACTCCTCCGACACCAGCATCCCGGGCACGCCGGTCTGCATGTAGCGGGCCATCTTCGGAGATTTAACCGGCATCAGCCCCGTGCTAATAAAGATCCGCTTATGCACGCCGCGCTCCCTGACCAACTCCATGAACCGCTCGAAACGCTCCATGTCCAGTATGCACTGGGTCTGCACAAAGTCTGCGCCCGCCTCGACCTTCTTCTCCAGGCGTATAGCCCGGAACTCTAAGGGATCGCCGAAGGGGTTCTCGGCGCAGCCGATGAAGAATTTGGGGTTGTGCTTACACTCCTCGCCGCACTCGAAAACACCCTCGTCCCGCAGCCTTTTCACCATATTGATCAACTGGATGGAGTCGATGTCATAGACGCCCTTGCAGCCGGGATGGTTGCCGAACGCCTGGTGGTCGCCAGACAGGCAGAGCAGGTTGCGCACCCCGAGCGCATAGGCGCCCAGCAGGTCGCTCTGCATCGCCAGCCGGTTGCGGTCGCGGCAGACCATCTGTAAATTTGGCTCCATGCCCATCTGGACCAGCTTTACAGAGGCCGCCCAGCTGGAGAGGCGGGTGACGGCGGTCTGGTTGTCGGTGAAGTTGATGGAATCGACCCTTCCCTTCATCCCTTGAGCGTACATCTCGACGTGATGGAAGCTCGACTCCTTGGGGGGTCCGATTTCACCGGTGCAGACAAATTGCCCCGACATATATGTTTTTTCTAAAGCACTGCCTACTTTCAGGTTTCCTTCGGGTTTGCTGTTAGCTTCTGTCAAGGG
The DNA here is from genome assembly GCA_963807495.1 of uncultured Peptococcaceae bacterium. Lineage (GTDB taxonomy): Bacteria > Bacillota > DSM-12270 > Thermacetogeniales > Thermacetogeniaceae > Palsa-1188. The sequence goes on from CAWEDD010000036.1 coordinate 49,021, forward strand.
TCAGATCCCCCTTTACGTAAACTCTCGGGCCCCGGGCGCGGATCCAGTTCTTTGAAGGAATAATCTCCTTCAGCTTATCCAATTGACCCAGCTCGGACAAGCGGTCATAGATCAGCTGCCAGCCGCAGGGAACCTCTTCTTTGACAGGTGCTGAGACCTCACACTTGCCATACTGGGAACCGCCGCAGGGACCGTTCATGATGCTTTTCGAGCAGCGGCAGATCGGGCAGATGCCGCCAGTCTTGTCGAGGATGCATTCGCCACAGGCGAAGCACCTCTCCTCCCACTTGCCGACGTCGACGTTGGTGCCTAGCATCATGGTGTTGACGCCCGGATAGATCGGGGTCTTGGTGTACATCTCGCCCAGGTACTGGATCCCCACGCCGCAGGCGATGGAGACGATGGCATCAACCATTTCCACGTTGTCGCGGCACTTGGCGTTATACTCGGCATCGCACTGGCGCTCTACGGTCTGCTCCAGGACCTCGATCGGGTTGCCTTCCGCGCTGCGCGCCAACCGGATCTCAGAGGCCAAGATGCCCACTTCCTTCTCGCCACCGGTCAGGCACACGGTCACGCACCCGCGGCATCCGGCAACAAGAACCTTCTTGTAAGGTGCGATCATCTCCAGGATCTTCTCGATTGGTTTTCCTTCGGCAACGATCATTTACTTTACCACCTTCCCAGGGTTTGATCCAGATTGGTTGAGCTTCTCCGCCATCGACTCCACTGCGGTATTGAACTGGTTGCCCTGATTGGCCGCCAGATGCACGAACTCGATGCGATCGCCCAGCCCGATCCGGTTTATCATCTGCTGTATGTAGTTCTTGCGCTGCTCGGCCCGGCTGTTGCCCCAGACGTACTTGCAGTTTTCCTTGTGGCATACCAGCAGCATCACACCGTCCGCTCCGTTTTCCAGGGCCTTGAGCAGGTAGATGATGTCGATCTTCCCCGAGCACGGCACTTCTACAATTTGCAGGTCCTTTTGCAGCTGGGGATCGAGGGTCTTGGCAAACTCCGAGGCCAGGAATCCGGAATTCTCGCAGGCGTACGCCACGATTCTGGCGGGCTGCTTGATTTCGAAAAAGATCTCCTGGTCTGAATAGAGTGGCAGTTGTATCGCCTTGCCCGGGCACTCGGCTGTGCAGATGCCGCACTTTTGGCAGGCTATCGGGTGCATGCGCGCCACAGAGCCATACAGGTTGTCGTATTCGCCATGGATGATCTCGATGGCGTGATGCGGACAGGTGCGATAGCAGGTCAGGCAGACGACGCACTTTTCGGCCTCCACCTGTGCCTGCAGGGCGGGCACCTGCAGCTTGCCCCCTGCAAAAACGGACACTTCCGCCAATACGGCTTCGATCTCGTTGAAGAGATCGGTGCCGTGGATCGGTCCGTGGCAGGCGCCGACAAAGTAGATGCCTGCCCGGTTGGACTTGACCGGCAGGAAATGCACGTTGTCCTTTTGGAAGAACCCGCCCGGGCCGGTCCTGATATCCAGCAACTCCGCCAGTTCTGCCGTGACCGGCGCCGGGAACAAGTCCTCTGCCAGCACGACTATATCTGATTCGACCTTCAAGATATCGATGAACAGGAAGGGCTCGCGCAGCTGGATGACAGCTCCGCCCGCTGCCTTTTTTATCTCCACATCCCCTACGTATTTTATAAAATTGACGCCCTTGCGGCGGGCCTGCTCATACTCCTGTTCCAGGTTATCCGCGCAGATCTTCATTTCGTCATAGATGACGTTTACTTCCGCCGCCCCTTTGTCTTTAAGGGCGAGCGCCGCCTCCAGGACTCTGGCGAAAGACAGGAGCGAGTCCAGATCCGACTTGCCCAGCACGAAGCTCACCTTCTTGCCGGCATAATCCTGGTCCGTTTTCAGGAACTGAGAAAGGGACAGGACGCTTTCCCCCAGCTCGATGCCGCCATACTCTTTCTTTTCATACTGCGGCAGAGCGCCGAGTGCCAGCACGATCGCCCCGAAATCCTTTTTAACTGCTTGGCCGTTTTCCAGCAAACGTACGGTAAAACTGCCCGGAAAACCATCGAGGCCGATCACTTTAGTTCTGGTTTTGACGGTGATCCCTGGATTGTCCTTGACCGCATCCAAACCGTCCGCAGGCCCGCCGTCGTTGTCGATCATCACGACCGGCTGACCCTTGGCGATAGCTTTGGCAACGGCAGCCGCTTCCTTGCCGGCTCCGATTACCAGGACATCAGGAGTGACGGCGAGCTCTTCGTAGCCGACCTCGGCCCGCAGGTGCAGCCTGCCCAGGCCGAAGTTGATGGCGGATACTGCCGCCTCGGTGGAGTCGACGGAGGACAGATCGACAAACTCGACGCCGTAGCGGTTGATCTCTTTTTCATCGGCGACATCGATAATCTGTCTCGCAATCGAGGGATCGCTGCAGCCGGCAACGAGCAGGCGGTTCAGGGAATACTTTTCGATCTCGGCGCCGATCTTTTCCATCTCTGCCATGCCGCACAGCAGATCGGCCACCCTGATGAAATCGAAATCAGCCTTGCTCTGAATGACAGCCTTGGCCTGGTTTAAATCAACCTTTTTGGAAACTTTACCGTTGCAATCACACAGGTAAATTCCAATTCTTATATTTGTTATTTGTTTAGTCATTAGGTTTCCCCCTGAAAGTAAAACTTCGAAACCACTTCCAGCGCAAAACTTGCCTATTTAGCAGGGGCCCCGCCGCGCCGCCGGGTGCCCATCCGGTGGATGGGCGCGGTCGCCCGGCGGGGCACTGCTAAACTATCGGCCATTCCTATCTCTGCCGGAACACCTTCACGTAAGAGTCGCAATAAATGGCGTGGTTCAGGAGCATGTCGGCGGTAGCAATGGATGCTACCATGGTTTCGTCGTTGACGTCGATGATCGCCGAATCAAGTCCTGCACAGATGGCCATCACCACGTAGGTCCGGTTGACGAGCGACCGGTCCGGGGTGTTCTGGGACACGTTGCTCAGACCCAGAGTCGTGTGCGGCGCCGGATCTGAGAGCGTCTTGATCTGGCGCAGGGCCTCCAGCACTTCCGGGGCATGGGGCTGGGCGACGTTGCAGGGCAGGATCAGCGGGTCGATGAACAAGCTGTCCGTCGGCACGCCGAATTCGTCGGCAGCAGCCACCAGTTCCATGGCATGGGCGACACGGGCGTCAGCGTTTAAGGGAATGCCGGACTTGTCCATGGTCAAACAGACGATCGAGGCATTGTACTTGGCGGCCATCGGGAAGACGCGTTCGATCTTGGGCCGCTCGTTCGGGCAGGAGTTGATCATCCCCGGCCTCTTGAGTATTTCGAGAGCTCCTTCGATGGCATCGTAGTTGGTGGAGTCCAGGGCGATCGGGACATCGCTGACCTCCTGCATAATCTCGGCCATCCACTTCATTGACTTGGCGCGGTCGGCCGCAGTCGGGCCGACGTTGAGGTCGAGAAAGTGAGCCCCGGCCTCGGTCTGCTTGATCGCCCAATCCTGAATCGGCTTCGGGTCGAACTTGGCCACCGCCTCGCCGATGTCCTTGAACATACCATTGATTCGTTCGCCAATCATGTAGAACATCTGCTTTTTACCTCCCTCTTTTATTTTGTTTTTTTATAAAACATCTCCTCATAACTCTTAGTACTTGCTCGGTACCATAAGCTTGTCGATCTGTGCCTTGACTAACTTGGCCGCATCGGGATGCCTCATGAGCACCAGGTCGCCGCCGGCCTGCAGCAGGGCGGCTCCAGTCATCGCTTCCCACATGACGCCGCGCTCTTTCATAGCGCCCCAGCCCGGACCTGCGTCCGCGTCGGTAGCATTCGGCTCTTTCGGGCGCCAGGCCTCAGGGCCGGCCAGGCAGACCACCGGCAGGGCCATCATCTTGTCACCGATCAGGGCGCCCCAGCGGGCCCTCTCCATGACGGAGTAGGAATATTCGATGCCGTAGCCCAGGCCGCCGGTCAACGGGTCGTTGATCACCTTGTCGATCGGCACGCCCATCTCTGTGATCATGATGTTCAGCTGCTTCAGGATGTTGATGTCCAAGGGGGAGCGGCCGATGATGCAATGCTTGCCCATCATGGCAGCGGCAGCAATACCCCGGTAGTTGTCCTTTTCTGCGCAGCCCAGGGCGATGTTCTCGCCGGCCGCAGCCTCTGCCACCGCCTGCAGCACCTCGTTGTCCTTGTCAGGGAAGCCGGGGCCCTCGACTATCAGCGGGGCGCCTGTGGCAGCCAGCACGTCCTTCACTACCTTGGCGCAATCCGCCGCACTCCTGGAGTTCTCCATTTCCGGGTCTGCGCCTTGCAGCTTCAGGTAGATCACATCTGCGCCGAGGGACTCAGCCTTTTTCGCCCATTTAACAGGGTCATCCCAGACATCGCCGTAAACAGCCTCAAAGGCCGGGCCCCATTCCGGCTTGATATCCCAGATCTGCAGGGCGATCACCGGACGGTTGGGAATATCTCCCTCATAGAACAGGAACGGCAGGGTCGAACTCCCGCCCAGCTTCACCGTATAAGCCCTCGTACCACCTTCTGCCTTGGTGGCGCCGAGTACTACTTCCTGAACCTTGCCTGTAAACTTGTCCTTGTAAATTTCAACCGGCATAATGTACTCTCCTTTCTTGGTTAAAATTGTAGTTTTTCAAACAGGCTTCTGGCGGCACTAACCGCCGGACTTTCAGCAGGAAGGTCCATCAATGGCCTTCCCAACATGTCGTATTCCAACACCAGCGGATCGTTGGGGATCGCCCCCAGCAGCTTGAGGCCGGTGGCCTCGATTTCGCTCCTGAGCGGCTCCAGGTCATCGATCCTGGTGACGATCAGGTAGGCCTCCCCGATCTTGATCTTGAGGTTCTTGGCCAGCTCGTAGATCCGTCCTGCAGTCCTCACGCCCTTGGCTGTTGCATCCGAGACCACCAGCAGGATGTCCACGTTCTCGATCGTCTCCCGGCTGATGTGCTCCATTCCCGCCTCATTGTCTATGACCATGTAATCATAGTTCTTGTCCAGGGAGTCCAGGTTGCGCTTCAGGATCTCGCTGGGAAAGCAGTAACAGCCGGGGCCTTGCGGCCCTCCCATCACCAGCAGATCATATTCCCTGGTCTCGATTAAAGCCTGGTGCAGCTTCAGCTCGATGAACACGTCCTTGGTCATTCCGGTCGGAACCTTGTTCTTCTTGACATCAGCCAGGATACCGGCGATGGTATCTTCCACTTTCAGGCCGAGGGCCTCGTTCAGGGTGGAGTTAAAATCGGCGTCCACAGCCAGGATCGAGCCCTTTTTAGCATCCACCAAGTACCTTACCAGCATTGATGCCAAGGTGGTCTTGCCTGTTCCGCCCTTGCCCGCTATCGCAACGTGCTTCGACATAACTGCACCTCATTGGTCGTTGTTGCCTCAAAGCACCCGGTACGGGAGTATTCTCGAGGCATCCCGGGGGTTCGAGTTTAGAAGTTCGAATATCGAACTTCGAACATCGAATTAGGCGCCCAGGCGCAGCTTGGCGAAGGATCCAATTCCTGAAGATTCACGCGGCCCGACGATGACTTCCCAGCCGGAGAGATCTTCGATCTTGCCCTTGATGGCAGCCACGCCGCCAGGGATGATGATCTTCTTGTGGTTGACCGTCTGGTTGAGATCGGAGTCCTTCAGCCAGGGCCCGATGGTCTCGCCGATAAACTTGCCGCCCGCCCAGGCGGTCATGACAGACAGGCCGTCGGTATCGAAGGCGACCAGGTAGCTGGGCATCCTGGTTCCCTCGACGTCAGTAGCCACTGTATAGTAGGTCAGCGCGAAGTTGGTGGTGATGTACACCGGTGAAGCTGGTGTTACGGCGCCGATGGGGTAAACTCCCGGCTGCACCGCGAGCGGCTTCTGCGGGTCGATGTACAGGTTGCTTCTCCATGTTAGCAGTGAGAGCAAGTATGCCGGAACTGTGCTATTGATGACCACGACGCTGGCGTACTTGGAGATGAATGCCTGGGCCTCCAGCACTTCCATTGCCGGGTCAGACTCGGTGGTGAAAGCGATCCCCGGGTAGCCGTACGGCCGGAACCGCTTCTTGATGGCGACGTTGCGGATCTGGGTCTGATCGGCGATCACCTGGGTGAGCTCGCGGGCGCCGGAATCGATGACAAGCTCCTTGTAGTCGATCTTGGCGACCAGGTCGGCCATGCTATTTAGATCGTCGCCCTTTACCGCCAGCGGAGCGGCGACCTTCTTGGCTATCTCGACCATCTTCTCGAAGTTGTCAGCGGTGGCTGCGTACAGCAGCGGTTTCCGGGCTGCGATGGCCACCGCTGCAGCCTCCATGACCGCAGGATCCTTGCAGAGGAGGATGATCGCCTTGTCGGTCTTGCCGGCTACGGCCTCAGCGGCTGCCTTGAAGGTATCGGCACTGCCGGAGGCGCATTTGAGAGCGATGCCGTCCAACACGTACTCCTGACCTACGCGCTCAACCTTGTAGTCGTTGACTTCCGCCACCTTGGCGGCAAGATTGGGGTCGTTGTCAGCCACCTTGATAAAAATAGCGGTCTCGTGATAGAAGGTCTTGTCATGACGGAAGACGACCTGCTCGTCACCGAGCTCTACAACCTTGTCCCCCGCACCGATCTTGACCAGCTTGATCGGCGGTGCGGTGGCGGCGTCCAGTGCTTCCCTGGCCTCATCGGAGACGTAGGGGCACTGGCTCAGCGTGGCCTTGCCGGATGCCAGCGCCATGGCGAAGGCCAGGCAGGTCGGTACGCCGCACTCTCCACAGTTCGTTTTCGGTAGCAGTTTGAAGATTGCAAGTCCTGTTAAACCCATTGTCACTTCTCCTTTCTTAACTCATGTTTGTTTAAAGAACCCTTGTCGGGCGCCTCCCTCGTTTGGACGGGCGGCGCCCGAATCCAGGTTGCTTTTTAGGTTGCACGATACTCCATGGGCCCGTATTAAAACATCGGATCCATCTTCAGGGCCGGGTGGCCCTTCTCTTCCAGGAAGGGCATGATCTCGTCGGGAGTGGTGCCCACCGTCTCGTCGGCGATCATGTCGGCGAAGTTGTCGCCAAAGCCCTCCTCCTTGCCGCGCTCGTTGAGCTGGTCGTGCAGCGAGTCTTTCAGGTCCTTGGGCATCCAGACCATCCTGCCGAGTCCGCCGTCTGCCGGGAGGAATTTCCGGCTAATCAGGTACAGCTTGCCCACGCCGGCAAAGCCAGGTGTCTGGTTGCCGCCGCCGACCATGCCGGCCAGGCTGGAGAAGGTCATGCCGACCGGGGTCATCGATTTGCACTCACGATGGGTGACCATGATCCCGTTGCATTCCGGCACCATGGCCAGGATGCACTCGCAGCAGCCGCAGGTGGTCATCGGGCGGTCCATCATGGTGTACATGCAGACCGACTCGGTCTTGCCCTGCGTCCTGGCGGCAGCGGTCTCGTTGATGGAGGTCCACTCGCCCTTCTCGGCGTCGATAACGTATTCGCTGGTGATCGGCACCGGCTGGCAGACGCCGATCGGGCTGATCTCATAGGTAGCCTTGGCATCCAGCCAGCTGACGGCGCCGCAGAGGCCTGTGCGCTCGGCCGAGACGAAGCAGATGTGGGTCGGGGCGAAGGACTGGCAGAGGGTGCAGGTGTAGAACTCGGTGACGCTCTCGTCCTTCAGGTTCTTCAGACGGTCGTCTCTCTTGACGTACATGGCGCGAGCTTCCGCCAGGCCCTTTTCGACCTCGGGCGCGTCGGTGATCAGGGTCACCTGCAGGCGGTCGACGATGGCGGAGTACTCCTTCTTGAAGTAGGCGTAGAACAAGGTGCCGAGGTCCTTCAGCTTGAAGCCCTTCTCAATGGCCACCTTGCCGAAGCGCATCCAGTTCTGGTCGCGCTGGCCCATGTGCCAGATGCCCTCGCCGTAGTTCATGAAGTAATGGATGCGGCGCTCCAAGACCGGCTCGAAGTCGCTCTGGAACTTGCGCCCGTAAACCTTGAGCACAATGCCCATCGGATAGGCGCCGCCTTCTTGCATTGCATCCACGTCGGGCCCGATGATCTCGATTTTGCCGTCGGTAACGTCGTCGGCCTCGGCCATCTTCACCAGCTCGAAGGCCGGGGAGCGTCCGCCGCCGAACTCCACGAACATGTCCGCCTTGCGGATGGACTCGCCCTCGAAGGCGGCGCCGTGGTTGATCGGGATGTCGACCTCAATCGCCGTGATCTTGATGCCCCTGACCTCGATGCCGATCTGAATCGCCTCGTCATAGTCCGGCACCGAGAAGTACCAATCCTTCCAGACCTCGTCCTCATCCAGCGGCTGGTCGGTGATCACCGGGAAGCCCATGAAGATGGCGGCGAAGGAGGCGCAGACCTTGACAATGTCCCGTTCGCCCGGCAGCATGCAGAAGACTAGGATGCGGTCTCTCTGGTAGTTCCGGTGCATGAACTTGTCTCCCGGCGGGATGCCGGGGAACATCAGGGACGCCCGGAAGGCGTAGTTGACAGCGTGGATCACCTGGGTGAAGTTGCCCAGACAGTACACCGGCCAGGCGTCGATGTCGAACTTGTAGCCCTGCTCCATCAACTGCTCGATCACTTCGTCCACCAGGAAGAGCATGAAGCCCTTCTGCACGAGCTTGTTGACGGTCCTGAAGGCATCTTCCGAGGTGCGGAAGCGGCCTACGATCACGACCTCGCCCGGGATCGTCCAGTCTACGTGCTTGATGCCCCACTTGCGGACGTACATGTCGGGAATGAACCCGGTCCAGGGCTTGGGCAGCTTTTCAGTCTTGCCGGTGGCCATTCTCACGGCTTCGATGATCTCGGCCGCAAAGATGACCGCCTCGCCCCAGATCATCGCGTTCTCCAGGCTGGCGCCTTCACGCACCTGGTCGCGCTTCTCGTTCAGGAGCGACACCATATCGCCCAGTTTTTCAACGGCGACGCCGCTCAGGGCCCTGATCGCCGGTACGAAGAAGGCGGTTTCCGGGTACTGCACTTTGAAATCGGGTCCATAGTTCTTGATCGCGGTGTTGAGCAGGATCTCGGCGTAGCTGAGGGCAACGATCGTCCCTTCGTAGGCTTGCTTGAAGAGCTTCTTCGGCTCCTTGCCCGGTTCGAGCGAACCTGCATAGATGTCTTCAAATTTCTCTCTGTCTACGCGCCATGCTGTGGACATGCTTGTTCCCCCTTTCCTTTAGCCCTTATTTAGAACGCTCCGACTAACTCGGTCTCGTACTCGGCGGCGGCCTTCCGGTGGATGTCGAGCTTCCACTTGCGGTATTCGAGCGCGGCCACCATCTTCTGGACAGCAACATCGGGGTCCGTCTCAAAAATGAAACTGCCGCCGAAGACATCGTGGGCGACACAGGTGACAACGCTCCAGACCAGGTTGCTGCCTTCCAGCGGCGGCATGGTGCCGACGTGGGTCGGGATGCCGTTGACGATCGCCCAGGTGCCGATAGCCACGGCCTTCTCGCTCATAGCCTCTGGCGCACTGGCGACGAACGGGATCTTGGGAACGTCCACGCCCCACTGGTTCGCCATCTTCGTCCAGAGATCGACGATCCTGGTGTAGTCCACGCAGGAGCCGCAGTGCCAGGCTAACGGCAGCTTGTCCGGCAGCTTGTGCTTGTTGGCCTCATAGAGCCGGTCGATAAAGGCCTTCAGGCCGGGGCCGGCGAACTTCTCCACGCCCTCGTAGCTCAGATGGCCGTGCTTGGCGCCAGCCTGAGCGGCGCAGCCGCCCACGAGGACCAGGGCATTGGCCTTGGCCAGGCCCTCGATCATCTTGGTGTGGGAAAGATCATGGATAGCCTGCAGGTTGTTGCAGCCGACCACGAAGCCGACTCCGGACAGCTCGCCGCTGTCGATGGCGTCGGTCAGCACCTGGATCGGGTTTTCCGGGTTGAGGGCGGAGAACAGATCGAGAATGGACTCATAGCCGAATCCGGCCATGACCTTGTTCTTGAATGGAGGCACATGCACCGGTTTGCCCTGCCGCTGCTTGAAGGTCTCGATGGCCAGGCGGACAATCCCCTTGGCGCTCTCCATCGCCCTGGTGTCGTCGAAGGCGAAGTGGTAGGAGCCTGGGATCTTGGCGATCGGCATGGTGGTGACCAGCTTGGTGTCGAAGCACTCGACCGCATTCCGGATCGACGGCTTGACGCACTGCAGGTCGACGCAGATCACGTCGATTGCCCCGGTGGCGATGACCAGCTCGGCGCCCATGTAGTTGTTGGCGATGGGCACTCCGGAGCGCTCCAGGACCTCGTTGCCGGTGCAGCAGATGCCGGCGATCTTGATGCCGGTCGCGCCGGCCGCCTTGGCCTCGTCGATGATATCCTGCTCCTTCGTGGCGTAGACCACCATCTGGCTGAGCAGCGGGTTGTGGCCGTCAACAATGATCATCACCTGGGCGGGATCGATCACGCCCATGTTGGCCTCGCTCATGATCGGCTTGGGTGTGCCGAACAGGATGTCGGACAGGTTGGAAGCCAGGGTCATGCCGGTCAGGTCGCCCAGCGACGCCTTGATGCCGCCGAAGATGATGTTGATCGGGTCGGCGTCCACACCGATGTGGGTGCGGTGCATAACCTCGACCACGCTCCGGTCGATGGCGGTCGGGACGACGTTGCACTCCACGAACTTGCTCTTGCGGCCCTCGGTCAGGGTCGACCACAGCCAGGTAGTCGGCGTCTCATCCTGCTTGCCGAAATCCAGCAGAGTAAGTTCTGCGACTTCCTTGGCCAGCTCGTTGACCGACTTGCCCTCGGCGCTGATGCCGAGGCGCTTGGCCACCCGGTTCAGTTTCTCCGGGTCGGTAACTTTGTAATCGGGGGCATGCCCGGTAACTGCAGCATGCAGCACGTGGGTAACATGGCGGCCATGGTCGGAGTGGGCGGAGGCGCCGCCGGCCATCATGCGGATGGCGTTGCGGGAGACGATGGTGTAGTCCTTGGCTCCGCACTGTCCCATGCTGCCCGGTCCCTCTTCGGCCTTGATGCGGCAGGGGCCCTGGAAGCAGATGCGGCAGCAGATGCCAGTCAAGCCAAAGCCACACTGGGGCTGCTGTGCGGCCCAGATGTCAAAGGATGTGTGGATCCCCTTTTCCTTGGCCACATCGAACATTTCCAGGATCGCCGGGTCGATGGTGCGCCTGATGTTCTTGACATCTTTGATTCTGTCCTTGCGCGCTACTGCCGGCTTAGAAGCTTGAAGAGAAGTATCACTCATTCGCGGCATACAATTTAACCTCCCTTTTAGTAAAGATTTGAAGCAAATTACTCGCTTCCCCACCCGTGCCACCGGTGCTACCCGGTGTCAGAGTCATGCTGTGCAAAAAACTCCGTGATCGGATTATCTGCATCCGACCGGGTTAAGAGAAGCCCTCGATCACTTTTTATTGCCCGACGCCTCACCTACCTCCCGCAGAATCTGGTCAAAGACCTTGCTTACTGATTGTAATAAAATCTCCTCTAAGCCCTGGGGATCCTCCATCATCGCCTTTTCCCACAGCGTTTCGTCAAACTCGAGGGATCCCAGCAACTCGCCTGGTGCAAAGGACGCAGATAGAAACTCTTTCTCTTTGTCCGAGCGGACCTTGTTGCCGACCACCTTGACCCTGGGTACTTCCATCTCCGCGGCCAGCTTCTGAATCACATGCGCCGTGTCCACGCTCACCTTGGTCGGTTCGGTGACGATCAGCAGCATGTCCACGCCCCGGGCCGTTCCGCGCGTTAACTGTTCAATGCCTGCGCCCATGTCCAGGATGACGATATCACGATTCCCAAGGAGAAGAGAATTGATAGCAGCATTGAGAAATGCATTCTCGGGGCAATAGCAAGACGTGCTGGCACGCTTGACCGCCCCCATGCGAAGCAGCTTTATATTACCGACGTTGATCGCATACTGTTCCAGGATGTCATCAACCTCGGGGTTCAAAACAAATAACAATCCGCCGCCGCCGGTGCGCTCGAGAATAAGCTCTTTCATCTCCAACATCGGCGGCTGGGCTGATAATTGTGACTCGGGCACTCCCAGGGTTGTCCCCAGGCTGATATCGGGGTCCGCGTCGACTGCATATACTTGGTAGCCGCGCTGTGCAAACAGTTTCGCTAGTCCAGCTGCAAGGGTGGTCTTGCCAACCCCACCCTTCCCGGTGATGGCAATTTTCACGATAACACTCCCCCGGCTCGAGTAACTTGCTGGAAACCGGATTCCCAATACATGCGCTCTGTGACACCAAACGTTTTGATTTTACGCAATGGATCCCCCCTTTAGAACGGATCTCCTGCTGATACACACTTAAACTGCCCGGTCGCACTGCTGCTTCTGGTTCGGGCCGCTGCTCCTTGTTCGTGCTTATCTGGAAGGGTTGCTTCAGTCGGGCTGCTTACGGTCGGGCTGTTTCAGATGTTTTATTAGAATTAATCTGTATATAATAATAGTTCGACGACGATTCCTCAAATCCTCTTCATTAAAAACGGATATTTTACAGACAAAAATAGACATATTGGGACATTTATAGACATTGGCCTCCACTTCCTCGGCTCCACCTGTGATTTCTACACCTATGGAATAATTCCTGCCTCCAGATTCAAAATTTTGTTGCTAACGGGGGAACATTAAGGAAGCACCTGCGGGTGCTCGTATGATACCATATTATGGTTTTTGATCTCCAAAAGAAAGGCTGAGGGAGTCCATAGATCGCCCTGTTTTTAAACAGGGGTATTGCCCCCTCAGACTCTGCCGAATTCTAAACTCACCACTGAAGCGACGATTGCGCGGCCCACACTTGTCAATACCGGATGATCTCTTTTAATTCTGCCGTGAGCGGATAAAAACACAGGCCCAGCGTTCCGGGCCCGATATGGGCGCCCACCACAGGGCCGGCCGGACACAGCTCCGGAGACAATCCCGGATATAAGACCCTGATCCGCTGCAAAAACTCTTGTCCTTCAATTTCTGCTCCTACGTGCACGACCCCGGTCTTGAGGTCATTATTTTCCCGATAGGCGCCGGCCAGTTCCGCCAGAATCCGCTGCAGTCCCCTCTCTCTCGTTCTGATCTTTTCATAGACATCGATCACATTGTTTTTATCTTTATTGAAGTATAAGATCGGCTTGATCTGAAGCAGCGTCCCCAGCAAGGCGGCGGCATCACCGATTCTTCCGCCCCTTCTCAGATATTCCAGGGAATCCGGCATAAACAGCAGAGTGCGGTTTTCAAAAATGTAATCGAGTATCCGCAAAATGCGTTCCTTTTCCCAGCCAGCCGCGGCAGCCCGGGAAGCGGCGGCAACCTGGAAGTAGAGTCCGATGCTGGCTGCACCGGAATCCACCACGCTGATGTCCACTCCCGGAAGCATCCTGGCGGCAGACCTGGCAACCTGGACCGTGCCGCTGACTCCTTCTGCCAGGTGAATGGAAATGATGCTTTCTACCCTGCCGGCCAGGCCTTCATAGGTTTGCAAAAAATCGCCCATCGAGGGTTGAGATGTGGTGGGAAGGTACGGCACTGTCCGCAGCTCCCCGTAAAAATCCCGGTAATCGGAAACGCTTGCCTCCGGCCAGCTCCGATCGCCGAAATTGAGGATCAAGGAGACTACTTCTACCTGCAACTCTTCAACCTGCTCCGGTGACAAATAAGCGGTGCTGTCTGTCACAATGCCGATGTTGCCCATGGGCCACCTCTCATCCTGACTTTCCCTTAACAATGTTAATTATAGCGCAGATCAGACCTTGAATCCCTCTCTTAGTCTATATTGATTCTCTCTCTGTCCAAGCTCCCAGCACAATGTAAACCACCGTGGCCGCGATCGCTCCCAAGAATATGGAATAAGTTATGATCGGGCTTAATCCGATCTGGGTCAAAATAAAATCGACTCCAAAAGCCGCCAGAAAACAGCCGAAGGCCGTCCCGATCCTCTGCTCACAAACCGCCAGTCCCAGCTTGGAACCCAGATAGCTGGCGGGAATGACCCCGATGCTCAGCCCCAGAGCCAACATCCAGTCGATGTGGCCAAGCCACCAGTGCACCAGTGTTCCAGGTATTGCGTAAAAAGCGACGCACACCAGCGAGGTGCTGGCCGCCTCAAAAGGCGAGAGGCCAAGCAGCAGTACAAAGACGGGTATCAGCAGGAATCCGCCTCCATTGGCCAGCAGGCCTGAAAAAATCCCGACGACAAAACCTAACAACAGCATAATTAACTTACTCGAACGGCCTTGCGAAAAAGTGGTTTCACATTTCACTTTCGACTTCCGTATCATCTGCAGGCCTGAAACTGCAACGAACAGCCCTGTCAAAAACATCAGCCATTGCCCGCTGACTATTCTGGTGCCAAGGGCGCCCAAGACTACGCCGGGGAGACCGCCGATCGTCATCCAGAGAACGATATCATTGCGCACCAGACCCTTTCGCCAGTAGTTATAGGTCCCGGCGACAGCCGTGGGTATGGTCACCGGGAGAGGGGATGCCAGGGCGATCAGGGCAGGGATTGAAAAGAGGATTTTCAATATGGGAGTGCTGATGCTGCTGCCGCCGATACCGAAGATACCGGACAGAAATCCAATAACCGCACCCAGGATCACGTAACCGATAAAATGGGACATGGAACACCTCTTTGCCCGTCTCTTCAACTCTGCCACTTGCCCGCCTACTGCGGCAAAGCAGTCTCTGAGGCCGGGGCGCGGCCGAAAGACGGCACATTTGCCTGCATCCCCTGCGCCGTGCAATACACCGGATGATGTTAGAGTTTGAACGCTATTTCAGCAACCGGTAGACTGCCTCTGCGATCATGCCGAAGGGAAAACCACCCTGGAATTTCGGCT